>NZ_NIBN01000001.1:0-1988 GCF_002174385.1 Enterococcus sp. 6D12_DIV0197
GAATATAACAATCAGTATCAGAAAAACGATTGAGCTTCCGTTTATTCCAGCTAAATAAACCGCTGGTACTAAAAGAGAAGTGTATATTACACTAATAGCTATTGATAATCCTATAACACTTAAGCATACCAAAATTGAGTATTGGTTGTAAAAAAGTAAAGATGTGTATAAGAGACAGGTACTGTTGGAATTGGAAGTAATGAACGACCAAAAAACTTAACTATTCCAGAATTAAAATTACTAGAAGCAAATAATTTTAAAGTATTCCCCATTTATCAGAATGGAGGTGCTAGTCTTGCTTATTTTTCTAGATATGGGCAAGGAATTAATGATGCAGTCCAGGCTGGTGCCGCCGCTAAGTCTCTTGGGTTTAAAAATGGAACTACAATTTATTTTGCATGTGACTTTGATGTTTTGGGTGACGAAATTCCAGTAGTTGTGAGTTACTTAAGAGATGTAGTCCATACCATGCAAAGCAAATATCCTGAGTACGGCGTTTCGTTGTACGCGCCAAGAAATGTATGTACGCAAGCAATGAACTCAATTATCCAAATTCAAAATTGTTTTGTATCAGATATGTCCTCGGGGTTTAGTGCTAATCTAGGGTATAAAATGCCTAAGAACTGGTCATTTGATCAATTCTTTGAATATAATCTTGGGGGAATAGATATTGATAAAGTCGGTGTATCAGGGTATTGGGATAATGGTCAGTCATCGTTTGAATATCCCACAGATGCTGAACGCCTTCTAGAATTAGAAGAAGCTAAAAAAATCTCTATCGCAAAAAAAATTACAGAAGCACTACCACTATTTAAAGAGAATTTAACCACTGAATTTTCTTCTGAGATTGAACAGACTGCAGTTGTAGGTAATATTGTTTTGCAGTTAAAAATATCAAATAGTATTGATGTTTTTGATGGAAACTATGCAAAGTTTAAAATTGAAAATGGAAAACCAGAGCTTAAATTTCAAGAAGATCTGCAGCTGGTTCAAGACTTAATTGATTTAACGGGTGGAAATAATCAAGTAGTAGATATTGTCAATAGAATTAGTGAAATCATGAATAGTGGAGACATTCAGATTTCTATGGATATAAATGACGCTGGTGCTATTGGGGTGCTCATTAAGTCTACAGGAAAAGATACTATCAGATTAAATAATGAGCCTATAAATTATAATTATTCTGTATCTTTAGGTATCTATTTTGATCCAAGAGAGCTTCCACCAGGACTATCTCCAGAGTTGGACAGATACAAAATCCAAATTGAAGAATTTGATCGCCGTTTCAGTTTGGCAGTGGGACTAGGTGTTGGTCTTACTCCAGTAGCTGTATTAGGCTTCTTAGGTTTATCAGGTATTGTTGCTACACAGGGAGTATTACAAGGTATTGCAGCAATACTAGCTACTATGATAGCTTTTTTTGAAGAAACGTTTAAAGACTAATTTCCATTAAAGCGACCGAATGATGTTATCACATTTTTTGTTATAGAGATGATAGACGGGTGAATTGAAATTTAGAACACAATTTTTATAAGTTAACTGACGAATAGAGCTAAGTCCTTCCAAAAACATGACAAATTTTTGTGGAGAACTTAGCTTTATCATTTAACATCGTTTATAGCATAAAGTATTTCGAGCAATATTAAGATATGATTCTATACATACACCAGCATTATAAACACCCTAAAAAACCTAAGTCATTTTCTCATACACCAAAGTCGTGATAGAAGAATTGGATTAACGCTACAGTAGCTGAAAAAACAAGTAACAATATAGAACGATTAATTAATAGGACATTTGACTTAGGTGTGTAATATCCATTATCTAACGCTACTTTCAATAAGTTTGTAGGATGATTGTCTAAATATTCTTTCCAAAACAATTCAATTTCGTTCTTCGAATATACTTTTTTTACATATAAAATAGCTATAATATCCGCTATAAGAGTTAACTGAAAAAAAATAAAAAGGACACTTAACCAGTACACC
>NZ_NIBN01000001.1:2088-3619 GCF_002174385.1 Enterococcus sp. 6D12_DIV0197
GTATCTTTAGGTATCTATTTTGATCCAAGAGAGCTTCCACCAGGACTATCTCCAGAGTTGGACAGATACAAAATCCAAATTGAAGAATTTGATCGCCGTTTCAGTTTGGCAGTGGGACTAGGTGTTGGTCTTACTCCAGTAGCTGTATTAGGCTTCTTAGGTTTATCAGGTATTGTTGCTACACAGGGAGTATTACAAGGTATTGCAGCAATACTAGCTACTATGATAGCTTTTTTTGAAGAAACGTTTAAAGACTAATTTCCATTAAAGCGACCGAATGATGTTATCACATTTTTTGTTATAGAGATGATAGACGGGTGAATTGAAATTTAGAACACAATTTTTATAAGTTAACTGACGAATAGAGCTAAGTCCTTCCAAAAACATGACAAATTTTTGTGGAGAACTTAGCTTTATCATTTAACATCGTTTATAGCATAAAGTATTTCGAGCAATATTAAGATATGATTCTATACATACACCAGCATTATAAACACCCTAAAAAACCTAAGTCCTGTCTCTTATACACATCTAGATGTGTATAAGAGTGGAACATTAGTTTTTGGCAATCAGTAAAATAAGTTATAAAATCTTATTATAACAATGTTTTATAGTTTCAAAAAGTCATTGTCAAAATGATTCTAATTAATCATTCCCAAAAACTACCGCTATTTTCTGTACGGATGTTCCAGTGCCCCCTTAAACGAGGGATCAAAAAAGGATCAAAAACTATTAAGTTTCTGACACCTTTTTTATCCTGAAATACATCTTATTTGGTGACTAATAACGGGAAGTATAAATACATCAACTTTTTAAAACGGTTCAGAGAAAATATCGTTGGCGCACTTTAAACATAAGATAGATGCATTTTGATTCTCTAAAGCCTTGAGGGATTTTTCTTGAGCGCTATTGATTTTGGGAGGAAATTGCCATTTAGTCCAACATGTTTCATAAGTACTTATTTCTTTCTTACATCTGTTACAATAAAATTTTTTTGACTTTACATCGTACATGTTAAAGCTCCTTTAATCTGTATTTGGACATTGGTTAACCATCTTTTTTGTAATTCTAAAAGATAGGTATATCGATATAAGCAAAAACAATAAACAAACTAAGAACAAGCAGAAAAAGAGAATGTAATTTGATAATTTAAATATTTCATTTATCATAGAAGTTTTCAATAAGTTTTGAACTAACATGAATATAACAATCAGTATCAGAAAAACGATTGAGCTTCCGTTTATTCCAGCTAAATAAACCGCTGGTACTAAAAGAGAAGTGTATATTACACCTGTCTCTTATACACATCTAGATGTGTATAAGAGACAGGAATATAACAATCAGTATCAGAAAAACGATTGAGCTTCCGTTTATTCCAGCTAAATAAACCGCTGGTACTAAAAGAGAAGTGTATATTCTGTCTCTTATACACATCTAGATGTGTATAAGAGACAGGTACTGTTGGAATTGGAAGTAATGAACGACCAAAAAACTTAACTATTCCAGAATTAAAATTACTAGAAGCAAATAA
>NZ_NIBN01000001.1:8157-9612 GCF_002174385.1 Enterococcus sp. 6D12_DIV0197
TGATAGGACTATATCCGTATGTCTAATAGGCAAAGTAGTAGAAAAATAGTACCAATCGTCTTTATGATCATCTGTGAATAATGGTAGTACAATCGATACAGAAAAAAATATACTAATAATATTAGCTATTATAAGCCCAGTTTCTTTAAATATCAAAACAGCAGTAAAGTGTATGATCAAAAATGAGATAACATAAATTATTTTAATCTTATTCCTTAAGGAATAAACACAGCACATCCAGTTTCCTTTGAAAAATCTGATATATAAGATAGTAATGTATTTCTAAATACGGGATCCAATCCATTAGTTGTCTCATCCAGCAACAACAATTTGAGCTTTCGAAAAAAAGCATAGCCAAAATTTAATTTCACTTTCATACCATGTGAATAATCGTTAATTTTTTTATCTTTTGGTAAGTCGAATTCCTTTATGTATGAAAAAAATAGCTCCTTGTTCCAGTTTTTAAAAACTTTGCTAAAAATAGAGTTTATATCAATAGCTGTAAATGATGCGTTGAAATGATTTTTGTCTAGAATAATGGCCATTTCTGATTTGTCTGTTTTTGTGTGCTGATCGCCCAAAAAAGATATTTCTCCATTGGACGGCTCTAAATTTTTAAATATTACGTTAAATAAAGTTGTTTTCCCTGCACCATTTTCACCTATCAAACCAACAATATCCCCACTGTAGATTTTAAAACTTATGTTGTTGAGACTAAAGTCGCTCCTCTCAAAATTAACATCTGTTACTTTCAAAATTTCCTGCATAGTAATTCTCCTTATTTAAATCATTAAAAAAGTGGTGATATATGCTTCTACCAATGCACCTAGAAAAATAGCGATAATTCCTAATAATAAAATTAATTTTGTATTTTTGACGTTTGCCACATGATATTCAATACTTTTCAAACCAATAAGTGCACCCAAGAAAAAACCAAAAAACTCGATCCCTCCATGAAGTAGAACGGATACTGCACCCATTTGTAACATAATAATTAGCGGCGTATTAATGCCTAGAAGATAAGCATTAGATATTATTACAACATAGGTAACATACTTATTTAGAACACATCCGCTACATAATATAAAAAAAATGAAATTATTGAAAAAAACTTTTGTGAAAAAGTAAAAATCATTTTCGCCCATTACTACTTCTGGCCGATCTAAGTTTATGAACATCAAACTAATAATAACAATAATAAAGTAAGTTAAAAAAAATAGCGCATTAATTTTTGCATTTCTTTCTTGTAATCTTGGAACATCAGAAAAGTAACCCCTCTTAGTTAGAAAAAAAGTAAAGAATAAGTGTAAAATCTTTTTTACTTCCTTCTATTTTTTTGTAAACAGATATGCGAGTATGATTATACTGATAATTTCAAAAGAATTGACCTTGGTTATTAGAATAATTACTAAGTGATTATCCGACTTAATTAAACTATTCAATCCTATATAAGAC
>NZ_NIBN01000001.1:10744-12953 GCF_002174385.1 Enterococcus sp. 6D12_DIV0197
TATTCGATCTATCAATTAGTTCTTGTTTATTATCTGTAATAACTTCTGTAAAATAATGAACTGGAAGGCAACTAACTTCTTTTTTTGGAATCTGATTATCAACAAAGCTGAGACCATTATTACACTGACAAAAATAATTTTTGATAGTTCTTTTTCATTATTAAACCCCTCAAGTAATTAATTATCTTGATTATATAAAAAAAACACATCTTAGTCTAGATAACAGTTTGAAGATGTAATAAAACAACACTGTAAACGATTACTGATATATAAGGGAAATACATTATTAGGTAAATTTTATAAAGTAGTTGCATCATCTTCGTAAAAAAAACACTGCACTATTAGCAATGCTCTAAGAATACATGGATTAATAAATTTTTTAATTTACCTTATCTCTCACTAAAACAAATCGATTAGTACCATCAATTTTTCGATACTCTCGGTCACAAGTTTTGCATAGATAATGTCCATTTGAGTAAAAAGAATTTCCTTTCCTTACCGTAATTTTTTCTAGATCACCACAATCGCATTCTATCCAATCAGGTGGCCAATACCATCGTTGGTTATACGGTGTAACAGGTACTTTCCCTTGGTCACCGTAACATTTCCGCTCAAAAACCATATGAATCACCCCTTCGTGATAAAACACTATAACGTGTATATATTCTGTCTCTTATACACATCTAGATGTGTATAAGGTGATAAAACACTATAACGTGTATATATTTATTATATAGTGTTTTTCAGAATAGACTTTTCTTGTTATAAATTTGTCTCTATAAGGGCCACTGGAACATTAGTTTTTGGCAATCAGTAAAATAAGTTATAAAATCTTATTATAACAATGTTTTATAGTTTCAAAAAGTCATTGTCAAAATGATTCTAATTAATCATTCCCAAAAACTACCGCTATTTTCTGTACGGATGTTCCAGTGCCCCCTTAAACGAGGGATCAAAAAAGGATCAAAAACTATTAAGTTTCTGACACCTTTTTTATCCTGAAATACATCTTATTTGGTGACTAATAACGGGAAGTATAAATACATCAACTTTTTAAAACGGTTCAGAGAAAATATCGTTGGCGCACTTTAAACATAAGATAGATGCATTTTGATTCTCTAAAGCCTTGAGGGATTTTTCTTGAGCGCTATTGATTTTGGGAGGAAATTGCCATTTAGTCCAACATGTTTCATAAGTACTTATTTCTTTCTTACATCTGTTACAATAAAATTTTTTTGACTTTACATCGTACATGTTAAAGCTCCTTTAATCTGTATTTGGACATTGGTTAACCATCTTTTTTGTAATTCTAAAAGATAGGTATATCGATATAAGCAAAAACAATAAACAAACTAAGAACAAGCAGAAAAAGAGAATGTAATTTGATAATTTAAATATTTCATTTATCATAGAAGTTTTCAATAAGTTTTGAACTAACATGAATATAACAATCAGTATCAGAAAAACGATTGAGCTTCCGTTTATTCCAGCTAAATAAACCGCTGGTACTAAAAGAGAAGTGTATATTACACTAATAGCTATTGATAATCCTATAACACTTAAGCATACCAAAATTGAGTATTGGTTGTAAAAAAGTAAAAATATAGAATCTACAATCAAATTTAATAGTGAAATAGTTGCTAGAACAACTCCCATAACAGTATATCTTGATAGGACTATATCCGTATGTCTAATAGGCAAAGTAGTAGAAAAATAGTACCAATCGTCTTTATGATCATCTGTGAATAATGGTAGTACAATCGATACAGAAAAAAATATACTAATAATATTAGCTATTATAAGCCCAGTTTCTTTAAATATCAAAACAGCAGTAAAGTGTATGATCAAAAATGAGATAACATAAATTATTTTAATCTTATTCCTTAAGGAATAAACACAGCACATCCAGTTTCCTTTGAAAAATCTGATATATAAGATAGTAATGTATTTCTAAATACGGGATCCAATCCATTAGTTGTCTCATCCAGCAACAACAATTTGAGCTTTCGAAAAAAAGCATAGCCAAAATTTAATTTCACTTTCATACCATGTGAATAATCGTTAATTTTTTTATCTTTTGGTAAGTCGAATTCCTTTATGTATGAAAAAAATAGCTCCTTGTTCCAGTTTTTAAAAACTTTGCTAAAAATAGAGTTTATATCAATAGCTGTAAATGATGCGTTGAAATGATTTTTGTCTAGAATAATGG
>NZ_NIBN01000001.1:15232-140968 GCF_002174385.1 Enterococcus sp. 6D12_DIV0197
ATAGCTGTAAATGATGCGTTGAAATGATTTTTGTCTAGAATAATGGCCATTTCTGATTTGTCTGTTTTTGTGTGCTGATCGCCCAAAAAAGATATTTCTCCATTGGACGGCTCTAAATTTTTAAATATTACGTTAAATAAAGTTGTTTTCCCTGCACCATTTTCACCTATCAAACCAACAATATCCCCACTGTAGATTTTAAAACTTATGTTGTTGAGACTAAAGTCGCTCCTCTCAAAATTAACATCTGTTACTTTCAAAATTTCCTGCATAGTAATTCTCCTTATTTAAATCATTAAAAAAGTGGTGATATATGCTTCTACCAATGCACCTAGAAAAATAGCGATAATTCCTAATAATAAAATTAATTTTGTATTTTTGACGTTTGCCACATGATATTCAATACTTTTCAAACCAATAAGTGCACCCAAGAAAAAACCAAAAAACTCGATCCCTCCATGAAGTAGAACGGATACTGCACCCATTTGTAACATAATAATTAGCGGCGTATTAATGCCTAGAAGATAAGCATTAGATATTATTACAACATAGGTAACATACTTATTTAGAACACATCCGCTACATAATATAAAAAAAATGAAATTATTGAAAAAAACTTTTGTGAAAAAGTAAAAATCATTTTCGCCCATTACTACTTCTGGCCGATCTAAGTTTATGAACATCAAACTAATAATAACAATAATAAAGTAAGTTAAAAAAAATAGCGCATTAATTTTTGCATTTCTTTCTTGTAATCTTGGAACATCAGAAAAGTAACCCCTCTTAGTTAGAAAAAAAGTAAAGAATAAGTGTAAAATCTTTTTTACTTCCTTCTATTTTTTTGTAAACAGATATGCGAGTATGATTATACTGATAATTTCAAAAGAATTGACCTTGGTTATTAGAATAATTACTAAGTGATTATCCGACTTAATTAAACTATTCAATCCTATATAAGACTCTTTACTAACTCCAAAAATGGCGCTCAGAAATGTGTTCCTTATTTAGAAATAAATCATCCATTGTTGTTCCTCCTCTAATTGGTTTTGACCATTCCTTCAGTAATTATTCAAACGTTAATTTTGCAATCTCAAAATCAAAATACGTTCCAGATACCCAGTCTACATGACCGCTATCTGTAAAAGTTTTGCGGATCACATCCTCTTCATCTTATAGTGCATGTATGGCATCAAGGATTGCCTTTGCTTCGTTCTCCTTAAAAATACCTAACTCTTCTTTTCTTTGCGTAAATTGCAGATTCTCAACCGTCGTAGCGTTACTTAAAAAGCCCATCAGGATAGAAAAATCCCCTTTTTTCACATAAACTTGTTTTACTAACTCACCGCAATCACATTTTGTCCAGCTAGGCAGCCAGTATAAGCGCCGATTGTAGGGCGTTATTGGTATTTTCCATTGTTCATTCAGTTTCTTCATGCACATGAAAGATATTTTAAGTACCCGATAGATTAATAATACCGAGAAAATGAATGGTTAAATTGCAGAACAATGGTGGTACTTAGACCTTTTTTAAGAAGGAAAAGCGATCTTTTTTACCCTCCACGTTCCAGTCGGCTCCACCACTTAGGAGGACAAAAAAATAGACGTGCAATAGCACGTCTGTAGCGTCAATGATTGATATCTCACCGAAATCTTGCTATAATTATTGTGTAAAAAGGAGTTGCGCGAACAACTCCCCTAAAGCACCGTTTAAGATGGTGGCAAGTTTTATATTATTTTAGTAATCAGTCAACTCGCCAAAGTTTAGTGACTGGTTACTTTTTTTTGTCGTTTTTTGCTGCAGTTAGGATGCCAAAGATAATCGTTGCGATTAAAGAACCGAAACTAATCATTAGCCCTAATGCTTCAGCTACAGACAAAAGGCTTCTCCTTTCTAAAGAGTGAACACTTACTTTCATAAGCACCACCACCTTTCAAAAGATAGCCACCGTCACAAACTTTACTGTCCTACTATTATACCAAAAATCCACGCTAAAAACCGAGATTTATCAAGGTTTTCAGCGTTTTTCCATGCGGTAAGAACGGTCTAAGTAAAGGGATTTTTTTCTCGTTTCATCGTTTAAAGGAACCATCCATTTGTTTTTTCCACGTTGAAAGATCCCTTTTATTTCAGCAGCTCAAGCACACATACCGACACCATTTTTCTCTGACCTTACCTCAAGCCCCCCCATTCCTCACCCTTCATCCTCCCAAGACAGCTCATCCAAGATCCTGATCAACTTCTGGACCTCTTGATTCAACATCGCACTCTTTAAATAGGCATATTGAATATAAAAGATTTCCTTATCTTCAGGGACTAGTGGTATTTTCACTAAGCCTTCCATTTCTTGAAATACGGGAAATTCGGTCATCAAGGTAATGCCGATATTGGAACTGACCAGCTGGCCAATCGTCTGAACGTCTGAAAAATAAAAGGGGACTTCGGGCTTCTTCTTTGATTTCTCACTTAAATTCTGAAAGGCGCGCATGTGGGTATAGCCTTTTTCCAATAGGATAAAGGGATATTTGGCAGCTTCTTCGAATGAGATTTCCTTTTTTTCTGCCAATGGGTTTTCTTTTGACACAAAGATAAAAAACTCTTGTTGGTGCAGCAACTTCACCTGCAGATTCGGGTGGACGAGGGGATTGACACTGCCCAGCAAGCTAAAATCGATTTTTCCTGACAATAGTTTCGAAAGTAATTCATTGGATCCCCCAGATACTAAGTGGAAATTCGAAATAAAGCGGATGATCTCTTTTTCATCTAAGAGTTTTGAAAAAACTTTGGAACGAATGATTGGCGGCAAACCGATGTGGGTCCGGTTGTTTTTGGCATGGTCGATGGCTCGGTCCAAGGTCAAAAATTCATCTAAGATATACTGTGCATGAGCCTTCAAAATTTCCCCCTCTGTCGTCAATGAGATGGAGCGATGAGAGGCTTCTCTAGCGATCAAATCACAGCCATAATGCTCTTCCAAGCGTTTGATAGCATAGCTGACGGTTGGTTGACTGACAGCAAATTTATGCGCCACTTGCGTAAAAGAAAGCATCTCTGCCAAAGCGTTAAAGTATTCTAAATCTCGTATATTCATCGTCTGATTTCTCCCTTAGCCGATTCAAGCTCGCATCGGTTTTGTTATAAATAATTTTTATTATACCACCGATAGTTGACTATAATTCCATGCAAGGATTAAAGTAGCTAATGGAAATGAACGAGTACTCAAAATATATCCATTGGAGGAACATAATGAAAGCACATGACATTTTAAATAACCCATTTTTAAACAAAGGAACCGCGTTTACACAAGAAGAACGAAAAGAACTAGGGCTGATCGGTTTATTGCCCCCACACGTACAAACGATCGAAGAACAAGCAGAACAAGCCTATTTACAATATGTCACCAAAGAATCCGACATTGAAAAACGTCACTTTTTAATGGAGATTTTTAATACCAATCGGACATTGTTCTACTATTTGTTCAACCAACATATCGTTGAATTCAATCCGATCGTCTACGATCCAACGATTGCTGATACCATTGAAAATTACAGCCGCCTATTCGTTGATCCTCAATATGCAGCATACTTAGATATCAATCATCCAGAAAACATCGAAGAAACGTTGAAAAATGCCGCTGGCGATCGGGACATTCGCTTGATCGTAGCCACTGACGCTGAAGGGATTCTTGGGATTGGTGACTGGGGTGTCCAAGGTGTCGATATTTCTGTCGGTAAATTGATGATTTATACAGCAGCTGCTGGGATCGACCCTGCTTCTGTTTTACCAATCGTGATCGATGCTGGGACCAACCGTAAAGAATTGTTAGAGGATCATTTGTATCTAGGCAATCGGCAAGAACGTGTCTACGGTGATGCCTACTACCAATTCATCGATCAATTTGTTCAAACGGCAGAATCATTGTTCCCTAAACTTTACTTGCATTGGGAAGACTTTGGCCGTTCAAATGCTGCAACGATTTTGGACAAATACAAACAAACAATTCCAACTTTTAACGATGACATCCAAGGAACGGGAATCGTTGTGCTGGGCGGTATCTTCGGTGCACTGGATATTACAGGTGAAAAATTAACGGATCAAGTCTACTTATGTTATGGCGGTGGTTCCGCTGGTGCCGGGATTGCCAGCCGTGTCCATGCCGAAATGGTCAGCGAAGGTCTTTCAGAAGAAGAAGCCTACAATCATTTCTTTATGGTTGACAAACAAGGGCTTTTGTTCGATGATATGTCCGATTTGACTCCTGCACAAAAACCATTTGCCAAAAAACGGGCTGACTTTGCCAATGCTGGCGATATGACGCAATTGATCAATGTCATTAAAGTCGCAAAACCAACGATTTTGGTCGGTACTTCAACCAATGCCGGTGCTTTTACCAAAGAAGTTGTGGAAGCGATGTGTGAAAACACTGCTCGTCCAGTGATTTTCCCTATCTCGAATCCAACCAAAAAATTAGAAGCAACAGCTGAGCAAGTGATCGAATGGTCTGATGGAAAAGCCTTTGTGGCAACCGGTGTCCCTTCAGGAACGATCCAATACAAAGGGGTCGACTACCAAATCGGTCAAGCAAACAACGCCTTGATCTATCCTGGTCTAGGATTAGGTATGTTGGCTTCAGAAGCTTCTCTCTTGACCGACGAAATGATTGGTGCCGCTGCTCACTCATTAAGTGGTTTGGTTGATTTGAGCCAACCCGGTGCACCTGTTCTTCCACCATTTGAATACGTTGCGGACGTTTCTATCAAAGTGGCTGAAGCAGTTGCCAATAAAGCCAAAGAACAAGGGTTAGCCCAAGCGCAAGAAACCGATATGGCAAAAGCTGTCCAAAATCTTAAATGGTATCCAACATACTAGGAAGGTCTGAAAAATGAATAAATTAAAAACGATGACGATTTCGGGAATTAGTCTTCCCTTGTATCTCTTTTTCATGGTTGTCATATTCAGTGCGATTGCCTTAGACAAATTGCCATTAAATATGGTTGGGATCACCATTTTACTGGTTGCCTTAGGACACCTGCTGTATTTCATTGGGGAAAAACTCCCGATCATGAATTCTTATCTTGGCGGCGGATCAGTTTTTACCCTGCTTGGTGCCACTCTTTTAGCCTCCTTCCATCTCGTACCCACGAAAGTCATTAACGCGGTCAGTGACTTCATGGGGGGCGGTTTTGGCTTTCTTGATTTCTATATTGCCGCTTTGATTTGCGGCTCGATTTTAGGTATGAACCGTAATTTGTTGGTGAAAGCTTCTACGAAATTCATTCCCGTTGCTTTGATCACTATGGTAGTAGGCTTTTTCTCCGTCGGTCTTGTCGGTATGCTGCTAGGCAATGGCTTTGCTGATTCGGTGATGTATGTGTCTCTACCAATGATGTCTGGCGGGATGGGGGCGGGAATCACCCCACTTTCACAAATTTATGCTGATGGCTTGGCAAACGGTAATCAAGCCGCCATCTTTTCTCAATTAGCGCCAGCAGTTACTTTCGGGAATATTCTTGCCATTATTGGTGCTTTATTTATCGCAAAGGCCTTTGCTAAAACCAAATACAATGGCCATGGTACACTGATCAATGCCACGAAAGAAGAATTAGAAAAACCAAAAATAACGCTTGATGCCCAACAAATCGGGGTCGGGATGCTGTTTTCCTTCTCACTGTTGGTCGTTGGTGCGATTTTAAGCGACTTTTTCCCTAAAATTCACGAGTATGCCTTTATGATCGTGATTGTCTTTATTCTAAAAGCCTTGAACATTGTCCCTAAGAAACTCGAAGATTCTGTGGTGATGTTCAACAATGTTGTGATGACGAATTTGACCCATGCGGTCTTGGCGGGGATTGGTTTGGCATTGATCGATCTGTCAACATTGGCTTCTGCCTTTACTTGGCAATTTGTCGTGCTTTGCCTAACCAGTGTCGTATCTATGGGGGCTGCCAGCTGGTTCTTCGGGATGGTATTGGGGATGTACCCCGTTGAAACCGCAATTGGTGCCGGTATGATCAACAACTCCATGGGGGGAACAGGCAATATCGCTGTATTGTCTGCCTCTGATAGAATGGAAATGATTGCTTTTGCCCAAATGGCTAACCGTTTATGCGGTGCGATCGTGCTGATTCTAGGTGGAATCTTGATCCGTTTCTTCTATTCTTGATCTAAAACAAAAAACAGGTGCTGCTACGCATGATGCATAGCAGTACCTGTTTTTGCATTCATCAAGCGAATTCGTCCAATTGGTTGCACGAATCAAACAAAGGTTCAATCATTTCCTCATAAAAGAGCCAACAAGAGCAGTGCGGAGGCACTGCTCTTGCTTTACTGATTCATTCAAGGGTTACAGCTTCTGAAACAAGGTTGGGGCTTGATCAGGAGACCAAGTGGTGTCCCCGTAATTTGAGTGGGTGTTGATCACGACATAGTTGCTGCCTTTATGGCTCACGATTTCACCACTTGTATACACTTCTGGTGCAGAGAAAGTACCTAGTTTCCACACGCGGTATTCTGACTCCCCGCCTCCAGGTGTTTCCGTTTCTTCTTTGGCATTGGTTTTCACGCTCAGCTGGTTGCTAAAAGCAGATTGTTCGCCCGTTTTACTGATTGCTTTGATTTGGTAATTGTAGGTTGTATCCGCTGCTAGATTCATGTCTTCATAGGTTGTTCCTGTGGCTGTAGCAATTTTGATGCCATTGCGGTAAACATCATATCCAGCGATCCCATTTGTATGAGTCGATGCTTGCCACATTAAGGACACGCTGCTGTCTGTCACGCTCATTTGGTGTAGGTTGCCTGGTGTCGAAGGGGTTTCGACTTGATTGTCTGCTGAGGTAGTCACTTTCACTGCAGCACTTTTTTCTGAAACTAACGCCGTAAAGCCGACTGCTTCTACTTGATAGCTATAGGTTGTGTTAGCTTTTAATTGCGTGTCGGTAAAAGTTGGCTCAGTAGTCGTTGCCACTAAGGCACCATCACGATACACGTTGTATTCTTTCGCATCGGTTTGACCGTTCCATGCTAAAGCCACCGTGCTGCTAGTCACTCGTTCTGAGCGGACATTTGCTGGTTCTGCTGGTTTTTCGGGAATGACTGTCGAACCAGAAACGTTAACGTCGATCACGTTATAAAAGGCATTTGGCGTATCGGCAACATCCCAGACCGCTAAAATGACATGGTACCCGAGACGATTTTCTGGAATGGTAATAGTATGGCTTGGACTATTGCTGGCAGCCGAACCATCGTGATTCACAGTAGCGATCAATTCCAAGCTATCTCTTGAGAGTGGCGCGTTTTGATCCCAACCTGGTTTCGTGATATAGTAATGCCATTTTGTGGTCTTGTGAGGCGCTGTATAATGCCAATTGACCCGCAATGGTCCTTGATTGATGTCTTGTTTGGTCCAACGATTGGTTCCTTGTTCATCAAGAACAAAGTCCCCGATTTGTCCGAGTCCACCATCTGCTGAAGCGATACGACCATCTACTGGTCCTGCTTCTGGAAAGCCTTTTTTAGTTTCCAATGATTGTGGGTTTGAAATGACATTGCCATATTTCTCAAACGCAGCGCTCCACCCTAACGTATTGCGATCCAAAGACCCTTGATAGCCCCGACTGACCGGTGATTCCACATAACCATGAGCAAATACTTGTTTTCCCGTGAAGAACAAGGTCCCTCCAAGTAAGATTGCCACCCCGACCGACCATTTTACCAATGCGTTTTTCATACTCTGCCTCCTAAAATTTTTTATCATCGAATAAACCAATCCTATCCGTTTATTCCTTGATTCCGATTCATTGAAAAGCAAACCCTACTGACAAAAACATTTTGTTTATATGTGAATTATAAATTATCAAATCATTATAAGATTATAATGACTAGTTTTCCGTCCTTTCAGTTAGAAATACAAAAAAACTTGAAACGATTCTCCTCCTAATCACTTAAGAGGATTCGTTCCAAGTTTCTTTCTTTATATACTGTCTTTTTTAGGAAAAAACAGCCGCTTATTTCCCGTTTTCTTTCACATAGTCAGAGGATTGCGCGCCTGCTTGGCGACCAAAGACCATAATGTCGGCTACAGCATTGCCGCCGATTCGATTTTGTCCGTGGATACCGCCGGTCACTTCACCTGCTGCATACAAGCCAGTGATTGGAGTGCCATCTTCTTTCAACACTTGGGTCTTCGTATTGATTTTGACGCCGCCCATTGTGTGGTGGATCCCAGGTGCGATTTGAATCGCATAGAATGGCCCTTCCGTCAGATCATAGTCCATCGCCGTTTCACGACCGAAATCTTTGTCGGCTTTGTCGGCCACTGCTTGGTTCCATGTATCTAAGGTTTTCTTCAAGGTTGCTGGATCGACATCGATTTTTTCAGCTAACGCTTCAATGGTGTCAGCTTCTACCACTACACCTTGTTCTTTGTAGTAATCGACTTGTTTGGCTCTACCTGCTAACGCATTGTCAAAAATCAAGTAGGCATAGCTTTCTGGCAGATCCGTGATAGCAGCTGAAACATTGTCGCGGGTTTCTAATTCATTGTAGAAACGTTCCCCTTGTTGGTTCACCAAGATGGCGCCTTCTCCACGAACGGTTTCACTGATCAACATGCCTGTATCTTGAACCACGGTTGGATGGACTTGAATTTGATCCATATCAACCGTTGCGCCGCCTAATTCTTCGATCATCTTGATACCATCGCCTGTACTACCTTCAGAAGTCGTGCTGACATAACCTTTCAGATCTGGACGATATTTTTCGATCAGTTCTTTATTGGAGCCAAAACCACCAGTAGTAACAACGACCGCATCACCAGCAATTTCTTTTTCTTCACCATTGATTTTCACGTTGACGCCAGTGACTTTGCCGCCTGTTTCATTGATTTTTGTCACATCAGCATTTACAAACAAAGGAATTTCTTGCTCATGAATGTTTCTCAACAAACCATCCACCAAGTACGTACCGACTGCTGAACCGTCGTGAGGACGATGGATCCGTTTCACACTGGCACCGCCGCTATAGCTGATATTGTCTAAAGTGATCCCCATTGAATCCAACCAATCAATCGCTGAAGCAGAGTTGTCTACTAAATAATGCAGCAATTCTTGATCGTTGGTTCCTTTACCGCCTTTTAGGGTATCTTCAAAAAATAGTTCATTGGAATCTTCAATGCCTTGGGCTTCTTGGAATTTGGTTTCTGATGCGTTCATTCCGCCAGAAGATTTCAAGGTATTTCCGCCTGCGATCGGCATTTTTTCTAAAATGACTGGATTCATTCCAGCATCTTTAGCCGACAAGGCTGCTGCCATCCCTGCACCGCCAGCACCAACGATGACGATATCATATTGATCTTTTAACTCTGCTGGATCGGTATACTCTTGTTGGGAAGCACCTGAAGTGACTTCACTTTCTGAAGAAGAGCTTGCCGCACTGCTGCTGGCTTTTGTTCCGCCATCGGCGCCACATGCACTAAGCAACAATAATGAGGCTGCCCCAATCACCCATTTTGACCATCCACTTTTTTTCATTTGTTTCCCTCCGTTTTTCTTGCTCTTTTCTCCTCACTGATCCCCGTCATATATGATGAGAAAAGAAGCATTTTTCTTGCGAACCCCGCTAAACTTGTTACTTTATTAACAATGGTAAACCTCTTGCGATCGGACTATTTTTCTATTCGATAGCGACAAAAACATTGTTTAAGCAATATTTTAACAGCGTTCTATTTTATTTAACCATTGTAACAAAAAAAGAAACTAAGTGTCCCGTAATAATTTGTGTATATTTTAACTATTCATTCTCATTGTTTTCTAATTTTTCCGAAAAAAGATAATATATTTTTCTCGCTACTTTCTGCTATTGAAAGCTATCACAAAAGACACGCCCATAGAAGGATCGTTAAGCTTACGGTCAAAAAGATATGGCCGCGATTGTTCTTTCTCTGTTCTTTTCCCTTTGTCCTACGCCTTCTTTTGTATAATAAAAGAAAAAGCAGAAATGGAGTGGCGAATGGAAAAATTGACCCGAATGTTCGAGCGAGTGATCAGTATCTGTATTGATAGCTTGTTAGCGATCTTAGTTGTTATCGTCTTGATTTTTATGGGAAAAGCGATTTTTATGATCAGCACGACGCTCTTTCCCTTAAGTGAAGCGCCCCACCTGTCCTTTTTGATTGAAGAAATTGCCACGTTATTCATTTTATTAGAAATCATTTTGATGTTGCTGCGGTATATGAAGGACGGACACCATATTCCCGTCCGTTACTTGATTCTGATCAGCATTACTGCGATTTTGCGCGAGTTATTGTTGACGCAAGGTATGGCGAACGATGCCCTATTTTTTGCTTTAGCGATCTTTGTTTTGGTACTCGTCTTGCTAGTCCTGCAAAAAATCAATGCCTTCCAGCATGCCCAAGAAAAAGACCACTGAAACTAGCCCGTCGGATCAGTTGGGTTCAGTGGCTTTTTCGGGATCAGTTAGAGGAATACCAATATAAAAGGTGGTTCCTTTAGGCGTACTTGTAACATCAATCAACCAATCGTTTTTTTCCACGATCGAAGAGACAGTGAAGAGTCCTAGACCAGTACCGCCAGTGGCACTCTTGGTCGTGAAAAAGCGGGTAAAGATTTTTTCTTGGATCGCTTCTGGTATGCCGGGACCGTTGTCGGAGATTTCGATCAAAGCAAACTCCTGTTGCGCAGAGAAAGCTTGCTTACGAAACAGAAAGGTGGCGCTTTCTGTCGAAGTGCGGCTCAAGCGAATGCTGCAATCGGCATTTGCTTGGTATACATTCATCAACAAATTGTAAATGATGACTTGCAGATCGATCTTCTCGTAGACGGCATATCCTACTTCTTGGATATCATACGTAAGGGAAAAGGCTTTTGGCAACAGCGCACGCATAGTATCGATGGCCTCTGTCAAGGTGGCGGCAATTGACTGCACAGTTTTGTCGGCACTTTCGAGTTTCGAAAAACGCAGCACATTGCTAGATAACTCTTTGCCTTTTTCTGCTGCTTTGCAGACTTCTTGCAAATCCTCCATCAAGACTTCATCGTGTTGGTTTTCCTCGATCAGCAATTGCAGATGACCAATCATGGGCGTCAAAAAGTTGTTTAGGTCATGGACGATCGAGGTCGTTAGCAAGCCAATGGTTTCCAGTTTTGATTCTTGCAAAATGTTTTTTTCGATTTCGTGCTTTTCTTTTAACAGCCGTTGTCGTTCTTTCAATGCTTGGTTTTCGACATAGGCTTGATTGCGTTTCATGTAGTTTTTGATCAGGACCGTCAATAAAATCATAATGACAAACAACAAACCTAGTAGGCCAATCAAAATCAAGTTGTCTTGTAAAAAGAGACCGCTTTGCTCCAAAAAATCGGCATTGCTAGCGACGATCAGGCGACTGTCGCCGATGGTAATCCATTGATAAGCAGCCAATTTCAGCACTTTTTGCAGTGTTTCTTCGTTCCACCAATAAGAATAATAGACGGAGGTGCCCTCTTCATTGTCGATTTGTTCTTGCTCCAAGCGCTCAAGATCGGTGAAATCCAGCTCTGGAAATTCTTTTTTGCGGCTTTCAACGATGGAAAAACCAATTTGTTCGTCCGATGGGTGCATAACGATCCGCATCTCGGCGTTTTTGACCATCGTATAGCCGGAGACATTGCGATCGGTGGTAAATTCATGACGGTACATGCGCTGTAGATTCAAAGGCATCACAAGAATCGCTTCTTTGTCGTCAAGGGTTAAGGACTGATACACATTTAGATAGGCCTGCTTGCCATCAAAATAGACTTGCCCATTTTGTACCTGCCGTCCTGCCAATACTTTGTCTAAGGATGGGTCTTTGAATAACAATTCTTGCACCGGCGGGTCTTCTGGTTTATTGACCGCCGTTGCGGTATTTTGGGCGATGATCTGACCTTGTTGGTCGATCAAAAACAATCCGACCATGGCATTGTTCGCAGAATTGATCACTGGTAACGTTAAGGGGCGCTGCAAATCAGCCAAGGCGGCGCCTTCGAGGTGGTCATCGGCATAATTGGTAAGAGCCATGTGGTACGATTCGATACTGCGGCTGATCAGTTTGATCGCCGCTTGATTGACCGTTTCCAACTGCCGCAACCCGACGGTTTCAGCTTGTCTTTGTGCGCTTTTATAACTTGTAAAGGTAAAAATAAGTCCAATCAGTGTAATGAATAAGGTAGCGACCACACTTAAATACAGCCAAAACTTTGATGGCGGTTTCATTGTAAACCCCTTTCATATTTACTATAATACTATTGATACAGGAGGCGGATATTTTGCGAGATGAAAAAATTTTAATCGTTGATGATGACCCTGCCATTCGGCGGCTGATTTGGAAATCTTTACAGTCGACGGGTATTCTGATCTACCAGACCGATTCCGTTGAAAAAACGATTGCGATCAACTCTCGTGTCAGCTTTGATCTTTTTTTACTGGATATCAGTTTAGAGCATGAAAATGACGGCTATCATTTGGCACAACTGATTCGGGAAGAAAACCCCACGGTGCCGATCGTTTTTTTGAGCGGAAAAAGTGACGAAAAAGACATGATCAACGGCTATGAGATCGGCGCCGATCACTACATTACGAAGCCTTTTTCACCGGCACTCTTAAAAGCACAAATCGTTTCGATTCTTGATCGCCGCAACGTGCTGCGAGAAAAAGGGATCGCCAAACCGGAAGGCGATCTGTGCAGCGGCATGTTTCGTTTTGACCAAAAACGCTATCAGTTTTTCAAAAATGATCAGCCCATCAAGTTGTCTTCAAAAGAAATCATGCTGATGCGCTTTTTCATGGAAAATCCAGATCAAGTGTTCTCGAAAGAACAGATTTACAGCAATGTCTGGCAAGATGGCCAATTCGATGCCAATACCGTGATGGTTTTTATCAATCATCTGCGAAACAAAATTGAAGATGAGCCGAAGCACGCCCGCTTTTTAAAAACCGTTTGGGGGATCGGCTATACCTTTTTACCAGAAGGAGACGCCTTCTAGCTGCAAGAAATAAAGGGCCAAGGCTAAAAGATCCGCCGAGCCGCCGGGACTCAAATGGCGTGCAATCAATACTTGATCATAGGTCGTTAATTCACGAAGCAAGTCTGTCTCTGACAGATTGGCTTGGTGAATTTTTTGCATCTCCTGCTGTACCGTCTTCATCGCCTCGTAGCCGCCTCGGTGGACGAGGTTGCTGTCTTCGGTTTCACTCATTAGATAGACCAACCCGCGTAACAAGGAAACGGAGGTTTTTTGTGGTTGCTGCCGTAAGTACTCCAGCAGTTTTTTAACCGTTGGATACCCAGCTGCGGCTTCTCCACGAATTCCCATCGTGCCATAGGTCAAATAATTTTTTTCTCCGTAAGACAACTGGTCTTTGTGGGTGATTTGCTGCAGGTCTTGCTTGACCAAATGCTGGCAGATGTCGGCGGCAAGCTGCAGGATCTGATTGGTATCTTCAGCCGTCAGCTCCGCCTTGCCATTTTGTTGATAATAGACTCCTGTCGCCCCCAACAAAACTGCAAAGGAAAAATTTGCCCCTTTGTGGGTATTGATGCCTTTGGTTGCCCGAAGCATCGCTTCTTCTGCTTCTTGACCGATCCCTCGTAACTGGTCAAATAGCTGGATCAGCGAGCCTGTATGGGCAAAGCCCGCTTGGCTATAGCGCTGAAAAAAAGGCGCCAAACAAGTGATACTGTTGATAAAGGTAAACACATTCATGTCCTGATGCGCACCAGAGGAGCAAGGATCTACTAAACCAGGCTTGGGTGCTAACGCTACCTCATAATGCAGCGCATTGACTGCATAGTTGCTGGCGGTAAAAAGACGGGAATCAGTCAATTTTTCTTCGCTCCATTTCAGCAAGAATAAATTGCAGGGAGTGATCCAAATGTTCATGGGTCAACAACGTGATCTGTTCCGTGTCATTGGTTCTCATGCCGCGATAAATCAGCCAATGTTCCGCCAATGCCGCATCCCTTCTTCTAGAAGAGCGAATCGCAATGTCACGAAAATACACGAGGTACGCTTGCAGATCTAGCACGATACTTTTTAACCGCAGCATTTGACTTTTTTCGTAAATAAACGCATTGAAGTCCGAAAAGTTTTTCAAGACCCCATCCACATCATCCTCACGATTCAGCTGTTCGCCATGTTCTAACAAGCAGCGCATTTCCTGGAAATCTTCCTCAGTCATCAAGTCCATCGCTTTGATGGTCGCTAACGTATCCAATGATTTGCGGATATCGTAAATCTCATAAGCATCTTTGATACTGATCCCTTTTACGACGATGCCGATTTTTGGCACATGCTCCACCAGTTTTTCAGCCACGAGCTGAGTCATGGCGTAACGAATCGGGGTTCGGCTGATATTTAGCGTATCGGAAAATTCTTTCTCATTGATGCGAGAGCCTGCGGGAATATCTCCTAAAATGATGGTTTTTTTGAATGCTTCATAGATCAAATCTTTTAATGGTTTATTTTTGGTCAGATCCAGATTTTTATTTACTGCATCAATAATTGGATTCATGATTTACTCCTATCATACTAAAAACAAATGAGATTTTTGGGAAAAAATAAGTTTATCGATAAACAAGGAAAACTACCGAGCAAAATGGCAGCCTGCTCGATAGTTTCTGTATGAAATTACTGTGGAATATAAAACGGCATGTGACCTAATAGCACGATCGTAACGACGAAGATCACGAAAATCCCCAGTGCGTATTTCGCAGCTTCTTTTTGCCATTGTCCCATATCTAAGCCCGTCAAGCGCAACAGCAAGTAGATGAAGGCAACCAATGGACTTAACAAGTGGAACGCTTGGCCCATTAAAGAGGCTAAGGCCATCTGCATATTGGTGAAACCATACGAACGACCTGCTTCTGCTAAGACTGGCAGGACCCCAAAGTAAAATCCGTCATTGGAAATAAAGAAGGTCCCAGGTGCAGAAATCAGGGCAATGACTAATCCCCAGAAACCAGCCAATTGTTTAGGGATGATTTGCGTGAAGCTATTCGCCAAAGCCGTTGCCATCCCTGAGCCTTGGAACAAGCCCATGAAGACGCCTGCTGCAAAAACTAAAATTACGACTTGCACGGCGTCACCACCGTTGGCACCGATCCGTGACGACTGGTCTTTCAAGATTGGGTAGTTGACCATCAATGCGATACACGTACCTACTAGGAATAACAAGATTGGCGGTAAAGCGATACTAGAAATAAAGGAGCTTGCTACTAACCAGCCAATCAAGACGATCGTTAAGATACCGTTGAAGACAAAGTTTTTCGGACGGCGGATCGCTAATGTATCAGGATCAGTCACAGTTGTCATTTCTAAAATCTCATCATTCGTCAGCTCGGTAACCCCTAAACGTTTCCGTTCTTGGATCCCCATTCTGCGAGCTACAAAGAAAACCACGTAGAGTAGAGACAAGATCATTCCTGGCAGCAGATAAGAAAGAATATCCGCATCGACTTCCAGCACCGCCATTGCCCGAGCAGTCGGTCCGCCCCATGGCAATAAGTTCATGATGGTGTTTTGCAAAATGATCAAGACACCAAGGTTCATCATTTTCATATTCAGCTTCTTGTAGATGGGAATAAACGCAGAACAACAGATCAAGGTCGTGGTCGTTCCATCACCGTTCAAAGAGACTGCAGCGGCAACGACTGCCGTTGCCATCAAGACTTTCATCGGATCGCCTTTAGCAAAATAAATCATTTTTTTCGTGATTGGATCAAACAAACCTGCATCCAACATAATGGAAAAGTACAAAATCGCAAACAGCAACATGATCCCTGTGTTGGCTGTGGTGGAGATTCCCTCAAGGACAAAATCACCGATATTGCCTTTTTCTGAAACACCAGCAACCATCGCAACAAGGGTAAATAGTAATGGGATAATTACTAAGGATGTAAAGGGTGACATTTTTTTCTTCATGATGACGAACATGAAGACAATAATCATAGCATAGGATAAAATCGTTAAGAACATTTTCTTCTTCCTTTCATGCATCGAAATGTGTAAGCGTTATCAAAAAACATTTTAAAAAAATTACAGGCCCGTAATTTGTTAGCGACAAGCGTCACTAGTTTGTGAATCTTTTTCTTTTCTTAAAGGAAATAATGTTATTGAATGCTTTACACGTCTAAGAATAAACAATCAAGAAATAGAAAAAAAGACCCGTTTAAAAAAAGAACAGCAAAAAAACAATTTCTCTTTTCAAATCTTATTTTTCGTTTAAAAAGTTCTTAACAGAATATTAACGCAATAAAAAGCTTGATAAATCAACGTTTATCTCGGTTTTTCGCTCTTTTTTTAAAAAAGGAACACTGAAAAAACAATTTTTAGCCGAAATAAATCTCGCTGATTGAACGGGAGTTTCTATAATGAAAGGGAACGAATCATTGAGAAAGGAGAAACCCATGAATCTTATTAAAAGATTGTTCAAAAAAACGCATGATGAACCTGATGCGCCTGTCAGCTCCCCTTTGAAGTCCGAGGAAATGATAACGGATCCACCCGCGTCTGATTGGCAAGAAGTGTCGAGCTATCAGCCAGCGCCTGCAGAAGATTATCCATTAGTCAGTCTGATAGCCGCCGCACTAGGGGCTGAATGTTACCCTGAAAGTCAGTTTGTCATTCGAAGAATTGAGAAACGCAATCCTGAATTTAAGCGAGTCGCCCTGATTGCCGCCAGTATTGCCGCAGGAGAGCTGCCTGATTCTCAGTTCACAATTAAAAAAATAGCCAAAAAAAATGAAAACAAGTGAGGGAAAAACATGTTACGTAAATTTAAAATAGCAATCGATGGGCAAGAATACCTTGTCGAAATGGAAGAAATCGGTGCGCCGCAACCTACCACTCCTGCCCCAGCAGTGCCAACACCGGCTCCCGCAGCGGTACCTGCTCAACCAGAGGCAGTCAGCACACCAGAACCAGAAGTAGCACCACAGCCAGTGCCAGCTACGCTTCCTGCTGATGGCGAGCCGATTCATTCTCCGATGCCGGGAACGATTTTACGTCTCTTGGTCAATGTAGGTGATACTGTACAAGAAAATCAGTCGTTGATGATTTTAGAAGCCATGAAGATGGAAAATGAGATCGTGGCACCAAAAGCAGGAACCGTGGTTGCCATTGCAGTCAATGCGGGCGACATGGTCAACCCAGGAGAACTGCTGATTACGATCGGCTAATTTATTGAAAAGGAAGTGACGTAGTGGAAACGTTAATTGAAGGTGTAGTCGGGTTAGGATCGGAGCCGGGACGGATCGTTATGATGTTCATCGGTGGTCTATTGATGTATTTGGGGATCAAGAAAGAATATGAACCGACCTTATTAGTACCCATGGGATTGGGCACGTTGTTAGTGAACTTCCCGAACTCAGGTGTGTTAAGTGCTGGCGGAGAAGCTGGCCCGTTCCAAGTATTGTTTGATATGGGGATCTCAACTGAATTGTTCCCCTTGCTTTTGTTTATCGGGATTGGCGCGATGATCGATTTTGGTCCCTTGCTGCAAAATCCATTTCTTTTGTTGTTTGGCGCTGCTGCGCAATTCGGGATCTTCTTTACGATCATCGTTGCCGTGTTGCTTGGTTTTGATTTAAACGACGCAGCTTCCATCGGGATCATCGGCGCTGCTGACGGTCCGACTTCGATTTTTGTCGCAAATACGCTGAACTCGAAATATATGGGTGCGATCATGGTAGCAGCTTACTCTTACATGGCGCTAGTACCGATCATTCAACCGGTTGCCATCAAAGCAGTGACGACCAAGCATGAACGAAAAATTCGTATGTCGTATCGTGCCGGCGAAGTTTCGCAAACGGCCAAAATTTTGTTCCCGATCGTGATCTCGATCGTAGCAGGGTTAATTGCACCTGTTTCATTGCCACTGGTTGGATTTTTGATGTTTGGAAATCTCTTACGGGAATGTGGTGTCTTGGATCGTTTGTCCATCACTGCTCAAAACGAACTAGTGAATATCATTAGTATCCTCCTAGGTTTATCAATTTCTGTGAAAATGCAATATGAAGAATTCTTACAAGTCGATACATTGATGGTTATTGGTTTAGGGTTGGTTGCCTTTATTATGGACTCGGTCGGCGGTGTGTTGTTTGCGAAAGTGCTGAACTTGTTCCGTAAAGAAAAAATCAATCCAATGATCGGTGCCGCTGGTATCTCTGCGTTTCCAATGTCTAGTCGGGTCATCCAAAAAATGGCGACAGATGAAGATCCGCAAAACTTTATTTTGATGCATGCAGCCGGTGCCAACGTTTCAGGACAGATTGCTTCGGTCATCGCCGGTGGCTTACTGCTGGCACTGATTGCTTAGGTCACTAGAAAGGAGAGGAAAACTATGAGTCAAGATTTACTGACTTCATTTGAATTGTTGTTATTCGGTTGGGGCGGCGTCTTTGTCGTGATCCTGATCATCTACTTCGCATCCTTGCTTTTGTCGAAGCTCTTCCCAGTAAAAAAATAAAGAAGGCATTGTATGTATACCCTAAAAAGAATCTGGCTGCAAAAAGATCCAGAAGTCTTTTTGCAATGGCAAAAATTGATCACCCGTGCTGGCTTAGCCGTCGGTGAAGAAGTAGCCTATACCGTCGGCATTTTTGACCAGCAAACCTTGATTGCTACTGCTTCTTGCTATGCCAATATCATCAAGTATGTGGTGGTCTGTGAAAAAAGACGCTCCGAACAGCTGTTGACGCAATTGATTTCACACCTTAGCGATCATATCAAAGACGAAGGCTTCACCAAGTCCTTCGTCTATACAGCACCGAAAAACCGCCTGTTTTTTGAATCCCTCGGGTTTCGTGAAGTGCTGGCAGCACAAGACATCTTGTTCATGGAACAAGGCGTTCCTTCTTTTGAAAGCTATGCCCAGCAACTGCAACGGCAGCGAATTGGACAAAACAACGGCGCGATCGTCATGAACGCTAATCCTTTTACCAAAGGACATTTGTACTTAGTCGAAACGGCTGCGAGTCAAAAAGAACAGGTTTATGTGTTCGTTTTATCAGAAGACCGCTCGCAATTTTCTACCAGCGAACGGCTGCAGATGGTGACGGATGGTGTGGCTCATCTGCCAAATGTAACGGTGCTGACGACCAACAACTATCTCGTCTCTTCGGCGGTCTTTCCCAGTTATTTCTTGAAAGAGCAAGCACCTGAGGCGATCGCCAAAAAACAAGCCGCCTTTGATGCAACCCTCTTCAAAGAAAAAATTGCCCCGCTGTTGGCGATCACTACGCGTTTTGTAGGCTCAGAGCCTTACTCGCCCGTGACCCAACTCTACAACGAGGCCATGGCTGCCGTTTTTTCACCCGAGCTTGAACTGATCGTGATCGACCGTCTGAAGATCAACCAATCAACCGTTTCGGCTACAAAAGTCCGGAAAGCGATTGCAGAAAAAGATTTACTTTCCTTGCAGCAATTTTTACCAGAAACAACGTTCTCATTTTTAATGCAGCATAACTATATTTAGAGGTGATAATAAGTGGAAATCAAAAAAAGTGCGGTTGCTGGCTCTGTTGAATCCAGTGATATCTTGATCGCGATCGAGCCTACCACAACCCAAACCATCGAGCTGACCCTCGATAGCAGTGTCGAAAAACAATTCGGCAAACAAATTCGCGCCGTCATCCTTGAGACGCTGAACCATCTAGGCGTGACACAGGCCAAAATCACTGCCACCGATAAAGGCGCATTGGACTGTACCATCAAAGCCCGAACTCTGACCGCCGTTCATCGGGCCGCCGAACAAGAACAGTATGCTTGGAAGGAGATCGACACATGGAACGTTTAAGAAGAACGATGATGTTTGTACCAGGAGCCAATGCTGCCATGCTACGGGATGCACCATTGTATGGCGCCGATTCCGTTATGTTTGATTTAGAAGATGCGGTCTCCTTGAATGAAAAAGACTCCGCTCGGACACTGGTGCATTTTGCCTTAAAAACCTTTGACTATTCTGCCATCGAAACCGTCGTACGCATCAACGGCCTCGACACGGTGGGTGCCTTTGATATCGAAGCGATGGTCCTAGCGGGGGTCAACGTCATTCGTCTACCGAAAACCGAAACCGCCCAAGACATCATTGACGTTGCCGCTGTGATCACGCAAGTGGAAGAAGAAAACGATCTGCCTGTAGGAACCACCAAAATGATGGCTGCCATCGAGTCTGCCGAAGGCGTTTTAAATGCCCGAGACATCGCTACAGCTTCCGATCGTTTGATCGGGATCGCTTTAGGGGCAGAAGATTATGTCACCAATATGAAGACTCGTCGCTACCCAGATGGGCAAGAATTGTTGTTTGCCCGCAGTATGATTTTGCATGCAGCTAGAGCTGCAGGGATCGCCGCCATCGATACCGTCTTTTCTGATATCAATGACACAGATGGCTTTATCGCTGAAACGACTCGCATCAAGCAGCTTGGTTTTGACGGAAAATCAGTGATCAATCCACGGCAGATTCCCCTAGTCAATGGGATCTATGCGCCTTCAAAAACCGAGATCCAACAAGCCAAAGAAGTGATCTGGGCCATTCGCGAAGCCGAAAGCAAAGGCTCTGGTGTGATCTCCTTGAATGGCAAAATGGTCGATAAACCAATCGTTGAGCGAGCGGAACGCGTGATCGCCCTTGCCAAAGCAGCGAAATTGATTACCGAGGAGGAAGTGTAATTATGGTGTTAAACAAAGCAGGAAAAGACATCCCTGAATGCTATGCCAACCAATACGGGGTCTTTGAAAATGAAACAGCCAATATCCATGCCTACAAAGAAGCGAGTCGCAAGATCGAGCCAGTCCTGCCAGGCAAAAGCAAGGTCTTGGGCAGTATCCGTGAAGCCATTGAAAAAACAGGGCTAACGGACG
This sequence comes from Enterococcus sp. 6D12_DIV0197, assembly GCF_002174385.1. Lineage (NCBI taxonomy): Bacteria > Bacillati > Bacillota > Bacilli > Lactobacillales > Enterococcaceae > Enterococcus > Enterococcus sp. 6D12_DIV0197. The sequence continues at coordinate 36,125 of NZ_NIBN01000001.1, forward strand.
GCATGACGATCTCCTTCCACCATCATTTTCGCGAAGGGGACTTTATCATGAATCTCGTTTTGGACGAGATCGCAAAAATGGGCATCAAGAATCTTGCGATTGCCCCTAGTTCCATCGCGAATGTTCATGAACCATTGATCGGACATATCAAATCTGGGGTCGTGACCAATATCACCTCCAGCGGTCTGCGGGACAAAGTCGGTGCCGCAATCTCCGAAGGCATTATGGATGCCCCAGTCATTATCCGTTCTCATGGCGGTCGTGCTCGTGCGATTGCCGCCGGCGATATCCACATCGATGTCGCTTTCTTAGGAGCGCCTAGCTCAGATGCGTATGGCAATGCCAATGGTACCGTCGGAAAAGCAACCTGCGGCTCATTGGGCTATGCGATGGTCGATGCAAAATACGCCGACCAAGTCGTGATCATCACCGACACCCTGGTGCCGTTTCCAAATACCCCAATCAGCATTCCCCAAACGGATGTCGATTATGTCGTGGAAGTCGATGCCATCGGTGATCCTGCAGGGATCGCAAAAGGTGCGACCCGCTTTACCAAAAATCCAAAAGAATTGCTGATTGCTGAGTATGCAGCCAAGGTCATCACCAGCTCGCCTTACTACCAACAAGGCTTCTCCTTCCAAACTGGAACGGGCGGTGCCGCATTAGCCGTTTCTCGTTTTTTACGCGAGGCGATGATCAAAGATGAGATCAAAGCTAGCTTTGCCCTTGGCGGCATCACCAATGCCATGGTGGAACTGTTAGAAGAAGGATTAGTAGAAAAACTGATCGATGTCCAAGACTTCGATCACCCTTCTGCACAATCGCTAGGAAAAAACGCCAATCATTACGAGATCGATGCCAATATGTATGCTTCACCGTTAAGCAAAGGGGCGTTTATCAATCAATTGGATACCGCCATTCTTTCCGCACTGGAAGTTGATACGAATTTCAACATCAATGTCATCACCGGTTCTGACGGTGTGATCCGCGGTGCTTCTGGCGGCCACTCAGATACCAGTATGGCGTGCAAAATGAGCTTAGTGATCGCTCCTCTCGTGCGGGGACGGATCCCAACGATCGTCGATACCGTCAACACGATCGTCACGCCAGGCGCCAGCATTGATGTCGTCGTCACAGAAATCGGGATCGCCATCAATCCTGCTCGCGAAGACCTGATCAGCCATTTTGAAGCATTGGATATTCCCCAATACACCATTGAAGAATTAAAAGAAAAAGCCTACAACATTGTCGGTCAACCCGAACCAATCAAGTACGGGGAAAAAACCGTCGCTTTGATCGAATACCGCGATGGCACGATCATTGATGTGGTCAAAAATGTCTGATGCCCTATTTTCAGGAACCCCTGTGACGCTAACCGATATGCTGCAGGCGCGAGAAAATAGAAGCTCCCTTCAACGGGAGCTTCTCGCTGCGGATGAAAAAGCGGCATTACTTGTTGCCACCATGAATATTCCTGGTCCCGTGAAAAATTCTGCCTCATTGACCGCAGTTTTTGAAGAACTCATTACGGAAATCGAAGAGGCCGTCAAGGAACTGATTCCACTGGCAAACCTCTACCGTAGTTTGGAAACTGGACCGGAATATTATCTCGTACTGCCCACAGATCCTTATGAACTAAAACGAATGATGGTTCAGATTGAGACCCATCATCCTTATGGTCGATTGGTGGATCTGGATGTCTTAGCCAAAAACCAAGACCAGCTTTTACCTATCAGCCGCACCGAAATAGGACTGCCGGCAAGAAGCTGCTACGTCTGTGAACAAGATGCCAAAGTTTGTGGCCGTTCTAGAACTCATAGCGTAGCAGATATGCAGCAGCAGATCCGTAAAATCATTCAGGAAAGAGTGAAAGAATGAAAAAAATCCAATTTACCGAAACCGTCTTGCGGGACGGCCAACAAAGTCTGATCGCCACGCGAATGCCTACCAGCGATATGCTGCCGATTTTAAAAACCATGGATCAAGCAGGCTATCATGCCCTGGAAATGTGGGGCGGCGCAACCTTCGATGCTTGTTTGCGTTTTTTAAATGAAGACCCATGGGAAAGATTGCGGGCGATCCGCAAAGAAGTGAAAAAGACCAAACTGCAAATGCTCTTACGGGGACAAAATCTCTTAGGCTACAAAAACTATGCCGATGACGTCGTTGCTGACTTTGTGACCAAATCGGTCGAAAACGGCATCGACATTCTTCGTTTGTTTGATGCCTTAAATGATGTCCGCAATTTAGAAACCGCCATCCGCGCCACAAAAGCAGCCGGTGGACACTGTCAAACGGCAATCTCTTATACTACTAGCCAGATCCATACCGTGGATTACTTCGTTGACCTTGCCAACAAAATGGCAGACCTCGGCGCAGATTCTATCTGTATCAAAGATATGGCAGGCGTTTTGACGCCGCAAACCGGCTACGAGTTGGTCAGCCGAATCAAAGACGCGGTCGATCTGCCGCTGGAAGTCCATACCCATGCCACCAGCGGCATTGCTGAGATGACTTACTTAAAAGTTGCGGAAGCCGGTGCAGACATCATTGATACCGCCATTTCCTCTTTTGCTGGCGGCACCAGTCAGCCAGCAACCGAATCTGTGGCAATCGCCTTAGAAGATTGCGGCTTTGCTACGGGACTTGATTTGCAGAAAGTCGCTGAGATCGCGGAACACTTCAATCCCGTTCGTGATCGTTTCCGCGAAGAAGGACTACTGAACCCGAAAGTCAAAGACATCGAACCCAAAACCTTGATCTATCAAGTACCTGGCGGCATGTTGTCGAACCTACTCAGCCAATTGACGGAACAAGGATTGCAAGACAAGTATGAAGAAGTTCTAGCAGAGGTACCAAAAGTCAGAGCGGACTTGGGCTATCCACCGCTAGTGACCCCATTGTCGCAAATGGTCGGCACTCAAGCCTTGATGAATGTGATTTCAGGAGAACGCTACAAACTTGTCCCAAGTGAGATCAAAGATTACGTCAAAGGATTTTATGGACAATCGCCAGCACCCATCAGCGAAGAAATCAAAGAAACAATTATCGGAGATGCTGAAGTGATCACTGTCAGACCAGCTGATCTACTGGCACCACAACTGCCAGCCTTTCGGGAAGAAATCGCTGAGTATGCCAAAAGCGAAGAAGACGTGCTGATGTACGCCCTCTTCCCTCAGCAAGCCCAAGACTTTTTAGGCCGACGAGAAGATCCCTTTTATGATGTCCCCGTACAGACAGTGTCTGTGAGGATTGCGGTGGATTAACAATGAAGCCAGAAATAGAGAAAACAACTTAAAGTGCCCCTCACAAATTCGCTTGCTTTAGTAAATTTGTGAGGGGTATTACCATCTATAGGTTGTTTCTTCGTTTTTACTAATCTGCAGTGCAAAAATACGTACGCCACAGCCACTCCACCAATAAGCTTGCATTAATCGCTTCTCGCTCACGTATTTTGGGTAGCTGAGAAGCCAGGATTGTGCTTCCGCTCCATCCATTCTATAATCAGCTAAAAGAAGAGTTTTAAAGGAGGGTCTAGCCATGCAACGATACATCGCTTTATTAAGAGGCATCAATGTCGGTGGGAATAACAAAATTTCTATGAAAGAATTGAAAGCCGGTTTTGAAGAACTGGGGTTTAGAGATGTGGTCACTTATTTGAATAGCGGCAATGTGATTTTTTCTAGCGAAGATGATGATCCACAAGCCCTTGCCGAAATGATTAAAGCAATGATCAAACGGTACTTTTCCTTTGATATCGCTATTTATATCATTCGCCAAACAGATCTGCAGGAACGCTTGGCCCATAGACCTGACTGGTCAGGAACGGAAGATAAAACCATCTATGACAACCTGATCTTTTTGATGCCTTCACTGACCTACGAGGTGTTATCTGAAAAACTCGGGGCTCCAAATGTCGACCTTGAACAGGTTTTCTCTTACAAAGACGTCGTTTTCTGGTCCTACATCCGCAAAGACTATCAAAAAACCAATTGGTGGAAAAAAACAGCCAGCACCAGCGTCGGTAAACAGATTACGATTCGGACTATCAATACCGTACGGAAGATTGCGGAGCTGTGAGGAATAGCAAGCCTTCTAATAATTATAAAACCCGTCAGGCAGACTCTTCTGACGGGTTTCTTATAACATTCTAATGTCTCATTAGTTCTCGTTACTACTATTCGTGACGCGCTTTAACTGACGTTAAGTTTCTACGCAATCATCCCAACTAGAAGCAATAAACTACCGAGAAGAATAATAGATTTTCACATCGTGTATTTCTATACTGAATATCTATGATAAAACAAAACCCAAGCATTAAGAAGCAATTTGAGGCAACTAGACAATAGTATAGAACGAAAGAAAAAATTCTTATTTGCGACATTCGATTACGCAAAAAATATATATGAACATCTATTATTAGCCATCCTTTTTACTAGCTCTCATTTTAGTTAACCTTTTTATCTATCCTAACTGCTATAAAAACTCTCTCACACGTTCTTTAACATGCTGCTATTGTTCCAACTTCTTTATTGCTAAAGCTAAGCAGCCGATCAAACCTGCATCGTCAGCAAGCATTGGAGTTAGTAGGTATTCTTCAAGAGCAGGGGTATCCACATAGGAACCCATTTTTTCTTTAAACGCTTGGCGAATCAACTCGAGTAGTTGCGGCTGTTTCATTACACCCCCACCTAAAATTATTACTTCCGGTGCATATAGTAAAGTTGTGTTATACACACACTGAGCAAGATAATCTGCCTCAATCGCCCAATAAGGATGATCAAATGAAATGGTCTGGGCTTTTCTTCCAAAGCGTTTTTCAATCGCGGGGCCTGAGGCTAACCCTTCCAAACAATCATGATGAAAAGGACAGATTCCTTCAAATTGATCTTCATTATGACGTTGTAAGAGCATATGTCCCATTTCAGGATGACTGAAACCTGTGACTATTTTTCCATCGACTACAGCACCACCACCAACACCAGTACCAACGGTGTAATAAAGAACACTATTTTTACCTTTTCCATACCCTGCCATATATTCTCCATAACAAGCAGCATTTACATCGGTAGTCCAATAGATGGGAACCGACAAGGCGTTTTCCAAAGCTCCTACAAAATGATAATTTTGCCAAGCTACCTTCGGAGTGTTGGTGATATATCCGTAAGTTCTTGATTCGATTTGAATATCAATTGGCCCAAATGCTCCTACACCAATTGATGCGATATTTCCTTTGTACTTATCAAAGAAATCAAACACTTGCTTCATCGTTTCTTCTGGTGTTGTGGTAGGAAAACTTTTCCGTTCTATCACTTGTAATTGTTCATTACCAATCCCACAGACAAACTTTGTTCCACCAGCTTCTATTCCACCATATAACATTTTATCTACACCTTTCATTCACTCATTTTCAAAAAAAGAAACGTATTTGCACTAAGCAAAATCGTTTCTCACTAAAGGTTTCGTTGTGCCACCTTCGCCAAATTCAATCGGCAATACGGTACGTTTTTCTACTGTCTCTCCATTAATGACAGCAATTAATTTTGCCACTGCCACTTCCGCCATTTGCTTTGTAGGTTGGGCAATTGTTGATACGAGATAAGGGTCTCCTTCTGTCATCTTTTGACCATCAAATCCGATAACTTGGACATCCTCTGGTACGTTTTTCCCTATTTTTTCAAGCATACCAATGACAGCTAATGCCATCGGATCGTTGATCGTAAAAATCCCATCGATATCGGGATTCTCTAACAAAAAATTTGTTACACGTTCTGAGAGATGGTCTAAAGGTTCTAACATATCTAACGCTTTATAGGAAATCCCCAGTTGACGGCACTCGATCTCAAAATATTTTCGACGACTCTTCGTTTCATTCGGTGTTTCTTGGTACCCACCGATATATGCTACATTCTGACATCCTCGGCGATAAAGTTCATTTGCAGCCAAACGTCCACCGGCCGCATTGTCAGCGGTCACATAAATCACCTCTTCAGTGAAATAACGGTCAATACTAACAAAAGGCAGATTACTCGAAATGTATTCATCGATATCTGAATAAGTAATTCCAATGATGCCGTCTACTTTATTTTGGCTGACCATCTGGATATATTCTTGTTCTTTTTCACTATTCCCACTGGAGTTACACAAATAAAGCTTGTAGTTTTGTCTTTCTAATGCTGTTTCTACATGGTAGGCAAATTCGCCAAAAAATGGATGCCATACAGTGGGTAGAATCAAAGCAACCGTATTCGTATGCTTCATCTTTAACCCCCGGGCATAAAAATCTGGTTGATATTTTAACTCTGTCATTGCTGCTTCAACTTTTTCTCTAGTAGAAGCTTTAACAGAGCCGTTATTCAATACCCGGGAAACAGTTCCTACTCCGACACCTGCTAATTTTGCGACATCTTTCATTGTTGCTTTCATAGTTGATCCCTCACATTTCTGCACAAGTTTAGTATAATGAATTTTGTCATAAATTACTAATTTTTTCAAAATACTAATAGCAAAGTCATGGGAAATCTAGCTATCTGTTCTTTTCTAAAAATATTATCCTTCAAAACCTATTAAATAATTGATACACCGCCTAAGCAATCAAACATTTATTTCACACTCGCTGTTTCAAAAGCTTGAATACGACTTTCTCCAATCGAATGAAACAAGATATCTCGAGCTTTTTCCAGCTCATAGAAAGTAGCCGTCATAACTTCTAAACCATTAATAAAGACTTCAACTGATGAGGTATCTCTAAAAATCTCAAGAACGAGCTGATTATCAATCAAAGGTACTTCAACTTTTCGGACATTCAGAGATTCTTCTTCCGCCCCTGTAAGCTCTCTTCCTAGTTTCTGACGATCCAATTCAAAAACCTGTTTAGCAGTGTCATAAGTTAGTTTGAGACAATCCGTCTTAGACCGCAGTAATTCAATTGTAAAAACTTCTGCTTTCTCCAAATCTGCGACTAGATGTAAATATGAAGAATCCGACAGTGCGTTTCGAAATACGACTGATGTGTCAGTCACTGCGATATTTTCACTGCCTTGTTGATAAACTAAATGACTATATACAGTTGAGATGGGTTTTTGTACCAATCGATTTTTTTTCACTCTTAACTCTCGGGGCAAACTCATAGAGCCTGCCCAAAGATGGCCTAACTCATGTGTAGGCAATGTACGATCCCACATCTGCATCCAAGCAATCATCACCCGTCCACCATTAGGATCTGTTGTTGTTTGTGGTGCATAAAAATCCATTCCAAAATCCATTTCATGGAAATTATCAACTATCATCTGACCTGTTTCCCAGTTTACCTCACCAATACAAGCCATGGTAGAACTGATATTATGATATTCCAGTCCGTTCTTCTTGATTTGTATCGGAGACATGATTAAGACATCTCGTCCGTCTAAATGGAATAAATCAGGACATTCCCACATTATTCCTTGCTCTGAAGTCCCTTCTAGCAACACAGAGTAAAAGTGCCAAGTATACAAATCTGACGATTGAAACATCACTATTCTACCAGTAGACTGTGTAGATTTAGTAGCTACTACCATATAGTAAGCATCGTTGTGAACAATTACTTTAGGATCACGAAATTCTTGTATCAGCCCATTTTCACCTAGCTGTTTTTCTGCTACCACAGGATTACCATTGTATTTGCTAAAATGAATACCATCTTCAGAGACCGCCAAACATTGATGCTGATGGCTAATACCATCAATTTCTTGACAGCCTGTATAAAATAAATATAGTTTTCCGTCTCTTTCAATTGCACTTCCTGAGAAACACCCGCCGCTGTCATAAGGTTGATCTGGGGCTAACGCTACTGGTAGATCTTCCCAATGGACCAAATCACTACTGCGCGCATGTCCCCAATGCATGGGCCCCCATCGACTATCGTAAGGATAGTATTGATAGAAGAGATGGTAATGCCCTTTGTAATATATAAACCCATTGGGGTCATTTATCCACCCAATGGGTGCGGAAAAATGATAGTTTTGTCGATACTGAGGGTTAACTTTTCCTCGCATCATTTCAATAAATCGATTTGCTTTATCCAAAATCGCCGTTTCTTCTACTAACACTTATTGTGCTCCCTTCAAAAAATTATCATAGCCAGTTTGCTTTATTTGAATCCATTCTTCCAAACCTACACGTTCCAATTCAGCAAGGTATTCTTCCCATTCTTCATCGATTTTACCGCCGGTGATCCACTCTGCTCTTTTGCGATAGATGTAATCCCACATATCTGTTTCAATTTTTGCTAATCGGTCTGTATCTTCTTTTTCTAAAAAGACACGTGGATAGATATTGTCTTCCGTAATATATGGCAAATACGTATCATGCATTAAATCTAAACGCCACTTCGCATCATCTGGCATAGTAGTGACTGTGCCGTAATAAGAATCAAGAACTGCTAATGGTCCTCCAGCTTCGGTTTTTTGTCTTAGTTCCCCCGGTGCTGTCCCCTCTAAAGGCAAATGTTTTAACATACCATCCTTTAATTCAAAAATATTGGCCTGTGCTTCATCACCGTAGGTTCCCCAGTTATTTTGGACAGACTGTAACGGTTCATACATTTTATCTATCCATCTAGCTGTAAGTTCCAAGTTTTTATTCGCACTAGTAATTACGAAACGATCTCTTGAGAAACCCATGCCATTCGTACGAGTAACGTGTTTCGTTCCATCTGGTCCCGCTAAGACTGGCAAGACGTCATAACTATCATCTGCACCCGTGATATTTGCTTTATCCCAAGTAAAATACACGCCATACTTATGTTCTTTTCCTTTGGCAACATACGTATTCCAATCTTGTTCGAAAGCCTCTTTATCAATAAGACCTTTATTATTCATTTCATTGAAATATTTGATGGCTTCTTTATACCCTTCTTTGTTAGCAGTAAATTGTACCTGGCCATCGTTATCAACGACTAAGTGGTCATCATTATCACCTAGACCGAATGCCCCCATTAAAAATTTTAAGTCTTCATTTCCTCCATTGTTAATAAAGCTAAAAGGAATTTCATCTGCTTCACCATTACCATTTGGATCTTGCGTCTTGAAAGCCTCCAACACAGTCATCAACTGATCAGTGGTTTGCGGCATTTCAAGACCCAAATTATCCAACCACTCCTTGTTGATCCAAGCCATCCCATTTACTGTATGAATCGACTCTTTTCCTTCGCCTAATTCTTCAATCCAAGGCATAGAGTAAATGTGACCATCAGGTGCAGTAGACATTTGTCGGTATTCGGGGTTTTCATCAAAAATTTTCTTCAGATTTGGCATATAATCTTCGATCAAATCTTCAATCGGTACAATAACGCCACTTTCCGCCCAGTTTAATAAATCATAGTCACCTGCAGCGGCGTTGAAGATGGCATCTGGTAAATCCCCACTAGCGATATCCAAATTTCTTTTTTCGGCAAAATCACTACTGTAGTTTGTCCAATCAATATGGAGATTGGTCTCTTCTTCTAACCGTTGGAAAATCAATTTGTCATTAGGATCATTGGGAGCCAAAGGGGCACTTTGAGACATCATTTTTAAAGATACTTTTTCTTTCAATGGAAAAGAGACATTTTCTAGTTCATAATCAGGGCTTGATGTACTCTTTTCTTTTGAGCCTCCACAAGCCCCCAAAATTAGTACGGAAGTAAAAACGATTGGCAGCATCCATTTTGCTTTCATCTTAAAATCTCCTTTATAATTTTTATTCATACAAATAGTGAACAATACTTATCCTTTAACAGAACCAACTAAAACACCTTTATCAAAATATTTTTGGAAGAAAGGATACATTATGATTAATGGCAAACTAGAAATGACGATCGTTGCGTATTTGATCAACTCAGCAATTTGTTTCATTTCTGCCATGGCTGTATTGGCTCCCACCATGTCTTGTGAGGGTTGGTTTTGGATCAAAATATTTCTTAATACGAGTTGCAACGGCTGTAAGTCGGGATCTTTGATGTAAATCATGGCATCAAAATATGAGTTCCATTGCCCAACAAAGGCATATAAAAACAATACGAACATAATTGGTTTAGCTAATGGAAGCATGACTTTGAACAGTATTTGCAAGTCATTGGCGCCATCGATAGTAGCAGCTTCAGAAAGTTCTTTTGGCAAAGCACTAAAATAGGTCCGGGCTAAGATAATATTCCACACATTTATAGCACCTGGTACGATAATCGCCCATACACTATCTAACATGCCCAAGTTCTTTACCAATAAATAGGTAGGTATCAAGCCGCCACCCACGAACATTGTAATGACAAAAAAAGTCATAATAATCTTTTTCCCCGCCAAGTTAGGTCGAGACAAAGGATACGCAGTGATCATCGTAATAAATACAGTCAATAAGCTGAAGCTAAAAGAGTAAAACAACGAATTTACAAAACCGCGTAAAATGGAATCATCTGCAAATACCCGTTGATATCCTTGTATTGTCCAATCTTTCGGATTGAAGCTTATACCTTTATTGATCAAAGTAGCTGGGTCCATAAAAGAAGCTACCAGTACATAAATCAGCGGAACAATGGTGATGACGACTAAAAAAGTTACAATCACTCGATTCAACCATAAGATTTGACGGTCGATTTTTGATAAAGCACTATTCATAATTTTCTCCTTTCATTACAAGCCTTGACCATCGTTTAGCCGCTTGGTTATATTGTTGACAATCAGTAATAAAACGACATTAATAATCATATTGAACAGACCAACAGCAGCAGAGTAGGCATAATCACCTGATTGCAAGCCGACTTTGTATACATAAGTGGAAATGATTTCTGAGGCAGGGATGTTCATTGAAGTTTGCATCAAGTAGGCTTTTTCATATCCTACATTCATAATACCGCCGGCGGCCAAGATGAAGCTGATCACCATCACAGGCCTCAATGCAGGCAAATCGATATGCCAAATCTTTTGTAAAATATTTGCCCCATCGATATTTGCTGCCTCATATAAATCGGTACTGACTCCCGCCAGCGTCGCGGTGTAAAGAATGGATGACCAGCCGATTCCTTGCCAAATTCCAGATAAAATATAAATCGTTCTGAAATAAGCTGGATTAGACATGAACATAATTGGTTGCCCCGTAACCTTTTCTACTAACCCATTAATAGGTCCATTTGCGGATAGGAACAAAAACAGCATCCCCACGATAATAACTACTGAGATAAAATTCGGCGCATATAGAATCAACTGGATTTTCTGTTTTATTTTTTTATTGATAATTTGATTCAAGCTCAGTGCTAAAATAATTGGTGGAAAAAAACCTAACAATAAACCATAAATGCTAATTTTTAATGTGTTGCTCAGCAAAAGCGTAAAATTTGGTGAACTGATAAATTCCCTAAAGTGATCTAGTCCTACCCAAGGACTTTCCAAAATTCCTAGCATAGGATTATAGTCTTTAAATGCAATCACAGCACCGTACATTGGCACATACTTAAAGATAAACGTCATGATGATACCTGGTAAGAGCAACAAGTACATCCACTTATCACGCCGCAACTGTTTCTTTAATTTTTCCCACTTCGAGATATTTTTTTTATCCCGTTGTACCGCCCTTATCTCACCACCTGGTCCCAATGTCTTTTCCAATTCAATCTCCTCCCAATACGTTTTAGAAACGTTTCCATTTTCGTATAAAAAAATAAAAATTTAACGAAGATGCATTTTGGAAACGTTCCCACTATTTTCGTTTATAGATTACCATAGCCATTTTTTTAAGTCAATATTTTTTTGTAATTATTCTTTCACCCACACTAAGCTTCCTTCAATTCATTTATGGTTTTCGAAAATTGTTAAAAAATAAGGATCTCGATTATTTCATTAATCCTATTTTTCTCTACTTTTCTAGCATTCTTCTTTTATGAGTTTACTTATCACAACTCGCATCCTCTAATCTCTTTTCTACCAATCATTCACTATTTAACCGTTCCAATCGGAAGATTATCTGGTTAATTATTTAAAAATAGCTCGGATTCACATTTATTTTTTGCTTTTTAACTAACTAAAAGCGAAAAGATAAGAGTTAGATATGTAAATGTATATAAGGTTAGGAGCTGTTAGATGAGCTTTTTAGGGGAATCTTGGAAAACTAAAGATATTCAAAAAATTGTGAATTTACTCCAAATCAATACAAAGCTTTTCTTTCAAGTAATCAAGTTTTCTATAAAGACGCTTGCGCTTTCCTCCTATAGCAGCCCCATACTTAGTCAATCTCAATATTCAGCCACATAATACTTTTGCATATGAATAATCTGTGATTAGCTACCGATCAAATCTACAATAATCATTGTATTCTCGATGTAAGAACGTTTAGATCACCACACAAAAAGCTAGTCAGGGACTGTTCCTAACTAGCTGTAACTGCTTTTTCATCTTCCTATGCCATTATCAAAGTAAACTATTAAAGCTAGTTTCATCTTATAAAAACCTCGTATAAAAGAGTTTCTCTTGACTACTATCTCTCTTACTTTTAACTAACTTTAAGCTTCCTTGCAATCAGCCCCACTAGAAGCAATAAACTGCCGGAAAGAACAAACACCCACCGTACATCGAAAACATCTGCCACCTGTCCCATCAATAAGGCGAATAAAGCAAAAACAGCGGAATTCAAGATTCCTGAGGCAGCGTAGATGGCAACCAATCGATCGGCTGCTACTTTTTGTTGGATTAATGAGGCTTGTGGGATATTTTTGATCTGGGAAAAGAGCCCGATTAAAACGGATAATCCTAGAATCAAAAAGCGATCGCCTGATAGGGCAACGGCAACAGTGATCAGTCCGCCTAAGACAGCACCCATTACAATCGCTGTTCGTTTGTTTTTATCAAACCGCTCGGAAAATCGCATCACCAACGCACTTCCTAGCAACGCGCCAACAAAATAAGTGGCGTTGATATAGCCCCACCAAGCATCAGGTGTCTGCATCACTTCTCGAACGAATACTAACACAATTGCGGACACCCAGGCTGTATTGGCGATACTTTCCAGCATGTCCATGCCAACGATTACCCGAACAAGAGGATCTTTCATAATCCAGCGCCAACCAATAAACAACTGGTGTGCTAACGGCTGCTTTTCGTTTTTTTCTCGAGTCGTTCTAGGCAAAAACGCTAATACTATCGAGGCACTTAGAAACAGAAAGCTGTCTAATAAAACCAACTGATGAACAGAAAATACCAGCAGCAAGGAGGTTCCGATCGCCCAACTGCCGATGTTGACTGTTTGAAGCATCGAATTGAAGATTCCATTGGCTTTGACGAGTCGATGCTTTTCCACATATTTTGGGATCAAGGCACGGCTAATTGGTTCTGAACAGCCGTCCAAAAACGAAATCAATGCGACAAGGCAATATAAAACCAATAGATTCATCGTTTCAGCTTTCAAATAGAGATACGCGGTCATAAAAAAGAGCACGGCTGTTTTGCACATCTGGCTGACCTTCAGCACTTGTTCTAAGCGAAAATAACTCGTGATGACCGGTGAGAGGAAGCCGGAAATGACACCGCCTCCTGTTACTAGTACCGGGACCAGCGCCGCTGCCAAAGCAGAGTCTGTCCAGCTAAAAATAGAACTGATAATTGCCACAATATAAATGGTATCCCCGACATTCGCCACTGTTTGGCCAATGATCAATTGGGTAAATCCCTGATTCCTCTTCATTTGTTTTCCACCTTTACTTAGAAATAACGATTGCTCGTTTTTCTAGTTATTGATCGCCATTTGCTAAGTAAAGGATTTTATTTTGTCTGATTCATTTTTGTTCGTGCCTCCTCTATCTGGTGTTGCCTAGCTGTCTAATAGTTCTACTATACCAGATTGACGGGCAAAATTATCTTATGTACACTATAATCACATTGCTTAAGGAGGCGCCTATGAATAATTTAGGAACCACATATCGTAAAATCAGAAAAAGCCGCGGCATCACGCAAGCGCAAGTTTGTAAAGACCTGCTTTCAAGAACCACCTTGTCTAAATTTGAAAATGAAAAATTAACGCCTTCCGTTACCCTTTTTATCGCACTTTTAGCGCGAATCGATTGCGGTTTTGATAAATTTTTTTACATCGCCCAAGGATACCGTTTAAATGAAAAACAACAAATCTTGCATCAATTTTTCTCTTTGTTTTCCAACCAGGATCTAAAAGCATTGCTTGCTTTGAAAGAGCAATGTTTACTTTCCCAAAAAACATCCGTCAGTAAAACCATTGACTTATTGTTGTATGTAATCGACTCTCTCACAGCGCTCTCAACGAATGCAGAAAAAGAAATTCCTTGCCTGCCCAAAGTTCTTTTGACGGTTCCCTGGGATACGCTTCAAGCTTATTCCGACTGGACCCTTGATGATATCAAATTGATCAATTGTCTTTTATACCACTTTCCAGTTGAAACCGCCCACGTCATTGCCAAACAATTGATCCATCAGCTAAAAAAATACGAAGCACTAGAAAATACTGTGCCTTTACAGTGTGCGATTCATTTGAATGTCGCCTTGCTTTATCTGCAAGAACAGCAACACCCAGAGGCGAAAGAAGCCGCGGATCAAGCCCTGCTATTGGCAAAAAAGAGCAAGCGCTATGATTACTGTTCGTTAGCCACTGCTCGAAAAAGTTTTGCGATCGGAGATACGGATTTATTTGCCCAAGCAAGACAGATGGCGTCGTTGTTTGAGGATAACTGGACTTGTGAATTGATTGAGAAGGAAGGACGACAGTTTTTAAGTTGATGGCAGGTTGATTGGAGAATTACAATGCTTATAGCGGATATAGTTAGAAATAATCAGATATAAATCAGAATGACTCAATAACAAAAGACAGATGACTATCTCAATTAGTCGTCTGTCTTTTATTCTTCCTATCTTTCTAAACGTCCCTACTTCACCGATCCCAACATCCCAGCCACAAAATACTTTTGCAGCGAGAAGAAGACCACCATTGTTGGCAGGGTTGCGATCACGATTGCTAGCATCATTAAGCCATAATCTGGATTATTGGCGGCACCGATGGCAGAAATCATCAGAGGGAAGGTTTGCTTTTCTGGTGATTGAAGGGTGATCAACGGCCATAGGTAGCTGTTCCAACTATTGATGAAGGTAATGATGGCAGCGGCCGCATAAGTTGTTTTCATGGTTGGCATGTATATTCGGAAAAACAAGCCTAGTTCCGACAGGCCATCCATTCGCCCAGCTTCAAGCAGTGACTTGGAAAACATTTTTGTGTTTTGTCTGAAAAAGAAAATCAGAAATGCGGTCGATAGTGTTGGCAAAATGACTGAAGCTACTGTATCGAGCCCAATAAAAGGAATCGTTACTGAAAAGCTGCCGAACATTCGAAACAGCGGAATCATGGTGGCGGCAAAAGGCAACATCATCGACAAGAGCAAAATATTAAAAAGCATATTTTTTAATCGGCTTTGATAGATCTCAAATCCGTAGCCGGCCAACGAAGCGATCGTCACGGATAAAATCGTCTGTAACAACGCAATTCTTGCACTATTAAAGAATACTTGTTTCAAGTCATAGGTTGCGACTAGGTTACGCCAGTTTTCTAGCAAATGGGTACTTGGCAATAGTTTGCCTTGCATGATATTTACGGTAGGATTGGTGATACTCACTAACATGAAATAAAAGGGAAAGGCAAACAGAATGGTAAAAACACCCAAAAATACATATGTGCCTACTTTTTTCATTTGTCCTCTCCTCCGATCTTAAATTGGATCATGGAAAAGAAGATGACCATGACGACAATGGCATAAGAAACTGCAGAGGCGTAGCCAAAATCTGGTGTATAGCGAAAGGAGAGATTATAAATATATTGGGAAATCGTCGATGTGGCGTTTCCTGGTCCACCTTGGGTCAAGTTCATCGGTTCATCAAATAACTGTAGTGTCCCAATCGTTGACGTCACAGCTGAAAACAAAATGACTGGCTTCAGCAAAGGGACGGTGATTTTAAAAAATTGTTTGGTCGGAGAAGCGCCATCGATTCTAGCAGCTTCATAAATTGCTGGGTCAATGTTTTGCAAAGCCGATAGAAAGAAAATCATATTGTAGCCGGTCCAGCGCCAAGTGATGGCTAAAATGATAATGACTTTTGACCAAAAGGGACTAGAGAAAAAGGCGATCGGCTCAGAGACAATCGACAGTCTCACTAAAAGGGCGTTCACCACGCCATTTGTTGCAAACAGTGATTTAAAGACCATGGAGTATGCGACTAATGAAGTCACTGCTGGCAAAAAAATGATCGTCCGAAACAGGCCTTTTAGCTTTAGGGTTTTCTGATTGAGCTGGACGGAAAAGAACATGGCCAACAAGACCATGACAGGCACTTGAAAGCCCAAAAAGATCAAAGTATTTTTCGTGGCTGTCAAAAAGGTTTGATCCGAAAACAGCCGCCGATAATTCGCTAGTCCGCTAAAGGTCAGCCCGGTGCCGCTTCCTGATTGCAAGGATAATAGAAACGCTTGGATCATTGGATAAAAAGAGAAAAAGAAGATTAAGAGTGTCGGGATAGCAATAAATAGCCACCCCGTGATCACTCCTTTTTTATAAAATAATTTATTTTTCATCGTACATGCCCCTCAGTCCGTGTTAATTCAATTGATTGTCAGCAATCATTTGCGTATTTTTTAAGACTTCGTCCAAATCTGCTCCATTGACATAGTCCAAAAAGCCTTGATTCATGATGTCTTCCAACGCATAAGTGTTTTTCCCAAAGTTTACTGAAGGAATTTCATTTGCCCAGTTCATGAAATCTTGATAGATAGCCTGATCGTCGAAGAAGGGATCTGGTGCATGATACGCATCTCCTTGTGAAGCGGGAACGTAAGAACCGATTGCTCCGACGGTTTGAATCAGCTCTTCGTAAAAGGCGATATTTTTGCCGAATACGTCAGCAATATAGCTCAGGGCTTCTTCTTTCCCATCGATATCTAATACATAAATTGACGAACCTCCGAGATTGGTCGCATTGACAGAACCTTCGATCGATTCTTGCTTTGGTACTGGAACGACTGCCCAATCGCCACTTTGGCTTTCTTCTGCTTTCACCGATGGCGTGATCCAGTTTCCTTGTAAAACGCCCGCTACTTCGCCGCTGTTAAAACCTGCTAGCATTTGGTCCCAGCCATTGTGCGTTGTCATTACTCCTGAATCAAGCAGCATTTTCAAATCTTCAAGCCCTTGTTTCAAAGAAGGATTGCCGTCAATAAAAGGCGTTTCACCATCCTCTGCGGTATACCAATAACCACTGGAATGCATCATCATTCGCAAATGTCCTAGATCATTCATATCGATGGACAACAATGGTTTGCCAGTTGCTTCTTTCACACGGATCCCCAATTCATTAAAGGTTTGCCAAGTGATATTGGTGAAATCTGACAGTTCCAAGCCCGCTTCTTCAATGATCGATTTTCGCAAGTAAACGCCCGCTACCCCTGAATCAAACGGCATCCCATACTGCTCGCCATCGATCGAAGATACCTCGATTTTGTAATCCATAAAGTCGTCAACATTTATATACTCAGTCAATGGAACGAAATACTCTGGAAAAACTTCTAAAAAATTACGAGCGCGAAAATCTTCAATCAAGACGATATTAGGCAATCCTTGGGTACTGCCTGAACTAAAGATGGTATTCATTTTTTGTACGCTGTCTTGTTGGGAAATCTCAGTGACATTGATTTTGAAATCAGGATTTTCTTCTTGATGGTATGATTCCGCCAACTCAAAGGCTGCGATATTGAATTTTGGGTCCCACGCCCAAATGGTGATTTCCTCTGCGCCGTTTTGATCGCCCCCCTCACGCTCTGGCGTATCGTTGCCATTCCCACAAGCAGCTAAGCCTCCTAGTCCTATCATTGCCATACATAAAGCTATTTTTTTCATTGTCATGCTCCTTCCACTTTTTTTTGATAGTTCATCTGAAAATCAAAGGCAAAGGCCTGATTTTGCAATAAATACTTCGGTAAAATACCGGGACCGCAACTGGCACTTCCTAGTCCTTGCACCCCATAGTCAATGTTGACGGCAACTGCGTCGCTGGTTTCTAATTGATTGGTATGGGTCGCTTGTTCCAAATTGTTCAGGGTGTAGTGATGCACACTAAAATTCAGCGATTTTCCGGAAATAGTCAGTCCTGCTCCGGAAGGCTTAGACAAACGGAAGAATTTGGTCTTCATGCGGTTGCCATTTTCTTGCGGCCGCACATACGGCGTGTGCATTTCTGGAACGGTTCTTTCCCACCAATCGAAAAACCCGCTTTGGCAACTATCAGGATAGGTTTCATGCGGCCCAAGTCCCAGCCACTGAACATTCTGATGTTCTTTATCCATCATCAGCTGCACACCGATTCGCGGCAGGGTTTTCGGTCCGTTTCCAAACGGGGTTCCTTGGACTGCTACACGGATATCGCCTGCCAATGAAAGATGATACGTAAAGAACAATTCAATTCCCCAGTCGAGGGAAATAGGCATGCTGTTGCAGCGAATCTCGACTTTTATTTCATCAGGGCGCTGTTCATAGGTAAAGGCGAGCACACGCTCCTTTAAGTGGCGAATGCGAAACGCTTCCCATTCCTTGGCGATGCTTGCCGAACCAAACTCTTCACTGCCTAACAAGTCGTTGTCAGTCGGTGCCCGCCAAAAGTTCATTTCAAGCGGTTCAGTAAGCAAGGCTTGCCCTTCGATGAGCCACTGGCTCAAGGTACCTGTTTTCTTATGAAAAATATAGGTCTGCTCAGCCAAAGTAATCCTCAGTTCATCGACCGTTTCTGAATAGTGAAAGGCATCCGCTTTGGGTATTTGTACGCTTTTTATTGGTTGATCAATGATGGCTTGTTCCCAAGCAACTGCGTGTTCTAAAGAAAAATCTGGCGCACTTTCTTCAAAGAAAAACAGCGTGACCACTGCCTGTGCTCTTCCCGCTAAGCTCAGCGTAGCTTCTTCTGGCAGGGAAATGGTCGTTTCTTCCTGAGGTGGAAGGACGATTCTTGGCAGCTCTTGTAAGAAAATCACCTGATCGTCTTCCTTGATTTGCAGGACTGCCTGTAAAGACGCTAAATTTCGAAAGTCGAAACGGTTGGTGATGCGACATGTCTGTTCTGAGAGCTGGAAAGTGATTTTGACAGGCTGAATCACTTTCTTATACTCGAACAATGCTGGCGATGGCGTACGATCTGGAAATAGCAATCCATCAATCACAAAGTTGCCATCATGGATTTCTTCTGCAAAATCACCGCCATACTTGTAGTACGTTTCACCAGAAACGTGATCTATACTCTTGATGCCATGGTCGATCCACTCCCAAATAAAGCCGCCTTGCAACCGAGGATAGCGATAAAACAATTCCAGATATTCGCTCAATCCACCAGGGCCATTGCCCATCGCATGACCATATTCACATAAAATATGCGGTTGTGTTAGTGAACGTTCCCCTTGTTCTGCCATTTCGCCAACAGATGTATACATAGTCGAAATGACATCAGACGCTTGGCACGCTTGCCATTCTCCCAAGGCTTTCAAGTGCCGTGCTTCTCCTTCATAATGAACTAGACGACTGGGATCTAATTCCTTGATCAGCTGCGCCATCTTCAAATGGTTTTCCCCATAACCAGACTCATTTCCTAACGACCAAAAAATGATCGAAGGATGATTTCTATTTTTTTCGACCATTCTTTTTGCTCGATCTAAATACGTCGGCAACCATTCCTCACTACTACTCAGTTCGTTGATTCTTTGGGTGATATCCATCCCATGGGTTTCAATGTCTGCTTCGTCAATGACGTACAGCCCATAACGATCACACAGGTGATAAAACTTTGTGTCTGCTGGGTAATGAGAACACCGTACAGCATTGATATTGAATGCTTTCATCATCTGCACATCTTGTTCCATCGTCTCAACTGTCAGACTTCTACCAGACTCACAATGCCATTCATGGCGATTGACGCCCTTTAGCACCACCCGCTTTCCATTAATTTGGAAAATACCGTCAACTATGGAAATCTGTCTAAAGCCGACTAGAAACGGAATGACCTCCAACAGTTCCTCGCCTTGATACTGTTTCACCAACAGATGGTATAGGTACGGTTCTTCTGCGTTCCAAGGAATTATTTCTTCAATGGTTGCGGAAATCGTCCAATCCGCTTTTGCTCCTCCTAGTCTTTTCTCAGCTTTCTTTAAAACGGTTACATTTTCCTGATCCAGCAATTCGATTTCTATCGTTCGTTCTGACTGCTCTGGCGTTGCTGGTTGAAAGAAAAGCGAAACTTCCAAGATGCCATCTTTATATTGATTGCATAAATCTGCTTGGATCGTTACATTTTGGATCGACTGCGGCTTACGGGAAAACAAGTAGACTTCTCTAAAAATTCCGCCAAGCCACCACATATCTTGATCCTCGACATAGCTCATCGCACTCCATTGCTTCACCTTCACACTAAGCACATTTTTGCCCTTTTGAAGATATGGCGTGATGTCAAATTCCGATACCAAGCGACTGCCAGTGCTGTAGCCGACATACTGATCATTGACATGCACCTCAAACACCGATTCCACACCTTCAAAGTGAAGCACATGCTCAAGATCAATGTCCTCCACAATAAATGCTTTTCGATAAAAGGCGGTTGGGTTCTCCATCGCAACAAATGGCGGATCAATTGGAAAAGGATACTGGACATTCGTATAGATTGGTTTTCCATGCCCTTGAAACTGCCAATGAGCAGGTACCTCGATTTTTTGTTCATACACAACTTGACTTTCTGCCTCACCCAAATAAAAATCCCACAGACCATTTAATGACTGGTACCCAAAAGATGCCTGCGGATCCCCTTGCATAGCTGCTGCGACCGTTTCATAACTAAAAAAACTGGTTCTAGGTGACAAGCGGTTTTCATGTAGTATTGCTGGATTGAATATTTTTTCTTGGAACATAGCTTCCTCCTGATGTGTTTCGTCCTGTCTGTAACAACCAAGTGACTTCTCCTCTATATGGTCCTCTCTTTAAAGATGGCAATTACATAGAGATAAATTTGTTTCTGCTTTTCAAGTACTCCCTCCTTTCATTTCCTATGTAAGTTACTAAATATATTGATGTTTAACAGAAAATCCAAAACAATTATGCGTTTAACGCATAATATGCCGTAGCACAAAATTACTCACCTAAAATAAGGATGAGGTGATTTTTATGTATCATAGAATTCGTGACTTACGCGAAGATAAAGACTTGAATCAAGAACAACTTGCTAAACTACTGAATATCAGCCAAACAACTTACTCCCGCTATGAGTCAGGAAAATTAGACATTCCTACCCAATCTCTGATCAAACTTGCAGATTTTTATTCTACTAGCGTCGATTACTTGCTTAATTTAACAGACCATCAAAAGCCTTATCCTCGTAACTAACAACATAATATGCGCAAAACGCATAAAAGTCAATATGCGATAAGAGCATAATTTAGAATAGTATCGAGGTGACGTGAATGTTTCAACGAATCCGCGATATGCGGGAAGACAACGATTTAACCCAACACCAGATTGCTACTCTTTTAAATATTTCACAGTCAACGTATTCTCGGTATGAGAACGGTGAGTTAGAGATTCCTATTCAAACGTTGATAAAGTTAGCAAATTATTATAATACTAGTATTGATTATTTGGTAAATCTGACTGATGTAAGAACTTCTTATAAAGCCAGTAAGCATTGATACCACGATTTCATTGTAATCACACTTTTAAATCATTTTAAGAGATGAGTAGACGCTCACTAAGCCGGTTTCTTCTCTCCGATTTTCCGTTTATATTCATGACTGATATGTTTTTAGCTTAAAAGTGATAAACAGGAAGAACTCACTAAACGTTTGCTAATAAAGCAACAGATTAGTTAATATTATACTCTATGATACTAAGCATCAATAAAGAGGTGATTTTTGTGTATAAGGAAACAGTGTTAGTGATCCATATTCAAGAACTTGTGAAAAAACATAATATTTCTTTACGAGAGCTTTCTAAAGGATCAATATTGAATACATCAACTACTAAGTAAATACCCACCCGTGAAAACGGGTGACTTTTTAACAGACCTAGAAGGGCTCACCACACACTAGTCCTTAAAAAGGGGCTTTTTAATGATAACCAACCGCTCTCAGCCCTACCTTCCTTTAATTATTTAAATGGATCTACATACTCTTGTTTACTTATACTGAAAATACTATTTTTTGGCGGTATTCTTACTAACATATAAATGTGGTCAGGCATTGGATGAGCTTCAATGATTTCAACATCTTTCATCTCACACAATTTTCCTAATATCTGTCCGATACTCACACTTAACTTTCCATAAATCACTTTTCGTCGATACTTCGGTGCGAAGACTATGTGAACCCAGCAATTCCATCACATATGTGCTAAACATTTATCGTCATTAGGATTAAAAAA
Organism: Enterococcus sp. 6D12_DIV0197; assembly: GCF_002174385.1. Classification (NCBI taxonomy): domain Bacteria; kingdom Bacillati; phylum Bacillota; class Bacilli; order Lactobacillales; family Enterococcaceae; genus Enterococcus; species Enterococcus sp. 6D12_DIV0197. The sequence continues at coordinate 58,575 of NZ_NIBN01000001.1, forward strand.
ATTACTTTCGATCTGATATGCGGTTGGTGTCCGCTATTAGTATATTGAAAAGATATTTTCGATAAAGCTATCTCATCAACGCGTAGAAACGCTCCACAATCTAAATTGCTAAACGCCTGAAAATATCGATATAAAAAAATAATGTTTTGAAAACAGAACTTACTATCAATTAAGAACCTCCCTCCATAAGAATCCTTTCATATCAATAATTCAGCAACATTCATTTACATCAAAATCGATAAAAAAGGATTTTTATAGACAGTATTTGAACCATGATAGATGCTAGTTGAAACGACTATATAAAGCTTCCACCATGCTGCATTTTAAATAATTTATTTTTCCTACCACTTAATTCTGAGATTCTATACTTTCTACAACATGGTCTTTAAAACCTTTTTGTATCAATTTTCTTGCAGCACTTAATTCTTCTTCCCTTTTATATTCTAAAATAAAACGCTCGAGTGCTTCAATACATTCTTCTAAACTGTTTTCTAATCTAGTCGACAAAAAGATTACATACAAATATTTTTGGTGAAAACCCACAGTTTCACTTTTCTCATACATGTCTTCTATTTCGTAATATAAATTAATTAGATTTAAGACATTATCAAAATCTAAATTTTCTTCATCAAAAATATTATTATAATATTTTTCAAATAATGCATTCTTCTGATTTGTGGCTCTGTCTGGGAATCCCATATCGCTATAAATAATTTGCGCAACTTTGTCCATCGGTATACGCCTGTTGTATTCTTTTTCTTTCCCACCTGTGTCACCAGCTTTACGAACATATAAAATTCCATATGTTTCTAAATATGAACTTAATTGTATTTGAAAATTACTTATAGATTTTAAATCAATAGAAGATATTGCATTTTGACTATTCGTATATTCTGCAATATCATTAGTTAATTCTTTATCTGCTTCTGTTTGGAACAGTCTCACTAAGATTTCGGCATTCGCCAATTTTTCTTCATCAAATTGATTATTGCAAAACTCATATATACTTCTTAAAGTTTGACCACCATTGACAATTTGAAAACCTTTAATTTCACAGCCAAATTTTTTTCTACCATTTTGGTAACCAGCTTTAATATCTTTAACAGTAATAGTCATTCCATTATTAAACATAAAGAATTTGTTTGGATCATCCTTTATGGTTTTAATTATATTTCCATTGAATTTAGTGTTGCTTCCTAAATATCCTCTAACATTGTCAAACAACAAACTCATTTCTAAACTCTGGCCCTGAAGATGTTTATACTCTTCTGTAGGATTCATTCTCATTTTTTCATCGGAACAAGTTATTCTGATTAAGTCAGCCAAAGAAAGTTTTATTAAATATGATTTTAAAGTAGACAATGTATCCATCTCATAGGTCATGACCGATTCGCTATCAATAACAAATTTTGCATTTAAATCTTGTGGTAAATCAGAAATATAAGCGACTATTTCTTCAAGGGTTATTGACTGCACTTGCATTCCGTAGTTATCCTTGAATTGAATAACAGTAGGATCCTCCAATTCCAAGGGATGATTTTCATTAGACACCATATACAATTCTAATTTCCATTCTTCGTCAGACTCAAGTTTCTCTATTATCAATTCGACTTTCTGTTTAGTTAAATCAGTCATTCCATCAGGTATTCCATTTACAATCGGTAATAAAAACTTTGATACATCGACCATATCTCCTAATTTCAAACCAGAATTAATTTTAAAAGTATCTCTATATTTAAAATTGAATAGCTGAATAACTCTATCTTCCAAGTTCACATGAACCGCATCTACCCCTAAATCATTATTCTTCTCCTTAAAAACTACACTACTGAACTCGGTATCAATTACCATATTCTTTAACTCATCTATATCCTTAATACTGGTTACACATTCCAAAATCAATAAATAGAAACCAAATCTAGCACCATTTGTTTTTTTATTCGCATCATCCAAACCCAGATACTCTGAATATTTTTTTGCTCTTTGTTTAACATTTTTAAAATCATTGATATTTGCCATATTTACACTCCTTATTTTTTGTATACTTTAAATTTATGCCCATAACCTTTAAAATATCCCGAAAGTGCCGAAATTATTTGTCAGATTAATGAAAGATCAATCGTTTGTTCAATCAAACAATAATTGAACATACTCTTTTATTTAAACTATAGATTAAGTTTGACGTACTTCCTTTTTTTTAAAATATTTGTCTTTTTTCTTTCTCTCTACAGGAACATCATATTTATTTCTGATATACCGAATCATATTTTTGTAATGCTCTAAATTTCTTTCTGGTTCAACAGATTGTATAGCAGCAAGGCATCCCTGCATTCTATTACAGGTATCAATAAAATTATCTTGGGTATAATTTTCCGTATTTTCGTCCATATCTAGCAATGTCAAATAGTGCTCATATGTTTTTTTAAATAAACCTTTTGGAACACTCATTTTGTCTTTGTGAACTACAACACCTGTAATCTTAGTATGATTAACTTTTACTAATTTAGTTTTCTTTTCATTCACACTCAGCCCATAGTCGCTAATTATTTTTATTGCTTCTTTCATAAGATATTTAGGTATAAAATCTTTCGAAGAAAACGTAAAATCATCATAGTAAGCTGAAAATGTTAGATCATTTTTTTCTGCAAACGCATTTAAGCGCTCATACATCTTATGATAAGCGAAAAAACTTAGCATAGGACTCGTAGAATAACCTTGTGGCAAAAATCTATAGTCTCCATCTTCACTTTTCGCTGTTGTCAAATTCACCATAATCTTTGCAATATCTGTAGATTGGTTCAAAGTATTTAAAAAAAAATCGTATACATATGAGTCTTTTGTACTCGGAAAGAAATTTGTAATATCTAATAAGAGGAGATTATTTTTTTCTAAATGTCTAGAAGCATTCGTGACATAACTAACTTCTGGAACTCCACCACATAAATAATCTGGAAATCCAATGAAACTCAGCATCTTCACAATTCTTTTCAAAGCAATTTTATGTTGCATAGAAGGATTGTAGAGTAGCCGTTCCTTTTTATTTACTTTCTTTAAAAAAGGTTTTACTTCATAAAATTTATCTATTTTTTTTAAAGTTGATTTTTCAAGGTGGAGTAGCTCAGATAAGTATTTCTTGTTTGAAACCCCATACAATTTACTATTATAAAAATCCACAAAAAAACTCCTTCTTAAATTATAAGAAAGAGTAGAAGCTAAGTTCTCTAAAATTTTAAAGAAAGCTTCAAGAAATGGTGCTATTTCAACAAATGTTGAAATAATGAATCCGCAAAGCATGCAAATAATTTCTATCAACCACAGACATACTTGAATCGCTGCAAGAAATGTACAAGTTTTTGTAAAATTTATTTTACCATCTTTGCAAGTTTTTTCTTTAAGCCACTGCTTAACTTGAACAATTTTATGCTTTTTAATCATAGCAATATACCTCCTGTAATTTGTAGGTCTAAAAAGACCCCCCTGCTCCAATAATTACAGTACAAGTAGTTAAACAGCCTTAATAACGCTTCACTCTTACTTAGCTGACGAATGGTCAACTTTTTGAAAACCCTGCTCGATTACTACTTAGTGATAATGCTCTCGTAGTACCATTCTCGATCTCCTTTTCGTCATTTGTCATTCGATTTCGTCGGAATTCATATTCGAGACGAGTTCAAGACAACATTCGTCGAAAAGACATTGCAGGGGCTTTTCCGTACCGTCATAATTTCTTATGACAAATTTTCAGCAGGCAATCCTTAGGCAATTGTTCTTAAATAGATATTCTCACAATTCTATAATGATGTCAATTTGAATTAGCAGATATAAACCAGAAACAGAGTCATAATACAGTAAAATCCGATTGTACTCTAAAAAAAGACGCTCCACAATCTAAATTGCGAAGCGTCTGAAAATATCGATATAAAAAGATTAACGTTTTGAAAACTGTGAAGCTTTACGAGCTTTCTTAAGACCTGGTTTTTTACGTTCAACCATACGTGCGTCACGAGTAAGTAAGCCAGCACGTTTAAGAGCTAAACGGAAATCAGGATCAACTTGTAACAATGCGCGTGCGATACCGTGACGGATTGCACCTGATTGTCCAGCGTATCCACCACCATTTACGTTTACAAAAACATCGTATGAACCTTTAGTTTCTGTAACGCCGAATGGTTGGTTGATTACTTCACGCAAGTCTGCGTGTGGGATGTATTCTTCAACATCTTTTTTGTTAACAGTAATTTTACCAGTACCTGGTACTAAACGTACGCGGGCTACTGCATTTTTACGACGGCCAGTGCCGATATATTGAGCTTGTGCCAATGAAATTCCCTCCTATTAGATTAAGTTTGTGATGTCCAATACTTCTGGTTGTTGTGCAGCATGTGGGTGTTCAGCGCCAGCATAAACATGAAGTTTCATTCCTTGTTTACGGCCTAAAGTGTTTTTAGGAAGCATGCCTTTTACAGAAGTTTCGATCAAACGACGAGAATTTTTAGCACGTAATTCTCCAGCAGAGACTGATTTCAATCCTCCTGGGAAGTTTGAGTGACGGTAATAAATTTTATCGCTTGCTTTGTTACCTGTTAATTTGATTTTTTCTGCATTAATGACGATTACGAAATCGCCTGTATCCACATGAGGTGTGAATGTTGGTTTATTTTTACCACGTAAGACAGATGCTACTACTGCTGAAAGACGACCCATAGGAACATCTGTTGCATCTACTACGTACCATTTACGTTCTACTTCGCCTGGTTTGGCCATATATGTTGTACGCACAATTTTTTCCTCCAATTCAATTTCACGAATGTTTGACATACACTTGAGTTTCCGGGGCTCTTGTGGGGCAAACAATACCATATAACATAATACCTTCTATAAAGCCTAATGTCAACGTAATTCCGCCTCTTTTTGAAAATTTTCTCCATTCGTTTTCTGCCATTTTCTCTGAGAAACGAAACTTGTTGTTGCAGGTTTCTAAAACTGAATACCATAATGAATATTACGTATAAACTTTCATTAAAAAAGTGAGCATCCACTTCTTTTCCTTAACCATCGATAATAGTATAAAAACCTGATAATCGCCGCTTTTATGTATAAATATTTAATTTTACCCTTGATTTATTATTTTTATTCTGATAAGATAGCTTCAATCACTTGAAAACACGCGGAAAAGGAGTTAATAAGTATGAAAGAAAAAGTAATATTGGCCTATTCTGGAGGATTAGATACCTCCGTTTCAATTAAATGGTTAACGGACCAAGGATATGATGTGGTGGCTTGCTGCCTAGACATCGGTGAAGGTCGCGACACCCAATCCATTAAAGACAAAGCGTTGGCAGTTGGCGCGATTGAATCTTATGCCATCGATGCCCGCGAAGAATTCGCCCAAGATTTTGCTTTGATCGCTTTACAAGGCAATACTTTTTATGAAAATTCTTATCCTCTTGTTTCCGCTTTGTCTCGTCCATTGATCGCCAAGAAATTGGTGGAGTTGGCATTAGCAACTGGCGCAACGACCGTCGCCCACGGCTGTACTGGTAAAGGCAACGACCAAGTTCGGTTTGAAGTGGCGATCGCTGCTTTAGCGCCTCACTTGAAAGTCATCGCACCAGTTCGGGAATGGAAATGGTCCCGGGAAGAAGAGATTGCCTATGCGGCTGAAAAAGGAGTGCCGATTCCCGCTGATTTGGACAATCCGTATTCTATCGATCAAAACTTGTGGGGACGTGCCTGTGAGTGTGGCGTCTTAGAAGATCCTTGGGCAACGCCGCCAAAAGGGGCCTACGCCATCACGCAAGAATTAGAAGATACTCCTGACGTACCAACGATCGTTGAGATCACCTTTGATCAAGGGGTACCGACCGCCATTGATGGCGAAACGATGAATCTAGCAGAATTGATCATGAAACTGAACCGGGTGGCTGGCGAGCATGGCGTTGGTCGGATCGACCATATCGAAAATCGTCTGGTGGGAATCAAATCACGGGAAGTTTATGAATGTCCAGGAGCGATCGCTTTGATGACGGCTCATAAAGAATTGGAAGATTTGGTCTTTGTTCGGGAATTGGCGCATTTCAAACCAATCATCGAGCAGCAATTAGCGCAAGTCATCTATGATGGTCTTTGGTTCAATCCATTGACGGAAGCCTTGATTACCTTCCTGAAAAGCACGCAAGTCTACGTCAACGGGATCGTGCGTTTGAAATTGTTCAAAGGCAACGTCATCTGTGAAGGACGGAAATCTGAAAACAGCCTGTACGATGAAAACTTAGCAACGTACACGTCTGCAGATACCTTTGATCAACATGCGGCTATCGGCTTCATCAAGTTATGGGGACTGCCAAGCAAAGTGCACGCTGAGATCCAAGCACAACAGCAACTAACAGAAACATTGATTTAAGTATGCACGGCTGAAGCTGCCGCTTCAGCCGTAATCTTTTTTTGAGGTGAGAATATGGCAAAATTATGGGGCGGACGTTTCGATGGGAAAAACGAAGCATGGATCGATGCTTTTGGGGCTTCCATCACGTTTGATCAAAAGTTAGCAAAGCAAGACATTCTTGGCAGTTTGGCACATGTCAAAATGCTGGTCCATACGGGCATCATCAGTCAAACCGATGGCGAAGCGATCATTGGCGGCTTGACCACAATTCAACAGCAATTAGCCGCTGGCGAATTGACCTTCACGATTGAAAATGAGGACATCCATTTAAACATCGAGACATTCTTGCATGAATTGATTGGACCAGTGGCAGGCAAATTGCATACTGCCCGTAGTCGTAATGACCAAGTGGCGACCGATATGCATTTGTATTTAAAAGAAGTCGTGCAAGAGGTGATCACTTTGATCGCTGAATTGCGAGAAGCGCTGGTTTTACAAGCCGAAGCCAACATCTACACCATCATGCCTGGTTATACCCATCTGCAGCATGCACAGCCGATTTCTTTTGCCCATCACCTCTTAGCCTATTACAGTATGCTGACGCGTGACCAAGAGCGTTTCAGTGAGAGTTTGAGTCGCATCGATGTGATGCCTTTAGGCAGTGCTGCTTTAGCAGGAACTACCTTCCCTATCGATCGTGATTTCACCGCTCAAGAGTTAGGGTTTAGCAATATTTACAGCAACAGCCTAGATGCGGTCAGCGATCGTGATTTTATCTTGGAATTTTTAAGCAACGCCTCTTTATTGATGATGCATCTGTCTCGTTTTTGTGAAGAGCTGATTCTTTGGTGCAGCCACGAGTACCAATTCGTGGAACTGACCGATACCTTCTCCACCGGCAGCTCCATCATGCCTCAAAAGAAAAACCCTGACATGGCGGAGCTGATCCGTGGAAAAACAGGACGTGTCTATGGGAACCTCTTTGGTCTTTTGACGGTCATGAAGGGTTTGCCGCTGGCGTACAACAAAGATTTCCAAGAAGACAAAGAAGGCATGTTTGACAGTGCCGAAACCATCACGAAAAGCTTGCAGATCATGACGGGCATGATCGCAACGATGAAAGTCAATCAAGCACGGATGCAAGAATCCACTGAAAAGGATTTTTCCAACGCAACAGAATTAGCGGATTACTTAGCTGGCAAAGGTGTGCCTTTCCGACAAGCCCATGAGATCGTCGGCAAACTCGTCAGCGAGTGTTTGAGCAAAGGCATCTATCTGCAAGATGTTTCCTTGGAAGACTACCAAGTGATCCATCCTGCCATCGACAGCGATATTTTTGAAAAACTTGACTCCTACACCGCCGTCAAAAATCGTCATTCCTATGGCGGCACCGGTTTTGATCAAGTGGCACAGCAAATTGAAGCCGCCAAAGCATTATTGGCAGGCCAGTAAAAAAACCAGCGAAGAAAATTCTTCGCTGGTTTTTTTGTGGATTAATGACGTACGCGAGATTTCGCTGGATCGATCAATGGCGCTTCGCCTAAGTGCGCTTGGATCATCCAAATACGTTTTTCGATGGCTGTTTTGAAGCCGATGAAGATATCTTGGGTTGGATCGTCGCCTTCTTCACCAGATACTTCGATCCCTTTTTGGTATAAGTCCGCTAAATAACGATAGCCTTCCACCAATGTAGCTAAGCGTTCTGGAATCGTGCGGTCCCAGTTACCCACTTCATCAGGGATTTGAGTGTGTTCTGCCATTTCACGCAAAGTTGAATATGGTGAACCGTCTAATGTAATCAAGCGTTCAGAAACTTCATCCAATTGCTCATTTAGATCATCCATGAATTCGTCCATCATTGGATGCAATGTCAAAAAGCCAGGTCCACGCATGTACCAGTGTGTTTGGTGAACGACCATAGCCATTTGGCTTAAATCAGCAACAAGTTGGTTTAATACTTCTTTTGTTTGTTCAAATTTCATAACGATTCCTCCTCTAAATTATCTATTTTAAGGATAATACGAAACAATTAAAAAGTACAACAAAATCATCTATTTGAGAAAATTTCTCACTCTCTTACGTATTTCTTTATGAGGGGGGACGAAAAATGACGATTTTCGTGTTTTTTTTAGGCGCTTTACTCGGCTTCTTTTGGCTTTTGCTCTTACAAACCCTGTTTTGGAATCTACCAAAAAGTGATTCTCGTTCTCACTACCAGAAAGTGAACAAAGTTTCGGATAACCATTGGTTTCTTCTCCTTCCTACAAGATGGCTTTCACCCCCACTTTATTGGATCTTCGCTTGCATATGCTATGGCGGACTTTGCGGGGTTGCCTTTCGTGCTTCAGAAAGCTTCCTGGCTTTTGTCTGGCTGACCAGTGCCTTTTTACTCAGCTTGACCGACTTGATAGACTATAGCGTCTACCCACAACTGCTGTACCCCGCCCACCTGCTTCTCGCGCTGGCACAGCTTAGAAGCGGCGCTTCTTTTCAATGGCTGTCTTTAGGCTTGCTGGTTCCACTGGTCTTTTTTGTCTGGCAGGAAAAAATGGGCGGTGGCGATCTCTTAGTGCTGGCAGGCTGGGGCACTTGGCTAGCGCCAAAGACACTTTTGGCCCTCTTACTGGTAGCCAGCAGTCTCGGTCTCCTCGCTTTTTTTAGCTATCAAGGCATCTGGAAGAAACGATTGGCGCAGTTGCCCTTCGTCCCCTTCTTGAGTCTGGGTTTGCTGACTGTTCGCTTCCTAGCGTTTCATACTTTTGACGGTTTTTTTTTGAAGTGAAGAAAAACGGGACAGGAAAAAGCGGGACAAGTTGGCCTCATCCCGCTTTCTCTTTCTGCTCTGTTGCTTCCCCTGCCTATGATAACGGCGTCCGTTTTTTGCGATCAAGGTAGATGCCTACTGCGATTACTACTAACAACAGTCCCAAGACGACCCAACCAGCGGTCGTGGTGTCATTGGTTTTCGGTAAGTTGTCAGTTCCCGGCTTCGGTGTTTTGCCTTCTTTGACACGATTGTTGAATACCATCTCTGCCGTTTGCTCCGCTTCAGCCACCAATTTTCCTGCTTGATCTTTGACGGTGACCGTTACTTGATAGGTGGTTTCATCATAGATGATCGTAGCATCGTTGCCAGCTTTTTCACGAATCGTGTAACGATGTTCCCCAGCATCGTCATACGTCAATGCATCAAAGGTAATTGTTCCATTTGCGTCATTGCGTTGGGTTTGCAGAACCTTTCCAGCTTCATCCACTAATTCAAATGCGAATTCGTTGGCTTGCAAGTCTCTACCCGTCAAGACTTTCTTCGCACTTAGTACGACACTGCCTGCTTGTGGTTGGTAGCTGTTTTCAAAGACTTGATTGCCTTCGTATTCAGCAATTGCCGTGAGCTGTCCGTCTTCATCCGTCACGGTCACAACTACTGCAAGCTCTTTTGTATCGTAGGTGATGGTACCGTCAGTTCCTGTTTTCTCACGAATGGTGTAGTGATACTCACCTGCTTTGTCATATGCAAGAGCATCGAAGTAGATCTTGCCAGTGGCGTCGTTGGCTTTTATTTGAAGCACATTGCCTTCATCATCGACTAGTTCAAAATCAAATTCATTTGCCTGTAACGTGCGACCAGTTAAGACTTTCTCGGCACTTAGTACGACACTGCCTGCTTGTGGTTGATAGCTGTTTTCAAAGACTTGATTGCCTTCGTATTCCGCAACTGCCGTGAGCTGTCCGTCTTCATCCGTTACAGTGACAACTACCGCCAGTTCTTTCCTATCGTACGTAATCGTGCCATCGATTCCTGCTTTCTCACGGATGGTATAGTGGTACTCACCTGTTTCCTCGTAAGGGAGCGCGTCAAAGTAAATCTTGCCCGTGGCATCGTTAGCTTTTGTTTGAAGAACAGTTCCGTCTTCATTGACTAGTTCAAAGGCGAATTCATTTGCTTGTAGTGTACGACCAGTTAAGACTTTCTCGGCACTTAGTACGACACTGCCTGCTTGTGGTTGATAGCTGTTTTCAAAGACTTGGTTGCCTTCGTATTCCGCAACTGCGGTCAACTGTCCGGCTTCATCAGTGACGGTTACAACTACCGCCAGTTCTTTTGCATCGTAAGTGATGGTGTCATCAGTTCCTGTTTTCTCACGAATGGTGTAGTGGTATTCGCCTGCCTTGTCATATGCAAGAGCATCAAAGTAGATCTTACCAGTGGCGTCGTTGGCTTTTGTTTGAAGTACAGTTCCATCTTCATCGACTAGTTCAAAATCAAATTCATTTGCTTGTAAGGTACGGCCGGTTAAGACTTTCTCGGCACTAAGTACGACACTGCCGGCTTTTGGCGTATAGTCGTTTTCAAAGATCGCATTGCCTTCGTATTCGGCCACTGCCACGAGCTGTCCGTCTTCATCGGTGACGGTTACAACTACCGCTAGTTCTTTTGCATCGTAAGTGATGGTGCCATCAGTTCCTGCTTGCTCACGGATGGTGTAACGGTATTCGCCTGCTTTGTCATATGCAAGAGCATCGAAGGCAATTTGTCCGGTTGCATCATTGGCTTTTGTTTGAAGAATGTTACCTTCTTCATCTACCAGTTCAAAGATAAATTCGTCAGCTTGTAACGTGCGGCCGGTCAAGACTTTCTCGGCACTCAATACGACACTACCAGCTTTTGGTGTATAGTCGTTTTCAAAGATCGCATTGCCATCATACGTTGCTTTTGCCACTAGTTGCCCGTCTTCATCGGTTACTTTCACGACAACACCAATTTCTTTCGTGTCATAGGTAATGGTACTATCTGCGCCAGCTTTTTCCCGAATCGTATAACGGTATTCGCCGACTTCGCCATATGTCAATTCATCGAAATAGATTTGACCATTTACGTCATTGGTTTTCGTCTGTAACACGTTGCCTGCTTCACCGACTAGCTCAAAGGCAAACTCGTTGGCTGCTAGTGTGCGGCCTGTCAACACTTTCTCTACATTCAAGACCACACCGCCAGCTTTTGGCGTATAGTCGTTTTCAAAGACTTGGTTGCCTTCATATTCCGCCACTGCGGTCAACTGTCCGTCTTCATCGGTGACGGTCACGACTACCGCTAGTTCTTTCGTATCGTAAGTGATGGTACCGTCAGTTCCTGTCTTCTCACGAATGGTGTAGTGATACTCACCTGTTTCCTCGTAAGGGAGCGCGTCAAAGTAGATCTTGCCAGTGGCGTCATTGGCTTTTGTTTGAAGTACAGTTCCCTCTTCATCGACTAGTTCAAAATCGAATTCATTTGCTTGTAAGGTACGACCGGTTAAGACTTTCTCGGCACTTAGTACGATACTACCAGCCTTTGGTTGATAGTCGTTTTCAAAGACTTGGTTGCCTTCGTATTCGGCAACTGCCACGAGCTGTCCGTCTTCATCGGTGACGGTTACAACTACCGCTAGTTCTTTCGTATCGTATGTGATGGTGCGGTCAGTTCCTGCTTTCTCACGGATGGTATAGCGGTATTCACCTGCTTTATCATAAGGAAGAGCGTCAAAGTAGATCTTGCCAGTTGCATCATTGGCTTTTGTTTGAAGTACAGTTCCTGCTTCATTGACTAACTCGAAGTCAAATTCTTCTGCTTTCAAATCACGACCAATCAGTACTTTCTCAGCACTCAAAACGACACTACCGGCTTTTGGCGTATAGTCATTTTCAAAGACTTGATTGCCTTCATAGACTGCTTTCGCAATCAACTGGCTGTCTTCTTCTGTCACTGTCACAGTTACCTTTAGTTCTTTGTCAGTATAGGTGATGGTTGGATCATCGCCGGCTTTTTCCCGAATCGTGTAATGGTAATCGCCAGGCTCATTGTAAGTGATTGCGTCAAAGGTGACTTGTCCGTTACCGTCATTGGTTTGGGTTAGAATCACAGAGCCAGCTTCATCCACCAGGTAGAAAGTAAATTCGCCGTCTTTCAGCTCGCGTCCATGAAGCAGCTTCTGGACATTCAAAGCATGGGTCGTTTCTTTGATTTCTCGCTTGTTGGCTAGCTCAAAGACATAATTGACTTCTTTATCAGAGATAGTGAAGGTGTACTGAGTCGCATCTCGTTCGTATCCTTCTGGTGCGGTGATTTCTTGGATCATATAATCGCCGTAACGCAGATTGTCGATCCGATCAATGGCGTTGCCGTTTTCCATGATCTGATTGTTTTTGACCACCAGATTCGACAAGATGACTTCATAGGTATTTTGCGCATTTTTGCGGCTTAATTGGAAAACCGCTTCTTCATCGATCCCTCGTTCTTTGGTGCCATCGGCATCGTATTTCACGATCGTCAAGGAGCCATTCGTCCCAGAAGAGGTTCCGCTGCCGTCTGTCGATTTGATGGTGACTTCTTTGGTCACTGTGTGAATCTCGATCTCACTACCCGTCAAATTGACACTATTGGCCACCCGTTCATTGTTCAAAATCCCGGGATCAAGCTGTGTTTGATAAACGATAAAGTACGGTTTATCAATCAATTCTTCAAAAGCGATCACTAACGATTGCGTCCCTGCGACCACATCCGAGGTGATTTTCGGATTGTCTTCGTTGGTGAAGGTGACTTTTTCGCCTTTTTCCCAAGTACCATTGTTTAAGACCGCTTCATACACATCTACGATCACGTTATCGTCGGCATCGCGTAAAAAGGTGTGCTGATTGTAGTTGATGGTATCGGTCACTACCGCATTGTGGATTTTGCGACTGTCAGCGTTGATCATGATTTCCCAATCGAGCAATCGATTGTTCTCGGCATTCTGGCTGCCGTTTTTCATCAACCAGTCCGTTTTCGCAGACTTGTCGACTTGCCCATCAGCCGTCAACGTTGTGTCATTGTCCGTCAATGTAATAGTATTTTTGTAGGTAAATACTTCTTCAGATGCTTCCGTTGCCAAGAAGACCGCCAGTGTTTCTGACGTTTCTTTCAGCAAGGTGATCGTAACTTTCTTCGTGTCAGGGTCATAAGTGTAACTGTAATCCTCGTTTAGCACCAATTGCTCTTTCAGTGCTCTGACTTGTGTCGTATATCCAGTTACCGTGACCGTGTAAAGCGCCAAGTCTTTCAAAGTTTGACCTTCTTGCAGCTGGTCCGTGATGATTGCATCTTTGTTGATTTTTTCTTTGTACGTATTGAATAGCCCCATCCAATAGACTTGATCGCTTGAAGCAGTCTGCTCATCAAAAATAGTTCCTAGATTCCGACCAAATACAGCGGTAATCGCTTTGGCGACATCTTCGCCTTCACCAATGAATAGGCCGTATTTCAAGGCATTTTTTAACCAGTTGGTATCCATCCAAGTATTGGATTCAGAAGCTTCCGTGAACGTATTGCCAGCTTCGTCTTTATAATGGACAAACGCTGCATTACTAAACCGGCTGCTAGAACTTCCTAATGCGATCTGTTGTGAAACATCGAAGCTGGTTTTGAAATTAACAGTGATCGTTGCCGAGGTCGTTTGGTACGCCCCTTGCAGCTTGATGCGAAAACCAGTCTCAAGTTCCTTCGTTGAGCCATCGGCTAGCGTTTTCGTTTCTGTGATCAGCTCTAGCGTATAGTCGGTATTGAGCTCTAAAGGCTCGGTCCCCCCGCTGGCTGTCACTACTAGCGTATCCGCCAATAAAGCTAAAGCACTGCTGTTTGAGCCAGAGATCAATTGATAGCGGTCTTCTATAATCAGGTCGCTAACTTTTTGCTGATTGGTATTGGCTTCAATTTTCCATGCGACAGTCTTCGTTTCATAGTCTTTGGTGCCAGCGGTTTTCACGACACCGATCGTTTTGGTTGGTGTCACTGTCCCACTGCCCGTCAAAGAGGTATTTTGATTGTCGCGGATCGAAGCGTAATTGTATATACGGGTATCGGCTAAAACCGATTCATACAACTGGGTGTCGTATTGGATCTTGTAGTAGCCAGCTTTGGCAAACGTGATGCCAAAGCGTACGATTTCCCCCTCTTTATTCTGTTGTTCTGTCCCATCAAAGGACCAGTCCTCTGAAGGGATTGGATTACCGTCTTTGTCAGTGATCACCAAAGTTTCTGGAACAAAAAAGTGCAAGGCTTTTTCAGGATCTGTTCCCGAGTAGGTCTGATCCAAAACTCTGGCTTGGTCTTTGTCCAATGTAACGGAAATTTCCCAAGATGTTCGTTTCGTTTCTGGATCGTAGCCTTTAAATCGTTTGTATTCTGATTGTTCATCATAGGTAACCGTTGCTTCTGCGGTTTTTTCTGTAAAATCGCTACCGTTGATTGTTGCCGTGTTTTTGAAAGAAGAAGCCGTTGGATCGGTGACTGCACTATTGATGACGATTCGAACCGGTTGATCAACCGTTTGATTGAAGGTAAACGTGTTGTTAACACTGTTATACGTATATAAGCCATCGGTACGAATCCATTCATCGGTGGATTCATCGTACAAGTAGCCTGTCGAGGTACTATAAGCTAATCCTTGTGGCATCTTATCGGTAATCACCACATCATGCAATTCACGACTGGTTTGGTTAAAAATAATTTCCCAAACCACTGAACCGCTCGAAGTCACGTTACCAGTCTTAATGATATCGACCTCATAAATAGGCAATGTAATGATGATCTCATGGCCATCTTCATCGTAAATCCCGGTAGGAATAGTCACTTCCTCAGTAACGGTGCTTACACTTAATTCAGTGATCAGATCAATAGTCCCTGAGCGGTTGGAAAGTGTTTGTGCCGCCTCATTAAAAGTAACGGTCAATGTACCATCGAGTGCTAAGGTAAAGCTTCCGATCGATTGTCCGCCGGAACGGGTCAATTCACCACTGACGGTGTTATGAATGGCAAAATAATTCGGCAATTGATACGTATAATAATCACCAGCACGAATTTCTTCCGTATCTGCTATCGACCAGTCAAAATGAATTTTGATATTGTCATTATACATCGGTGGATTTTCGGCAGTGAAAGGCTGATCGTTTAAGTCAGTGATTCGGACATTGTCAAAAAGCTGCACGCCCCGTTCATTCAGGTTGGCACTAAGATTTTCAGCGGTAGCAGAAGCTTCCGTTTCCGTCTCAGCATCTGGTGCTCGGGGTTGAATGCTGTTTTGATTCAGTGTCGAAGATGCTTGGGTTGCTTGACTTTCACTAGGGACGGTTGCTTGTTCTTCTTCTGCTTGACTCGTTGCTGACTGAACTGCTCCCGCTGTCGATGAATCCGTAGGTGCTTTTTCCGTATCGATCGTTCCGGTCACAGGTTCAGTACTTTCTAACGTTTCGGTCGTTCTTTCGGTGCTTTCGGTTGCGTTGATTGCTTCTGCCAGTATGATCGTTGGTTCACAAAGGATAGAACCAAGCAAGACTAGCAAACATATATAGATAGAAAATTGTTTTTTCATAATTGCTCATTCCTTTTTATAAATTTTTTTCAATTGATCTCGGAAGCGCTCGACGAATAATATTGTTCAACAGTGAGCAAGATATCCCAACAAACAACTGCTTTTTGCCTCCTCCCCATGATTCAAAAATTTTGGTCTTTGCTACTTGTATCAAACGTATTACTACTATTCCACACTTCTATTTTCCCAAAATTTTGGGGTGGGATGTATTCAAAAAAAATACAACACGCAATTTTTTTGAATACATGTAAAAACGTGATACTATTTACTTAAAAGGGGGCTCAGGGGCAATCATGTTACGGAAATTGTTATCATCTACAACACAAAAGAAACTACAGCTGATTGAGTATTTATTAGACGATCAGGGGACGAGTCTTCACGATTTGGCAGTGAAATTTTCCATTTCAATGTCTGCAGCGAAAACCTATATCGCGGAAATCGACAATGAATTTTCGTTTCTGGACTTACAATTTGACGATTATTCAGCTGTTCGCCTACACTTGCAGCCTTTCGCTACTCGACTAGACGTATACAGCCAGTTTTTAAATCGCTCGTCTGCGTTTCAATTGTTAGAACTACTCTTCTCATCAAGTTTCACTAGTTATGACATGCTGGCACTAGAATTAAATTTAAGCAAGTCATCGATCATTCGTTTGATCAAGAGGATCAATTTGGTTCTGGCACCGTATGATTTCTTCATCGCAACCAAACCCATCCAGTTAAAAGGAAATGAAAACAATATTCGCCAATTTTTTCTGATTTTCTTCTTAGAGAAGTACCAGTATGAATTTGTGGATGCCAACATTAACCAAGAGCAGGATTTCTTGAAGATCGCCCGTATCATGGCGGCTGCGACACCCTTAAAACTTTATTTTTCCGACATCAAAAAAATTGCCTTTGTCATCTATATCAACACGAAGCGCGATCGCTTATACGCTTCCAATCCCAATGGGAACCACATCGAATATTTCTTAGAAAAAATCGATTTAAGCGAATTTACTGGCTACAGTCGTGCTTACGTCGAGAAAATGGTCGGCTATATCACAACCCATATCGGTCAAGACCCCGCTGTCTTTCGCGAGACCAAACAAGAGTTTTATCAAATGACCAAGCGTATATTTAAAAAATACAACTATCATGAAGCCAATTTTGAAGAGAAGTTGGATGCCGTCGTCTTTTCCTATTTTCTTGGAATCAACTTGCAGGTTCCTTACTGCATCTTGGATGATCGCTTTGCTCGTTTTGTCAATAACTGTGATTTGGTCCAACAGACAGTCAACCAAGACATCGTTCAGCTTTTGACCCATTCGAGTTTACCGATCATTCGACCAAGTACGATCAATTACCTGATTTATATTTTTCATACTTCTTTTCCCAATTTTGCCAAAGAAATCATCGACGCCAATGCTGACTTTCACTTAGCCTTGTTCTATGATACAAATAGTTACCATACGGAATTTATCCAGACGAAAATCCAACAGTTTATTCCTTATCAGCTAACAATCACGATTTTAAATCCTCTGGACTCGTTTTCTCTGACCAAACTGGACGAGACTTATGATTTGATCATCGGCAATTTGACCCCCTCCTGCAGAAAAAATGTGTTTCATTATGCAGACATCAACCTGACTTCGAATGATTTGGCGTTTATCGCTCGGCAGATTCAGGAAAAGGGGATTCGGATGCTGCAAGAACGGCAAGAGGAAAACTAATACACCAAAAAAGCACCTTCGAAAGAGTTGAATGACATACGCCAAAGAACAATTTGAGCGCATGTCGGGATTCATCATACTTTCGAAGGTGATTTCTTTTGCACATATGACCTAACAACATTCATTTCTATAATATAAACAAAAAAAGCTTGCCATTCCGAAGAATGACAAGCTTTTCCGTCACACTGAGTCAATCAGGTGCTGGGCATTGATTAGTTTTGGCTGTTCAATGCGTCTTCAGCAGCCATTTGTGCTTCGATGTCTGAGATGCTGTAGACATTTTCGCTGGCAACTGTTACTTCTTTTGGTTCCATTTCACGGTAACGAGGCATACCAGTACCAGCTGGGATGATCTTACCGATGATAACATTTTCTTTCAATCCAAGAAGTGGATCTTTCTTGCCGCGGATCGCTGCATCGGTCAACACACGAGTGGTTTCTTGGAAGGACGCAGCAGACAAGAAGCTGTTGGTTTCCAAGGATGCTTTCGTGATCCCTAATAGGACTGGACGGCTAGTTGCAGGAACGCCGCCGGCTACCAATGTGTCGTAGTTGCGGTCTTTAAAGTCGGCGATATCCAACAATGTTCCTGGCAAGATGCCTGAATCACCTGGATCCATGACGCGGACTTTACGCAGCATTTGACGAACCATTACTTCGATATGTTTGTCGCCGATTTCTACCCCTTGCATACGGTAAACGCGTTGAACTTCCCGTAATAGGTAGTTTTCAACAGACAAGACATCGCGAACTTGTAACAGTTGTTTTGGATCGATCGATCCTTCCGTCAATGGTGCACCACGATGGATAAAGTCGCCTTCTGCTACTTTCATCCGGGCAGTATAAGGAACGGTATACGTACGCGTATCGGTTTCCCCTTTGATGGTCACTTCTTTGGTCCGAGTTGAAGGGTCTTCTGAGATATCGATGACTTCTCCGGTAACTTCGGTAATGACCGCTTGTCCTTTCGGATTACGGGCTTCAAAGATTTCTTGGACACGAGGGAGACCTTGCGTGATATCGTCTCCGGCAACCCCGCCGGTATGGAAGGTACGCATGGTCAACTGAGTACCAGGTTCACCGATTGATTGGGCAGCGATGGTACCGACTGCTTCCCCAACTTCAACTTCAGAACCAGTGGCTAAGTTGCGGCCATAACAATGTTTACATACACCATGTTTGGTGTTACATGTGAAGACAGAGCGAATGGATACTGTTTCGATGCCAGCGTCCACGATGGCTTTAGCTAAATCTTCAGTGATCAATTCATTGACCCCGAGAAGGACTTCGCCAGTTTCAGGATGGATCACTGATTTACGTGTGTAACGTCCAATCAAACGTTCTTCTAAGGATTCGATGATTTCGTTTCCTTCGCGAATTGCTTGAATGTCTAAACCACGGTCAGTACCACAATCGTCTTCACGGATGATGACATCTTGGGCAACGTCAACTAAACGACGTGTCAAGTAACCGGAATCGGCTGTTTTCAAGGCGGTATCGGTCATCCCTTTACGGGCACCATGGGTCGAGATAAACATTTCCAAGACAGATAGACCTTCACGGAAGTTTGAGATGATCGGCAATTCCATGATTCGTCCGTTAGGCGCGGCCATCAATCCACGCATCCCAGCAAGCTGAGTAAAGTTGGAGATGTTACCACGGGCACCGGAATCAGACATCATGAAGATTGGGTTTTTCGCTTCCAATGATTCCATCAGTTTTAACTGAATTTCATCTTTGGCTGCATTCCAAACACCAATAACTCGTTCATAACGCTCGTCATCGGTAATCAAACCACGACGGAATTGTTTCGTGATCGTTTCTACTTGTTTGTGGGCATTGTCGATGATGTCATGTTTTTCGTGCAAGTTCATGATATCAGCGATACCAACGGTGATACCTGCCATTGTTGAATGGCTGTATCCTAAGTCTTTCATGCGGTCAAGCATGCGTGACGTTTCAGTGATGCGGAAACGTTTGAAGACTTCTGAAATGATGTTTCCTAAGTTTTTCTTCTTGAATGGGCCCACAAGCTCTTGTTCTTTGATGAAGGCAGGCACATCTGTACCAGCTTCAATAAAGTACTTGTCTGGTGTTTGAACCGTCAAGTTGTAGTCAGTCGGTTCGTTCAAGAATGGGAATTCTGGCGGCATGATCGAGTTGAAGATCACTTTACCTACCGTTGTTACCATCAAACGTTGTTTTTGTTCAGACGTGAATGGTTTGTCCCCTAAAGTGTTTGGATTGATGGCGATCCGTGTGTGTAAATGCACGTAGCCATTGCGCCATGCCGTAACTGCTTCGTCCATGTCACGGAAGATCATGCCTTCCCCTTCACGGCCTTCTTCTTCCATCGTCAAGTAGTAGTTCCCTAGGACCATATCCTGAGATGGTGTTACAACTGGTTTTCCGTCTTTTGGATTCAAAATGTTTTGGGCTGCTAACATCAGCATACGTGCTTCTGCTTGCGCTTCTTCGTTCAATGGTACGTGAACGGCCATTTGGTCTCCATCGAAATCGGCATTGTAGGCTTCACAAACAAGTGGGTGCAAACGAATGGCACGGCCTTCAACTAAGACTGGTTCAAATGCTTGGATACCTAATCTGTGAAGCGTAGGTGCCCGGTTCAATAGCACTGGATGTTCTTTGATGACATCTTCTAAAACATCCCAAACTTCGTCTTCTTGACGTTCGATTTTGCGTTTGGCATTTTTGATGTTTGACGCGATTTCACGAGAAACAAGCTCCCGCATCACGAATGGTTTGAACAATTCGATCGCCATTTCTTTTGGCAGACCACATTGATACATTTTAAGGAATGGACCAACGACGATAACTGAACGACCTGAGTAGTCGACCCGTTTTCCTAGCAAGTTTTGACGGAAACGACCTTGTTTCCCTTTCAACATGTGAGAAAGAGATTTCAATGGGCGGTTCCCTGGTCCTGCAACTGGACGGCCGCGACGACCGTTATCGATCAAGGCATCGACTGCTTCTTGCAGCATCCGTTTTTCATTTTGAACGATGATGTTTGGTGCATTCAAGTCTAACAAGCGTTTCAAACGGTTGTTACGGTTGATTACACGACGATACAAGTCGTTCAAGTCACTTGTGGCAAAACGTCCACCTTCTAATTGCACCATTGGGCGCAAATCAGGCGGGATAACTGGGATAACGTCCATGACCATCCAGCTTGGTTTGTTTCCTGAAGCACGGAATGCTTCTAAGATATCCAAACGGCGGATCGCACGGGTCCGTTTTTGACCAGTTGCGTTTTTCAATTCTTCTTTCAATTCAGCAACTTCGCCTTCAAGATCAACGCCATCTAATAATTGTTTGATGGCTTCGGCACCCATCGCTGCTGAAAATTCTTGACCGTATTGGTCACGTTTTTCACGGTATTCCCGTTCAGTCAATAGTTGTTTTTTCTCAAGGCTGGTGTTTCCTGGTTCAATCACTACGTAAGAAGCAAAGTAGATGATTTCTTCCAATGCACGTGGGCTCATGTCTAAAACAAGACCCATCCGTGAAGGAATGCCTTTGAAGTACCAAATGTGTGATACTGGTGCTGCTAGTTCAATGTGTCCCATGCGTTCACGACGCACTTTTGAACGTGTTACTTCCACGCCGCAACGGTCACAAACGATGCCTTTATAGCGGATCCGTTTGTATTTGCCGCAAGCACATTCCCAGTCTTTGGTTGGACCGAAAATACGCTCGTCAAACAACCCTTCGCGTTCAGGTTTTAACGTACGGTAGTTAATGGTTTCTGGTTTTTTTACTTCACCATAAGACCAGCTTCTGATTTTTTCAGGAGAAGCCAAACCGATTTGCATACTTTCGAATTTATTTACATCGATCAAAAAAGGTTCCCTCCATTTCATTTCATGGACATATCCGATAGAACGGGGGCTATTTCCGCTAGTGGCGGAAATAGCGAGGGCCGTCTATTATTGCAAGCGATCTTCTGCTGTCTCGATTTGTTGGTTCAACGCGTCGGCGGCATTTTTAGCTTCTGTTTGTGCTTTTTGTTCTAATTCGCGGGCTGTTTGTTGCTCCGCAAATTTTGTTAAGGCATCAACGGTGATCAAATCATCATCGTCATCATCCATATCACGTAGTTCGATCTCTGCATCATCGATATCTAGGACACGCATGTCTAGACCTAGTGATTGCAATTCTTTTACTAATACGCGGAATGATTCTGGTACACCTGGTTTTGGAATTGGTTCCCCTTTGACGATTGCTTCGTATGTTTTCACACGACCAACCACGTCATCTGATTTGTAGGTCAAGATTTCTTGCAAGGTGTAAGCAGCACCGTATGCTTCCAGTGCCCAAACTTCCATCTCTCCGAAACGTTGTCCACCAAATTGGGCTTTTCCTCCCAATGGTTGTTGCGTAACCAATGAGTAAGGTCCAATGGAACGGGCATGCAATTTATCATCGACCATGTGGGCCAATTTGATCATGTACATGACACCAACGGAGATACGGCCATCAAATGGTTCGCCGGTACGTCCGTCGTAAAGCACTGTTTTGGCATCGCTGGCCATTCCTGCTTCAGCAACGGTTGCCCAAACATCTTCATCGCTGGCTCCATCAAAAACTGGTGTTGCCACGTGAATGCCTAATTGACGCGCAGCCATTCCTAAGTGTAACTCTAATACTTGTCCAATGTTCATCCGAGAAGGTACCCCTAATGGGTTCAGCATGATATCGACTGGTGTGCCATCTGGTAAGAAAGGCATGTCTTCTTCTGGCATAATGCGAGAAACGACCCCTTTGTTTCCGTGACGTCCGGCCATTTTATCCCCTTCATGGATTTTCCGTTTTTGAACGATATAAACGCGAACCAGCATGTTCACACCTGGTGACAATTCATCGCCAGCTTCGCGGGTAAAGATTTTGACATCGTGGACGATTCCGCCGCCGCCGTGAGGCACACGTAGAGAAGTGTCACGCACTTCGCGGGCTTTTTCACCAAAGATTGCGTGCAATAAACGCTCTTCTGCTGAAAGTTCCGTTACCCCTTTTGGAGTGACTTTCCCAACAAGCAGATCGCCATCTTTGACTTCCGCACCAATGCGGATAATCCCCATTTCGTCTAGGTCTTTCAATGCGTCTTCCCCAACGTTCGGGATTTCGCGAGTGATTTCTTCAGGTCCTAATTTTGTGTCGCGGGCTTCTGATTCATATTCTTCAATATGGACAGAAGTGTAAACATCATCTTTCACCAAACGACGGCTCATGATGATGGCATCTTCATAGTTGTACCCTTCCCAAGTCATGAATGCGACTAAGACGTTTTGTCCTAGTGCCATTTCGCCTTGTTCCATAGATGGGCCATCTGCTAAGATGTCGCCTTTTTCGACTTTTTCACCAAGTGCCACTAATGGACGTTGGTTGTAGCTGGTTCCTGAGTTTGAACGACGGAATTTGGTAACAGAATAAACGTCCAATGCGCCATTGTCACGACGAACGCGCACTTCGGCTGCATCCACGTATTCTACGATTCCATCATGTTTACATAACAAAGCAGCTCCTGAGTCATGTGCTGATTTGTATTCCATACCAGTACCAACCCAAGGTGCTTTCGGATTGATCAATGGTACAGCTTGCCGCTGCATGTTGGCACCCATCAAGGCACGGTTGGAGTCATCGTTTTCCAAGAAAGGAATACATGCGGTTGCGACTGCGACTACTTGTTTTGGTGATACGTCCATGTAGTCGACTTTATCGATCGAAACTTCCAAGTTTTCAGAAGTAGCACGCGCCATAACAACGTCGTTTACGAAAGAGCCGTCTTCATTTAACAAGCTGTTTGCTTGGGCCACAACGTAGTGGTCTTCGGTATCGGCAGTCAAGTAATCGATCTTGTCAGTAACACGGCCTGTTTCGCGGTCAACTCGACGGTATGGGGTTTCAATGAAGCCATACTTGTTGACTTTGGCATAAGAGGCCAAGCTGTTGATCAACCCGATGTTTGGTCCCTCAGGCGTTTCGATCGGACACATACGGCCATAGTGGGAATAGTGAACGTCTCGGACTTCATAGCCGGCACGGTCACGGGTCAAACCACCAGGTCCTAAGGCAGATAGACGACGTTTATGGGTCAACTCACCCAGTGGGTTTGTTTGGTCCATGAACTGTGACAACTGAGAAGAACCAAAGAATTCTTTGATACTTGCGACAACCGGACGAATATTGATCAATTGTTGCGGTGTCAAGGTTTCGGTGTCTTGGATCGACATCCGTTCACGCACGACACGCTCCATCCGAGCAAGCCCGATCCGGAATTGGTTTTGCAATAATTCACCAACAGAACGAATCCGACGGTTTCCTAAGTGGTCGATGTCATCGACATTGCCGATGCCTTCCATCAAGTTGAAGAAGTAGCTCATTGAAGCAATGATATCCGCTGGACGAACCGTACGTGTAGCAGTATCTGGATAGCCATTACCGATCACGTTGACTTCTTGTTCTGGATCTTTTGGTGAAAAGACTTTGATGACTTGGACGGTCATTGGTTCGGTAACGACCCCATCTTCTGATGGATAGTACGTTACACTGTTTAGGCCATTATCGATAAATGCGCCTAGTGTTTCCATGACTTGGTGAGTCAAAACCGTGCCTTTTTCAACAATGATCTCGCCTGTTTCAGGGTCAACCAAGGTTTCTGCTAAGGTCAAGTTCAATAGACGTGTTTTCAAGTCTAATTTTTTGTTTACTTTGTAACGACCAACATTTGCTAAGTCGTAACGTTTTGGATCAAAGAAACGTGCGTTCAGCAAGCTACGTGAGCTGTCTGCTGTTTTTGGCTCGCCTGGACGAAGACGTTCGTAAACATCTTTCAATCCTTCTTCGGTACGAGAATCGCTTGCGTTTTTATGCAAGTCTTTTTCGATCGTGTTGCGCAATGATTCACTGTCGCCGAAAATTTCAAAGATCGTGTCATCAGAACCAAACCCTAGGGCACGGACTAAGACCGTCAAAGGAATTTTACGGGTACGGTCAATCCGTACGTAAGAGATATCTTTGGCATCAGTTTCCATTTCTAACCACGCACCGCGGTTAGGGATAACAGTTGAACCAAAGCCTTCTTTGCCGTTTTTATCGACTTTGCCATGGAAATATACACCTGGAGAGCGGACCAACTGAGAAACGATAACCCGTTCTGCCCCGTTGATGATAAAGGTTCCTTGTTCAGTCATTAATGGGAAATCACCAAAGAATACTTCTTGGGATTTGATTTCCCCAGTTTCACGGTTCGTCAAACGCAAAGTAACATGTAATGGTGCCGAATAGTTTGCATCATGGGCACGGGCTTCTTCTACTGTATACTTTGGTTCTTTCAATTCATAATCCACAAATTCTAGGGACAAGTTACCGTTGAATCCTTCGATTGGCAAAATATCTTCAAACATTTCTCTTAGGCCCTCATCTAGGAACCATTGGTAAGAGTCGGTTTGAATTTCAATCAAATTCGGTAATTCTAATACTTCACTGATCCGTGCGAAACTTCTACGTTCGCGATGCTTTCCGTATTTTACTACGTGTCCAGCCAAGCTCTTCACCTCTTCATAAAGTCTTTCAAAAAGGCTATCCGATTATTTACAAAACTGTAACAAATATTAAATATAGGTTACAGAAAGCATTTTTTGCGGCTTTTAGGCAAAAAAAAACCAAAAATAGAACGGATGCATTGGGCATTTTCTACTTTTGTTTCCTTATTCCTAAGCCGAAACGGACAATATTTCGTTTCTGCTTTTTTCGTTCAGATAGTTTTTGCAACTCCTTATTATACAGACGAAGCACTTTTCTGTCAAGCTTTCATTGGAAGTTACAATGCTTTTCTGACGCACCCATTTCCTAAGATTTTCTAAAGAAAAAAACAAGGCTGGTGAGGACTGTTTTTCGTAAGAAACTACTTTGCTTTTTGCCGATTTCTTGCTATGCTAACGAAAACGTTACACGTGAAACATTAGGAAGGATATCCTTATGACGACAAAAGAAAAAATACTGACCTTATTACAAAAAGAAGATACTGTACTGTCCGGAGAAAAACTAGCCCAAGCCTTGTCGATCTCTCGTACAGCAGTCTGGAAAGCCATTAAAGAACTTGAGAAAGAAGGCTATCATTTCGAACACTTGGCCAACGGCTATCGCTTTGTCTCCGCTGACCGCTACGATCAAGCAGCACTTGCAGCCGCCTTGCCGATGATCCCCACGATTCAAATCAAGGATGCTGTTGAGTCCACCATGAAAGAAGCCAAGATCGCCGCTTTGGATAGTGGACTGGCAACCCCCGCCCTTTTTTTGACCGAAACGCAAACAGGCGGTCATGGCCGCTTCGAACGACCGTTTTTCTCACCGAAAAAACAAGGGATCTACATGAGCTTGCTCTTAAAACCCAACCAAGCGTTTCAAGAATTGCCGCAATATACCGTTTTGGCGGCGGTGGCAGTCGCAGAAGCCATCGATGCCCTTCTAATGAAGGAAACGGCCATTAAGTGGGTCAACGATCTGTACTTAGATGGAAAAAAAATCTGCGGTATTTTATCTGAAGCAACCAGTGACTTTGAGACAGGTCGCATTACTTCGGTTGTAATCGGTATCGGCATCAGTTTTTCGATTCCGCAACAGCAATTTCCAGCAGAGATTCGGGAAAAAGCGACCTCACTCTTTCCTGGTGAAGAGTATCCAACCTTTTCTCGGGCAACCTTGATCCAAGAAATTTGGCGCCGTTTCTTCCAATTGTTGGCAAAGCTGCCTGACATGGATTATATGGCCCGCTATCGGCAGAAGTCCTTCGTTTTGGGCCGCACCGTTCAGTTTACACAACAAGGTGTGACCTATGAAGGAATCGCCAAAGACATTACTAACACAGGTGAATTAGTGGTGGAAACAGCAACGGAGCGCAAGGTGCTTTCTTCTGGAGAAATCAGTTTGGACCGGTATTGATGCTGAGAAAAGTCGCAAATCCGCTTGCTGATTCGCTGCTTTCGCAAGGAATCAGTCAAGCATAAATGCTCCATAAACAGATCTGCTTATTACGAGGGGTCATACAAAAGAACAACCTAGGCAGCTCCCCTTTCTATCGGGTTTAGCCACTGTCACCAAAACTTTACTGTTGCAATCAGGATCGCAAAGAAAGCGAGCCTCATCTTTTCATACTAAGTAGGATGCTCGTTCTTTTATCATGTCTTTTCTACAGTTTTCATGCGCTCTTTCATTCCCCACATAAAAAGATCGACCTGCTCTTTCAAGAGCGGGTCGATCTTTTCTTTTACAGCAATTGCCACAGCAGACACAAAAGCAAGCCCAAGGCATAGCTGCTGTTGAATAAAATCATGTTCTTAATCGAATAGCCGAAGCTACGTGGGTGGGGCAGGCTGGTTTGATGTTCTTTCAAGTTTTGGCGGATTTTTGGCAGTGTTAGAAACACGAGCAAAATCGGCCATTGAAAGAGTCCAAACAAGAGGCCCAATAAGATAGCGGCATAAGACGCCAACATCATGCCTTGAAACAGACGGATACCTGCTTCGCGACCGATGTAGTACACCAGCGTGTAGCGATGGTTTTCGATATCGGCTTCCAGATCCCGTAAGTTATTGGCTAACATGATGTCAGCAATCGTGAAAATCAACGGCAAGGATGCCAACACGATGGCGCACACGGCCCAGAGGTTCCCCACTAAGCCAAAGGTTCCGTTTGCAAAATCCAGTGCCAGATAAAACACTTTTTGATCAATGGTATTGATATAGATCGTGATGGCAAAAATCCCTAATCCCATCGTTACACCGCTGAACACCTCGCCTAAAGGCATTCGCGATAACGGAATGGGGCCAAAGGTATAAAAGACCCCGATAAAACAAACCACCAGCCCCATCACTAGCAGCAGCCAGCCGGTAACAAAGGTCAAGTAAAGACCGATCAGTAAGGTTCCTGCCAGCATCGCAAAAATCAGATTGCGAACAGTAGCTTCTGAGATGTTTTCGCGCCCGATCACATTGTGCTGGTATTTGTAGGTCTCTGATTTGGCTTTTTTGAAATCCATATAATTGTTGATGGACGTCGTCGTCAAATCAAACAGCAGCATCCCCAGAAAAAAAATCACAGTATTCAACGGATGAAATTCATGAAAATACACCAACGAGAACAACACACCCATAATGAAGGGGAAGACACTCGCCACCTTGGTGCGGATCTCCACCACTTCTAAAAACACTGAAAGAGACATCTTTCACTCCTCCTATTCTAAATCAGCACGATCACCCATCGTGTAGCCTGATTCCTCTGAAAGCTCAAAGGTATCTTTGATGCCGTCTGTTACGTACACTTTATCTTCTTTTGTGATAAAGATCGCATCGGTTCCCTTTTCGGTATGCTGTTCGATATAAGCCAAGCCTTCTTTGACTCCTTTATCAAACGCCACCGTAGTCAACCCGTCACCATCGATGGATTTGTCAGTGATCACAGTCACACTTGCTACATCGCTATCGTAAGGATAGCCCGTCTCAGAATCAAAAATATGGTGATACGTTTTGCCGTCTACTTCTAAGAAGCGTTCGTAGATCCCTGAAGTAACTACTGTTTTATTGGTTTCTTTGATACTGCCGATAATCGAGCCGCGAGATTTGTTTGGATCTTGGATTCCGACATTCCATGGCTCATCTGCACCGCGGTTGCTATGACCTAACACATAGACATTCCCGCCCAAATCGACGATCGCGGAAGTCACGCCATTGTCCTTCAGTACTTTGACGACTTCATCCGTGATGTAGCCTTTGGCGATCGCCCCAAGGTCAAGGATCATGTCCTTGTCTTTTAAATACACCGTGTGGTCTTCGTCGTTAAACTCGACTTGTTCATAATTGATATGTTTCAACGCTTCATCGATCTCAGATTGTTCTGGCTTGCGGGCATCATCAAAGCCGATTCGCCATAATTGGGTGATCGCACCGATGGCCATATTAAAGCCGCCTTCTGATTTCACACTATAATCATAGGCTTCTTTCAACAAATAATAGATATCATCTGAAACCTTCACTGGCTTGATGCCAGCTTGCGCATTGATTTCATCGATCTCTGACCCTGCTTGGTTGATGGTGATTTTATCGCCTAACTCTCTGATGCGGTCAAAGGCAGGCTTCATAGCGTCCTCTTTGCCTTCATCATAAATGCGAATCCGAGTATACGTACCTAATAAAAATTCTTCTTGAAAATATGGTTCTTCTCGCAGCGTCGTTGCTTCCTGATCACTGCCGCAGGCTGCCAACATTGTGCCTAAAAAAACAAACATCAGAAAAAACGTTACTTTCTTTTTCATGATTTTCCTCTTTTCTATTGTCTTCAACCTTCATATAATAGCCTTTTTTTGGCAGAATGAAAAGGGGCATTCCGTGATTCCTCAACGTATTTTAGGAATCCTTAATCGAACCTTTTCTTCTTTGTAAAAAACAGTTCTTTTTTAAAAAAACTTCCCACCAGATTGCTTCCTTTTGCACGAACTTGCTTTTGTGACCTTGTTGCCCACGAAAAAAAGACAGCACTCAAAACGAATGCTGTCCTCTTCATGGAAAGAAGTTGTGATTATTCAGTAACGAAGTTATCCACTTCGATTGTTGTTTGGTCGCCTTTTTCAGCGGCATTCAACAATTGTTGTGCATAGATAACAAAGCTGTGGAAGCTGTGGGTTGCCCCGGAAACAACATCCATGTCTGCCACAGAGCCGTCTTCGGCATTGACTGCAGAAACAAAGGCTTCATTGAAGTTTGGAATGAACTCTTCTGGACTTGTACCAGATTTTGCTTCCATGTTTTCGTTGTATGATGCATCATCTTTTTTCGACTCGCCTGCTTCGTTTAGGTAGTCGTAGTTTGATTCAGAGATTTTGCCGTCAGCCACAGTCATTGAAAAGACTACACGGTAACCGTTTGAGTAGTTCTTTTCTTCTAATGTATAGGTTCCGTCTTTCAAGTCTGCACCATTGTCGATTTCAATGGTTTCCGTGTTGCCTGCTTGCGCCGCTTGAATCAATTGTTGTGCATAGTTTTGGAAGGAATCAAAGGAATGAGTCGCGCCAGAAACTACTTCGATTGAAGAAGGGCTTTGTGCGGCAACTAACTCTTCATTGAATTTAGGAATAAATTCTTCTGGGCTGATGCCTGCTTTTTCTTTCATTGTTTCATTGTATTCCGTGTTTTCTGTTTTTGATTCGCCATCCGCATTCACATTGTCATATTTTGATTCAACAATTTTGCCGTCTTTGACTGTGATCTCAAATGTGACACGGTAGTCGTTTTTATAGTTCTTTTCTTCTAAACGATACGTACCATCTTGCATTGGCTCGCCTGCAACGACGGTTGCTTCTGAGCTTTCTGTAGTTGCAGAATCGCTTGCAGAAGTTTGTGATGTACTTTCACTAGTTGACGAAGAACCTGTATTGTTGTCGTCTGCTCCGCATCCCCCTAACAATAATGCTGCGAATGAAAATACCGCCATACCTACAATCAATTTCTTTGCTTTCATAATTATCCACCTTTTACTTGTTTATTTTCCCCACAAAAAAGTTTGTGATACATCTAACATTGTAAAGTAAATTTACGAGATGTCAACCGCTTCCTTTCCGCTTTTTCAATAAAAAATGACTTATTTTTTGATTTTCGCAAGTTTTCACGAATTTCAGGAAATATGCGTTTTTTTCATCAGAATCGTTAGACAAATGAACCATTTGTCTATATAATAGGAACGATTGTGTAATTATTATCATAGATTATTTTTATTAAGGAGAGATTTGCAATGGCAAAGAAAAACATTGTCGTTGTCGGTGCCGGTTATGCAGGCGTTTCTGCTACGAAGTACATGGCAAAGAAATTGAAAAAAGACAATGATGTTGAGATAACATTGATCGACCGTCACTCTTATCATACGATGATGACTGAACTGCATGAAGTCGCTGGAGGACGTGTAGAACCTACCGCAATTCAATATGACTTGCAGCGCTTGTTCTCACGCAAGAAAAATGTTCGTTTAGTAACCGATACAGTAACCGGGATCGATAAAGAAAATAAAACCGTCCAAACAAAATTAGGCAGCTATTCATTTGACTACTTGATCTTAGGGATGGGTGGCGAACCGAATGACTTCGGTACACCTGGTGTCAAAGAAAATGGCTTTACTCTATGGTCATTTGACGATGCTGTCCGCATTCGCGAACACATTGAAAAAACTGTCGCAAAAGCAGCGATCGAACCAGATGCAGCATTACGTAAAGCAATGTTGACGTTTGTCGTTTGTGGTTCTGGATTTACTGGGATCGAAATGATCGGTGAACTGATCGATTGGAAAGATCGTTTAGCTTCCGATTATAAATTGGACCCAAGTGAAATCAGCTTGAAAGTCGTTGAAGCAATGCCAACGATCTTAAACATGCTTGATCGTAACGATGCAGCCAAAGCAGAACGTTACTTGAAGAAAAACAATGTTGATCTTGTCTTGAATGCACCAATCGTTGAAGTTGCACCTGACCACATCAAACTAAAAGATGGTTCAACGATCCCAACCCACACATTAATCTGGACTGCCGGCGTCAAAGGAACTAGCGATGCTGCTGATTTCGGTTTAGAAACCGCTCGTGGTTTCCGTCTAGTTGCCAATGAGTACATGGAAGCAAAAGGCTACGAAGACAAAAACATCTATATTATTGGTGACTTGGTTTACTTCGAAGAATTCCCGAACACACCAACACCACAAATCGTGCAAGCAGCTGAACAAACTGGGCACACTGCAGCAACGAATATCGTTTCAGCCATCAAAGGCGGCGAAAAACATAAATTCAAAGGAAACTACCAAGGATTTATGGTTTCCATCGGTGCCAAATGGGGCGTGGCAAACTTATTCAATAAGATTCACCTGAGCGGTTTCTTAGCGATCATTATGAAACATATCGTTAACTTGAAATACTTCTTTGATATTCGTTCTGGTTACTACATGTTCCAATACTTGATGCATGAAATCTTCCACATCAAAGATGACCGGACAGTCGCTCGTGGTCATACGTCTCGTTACGGAAACGTCTTGTGGAGTGTTCCGCTTCGTATTTTCTATGGTCTTGTCTGGTTCGTTGAAGCTTTCAAGAAAATTTTGGGTACGAATGGGGAAGTCTTCAAACCTGGTACATGGTTCGGTGAAGGTTCTTGGTTCCAAGGCAACAGCGTTTTCCCTTGGACTTGGGAATACCAAACAGTCGCTGATGCAGCAAGTGGTGCTAGTGAAGCAGCCGATGCAGCAAGTGCCGCTAGTGGTGCCGGTGAAGCAGCCGATGCAGCGACACAAGCCGCACACTTCGGTTTGAGCTATGCCTACGGTGAGCAACCAATGATCGTGATTGAAAAATCACCTGACTGGTTCACAAAAGTTATGCAATTTATCATGCCAAACAACGACGTTGCCATGTTCTTCCAAAAATTCATGGTCTTCTTTGAAATTGCTTTAGCTCTTGCATTGATGGCTGGTCTCTTCACTTGGTTAGTAAACGCAACGACTATCGTTTTAGTGTTGACTTTCTGTATGTCTGGTATGTTCTACTGGGTAAACATCTGGTTCATTCCAGTTGCATTTGCCTTGATGAACGGTTCAGGACGCGCAGTCGGTTTAGACCGTTGGGTAATCCCATGGTTGCAACGTACCCTTGGAAAATGGTGGTACGGTACCCCTCGCTCCTTATACGGCAATAAATAAGCCAGCAAAATAGAATACCTGTACGACTTCATGAGACTAAGACATTCTGATTTTCAATCAGTGTCTTGGTCTCTTTCCAAGTACAGAACTTTTTCTTGATCGTCCTTGCACAGAAATCGGTGGATTATTGAGGATTCAGCTAGTAGAATCTTGTCTTCTTATGCTAGAATGAGACACATCACATGAAAGAACAGGAGTCTTTTTTGATGAAATTAAAAGAATTTATCCGCGATGCCCATTTAAAACCATGGGATGGCGTCATCATACTTGTTTTGATCCTCAGCTCTTTTTTACCGATTTTTATTTTTGGCCAGACGCAAACAGCGGACAAAGAAGCCGTCTTGCGGGTCGATGGGACAGAAATCAAGCGTTTTGACTTAGTTGAAGGTCAAAAAACGTACACCTATCTTTATGAAGATGAAGATGGCGATACCAATTTACTGGAGATCGAAGGGGATCGGATCCGAATCAAGGAAGCCGATTGCGGCGACCAGATTTGTGTCCGCCGTGGCTGGGCTAGTAAAAATGGGGAAACCATCGTCTGTCTGCCTCATAAATTGGTGATCGAAATCCAAGCCGCAGATGGGAGTGAGACCGACGATCTAATCTATTGATCGTTTGCTTATGAGTCGATTACAACGAATAATTTTCATCTCACTGCTGGTCGCCCAAGGGGTCGTGATTGGTTTAGTTGAAAATATGATCCCTTATCCATTTGCCTTTGCGCCTGGTGCGAAACTAGGTTTGGCAAATTTAATTACCATTATTGCTTTGTTCACCATGCCAAAAAAAGACAGCTTTCTCTTGATTTGGCTAAGACTGATCTTAACGACGTTACTAGGAGGAACGGTTTCGACCTTCTTATATAGTATGAGCGGTTCCTTATTGAGCTACTTTGGGATGTCTTTGGTGAAACAGTTGGGGCCTAAGCGTGTCAGTATCATCGGCATTAGTGCGGCCGGCGGGTTCTTACACAACGTCGGACAGTTGATCACTGCCTCATGGATCGCTCAATCCTGGAGCGTGATGCTCTACTTGCCGGTCCTGTCTTTCTTTGGGATCTTGTCCGGGATCGCTATCGGAATCGCCGCCAACTACTTGCTGCGCCGTGTCGAAACACTGCGCCGTTTTCAAATTGATTATGAACGCCAGACCAAAGTCAAATGGCGCTCGGATTCAGAATAAAGGAGTTAATTATGAAACTTCATTCCATGTGGCAAGAGTATCCAGCACTGCAAGCTGACTTATCTGCCTCCTTGCAATTGATGGAAAAATCATTAAAACTAAAAAACAAAGAGGTCGAACAAGCGATCCTGTCCATGATCCATTCAGGTGGGAAACTGCTGCGTCCTGCTTATCAGCTGCTCTTTTCTGCTTATGGCAGCGACAAAGATCGTGAAAAAGCCGTCGCATTGGCGGCCTCGATCGAAATGCTCCACACTGCCTCGTTGATCCACGACGATATCGTCGATCATGCGGACACCCGCCGCAAGCTGCCAACCATTCGTTCCGAATTTGGCAACGATGTCGCTGTCTATGCTGGTGATTACCTCTTTGTCTGCTGCTTTAAATTGATGGCGGATTATGCCAGCTCCATGAAAAGCTTGCAGATGAATTCCCGTAGTATGGAAAAAATCCTGGCCGGCGAATTAGGACAAATGAGCAAACGATACGATTTGTCCGTCACTGTCGAGGATTACTTAGAAAACATTCGCGGCAAAACCGCTGAGTTGTTTGCTTTAAGCTGCTTCATCGGGGCTTACGAAAGCGGCACCTCCTTGCGCTTTGCCAATCAAGCCCGTGAGATCGGTGAAGCCATTGGCCTTGCCTTTCAAATCATGGATGACGTCTTAGATTACAGCCAAGATGCGGCTGCTTTAGGAAAACCAGTATTGGAAGATGTTCGGCAAGGCGTCTATTCCCTGCCGCTGTTGATGGCATTGAAAAGTGACCGCCAACAGCTGCTCCCATTGCTGGAAAAACAAGACGCCATGACGGACACCGACACCCACGAAGTCTATCGGATCGTCCAAGAAAGTGCTGGGATCGAGGAAGCCAAGAAACTCGCAGCCGACTATACGAAAAAAGCTTTGCAGGCG
Source organism: Enterococcus sp. 6D12_DIV0197 (assembly GCF_002174385.1). NCBI lineage: Bacteria > Bacillati > Bacillota > Bacilli > Lactobacillales > Enterococcaceae > Enterococcus > Enterococcus sp. 6D12_DIV0197. The sequence continues at coordinate 92,899 of NZ_NIBN01000001.1, forward strand.
ATCCAGAAATTACCTGAGACCAAAGATGAAACCAAAACGTATCTTTACCAGATCACTGCTCAGATCCTAGGGCGTCAGAACTGATCAAGGATCTAGCAAAAGCCTAGCAGCTGGAATCATACTGAAATAAGTCCCCAAGGTTAGATTTTTGATCTACCTTTGGGGGCTTTTTAGTTGATAGCTAGAATTTTATACGCAAAAAAGCCTCAACGGACAAATCATCTGTCCGTTGAAGCTTTTTTTCTTTTAACGCATCGTCACAAATTCTTCTGACCCTGTCGGATGAATGGCAACGGTTTGATCAAAGTCTGTTTTTGTAGCACCCATTTTGATGGCTACAGCGAAGCCTTGCAGCATTTCATCGACACCGATCCCGATGCCGTGCAGACCGATGATTTTTTCTTCTTTTCCTAAGCACACCAATTTCATCTCACATTTTTGGCGATACTCATTTAACGCAAAGTACATCGGTGTAAAGCGCGAGCGATACACCTTTATCTGCTCTTGGCCGTATTTTGTCAAGGCTGCTTCTTCGGATAAACCAATCGTGGCAATCGGTGGATGAGTAAAGATGACCGTCGGTACTAAGTGATAATCCAAGTACGCATCGCTTTGACCGTTGAACAAGCGCTCAGACAAGCGACGACCGGCGGCGATCGCAACCGGGGTCAAATCCAATTTTCCGATGACATCCCCCACCGCAAAAATCGAGTCAGTTGTGGTATTTTGATATTTGTCCACAATGATAAACCCTTTTTCATCCAATTGGACATCGGTGTTTTCCAGACCTAACTTATCCGTATTCGGCACGCGACCACCAGCAAAAAGGACGCAATCGCCGGTCAAGGTTTCGCCATTTTCAAAGTGAACGATATACTCGTCACCTTCTTTAATGATACGAGAGGCCACGTAGCCTGCATAAGTTTCGATTCCTGATTCTTGGTACATCTCCACGAGGTTATCCGCAAGCATCTTGTCAAAGGTTCGTAATGGCCGCTCTTTGCGGTACGCCCAAGCCACTTGGCTGCCCAGCTGTTGGCTGACACCGCTGATTTCGGCTGCGATGTAGCCTGCCCCTAAGACGACCATACGCTTTGGTGCTTCTCGCAACGCAAAAAAACCATTCGAGTCAATGGCGTACTCACCGCCGGGAATATTCATCGCGCTAGGTTTTCCACCGGTGGCAATCAAAATATTTGCTGCATGGTAGTTTTCCCCATTGACGGTAACCGTGTGGTTATCCACAAACTGTGCATAACCGTGGATAACTTCTACATTGTTACTGTCTAAGCCTTTTTGATAGGCTGTGTGTAAAAAATCAATGTATTTTTCACGGTTATCCACAAGCTCAGTAAAATCAAATTTATCCACATGTGGATAAATGCCGTAGCTAGTTGCATCCCGTTTGATCATTTCTAACATCTCACTAGCTTGCCACATGACTTTTTTCGGTACACAACCGACATTGACACAGGTGCCGCCTAATTCATTGACTTCGATCAATAATACTTTGGCGCCGTGCATCCCTGCCCGATTGGCTGAGGCGATTCCGCCGCTGCCGCCACCAATTACTATGTAGTCGTATGTTTCCATATTTGTTGTTTCCTCCTTAAGATTGTCTATGTTCTCATCGATCCTTTTTGGCTGGATTGATTCAACAAAAAAAGCCGAGAGAAACTCTCGACCTTATTTTTTCTTCCGAATCATGTCTCCGACTTCCACCGGTTCTTTGACCGGCATCGTCAACAGCATCATAGGATTTGGTGCACGATCGATGGATTCACCGTCTTCATTATACATGACTTCGACGGTTTGGTGAAAGTGATGGAATCCGGGACCGTAAAATTCGATTTCATCGCCAACGGAAAAGTGGTTCCGTTGCCGAATCGTAGCTGTTTTTGTTGCCGGATCATACGCCATGACTTCCCCAATAAATTTGTATTGCGGAATTTTCCGACGCGGACCAAACAACTGCTCATTTTCACTTGGGGTATCGTAGTAAAAGCCTGAGGCAAGCTCTCGCTGCGCAACTTTCCACAGTTCATCGATCCATTCTTGTTTGCAGACATAGTTCTCTGGATCGGCCATGTAACTGTCCACGGCTGCTTTATAAACGTTCGCCACGGTCGAAACATAGTGGATCGATTTCATGCGGCCTTCGATTTTGAAACTATCCACGCCGTTTTCAATCAAATCAGGGATATGTTCGATCATCGACATATCCACAGCACTCATGGAAAACTCTTCTTCCACTGTCCCGTTTTTAGTCAAACTGTTTCGTTCCGTTGCAAAGGGCATGTCAAACAGATCATATTTCCAGCGGCAAGATTGCGAACAGCCGCCGCGATTGGCGTCTCGCATCGACATATGATTGGACAAAGTACAACGGCCAGAATAAGAAATACACATGGCGCCATGAATAAAGGCTTCGATCTCCACGCTAGTATTTTTGCGGATCTCAGCGACTTCCTCCATGGACACTTCTCGGGCGAGAACGACCCGTTCTAGACCTTCTTCCCGCCAAAATTCCAATGTTTCATAGTTCGTGGCACTAGCTTGGGTGGACAAATGGATCGGTAGACCTGGCGCTTCTGTTGCGCAGATCTGGATCAAAGCGGGATCAGAAACGATCACTGCCGAAATACCGACATCTCGCAATTCCCGAAAGAATTCCCCTGCACCTTCTTGATTGCCCTCATGGGTCACCATGTTGGCTGCTACATAGACTTTTGCGTTGTGGGCTTTGGCAAAAGCCACCCCTTCCGCCATTTCTTCATAGGTAAAGTTTCCCGCGCGACTCCGTAGACCATAGGCATTGCCGCCGATATAGACAGCGTCAGCGCCATAGTGGATCGCTGTTTTTAATTTTTCTAACGTACCAGCTGGTGCTAACACTTCTGGTCGTTTCAATGCTTGTTTAACGGTCATTTGTTCTTGCTCCTTACTTGATATCGTCAGGATCGATGGCATAAAATCCAGTGTCCAACCCACGTTCTGCTGGATGAAGTTGGGCAACTTGTTCACTGAGCACAGTTGCTTGCTCTGCTTGCCACTTCCCACTTTCCACAAGGCTCTTGGCTTGGGCAAACAGCTTAGCAATTGCCACAAAGGCAGCCCCTCGTGTATAGATTCCGTCCAGCTTCCAGGTTTGAAAGCCTGTTGCGGCTAATTCCCCCAGCTGCAGCATCAGATTGATGTCGTTATTGGCAAAAATGTGCGTGCCGTGGCTATCTTCATAAATGGAATAGTGAGTTTCTTCTTTTTTCGGTTCAGATAAAAACAACCCACGGTCGTGGTTCTTTTCTTCCGATTGTTGGGTATAGTTATAATAATTTTGTAAAAGCGGACGCTTCGATTGGTGAATGCAGGTCGCACCATAAACCAATACTTCCACAGGAATATTTAGTTGTGGTGCCATGATTTTCATTTCCTCGAAAGGAACTTCTCGTGCTAAAACGGCTGCCTTTGCTCCTTTTTGTCCCCAAAAATTGATTTGACGAGCGCTCGTTACTAAGGTTTCCCCTGCATAAATAAATGGCACGGCACATTCTGGATTTTGCTTCATGCGGTAAATGATCCCAGGATCTCCGAGAGCGATTTGATCGGCTTGATTGGTCTTCAGAAATGCTAGGTATTCTGGAATCCGCTTCATTTTTTCTGGATGCATGATGCCATTGACTGCGATCGTCACTTTCTTTCCAGCTTCGTGGGCCATGTCGATCAGTCTGATTTGCTCTTCACGAGAAAAAGAGGCCGGTAGGCGCAGCCCGAATGTCTCTTCTCCAAAAAACAATGTATCAACATAAGGGATGAGCTGCTGTGCTTGCTCGATCGATTCCACCGTGGCGATAATCTCAACCATAATACTCCTCCTTTTTTCAACTCATTCATAGTATCACACAGCAGGGTTCTTTCCAAGAGGTCTCGTTACTCTTTTTTTCACGAATATCGCTTTTTCCGTTAATCAACCGTTGTCATAAAGCTATTTAGAAGGATATTTTTTTGTGAATCATCAATCATAATTAATAGAGATCACTTGATCACTACTAGACATAGCAAGACAAAAAAGCGACGTTTCTATGGGTGCCGATTACTCGACCATAGAAACGCCGCTGCCGTTATTGGCTCGACTTAAACTTGTTGCAAGACCCGTGCTTGTCCCTCTTTGACATTGAGAGTGATCGATCCTTTGGAAGCACCAATCGTCACTTTGTCACCTAAATGAATTTGTCCTGATAGGAGTGCTTCACTTAAACGGTCTTCGACTTCTTTTTGCAATGCTCGACGAATCGGCCGTGCCCCATATTCTGGATCAAAACCAGCTTTACCGATCACATCGATGGCAGATGGCGTGATCTTCAATTGGATGTCTTGGTTGCTTAACCGTTTGATGATCGCTTTGCTCATAATCTTCACGATTTCGTGGATCTCCCCTTCACCTAAGGATTGGAAGACCACTGTTTCATCCACACGGTTCAAGAACTCTGGACGGAAGGCTTTTTTCAGCTCTTCTAAGATCCGTTTTTGCATCGCTTGGTGATCTTTCGTTAAATCAGTGACATTGAATCCAACGCTTTTTTCTTCGCGGATTTGTTGGGCACCGATATTAGAGGTCATGATCAAAATCGTGTTGCGGAAATCGACCTTCCGACCTTTGGCATCCGTCAAATGACCATCATCTAGCACTTGCAAGAGGATATTGAAGACATCGGGATGGGCTTTTTCCACCTCGTCCAATAAGATGACGGAGTAAGGTTTTGAACGGATTTTTTCCGTCAATTGCCCACCTTCATCATAGCCGACATAGCCTGGCGGTGAACCGATCAAACGGCTCGTGCTGTATTTTTCCATAAATTCGGACATATCGACACGAACCAAGGCATCTTCACTACCAAACATCGCTTCCGCTAAGGCTTTAGCAAGCTCGGTTTTCCCGACACCAGTCGGGCCTAAGAACATGAAGGAACCAATTGGACGGTTGGGGTCTTTCAACCCACTGCGGGCGCGACGGATTGAACGAGCGACTGCTTTGACCGCTTCTTCTTGGCCAACTACCCGTTGATGCAAGATCTTTTCAAGATCCAACAAGCGTTCGCTTTCTTTTTTCTCCATCTGTTGCAAAGGTACACCAGTCCATTGGGAAACGACCGTAGCAACATCTTCTGCAGTAACACTATCGGCATAGCCTGACGCTTCTTTGACTTCCATAAACGCCACTTCCGTCAGTTGTTGGGTCAATTTCTTTTCCTTGATCCGCAGACGAGCTGCTGCTTCAAAATCTTGCTGGCGAATGGCTGCTTCTTTTTCTTCGATCAAGTTAGCGATCTCGTTTTGTAGATCTGCCAATTCCGAACTTTCATCGGTTTTGTCTAGACGCACTTTGGCTGCTGATTCATCCATCAAATCGATGGCTTTATCTGGTAATTGGCGCGAATTGATGTAACGTACGGACAATTGCACAGCGGCGTGTAACGCATCATCAGAAATTTCCACCCCATGATGTTCTTCATAACGAGGACGCAAGCCCCGTAAAATTTCTTCCGCTTCTTCTGGTGTTGGTTCGTCGACTTGCACTCGGGCAAAACGGCGTTCTAACGCAGAATCTTTTTCAATGTATTTTTGGTACTCATCTAATGTCGTGGCACCGATAGTTTGCAATTCTCCACGGGCTAAGGCTGGTTTCAGGATATTCGAGGCATCAATCGCCCCTTCGGCTCCGCCGGCCCCAATCAGTGTATGCAATTCATCAATGAATAAGATGATTTGACCATCTTGATAGATCTCATCGATGATTTTTTTCATTCGGTCCTCAAATTCTCCACGGTATTTCGTTCCAGCAACTAAAGCCCCCATGTCCAGCATCATCAAACGTTTGTTTTGCATGTCTTCTGGGACTTCCCCATTGATGATTTTTTGGGCTAAGCCTTCGGCGATCGCGGTTTTCCCAACACCAGGTTCCCCAACGAGAACAGGGTTGTTTTTGGTCCGACGGCTAAGGATCTGGATCAGCCGTTTGACTTCTTTGGCACGACCGACAACAGGATCTAGCCGTTTTTCACGGGCTAATTTGGTCAAATCACGGGCTAAGGAATCCAAGGTCGGTGTTCCTTGCTGCGCTTTGGCTTGGGCTGGACGACGACGACCAGCACTTCCGTTGGTTTTGCTTTCATTGAAGCCCATTTTTTTCTTCAAAAGCTGACGCATTTTCGCGAGACTCAAGCCGAGATTCAGCATGATTCGTGAAGCCAAAATGTCTTCGTCTCTTAATAAGCCTAATAATAGATGTTCGGTACCGATCTGTGGTGCCCCTAAACGCTTGGCTTCATCCCCTGCATAAGCAAATGTATGTTTTGCTCGTGGTGAATACGCGAGATAGGCGTTTTCTGGGTATTGACGAACGGTGCCGTACCCTGTTAAATGTTCGATTTCTTCACGAATATCGTTTTCTGTGATATTCATTTCCCGTAACGTTTTGCCAGCGATCCCGTTTTGTTCAATGACCAGTGCCAATAGAATATGTTCAGAACCTACCGCTTGGTGCTTAAAGTATTTTGCTTCTTCTTGGGCGATAGCCAAAACGGCTTTCGCGCGTTGGGTGAATAATTCATCCATCTCTTTCACTTCCTGTCTTCGTAACTTAATCGTTCTAGAATTGCATGGAGCAAATCTGCTCGTGTTCTATTTTCATAAGGAGAACGTCCTAGAACTGCTTTCGCGATGACGGTCAACAATAAATTGCCTTCTCGCTTGGACAGGATTCCTTCCTCATAAAGTTTCTGGATTATTGCATACGCATCTTTTTCCGAGATGGTTTCATCGAATAGTTGATTCATTTCTTTTAAATAGTGGTGGCTGTCAGTAATTTTGACTTTCTCGATCCGAATATAGCCGCCCCCGCCGCGTTTACTTTCAACCGCATAGCCTCTTTGAACGGTAAAGCGGGTATTGATCACGTAATTTATTTGTGAGGGCACGCAGTTGAACAAATTTGCCATTTCTGCGCGACGAATCTCAATGGTTTCACTGTCTTCAAGAATTTTCTTCAAATATGCTTCAATCAAATCGGAAGTGTTGTGATGACTCAATTCATTCCCTCCCTTGACTAATTCTGACCTTCATTATACCCAATTTTTGAATCCTTGGAAAGATGTACGCTTGCACAAAAGGAAGGTCTAAAGGAAATTTTAAAGACACTTATCCCTCGCTTCAGCTTTTTTAGCTACAAAAAGAAACAAGCAACTCATCGGGGAACAAAAAGAAAATTCTTTGGTCCCCGAAGGCTGCTTGGTTAAAATATTGGGTTTTAGCTAGTTTCTAATCACTTTCGGAACTGCTTTCGCTCGTAGCCGTTGAATCCGAGGAGTCATCTGAACTACTGCTTTGGGTAGTTGAAGAAGAATCTTGCTCTGGTCCTCTTGAGATCGTTAACGTTACTTGCGAACCGGCAACGACTGAAGAACCTTCCTCAGGTGATACGGAGATCACTTGACCTTCAGGAACACTATCATCGTATTCGCGGTTAGTATTCGGTGTTAATCCTGCACGACGGACTGCTGCTTCGGCTTCTGATTGCGTAAGTCCGATCACAGTCGGCACATTTGTCATTTGAGGACCACTACTAATGAATAGCGTGATTGCAGTTTTTGATGTTACGACAGCCTCGCCACTATTAGGCGTTTGCCCAACAACTGTGCCCTCCGGTTCATCACTCGTCTGAGGCGTGCTAATGATCCGCGCTACATCGACTCCTCGAGAGGTCAATTCTGCACGAGCCTCTGCCTCCGTTAGTCCAATAAGGTTGAGCATTTCAAAGGTATCTGGTCCCGAACTAACTTTAAAGGTAATTTCACCATCAACTGGCGAAATCTCACGTCCAGCCGCAGGTGACTGACTAATGATGTCCCCTTCACTGACATCATCAGATTCTTCTAATTCTGATTTGATATTGTCTTCATCAAAGCCTAGATCAATCAGTTCTTCCTTCACCTCTTCGAAGGAACGACCTTCATAATCATCAAGAGTGATTTTCTTGGCTCCGCTGCTGATATAAAGAGTCACGACGGAATTCTTTTTGACTTCATTGCCTTCTGGCGGATCGGTCTTGACGACATTGCCTGCTTCGACTTCATCGTCTTCAATTTCTTCTACCTCGTCTGCCACTTGCAAACCAGCAGCTTCCAGCTCGGCACGGGCAGCTGCTTCTGTCTGGCCACTGACTTCAGGAATTGCCACATCTCCCCGACCACCGCCGAATAGGAAGTAACTGCCTATGCCTAGCAGTGCGATCACCATAATGATGGGCAGCAGCAGCCACCGTTTGCGTTTTTTCTTTTTCGGCTGCGCTGGTTCTTCAGCTTGATCCGCAACCTTATCTTCTACGGGTTCTTCTACTGGCGGCGTTTCGACTTGGGCTGCTTCCAAAGGAGTCAGCACTCTCGTTTCATCCATCAGGGCATGAGGTTCCCATCTCGGTTCATTGAGTCGGTCAGGAGACAACACGGTATCAAGGTCCGCTCGCATTTCATCGGCAGTTTTGTACCGATCCGCCGGTTCTTTGGCGGTCGCCTTCAATACGACGTTTTCCAGCGATTGCGGAACATTTTTGTCATAGATCCGAATCGAAGGGATCTCATCTTGGAAATGTTTCAAGGCGATCGTTACGGCTGATTCGCCATCAAAGGGTACTTTGCCCGTTAAAATTTCATAGAGGATAATCCCAATCGCATAAATATCTGATTGATTGGTCGCCATACTGCCTCGTGCTTGTTCTGGTGAAAGATAATGCACCGAGCCTAGCATCGAGTTGGTTTGGGTGATCGATGTTTCTGATAAGGCGATCGCGATCCCAAAATCGGTGATTTTCACCACGCCGTCTTCATTGATCAGCACATTCTGGGGCTTTAGGTCCCGGTGAATGATGCGGTGCTGATGGGCCAATGCCACCGCTGATAAAATTTGTTGGATGATATCAACGATCTGCAAATAAGGTACGGGATAGTGCGTTTGGATATAGCGCTTGAGATCCATCCCTTTGACATATTCCATCACCAAAAACTGCATGCCGTCTTCTTCGCCGACATCATAAACGGTTACGATGTTTGGATGAACCAGCTCAGTCGCCGCCAAGGCTTCTCGTTGAAAGCGCCGAATCGCACTTTGGTCGTTTTGGAAGTCAAAACGAAGCACTTTGATTGCCACTTCACGGTCTAAGATTAAGTCATGCGCCAAAAACACATTTGCCATTCCGCCGCTGCCGATATTGCCGATGATTTTGTATCGGCCGTTTATCTTCTTCCCAATTTCGATCATGGGCGCTCTCCTCCAACTTTAATCAATAATACCGTGATATTGTCGACACCGCCGCGTTCGTTGGCTTGATCGATCAATGATTGCACTGCTTCTTCCAGCACAGGGTTTTCTTGGATCGTTGCTGTGATCTCTTCATCTGAGACCATGTTGGTCAATCCATCTGAACACAGCAGCAAATAATCCCCGTCTGCAATAAAGTGGATCGCCACATCGACTTCGACTTCGCTTGGCATACCGATCGAGCGGGTCAAAACGTTTTTGCGAGGATGATTCAAGGCCATTTCTGCCGTGATTTGTCCCGACTTCACCAATTCATTGACCAGTGAATGGTCCTCTGTGATTTGAGTCAGCACTTGATTGCGTAAAAGATAGGCACGGCTGTCCCCGACATTGGCGATCGTAAACTGGTCGCCTAATAAGGCCACAGCAATGATCGTGGTGCCCATGCCGCTAAGTTCTTCTTGTTCTTGTCCTTTTTGGAAAATCACTTGGCTTTCCGCTTGGATTTTTTGGATCAGCCATTGGGCAGTTTTTTCACTGTCTGTCAGCTCTGTCTGTTCCCAAGCGGTGCCGATCTCACTGACTGCTTGACGGCTAGCGACATCTCCGGCCCGGTGGCCCCCCATGCCATCGGCAAGCAAGGCCAATGTCACATTGGCTTTATTTACATAGGTTGCTGCAAAATCTTGGTTTGTGTTGCGACGTTTGCCGACATCTGTTTGAAAACGAATCTCCAATTTCTTTCACCTCGTTACTTTTTGCGTAGACAACTGATAAAAAAGCCATCTGTCATAAAATCTTGCGGATAGATCGTCAACATATCCTCTTGAACCGCTTCGGCTGCCAGCGGTCCTACCGCAAGAGGCATTTGCTCAAATTCAGGATGGTCAGCGAGAAACGCTGCCACGACTTGTTGATTTTCTTCCGCTAGAATCGTGCATGTGCTGTAGACCATTATACCCGATTTTTTCAGGGTTGGGGCGGCACTTTCCAAAATCTCTCGCTGAATCTGCGGCAAGCGTTGGAAATCGGCTTCCGTCTTGCTGTATTTGATGTCCGGCTTACGGCGCATCAACCCTAATCCAGAACAAGGGGCATCCACTAAGATGCGATCAAATTGTTCGGGTGCAAAGGTTTGAGCCGTCTCCCGCGCATCCATCACGCGGGTCTCCACAACTGCTTCGACGCCTAAACGTTGGGCATTTTGCTGAATCAGCTTAACCTTATGGGCATGGATATCCAGTGCTGTCACTTTGCCGCCCTCTGCGGCAGACAAGAAGGCAGCGATATGGGTCGTTTTGCCTCCTGGTGCTGCGCAGGCATCCAGTACTTGATGGTCTCGGGCTACTTGTAAAACGGGGGCAACCAGCATCGAACTTTCATCTTGGATCGTCAGTAAACCTTCTTTGTAGAGAGACGAGCCCGCCATAAAGCCTTTGTCAGCCACAACCCCATAGGGGGAAAGCTCACTTGGTCGTGCGTCGATGCCTTCTTCTTGTAGCCGTTCGATCGCTGCTGCTTGCGAGATGCGCTGCAGATCGATACGACCACTGGCATGATTGGGTTCAAATAGGGCATAGCCCAGCTCACTGGTTTCTTCGATCCCAATTTGTTTGACTAGTTTCTTCGTTAGCCACAGGGGCAAACTGATTTCCGTTGCTAAACGTTCCATTGGGTCTTTGATCAATGCCAAGTCTGGCACTCCTTGTCGTTGGATCGTGCGCAGGACGCCATTGACGAATTTTCCAGTTCCCGGATTGCCTTTGGCTTTCGCAATATCCACGGCTTCATGAATGATGGCATGGGCGGGTACTTTATCGAGATACAGCATCTGATACAAGGAAAGCCGCAGCAGCGTTTTGACCCACGGGTCGACTTTGCGGGCATTTTTAATAAAGCGATCCAAATAATAATCCAATAAAAGCTGACGACTGATGGTGCCGTACACCAATTCAGTCAGTAAGCGACCGTCTTTGTCATTTAAACGCCCTTGATTCATCAATTCCCGCAACAGTAGATTGGAATAAGCACCGCCTTTTTCGATTCGCAACAACGCTTCTAGTGCCACAAAGCGCACTGTATATTGTATGTCTCCAAGATTACGCTTCATAGGTACCTACCTGATCCCCTTTTTGAATCTGTTGTCCACTGCCGTTTAAGAATGCAGCAATGTCTTGTCGGCCTTTTCCAGCTGGCTGCAATTCATCGATAGCCAATACCGTGCCTTCCCCACAAGCGATCAGCAACGTTTTTTTCGTCCGTTCAATGATCGTTCCTGGCTGGGCTGTCGTCGTTTGCTCCAGCGGTGTTACTTGCCAAAGTTTCCAGCGGTTGCCATTTTGTGTCGTAAAGGCGATCGGCCATGGTCGCATGCCTCGGACTTGGGCATCGATTTGCACCGCCGTTTTCTGCCAGTCGATGGCTTCTTGTTCACGGCTGATATTTGGTGAAAAGGTGACTTTTGCTTCTTCTTGCGGGACAGGCTGCAGCTCTCCCGACAAGATTTTCGGCACAGTTTCCAGCAGCAAGTCTTTGCCTAATAGGCTCAACTTATCAAACATCGTCCCCACATCATCTTGGGCCGTGATCGGCAAACGAGCTTGAGCAAAAATACCGCCAGCATCCATTTTTTTGATCATTTCCATGATGGTTACACCCGTTTCTTGCTCCCCTTCCATAATGGCATAATGCACAGGTGCTCCGCCACGGTATTTCGGCAGTAGGGACGCATGAACGTTGATAGCGCCATGCTTTGGTACTTCTAGTAACGCACTAGGTAAAAATTGGCCGAAAGCTGCCGTGATCAGCAGATCAGGTGCTAAAGCTTGAATCTGCTCCATTTCTGGTGACCCACTGATTTTTTCTGGTTGTAAAACCAACAAGCCATGCTTCATCGCCGCTTCTTTAACGGGGGTCGGAGTGATGGTTTTTTTGCGACCGACGGGACGATCCGGCTGGGTCACCACTGCTGCCACTTCATAGCCAGCTTCAAGCAAGCCTTCTAAAATTGGGACGGAAAACGCCGGGGTACCCATAAAGACGATTTTAGTCATTTTCATGTTCCTCCATATACTTTTCTAAGTCTTCTTCAGGAATGCGTTCGACGAGCTTGTCGACAAACAGCACGCCATTTAAATGATCGATCTCATGCTGCATCGCACGCGCCAAGTAGCCGAATGCTTCCACTTCCATTTCCTCTCCTTCTCGGTCGAAATAGCGGACAGTGATCTCGTCTGCTCGTTTGACGGTCCCAAAGGTGTGGGGAATACTCAAGCAGCCTTCCACATCAAGGGATTCACCAGAAGAAGCGATGATCTCAGGGTTGATCATTTCAAAGCGGTCGTCTTCTTCGACTTCCACGATCGCCACTTGCAGGTTTTTGCCGACTTGCGGTGCGGCAATACCGATCCCGTCGTGGGCGACCATCGTTTCATAAAGGTCGTCTAGTAGCTGAACGAGCTCATCGGTAATTACTTTGACGGGTTTTGCTTGCCGACGAAGACGTTCATCGGGGGTGATAATAATAGGATAACGCATATTTTCTCCTCTAAATAAAATTCAACGGCTCTTGGTCAATCGACACGTACAATCCTTTGCGCTGATCGATTTGACTTTGATCCAACAGACGGGTCAACAAAGCAGGTAGCTGCGGTTCATTTTTGTATTTAATGATCAATTGGTAGTAATAACGGTTTTTCACCCGTAAAATCGCACTGGGTGCCGGACCCAACAAAATACTTTGTGGTGACAGCTCCTGCTGCAGATCCCGCGCGATCGCAAACATCTTCTGAGCTGCGACTTGCTCTTCGGGATGACTGCAGGTGATTTTGACGGTGAAATAATACGGTGGATAGCCGCTTTGGTGCCGCATCCACATCTCTTTTTGATAGAAATCTTCGTAATCTTGCGACTGCGCCAATTGGATAGCGTAGTGCTCAGGGTTGAATGTTTGAATCACCACTTCGCCGGTTTTTTCTGCCCGACCTGCCCGACCACTGACCTGAGTCAACAGCTGGAACGTCCGTTCACTCGAACGAAAATCTGGCAAATTCAAGGCGGTATCGGCATTCAAGACCCCTACCAGTGTGATATCAGGGAAATCCAAGCCTTTGGCGATCATTTGAGTCCCTAACAAAATATCCGCTTTTTTCTCCCCAAACAAGGTCAAGATTTTTTCATGGGCGCCTTTTTTGCGGGTGGTATCGACATCCATCCGTAAGACCCGCGCTTCGGGAAACAGTTCCTTCAACTCTTCTTCCACTTTTTGCGTGCCCGTTCCGTAATACCGAATCTTGTCTGCATTGCAGTTGGGGCAACGATGGGGGATGTGTTCTTCATGTCCGCAATAATGACAGCGCATCGTTTTGGTATCCATATGCAGCGTCAAGGAGATGTCGCAATTTGGGCAAGGCAAAACATACCCACAATCGCGGCACATCACGAAGGAAGAGTAGCCGCGCCGATTCAGCAGCAAGACGATCTGTTCTTTGCGGGCCAAGCGGTCTGTAATTTTTTCCTGTAACGGACGAGAAAAGGTTTGATACTTTTTATTGGCAAATTCGGTACGCATATCCACGACTTCGATCTGCGGTAATTGCGCACTGGTTTTTGCCCGTTGATTCAATTTCAATAAGCGGTAGACTTCTTTTTGCGCCCGAGCACGAGATTCCAATGACGGCGTCGCACTGCCTAACACCACTGGACAGTGATGGTACTGGCTGCGCCAAATCGCTAAATCTCTCGCATGGTAACGAGGGGCTTCATCTTGCTTGTAGGAGGCTTCGTGCTCCTCATCGACGATGATGACCCCGATGTTTTTCAACGGAGCAAAAATCGCCGAGCGGGCGCCAACCACCACCTGCGCCTCCCCACGTTCGATCTTACGCCATTCATCGTATTTTTCACCTTGGGACAAGCCGCTGTGTAAAACAGCCACTGCGTCGCCGAGACGGCTTTTAAAGCGTTCGACCATTTGCGGGGTCAACGCGATCTCTGGCACGAGCATGATCGCGGTTTTGCCTTGTTTCAGCAATTGGGCGATCGCTTGCAGATAGACTTCTGTTTTTCCACTACCGGTGATCCCTTCCAGTAAAAAAGTCTGTGCCTCTTGGTTATCCGCACAAGCAGTGATTTGCGCTACTGCAGCTGCCTGTTCTTCATTTAATTCAAGCGGGACCGTTTTTTGAAATTGACGGTCTTTGTAAGGATCACGGTAGGCTTCAACTTCCGTAAAGGTCAGCCAACCAGCTTCTTGCGCTTGGTTCAAAGCCGCGGTGGAAATCCCTTGTTCGGTAAAAAAGGAAACCGGCAAGCGGGCTTCCTCTGTCAAAATCTGTAAGATTTCCAGCTTGCGTTTGGCCCCTTTGCGCAGCTGTTGCTGGACGGCGGGGATTTCTGCTGGATCGATCTTGCGTTCAATGTAACGGGTCATTTTCGCTTTGTTTTTATTTTTCACGAGATACTGCAATTCAACTACTGCGGCTTCCCGCAAAGGCTTCAACTGCGGCAACAGCCCTGCACTTTCGGCGTCTTGCCAGCTGAGGATGCCGTTTTCGGGAAAATATTCTTTGATGGGATGATTTCCTTCCAGCAAAACGATCTGCTTTTGGTACTCGGCTTTCATCACACTAGGCAGCATCGTCTGCAAGCAAGTGATCTTAAAGGCAAAGGTCGTTTCCTTCATGTAGTCGGCTAATTGGAGAAGTTCTTCATTGACGACAGGCGACAAATCCAACAAACGAACGATTGGTTTTAAGGTCTGCTGCGGTTCGGCAACTTCTGAAAGGCCGACGACGAACCCCTGGATATGGCGGTCGCCCTTGCCAAATGGCACTTCGACTCGCATCCCTGTCTCAATGGCGGCTTGTAATTCTGATGGGATCAGATAGGTAAAAGGCTGATCGGTCTGCATCGTGGGAACATCCACGATCACTTCTGCTATGTACGCCATTTCTTCTCCTCCTTTTAGGTTCTATTTTACTAAATGGGTGGGGGTTTGTCTGTACCCCTTACAAAAATTTAACCATCATCATTCAAAAGAAAAAGCCAGAACACAGGCGTGCTCTAGCTTGCTTTTGTCTATAGCTTTTGTTCGTCGCGGATACGCGCTTCTAATTCTTTTTGTTCTTGGTCTTTTTGCGCTTTGCGCTCTTCTTGTTCCATTTTCAAGCGGGCGCGCTTGATTTCTGGATGCGGATCATTAACGACTAATTCCGCTTCGATTTCTTCAAGTGCTTGACCCACGCTTTTCACTGAATCAAAGTTTTCTAGTGTTGCTTGCGCACCGGCGTCAAGTTCATGCGCCCGTTTGCTTGCTAAGATCACTAATGAATATTTTGAATTGACACGATCCAACAAAGAATCGATTGAAGGTTTTAACATCATATTTCTTACAGCTCCTCTAACATTTTGATATAGGTTCCGATCACTCGGTCAACGCGAAAATGTTCACTCGAAATAATTTCGCGAATTCGTTGGACTGCCTTAGGTACTTCATCATTGACAACGGCATAATCATATAAAGCCATCATTTCGATTTCTTCACGGGCGACACGCATCCGTTCATCGATCACTTCGGCAGAGTCGGTTCCTCTTCCTGTAATACGAGAGCGTAATTCTGCCAGATCAGGTGGCGTCAGAAAAATAAACACACCATCGGGAACTTTGTCTTTTACTTGTTTTGCCCCTTGCACTTCGATCTCTAAAAACACATCTTTTCCTTGATCCAGTGTCTGTTGGACATAAGATAATGGGGTTCCATAATAATTGCCGACATATTCGGCGTATTCCAGCATTTCACCGGCTTCGATCAAGGCTTCAAATTCTTCACGCGTGCGGAAATAGTAATCGACCCCTTCCACTTCCCCCTCGCGTTTTTGACGAGTGGTCATTGAAACGGAATATTGAAAATCGTTGTCGTCACTCTCAAAAATTGCTTTGCGCACGGTCCCTTTCCCTACTCCGGAAGGTCCTGATAAAACTATAAGTAATCCTCGCTCTGACATAATGACGTCCTTTCACTGACATTTGCTTAACGTCTATTTTGCACTTTTTTTCAGCAACTTTCAAGAACTACTTTATTATAATGGGAATTTCATGAAATTGCTAGTCTACACTTCGGCCGCGTTCTTAAAAGCCCATGTTGCTTAAAGTATTGATGACCCCTGCCAATTCGTCTTTAGCGGTGATCGCTTTTTCAGTAGGATCCGTCACTTCTTGGCAATCGATACGTACGATGTACCGCCGATTTAAAGAAACAGCTACGCCATCAACTAATAGATGGAGAAAATCTGGCTCGATGGCTACGCAAGCATCTTCCCACGCAGAGAAATTCTCTTTGTCAGAAGGAATACTGCGCTTGATGACATTTTTTCCGCTTAGTTCGTGAAAGGTGATATCGTAATATTTCATTGGTTCATTCCTCCTACTCGATGTTTTGAACTTGTTCTCTGATTTTTTCAATGATCGTCTTCATTTGGACGACACTGTTTTTGATTTGGATCGGACTTGATTTTGAGCCAATCGTATTGACTTCTCGGTTCATCTCTTGGATCAAGAAATCCAGCTCTCGACCTATCGGTGTCTCAGCTGCCAGCAGCTCCGTCATCGTCGTTAAATGGATACTTAAACGATCCAGTTCTTCGTGGATATCGCCGCGTTCTAATAAAATCGCCAACTCTGTCAGTAAACGATCGCGATCGACTTCTTCCCCTAAATAAGCAGTCAGTTTCTTTTCAAAGCGTTCTTGGTAGTCCGCCTCATAGAGGGCCACGAATTGTTTGAGTTCTGTCAGCTTTTCCTGCAGCTGTCGCTGGTTTTCTTGCAAGATCTGCAGAATACCTTGCCCTTCCACCCAGCGGCTTTGATCGATCGCTGCCAGCGCTTGATCTAATGCTTCCATCACGCCATCGGCCAAGGTGCTTTCTTCTGGCTCTTGATCAGAGATCGTTAGAAAGGCCTCATGGAGCAGGAATTGTTCCAGCAATGCTGCTTTTGGCAGCTCTGCTAGGTCAAAACGGTCTTTGGCTTCGGTATCGATCTCCTGCATGAAACGTTCCAGCAAGTCCCATTGGATCTCGATCTGTTTCGTATTTGTGGTTTTTTCTTTTAACGTCACATACAATTCGATTCGTCCTCGCTGGAGGGTCTGCTTGATCGACTGCCGTAAAGCACCTTCTAGAGGATTCAATTGTTTGGGCATTCGCAGCTGCAGGTCCAAAAAGCGCTGATTGACACTTTTGATCTCAATTTCGATCTGCACATCTGGCGTTTCTGCACTGCCTTTGCCAAAACCAGTCATACTTTTCATTTGATCACTCCTCACCGTTTTGCTTTCTTACATGGAAAGCAGGGCTTTTTTAAGTTCTGCAAATTCTTCATTGGATAAGGTCACGCCTTTGCCCATCTTCTCGTGCTCTGGGCCCCAATCTCTCAGATCAAATTTTGGCGGGCGCCCATTCCAGCTCACCAAATTCAATTCTTTGCGCCAGCCTCTTTGATTTTCCGAAAGCACGGCGATCTCTTCAACGATTTCATACGAAAATTTATCCATTTTCTGCTCCTTTCAAAAGATAGTGACTATACGCTGCCATTAAAGCAGTCAGTGGGTAACGCCGACGAATCTGCTGAAGGGCGGGCAGATTCAATTGCTGCGTCCGATAAAAAAAGAAAAAGCGGTTTTGCTCGGACAAGACAAAAAAACGGTCGCGATAATAGCTCAGCCACTCGGTGATCGACCAGGCATCGGCTTCTTCCACTGCCTTTAGCGCAATTTTTTCAGCTAAAGCCGTTAGAATCGTTTCCTGCTCATAAATCACTGTAGGCGCTAGATACAATACTTTCGCGGTACACTCTATCAGTATACGCCCCCACTGCTCAAATGGCACATCCTGTTGATAGAATTTACGCATTTTTTTCCAAAATTCTTTTTTCTTTAGTTCCTGATAAAGCAGCGGGTCTGTCTGGCGCAGCTCTTTCAAAAAGCCCCGCCATAACGGCTGAAAATCAACCGTCCTTTCAAAGGTATACCAATGGCCTTGGTATTTGCCGAACACTTTCAAGGTTTCCAAATAGCCTAAGGTCATATTATCCAGCGAACGCTGGGCATCAAAAACCAAAAAGCTGCCTAAGGACCAAGGAGACCCCAACGAAAGCTGCGCAGTTTCTTCCGTCACAATCGTCCTTTTATTGATGCCAGGTCCTTGGACATCCACGGTGATACATTCCGTTGCCCCTTGCTGGACAGCGACATCGATGGGCAGGTTGTTGCGATAGCCGCCATCGATGTAATAAGCGTCGTTAATTTTTTGCGCCTGCATCGCTGGATAAAATGAAGCGGATGCCAACAGCCAATGCAGGTTTTCCTCTACTGCGGATGGATCAAAGGCATAAACCGTCTCCTTGAAATCGGGCAGACGAGTCGTACAGATCAGCAAACGACAAGCAGTTTGGCTGAATTTTTCTTGATCAAAGGTCTTTTGCAAAAGCTTTGCCAACGGTTCGGTACTGGCACCGTTGCTTTTGACCGCTTCGCGGACCAGCGAATTGGCTTGATTCATCAAATCTCGCAGTGTTTGGGCACGTACCGAAGCAAGCGGATAGTGCAATACTTGCTCGTTAGAGATATTTGCCCATAAATCGACGGCCGCTTCCACATCGTTCATTAAAATCAAGGCGCCATTCAAGGCACCGACGGAAGTTCCCGTGATCCATTCAAAGGTGATGCCTCGTTCTTGCAGCGCTTGCCAAACACCGATTTGATACGCCCCGTGGGCACCGCCACCGCCTAAAACCAGCGCCGTCTGATAAGCTAGCGCTTTTTGATACCCTTGAGGGACCAACTGATACCCTTGCTGGATAAACCACTCAGCCAAGGGGGGCCGATGAGGAAGTTGCCACAAGACAGCTGCTACAAAACGACTGCGAGCAAAGCTTTCTGTCACGGCTAGCAGTTGTTTCCAAGTAAAATCGGCGGCTGCTTCCACCAGCAGATTGGTGATAGTCAGTGTCTTTTGGTCAAAATCAAACTGCCCAGCAAGGTAAAAACGTCCGTAACGGCTGTCGATCTGCCAGCCCTGCTGCGCTATATCGGCTAGAAAGGCTCGTCGCGCTTTTGAATGCGACTCAAAAAAGGAAAAGACGAGTCGGCTTTCTTGAAATCCTGCCCTTTGTGCAAGAAAATCGATCGAAGTCAGTTTTTTCACTTTCATCAAGACGCCTCCTCAAGCAAAAAAGAATAGACGAATGACACGCCAGCTGCCGTACCACTCGAGCTATTCTTTTGATTAAAATGTTCGTTGTGCCATGTTGAATGCCGCCAGCATCTCATCCGTTGCTTCGTCGACAGGCGTTACAGATTCCAGATCACCTTGGATCACACGACGGGTGACACCGCCCATTTCGCCACAGGTGATCAGCGTGATCATTTTACGGCCTTCCACTTCGTCAAGCAAATAGACATCGGTCGGGTCGACCCGCACAGAAGAAGTCGCGGTATACGTGTAAATATTTTCCAGATCGGTCACATAGATAGCCGCTCCGATGGCGACATCATCCAATGGCGTAAACAAAAGCTCTGGCGATTGAGCGCGATGGCTGGCTAGTGCGTAATTGCCTTCCCCCATTTTTTGGGTGGGACTTAACGTACCAGCACCATACAGCAAGGCCTCGTTGGCCAAGCCTTTAAAAATCGGCAGATTGATCCCCACACTAGGAACCGCCACGCCGCCGATCACTGGCAAGGCTTTGTTGCTCAGCTGCGCCCGTAAGACTGCTTCTGAACTCGCCGGCTCCACGGCATCAAAATCAAAGGTCGCTTCCGCTTCCATATTTTTTTCCACATCACTGCGATCAATGGTGCCGACTGCGTAAGCTTCACCCGTTTGTTTAATAAAATAATTTTTGATTTGATTATTAAAAATCAATGCTAAACCAATCAATAACAGCAAAAGCAAAAAGAGATTGCTCAGCCAATTTGAAAGTCTGCGTTTCTTTTTTCTCATAGGTTTTCGTCTCCATTAGTTTCTTCTTTTATCATACCAAAATCCTCATAAAGACGCCAATTTTGGCCAGTTTTTTTACGAAAAGACAAGATTTGCCTTTTTTTGTCGAAAAAGGGAACTTAAAAATTGTTTTTTCTGTTATTTTGTAATATAACTTTAAACGAAAAGATACAAGCAATTTTCAGCGCTTTGTTGTAGAATGAACTTAGTATATAGGAGGGATCGATCGGCATGTCTAACACGATTTACGTACATATTGATACAACCAGCAATGCCGTCTTGACCCGCGGGCTTGCCCCCCAAGATTTTAACAAGAGCATCGTCCATCAGCCCAAGAATTTGCTCTTGCTTGATCCTTCCAGTGATTTCGGCGAATTCGACGGTCATACGGGCTTAAAAGTGATACGCGGAATGGAAGACGTCCAACTGTTTTTTCAGCAGATCAACAAAGGTCGTGTTGCCGAAGAAATGAAGTGGATCGATTTTAATGATTACGAGATGGTCAAAGAATTGACGCCTTTAGAGATCTCCGAGTTGTTATATTTTGGCCACATGAAGACACACCTCCACTCCCCTTTCTTTTACAAACTGCAAAATAACTTTGTTTTCTTTGACTTAAAAGATGCACGTTCCCGCGTTTATTATCGCTATTTAGATGAATATTATCGGATCTTGGCGGATCGGATCACCCGCATCGTCTTAGAAAAAATCAATGATCGCCTCTCCTTTTTTAAAAAAGCAACACCGGTGGAAAAGCTCGATTTTAATTTGCTGAAAGAATTGCGGGGAATCATGCAAGAAGGCATCGTCTTTTGTCTGACACAAGAACAATTGATCGACAGAACCTATACGATCCCGATCTATCTGTCAGAAGATGCTGGCTTAAAAAACACGCTGGTCAATCAAAAAGAGCTGGATCAAATCGCTGTTTTACGCTATTCAGCCAGCAAAAAAAGCTGGTCGTTGGAAATCGACCAAGAAGATCTAGCGTTTGGCTTTATCGACAAAAAAATGTCTTGATGCTTCTCTTTCTCAAAGAGCCTCAAGACATTTTTTGATGGTTCCATTTCTAAAACTAAGCTTTCGGGACAAATAATTTCGGGGCTGCCTTGACTAAGAGTCCTAGGACGACCCCTACATAAACGATATTGATAATGACCGATGATCCATTAAAGATCAAGGAATACAGATACGGACTTTGTCCTGGCGGTGCGTACATTCCCCAGACAAAGACCCCAGCCCAATAATGCCAAAACCAACGGCTGATCACCGCCACGATGCCCCCTAAGACGACATACCACGTAACGGTTTTGCTGTTTTGACGGATCGCTTGCTGGATTTTATTAGCAAACAAGCCGCCCATCCCGCCAAAAGCAAAGGCAAAGGGGTATTCAAAGATGATCTGTGGAACGGTGATAAAGTTACGCATGGCGCTACCAATCAAAATATTCAGCAAGCCCCACATAAATCCAGCCGTCATTCCCGGCAGCACTCCGCGACGATACGAATACAAGACCAAGGGCACGAGACCTAGAGACAAGTCGATACTGGAATTGGCTGTCTGGATCGGGATATACGACAAGACGACCCCAATCGCAGCGATCATCGTTCCTTCCGTCCAGACCTGCAGCGACATTTTTCGTTTCAAAAAAAACTCCTCCTTTAGAATCATCACAATTCACAAAGGAGAAGTGTTGGACACTTCAACTCGTCACAATTCCTACGTTCGCATGATCGAAACAGGTACGAAGGGTTTAGAGTACTCTCATTCTCAGCCTTTGCAGACTCCCCTTTGTGATTAGATTCTATTTTATTTTTTGCTTGCATTTCGCAAGTCACTTTCAAGAATACCATAAATTGGTGAAAAGAAACATGACTGCGATCGTTTTTTCTAAAAACATCCTGAAACTCCTCAGAAAAAAACAGCCAATGAGCGGCTAAAGACCGACCATTGGCTGTTGTTCTCATGCTTATGAGACACGATTAAATTGATAATTTTGATTCAAACAGTGGACTGACTGGTTTGTTCTCATGGATTCGTTTGATCGCTTCGCCCATCAAGGCACCGACACTGATCTCATCGATTTTTTTCGACTTGCGGTCTTCTGGCAAGTGAATCGAATCTGTCACAACTAGATGCTCAATGGCAGAATCTTCGATCCGTTCCAAGGCAGGTCCTGACAAGACAGGGTGGGTACATGAGGCGTAAACACTTTTAGCACCTGCTTGTTTCAACGCATTCGCAGCCAATGTGATGGTACCAGCAGTATCGATCATATCGTCGATCAAGACACAAGTTTTGCCTTCAACATGACCAATGATATTCATGACTTCCGCTACGTTGGCTTTCGGACGACGTTTGTCGATGATCGCGATTGGTGACTTAAGAAACTCAGCTAATTTACGGGCACGAGTCACGCCCCCGTGGTCTGGTGAAACGACGACGACGTCATCGCCTTGAATGCCTCTTTCCAAGAAATAGTTGGCGATCAATGGTGCACCCATCAAGTGGTCAACTGGGATATCAAAGAACCCTTGAATCTGTGAGGCATGCAAATCCAGTGTAACCATGCGGTTCGCACCGGCTTTTTCGATCATGTTTGCTACAAGTTTTGCGGTGATTGGTTCTCTTGATCGCGCTTTGCGGTCTTGTCTTGCATAACCATAATAAGGCATTACTACATTGATCGTCTTCGCACTGGCGCGCTTCAAAGCATCGATCATGATCAGCAATTCCATTAAGTTATCGTTTACAGGGCTGCTGGTTGATTGAATCACGTAGACGTGGGCACCACGAATACTTTCTTCAATATTCACTTGGATTTCACCATCGCTAAATTGTTTGACTGAACACTTACCTAATTCAACACCTACTGCAGCTGCGATTTTTTCCGCCAAAGGACGATTTGAGTTCAGAGAAAAAATCTTCAATCTTGGATCAAAATAATGATTTGACATGAGAACCTCCACTTTCTTTGCGTTCATCTAGAAAAAAATGACTCCTTTTACTAGAATCTTCTTCCTAATAAATAGTAGTCATTTTTCCTTAAGAAATCAAGTCATTTCGCTATTTCTAATTTAGATAAGGCAACTTTTTCGCGTAATCCGCTTTATTTTCCTGACGGGCGCGGGCAATCGCCATACTGTGTTTAGGAATATCTTTGGTGATCGTTGAGCCAGCAGCGATCATCGTTTCCTCTTCGATGGTCAATGGCGCAACTAGATTGGAGCCAGAGCCGATAAAGCAATTGTCGCCGACAGTCGTTTTGAATTTGCTCTTGCCGTCATAATTAACAAAGACTACGCCGCAACCGACATTGATGTTTTTGCCTAAGGTCGCATCGCCAACATAAGACAAGTGTCCGACTTTGGTGCCTTCACCAATCGTCGCATTTTTGACCTCCACAAAGTTCCCGATATGGGCATGGGCCAAAATTTCCGCATGGGGACGAAGATGGGCATTGGGACCGACATCGGCGCCATCATGAATGATGCTCTCCTCGATCGTCGATGCCTTGATCGTCACTTGGTTGCCGATCTTGCTGTCTTCTATTTCAGAAGCTGCCGTAATGACACAGTCTTCTCCGATCGTCGTCTTCCCTTTGATGGTGACACCGGCTTCGATCAGAGTATCTGAGCCGATCACAACACCTTCGTCGATATAAGTCGTTGCCGGATCGATCAAGGTCACGCCATTTTGCATGTGCTGACGATTGATCCGCTGACGCATCAAGCGATTGGCTTCGGCTAAGGCGATGCGGTCATTGACTCCTAATGATTCATGAAAATCTTCGGTTTGATAAGCAGCGATGATTTTGCCGTCTTCCTTTAAGATCTCGATGATATCAGTCAAGTAGTACTCCCCTTGGGCATTGTCCGTATCTAATTTTGCCAAGGCGTCAAATAACAATTCATTATCGAAGCAATACGTCCCTGTATTGATTTCTTGGATCAGCGCTTCTTCGATCGACGCATCTTTTTGCTCAACGATTTTCTCCACGATACCGACACGATCCCGCACGATTCGGCCATAGCCTGTTGGGTCTGCCGCTTGCGCCGTTAAGATTGTCGCCGACGCATTTTTCCCTTGGTGGTAATCGAACAAGTTATTCAAGGTTTCCGTCGTCAATAACGGTGTATCCCCACTGATCACTAAGGTCGTCCCTTTTTTGCCTTTTAAAAACGATTCGGCTTGAACGACAGCATGGCCAGTACCCAATTGTTCGGCTTGTAAGGCATAGTTGGTGCGATCCCCCAGTTGCTCTTTGACCATTTCTGCCCCGTGACCGACGATCGTCACGATCTCTTCAGGATTGGTTTCCACCACTCGATTCATGATGTGCTCCACCATTGGTTTGCCACAAACAGGATGTAACACTTTATATAACTTCGATTTCATGCGCGTGCCTTTTCCAGCCGCTAAAATTATTGCAAAACGTGCGTCCACGTATTCCACTCCTATCAATCTGAACGATTTTTGTTCATTGAATTTCCTATAAACAGTTTAGCCCAAGTACTTGTAAATTTCAACGATTTAAGGAATTCCCACCTAGACCAATCAAAAAAAAGACTGGCGGCCGCCGTTTAAAAACAGCTGCTTGCGCCAGTCTAAGAGCCACAAAAAATCAGGCTTTTTTCTCAAAGTAATTTCCCGGTACTACCGAGATCGTTTTGGTCTGGGTATCGACATCTTCAACATACAGCAGAGAACTGTAATCGCTGATGGCCCGCTTGCCTTTGAATTTCGTTTCGGCAAAAACCGTAATACCGACTAATTCGGCTTCAAATTCTTCAATCAAGCTCTTCATCCCATTGACCGTGCCGCCGCCTTTCATAAAGTCATCGACCACCAATACTCTAGAGCCGCGCTTTAAGCTGCGCTTGGATAATTCCATTTTTTCGATGCGCTCTGAAGAACCAGAGACATAATTGACACTCACGGTCGAGCCTTCAGTGATCTTGGAATCACGACGCACGATCACGAAGGGAACATTCAAGTAGTAAGAGACTGCTTGAGCGATCGGCACTCCTTTAGTAGCAACGGTCATCACCGCATCGATTTGTTCGCCTAAATATTTGGAAGCGATGATGCGGCCGACTTGGCGCAGCAATTCCGGTTCGCCTAATAAGTCAGATAGATAAACATAGCCGCCAGGCAACAAACGGTCTTGCTCAGACAAGCGTTCTGCCAGCCCTTCGACGTACGCATACGCTTCTTCTTCAGAAATTTCAGGCACAAAAAAAACACCGCCAGCAGCGCCTGGCACGGTATCAAGAATGCCTGTTCCTCGTTCTTTAAAGGTCTTTTTGATAATAGATAAATCTTCGCTAATCGATGATTTTGCAGAGGCATATCGTTTAGAAAAGAAGGACAATGAAATCAATTCATGGGGATGATTCAACAAGTAATGTGTCATATCGATCAGTCGTTCACTTCGACGTATTTTCACACCGGACAACTCCTTTAGTTTATTCGCCTTATTATAAGGCTTTTTCGGGATAAATGCGAGCATTATCTAAAATATTGCTTATATTGTTCGGTTTTGATTAGAGTTTAAAAAAAAGAAACGAAAATTCTTCGTTTCTTTTTCATAAAGCCCTTTATTTTAGGCGTTGTTTTCGTTGCACGAGGATCACGATGCGTTTGATCAAATTGATCACTAAGAAAAGAGCGATAAAAACCAGCGTGATCGTCGCTCCCGGTGGTGTGTCCAAATAAAAGGAACTGGTCAAACCAGACATCATCCCAATCATGCCGATCACGACACTGATCAAAATCACGGCATTGAAGCTCTTGCCTAAACGCATACTGATGGCAGCTGGTAAAACCATGATCGCAGAGATCAACAATGCACCCGCAATCGGGATCATCATGGCGATTGCCACCCCCGTCAAGACATTAAAGAGCATCGACATCACTCGCACAGGCAAGCCATCGACATGGGCGGTATCTTCATCAAAGGTCAAAATGTACATGGGCCGTTTGAATAAGAAGAATAAAGCAAAAACGACTAAAAACAAAAAGCCTAAGATCCAGACTTGTTCTTGTGTGATCGTAACGATCGACCCAAACAAATACGATTGGATACTCGTTGCGGAGTTCCCCCCGCTAAGGTTCATCAAGACGAGGGCTAACGCTAAGCCGCCGGACATCAAAATGGCGATCGAGATCTCTGAATAACTGCGGTACAGTGTTCGCAAGTATTCCAAAATGATTGCGGCAATGACTACGATCAATAGCGTCGTCAAACTCGGATTTAGATTTAGAAAGAAGCCTAGTGCCACCCCTGCTAAAGAGACATGGGACAGCGTATCAGCCATCAATGACTGTCGCCGAATCACTAGAAAGACCCCCAGCATCGGTGCGATACCAGCAATAAAAATCGCCGCAAGAAAAGCTCTTCTCATGAATTCATATGAAAGCAACGCCATGGTGAATCCTCCTTCCGCACTAAACGGATCTGACGGTCCGCGTATTCTTTGATATCTTCATGATCATGGGTGATCATCAAAATCGACTTGCCGTGGTCATGAGCATTGTGCCGCAGCAGTTCATAAAACAGATTGCGGGATTGTTCATCCATCCCCGTAGTCGGTTCATCTAAAATAAATAAATCAGGGTCCGTGGCAAAGACCCGTGCCAAGCTGATCCGCTGCTTTTGGCCACCGGACAACTCGCCGATCCGTTTATGACGCACGTCCCACATCCCGACGGCATCTAATGCACGGCGGACATGTTCATGGTCTCGTTTCGTCAAGCGCTTGAACCAGCGATCTCTTGGGTAGCGGCCCGATTGGACCAATTCCAAAACGGTGCTGGGGAACCCGACGTTAAAGGAAGCAATCTGCTGAGGAATGTAGCCGATGCTTAATTTTTCACCAGCAGCATTTTTGGTCGCCAAGGTGACTGCTCCTTTAGAAGGTTTCAACAAACCAAGGGTTGCTTTGATCAAAGTAGATTTTGCCGCCCCATTTTCGCCAGTCAAAATCACGAATTCGCCGTCTTCGACAAAGTAGGAAATGTCTTCCAGGACGGGTTCATCATCATAATAAAAGGTCAAATCTTTTACATCGATATAACGCACGCAGGCGCCTCCTTAGTGAATACTTTTTTGTAATGCTGCCAAATTGTCTTCCATTACAGACAGGTATGTTTCGCCGTTATCCATCTGCTCTTGCGTCAAGCTTTCTAATGGATTCAAGACCGCCAGCTCCACTCCTGTTTCAGACGCTAAGGTCTCAGCCACCTTCGATGACGCGTTTTCTTCAAAATAGATAACTTTGACTTGTTTTTCTTCTACATATTCTTTCAGCTCAGCCAACCGACTTGGCGTTGGTTCTTGATCGGGTGAAATGCCCGAAATCGATTCTTCGACTAAATCATACTGCCGTGCCAAATAGCCAAAGGCTGCGTGCTGCGTAACGAAGGTTCGTTGGGTCGCATCCTTTAACGCCGCTTGGTAGGCTTCATCTAAAGCAGAAAGCTTTTCGATATAGGCAGCTGCATTTTCCGTGAAAGTTGCCTTTTGCTCAGGAAACTTCGCAATCAAGTCATCGCGGATCGTTTCTACTTCTTGGATCGCTAAGACTGGGTCGGTCCAAACATGAGGATCGTACGTATGATCATGGCCTTCATGGCTGTCTTCGCTTTCGTGATCATGCGCGTCATGATCTTCCTCCTCTGTGCCTTCCACCAACTGAATGTTTTTGGCCGCTTCGATCACGGCTGTTTGCTCAGGATCGACGGAATCCGTCAAACTAGCGACCCAAGTTTCTAGCTCAGGACTATTGTAGACAAAGGCATCTGCATCCATGATTTTGGTCATATCTTTGGCACTTGGCTCATAGTCATGGGGTTCGGTTCCTGCAGGGATCAACAAGGAGACCTCTGCTGCGTCGCCTACGACTTCTTTCGTAAATTCGTACATTGGATAAAACGTCGTGACGATCGACAGCTTCTCGGTGTCACTCGATTGGCTTGTCGCTTCTTGCTGCCCACAAGCGCCAAGAAGCACGCCCCCTAAAAGGAGTGCTGTAGTAAGTAAGATTTTTTTCATCGGGATTTCCCCTTCCATTTGCTGGCTCTTCTTTTTATTTTAAAACGGAACAACTCCGTTTTGTTAGCAAAAGTTACTCTATCAAATGATTTCCGGTTCGTCAAGACAAATCGTACGTTTTACGATTTAAAACTTTTATTTCGAGATAAATCGGAAAACATAGGAGAAAACGTTCATTTGAAGCGGATTCTTCTCTCAGGAACTTAGCCATATTTTACACCATTCGCCATGCGCCCCTGCTGTACCAGCTTGAAAAATTAGAGAGTATGTAGGATAATAACCTAAAAGCACTTGGAGGAAACGAAGATGAACGAATTTGTAACTGTGCCGCCAACTGTAAACAACAGCGACTTGTTGACTCGAATCGTCTTACCAGAAGATCCTGCATCGCAGCAAACCGAAGAAATCCGCAAAACGATCGACAAACCATTGTATGAAGAAGACAAAAAGAAAAAATCCGCAAAGAAGCAGCACCAAAAAGAATAGCCTTTGCTTTACGTAAAGAATCAGACCCCGCCGCCTTATTTTCGTCGGGGACTTTTTTTGTAGGGCAGCTTCTAGATGCTTCCTTCCCCACTTCAGCTGCCTTTTTCTTTACTATTGAAATAGAAGGCATACAAAAAAACACAGGCGAATTCAGCCTGTGTCCTTGACTCATTCATTTCAATGTACGTACAAGATAAACCTCATCGCAGAATCCTTTTAAGGCATTATAGACCCGCTGTGCCCGCGAATATTTTTGACAAAGAGCAAAGACAGTCGGTCCGCTGCCGGTCATCAAGGCAACATCGGCACCATATTTCATCATGCGATCTTTGATCTGTTGGACGATCGGATACTTCGGGATCGTGATGGCTTCTAGGCTATTGCCCATGGCAGCGATCATTGCTGGATAATCTTCGGCTAAGACGGCGGCCGACAATGCCGCGATATCTGGATGGTGCAGTTGGTCTAGCTCAACTTCTTGAAAGATTTTCCCCGTTGAAACACTCAAACGAGGTTTAACCAAGATGACCCAACATTGCGGCATCGGCCGCAGCGGCGTCACCAGCTCCCCTTTTCCTGCAATGTGGGAAGTGGTCCCATAAAGACAATAGGGAACATCGGTGCCGACTTCCATACCAATATCGATCAGCTCTGCCATGGAAAGGTCTAAATGCCAGAGGCGAACCATCCCCCGCAGCGCTGCCGCACAATCCGTACTGCCCCCACCTAACCCAGCTGCCACCGGGATATTCTTGGTGATGCGGATACGGATGCCTTTTTTTATGCCGTAGCGTTTTTTTAAGATACTGGCGGCTTGATAGACATTATTGCGTTTGTCGATCGGCAAAAAGGCTTTGTTGGTTTCTATAATGATCTTATCTTCTGCTATCTCTTCCATTATCAGACGGTCGGCTAGATCAACACTAGACATCACCATTTCCAACTCATGGTAGCCGTCTGTTCTTTTCTCTAACACATCGAGACCGAGGTTGATCTTAGCTGGCGCTTTTTCAATAATCTCCATCTTCATTCATCCAATCATCTGATAGTTATTTAGTTCTATCATAGCAGATTCTTATAAGATAGTTGAGTGATTTCTCTTGTTTTTATGATTGTTGCCATTTTGGTTGCCCTTTGGCTTGGTTCCTCGTAAAATAGAAGTACCAACTCAATAGATAAAAGAAAGCGGGGGAACCACATGGCAAATTTGATTCCAAGAGATTTCGCAGGCGGCGAAGAACTATTAGGCAAATTAATGAACAGTTTTTGGCAAGAACGGCAAATGAATACGGACATTAAAGAGTACGAAGACAAGTATCTCGTTCAAGCAGATTTACCCGGCATCAAGAAAGAAAACATCCGCGTCAGTTACGTCAACAACACGCTGACGATTTCAGCGGCTCAAACAGAGACCACGGAAACCGAGGAGGATTTCGGACATTATTTGCGCAAAGAACGCTCTAGCAGTGCCTATCAACGGACCTTCACCATCACAGACATTGATGACGAGTCCATTAAAGCAGTGTTTGAAGACGGCGTTTTGACCCTGACGTTACCAAAAGCCAGCTACAAAGATGCACCCGCAAAAAATATCCCGATCGAATAACCGAGATACCAAAAAGGCAGTCCCTTCAGAGAACGCTCTGGGGGAACTGCCTTTTCTTATTTGCGTGCTTGTCGTCGATACGCCTGTCTTGAGGTCTGTGGTTCTTCTTCAGAAATCTCTTTTTTGACGTACAATTTCAAACTGTATGGTTCATGGTATTTTACATCATTTTTGACAAAATCACCGCCAGTGATAAATAAGCCCACTGGTTCTAAGGGCTGTTTGCCTGTCCATTGGATCGTGCCGACTTTCGTCATCTCCGTGTAGCTAGTACCGATCTGCAATGCGTACTCATTTTCCCCTTGCTGTTTGACAAAATAGTAAGGATACAAGGTGTTTTTCGGGATCGTAAAGCCGTTGGATGACGGTTTGATCGCCAATTCTTCTTGAGCGATCAAGGTCTGCAAATGATTCGCCAATACCAGCTGATAGTCTTCTTCAAAATGGATCACCGCTTTTTCAGTCGTCAAACGATCAATGTCGGTGGTGCTGATGGTTTCTCCTTCAATATTGAAGACTTCGTCTGGTAAAACTTTGACAAAGGCCTGAGTGACATCGAACTTCATATTTTTGTTTAAGAAATAATAGAAGATATTCAGTACCCAGAAGTAGACTAAGACCAAAAAGCCGACCGTATAAAGGATCGCTTGAAAATAGTTTTGGTTCGCAAACATCCCGTAGACGATCCGCAAAATATACGCCGTTGGAATGATACTGAGGATGGTATAGGCACGGTTCAAATATTTAGGACTGATATCGAGATAGCCCAAAAATTTATGGATGCCGTTGATTAAATCTAAAATAAGAGTCATTTTCTCACCTACTCATTTCCTTGATTCTCATCCATGATCCCTTGTGGATCTGGCGTGGTCTCTTCACTTGAAGAAGGTGTTTCCTGATTGTTTTCCGATGGTGCTGGTGAAACATTGGCATCGCTTGATGGCGTCGTTTCTGCAGGCACCGAAGAAGACGGAGTCGTTGCTGGTGTTGCTGGTTCACTGCTGGATGACGGTGTTGTCTGCTGGTCATCGTTCGTCGGTTGTGAGTCCGTGCTAGCAGGTGTCTGATTTTGACTGTCTTCAGTCATCGAAGAGGGTGTGCTTTCACTTGGTACTTGTTCGGTCGTTTCTGTCGTCTCTGTCGTTTCCGTCGCACGACTTGGTTGGCGGTAGCTGCCTGAATTCACCACGCCGGTGGCAGTGGCAATGATCGTTGATATCGTTAAAAGTGCAATTGGTTTTAAAATAGGCGGGACTTTTCGCATGATTCTCATCCTTTTCTTACCCGATGTTGCCCATTGGCAGCCTCGGTTCCTTCAGCCTCTTCTTACCTTTATAATCGTTTCTGACAAAAGGGTCAAGATTCCAGAGGCTTCTGTCGCAGGATTTAAAAAAAACTAAACATGTAACTGTTTTCACAAAAAAACAACGACGGCAGTTGCCGCCGCTACACAAGGTATTCATAAAACTTTTCAAAGGTCAATCGCAACGTGCCATGGTAATCCCGTAAAAGGGCGGGCAAGGCGATCACTTCTTCATGTTGGATCGGGGCATCGATTTGGATCACCGCTTCTTCCTCATCCAGATAATAAGAACTAAACAGTTCATCATCTGCGACTTCTTCTAGCTGATTGGTCAGCTCCTCATAAAACTTTTCTACGATCGGTTCTGCCAACTCATCAAAGACTGGCTGCAAGGCTGCTTCTACAGCTGGAAACGGCTGCGCGAGTAATTGCTGTCCGCTGAGGGAATGGCGGGTATTCTCATAGGTCAAATAAAGCAGGTCGAAATAATCCTCTTCTTCCCCGATCGCTTCTAGCGTCAAAAGGGCTTTTTCTACCAATGAAACCAAGGCCGAGGATACCTCCTGATGCATCACGGCATCAACTTTTTCAAATAATTGCTGTTTCTCGATGACAAATGTTTCTTCCATAAAAGTGAATTCCGCTTTTTCAAAGCAAAGGGGGGTATCAGAGATAAATAGTTGGATCGTTGCCATGGCGTTGCCTTCTTTCTTTTTCAAGCTGCGGACAAACAGATGATTTGTCAACAGCGAAAATCTTCGTTAGCATAAATAATAGCAGGTGAACAAATTGTTCATCAAGTAATAAGGAGGAGATCGAATGAGTAAAGTTGCTGTTATTGTCACTGATCTAGTTGAAGATGTTGAGTTGACGTCACCAAAAGAAGCACTGGAAGCGGCTGGACACGAAGTAGTCGTTATTAGTAATGAAGGCGCCGAGACCGTCGAAGGCAAACAAGGTGGAACATTTACCGTCGATGCGACCATCGATACGATCGATCCTGCAAGTTTTGATGCTTTGTTGATCCCAGGCGGTTTCTCCCCTGACCAATTACGGACCGATGAGCGCTATGTGTCATTGACGAAAGACTTTTTGACATCTGATCGTCCCGTCTTTGCCATTTGCCACGGCCCACAACTGTTTATCCAAACAGGACTGACAAAAGATTTGACCTTGACGGCTTATGATTCTGTGCGACCAGATTTAGCCTACGCAGGTGCCACCGTCAAAGATGAGCCCGTCGTGATCGACGAAACCTATCGGTTGATCACCAGCCGAAACCCAGATGACCTAGATGCCTTCAATCAAGCCATTACCGAGGCATTGAACTAACCACGAATAAGACTTGGTTTCTTAGAGAAAAAAGCCGCCAGTTGCAGCGTTCGATCCTTCGTATCGATCGAGCTGCAGCTGAGCGGTTTTTTCTTGCGTAGCTTTTCAGTTTTCAGTGAATGGCTCTTTCCCCGTTACTCGTCAGAGGGCAGCTCAAAACCATCGAAAGTCTCGCCATCATAGTAGCGCAATAATTCTTCCGTCGATAATAAGGAAGACGTCATTTCTTCCTGTGTCTCATTGGCCTCTCGAAGTTGGGCAAGGTAAGCCGCATAGGCTTCTGCCAACTGCCGATAAACAGCTTGCCGCGAAGTTCCTTCTGCTTGGATCGTCGGCAATTCACGGATAAAGGCCCGATAGACGGGGCGGTTTTCCTGCCATTCGATCGGCAACTCAATTACTTGAAGCTGGGCTTCTTCAAACCATCGTTCCATCGCTCTCCCTCATTTCTTTTCTTATTATCGTCAAGTTAGCAGCAAAGGTCAATCGGTGAGCAAAAAAACACAGAACAAGCGTTGAAAGAAATTGCCACATCCGCAAAAGCTCGCTTGTTGGGCTCGCTTTTACGGATGCGGCAATTTATCTGCTTGTTCTGTGTGTTACTCGTTTTTATGCGGCAACATACGCATATTTTTCAATGTTTTGTCGGATCGTTTCAATCATGTCTTTATCTTGTAAGCCAGTGATTTCCGCAATGACTTCCGGTAGTGATTTTTCATCCAAAAGTGCTTGCAATTGTTGGCTTTGCTCATCTTCAGGGTCTTTGTAGTTGAAGATCATGCCAATCGTTTCATAGAGATGATCTGGCTGCATGTTGCGTTTTTCTAACTCAAGGACTGGTCGGATAAAGCGTTCTTCGGTTCCTAATTTGCGGACAGGTGTCCGTGCCACCCGTGTGATAGCATCGGAAATGTGTTTGTTTTTAAAGCGTTGGATGATTTTTTCGATATACCGTTCATGTTCTTCAGGATCAAAAGCCCACTTCTCAATTAAAAGCCGCCCAGTTTCTTCGAGAACGGATTTTAATTGGATAACCACTAAATGGTCCTGCATCGCTTCATCGATCGTCTGATAGCCTTGGAGGGCGCCTGTGTACGCTACCGTAGCATGACCCGTATTGACACTGAATAATTTCCGTTCAATGTACGGTTCCAGGTCCGCCACATAATGGACCCCTTGCAGATGGATCGAGGATTTCATCCCTGACTCTTGGATCACCCATTCGCAAAAAGGTTCTACTTGAACGAATAAGGGATCTTCATGGTGTTGCAGCGGTACGATGCGGTCCACCGCTGCATCTGGAAAACCAACCGTCGCTTCTAACGCGGACCAATCCGCAACGTATTTTTTCACTTCGCTTTTTAAAAAGGTCGATCCGCCGATCATGTTCTCACAGGCGATCACATCAATGGCTGGCTTGTCTGGGTATTGTTGACGTGCTTCTAAGCCTTTGGCGATCAGCTCAGCGATATGCGGCAAAATGTTGGGACCAATGGCAGTCGTAAGGATGTCTGCCTCGGCGATCGCTTGGATCACCGCTTCTGGTTCTTTGGCATTGTTCAATCCCGTCACATGCTCGATGTGGATCTGTTCTTGGGTCTCATCGGCTAATTCGATCGTGTACCCTTGTCTTGCTTTTAAGGCGTCAATGATCGTTTCATTGACATCAATAAATGTGATTTCAAAGTTGTTGGCAGCCAATATCTCGCCGATAAAGCCGCGACCAATATTACCTGCACCAAAGTGAACTGCCTTCATGTCTTGTCTCCTCCTTAAATCCTTATGCTACGGTCAAACTTTGGGCGATTTCTTCTTTATCTAAGGCATCCGCCAATTCGACAACGTTATCGATATCGCTGCAAAAGAGGGCGATTTGTTGGACCAATTGCAGGTGATCTTCCCCTTTGCCCGCGATGCCGAAAAGGACGGTGACGATTTTTTCTTCGTCCGCGGTACCGAAATTCACGCCATCAGGTACTTGCACGATACAGATACCAGATTTTTTGACGTATTTTTTGGCTTCATCCGTGCCGTGAGGAATCGCAATAAAGTTCCCCATATAGACTGAGAGCATCTCGTCACGCTCAAGCATGGCTTCGACGTATTCTTTTTCCACACAGCCTGCCGCCAGCAATTTTTCGCCGCAGTAACGAATGGCTTCTTCTTTGGTCGCAAATTGTTTGTTCAATTCAATCATGTCTTTTTCTAATACTTGCATTCGGCTCATCCTTTCTTAATTCGCTGCTTTGATCGATGCTACGATCCGTTGATAGTTCGTCGTTCCCATCAAATTATTGACAGATAGGTGGATCGCTTCTGGCGCTGACGTTTGCGCTTGCGGCGTTAGGGCTTCTTTTGTGATCACCAGTGAAGAGGCGTTGGCATGGAGATCATTGATATGGCTTTTTCTGATTGGCATCGTCAGAGCTTCTTTGGCTAAAAGATCTTGGAAAACTTTCTGTGCCATCGTTGCCGAACCTTTGCGATCATCGTGGGCCAAAATGATTTCACTGACTTGCTTAAGGTCATTGGCGGAAGGAACATCTATCTGGTTGCCTGCTTCAGACTTTTTTGCTGTCTCCCCCGCTGTCTTAGTCCCTGACAATGTGGCTACGATTTCATCGTACCGTGGAGAGTTCAGGAAATTTTCAACCGCGACAAAGGTCGCATTTGGCGCTTTTTGTTTGGCACGTTCTTGCAATTCTTCTTGAGTGACGATCAGCGTATTGGCATCGTCCGTCAAATTGTTGATGGCGGAATTCGAGACATTTTGTGGAAGACCCGCTTCTTTGACTTTTTTACGTAAGATCGATGCCCCCATAGCACTGGAGCCCATGCCTGCATCACATGCGAAGATGATACGATTGATGCCAGTAATTGGTTGAGCCGCCAAGCCTTTTGAGCTGAGTTTAGCTGCTTGCGTTTGTTGTACTTTTTCTTCAAAATTATCCACCGTATCCTTCGCATCCGCTTTCAAGATCGCGGCAGCGACGATAAAGGACACGCCTGCTCCTACGGCAATTCCGGCTAAGACAGAAACGACACTCATCACTGAGTTGAATGGCGTCATTGCTAAGATCGCAATGATCGAACCTGGTGAAGCAGGTGCCCGTAAGCCTGCACCTAGTAATTGGAAGGTAAAGCTTCCTGATACACCGCCGGCAATCACTGCTAAGAACATCAATGGTTTCATCATGACGTATGGGAAGTAGATCTCATGGATCCCACCGATAAAGTGAATGATGATCGCTCCAGGTGCCGAAGATTTCGCTGCTCCTTTTCCGAAGAAAGTGAAGGCTAGCAAGACTCCTAAACCAGGTCCAGGATTGGCTTCTAATAAGTAAAGGATCGATTTCCCAAATTCGCTGACTTGCTCAGTACCTAATGGTGTCAAAATTCCATGGTTGATAGCATTGTTTAAGAATAAGATTTTTGCTGGTTCAATAAAGATATTGGCTAATGGAATCAAGTGGGCATTGACGATCACTTCGACCCCTGCTGCCATTGCTTCTGTCAAGGTGTTAACAACTGGCCCGATTGCTACAAAGCCCAGTAATGCTAAAGCAAAACCGATCAAACCTGATGAAAAGTTGTTGACCAACATTTCAAAGCCAGCGCGAACTTTGTCTTGGAAGATCTCGTCAAATTTCTTGATGACCCAACCGCCTAAAGGACCCATGATCATTGCACCCAATAGCATTGGGATATCCGTTCCGACGATGACCCCCATCGTTGCGATCGCCCCAACCACGGCTCCGCGGTCACCAGCAATCACTTTCCCGCCAGTATACCCGATCAAGATTGGGATCAAATACGTTAGCATTGGACCGACCATCGTTGCAAAGGCTTCATTTGGTAAATACCCATCTGGAATAAATAATGCCGTTAATACACCCCATGCAATCAATGCGCCGATATTCGGCATCACCATACTCGACAACGTACTGCCTAATTTTTGAACTTTTGCTTTGACTGATGATTTGGCTGCTTTTTGTGTCTGTTCCATTTTTTTCTCTCCTCTCGTCTGCTTACACCCTTATTGTAGGCGCTTCCCAAAAAGCTCGAAAGTCGTACTTTGGCACAAAAAACTGTGCCAAAACTTGTAGCCAAACGGATAGAACAAAAAAAAGGCGAGCAGCCCCTGCACTCGCTTATTTTTGTTATGTTTCACGTGGAGCATTTTTTTGGATTTTGCCAAAACGCAAAAAAAAACGTGTACTCACTCCTTCTACACAAGGTAGAAAGAGCAAGTACACGGAGGCAGCTCATTCACGTATTTCGTTCGCTGCTCTTGTTGCAAGCCAGTCTGCTGCTGATTGCTTATTCTTCTGCTAACAAAATCTGTTGGATCTCTTCAACCGATTCGGCATCACTAAGCGCCCGAACATTTTGCATATCAGAACAAAAAAAGGCGATTTCTTGCAAAACAGCTAATTGCTGCTCTTTTAGGACGACTACGAAAAGGATCGTAGCGATTTTGGGCTGCTCCTTCGTGCCGAAGTCAACGCCATCAGGCACTTGGATCAAAAAGAGTCCTTCTTCCTTGATCCATTGCTGGGCTTCTTCTTCCGCATGGGGCAATGCCACAAAGTTGCCGATGTAAACACCTGTTTTTTGATGGCGCCGCAAAAGGCTTTTGACATAGGGCAAGGAAACGATCTCCTGGTTGACTAAGTACTCGCCAATTTTTGTCAGAGCCTCTGTGGCATCGGTAAAGTGTTGATCCAACAAAATCCGCTCCTGTGGAATATACATCGCTGATCCCTCCTATTGTTTTACTTCTTCAATCAAGAGCGAAGAGAGCAACTGATAAATAATCGAATCATTGCCCGAATTAAAAATCTCCGTATTTAGATCATTCATAATGATCGAACCACTGATTTTTCCTAACATCTGAGAGCTTGTTTCATTGATAGGATACGGCGCCAACATGACTAATAAACGGGTAACAGCGATTTCTTTTTTATCCATCGCTAAAAGGGGCAAAGGTTGTTTCAAGTCGAAAATACGAAAAACTGGTTGCAGGATCGCCGAGCTCGCCGCGTGAAACAAGGCAAAGTGAGTGTCAGGAATGCCCACTGGCGCTTGGAAGTAGCGCCGTAAGAGACGATCAACGACTTTCTCACGATCCAAAACAACATGTTCATCAAAAGACGTCAGCACCAGCTGCAAC
This sequence comes from Enterococcus sp. 6D12_DIV0197, assembly GCF_002174385.1. Lineage (NCBI taxonomy): Bacteria > Bacillati > Bacillota > Bacilli > Lactobacillales > Enterococcaceae > Enterococcus > Enterococcus sp. 6D12_DIV0197. Next base: position 131,165 of record NZ_NIBN01000001.1, read on the forward strand.
GTTTCTTCCAAGTCCGCTGGGTTATCAATGGCTTGCACTTGAAACAGCGCCAATAGCTGGTTAATGGCTTCGATAAAAGTCAAGACCGCTTCATAGGATTCCTCTTTGACCAAAGCAGAGGGTGCTTTTTTTGCGGAACGTTTTTTCTGACTAATGGCTTGGAAGGCCTTCTTCAACTCTTGAATGTCTTCTTCTAGCAGGATCGGTGAAACGAGTTTGTACTCTCCTTGATACCCTGGCAGCAAGGAAGTCGAGATCACCAAGTCATAGGTCTCCTCGATATTTTCCCGTTTGACATCCCCCACTCGAAAGAAGGTGATTTGATTGATAAAGGGAAAATGTTTCCGCAGCTGCATCTCTAATAAACTGATGGAGGCTAATCCGCTAGGAGAGATCCCTGCAATATTGACTTCTAACACTTTCGGATTTTTTTCCAACGAATTGGCAAAATGCAGGACCATATAGGCGATTTCTTCTTCCGAGAACTGCTGCTGCGGAAAGACCTGCGGCAGATGATTACGAATCCCGCTGGCGATCTCGACATACTGGTTCATGATTTTTTCTAGGATAGGGTTGTTCAAATGATCTTCTTCTAAAATCGCCCGCGTCATCACTCCTGAGATATGGGTCAGCAGCATTTTATACAAGTTCGTATCTTCATAAAACGCCACTTCCGTTTGCTCACTGACCAATTCGATCAAGCGTTTTACACGATAAGCCAAGTCGGTATCAAAATTGTCATCAAAAAAATCACGATCAAAGGAATTAGCAAAATCACCTAGTAACACGGCAAAAAAGACGATTTCGTTGATGGAATAAAGCAGTTTCGTCTTTTCGGCGATCTGAGCAAAAATCTTTTTCGCCACCTTCAGCAAGTCTTTGTTGATCTGACTCGGGTACGTCTCTTCTTCAACCGTGTAGCCCAAAGCTACCCGATCCATGGCTAGCGCCAGCATCAAGACGATAAACGCCAATTTGCGGTCACTAAGTTCCTTGAACTGCGGCTCGATGGTTTCTCGAATCAGCCGCTGGGCTAGCAATAGATGGTCACGGGACAGAAATTGAAAAATAAACGGGGCTTCATCATCGGTTTCCAGTAAATGGAAAAATTGGTACTCATTGATCTCCATCACTAGTGTATTGGCTGTGATCAACCGCCGATATTTTTCGGAGCCTTCGATCTCATATCCTTGATTGCGCACGATCCTTAACGGCAGCCGTGCGAGACTTTCTTCTAGCTGTTTGATATCTGAAAAAAACGTCGTATTGCTGATTTGGTAGCGATCCAAGAAGAAATGACTAGATACAGGCTTCGTGGCGGTAGTCAGTTGCAGCAAAATACGATGTTGTCGCTCACTAGCCGCGAATTCTTGATCGGTATCTGCCATAATGGCTTCTTGCAATTGGCGAATGCTCGTTTCTGATGCAAAAATTTGGAAATGACCACGACCGACCTTCTCTAAGGTAGCTCCTACTGTTTCCAGCGATTTTTCTAGATTAGCCAGTTCACGGTACACCGTTCGTTTACTGACTTTTAAGACTTGCATCATGCGATCTAAAGAAACTGGACCGGTACTATTCATCAATTCCGTTAATAAAAGTGTTTCACGATTGGTCAAAAACATAGTCGACTCCTTCTGTCAGTAACTGACGATACGCATCTGTCGTCAATAAATCATCCACCACCAGTAAAGGAACATCTGGGATCGGGCACTTTTCTGCAAGTTCTTTCGGGAGGATATAGACTGCCGTAGGGTCAAGAGCTTGTCCTTCATACGCCATTTTTTTGATGGTCAAAGACAGCGCTTGTTGGCGGGCCATTTTTCTTAGTATCTCCACTGCCATCGTTTGTGAACCGCGTTTTTTTCCACTATACAAAAAGATGATCGTTGAAAATCCTAGCGAACTTGCTGCCTCGGTTTGCAGCGATTTTTGCGGATCCTGTTCTCTTCTTTGTAATTCTTTAATCAGCGGGGCATACTCATCAGCCGCCAAAAAATTATCTAACACATAATGCTGTGCGTGTGGTGTCTGCTTTTGGGCAATAGCTGCTAATTCCCGTTGGGTGATCACCAAAAGCGCGGGATCATCGATCACACGATAAATCGATTGATAGCGGACAGGAAACGTTAGCTGGGCTTCTTGTAACTGTTTTTTTAGTATGCTGGCACCAATCGCACTGGACCCCATCCCTGCGTCACAGGCCACGACGATCTCCGTGACTTTCTTCATTTTCGGCATCTTACGCTCCTCATTTTCTGTATTGGACTTCCGTTTTAACAGCACACTAGCGATCGCAAACGATACGACCGTACTGACGACAATCCCAGCTAAGACACCTAGGATCATAGACGGCGGTGTATTGAGTAAAATCGCTAAGATCGAGCCCGGAGACGCCGGCGCTCTTAAGCCTACCCCTAAAAATTGGAAGATCAGCGTGCCACTGAAACCACCAACGATCGGACCGAGCAACACCCAAGGATCGAGCAGAACAAACGGGAAATACACTTCATGAATCCCACCAATAGCCTGCACAAAAACGGATGCTGCGGCATTCGTTCGGTTTCGCTTTGAACCAAAAAAAAGATACGCCGCTAAGACCCCTAATCCTGGACCGGGGTTGGCCTCGATCAAAAATAAAACCGACTGACCATTGAGTGCCGCTGCTTCGATCCCTAGCGGTGTAAATAGACCATGGTTGACAATATTATTAAAAAACAAAACCTTCAATGGTTCTACAATGATATGGATAAAGGGCAAGACGTTTTGCTGAACAAAATAATCAACCAGCTGATAGCTGCCGAGACTGAACCAATTAAAAAGCGGCGCCAATAGGAAGTAACTTCCTAAAAAGAGGAGTCCGCCAAACGCACCTGCAATAAAATTGCGCACCAGCATCTCATAGCCACTTTTGACTTTGCTCACGATCGAATCACTGCGGTACAATAGCCAGCCCGCTAGCGGTCCCAGCAGCATCGCCCCAAAGACCTGGGGAATATCGGTTGCGAGAATAGCCCCTAAGACCGCCACTGCTCCTACGACCCCACCTCGTTCAGGCGCCAACATCTGCCCACCTGTATAGGCGATCATGAGGGGCAGCAGCACAGTCAAGACCCCTTGTTCCATTTGCTGGATCACTTGTTGATCGACTGAGAAAAAAGGCAGCAGGAATGAAATCAGCATCCACGCAATAAAAATACTTAAATTCGGCATCATCATGCGAGAAAGATAATTCGTATAAAACTTAACCGTTATCATTTTTTCTCTGGAAGACGAGGTCTTGTTCATTTTATCCGCTTCCTTTCTCTTCTCTATTATAAGATGTTCTGGCAAGACTGAAAACAAAAAAAGCATACGTTTTTTAAAACAGAAATCAAAAAAAGCTGACGTAAAACGCCAGCTTTTGAAATAGCTTCAATTGATTTAGTTTACGCGTACCGCGAAATCTGGTGAGTAATAAGAGTAACTGCTAACAGAAACATTTTGACCTGGTGTTGGTGCATGAACGTATTGTCCGTTACCCATAGCGATCGCCACGTGGTGTGTGCTTCCGCGGCTACCCCAGAATAACAAGTCACCAGCTTTTGCTTCATTGATCGAAATCACCGTACCAGAAAATTCTTGTGCGTACGTTACCCGTGGTAATGAGATGCCAACTTTAGCAAATACATATTGTGTAAAGCCAGAACAGTCAAAGCCGTCTGGTGTCGTACCACCCCATACATAAGGAGTACCAATGTATTTCATTGCTTCTGCTACGATTGCTGAACCGTTGACCGTTTGTGCGGGTGCAGGAGTATTGCTTGCACCATTGCCGCTATTGTTCGATCCTTGGTTGTTATTGCTATTGTTATTGTTGGCAGGAGTCGATGGTGTCGTATTTGTTGAACCGCCACCTTGTGATGAACTGCCTTGCGTAGTATCAGTCGTCGTACTAGAATTTGTTGTTGAGTTTGATGTCGTTGAATTCGACGTTGAAGACTCGCTTGATGCTGCTTCCTGAGTAGCTGCTTCAGCTGCTGCCGCTTCTTGAGCCGCTGCCTCTTGTGCTGCTTGTTCACGAGCGGCTGCCGCCGCCGCTTCTTCTGCAGCGATGCGTGCTTGTTCTGCTTCGTATTCTTCTTTTTGTTTTTCTAAATCAGCTTTTTCATCTTCTTTAGATGCTTGTTGAACAGCCAATTCCGCTTGCAAAACATTTAAATCGGCTTGTTTGGCTTGTAGATCCCCTAATTGTGTTTCTAGCTCAAATTGGTTCGCTGCGATTTCTGCCAATTTATCGTCGTTTTCCGCTTTTTTCGCTTCAACTGCTTCTTGGTCTGCTTTTTGTTGATCCACAAGATCTTTGTTAGCATTGACGATCGTCGTCATTGCTTGCACACGGCCAATAGCATCTGTTAAAGAGTCAGCTTCTAATACTGCATCAATAAAGTTCGTGCTTTGACCATTGACTTGAACGTCACGGGCTTGTTTTTGGATCGCTTCTTCACGCTTTTCGATTCTGACTTTCAAATCAGCAATTTCTTGCTTCAACTTTTCAGAATCCGCACGCAAATCACCTTGTTGTTGCAACAAAGTTTGGGCTTTTTCATTGATTGCAGCCACGTCGCTTTCAAGTGCTGCTACTTGTGACTGGATGCTCGCTTGCTGGTTTTGCAAGTCAGAGATCTCTTTATTTTTTTCTTCAATTTTATTGTCAAAATCTGATGCAAAGACAAGTGTCGGTGCTGCTGCAGAAGTAAGAACAATTGAACTTACTAACAATAAAGATAAAATTCGCTTTTTCACTCTTCATTCCTCCGGCTGTTGCTTCCCCTAATATGGTTTTTTTATGTATAAATGCTTAAGAATACCTAAAGTCCTTCACGATAGTGTGATTGTAACACAGCCGTATGTCAGAGAGATAAAAGGAATATTACAAAAACATTTCAATCGCTGTTATTTTTATACAGTCAAACGCAAAAAAAATGAAGCTATTCGTCTTTGAATAGCTTCATGAATGGAACGACTAAAAGGATAAACAAAATGATGTTCAATAAAAGCGTTGGTGCTAAAAAGCGGGAAACAAAGAATGACGTGCTAACTGATGCGATCTTAAATAGCAACTGGACGCCCAACGTCACAACTTCTAAGCTTGTAACAAAGATGATCATTCCGAAAAACATGGTAAATACATTTTGATAAAGCGTATTTTGCAAAATATACATGATCCACACGATCAAGGGAAACGCCACCGTGTAGATGCCGATCACACCGACATAATACACGTCATAAAGACAGCCGATCACAAGCGCCGTGGTGATCAAAAAGTTTTTCGGCAAATACTTCGCGCCACATAAAAGGGCGATCAATAAAAGATGCGCACTGGCGATATAATTGTCTTGGGTCCATTTTTCTAAAAAACGCGTCAGTTGTCCATCTGCCAACATCATCAAAAAGAAGACGCCCGCTGCCAGGTATTTGATGTAGTCATGCTTTTTCATGGCTATTCCTCACCTGCCAAGCGTTTGATAATCGTTACTGCTTGAATATCATACATTTGGGCATACGGTTTTACAAACACTTGGGTATCAAGACCAAACTCATCTTTGGTGGTACGGATCACTGTTCCGATCGCTAAGTCGGCAGGTGAGTTTCCTCCTAATCCAGAGGTCTGCACGACATCGCCTTCCTTCAGCTCATTGTCCCCTGTCAACTGGGTAATGACCAAGGAACGTTCTTTTTGATCGTAACTACTTAGAATCCCAAAGTTTGACCCATCTTCGCCGCTGATCCGAACCGGATAGTGGTTAGAATTCTGGTTTTCAGAAGTCAAAAGTTCAATTTTAGAAGAAGCTGCATTGACTTCTATCACACGACCAATCAAGCCTTTTTGCGACATGACCGCCATGTTGACCTCAACGCCGTCTCTTGAGCCTCGATCCACGATCAGCATATCTTGCCAAGTATCAGGTGACCGATTGATGACATTGGCGGAGATCCGTTCATAATTCGTCAAGGTCGCATTCAGCTCTAGCTCTTCTTTCAAGGCATCGATTTCTCTTTGCGCATTGTCCTTCGCTTGTTCCAGTTCATCAAAACTGTCCAATTTCTCTTTTAAACGTTCATTTTCTTCATACGTCACAAACAAGTTTTTGACTGAATTCGCCCCATTTTCGATCCAACGAAAAGGCGCCGTAATCACTTTATCGATAAAGCCAACGGAGTCATTGACCGTTGATTGCACAACATTGGTGGAGTTTCCCGCAGCTCTGCGGGCGATCGTCACGCTTAATACGGTGACAACTAAAATCACAATAATCAATGTGATGATAATATTTTTATTAGGATTAAACTTTTTCACAAAGACACCTCAAATAATTCCAAACTGTAGTTCCAATTTTACCATTAATACCCTGCAAACAAAAGCTAAGTTGACCGTCTTAATGTTTTTTTTGTAATTAAGTTTCTGAAATTTTCAACAAAAAAAAGAGACGTTCCGTCTCTTAATCACAACTTTGAATGACTGCTATCATCCCGCTGCTAAAGGAAAAACCTGCTGTTTGTGTCAGAAATTCATTGCTGGCATAAGAAGTTGGGTACGGCACTTGGACGTTTTCTAATAAATACTTGCTACCTGTCAACGTCAAATCTGTTACCGGCGTCAAACAGCAGTACGCCAAATACTGCATCTCGGGTTCTTTTTCCAATTGATAGGTGCCTGGTAAAAAGAACTGAACGACATTTTGACGATCTAAAAAACGCAGATTTGGGGCAAATGGACGAAACCGATCTTCTAAAGGCAGCCATAGATTGGCTAAAAGATGGTCGAGACGTCCTCCTGTTGCACCAATCAAGTCGATTTGCGCTTCTGGATAGCGACGCAACGTCTCCACCAATGCCAACTGGGTATCTGTATCATCTTTTTCAGCAGGCGCTTGGATCACTGTGTTGACTTGTTGTTTGACTGCTTGCAGTTCGCCTGCGGTCAAAGAGTCGAAATCACCAATCGCTAGATCGACTGGCCGTTGGTGCTGAAGCAAAAACAATGCCCCGCGATCAATCCCAATGTATTTGTCATACGTCATCAGCGGTGGCCAATTTTCAGGGCGCCCCCCTGCTGCTAACAAAATCTTCATTTATTGCAAAGCTTCTTTCAAGGCTCTGATTTGTGCTGCAGGTTCATCGGCATCGTAAATATAGCTTCCTGCTACGAAGACATTTGCACCTGCTTCCAGGCAACGTTTGGCTGTCTCAGGAACGATCCCGCCATCTACCTCGATATCATAATGGTAGCCTTTTTCTTCTTTTAAAGCAGCCAGTACCGCAATTTTTTCTAGTGATTCTTCAATAAAGGATTGCCCACCAAACCCTGGATTGACCGTCATGACTAACACTTGATCACACATGGATAAAACATGTTCAATGGCTGATACTGGTGTGCCTGGGTTGATGACGATTTCTGCTTTGACATTTTCTGCCACAATCATTTGGATCGCACGATGGATATGAGGTGTTGCTTCCGCGTGGATCCCAATGATATCTGCCCCAGCTTCTGCGAAGGCATGTATATACTTTTCTGGTTCGGTGATCATTAGGTGAACATCCAACGGCAGTTTGGTAACTGGGCGAATCGCTTTAACGATGTTTGGGCCTAAGGTAATATTAGGGACGAAATGACCGTCCATCACGTCTACGTGAATATAATCTGCGCCATGGCGCTCTACCAGCTCAATGTCTCTTTGAAGATTTGCAAAATCGGCACTTAAAATAGATGGTGCTAGTTTTATCATGCTTTTCCCTCACTTTTTCTTCTTTTTATAAACCGGACGTCGGTTTTCAATCTCTTCTAAAAATTGCACGTAATTCTTATAACGAGTCTCGGCAATCTCATTTGCTGCAACCCCCTGCTTAACTGCACAATCAGGTTCATTAAGGTGCCTACATTCCCTAAAACGACAGTTGGCAGCTACCGCTAAAAAGTCAGGAAATAGTTTGGGTAACTCCACCGCTTCGATTTCCAAAAAGTCGATCGAACTAAATCCTGGTGTATCGGCAACCAATCCATCACAAATCGGCAAGAGCTCCACATGACGGGTCGTATGTTTCCCCCGCCCGAGAGATTCTGAGATCACTCCTGTTTCCAATGCCAATTCTGGGACGATCCGATTCAGCAATGTCGACTTTCCAGCACCGGATTGTCCCATAAATACGGTGATCCGCTCAGGAAAGTACCGTTGAAGTTCCAATAGATCTTCGCCTTCTGCTTTTGACGTGATCACGTGGTAGCCAATTGCTTGATAGGTCTCCTCAATTGCTTTCATTGCGGCAAGATCTTTCACAAGATCCGCTTTTGTCAAAAAGATGATCGGTTCGATCCCCTCATACTCTAACGTCACTAAAAAGCGATCCAATAGATTATAGGAGAAGTTCGGCTCAACTAGACTTGTCACGACCACCCCTTGATCCACATTTGCGACTGGCGGTCGAACCAGCTCATTTTTTCGCGGCAAGATCTCTAAAAGATAACCGTCTGTTTGATTGCTGCTTTCAAAGATCACTTCATCACCCACCAAAGGAGTGATTTTTCGATTCCGAAAATTTCCTCGAGCGCGGGTTTGAAAGATTTCATCTTCTGATGCCACATAATAAAATCCGCTTAGCGCTTTGATGATTTTTCCCTTCAAACAATTTCCTCCTCGTTTTTTACTATTGTATCATATTTTCAGGTCTTCTCACTGGCTGAAAACACAAAAAAAGCCTGAAGCGAATGCTTCAGGCATCAAAAAATCGGGAAGACAGGATTCGAACCTGCGACCCCTTGGTCCCAAACCAAGTGCTCTACCAAGCTGAGCTACTTCCCGATAATAAAAATGAAACAAATAAAAAGACTACGCGCCCAAGAGGAGTCGAACCCCTAACCTTTTGATCCGTAGTCAAACACTCTATCCAATTGAGCTATGGGCGCATATTATGAAATGCCGAGGACCGGAATCGAACCGGTACGGTGATCACTCACCGCAGGATTTTAAGTCCTGTGCGTCTGCCAGTTCCGCCACCCCGGCTGAAAATTGCTAAGGCAAAGCGGAAAACGGGGTTCGAACCCGCGACCCCCACCTTGGCAAGGTGGTGCTCTACCACTGAGCTATTTCCGCATATTCCTGATGCCGGCTAAAGGACTTGAACCCTCGACCCTCTGATTACAAATCAGATGCTCTACCAACTGAGCTAAGCCGGCAATGAAGTGCGGGTGAAGGGACTTGAACCCCCACGCCCGAAGGCGCTAGATCCTAAATCTAGTGCGTCTGCCAATTCCGCCACACCCGCATAGGTTATTACTATGAGTCGTACAGGGCTCGAACCTGTGACCCTCTGATTAAAAGTCAGATGCTCTACCAACTGAGCTAACGACTCATATGGGGGTTAACGGGATCGAACCGCTGACCCTCTGCTTGTAAGGCAGATGCTCTCCCAGCTGAGCTAAACCCCCATAAGGTAAAAAAAACGCGTGGCGACGTCCTACTCTCACAAAGGGAAACCCTTCACTACAATCGGCGCTAAGAAGCTTAACTTCTGTGTTCGGCATGGTTACAGGTGTATCCTTCTTGCTATCGCCACCACACTATTCAATTGAGTAAGTTTTGCTCACTCAAAACTGGATCGAAGAAATCAAAACTCTACGAGTTTACGTGCTTTTTTCTTTTTGGTTAAGTCCTCGATCGATTAGTATCAGTCCGCTCCAACCATCACTGGCCTTCCACTTCTGACCTATCTACCTGATCATCTCTCAGGGATCTTACTTTCTTAAAGAAATGGGAAATCTCATCT
>NZ_NIBN01000001.1:142213-273175 GCF_002174385.1 Enterococcus sp. 6D12_DIV0197
CTCAGCGACTTAATTAGAATAACAAATGATTTGTTATTTGTCAACAACTTTTTTCAATTAATTTTGTTGATGTATCAACATCAATTAACTGTTTTAAAATTGCGACTTCGTTATAATATCATCTGTCGAGCTGTGCGTCAACTACTTTTTTCAATTCTTTTTAGGAATTCATTTAGTCATTTGGCACATGTAATAATATACCAAGACTTGTGCTATTCGTCAACCATAAAATGATTGATAGACCAACGTTTCTAGTTACTCCGTTTCCAAAGATGATTCGTGATTTTTAGTCCGTGATTTCCGCCTTTTTTAAGGACTTTTTCCGTTATTATTAGCCTATCGTTCGTCTTTTTCCTTTTTGTGTTTTCTTAATTCCTATCATTCTTATAAATTTAAGTATGATTTTATCTATTTTGTGGAATATTTGCTAAAATGGAGAAAAGAATATTGTTCCTAGGAGGACCCAGTATGAAAATACTTGTAGCAGATGATGACAAAGAGATCGTAGAACTATTAAGCATTTACTTACACAATGAAGGCTATGAATCGGTCAAAGCATACGATGGAAAAGAAGCACTGACCAAGATTCGCACCACTTCTGATATCGAGCTATTGATCTTAGATATCATGATGCCTGAAATGGACGGCATGCAAGTCGTCAAAGAATTGAGAAAAGAATCCCAAATCCCCATTATTATGTTGACCGCTAAAACAACCGATATGGATAAGATTCGTGGATTGGTCGCCGGTGCTGATGATTATGTCACTAAACCTTTCAATCCATTAGAAGTCATGGCACGGGTAAAATCGTTATTGAGAAGAACCAAGATGCAGGCTGCTTCAAATCAACCAGAGATTCTGGAAGTAAGCTCCCTTATCATCAACCGCGATTCCCATGAAGTAAAAACGGTGGATGGCAATGAGATCCAATTGACCGCATTAGAATTTGGCATCCTCTACTTACTAGCATCGCATCCGAACCGTGTCTTTAGCGCCGATGAGATTTTTGAACGAGTTTGGAAACAAGAAAGTGTCGTTTCTGCCAAAACAGTGATGGTCCATGTCAGTCACTTGCGAGATAAGATCGAAGAAGCCACGGATGGTGAAAAAGTCATCCAAACAGTATGGGGGGTCGGCTACAAAATAGATGCGAAGTAAACCAACTGAAAAAAAGCGCAACACACCAATCGAAAAAAAGAAACGGATCACGTTGACCTCAAAGGAAATCAGTGAGTTATTTGCGGAAGGAATTGTAACGATTGTTCTTTTACTTCTATTAAATGTCGCTATTTTGGTCATCTTGACCTCAATACGAGAAAACTCACCGGTTTTAGTCGAAGCGATCTATGAATCGAAGAATGCGTTCACGGCTGCCTTCAACACAGATATCTTCCGCAGTGGTCGCAACTTCATTCTACCGATGTTCTTCCTATTAGATGTGATCGTCTTATATTGGCGTTTGATTCGTCGTTACCATCAAATGCAGCTACGTCACATTATCAGCGAGCTGCACTTTATCGCAGAAGGCAACTACGATCATCGCATCCCCTTCGAGTTACGGGGCGATTTAAGTCGGATCGTTTCTAATATTAATGGCTTAGTCGACAGTACGGTGGCGGCGATCGAAGATGAACGGCGGATCGAGCAATCCAAAGATGAGCTGATCACCAATGTCAGTCATGACATTCGGACACCATTGACTTCGATCATCGGCTACTTAGGTCTAATCGAAGATCGACAATACCATTCGGAAGAAGAATTGCTGAAATATACTCATACGGCGTATGTCAAAGCCAAACAAATGAAATCCCTCGTCGATGATTTGTTTGAATACACGAAAGTGCGTCAGCCTAGCGTGCCCATTAATGTGATGGAATTTGATATGGCTCAGCTAGTGGAACAATTGGCGGCAGACTTTGAATTAGAAGCTAGTCGAAAAGGCATCAAGATCGAAACCTACACCCGTCCAGAGCATATCGAAATGGATGGCGATACCGAAAAACTGGTGCGAGTTTTCAACAACCTGCTGTCAAATGCCTTGAAATACGGCAAAGGCGCCGATAAGATCCGCATGGAGGTCGAGAAAGTCGGGACCGAAGCGATCTTAACCGTCAAAAACAATGGACAAATGATTCCTAAGCAAGCCCTTGATTCTCTATTCGACCGTTTCTACCGAGTGGAAGAATCCCGCTCTCAAGAAACAGGAGGAACTGGCTTAGGTCTAGCGATCGCTCAAAGCATCGTCGCCTTACATGGCGGCTATATCTATGCCAAATCAACGCCAGAATGGACGTCCTTTATTATTCATCTCCCGTTGAAGCGCAACAATTTGTCCAACACACAAACCTATGGTTGACGCCCCAACATTTTTTGGGTATGCTAAAGAAAATAATCAAGGCACAGAACCTAGTATATTTTTTTCATCTAGTAAAGAGAGCTGATGGTTGGTGAAAATCAGTGTTGGAAAAAATAGAATCCAGTTCTTTAACGTGTATTTTTCGAAAGAAAAATCGTTGGCTCACGATACGAGCAGCAAGGGCAGCGCAAGCTGAACTTGGGTGGCACCGCGAATGGTCATTTCGTCCCAAGCAACACGGGATCGGAATGGCCTTTTTTCTATGGAAAAATCAAAGGAGGATGTATCACTATGTTAGATGTAAAAATGATTCGCCAAAATTTTGCTGAAGTACAAAGCAAACTCGCAACACGAGGCGTGCAAAAAGAAGTATTGGACCGCTTTTTAACGCTTGACGAACGTCGCAGAGAACTCTTAGTCCAAACGGAAGAACGCAAGAAATTGCGCAACGATGTTTCTGGTGAGATCGCTGCCTTGAAACGGGCAAAAGAAGACGCGGCAGATAAAATTGCCCAAATGAAAGAAGTCGGCAGCCAAATCAAGCAATTGGATGAAGAGATTGCTCAAATTGATGAAGACATCAAAGAGATCGCCACGACATTGCCGAATTTGCCAAATGATTCTGTTCCAGTGGGCAAGGATGAAGACGACAATGTAGAAATCCGCCGCTGGGCAGAACCAAAAGCCTTTGCCTTTGAACCAAAACCCCATTGGGAGATCGCTGAAGAGTTGGGGATCCTCGACTTTGAGCGGGGCGCCAAAGTTTCTGGCAGCCGCTTTGTTTACTACAAAGGCTTAGGTGCTCGTTTGGAACGTGCCTTATACAACTTCATGCTGGATCAGCATGTCTATGAGCATGGCTATACCGAGATGATCACCCCTTATATCGTCAATAGCCAAGCAATGTTTGGCACGGGGCAATTTCCAAAGTTCAAAGAAGATGTTTTCCAATTGGCAGACACGGATTTGACTTTGATTCCAACTGCTGAAGTACCTTTGACCAATTACTATCAAGGGGAGATCTTAGAACAAGAACAGCTCCCTGCCTACTTCACTGCCTTGAGCCCATCATTTCGTTCAGAAGCTGGCAGCGCTGGTCGTGATACCCGCGGCTTGATTCGTCTGCACCAATTCAATAAAGTTGAAATGGTGAAATTCAGTGATGCTGACCATTCTTATGAAGAATTAGAAAAGATGACGGCTAATGCCGAAGATATTTTGCAAAAACTCAACTTACCTTACCGAGTGCTTAGCTTGTGTACAGGAGATATGGGCTTTTCTGCGGCGAAGACCTATGATTTAGAGGTATGGATCCCTGCTCAGGAAATGTATCGTGAGATCAGCTCTTGCTCAAACTGTGAAGATTTCCAAGCACGCCGTGCCATGATCCGTTACCGCGATCAAGAGGGCAAGATTCACTACATGCATACACTAAATGGTTCTGGTCTGGCTGTCGGTCGGACGGTAGCCGCAGTGCTTGAAAATTATCAAAACGAAGACGGCAGTGTAACGGTACCAGAAGTTCTGGTTCCTTACATGGGCGGACTGACAAAAATCGAAAAAGCCTAAGCCTTAGTACCCTTAATTGCACCCCCTTCGTAACAGTCACTCCACGTGATCTGTTACGAAGGGGTTTTCTAGTTCACCTAATAGATAGTGGTTGCAAAAGACCCCCTAACGCCCTTGATCATTTCTTGCAAGAGAAACAACGCAACAAGGCTGTAATTTTTAAATGAATAATTAGAAAAATCCCTTCATCTTTTTAAGTCTCTATCAGAAACCGGGCATGATCGTTGAAAGTACCTGTGACTTATGGTAACGTGGGCATAATTTAGGATGGAATGAAGGGAGCTTCACCAATGCCCGAACGAAAGACCTATGCCCGTCGGAGTGACTTGCACAAGAAACCAAACAATAATCAAAAACGAACAGCGTCAGCTGAAGAAAGACCGAAAGGACCACCCTCGAGAAAGAAGCCGTATCGAAAAGCAATTTTTTCCTTATTCGCCTTATTATTGATCGTTTTGATCGCGACGGCTGGCTCAGTCCTTTACACGTTACACCAGCAAGAAGTCGCAGCCCAAGAAAAATATGAGGCGGCTGCGGAGAAATTACTGGCATCAATCCAAGCAGAACAAAGTCAAAATGGGTTAAAAACAACGCCTGAAGTGCTCTCCAAAGGCGCAACCAAAGAATTGATCTACCGCCCGCAAGACCTTGATACGTTTCCCATCAAAGATATCAAAGAACGGTTGACACAAGCCGCTGATCACTTGCGTAAAAAACAAACGAAAAAAGAAGTCGTCACCGTTGCCCGCATCCAAGCACAAGCAGCGGCGTCAAAGGTGTCTACTTATTCATTGAAAGCCGACAGCTATGTGTGGAATCGAGAAACCGGACGTTTTGAAGATGCGGACAGCCTAACGGATGCACCGATCTTCGTATCAGAGAAGACGCAAACCGAATTGTCTTTGAAAGAACTGGTTCCTGATGAAGGCAGCTTATTAGGTATTCAACAAGTCATTCAGCAGAAACTGCTGGATCAAGCCAAAGAACCCGCCAAAATCATCGACGCCGTCTTGGCCATGGAGCGGATCACCTTCGATTCGAAATTTACTTACGATCCAGAGAAGCTGACCATCGAATTGCCAAAAAATCAGACGGGAGCGACGGAAATCACCCTGTCTTACAGCGAGATCGCCCCATTCATTGATCCTGATCTCGTGGCTGCTGACCAACTCAACAATGCCTTGCCAAGTTTAGACCCCAATAAAAAATACGTGGCATTGACCTTTGATGATGGACCCAACAGTACCTCCACCATGGATCTGTTGAACATCTTACAAGAAAATGACGTTAAAGCGACCTTCTTTATGCTGGGACAAATGGTAGAGCAATATCCGCAAGCTGCTAAAAAAGTCCAAGAAGCTGGACACGAGATCGCCAGTCATTCTTACTCTCATCCGCAGCTGAATACTCTTTCAGCGGAAGATTTGCAGGCAGAAGTCACAAAAACCAACAAAGCCATTTATAATGCGACGGGTTTACTACCTAGAAATTTACGGCCCCCTTATGGCGCTATCGACAAACAAAGCGCACAAACCATTGGCATGCCGATCATTCAATGGGACATCGATTCTCAAGACTGGAAATTGAAGGATCCGAAGAAGATCAATGCCTTGGTGCAACAAAATGTCTTTAATGGTGCCATGATCTTGATCCATGACATTCACCCGAAATCTGTGAAAGCCGTACCGGGAGTCATTAAAATGCTCAAAAACGAAGGCTACGAATTCGTGACTGTCGATCAATTATTAGAAGCACGGCAAAAACCATTGCATCAATACTTTGGGATGAACGACGAGCGCCTCGTTGACTAAATAAAAAAAGGAACGCAGCAAATTGTCTCTTGCTGCGTTCCTTTTTGGTTATTGGATCGTTCCCTCTTTTTTTAGCTCTTCTTATCCTCATATACATTAGTCACAAAAATTTGGATCAACAGTTCAGCGACAGCTTTTGGCGACATCGTTGAGAAATCTTTGAGCCAGCGTTCGATCAACCCGATAGACCCGCAGACAAAAAAGCTAAGACACAGTTCCAATTCTTCCTCGGAAGCATCTTGAAAGTATTGGGCAAACCGTTTCAAGGTCTCCGGTTTGATCTCTGACAACAAAAGATTCAGCAAATGGCTGTTGTTTAACAAAATCAAATGGGTCGTACTAGGATTCTCATACAAAATCGTCAACAGCTTTTCCAACCAAAGATCCAATGACAAATTTTCCTGCTGCAAGTTCGATGCGATCTGCTCAACAAGCTCCCCTTCGATCTCCTCCAACAACGCGGCCGTATCCTTATAATATTTATAAAATGTTCCTCGGTTGATATCGGCTCGTTCCGCAATCTCTTTGATCGTGATTTTGCGGTACTCTTTTTCCAACAATAACTCCTGAAAGGCGCGTCGGATCACTTTTTTCGAGTAGATCGTTCGACGATTCCCCACAGTCCCCACCATATCGTTTCCCCTTTTCTCTGTACATTTGATCAATATTTGTCTATTTAATGACAAATACGTAAGCATTGAGGATTGCTCTTACTTTTCTTTCTTAGTATACTAACACCATGTGATTAAATCAACACGTGTTTAAAAAATGGAGGCTTTATTAATGAGTTATGTTGAAGTAAAGAATGAATATAAACGCTATCAGATGGGCGAAACCACCATCACTGCCAACAACGATCTTTCCTTTGCCATTGAAGAAGGCGAATTAGTGGTGATCCTTGGCCCCAGTGGTGCAGGAAAATCGACCGTTTTGAATATTTTAGGTGGGATGGATTCGCCAGATGAAGGACAAATCATTATCGACAATGTCGATATCGCGAAGTTTAACGACAAACAGCTGACGGAATACCGCCGCAAAGACGTCGGGTTCGTCTTCCAGTTTTATAATTTGGTGCCGAACCTGACAGCGAAAGAAAACATTGAATTGGCAACAGAAGTCTCACCGAATGCACTCGATCCTGATGAAGTCTTAGCACAAGTCGGGTTAGAAAACCGTAAAAACAACTTTCCTTCGCAGCTCTCTGGTGGGGAACAGCAGCGGGTATCGATCGCTCGGGCGTTAGCCAAAAACCCGAAATTGCTATTATGCGATGAACCAACCGGTGCGCTGGATTTTGAAACAGGCAAACAAGTGTTGAAGCTTTTGCAAAACGCCAGTCGGAAAAACGGCAATACGGTGTTGATCATTACCCATAACAGCGCCATTGCCCCGATCGCCGATCGGGTGATCCATATCAACGATGCCACCGTCCGTTCCATTGAAGAGAATCCTCATCCAATCTCGATCGATGAAATCGTTTGGTAGGAGGATCTGATGAAAAATAAAACCTATCTTAAAGCAAGTTTGCGGGAGATTCGCCAATCAAAAGGTCGCTTTATCGCAATCACCTTGATCATTTTTTTAGGAACGTTTCTCTTTGTCGGTGTCAAAGCGACGGGACCGATCCTGAATCATTCCGCGAGTGAATATGTCAACGGTCAGCATTTAGCAGATCTGCAAGTCACTTCCACGCTGGGATTGACGGAGGACGACATTGATGCGGCGGAAAAAAGCGGTGCGCACACAGAAGCCGCCTATCAATTTTATTACGCTGCCAATTCAGATGAAGTCGTGCAAGTGACCTCTTATGATCCCTCACAGGAACTCAACCAGCTACTGGTGAAGGACGGCCGACTGCCAGAAAAAGCCGATGAAATCGTGCTGGACACCGAAGCAAAAAATTATGGCTGGCAAATAGGGGATACTTTTACGATCGATGATGCCGATAATCTGTCGGACAAAGACTATACGATCGTTGGGTTCGCCACCTCTCCCATTTATATCAGTGCTGCCGAACGTGGCTATGCGAATGTCGGCAGCGGTGTCGTGACGTATTTTGCTTATGTACCGGAAGAACAGTTCAAGATGGAGGTCAAATCGATCCTTTATCTCGCCTTTGATGATGTCGCAGGCCTTGAAACATACTCCGATGCGTACACCGACAAGATGGCAGCCCATCAAGAAACGATTGAGGAACTGTTTGCGGATCGCCCTAAAGAACGCTTAGCAGAAATTCAGCAAGATGCTTTTGATGAATTAGCGCCTGCAGAAAAAGAAGTCCGCGATGGACAAAAACAGTTAGCTGATGGACAAGCCCAACTGGATCAGGCCAAAGCGGAACTAGAACAACAGCAAGCCGCCTTGGCACAGCTGCCGCCCGTACAACAAGCAGCCCTCGAAGGCCAATTGACCGCTGGGGAAGAAGAGTTGACACAGCAGCAAACCCAATTAGAGGAACAGCAACAAGAACTAACCGATGCCCAACAAACACTGGCAGAAAAACGTGCAGAGATCGAAGACTTGGCAGAACCTACGTATCTTTACAACCAACGCAAAGACAACCCCGGTTTCCAAGAGTATGGCGGGCTGTCTGATCGCATCGCAGCGATCGCCAATGTGTTTCCTGTCTTCTTCTTCTTTATCGCTGCGTTGATCACCTTTACGACACTGACGCGGATGGTAGAAGAAAACCGCAAAGAGATCGGGACCTTAAAAGCGATGGGCTATGGCAAAGTCGAGATCTCCCTTAAATATTTGATTTATGCCCTCCTGTCTTCGGCCATTGGCATTATCAGTGGTGCCGTATTAGGGACGGAACTGTTGCCGCGTTTGATTTATTTTCTATCCAGCGAACGGTATCTTTTAGACGGGATTCGCGTCTATTATGTCTGGTCGCCAATTATTTTGGCCGCGATCGCCTTTTTACTGGCGACGCTTGGTGCTTGCCTCTTTGTTTTGATCAAAGAATTGCGGGAAAAACCTGCCCAGCTACTGCAAGTTCGGGCGCCAAAACCTGGGAAACGGATTTTATTAGAGGCCATTACACCCTTATGGTCACGCTTAAGCTTCAATCAAAAAGTCAGCTTCCGTAACATCTTCCGCTACAAATCGCGAATGATCATGGCAATCATTGGCATCGCCGGCTGTACGGGACTGATGGTGGCAGGCGTTGGGTTGAAAGATTCCTTAAGTGCTGTGACTGCGAAACAATTTGGGCCCATTACGGATTATCAAGCCGTCGTGACCTTAAATGATGCGAAGGAAGAAACCGTTGCTGCCGCTGAAACGGTTTTAACAGACGATCCTCTTGTGACCCATTCGATGCTAGTCTACAATGAAACGATCGAGATTCGACCGGCTAACCAAGGAAAACAAAGTTTGACCTTGATGGTCCCTGCAGATCAAGAAGCTTTTACCGACTATGTCCATTTGAAAACGACGGAAGGGCAGAAGCTGCCATTAACAGAAGGCGCCGTACTGACTATGAAATACGCAGAATTGTATGATCTGCAGGTTGGGGATACATTGACCTTCTATACTAGCGATCAAGAAGCTTTTGAAGTACCTATCAGCGGCATCGCAGAAAACTATTTAGGCAATTCTCTGTATCTGTCACCGACTCTTTACGAAGAAATCACCGACAGTGCCTTTGAACCGAATGCGTTCTTAGTCAAAAGCAAGACGATGACGAAAAAACAAGAGGAAGCTTTATCAACAGCCTTGTTAGATACCGACAAAGTCAAAAACATGACGTTCCTTTCCACTCAGATCAAAATGCAGGATGATTCGATGGGCAACTTGAACTCCATTGTCTTGATCTTAGTTGTACTATCAGGGGCATTGGCCTTTGTCGTCTTGTATAACTTGACCAATATCAACGTTTCCGAGCGGATTCGCGAGCTTTCTACTATTAAAGTATTAGGGTTTTACAATAAAGAAGTCACCATGTACATCGTACGGGAAAATATCGTCTTTACGTTATTTGGGATTCTCGCAGGTTACGTGGTAGGTTACTTCTTGACTGACTTTATTTTGATCCAAGCTTCGATGGAAAACATGGTCTTTCCATTAGTGATCAATTGGCCGGCCTATGCTTTAGCCGGCGGCATGACGATTCTCTTTACGATCATCGTGATGTACGTCACCCATGTGAAACTGACTCATGTCAACATGATCGATGCGTTGAAATCAAACGAATAAGCTGCTGCTAAAGCGATTTGCTGATCATCAAGCAGCGATTTTAAAGAAAAGAACGCCACTCTTGCCTAGATAGCTGAGAGTGACGTTCTTTTTTGAACAAATAATCCCCTCTGTCCACTTTTGAACAGAGGGGGCGTTGGTTTTCACGTGAAACATTTTATGATTTTACAGAGTAGTTTGGTGCTTCTTTCGTGATTTGAACATCGTGGGGATGTGATTCTTTTAGTCCGTTGCCGCTCATTTGGATGAATTGTGCTTCATCACGTAATTGCTGTAGATTGCCAGCACCGACATAACCCATCCCTGATTTCAACCCGCCGATCATTTGGAAGATGATATCAGAAACGCTGCCTTTATAAGCGACACGCCCTTCAATGCCTTCTGGAACCAATTTGTTGGCTTCGTTTACGCCACCTTGGAAGTAACGGTCGCTGGAGCCTTTTTCCATTGCCCCCAGTGAACCCATTCCGCGGTACGTTTTGAAGCGACGGCCTTGGTAGATTTCAAATTCACCTGGTGATTCATCGGTTCCTGCCAACATGCTACCTAGCATTACGGCATGTCCGCCAGCTGCTAAAGCTTTGACGATATCCCCAGAGTATTTGATCCCACCATCGGCAATGATTGCTTTGCCGTATTGACGTGCCACAGAGGCTGCATCATAGATCGCGGTCAATTGAGGAACTCCGACACCGGCTACCACCCGAGTAGTACAGATCGAACCTGGACCGATCCCGACTTTTACGACATCGACACCAGCATCATACAATGCTTTCGTGCCTTCTGCAGTGGCAACATTTCCAGCAATCAATGTCGCTTCTGGGAAATGTGCACGAATTTCAGAGATTTTGCGTAAAACACCCGCACTGTGTCCGTGGGCAGTATCAATGACGATCGCGTCCACGCCTGCATCCAATAATGCTTGTGCTCGTTCAAAAGTATCGCTGGTAACGCCGACTGCCGCTGCCACTAATAGGCGTCCATGCGTGTCTTTGGCTGCATTCGGGAATTCGATCACTTTTTCAATATCTTTGATAGTGATCAAACCGCTTAAGATCCCTGCTTCATCAACGATCGGTAATTTTTCGATCTTGTGTTGTTGTAAGATTTTTTCAGCGTCTTTCAACGACGTACCGACAGGTGCTGTGATCAATTGGTCTTTGGTCATCACATCATTGATCGGCATCGTATAATCCGTGACAAAACGCATGTCGCGGTTCGTGATGATACCGACTAATTTGCGGTTTTCCATCGTTTCTACGATCGGTACCCCGCTGATGCGGTACTTGCTCATCAAATGTTCTGCATCAGCAACTAAGTGGCTTGGTGTTAAGAAAAACGGATCGATGATCACGCCGCTTTCAGAACGTTTTACTTTGCGCACTTCATCTGCTTGCGCTGCGATACTCATGTTTTTGTGAATTACGCCAAGTCCGCCTTGACGCGCCATTGAGATCGCCATTTTACTATCAGTTACGGTATCCATACTGGCACTTATGATTGGAATATTTAGTGTAATATTCGAGGCAAGCTGCACTTTCATATCCACGTCATTTGGCAAGACGTGACTTTCTGCCGGAATCAATAAGACATCATCAAACGTTAACCCTTTTTTTACAAATTTGGTTTCCCAGTTGGACATTTTTGTAACCACTCCTTAAAGTTTTTAGGTATTTTAAAAAAAATAGCAAAGATTTTTTCATAAGTCAACCATTCGGAAAGCTTTCTTAATAATCCTCTTCAAACCTTTGGTCAAATCTCATAATTCGGCATTTTTTCTAAAAAAACACGCTGATCGTACGGTCTTTTTTAACAAAAGAAGGCGCACGATCAACGTGTAGCCATCAGCCTCTAGGAACAGACAGACTGCTGATGATATTGTATTTGCGTTTCAAGTAGTACTTCGCGGCTAATGCCACTGCCCCGATCAAGGCTTCGATCACAGGATCCACTTGTGGATTCAATGGTGGTTGGATCATCGCAGAAAGCGAGATCACAACGATCCATAGCATGAAGGCTGCGACTAAAATCAAAATGATCTTCCACATCTTCGGCCGTTTGCTCTTATCGGCACCTGGGCGTTCATATTGATACATGTATTTGTACATCAAGTAGAAGACCCAACCAGCAAGCATCGCCATCAAGAAGAGGGTCAATAAGCCATAAGGTTGTGCTTGTCCTCTAGTAAAGATCCCCATGACCCCTAACATCAAGCCAAAGATCCCTAAAATCAGCAAGGTGTTATCCAACCACATCAAGAAGGGGCCGGATTCTTTTTGCTCAACGGGTTTGTTGATGATGGCTTCGGTGCGTTCAGACACTGTACCAAATAATTGGCGGGCTGTTTTGCCGCCTTTTTGTTCTTTGACTAAGACCGGCAACATCTCATGCAAGGCAATCGTTTTTTCTTCTTCAGAAAGGTTGGCTGCCTCTAGCGATTTTTTTAAATCAAATATATATTGTTGGTTTCGTTTTGTTAATTGTTGTTCTAATTCACGATTTTCGGAAACATAATTTCGCAGAGTTTCTGGTTCCATGAATTGATTCTCCCTTCTGCGTTTTCTTCACAATGGACATTTTACCACAAATTCACTGGGAAGAAAGCCCTTTATACGTTAAAACGGAACAACATCACGTCGCCATCTTGCACGACATAATCTTTTCCTTCCAAACGTACCCGACCGGCTTCTTTGGCCGCTTGCATCGTGCCGTATTGGTTCAGATCTTCAAAGGAAACAGTTTCCGCACGAATAAAGCCGCGCTCAAAGTCCGTATGGATGATCCCCGCTGCTTGCGGTGCTTTGATGCCTTTACGGAACGTCCACGCACGCACTTCTTGTTCACCAGCGGTAAAGTACGTTGCTAAACCCAGTAAATCATAGGCAGCACGAATCAATTGATCCAACCCTGATTCTTCAATTCCTAATGCTTCTAAAAACTCTGCTTTGTCTTCTTCTTCCAGCTCAGCGATCTCTTCTTCGGCACGAGCACTGATGACGATCACTTCTGCATTTTCGCTCGCTGCAAATTCCTTCACTTTGTTGACATAGTCATTGGTTTCATAGTCTGCCACGTCTTCTTCTGCTACGTTGGCAACGTATAAAACTGGTTTGGTCGTTAGTAAAAACAAACTTTTGACGATGCGCTGTTCTTCATCTGTAAATTCGATCGAACGAGCTGAGATCCCTTCTTCTAGGACCGGTTTGATTTTATCAAGAACGGCCAATTCCGCAACCGCATCTTTGTCTTTGGTTTTGGCAATTTTAGCGACCCGAGTATAGCGCTTGTTGACGGATTCTAAATCTGCTAAAACCAACTCCAAGTTGATGGTGTCGATATCAGCTAATGGGTCCACGCGGCCTTCCACGTGGGTGATGTTGTCGTCGTCGAAACAACGAACGACATGACAGATCGCATCCACTTGGCGGATATGGCTCAAAAATTGGTTACCTAATCCTTCCCCTTTGCTGGCACCGCGGACGATTCCAGCAATATCCGTAAATTCAAAGGTGGTTGGGACTGTCTTTTTCGGACGGACTAATTCTGTTAAACGCTGTAAGCGCCAATCTGGCACTTCCACCATTCCTACATTCGGATCGATCGTCGCAAACGGATAGTTTGCGGCTTCTGCTCCTGCTTTGGTTATTGCATTAAATAAAGTAGATTTGCCCACATTTGGCAATCCAACGATTCCGGCAGTTAACGCCATGCTTCACTTCACTCTTTCTCTTTTTTTTCTAGGATTTTCTTCATCTTTTTATCAAATTCTCGGCGCGTCATCATGACGATGTGGCCGCAATTCGTACACTTTATTTTGATGTCTGCCCCCATGCGGATGATTTCCCAACGATTGGCTTTGCAGGCATGCGGTTTTTTCATTTCGACAATATCCCCAAGATCATACATCTTTATCACCTCAAGCTTCATCAAATTGAATGTTCAATAAATCTAAAATACGGGTTAAATCTTTTTGTGACAGGTATTCGATCTCGATTTTGCCTTTGCCTTCTTTTTCGCGGATCTCGACATTCGTGCCAAATTTATCCATCAACCGTTCTTCGCTTTCTCGTAAATAGTACGGTTTTTCCCGAATCAGACGCGGAACTTTTTTCTTTTCGTTCTTCGTGTCGTTCATCTCAGCGACCATTTGTTCTAATTGGCGGACTGTCAGATTTTCTTTGACACACCGATTGGCTAATTTTAAGATCTGTTCTTTGTTTTTCAACCCTAATAACGTCCGGGCTTGCCCCATAGACAAACGGTCATCTTGAACCATTTCTTTGACGAGTTTCGGCAAGGACAGTAACCGCAAATAATTGGCGATATACGGGCGGCTCTTCCCTAAGCGTTCAGCAACTTGTGCTTGGGTCAATTTCAAGTTCTTCATCAGCATGTCATAGGCTTCTGCTTCTTCTAAAGGATTCAAATCTTCCCGCTGCAAGTTTTCTAAAACGGCGACTTGCATCATCGCTTCTTCATCAAAATTGCGGATGATGGCTGGGATCGTTTCCTTGCCAGCTAGTTTGGATGCTCGAAACCGGCGTTCACCCGCAATGATCTCATAGCCTTTGACGGATGATTGCCGCACGATGATCGGTTGAAAGACCCCCGAATGCTGGATCGAATTGGCTAGTTCTTGTAATGAAAGCTCATCAAAGGTTTTTCGCGGTTGATAAGGGTTGGGTCTTAATTCGTTTAAAGGCAGTTCAACGACTTTTTCTGTCTTGATATCGACTTCTTCTAACCCTTGCAGGTCTTGAAACAACGCATCGATCCCACGCCCTAATCCTTTCCCTTTATTCTTCACGGGCTAACACTTCCTTTGCTAACGTCTGATAGACTTCGGCTCCTTTTGAGCGTGGATCATAATCAATGATCGACAATCCATGACTAGGTGCTTCAGACAACCGGATATTCCGCGGAATAATGGTTTCATATACTTTTTCTTGGAAATAGCGGCGGACTTCTTCCACGACTTCCGCGCCTAAGTTCGTACGGGCATCATACATCGTCAGTAAGACCCCTTCGATCTCTAACTCAGGGTTAAAATGTTTTTGTACTAAACGCACGGTATTCAATAGTTGGCTCAGCCCTTCTAATGCATAGTACTCACATTGGACTGGGATCAAAATCGAATCACTGGCGGTAAAGGCATTGATCGTCAAATGACCTAAAGATGGCGGACAATCGATAAAGATATAATCGTATTGTTCTTTGATTTCATTCAAAGCTGATTTCAATCGAGATTCCCGTGCCATCATGGAGGTCAATTCAATTTCCGCACCAGCTAATTGGATCGTCGCTGGAACGATATCCAAGTTTTCTCGGCTGCTAGGTAAAATCGCTTCAACGATCGGTGTTTCATTGACTAATACATCATAGATGTCTTGTTCCACATCTGGTTTGCGAATGCCGACACCGCTTGTGGCGTTGCCTTGGGCATCAATATCTACGAGTAACACTTTTTTGCCGACAAATGCTAAGGACGCACCTAGGTTCACCGTTGTGGTGGTTTTGCCTACGCCGCCTTTTTGGTTTGCAACAGAAATAATACGGGCCATTGATTTTCCTCCTATTTAATTGGTTGTTTCGCTGGCATTCCCGGTTTGCGGGGGTATTTCTTTGGCGTTTCTTTTTTCTTTTGAATGATCAAAAGATGGCGTTCATCGCCGCTGACCGGTAAGGTAAAGCTTTTTTCTTCAATAAATTTGCCGCCTAAGAGTGAGATGGCTGGTTTGGCTTCAACCAGTTCTTCCTCGCTTTTGGCAGCTTTGAGCGCATAAAAATAGCCTGCTTTTTTCACCAATGGCACACAGAGTTCCGTTAACACATTCAAACGGGCAACCGCACGAGCAGTCACATAATCGAATTGCCCACGAAATTGCGGGTTTTGACCAAATGTTTCTGCACGGTCATGGTACAAGTGGACATTTTCCAATTGTAGATCCGTCACAAGGGTTTGTAAAAAGGTGATGCGCTTATTTAAAGAGTCGACGATCGTCACTTCTAATTCAGGAAACACGATTTTTAGTGGAATACTTGGAAAGCCAGCACCTGAACCGACATCACACAAATGACTTTGCGGGTCAAAGGCGGTTTCAAAAGCTAAGGAAACAGAATCGTAGAAATGCTTCAAATACACTTCTGATTTTTCCGTGATTGCGGTTAGATTCATCTTCTGATTCCATTCGACTAAACGCTCGAAATAGACAGCGAATTTTTCCATTTGTTCTTCGGTTAAAACGATCCCGTTTTTGCGTAATTCTTCATGAAATTCTTCAGGTAGCATAACGAATCCTTTCTATTTTGTGAAACAGAAAAATGTTTCACAGACTAGTTCCTACTTTAACGCAAAAAGCAATGTGATGCAATAGCCAGACATTGCTTTCTAGGAGAATTTACCATTTTTTAACTGGGGCTTTAAGGTTGGTTTAAGGCAGAGGAATTATACTCATTTCAATCCAAAAAACTTTTTTCATTTTTCCTTGACCAGCGAGGCTGCCAACCCTCCTGGTCAGCTTTTTTCTCAAAAAAACAAGCATTGATCACAGGATCAATGCTTGTTTTTGTTTCATATGAAACTTTTTTATTTCACCCGAGGCTCGTTGTATTCTTCGATACGATCAGACGCGCGGGAAGCCGCATGTTTGGCTTTGTTGGTTTGACGTGAAGCAAAGTCGCCGGTTTTAGATGCAGCTGACGATACTTTGTCTTGAACCGTTTCTTGTTCCTCTTCGTATTCAGCGATCGTTTTTACATCCACAACATTGATGTTGACTTCGATAACTTCTAATTGGGTCATTGTCGTTACTTCTTTTTGGATAACTTCTTTGACTTGGTCAGCGATTTCTGGGATGTTGCGGTCATATTCAACCACGATATCTAAATCAACGGCTACTTGTTTTTTCCCAACTTCGGTATTGATACCGGCAGTCACATTGTCTGTATTGACTAATTTTTCCGCAATGTTAGAGAAGAAACCACCATCGACCGTCAACAGACCATCCACGTGTTCTAATGCGATACCGATGATTTTTTGGATCACTTTGTCATCATAGGTCAATGAACCATGAACAGGTGCGTCGCCAGTTGGTCCTTCAAAATCGTTGTGACCAGGTTTTGGCGGTGCTGGATGATGTCCTGCTGGATTTGGATTTCCTGGTGCTGGATGATCCCCTGGTTTTGGTCCGTTTTGTTGTCCTGCTACTGCTTTTTCAGCATTTGGTACCACTGGATCTGGTGCTTCAGTCATTGGAATCGCATTTTCATTTGCTTGATGATTGGTGTTAGGAACCACTGGATCTGGATGTGCGCTGACTTTTTTATCATTGTTTAATTCGTTTTTATCGTTATTCATTAAAAATTCCTCCTATTAAAATGCGTTATTGTTGGTTAAAAAATTCGTCGATGATACCGGTACGTTGGAGATACAATCCTAACGCAAAACCCAAACCTGTTAGGAGTAGAATCAGCAATGTTTTGAAAAAACCGATCGTTACAAACAACACAGCCAGAACAAGGCCGATTGCTCCAAAAATCAATGGGATTTTGTATTGTTGTAGTTCGTTCATCATAGCCCTCCTATTCTACTCGCGGGTTTTCCGGAGTCTCATTTTGTTCAAAATTCGCGTAGTTGACTTCGACTTTGACTTTCTCACTTGAACCAAGCACTCGTTGGACATCTTGTTGGATTTCCGCCATTAAGTTTTCGGTTTTGCCGACTAAGGCAGACGTCCGTTTCAAGCGTCCTTTGATTTTAATCAAAATTCGATTTTTGGTCGCCTTGACATGAACTTTTGGTCCTTCAACAAATTCTTTTTCATTTACTTTCGTACGTACAAGTCCTTCGATTGCTTTCTTATCGATCGTCAATGCGCCCTTATCCTCTTTCAAAACAAAGGTCGTTTTGGTTTTTGGATAAAAAAGCACGACTAAGATCACAATCAAGAATAAGGCGATCAAGACAACAGCTACCCAAAACATATATTGACGCATAAACAAGTTGTCAAAGAAATACGTGACGACATTGCCTCTGCTGTCCAAACCAAATGGCAGCTGCATATAAGGATTACTCATTAATACGATTGGTAATAAGACAGTGATAAAAATCAACGAAACGATGATTGATACGATTTTCCACCCTTTACTCATAGGACACCTCCTCCTTTTTCTCCAATTTTCGATAAGCTTACAAGTTGATGGCTTCTCCGCCGGTAACACCATAAATCTGTGCTGTCACATAGCTAGCTTTATTCGAAGCTAAAAAGACATAGACAGGTGCTAGCTCAGCTGGTTGTCCTGCCCGCTCAAGTAACGCTTGCTGACCAAATTCAGGCAGCTGGTCTTGCGGTTGGCCATGATCTAACTGTAATGGTGTCCAGATCGGTCCTGGGGCTACCCCATTGACGCGAATTCCTTTTTCAGCAAATTGTTTCGCCAAGCTGACTGTAAAACTAGCGATCGCCGATTTGGTTGCCGCATAATCCATTAAATGGGCACTTGGACTAAAGGCTTGGACAGAAGTTGTTGTCACGATCGCTCCCCCAGCCGGTAAGTGCGGCTCAGCAGCTTTGACTAATGCAAACATGGAGATAATGTTTACCATAAAGGTATCTTTCACTTGTTCAATCGGTAATTCTGCAATCGATGGCCGCGTGATTTGCTGTGCTGCGTTCAATACTAATGTATCTAACCCACCTAATGCTGCCACCGCTTTGTCAACGATCTCTTGTGGTGCCGCTTCGTCTCGCAGGTCATAGGGTAGCAAGATCACTTTGCGCCCAGCTTCTTTGATGTACCCTGCAACTTCTTCGGCATCTTCTTCTTCTCCTGGGAAAAAGTGTAAGGCAATGTCTGCTCCTTCACGGGCGAAGGCAATCGCTGCTGCACGTCCGATCCCAGAATCCCCACCGGTGATCAGTACACGCCGGTTTTCTAACTGCTGACTTCCCTCATAAGATTCTTCACCACAATCAGGTTTTGGTCGCATTTCTTCTTGTAAAGCAGGCGTATCTTGTTCCTGTTTGCTGTATTTACCCGTGTGATAAAGTTTCCGTGGATCAGTCAAAATAGGTTCACTCATTCTTACGTCCTCCTTTTCTCTATAATAAAATTCTAAACCATTCATTTTTTTTTGGGAAATATAACGCTTTGTTAACAAAAATAAATCATCGTTTATTAGAAAATGAAAAAAGAAAGTGCCCTCATTTTTGACCAGAAATCAAATAATTTCCCTTTTTTATAGAAGGGGGTAAACTAATAAGTAGTAACTGGTAGTACCTGTAAAAGGGAACCCCTAAGAAAATGACCTTGGATCAAGAAAAAGGAGGAAACAAAGAATGCCTTGGAATGTCCGTGATTATCCTGCGTCAATGAAGAATCTAGACCCCTTAGTTCGTAAAAAAGCGATCGATATCGCCAATGCCCTGCTAGCCGATGGCTATTCCGATGATCGGGCAATCCCGATCGCCACGAGTCAAGCAGAAAAATGGTATGAAAATGCAGATGAAGAGGAGAAGAAAGCTTTTCAGAAAGAAAAAAATCCGCAAAAAGACGATACTCATCAAACCAATAAGAATGCGGAAAAATTAATGGATGCGGATGTAGAAGTTGTGTATGAAGACGACCAATGGCAAGTCCGTTCTAAAGGGGCGAAACGTGCCAGTGACCATTTCGACAAGAAGGCAGATGCCATCGCCCGTGCCAAAGAAATCGCCGAAAACAAAGAATCCGTGGTGAACGTTTATAAGAAAGACGGCGACCATCAAAAGGATATTGATTTGAGAGAATAAAATTGGCTGCAAAAAAGCGGAAGGAGGTCTTACGTTTGTCGTTTTATCGGCGCGAAACGTTGCTTACTCTTTCGCTTTTTTGTTTCCTTTCACAGCTAGGTTTGATTAAAACTAAAGCAACCGTTTCTTTGACGTTTCTTTTAAAAAGCTAAGGTTCGTTGTAATAAACCTAAAAAACGAAGACCTTTTGAATGAACCATCACTTTTAAAATTTCTCGACATCCTAAAAAATAAGTCTATGAAATGCTGATCTAGCAACAGTTGTGAACCAGCCGTTACCCCTGTAAACTAGCTTGTACTTTCTTTAACTAAATAAACCTTGTATACTTGAATTATTAAAAGTACAAGGAGTGGTGTTTGTGAAAAAATTATTTTTTGTGCCGTTTATTTTTCTTTGTTTCCTCTTTGCTCTCCCAGCTGCCGCCCAGACAGTGGAAGAACCTGAACTCGTTTATGACTTAGCATCAGATAGTCCCTATGAGCAGCTGGTCACGGTAGATGAAGAAGGCAACGAGGTGATTTTGACCATTGAAAAATTGCCGTCATTCCGAGCAAATCTGGCAG
Organism: Enterococcus sp. 6D12_DIV0197; assembly: GCF_002174385.1. NCBI lineage: Bacteria > Bacillati > Bacillota > Bacilli > Lactobacillales > Enterococcaceae > Enterococcus > Enterococcus sp. 6D12_DIV0197. Next base: position 162,505 of record NZ_NIBN01000001.1, read on the forward strand.
CGGGAACGTATCGTGTGTCAAAAACATCCACAGGTAATTGGACTGCTAGTTATAATGTAACGGTCAATAGCCGCAATCAATTTACAGGCACTTCGAATTTAAGTTTAGTTGCTCACAGAGGAAGTATCACTTCTAGTTCATTAACTCACACGTCCACCAAAGCCACCTGTACGTTTAAGCAAAAAGCAGGTATAATCACTACCAATGGGAGTGTCGTAACCACGATCTCAAATGGGAAGCTAGTTGTTAAATAGCAGATAGGAGCATACATTGGCTTTAGCAGAACAATTAAAAAGCTGTCGCGAGTCTTCCGGATTGTCGCAAACAGCTGTCGCAGAAAAATTACAGATTTCACGCCAGTCGATTTCAAAATGGGAAAATGGGCGCGGCTATCCAGATATTGAGAATTTGATTTTGTTGAGCGATCTCTACCAAGTCTCGATTGATGAGCTTTTACGTGAGAACGAAGCCTTAAAAGAGCGGATCGAAACCAACAATCAAGAAATCAACGACAAGAAAGAAAAATTGTCGTTACTCCAAAGAACGATGGCAGCAGATAAAGATGAAAGTCTGCTCTTGCTACTGTTAGCTGGAATCGGCTCCTTTCTTTTTCCTTTAGGACTGATCTTAGATGGCTTTGTTTTATGGCGTAACAAAAAAGCCAATAATTTTTATGTATTGATCTATATCGTCTGTGCCTTCTCGATTTTCTTGAATTTGTACGATGGCTATGTCCATCTCAGCAACATCATGAATTGGGGAACCACTACGATTGAAAAAGTGGAATAACTTTATTATTAAGAAAAAAAAGCCCGCTGCGAATTGTTTTCGCAGCGGGCTTTTGACACTCTATTTACCATTTATAAATTGGTTTTTCAAAGAATATTAACCGTCTTTAGTTAACCTTGGCAATCTTCCCTTGTTCGATATACACCATCAAAATACTAATATCTGCTGGGTTTACTCCGCTGATACGGCTCGCTTGGGCGATGGTTTCGGGTTGGATTTTTTGCAGTTTTTGTTTGGCTTCTGTTGCCAAGCCATTGATAGCGGCATAGTCGATGTTTTCAGGAATGCGTTTGGCTTCCATCCGTTTGAGTTTCTCCACTTTTTCGAGGGCTTTTTTGATATAGCCTTCGTATTTGATTTGGATCTCGACTTGCTCGATCTCTTTTGGCTTCAATGCTTCATTGGCTTCGATAAATTGTAGCATTTCGGCATACGTCACTTCAGGCCGACGCAAGAATTCATTTGCTAAAACGCCATCTTTCAAGGTAGCCGTCCCTTTAGCAGTCAAATACGCTTGTACTTCTGGCGTTGGTTTGATGCGGATCTTAGATAAACGTTTGATTTCTGCTTCAACAGCTTCTTTTTTCGCTACATACGCTTCGTATTGTCCTTCTGGGACGAGCCCGATTTGATGTCCCACTTCGGTCAAACGCAGATCCGCATTATCATGACGCAGCAATAAGCGGTATTCAGCACGAGAGGTCAATAAGCGGTAAGGTTCATTGGTTCCTTTGGTCACCAAATCATCGATCATCACACCGATATAACCGTCGCTGCGTTTCATAATGAAGGGTTCTTTGCCTTGAATTTTCAAAGCGGCATTGATGCCTGCAATCAAGCCTTGACCGGCCGCTTCTTCATAGCCGCTGGTTCCGTTGGTTTGTCCTGCCGTAAAGAGGTTTTCGATGACTTTGGTTTCTAATGTTGGACGCAATTGATGAGGCACCACGACATCATATTCAATGGCGTAGCCCGTCCGCATCATTTCCGCTTTTTCTAAACCTGCGATGGAATGCAGCATTTGGACTTGGACATCTTCTGGCATAGAAGTAGAAAGCCCTTGAACATACACTTCTTCGGTGTTCAACCCTTCTGGTTCCAAGAACAGTTGGTGACGAGATTTGTCTGCAAAACGCACGATTTTGTCTTCGATAGATGGGCAATAACGGGCACCTACTCCTTCGACGATCCCTGTAAACATCGGCGCCCGGTGTAAATTCTGGTTGATGATTTGGTGCGTCCCTTCGTTCGTATAGGTCAACCAGCAAGGTTCTTGGTTTTGATTGTAGGCTTCATCGGGTGTGCTGTAACTAAAGTGATTCGGTTGTTCATCGCCAGGCTGGATCTCCGTTACCTCATAGTTGATGGTGCTGGATTTCACCCGCGGTGGTGTACCCGTTTTAAAACGAGCGATCTCTAGGCCAAGCTCTTTCAAATGATCGGCTAGTCCAATCGATGGCTGGGAGTTGTTTGGTCCAGAAGAATACTTCAACTCTCCAATGATGATCTCTCCTCGCAACGCTGTTCCCGCAGTGATCACTACAGCTTGGGCTTGGTAACGAGCGCCTGTAGAGGTCACGACGCCACGGCATTCGCCTTCTTCAACGATCAGCTTTTCAACGATTCCTTGGCGCAGTGTCAGATTGGCTTCTTTTTCGATCGTTCGTTTCATTTCAGCCGCATAGGCATGTTTATCGGCTTGCGCCCGCAAGGCCCGCACAGCGGGACCTTTTCCTGTATTGAGCATCCGCATTTGGATGTAGGTTTTGTCGATATTTTTGCCCATTTCTCCGCCTAAAGCATCGATTTCGCGCACCACGACGCCTTTTGCTGGTCCGCCGACGGAGGGATTACAAGGCATGAATGCGACCATGTCTAAGTTGATGGTCAGCAAGAGGGTTTTTGCCCCCATTCGGCTGGCTGCTAAGGCAGCTTCTGATCCGGCATGGCCGGCACCAACAACGATCACGTCATAACTTTCTGCTTGATATTCTTGCATGGTGTTCTCCTTTTTACGCCAGTGGCGCATTCTTTATTTTCCTAAACAAAACTGACTGAACAATTGGGTGATCAACTCATCTTGGACACTGTCGCCGACAACTTCTCCTAGATAGTCCCAGCAGCGTGTCATATCGATTTGAACCAAGTCGACAGGCATTCCTGCTTCGATCCCTTGGATGACCTCAGACAACGACTGAACGGCATTTTCTAATAAGGCAATGTGGCGAGTGTTAGAAAGATAGGAAGCATCCTTATCAGTGGTCTTGCCCCCAAAGAATAGATCGGCAATGGCTTGTTCCAGTTGATCCAAGCCTTCACTCGTCAACACAGAGACAGAAAAAATCGGTTCATCTGCTGCGTACTGCGCTAGCTCAGCGGGTGCTAATTTTGGCTCAAGGTCGGTCTTATTCAATAAGATGATCCGACGGCTGCCAGCAGTCAGCTCCAGCAATTGTTTGTCTTCCTGGGTCAATCCTTCGCTTTGGTTGAGAACCAGCAAAATCAACTCCGCTTCTGCCAATGCTTTGCGGCTGCGTTCGACCCCGATTTTCTCAACGACATCTTCTGTTTCGCGGATACCAGCCGTATCGATCAGTTTCAACGGTACCCCGCGAACATTGACATACTCTTCAATGACATCTCGAGTCGTACCAGCAATGTCTGTCACGATGGCTTTTTCTTCCCTTAATAAATGGTTCAATAAGCTGGATTTACCGACATTCGGCCGACCGATGATCGCAGTACTCAAACCTTCTCGCAAAATTTTTCCTTGTTGGGCAGTCGCTAATAAGGCTTGGATCTGCCCTTTGACCATCGTGGCTTTTTCTAACAATAAGCGGGTCGTCAATTCTTCCACATCATCGTATTCAGGGTAATCGATATTCACTTCAACTTGTGCCAGCGTCTCTAAGATCTCTTGGCGTAAGGTCCGAATCAAGTGGGAAAGATTGCCATCCAGCTGATTGACTGCGAGATTCATCGCCTTATCGGTCTTGGCACGAATTAGGTCCATCACCGCCTCGGCTTGAGAAAGGTCAACCCGTCCGTTTAAAAAGGCCCGCTTGGTGAATTCTCCCGGCTCAGCCAACCGTGCGCCTTGTCGTAAAACCAGCTGCAAGAGTTGATTGACGACAACAATCCCGCCGTGGCAGTTGATCTCGACGACATCTTCTCGGGTAAAGGTCCGCGGCTTTTTCATCACTGATAGCATCACTTCATCCATCAAACGGTTTTCTTCTGGGTCCACGATATGACCATAATGGATCGTATGACTAGGGACTTGGGCGAGGGTTTTAGTGCCTGCTTGAAAAATCCGATCCGCAATTGCGATCGCTTCTTCCCCGCTTAATCGCACAATACTGATGGCCCCCTCGCCTGGCGGGGTGGAAATCGCGGCAATCGTATCAAATTCTTGCGTTATATTCGCCATGTTGCTTGCTCCTCCTATTTTTTCACATAAAAAAAGTGCCCACTCCACCCGTCAAATTGATTGAAAATCAATAAAAACGAGTAGACTTAGCACTTTGACTGCTTGTCAATTAAATTCTGGAAATAGATTAGCACATTTTTGCGTGAGTCGCAAGCTTCCTTCAAAAACTTTTAAATTTTGCATCTGTCCGCAAAAACCTTTAAAATAAAAGCAAAGAATAAGAAAAGAGGGATCTATTATGGAAACCATCAAATCATCAAACAGCGCTGCTCGCATTAAAGAAATCATTTTATCGACAGGAAACGTGAATCGGCCTTACGTCGTGCGGGATATCGTCTTTGCGGCAGACAAAATCGAAGTAGATCTATTTGATACATCTGTGAATTTGAACGACCTGTTGGCAGATGTGACCTATCGCTTAAAAGAAACCGCCCACAGCTACGGAGCGAATGCAGTGATCAACTGTCATTTCGAACATGACCGCATCGTCGAAGGCGACAAAACCTTCCTTGAGATCTTTGCCTATGGTACAGTGGTTCAATTTACTCAATCAACCATCGGCGGCTAATTGCCTCTATCATCAAAGAAAAATACAAAAAAGAGTCCGCGGCATACGGACTCTTTTTTGATACCAAAGGCTGACCTACGTAACGTATGTTGACTTTGATAAGAATGATTTCTAGTCAAGGATACTTGGTTTTAAATTTGTTGTCAATCGCTTTTTCCCATCAAAAAAGGGAAAGGCTTGTCAGACCGCCTTTCCCTTTTTTCATTAAATTCGTTTGTCCGCAGGTTCCACTACTAAGTAGCGATACGGTTCATCCCCTTCAGAATGAGTTTGAACATACGCATCTTTACTCAAAACTGAATGGATCTGCTTTCTTTCAAACGCCGGCATCGGTTCTAAAAAGACTGGGCGGCCTGTTCGTTTGACTTTTTCAGCAGTACGGCTAGCCAAACGTTCTAAGATCGCTTGACGTTTTTCACGGTAATCTCCGACATTCACTACAATCGACAATTTGTTTTTCGCGATGCGGTGAATATACACTTGCGCCAAATATTGCAGTGCATTCAAGGTTTTGCCGTGCTTCCCAATCAAAATGCCTTGTTTTTGCGTTTCTAAATGAAAGACGACCACGCCGTCTTGACGAGCGGTTTTTACTAAGGCGGGTGCATTCAATGCTTTTGAAATATTTGTCAGATAGAGTCCCAGCTGAGCCAGCGCTTCCTCATCTGAAAGATCCGTCAGCAAAACAGGTTCGCTCGCTGCTGCTTCCATCACACTGCTTGCATCCTCTGTCGTCACAGGATCTGGTTCTACCAGCGGTTTTGCTGGTACTTCTTCAACGGGTGTCGGTTCTTCAACGATTCGTTTTTCAATGGAGACCCGTGCTTGTTTTTTTCCTAGACCCAAGAAGCCTTTTTTTCCTTCATCCAGGACTTCGATTACTGCTTGATCTTTGGTGATACCAAGGACTTGCAATCCCTCTTGAATTGCTTCATCTACTGTCAGATTTTCATAAATCGGCATTGCAGTGCAACCTCCTCTTATTTTTTCCGTTTCTTTTTAGGACTCATTGCTTTTTTCAGCGCACGTTCACGCTCGCGTTCTTTGCGGGCAGCTTCTTCTCTTTCTTGGCGAATCTTGAATGGGTTATTTAAGATCATTGTTTGCACAACTTGGAATGCATTGGAAACGACCCAGTACAAGGAAAGACCGCTGGCAATGTTGATCCCCATCAGTAAGATCATCATCGGCATAGCGAAATTCATGATTTTCAGACTCGCATTTGATTCCACTTGGCTCATACTTGATAAGTAAGTACTTGCAAAAGTAAAGAGCGCCGCTAAAATCGGCAAGATGAAGTATGGGTCACGATCACCCAGCTGCAGCCATAAGAATTTTCCTTCTTGCAGAGCAGGAACCCGTGAGATCGATTGCCACAAGGCCATCAAAATCGGCATTTGTACCAATAATGGCAGACAGCCGGCATAAGGATTGACATTGTTTTCCGCATACAAACGTTGTGTTTCTTCTTTTAACTTGCTTTGTGTTTCCGTATCTTTTGACGCATATTGCTGCTGCAGCGCTTTTAGCTTCGGTTGTAATTCTTGCGTTTTGCGCATGCTTTTGGTTTGGAAGTGCATCAACGGCATCAAAATGACCCGAATGATCAATGTAAAGAGGATGATCCCGATCCCGGCATTGCCGAAGGAGAGGGCTTTGATCGCCTCTGCAAAATAATAAACGATGTAACGGTCCCATAGACCAGTACTTTGTGCATTTACTTCACCTGTTGCACCGCAGGCAGATAAGACAACTACTAATGAGAGAACTCCCAAAAATAGTAAGACGCGTTTCCCTTTTTTCACGTAACTAATTCCTTTCCATTAATGAATAATTTTGGCAAGTTTTAAGACATGCTCTAAATTCGAGTAGATTTCCTTTGAGGAACAAGTGGCGATACTTGGACGGGCGATCACGATGAAATCGACCGCTGGTTCGATTCGCGGCTTCATTTCCGTTAAACTTGCACGGATTTTGCGCTTGATCTCATTTCGCTTCACTGCATTACCGACTTTTTTCCCTACAGATAAACCAACTCGAAAATGTGATTGCTCTTTAGGTAAGACATACACCACGAACTTCCGATTTGCAAAAGAATTTCCTGCCTGAAAAACTTTTTGAAAATCTTGCTCTGTTTTTACTCGATAGGATTTTCTCATCTTCGGTTCCTTCACTTCTTTCAATTAAGCTTCGCGAAACGGATTGAATCCGTAACCACTCACCTGTCAATAATACCATATTTGCCAAAAGTCAGACACTATATTCCGCAAAAACGGCATAAAAAAAAACCACTGGCATTCAGTGGCTTACGCAGAAATAACCTTTCTGCCTTTACGACGACGGCTAGCTAAAACACGACGTCCATTTTTTGTACTCATACGTTTACGGAATCCGTGAACTTTTTGACGTTTACGTTTATTTGGTTGATACGTTCTTTTCATTTATTTCCACCTCCATCAGGATAATGCTTATGCGCACAGACATACTTTGATAGTATAACGAGTCAAGTACTAGTTTGTCAATAAGAAGTTTGCTCAAAATCAGGCATTCTTTATCCACAATCCCTTTGATTTGTGTGGGTTTGCTGTTTATAGCCAATTTTTGTGGATAACTTTTTCCCCAGAGTTATTTTGGCTTTTTCCACAAACAAACAGCCTGTAGAAAAGTTTTCCACAATCACTTTTTTAGCTGTTGATAACTACTCTAAAACCTAGTGTTACCAAGGCGTGATCTTCACATCAATCTGTGGATAAAGGAGATGTTTTTATAGTTATGCACATTCTTTTTCTACCTGTGGATAGTCGGATTTCGAACATGTGCATTTCCATTTTTCTTTTATCCCGTTTTGTGGAAAAGTATTTTTTTCTAACCTTTTTTATCGTAATCTGTGGAAAACTTTTTCAATCCGTGCTATTTTAGTTATATCTATTCTTAGTTATAGGAGGACAATTTATGCCATCTGCTGATTCTATTTGGCAAGATCTTCAACGTTCCTTTAAAGAAGAGCTGAATCCGGCCAGTTATAGTGCTTGGATCGAGACTGCCAATGTCTTGTCGTTTGAAAAAAATCAGCTGCTGATCGAAGTACCCAGCGATCTTCATAAATCTTATTGGGAAAAAAATCTAGCTGCCAAAATTGTTGAAATGGGATTTATGAAAACTGGTGAAGAATTGATTCCTAGTTTTGTGACTGTCGAAGAAGCAGAAGCTTTAAAAACAGCCCCTTCTACTATTCAAACAGCTGCAGAAGAAAACGAGCGGCCGCCGAAATCGATCTTAAATGAAAAATACACATTTGATACCTTTGTCATCGGGAAAGGCAATCAGATGGCCCACGCTGCTGCTTTAGTTGTTGCAGAAGATCCTGGGTCTATTTATAATCCGCTGTTCTTCTATGGTGGCGTTGGTTTAGGGAAAACCCACTTGATGCACGCGATCGGTCATCAAATGTTGCTGAAACGCCCCAATGCCAAAATCAAGTACGTTAGTAGTGAAAATTTCACCAATGATTTCATTACTTCTATTCAAAAGAACAAAATGGAAGATTTTCGAAACGAATACCGCAATGTTGATCTTTTGCTGGTGGATGATATTCAATTCTTAGTCAATAAAGAAGGAACCCAAGAAGAATTCTTTAATACTTTCGAAGAACTGTATCGCAATAATAAACAGATCGTCCTGACAAGTGATCGTTTGCCAAATGAGATCCCGACTTTGCCGGAACGTTTGGTTTCCCGTTTTGCTTGGGGCTTATCCGTTGATATCACCCCGCCGGATCTAGAGACGCGGACTGCGATTTTGCGGAAAAAAGCCGAAGCCGAACGCTTGGAGATCCCCGACGATACCTTAAGTTATATCGCTGGGCAGATCGATTCGAATATCCGAGAACTTGAAGGAGCACTCGTGCGGGTGCAAGCTTTTGCTACGATGCAAAACTCAGATATTACAACGAGCTTGGCAGCTGAAGCCATCAAAGCCTTGAAATCAAGCCATGGCTCGACCCAAGTTTCAATTTTGCAAATCCAAGAAGAAGTCGCAAAATACTATCACATTCATGTCAATGATCTAAAAGGGAAAAAACGGGTCAAAGGCATCGTTGTCCCACGCCAGATCGCGATGTATCTCTCTCGAGAATTGACCGATAGTTCTTTACCAAAAATCGGCGGCGAATTTGGCGGCAAAGACCATACAACGGTCATTCATGCCCATGAAAAAATTCAGCATTTAGTCGAAACAGATCCCACGATCAAAAATGAGATCGCTGAAATCAAACAAATCCTCTTCAGCTGATCTGTGGATAAGAAAAGAAGAACCAAAAAAGTTGTCCACAAGTTATTCACAGGCATTTTCGTTAGTCTAATCACTCTTTTCTCGAGTTATCCACATTACTAACAAGCCTATTACTACTATTACTTTTATTTAATAACTATAAATTAAAGGAGTATCGCTATGAAGCTAACTTTAAACCGAACAGAGTTCATGCAAGAATTACAAACTGTCCAACGGGCGATTTCAACCAAAACCACCATCCCGATCTTAACTGGAGTAAAATTATCCCTTTCTGAAAAAGGATTGACCATGACTGGGAGCAACGCCGATATTTCCATTGAAACTTTTTTAAGTGTGGAAAACGAAAAAGCGCAAATGCAAATCGAAAAAACAGGAGCGATCGTTTTACAAGCACGTTTCTTCAGCGAAATTGTTCGTCGTTTGCCTGAAAGTACCTTAACGTTAGAAGTTTTAGACAATAATCAAGTAGCGATCACTTCTGGAAAAGCCAACTTTACCGTCAACGGCTTGGATGCCGATAGTTATCCACATTTACCAGTTGTCGAAAGTCAAGATTCGATCGAAATTCCAGCGCACGTATTGAACAAGGTCGTTAGTGAAACAGTCTTTGCGGTTTCGCAACACGAAAGCCGTCCGATCTTGACTGGGGTCCACTTTGTCTTAGAAAATCAAAAATTATTAGCTGTTGCGACCGACTCACACCGTTTGAGCCAACGGGTGATTCCATTGGAAAGCGGAGAAACAGCCTTCAACATCGTAATTCCTGGCAAAAGCTTAACGGAACTTTCTCGTTCCTTAACAGATGAAGAAGAAGCGATCCAAATCAGCATTATGGATAACCAAGTGTTGTTCCAAACGAAAACCATGAAATTCTATTCTCGTTTATTGGAAGGAACTTACCCAGATACCAACCGTCTGATTCCTTCAAGCTTCAATACTGAGATTGAATTTTCTGTCCCAGAATTGTTACAAGCCATCGAACGGGCGTCATTGCTTTCTCATGAAGGCCGTAACAACATCGTTCGTTTGGCGATCTCCGAAGAAGCCGTTGTCTTATATGGAAACTCACCAGAAATCGGGAAAGTCGAAGAAGATCTTTCTTTTGAAAAAGTGACCGGCGACCCATTAGAGATCTCTTTCAATCCTGACTATATGAAAGCAGCCCTCCGAGCCTTTGGTGACACGAGCATCGTGATCCGCTTTATCTCAGCGATCCGTCCCTTTACATTGGAGCCAACAGAGAGCAAAGGCAGCTTTATCCAGCTGATCACACCGGTGCGAACCAACTAGTTTTTCATGTCTTTTGAAAAAAGTTGAAACAATCATCTGAAAATGAATAAATGAGTTAAAAGGGCTTAAAATCGTTTTTAAGCCCTTTTTTCTATTTAGGCTTCTTTTTTGTCTAAAAGCAGTAAGTCTTCTGAGAATGAAAAATATGCCGATGAATTTGTTTTCTTGGCAAAAAAAGAGTATAATAGAGCTAAACGCTCTTTGATAGAATTGAGGGGAATTATGAAAATGCAAATACCGTTAGAAACGGAATACATGACACTTGGACAAATGCTCAAAGAAGTCAGTGTGATCAGCAGCGGCGGCCAAGCGAAATGGTACCTTGCAGAGCACACCGTTTTTGTCGACGGCGAGCCAGAAAATCGACGAGGGCGCAAATTGTATGCGGGAATGCGTGTTGAGCTACCTGATGAAGGTACTTTTTTTATGGTGAAGAAGGAAGACGCCGATGCGGCTGAATGAGTTGCATTTAAGCAATTATCGGAACTATGATTCGCTGACACTGACTTTTGAGAAAGGTCTGGTCATTTTTTTAGGCGAAAACGCGCAAGGAAAAACCAATATTTTAGAAAGTATCTATGTATTGGCGATGACCAAAAGCCACCGCACCTCCAGCGAGCAAGAGCTTATCCGCTGGGACACAGAAGGGGCGCGGATCTCTGGCAGTGTCAGTCGGGGACGCTCAACGATCCCGTTAGAACTGTTTTTGTCAAAAAAAGGACGAAAAACGAAAGTAAACCACATTGAGCAAAAAAAGCTCAGTAGTTACATAGGGCAGTTGAATGTCATTTTATTTGCTCCAGAAGACCTCTCCCTTGTAAAAGGAAGTCCCCAAGTCCGCCGCAAATTTCTCGATATGGAAATTGGGCAGATCGATCCAATCTATCTCTATGATCTCGTTCAATACCAATCCGTTTTGAAACAGCGCAATCAATACTTAAAACAGCTGAATGAAAAAAAACAGACCGATGAGATCTATTTAGATGTTTTAACGGAACAGCTGGTGGCTTTCGGCAGTAAAATCATTTTAGCCAGACAACGATTTGTTCAGCGCTTGGCGTATTGGGCAAATCAGCTGCACCAAAAGATCAGCCAAGGAAAAGAAACCTTGCAGATCGACTACTTATCGAATGTGCCCGGTGAGGCGAGTACGCTGGAGGAGATCCAACAGCAATTTGTCAAAGCCTTGGCACAAGTCAAAGACCGTGAACGATTTCGGCAAGTCACGTTGGCAGGTCCCCATCGAGACGATCTGGATTTTTTGATCAATGAGAAAAATGTTCAGACCTTTGGTTCGCAAGGACAGCAGCGAACGACCGCCTTAAGTGTTAAATTGGCAGAAATCGATTTGATGAAAGAAGAAACGGGGGAATATCCCGTCCTTTTATTAGATGACGTCATGAGTGAGCTGGATGATTCCCGACAACTGCATTTATTGGAGACCATTGAAGGAAAAGTTCAGACCTTTCTGACAACGACGACATTAGAACATGTGAAAGACAAAATGTCTGTGGAAGCAGAGATTTTTTATGTAGAGCAAGGACATATTAAAGGAGAATAGACTGAATGACAGAAGAAGAAAAAAGCTTAGTTGAACGTGCGAAAGCCTATGATGCCAGTCAGATCCAAGTGTTGGAAGGACTAGAAGCCGTCCGCAAACGACCTGGGATGTACATTGGTTCTACCAGTTCAGAAGGTTTGCACCACTTAGTATGGGAAATCGTCGATAACTCGATCGATGAAGCACTAGCAGGCTTTGCCTCAAGTATTCAAGTGATCATTGAACCAGATAATAGTATTACGGTCGTCGATGACGGTCGGGGGATCCCCGTTGATATCCAAGCCAAAACAGGCCGTCCAGCGGTAGAAACCGTCTTTACGATCCTGCATGCCGGCGGGAAATTCGGCGGTGGCGGCTACAAAGTATCTGGTGGACTGCACGGGGTAGGGTCCTCCGTCGTTAATGCGTTATCCACGACTTTAGACGTAAAAGTCTATAAAGAAGGCAAAGTGTATTATCAAGAATACCATCGTGGGGCAGTCGTTGATGACTTGAAAGTGATCGATGAAACCGACCGCCACGGAACGACCGTCCACTTTGTTCCAGATCCAGAGATCTTTACGGAAACAACCGTATTCAATTTTGATAAATTAGCGACACGGGTTCGGGAATTAGCCTTCTTGAACCGTGGCTTAAAAATCTCGATCGAAGACAAACGGGAAGAAAAACCCGTCTTGAAAGAATATCATTACGACGGTGGGATCAAGAGCTATGTGGAGCATTTGAATGCAAGTAAGACAGTGATTTTCCCAGATCCGATCTACTTAGAAGGAGAACAACAAGGAATCACGGTTGAAGTTTCCATGCAATATACCGATAGCTACCACAGCAATCTGTTGAGTTTTGCCAACAACATCCATACCTATGAAGGCGGAACCCATGAATTCGGGTTTAAGACTGCCTTGACACGGGTGATCAACGATTACGCCCGCAAGTCAAAATTGATGAAAGAAAACGACGAAAACCTGACCGGAGAAGATGTTCGGGAAGGATTGACGGCAGTTATCTCTATCAAGCATCCAGATCCTCAGTTTGAGGGACAAACGAAAACCAAATTAGGAAATTCCGAAGTGCGGACAGTCACTGATCGTCTTTTTTCCGAACATTTCACGAAATTCTTGATGGAAAACCCGAATGTGGGTCGTCAAGTCGTGGAAAAAGGACTTTTGGCATCAAAAGCCCGTCAAGCAGCCAAACGTGCCCGAGAAATGACTCGCCGAAAAGGTGCGTTAGAAATCAGTAACTTACCTGGGAAATTAGCCGACTGTTCCAGTAATGATCCAGAAAAATGCGAACTGTTTATCGTCGAAGGAGATTCTGCCGGCGGTTCAGCAAAACAAGGCCGCAGTCGCGAATTCCAAGCGATCTTACCGATCCGTGGGAAGATTTTAAATGTCGAAAAAGCCAGCATGGACAAAATCTTAGCAAACGAAGAGATCCGTTCATTGTTTACAGCAATGGGAACTGGGTTTGGTGCTGATTTTGATGTAGCAAAAGCCCGTTACCACAAGCTAGTTATCATGACCGATGCCGATGTCGATGGTGCCCATATCCGGACCCTGCTTTTGACGCTTTTCTATCGTTATATGCGTCCAATCGTTGAAGCTGGTTATGTCTATATCGCACAACCGCCATTGTACGGTGTCAAACAAGGGAAAAATATCCACTATATCCAACCCGGCAAGAATGCCGAACAAGATTTGAAAAATACGATTGAATCACTGCCTGCGACACCAAAACCAACGGTTCAACGCTACAAAGGTCTAGGGGAAATGGATGACCACCAGTTATGGGAAACCACGATGGACCCTGAAAATCGGATGATGCTGCGGGTCAGCGTTGATGATGCCATAGAAGCCGATCAAATTTTTGAAATGCTGATGGGGGATCGCGTCGAACCAAGACGGGCCTTTATCGAAGAAAACGCGCACTACGTGAAAAATCTTGACATCTAGCCAATCGTAGAGGAGGAAACAGCTTGAGTGAAGAAGCAAAACAAAATATTCATGACGTCAATCTGACCAGTGAAATGCGCGAGTCCTTTATCGATTATGCAATGAGTGTAATTGTTGCTAGGGCTTTACCAGATGTGCGGGATGGCTTAAAGCCGGTTCACCGCCGAATTTTATATGGAATGAATGAATTAGGGGTCACACCAGACAAGCCCCATAAAAAATCAGCCCGGATCGTCGGCGATGTCATGGGGAAATACCATCCCCATGGGGACAGTGCGATCTATGAATCAATGGTGCGGATGGCACAGCCCTTTAGCTATCGCTACATGCTAGTCGATGGCCATGGAAACTTTGGTTCAGTCGATGGTGACGGTGCCGCTGCGATGCGGTATACCGAAGCCCGCATGAGTAAACTGGCGATGGAGATGCTGCGGGACATCAACAAAGATACCGTTGATTTCCAAAGCAACTATGATGATACAGAACGAGAACCAGCGGTATTACCTGCCCGCTTCCCGAACCTTTTGGTCAACGGGACGACTGGGATCGCTGTTGGGATGGCGACCAATATCCCGCCTCATAACTTGAATGAAGTCATTGCAGCCATCGATCTATTGATGGAAAATCCAGAAGTCACAACGAGTGAATTGATGGAAGTCCTACCAGGACCAGACTTCCCAACTGGCGGGATCGTGATGGGAAAATCCGGTATTCGCCGTGCCTATGAAACAGGGAAAGGTTCGATCACTGTTCGCGGAAAAGTCGAAGTGACTGAAATGCCCAACGGCAAAGAACGGATCTTAGTGACTGAATTGCCATATATGGTCAATAAAGCGAAGTTGATCGAACGGATCTCTGAGCTGCACCGTGACAAACGGATCGAAGGAATCACCGATCTGCGGGATGAATCGTCTCGTGAAGGCATGCGGATCGTGATCGACGTTCGTCGCGACGTCAGTGCGTCGGTGATCTTAAATAATCTCTACAAAATGACTGCACTGCAATCTTCTTTTGGCTTTAATATGTTAGCCATTGAAAAAGGCGTGCCGAAGATTTTGAGCTTGAAACGAATTTTAGAAAACTACATCGAGCACCAACAAGAAGTGGTGACTCGTCGGACACAGTTTGATAAAAACAAAGCAGAAGCTCGTGCCCACATCTTGGAAGGATTACGGATCGCATTGGATCATATCGATGAGATCATTGCTTTGATCCGAGCATCAAATTCTGATGATGAAGCAAAAAATAGCATGATGGAGCGCTTCAAATTGTCCGATCGCCAAGCGCAAGCGATTTTAGATATGCGTTTGCGTCGCTTGACTGGTTTGGAACGCGACAAGATCGAAAACGAGTACCAAGGTTTGTTAGAATTTATCGCTGATTTGACAGACATTTTAGCAAATCCACAACGAGTCCTAGAGATCATTCAAACGGAGTTGCAAGAATTAGGCCAACGCTTTGGTGATGATCGCCGGACTGAATTATTGGTTGGGGAAGTCTTAAGTCTTGAAGATGAAGATTTGATCGAAGAAGAAGAAATCGTCATTACCTTGACGAACAATGGGTACATCAAACGAGTAGCTAAGTCTGAATTCCGTGCACAACGCCGCGGCGGACGTGGCGTTCAAGGAATGGGGATCCACGATGAAGACTTCGTGAAGACGTTGGTTTCTTGTTCGACTCATGACACATTACTGTTCTTCACCAATAAAGGGAAAGTTTACAAAGCCAAAGGCTATGAAATTCCTGAGTATGGTCGGGCAGCCAAAGGGATCCCTGTGATCAATCTCCTAGGGATCGATTCTAGCGAACGGATCGAAGCGATCATTTCGGCTTCTGGTGGGCCTCAAGAAGGACGCTACTTGTTCTTCACGACGCGTCTAGGTGTGGTCAAACGGACCTCAGTGACGGCCTTTTCAAATATCCGTGCCAATGGTCTGATTGCGATCGGTCTTCGGGAAAATGATGAGTTGGTCAATGTAATTGAAACCCACGGCGAAGATGTCGTGATCATCGGAACCCACGATGGCTACTCTGTGACCTTCAAAGAAGCCCTTGTTCGGGATATGGGCCGAACAGCTGCTGGTGTGCGAGGCATTCGTCTAAGAGACGGAGACTACGTAGTAGGCGCTGCAGTGATCACAGAAGACAGTGAAGTCTTGGTCATCACTGAGAACGGCTATGGCAAGCGTACCAAAGGCTCTGAATACCCAATCAAAGGTCGTGGCGGAAAAGGGATCAAAACAGCCAACATTACGGCGAAAAATGGTCCATTAGCCGGCTTGACGACGGTCAGCGGTGAGGAAGACATCATGGTGATCACCGATAAAGGCGTCTTGATTCGTTTCAATGTAGCGACTGTTTCCCAAACTGGTCGGGCAACCTTAGGGGTTCGTTTGATGAAGATGGAAAATAATGCCAAAGTAGTGACGATGGCAACAGTTGAACCAGAAGTCGAAGAAGAACTAGCGACTGCTGAAGAAACAGCGGTACAAGACGTGCCAGATGTGGAAGAAACAACGGAAGACACCACGGATACACAAGAATAAGCAATACGTTTTCTAGGAAGACAGCAACCTGTGAACCTGCAGCTTGCTGTCTTCCTATTCTTTTTCAAAAAATCGGCAGCAGCTGACGTATTTATCAGTGTAAGCGATTGTTTGCGGTGATGGGTAGATGCAGGGACGCAAAAAAACAGCTTGCAGTAAGGACGAAAAAAGTGTATAATAATTATTTGTGAGTAGTCTAATTAGACCACTCTCTCTGCTCCTAGAAAACTAGGGGCCAAAGTCCACAGGGAGGTGAAAAATCAATGGAAAACACGAAATATGAGATTTTATATATCATTCGTCCAAACATTGATGAAGAAGCAAAAGCCGCATTGATCGCTCGTTTTGACTCAATCTTAACTGATAACGGCGCTGAAGTTATCGAATCAAAAGATTGGCAAAAACGCCGTCTAGCGTATGAAATGGATGGATTCCGTGAGGGTATCTATCACATCGTTAAAGTTTCTTCTTCAACAACTGCAAGTGCAATCAACGAGTTTGACCGTCTTGCGAAAATCAATGATGACATTATCCGTCACATGATTGTCAAAGAAGAAGCATAATATTGTTTCACATGAAACAAAAGCGATGAGGAGATGATGAACTTTGATTAATAATGTTGTACTAGTAGGAAGACTAACCAAAGATCCTGATTTACGTTACACTTCTAATGGCACTGGTGTCGCAACCTTTACCTTGGCGGTAAACCGCAATTTTACCAACCAAAGTGGAGAGCGCGAAGCTGATTTCATCAACTGTGTTATTTGGAGAAAACCAGCGGAAACATTAGCAAACTATGCACGCAAAGGAACTTTATTAGGGGTTACTGGACGTATTCAAACCCGTTCATACGACAACCAACAAGGCCAACGTGTTTATGTAACAGAAGTCGTTGCTGACAACTTCCAATTATTAGAGTCGCGGAATGCTTCCGAGCAAAGACGCACAACTGATAGCGGATCTGGCAGTAACAATACGTATAACTCAAACAGTTCTTCTGGATTTGGTAACAATAACTCAAATCAAACTCAATCCTCTCAACCATCAGGAATGCCTAATTTTGATCGAGACAACTCCGATCCATTCGGAAACTCATCAATCGACATTTCAGACGATGATTTACCATTCTAAGAAATTGATAGGAGGGAAATAGGATGGCACAACAAAGAAGAGGCGGACGCAAACGTCGTAAAGTAGACTACATTGCTGCAAACCATATTGAACATATCGATTATAAAGATATTGAATTACTAAAACGTTTCATTTCAGAACGCGGTAAAATCTTACCACGTCGTGTAACTGGTACTGGTGCGAAAAACCAACGCAAACTTACCATTGCAATCAAACGTGCGCGTATCATGGGATTACTTCCATTCGTAGGCGAAGAATAAATCGAATGATTTTTATTGACAAGTTTCTTTTGAAGCTTGTCAATTTTTTTATCCATCGAAGAGTAACTTGTTATTTTATATATAGATAGAATAACGAATGATAGAAATTTTTTCCTGGTTGGTTCACCAAAAAAGTTTCACGTGGAACTTTTTTGCATCAATCGCCTATTTGATTGTTTTGTGGTAAAATAAGGAACAAAGCTTCAAAAAAATGGGATGATACATTGAGGGGTAAAAAAGATGGCAGCAATTGGGTTGATTTCAATTGATAATTACGATGATTTGATTGAGAAAAAAGACGACAAACAAGTTTCTTATTTGAACTCGCTGATCACGACATTGATTTCTGATTGGGCAAGTGAGAATCATGTTTTTTACAAACGAATCAATTCCGAGCGGTTTCTTTTCGTCGCGAAGTATTCAGATATTGAGCGGATGAAGGAAGAAAAATTCCAATTTTTGACTAGAGTACGGCAAGTTGCGGAAAAAAATGATCTGCCATTAACGATCAGTATGGGGATCTCCTATGGGGAAGAGTCTTTTGAAGAGATCGGGGAAGTGGCACAAAACAATCTCGACATTGCGTTAGTTCGCGGCGGTGATCAAGTCGTTTTAAAAGAAGCCAAAGAAGAAGCGAAACCGCAATTCTTTGGTGGCAATACAGACGGCACACCCAAGAGAACGCGTGTTCGTTCTCGTGCCATGAGTACGGCGTTGAGAAAGATTTTTGCTGAAAACCAGCGGATCTTTATCATGGGTCATCGTTACCCAGACATGGATGCCTTAGGTTCGGCTTTTGGGGTGGCATACATGGCGATGATGAGCGACAAAGAATGCTACATCATTTTAAATCCAAAAGAGATCACCGCAGACATTCAGCGGGCATTGGAAGAATTGAAAAAATACCCCGAGCTGGAACGATTTGTGATCACTGGGGAAGAAGCAGTTAATTTATCAAATGAAGAAAGTGTGCTAGTGATGGTAGATTACCATAAGCCATCGATGTCGATCTCGCAAGCGGTCTATGATGAATTTGACAAAATCGCAGTGATCGATCACCATCGTCGCGGGGATGAGTTTCCCGATAAGCCACTATTGACGTATATTGAATCTTCCGCGTCTTCGGCATCGGAACTGGTAGCAGAATTGATCCAGTATCGTGCTTCTCGCAGATCGCAAGTCCCGAAATTTATTACGACTTCTTTATTAGCGGGCATCTACGTGGATACGAAGAACTTCACGGTGCGAACCACTGGTCGGACCTTTGATATTGCTGGTTATTTGAAAAACCAAGGCGCAGATACGTCATTGGTTCAATACATGTTGAGTACGGATCTCGATTCCTATTTGATGATCAGTGAACTGGTTTCTCGCAGCCAGCATTTCCGAGAAGATATCGTGATTGCTGCAGCGGATGAAGATCGGGTGTACGATAGTGTCACCGTTGCGAAAGCGGCCGATACTCTGCTATCGATCAATGGGATCCATGCCGCATTTGTCATTACGAAACAACCAGGAGATTTGATCGGTATCAGTGCTAGAAGCACTGGTAAAGTCAATGTACAAACCTTGATGGAGGCATTAGGCGGCGGCGGACATTTTACCAACGCAGCCACGCAAATAAAGAACAGCAGCATTGGTGATGTAGAAAACCAGCTGCGAGCGGAATTAACGAAAAATGAACAATAACAAGGAGTGACCAAGATGAAAGTTATTTTCTTACAAGATGTCAAAGGCAAAGGCAAAAAAGGCGATATCAAGGAAGTCCCTAATGGCTACGCACAAAACTTTCTGATCAAAAACAACTTAGCCAAACCTGCCAACAATGAAAGCATGGCAGAATTAAAAGGCAAACAAAAAGCCAAAGAAAAACAAGACGCAGAAGTCTTAGCAGAAGCGAAAGAGTTAAAAGCACTTCTTGAAAAGGAAGAAACCGTTGTGAAGATCAATGCCAAAGCAGGGGAAGATGGCCGCTTATTCGGTTCGATCCCATCAAAACAAATCGCAGATGCCTTGAACAAGCAATACAAAATAAAGATCGACAAACGCAAAATCGAATTGGATCAGCCGATCCGTGCATTAGGCTTTACGCAAGTACCTGTAAAATTGCACCCACAAGTAACAGCAACGATCAATGTTCATACCATCCAAGAATAAGCATTACTCCCAACAGTCACATGTTGGGGTTTTTTTCGGCAAACGTCCAAGCAATCTTGTACTTTGGATGGGAATCTTGTAGAATGAATGGACGAAGGAGCGAATGGCATGAATGAAGTTTGGCAAAATCAAGTTCCCCCACAAGATATTGAAGCGGAACAAGCGGTCCTAGGGGCAGTCTTTTTAGATGCCGATGCGATCATCGATGCAATGGAAGTAATCGCCCCAGAAGATTTTTATCGCCGCAGCCATCAAATAATTTTTCAAGCAATGATCCAGTTGAACGACCGTAGTGAATCGATCGACTTGATTACGTTGAAAGCAGAAATTGAAAAAAGCAACAGTCTTGAAGATGTTGGCGGCCTGACGTATCTGACTGAATTGAGTCAAGCTTCACCATCAGCAGCAAGTATTGCTTATTATGCGAAGATCGTTGACGACAAAGCCACGTTACGCAATCTGATCCAAACAGCGAGCCGCATCGTAACCAAAGGCTTTGAACAAGATGAAGATGTGCAGTCGATCATTGATCAAGCAGAAAAAAGTATTTTAGAAGTATCCGAAAAGCGCAATAGCAATGGCTTCCAATCGATAGCGGAAGTCTTGAATCGGACGATCGAAACGATCGATCAGTTGGCGCAAAACAATGAAGAAATCACCGGATTACCTACGGGTTATGCGGCTTTAGACAAAATGACGGCGGGGCTGCAAAAAGAAGAGCTGATTATTCTCGCTGCCCGCCCCGCGGTAGGGAAAACCGCGTTTGCCTTGAATATCGCGCAAAATGTCGGAACGAAAACCGATCGTTCCGTAGCGATCTTTAGTCTGGAAATGGGGGCTGAATCATTGGTCAATCGGATGCTGTGTGCGGAAGGCTCGATTGAGGCCAGTCACTTGCGGACGGGGCAGCTCTCAGAAGAAGAGTGGCGCAATTTGATCGTTGCCATGGGCAGTCTTTCTAACGCCAATATCTATATCGATGATACCCCTGGGATCAAGATCTCTGAGATTCGGGCACGTTGTCGGAAACTGGCGCAAGAAAAAGGTAATCTCGGCTTGATTTTGATCGACTACTTGCAGCTGATTGAAGGAACGGGTCGCGAAAACCGCCAACAAGAAGTCTCTGAGATCTCTCGCCAATTAAAGAAACTGGCGAAGGAATTAAAAGTGCCAGTGATCGCACTGTCTCAGCTTTCTCGGGGTGTGGAACAACGACAAGACAAGCGTCCTGTTTTAAGTGATATCCGAGAATCAGGATCGATCGAGCAGGATGCCGATATCGTTGCTTTCTTGTACCGAGATGACTACTACCGCAGCGAAGGCGATGATGACGATGAACCAGAAGAACAACAAAACAACAATGTGATCGAAGTCATTATCGAGAAAAACCGGAGTGGTGCCCGAGGGACCGTCGAACTTCTATTTATCAAAGAATACAATAAGTTCTCCTCGGTCTCGCCGCGAGAAGAGTTCGGGTAAGACACCAACGATGTGAGAAACCAAGGCTCCTGCTGCCGTCTGCATTGCGCTGATGGCAGCAGGGCTTTTTTTATGTGCTGACTTTATTCGTTTTTACGTGTATAAATAATTATTGAGAAGAAAATAGTTCGTTTTTTACCCCTGAAAAATGAGAATTTAAAACGATTATTCGATTTTAGATTGAAAGAGCTTGCGAATCTTGTTACAATACTTAAGGAATGCACTAATTAAAGAAAGAGGTCATTATATGTCATCTGTAGTAGTAGTAGGTACACAATGGGGCGATGAAGGTAAAGGAAAGATTACGGACTTTTTGAGTGAAAACGCGGAAGTCATTGCACGTTATCAAGGTGGAGACAATGCCGGCCATACGATTAAATTTGACGGTGTGACCTATAAACTGCATTTGATTCCTTCTGGGATCTTTTATGCAGATAAAATCAGTGTCATTGGAAACGGGGTCGTTGTGAACCCGAAATCATTAGTTAAAGAATTAGCATACTTGAAAGAAAACAATATAATAACAGAAAACTTAAAGATCTCTGATCGTGCTCATGTTATTTTACCTTACCATATCCATTTGGATCAGCTGCAAGAAGATGCCAAAGGTGACAACAAGATCGGTACGACGATCAAAGGGATTGGACCAGCCTATATGGATAAAGCTGCCAGAGTCGGCATTCGGATCGCTGATCTTTTAGACAAAGAAATTTTTGAAGAACGTCTGCGTATCAACTTAGAAGAAAAAAATCGTCAATTCGTGAAAATGTTTGACGCAGAGCCAATCGCCTTTGAAGACATTTTTGAAGAGTATTACGAATATGGCCAACAAATCAAAAAATATGTGACGGATACTTCGGTGATCCTTAACGATGCCTTAGATGAAGGCAAACGGGTTTTATTTGAAGGGGCACAAGGCGTGATGCTGGATATCGACCAAGGAACCTATCCTTTCGTGACATCATCCAACCCCGTTGCTGGGGGAGTCACTATTGGTAGTGGTGTGGGTCCTTCAAAAATCAACAAAGTCGTTGGTGTCTGCAAAGCTTACACCTCTCGGGTAGGAGATGGTCCTTTCCCAACGGAACTGTTTGATGAAACAGGTGAACAAATTCGTAAGATCGGTCGTGAATACGGAACAACGACAGGACGTCCTCGCCGTGTGGGCTGGTTTGATACCGTCGTGATGCGCCATTCAAAACGGGTCTCAGGGATTACAAACCTATCCCTTAACTCGATCGATGTTTTGAGCGGTTTAGAAACCGTGAAGATCTGTACCGCTTATGAACTAGATGGTGAATTGATCTATCATTACCCAGCAAGCTTGAAAGAGTTGAACCGCTGCAAACCAGTCTACGAAGAACTTCCTGGCTGGTCTGAAGACATTACTGGCTGCAAAACATTAGCAGATCTGCCAGAAAATGCACGCAATTACGTTCACCGCATCTCTGAATTAGTCGGTGTCCGCATTTCGACCTTCTCTGTAGGACCAGACCGCAGCCAAACCAACATTTTAGAAAGTGTTTGGGCGCAAATCTAATCTGACGCAAAAGCTTCAGAACAAGACGAAGAACTCCTGTGTCAAAAGCAGTCAACGATAAGTTTGGCTGCTTTTGATGAGAATTTCTTCTGTCTTGTTCTTTTTTTGCTATAATAGGGGGTAACGAGAGGGGTGAAACCATGTTTCAAATCATGACAGATTCCTGCTGTGATTTACCAGCAGCAAGATTAGCGGAGCTAGATGTTGCGTATATTCCGATGCTGATCGAATTAGACGGCAAAGAATATATCGATGATATGGGCAAAGAATTTGATACGGAATGGTTTTTAGGAAAACTAAAAGAGCATGCGCAGCCGACAACTTCTCAAATCAATGTCGGACGTTATATGGAGTATTTTCGGCCATATGTCGAAGCGGGCACACCGGTCCTTTATTTAGGTTTTTCTTCAGGAATGAGCGGCTCATTCCAAAGTGCCGTCCAAGCCGTAGCCTTACTAAAAGAAGAATACAAAGAAGTTGCGATCACCTTGATCGATACGCGCTCTGCGAGTTTAGGCGAAGGCTTCTTAGTGGCTGAAGCAGCCCAACAAAAAGCCCAAGGACGTTCGTTGCTAGAAGTCAGCCAATGGGTAGAAGAAAACAAACTGCGTTTAGATTCATGGGTCACCGTCGACGATTTAAAACAATTGGAACGCGGCGGCAGAATCTCTAAAACGGCGGCAGCGATCGGCGGATTGTTGAACGTGAAACCAATTATTACCGTCGATACTGCGGGAAAATTACGCAGCGTTGATCGAGTGCGGGGACGCAACAAAGCGATCCAAAAAATCGTAGATCAAACCATCGCCAATCTTCACGAATCAAAAACCAATACGGTTTATTTTGCCAATGCTGGCGATGCCGAAGCGGCGGAGAAAGTCATCAAACGTTTGACCGAAAAAATTCCTGACATTATTATTCATCATTATCCATTAGGTCCAACGATCTCCAGTCATACCGGCTACGGCTGCTTGGCGCTGTTTTCATTCGGCAAAGCCCGTTTAGAACAAGCGTAACCTGCCAAAAATACCCGAAGCACCTAGGAAAAATAAAAGAAACGCTCCAGTTGCAGCCTTGGTGGCGGGCAACTGGAGCGTTCTTTTTTTCAAAAGCAGCTTATTGATTCATTTCTGCTACGCGTTTTTGGACATCTTTGTTTTCTAAGAATTCATCGTAGGTCGTTTCGGCACGATCCACCACGCCTTTGCTAGAGACCGCAATGATACGGTTCGCAAGGGTTTGAATAAATTGGTGGTCATGAGAAGCAAACAACAATGAGCCGGTGAAGGCCATCAAGCCATCGTTTAATGCGGTGATCGATTCTAAGTCCAAGTGATTGGTTGGATCATCCAATACCAATACGTTGGCTTTTGAAAGCATCATTTTCGACAACATGCAGCGAACTTTTTCGCCCCCGGAAAGAACATTGACGGGTTTTAATACTTCGTCACCAGAGAATAACATGCGACCTAGGAAGCTGCGCAAGAAGGTATTGTCGTCTTCTTCTTTGCTTGCGTATTGACGCAACCAATCAACGATCGGGGTATCCGTATCAAATTCGCTGGTCGTATCTTTTGGCAAGTAGGCATGCTGCGTGGTCACGCCCCAACGAACACTACCTGTATCAGGAGTGATTTCCCCCATGATGACTTTGAATAGCGTCGTGGTGGTGATATCGCTATTGGCAACAAAAGCGACTTTGTCGTCTTTATTCAAGGTGAAAGAGATATTGTCTAAAATCTTTTTGCCGTCGATCGTCACACTGACATTGTCGACTTGCAGCAAGTCATTCCCGATTTCACGTTCTGGTTTAAAACCGACAAACGGGTAGCGGCGAGACGAAGGTTGAATATCATCAAGAGTGATTTTATCCAACATTTTTTTCCGAGATGTTGCTTGTTTGGATTTTGATGCATTGGCACTAAAGCGTGCGATAAAGTCTTGCAGTTCTTTGATCTGCTCTTCTTTTTTGGCATTTGATTGGGATTGTAATTTCGCAGCTAATTGGCTTGATTCCAACCAGAAATCATAGTTGCCGACAAACAATTTGATTTTGCCGAAGTCTAGATCGGCCATATGGGTACAAACTTTATTTAAGAAGTGGCGGTCATGGGAAACAACGATGACGGTGTTGTCAAAGTTGATCAGAAACTCTTCTAACCAGTTGATAGATTGGATATCCAATCCGTTGGTAGGCTCATCTAGGAGCAAGACGTCTGGCTTGCCGAAAAGGGCTTGTGCCAGTAAGACTTTCACCCGTTGACCAGCAGTTAGATCTTTCATCAAGACATGATGCAATTCATCGGGAATGTTCAAGCCTTGCAAAAGAACCGCTGCTTCGGGCTCTGCTTCCCAGCCATCAAGTTCCGCAAATTCGCCTTCTAGTTCGGCGGCACGAATCCCATCTTCATCAGAAAAGTCTTCCTTCATGTAGATCGCGTCTTTTTCTTTCATCACTTCGTAGAGACGTTTATGGCCCATGATGACCGTTTCGATCACTGGAAACTCTTCGTAATCATAGTGGTTCTGCTTCAAGACAGCCATCCGTTCATCAGGACCTAAAGAAACATTCCCGGTCGAAGGTTGGATCTCACCAGATAAAATTTTTAAAAAAGTTGATTTACCAGCACCATTTGCACCAATCAAACCATAACAATTACCAGGCGTAAACTTAATATTAACATCATCAAACAGTTTGCGGTCTGAAAAATGCAAACTTACATCACTTACTGTAATCAATTCTTTTCCTCACTTTATATAAATTGACATGGAGTCTCCTAGCATTATAGCGATGAATGTTGAAACTTTCAAGTAAAGCCGAGGATTTCATCAGGAAAGGCTTAGGGCTGGTGAAAGAAAAATTTTGGCTGCTGCTGCCTTCCTAGTAGAACCTGACGGCTTCCTATGCTAGAGTATTGGTAGAATAGTTAGACAAAGGAGCAGACGAATGGTGGATTGGTTGGTTGGATTGTCGCCATGGCAGCAAGCGTTGGCGGGGACAATCTTTACGTATGGTATGACGGCGCTTGGGGCAGCGCTAGTCTTTTTCTTCAAAGAAATCAATAAAAATGTCCTGAATACGATGCTGGGGTTTGCCTCTGGCGTGATGATCGCTGCTAGTTTCTGGTCGTTATTAGATCCTGCGATCGCACGAGCCGAAGAAAATGGCGACATTCCGTGGCTTGTGGTCAGCATCGGGTTTGGATTGGGTGGTTTGTTTCTATATGCAGCAGATAAGACGCTCCCGCATATGCATTTTGGTCCGAATCATGAAACAGAAGGTTTGCCCAGTCATTTGAAGCGAACGATCTTGCTGGTCTTTTCCATCACGCTGCATAATATCCCAGAAGGCTTGGCGGTAGGGGTAGCGTTTGGGGCGGCGGCTAGTGCCGATGATCCGCGAGCAGCGATCTTAGCGGCGCTTTCGGTAGCGATCGGGATCGGGATCCAAAATTTTCCAGAAGGCGCAGCCGTTTCGATCCCCTTGCGCCAAGAAGGGTTAAGCCGAACCAAAGCCTTTATGTACGGGCAAGCGTCAGGGATCGTAGAACCGATCGCCGGTGTGATCGGAGCTTTGCTAGTAACGAGTATGTCCGCTGTCTTGCCGTATGCGTTGGCTTTTGCAGCGGGTGCTATGATCTATGTAGTGGTGGAAGAATTGATTCCAGAAGCGCAGCAAACCTTGTCTAGTCGCCGCCATTTTGCGGTCTTTGGCGTCATGCTAGGCTTTATCTTAATGATGGTTTTAGATGTAGCATTAGGCTGATCGATAAAAAAACACCTGACTTTCCAAAAGTCAGGTGTTTTTGATTTACTTGTAATTAACGATAATATTTTCTTGGCTTTTGGCGAATCGATGTTAACCAGCGAACGATCAAAACGGCTAGCAGCAA
Source organism: Enterococcus sp. 6D12_DIV0197 (assembly GCF_002174385.1). Classification (NCBI taxonomy): domain Bacteria; kingdom Bacillati; phylum Bacillota; class Bacilli; order Lactobacillales; family Enterococcaceae; genus Enterococcus; species Enterococcus sp. 6D12_DIV0197. Next base: position 189,397 of record NZ_NIBN01000001.1, read on the forward strand.
AGGAATCCCGAAACGGAAGACCAATCCGATCAACCCACCAATAATGCCTAATACAACGGATAAAACAAGGGATGCTGCGATTAAAACTGCCACGACAGTAACGATTCTTCCTAATAAACTTTCTGTATTCATTGTGACTCCTCCTAGACTTTTTTTCTTATCCCAAGCATAACAAGAAAGAAAAAGAAACACATCCAACTTAAGACGGAATAATTGCTCCGCCGTGCGCCATAGGTTTGTGATAAACTAAACATGAATGAATCATGAAAGGAGTCAAAAAGAATGAATGCAGAAATTCTCACGAGCCAAGTCATCACAGAAGGAGGGTGCAATGCCTGTTTGCCTTATGAACTCAATACCTTCACGCTGCAGCTGCCGGATGGTCGTCGTTTTTCGTTAGAAAACTTGGATGCTGCTGCATTGGTGATGCCAATTGCCCAGATCAATCAGTGGCAGACTCGCTTATTATTAGAAGAAGACGAAGGATTGATCTATCAAAAAGGAACGCAAGAAGTAATTTTCGTAGAGGGCAACCGTCAGGATACGTTTTCCAGCAAAGGAAAGACGATTTCTTGTCCGAAAAAGAGTTGCGAAGCTGACGTCTTTGCCACAACCAATCGAGTGCTGACAGAATTGTTTGGCATCGAACCGATTTCCTTCGTTCTGCGGGCTGCACAAGCATGAGAGGACGAAAAAAAGCCGCTTGCGCATGTACCGACCTTTTAAAGTTAGCTTTTTAGTCTAACTATTGGGAGTCATGACAGCAAGTGGCTGTTTTTTTCGTATCGTTACTTACGGATCTGGCCTTCGCCATAAATAATGTATTTGGTAGAAGTCAGTGCTTCTAACCCCATTGGCCCACGAGCATGGAGTTTTTGCGTCGAGATGCCGATCTCGGCACCAAAGCCAAACATAAAGCCATCGGTGAAACGGGTCGAGGCATTGACGTAAACCGCCGCCGCATCAACTTCTTTCAAGAAGCGTTGGGAAGCGAAATAATCATCGGTGATGATCGCTTCAGAGTGCTTCGTATTGTAGCGATTGATGTGGGCAATGGCTTCTTCTAGCGAAGCCACCACTTTGATCGCTAAGATATAGTCTAAAAACTCGGTTGCCCAGTCCTCTTCAGTGGCAAGCTGCGCGTTGTTCAAAAACGCCAACGCTTTTTCATCTCCTCGCAATTCGACTTGATCGGCAAATTGCTGTTCTACCATAGGCAAAAATTCTGCCGCCACTGCTTCATGGACGAGGATCGTTTCGATGGCATTGCAGACAGAAGGGCGTTGCGTCTTTGCATTCGTGACGATCGCCAGAGCCATCGGCAGCTGGGCTGCTTGGTCGATGTAGATATGGTTGTTGCCGGTGCCGGTTTCGATCACTGGTACTGTGGCGGTCTCTTTGACACGACGAATCAAGCCGGCGCCCCCCCGGGGGATCAAAACATCCAAGTAATCTGTCAGCCGCATCAGCTCAGCCGCTGTTTCGTGGCTCGTGTCTTCGATAAACTGGATCGCATGGCGGGAGTGTCCGTTGGCAGCTAATGCCTCTTGTAAAATAGTCACGAGGACTTGATTGGAGTGGAAGGCTTCTTTTCCGCCACGCAAAATCACGGCATTTCCTGATTTGAAACACAGACTAGCCGCGTCAGTAGTGACATTAGGGCGGGCTTCGTAGATGATGCCGATGACCCCTAAAGGCACCCGCTGTTGACCAATCAAAAGATCGTCAGCATTGCGCCACATTTTATCCACGGCACCGATTGGATCGGGCAATTGGGCGACTTCTCGGATGCCGTTAGCCATCTCGGTGATCCGTTGTTCTGTCAGCAACAGACGATCTAGCATCGTTTGGCTGGTTCCTTTGGCTTTTGCGGCGGTTAGATCTTGTTGATTAGCAGCTAAAATCTTCTCGGTAGCTTTTTCTAAAGCATCGGCCATCGCTGCCAGTAGGTGGTTTTTTTCACTGGCACTCAGTAAGCTTAATGCCTGGGCGCTTGCTTGTGCTTGTTGACCGATCGTTTGTAAATTGCTCATTGCTCATCCTCCGTTCGTTGATAAAAGTGGGTGCCGACAGGTTCCCCTGCGAGCAAGTCAAAAATAATTTTCGGCTGCTTGCCGTTAGCCAGCAGCATGTGACTGTTCAAGTCTAAGATACGTTGAGCGGCTTTTAATTTGCTGGTCATACCGCCGGTTCCATAAGGACTGCCTTTTCCCGTAGCTTGTTCTAAAAGTTCCGGGGTGATTTCATTGATCTCGGAATACAAAACAGCCTTAGGATCATTCAGCGGATTGGCGGAATAAAAGCCGTCGATATCAGAAAGCATGATCAAAAGCTCGGCTTTCGTCAACTGAGCGACGATCGCTGACAGCTGGTCATTGTCGCCAAATTTGGTGAGATGGTCCAATTCATCCACTGCCACCGTGTCGTTTTCATTAATGATCGGGATGATCCCCATCGTAAGTAATTGCTCTAAGGTGTTGCTAACGTTTTGACGGCTTTGGGGGAATTCGATGATGTCTCTGGTCAGCAGGATCTGTGCAGTCTGCTGGCTATAGCTTTGAAAACGCTGGTTGTAGATCGTCATCAGTTCTGATTGGCCAACGGCTGCCACGGCTTGCTGCTGCGGGATCTCCACGGGTCGTTCTTTCAAATTCAACTTGTTCATGCCAACACCGATCGCACCAGAAGAAACTAAGATGATTTCTTTGCCTTGGTTTTGCAAAGCTGCTAAGACAAAGGCTAATTCATCGATGCCAGCTAGATTGATGGCACCATTGGGATAAATCAACGAGCTGGTGCCGATTTTTACAACGATTCGGTTTTTGTTTGAAAGATCTGCGCGCATATGCCACCGCCTATTTTTTGATATTTTTTCTATTGTACTCGCAAACGGGCGTTTCGTCATGTCCTTTTTTCTTTTTGGTCTATTTTTAAACGAAGAAATTGTAAAGACTTTTCGATAATTGTGTTTTCCATGAAGAAAATAGTTCTTCCTATGCTAAAATAGCTATATGTTTTATTATTGGAGGAACCCATGAAATTACGAGGATTTGAAATTATTACAGCATATAAAGAAAAAAGCATCACCTTGCCTCAACGTGCCACCCATCATGCGGCTGGTTACGACTTTGAAGCAGCGGAAGAAATCGTGGTGCCAAGCATTTGGAAAGCGGGCGTGATCGACGGGGTCAAAGCGCTTTTTGCGAAAGAGACCGCAAAACAGTTGAAGCCAACCTTGATTCCCACGGGGATCAAAGCCTATATGGGGGAAGACGAGTATTTGCAGCTGACAAATCGTTCCAGCAATCCTTTGAAACGTTTCTTAGTCTTGACGAATGGTGTCGGCGTCATCGACAGCGATTACTATGACAATCCAGATAATGAAGGGCATATCATGTTCCAGTTTACCAATTTCGGCCCCACAGATGTCGTCATTAAAAAAGGCGAACGGATCGGCCAAGGAATTTTCTTGCCGTTCTTAAAAGCTGATCAAGATACAACCACTGCCAGCCGAACCGGCGGCTTTGGCTCCTCGAATCAGTAAATCCTGCCTGGGGGTCTGTTTGATAGAAGTAGTGGAGGAGATCAATGGCAAAAAAAGCAAAAAGTCAATTTGTCTGTCAAAATTGTGGGTATAGTTCCCCTAAATATTTAGGGAAATGCCCCAATTGCGGCAGCTGGAATTCAATGGTGGAAGAAGTGATCCAAGAAACCGCCGATCGTCGAGTACGTACGACATTGACGGGGCAAAAGATGCAGCCGACGAAAATCGCCGATGTCGTACCGAAAAAAGAACCGCGGGTCCAAACGAAACTCGCTGAGTTGAATCGCGTCTTAGGTGGCGGCGTGGTCCCAGGCTCCTTGATTTTGATCGGTGGGGATCCAGGGATCGGAAAATCGACGCTGCTCTTGCAAGTTTCCCAGCAATTAGCAGCGATCGGCGGGACGGTCTTGTATGTGTCAGGAGAAGAAAGTGCCGAACAAATCAAAATGCGGGCGCAGCGCTTAGGCGCCATCGATACAGAATTTTATCTCTATGGGGAAACGGACATGTCAGAGATCAGTAAAGCGATCGAAAACATCCGCCCAGATTATGTGATCATCGATTCGATCCAAACCATGACCCAACCGGATATCACCAGCGTGGCAGGCAGTGTCAGCCAAGTGCGAGAAACGACCGCAGAATTGCTGAAAATCGCCAAAACCAATGGCATCGCCATCTTTATCGTTGGCCACGTGACGAAGGAAGGCTCGATCGCAGGACCGCGGATGCTGGAGCATATGGTGGATACCGTCTTGTATTTCGAAGGCGAAAAGCACCACAGTTTTCGAATTTTGCGGGCCGTAAAAAACCGCTTTGGGTCCACCAATGAGATCGGGATTTTTGAAATGGAAGAAGGCGGGTTGAAAGAAGTCGCCAATCCGTCACAAGTCTTTTTGGAAGAACGCTTAGAAGGCGCAACTGGATCGGCGATCGTAGTGGCAATGGAAGGCAGTCGGCCAATCTTGGTGGAAATCCAAGCACTGGTCACGCCAACGATGTTCGGCAATGCCAAACGCACGACGACGGGGCTAGACTTCAACCGCGTCTCGCTGATCATGGCGGTTTTAGAAAAACGGGCAGGCTTGCTGCTGCAAAATCAAGATGCCTACTTAAAAGCAGCCGGCGGGGTCAAATTAAATGAACCTGCGATCGATCTAGCGATCGCTGTTAGTATCGCGTCTAGCTACAAAGAAAAAGGCACCAGCCCGACGGAGTGTTTTATCGGTGAAATTGGCTTGACGGGTGAGATTCGCCGAGTCAACGCGATCGAGCAACGGGTCAAAGAGGTGCAAAAACTAGGTTTTACGAAAGTTTATTTGCCGAAAAATAATCTGACTGGCTGGCAGCCGCCCAAAGGCATCGAAGTCGAAGGCGTGTCTACCTTAGCCGAAACCTTGCGGAAAGTCTTCCGTTAAAGTGGAGTCAATGCAAGAGCAAGGGGCAATCGCCTCTCCTCTTGCCCTGACGCTGCTGATTCATTCGTTTGAACCAACCGACCGACAGCCGTTGACTGGCGGAAGGAGCCGGATTTTTGAACAAAAGAAACCTACTGGAGTATGGAGGAACATGTATGCAGAAACGAGTCATTACCGCACTAATGGTACTTGCCGGAGCAAGTCTGGGGATCTCACTGATGCCTATCGCATGGCAAGCCATTGGGCAAACCCAAAATGAATGGCTGAATAATAACATCACTAATAGTTTGCTTGGAGCCCTTATTTTCTTTTTATTATCTTTACTATTAGCGAAATATATTGCAGCCGGTATTCGCAAAATTGAAGAAAAACTAAGTGAATTGAGCTTAACGTATCTCTTGTTTGGCGCAATTGGTTCGATCATCGGTCTGATGATCGGTGTGATCGTGTCGATTCCTTTTTACAATTGGGATATTCCTTTTATCAACGGGATCGCCCCAATCTTAGTGATGGTCCTGTTAGGGTATCTCGGTTTTCAGATCGGGACGACACGGATCGATGAATGGAAAAAAGTCTTTGCCCCGAAAAACAAAAAGGCAGAGCCCCAAGAGCAAGATGAACAGCAGATGCTGGAAAGAAAGATCGCGGACCACTTCCACAAATACAAAATTTTGGATACCAGCGTGATCATTGATGGTCGGATCTATGACATTGCTAAAACAGGCTTTTTAGAAGGCGTCTTGCTGATCCCGAATTTTGTCTTGTACGAATTGCAATACATCGCAGATTCTGGCGATAGTTTGAAACGGGTTCGGGGCCGCCGCGGCTTGGATATTTTGAATGCTTTGCAAAAAGAAGAAGGCATCGCAGTTGAGATGTATGAAGGCGATTTTGAAGACATTTCCGAAGTTGATAGCAAGCTGATCAAGTTAGCGAAGATGCTGGATGGTGTCGTCGTGACCAATGATTACAATCTAAACAAAGTTTCTGAATTTCAAAATGTGCCTGTCTTGAATATCAATGCGTTAGCCAATGCGGTCAAACCAGTGGTGATTCCAGGAGAAAGCATGCACGTCTTAGTGGTGAAAGCTGGCACGGAGCGCCAGCAAGGGGTCGCTTATCTAGATGACGGGACGATGGTCGTGGTGGAAGATGGCCAGCATTACATGAATGAACACATCGAAGTGATCGTCACCAGCGCCTTGCAAACGGCAGCTGGGCGGATGATTTTTGCCAAACCAGCCCATTCTGGTCGCGGCATCGACAACAAAGAAGGATCGAAATCAGAGAAATAATCCTAGGCAGCTGGCGTAAAATATGCCAGCTGCCTTTACTAATTGGGTTATTGATTGTACAATTCAACTTGAGGGTTCTGTTTTTTACGCGGGTCTTTCCCACTAAACTGAACAATAAGCCCCAAGCAGCTTGGCTGGCTTGGAAATCAGATGAAGGAAGAGGAAAACAATGACAAAAGTACGTGTACGTTACGCGCCAAGTCCAACAGGACATTTACACATCGGGAATGCTCGGACGGCTTTATTCAATTATTTGTTTGCTCGTCACAATGACGGTGAATTTATTATCCGAATCGAAGACACCGATCAAAAAAGAAACATTGAAGATGGTGAAAAAAGCCAGCTTGAAAACTTGCAATGGTTAGGAATGGATTGGGACGAATCACCTGAAAATCCAGGAGAATACGGTCCGTATCGTCAATCAGAACGCGGCGATATCTACCAACCACTGATCGATCAATTGCTTGCAAGCAATCGTGCGTATAAGTGTTATTGTACGGAAGAAGAACTGGAAGCCGAACGTGAAGGCCAAAGAGCTCGTGGCGAAATGCCCCATTATGCAGGGAAATGTGCCAACTTAACACCAGAAGAGCAAGCCGAAAAAGAAGCACAAGGCTTGAAACCAGTGATTCGTTTCCGTGTCTCTCGCAATACTGAATACAAATTCCACGACATGGTCAAAGGCGAGATCGTTTTTGAATCAGATAATGTCGGTGGCGATTTTGTCATCCAAAAACGTGACGGTATGCCGACTTACAACTTTGCAGTAGCAGTCGATGACCATCATATGAAAATCACCCATGTGCTGCGTGGAGATGACCACATCGCCAACACACCAAAACAGTTGATGATCTATGAAGCATTTGGCTGGCAAGCACCAGAATTCGGGCATATGACGTTGATCATCAATAGCGAAACCGGGAAAAAATTAAGCAAACGGGACGAATCGATTCTCCAATTCATCGAGCAATACCGTGAGTTGGGTTATCTACCAGACGCTATGTTCAACTTCATTGCACTTTTAGGCTGGTCACCAGTAGGGGAAGAAGAAATCTTCTCTCAAGAAGAATTGATCAAAATCTTTGATCCTGAACGGTTGAGCAAATCACCAGCTGCCTTCGATGCCAAGAAGTTGGAATGGGTCAATAACCAATACATGAAACAAATGGATCTGGATGAATTGACGGCAATGTGCGTCCCTTACTTGGTAAAAGCCGGTCGCATCGAAGAAACATTGACCGAAGAAAAAGCTGCCTGGTTGAAAAAAATCGTTTCCCTGTATCAACCGCAAATGAGTTTTGCGGCACAAATCGTCGACCTTTCGGAATTGTTCTTCGAAGAACACCCTGAATTAGATGATGCAGCCAAAGAAGTCTTAGCAGGAGAAACTGTACCGACGGTTTTGACAGCCTTTAAAGAAAAATTACAGGCGATGCCAGTCGTTGAGGCTGCGGCAGTCAAAGCAGCCATCAAAGAGATCCAAAAAGAAACAGGCATCAAAGGCAAGAATTTATTCATGCCGATCCGCGTGGCGGTCTCAGGCCAAACCCACGGACCAGAACTACCAGATACCGTTGAATTATTAGGGAAAGAAAAAGCCCTTGATCATTTGAATAACGTGTTATAAACACAGCGAATAGACGAAGTACTAGCCGATTTTTTTCAGAGAGACCACGGAAGGTGAGAGTGGTCAAAAAAGGCTAGGAAATGCACCTAGGAGTGGCTTTGGCGCAAGTCAAAGACGAAGCAGCGGACGTTACCCGCTTGAAGGCAGTGCCGAACTGCGAACAAAAGTGGGACCACGCAAAAAAGCGTCTTTTGAATAAGGAAACTTATTTGAAAGACGCTTTTTTCGTATCAAGAAGTTTGGATAAAGTAGGTGAGAAGATGACTTGGTTCAAAAAAGCAATTGCGGCAACAAAAAAACATGATCCATCGGTACGATCAACGTTGGAGATCATCATCACATACCCAGGATTTCATGCCTTGTTTTGGCATCGTTGGTCGCATTTTTTGTTTCAGCATCGCTGGTATTTTTTGGCAAAACTGACGGCCCAGTTTTGGCGTTTCTTGACTGGGATCGAGATTCATCCTGGTGCGCAGATCGGCCAAGGGGTCTTTATCGATCATGGGATGGGCGTCGTGATCGGGGAAACGGCGATCATTGAAGATGATGTCGTCTTGTTTCACGGGGTCACCTTAGGGGGAACCGGTAAAGAGCGGGGCAAGCGTCATCCCACGGTCAAAACCGGTGCGTTTCTCTCAGCCCATGCGCAGATCTTAGGCCCTGTCACGATCGGTGAGCGTGCAAAGATCGGCGCCAATGCAGTGGTTTTGAAGGATATCCCCGCAGAAGCAACTGCTGTCGGAATCCCAGCAAAGATCGTTCGAATCAAAGGAAAGAAGGTTACCCACGATGATTAAAATCTATAATACGCTGACACGAGAAAAAGAAGTGTTTCAGCCATTAGAAGAAAAAAAAGTAAAAATGTATGTTTGCGGACCCACCGTCTATAACTACATCCATATCGGGAATGGCCGCAGTACTGTGTCGTTTGATACCGTGCGCCGTTATTTTGAATACCGCGGCTATACAGTGGACTATTTGATGAATTTTACCGATGTCGATGATAAAATCATTCGTGCGGCAAAAGAATTAGGCACGACGGCCCCAGAAGTGGCAGAGCGTTTTATCAACGCCTTCAATGAAGATACCGCAGCGCTGAACGTCAAACCTGCTACGATGAATCCTCGTGTGATGGATCATATCGAAGACATCATTGCCTTTATTGCTGCTCTTGTAGAAAAAGGCTATGCCTATCCAGTCAATGGCGATGTTTATTACCGTACCCGTAAATTTGCTCACTATGGGCAATTAAGCGACCAATCCATCGATGAGCTGGAAGTCGGCGCAAGCCAGCGGACCGGTGAAGAACAAAAAATCAAGGAAGATCCGTTGGATTTTGCTTTGTGGAAAGCGGCAAAAGGCGATGAGATCGCTTGGGAATCTCCTTGGGGAGCCGGTCGTCCTGGCTGGCATATCGAATGCTCGGTGATGGCTACCAAACACCTAGGCGAGACCATCGATATTCATGGAGGCGGACAAGACTTGACCTTCCCGCATCATGAAAATGAGATCGCCCAAAGCGAGGCGAAAACTGGCAAGACCTTTGCCAACTATTGGATGCATAACGGCTATGTGACGATCGGTGAAGACGAAGAAAAAATGAGTAAGTCACTGGGCAACTTCGTCACAGTGCATGAGATGGTCAAAAAAGTTGATCCGCAGGTGCTGCGTTTCTTTTTGGCAACGACCCAGTACCGCCGACCAATCAAATACAGTGAGACTACCTTGCATGAAGCACAAACCAACCTGCAAAAATTGCGGACGACTTATGAAAATGCCAAATTCCGCTTGAATAGCAGTCATTATCAAGCCAGCGATGAGGAAATCCATGCAGCGGTTCTGGAAGAATTTGAAGAACGTTTCGTCAAAGAAATGGACGACGATTTCAATGCGGCTAACGGGATCACTGTGGTCTATGAATTGGCGAAGTGGCTGAACTTAGCTAGCGAAGACCCAGAAACAGATTTGGCTTTATTAGCCGCTGGATTAGCCAAATTCAGCGAATGGCTGACGATTTTCGGGATTTATTTTGTATCCGAAGAATTGCTGGATGAAGAAATCGAACAGCTAATCAATGAACGGATCGCCGCCCGCAAAGCCAAAGATTTTGCCCGCAGCGACCAAATCCGTGATGAGTTGAAAGAACAAGGGATCATCTTAGAAGATACCCCGCAAGGAACCCGATGGAGACGAGAAGCATGAGAGATTATAAACAATTGAATGGTTTGGCATTGGCCTATGTGGGGGATGCGGTCTATGAAGTCTATATTCGCGATTATTTAGTCGCCCAAGGCCAAACCCGCCCGAACCAACTGCACCATATGGCGACCCACTATGTGTCGGCCAAAGCCCAAGCGGCATTGATCCAAAAGATGTTGGATGAAGAGATCCTGACCGAAGAAGAACATGATTTTTACCGCCGCGGCCGCAATAGTAAAAGCCATACGGGCGCCAAAAATGCCGATGTCACGACGTATCGTATCGCTACTGGCTTTGAATCGCTGATCGGGTATTTGCACCTCACGCAGCAACAAGAACGCTTAGACGAGCTAATAGACTGGTGTATAAAGAAAGTAGGAGAAGAAGATGCGAGAAAAACCGCAAAGAAAGCGTCCAAATAAAAAAACAGCTGGCCGATCAGAAGCCAGACAAGAAAATAAACCGGATCGCCGCAAAGAAGCCGCTGGAGAAGCCATCGAAGATAATTTTGTCTTCGGCTATCATGCGGTTGCTGAAGCCTTGAAAGAAGGGCGAGGCAACAAGCTGTTTCTTTCCGAAGAAGCACGGGGAGAAAAAATCGATCGTTTGAAAGAAATGGCGCGGGAACAGGCAGTTCCAGTCAAATGGGTGCCAAAACAAAAGCTGGATACGATGAGTGACCAAGGGGTCCATCAAGGCATGATCTTGGCGATCACCCCTTATCAGTATTTGACCTTGGATGAATTGTTGGCCCAAACGAAAGAACAGCCGCTGTATCTGATTTTAGATAATCTAGAAGATCCCCATAATTTCGGCTCCATCATGCGAACCGCTGATGCCAGCGGCGTAGACGGGATCATCATTCCAAAACACCGTGCGGTGGGGATCACGCCAATCGTGGTGAAAACGTCGACCGGCGCAGTGGAACATATCCCTGTGGCCCGCGTGACCAACTTGACCCAAGCAGTCCAGCAACTGAAAAAAGCTGGTTTTTGGATCTTCGGTACGGATATGAGTGGCAGTGATTACCGCACATGGAATGCCCAAGGGGCGGTCGGTTTGATCATCGGCAACGAAGGTCGCGGAATGGGGGAAGGTTTGAAAAAAGAAGTGGATCAAATGCTGACGATCCCAATGACTGGGCACGTGCAGAGCTTGAATGCCAGTGTGGCGGCAGGTTTGTTGATGTATCAGGCCTTTACTAGCCGAAATGGGGCGTCCCAATGAAAACCCCTTTGCTGATCGTGGATGGCTACAATATGATTGGCGCTTGGCCGGAGCTGGTTCTTTTGAAAAATCAGGACCGTTTAGAAGATGCCCGAGAAGCCTTACTGAATCGGCTGTCGAATTATGCAAAATATGAAGGGTTGAAAATCATCGTTGTTTTTGATGCCCAACTGGTGCCTGGTGTGACCCAAAGTTACACCAAATATCAGCTGGAAGTTATTTTTACCGAAGAAGGAGAGACCGCCGACAGCTACATCGAACGAATCGCTGGTGAATTAAACAATCGATTGACCCAAGTCACCGTCGCTACCAGCGATTTAGCCGAACAGTGGGTGATCTTCTCTCAAGGTGCTTTGCGAACTTCGGCACGGGAATTGTACAAAAGCGTGGAAAAAACAGAAAAAGACATCCACGAGCATCAAACCGACTTGCGGTTTGAAAATTTCCGACGCAATTCCCCTTGGTCACCTGAACAATTAGCCGAACTTGAAAAGAAATTGCAAGACCTTAGTTAGGGACAAAGTTGGTCTGGTAAATTAGAAGATGTCCAAGCCATTTATGATACGCTCCTTTTGTAGCAAATGAAGCAAAAACAAAAGGAGTGATCTCGATGCGCACAAAGGAAAGACAAGTATCGCACCGTTCAGATAGATTTGAAGAGTTGTTCAGAAAATATCGACCGATCGTTGAGATTTTGCATAAAAAGTATTATCTGCGGGATTATGACTTAGACGATTGGCTGCAAGAAGGCAGGATCGTTTTTAATAAGTGTCTAAAGACTTACGATAAGGACAAAGGAACGACGATCGGTATCTTGTTTAAGCGTTCCTTTGAGAACCGTATCTGCAGCCTGTTGCGGGCGCAGCATGCCCAAAAACGCAAAGCCCAGGTCGATGCCTGCTCGCTGGAAGAAAAGCTTTTACAAGAAGGCAATCGGTTTTTGACCGATCATAATCGCTGTGCGGAAACTGCAGAGACCTACTTGTTCGTTAATGAATCGTTGGCAGAGTATCCGAAAAGTTTATCGTCTTTAGAACGAATGGTTATAATGAATTATTTAAAAGGATTAGAACTTGATCAGATTGCCGCTCAAGAAAAGCTGCCTTATGAAAAAATAAAAAGCGCTTTCAGTCGCGGTCGGACAAAGTTGATAGCGCTTATCAAGGGTGTTTAACAAAAATCTTATTGAAAGTAGAATTATTTTATGGTAAACTTGAAATTTTCTGCTTTTCGTGGTATGATGATGCTCGAGGTGAATGCGATGCCAACAACTTTAGCTACGATCAAGAAAGATTTAGAAGGCCGTATCGGTAGTGAGATTATGCTAGTTGCTCAGACTGGACGTAAGCGTCAAACTGAACGTCGCGGCGTTTTGACAGAAACTTATCCTTCAGTTTTTGTTGTAGATTTGGATCCAAATGAGAATTCATTCGAGCGGGTTTCTTATAGTTATTCAGATATTTTAACTAGAACTGTTGAGATTGAATTTTTATCAGAAGCTGTTTGAAACAAGAAGAGTTGACACTTTGTTGACTCTTTTTTGGTTCAATAAGATAAGGAGTGATGGGATGGCGTTTTTTCTAAAAGAGTTAGGGGAAATGACTGGGGTGGAGTTTTATCAGCTTGCCCGTTTGCGTACAGCGGTTTTTGTGGTGGAACAAGCGTGTGCGTATCAAGAGATCGATGCGATCGATGCACAAGCTAAACATTTATGGGCCCTTGATGAGGAAGGGCAGATCGTTTCGTACGCCCGTATTTTCCAGCAGGAACAAACGGTGCATTTTGGTCGGGTCATTGTGGCACCAGCATACCGGGGGCAAAAAGAAGGCCATCGTCTGATCAAAGAAGTTTTGCATCGCATTGAGCAGTGTTATCCAGCTTTGCCTATTGAGATCGAAGCACAAGCCCACTTAGAAAAATTCTACGGCCAGTATGGCTTTAAAACCATTACACCGCCTTTTTATGAAGACGGGATCCTGCATGTCGGGATGAAAAAAGAAGCAAGCACAGCGACTCTCTAGCGAGGTTCGCGTGCTTGCTTCTTTTAGCGCTATGATTGATGGATCGGATGAATCCGAATCGCTTCTTTCGACCTTATTGACTAAGAGCCGTTTTTTTATCGGATCGTATCATCCAATGATGTTGGACGTGGATCAACAGTGTTGGCAGGAGGCGTTTGCGCTTTTAGAAGGTCACGAATCTCTTCTAAATAATCCTCTGCAGTGACTTCTGGTACTTCTTCTTCCTCAGGTTGTTGTTTCAGATTGCGTAGTTTGTTGACTGCTTTGACAATCAAGAACAAGACAAATGCGGTAATCAAGAACGTAATAATGGCAGTAATTACGCGGCCGAAATCAAAGACCACATTTTTGGCTGGTTCAAAGACCAAGCCAGAAAAGGCATCTGCATTACCAAAGAGTGATAAGATCCATGAAACCAATGGTGTCAGCAATCCTTCAACTAAACTAGTGACGATTGCGGTGAAGGCACTCCCGATCACGACCCCGATCGCCAAGTCAATGACGTTTCCTCGTAAAATAAATTCTTTAAATTCTTTAATCATCCTGTATCCTCCCTTCTAAATCTTACTGACAGTATAGCGAAAAACGCGGGATTTATAAAAAAAAACGCTCGCTGCAGCAGGTTTGATCAGCGAGCCGAGGAGAAAGTTTGTCAGCTATGCTATAATTGAAGAGATAATTTTGCTTCTAGAAGGGGTGTCACATGTCTATTGAATTAAAAAAAGGTGTTCGGTTAACGGTGCTACCGACCAAAAAGTATAAAACGATCCGTTTTTTCGTTCGGTTTACTGCACCATTGCAGGCTGAAATGACCGCCAAACGGACCTTATTGACCAGTTTATTAGAAACGACTAGTTTGGCTTATCCGACACAGACCGCATTTAGCAGTCAGCTGGCAGAGCTTTACGGTGCCAGCTTTGGTATGAATGTTAACAAACGGGGCAATCTGCATCAAATCAATGCAGCGATGTCCTTTGTCAACGGGAAGTACGTGTCAGATGAAGCAGTATTGCCGCAAGCAGCCGCTTTTTTAGCAGAAGTTTTGTTCCATCCGAATGCCCACGAGGAACAATTTGAAGAAAAGAGCTTCACCATCGAAAAACACAACTTGATCGCCTATATGAACAGCGTGGCAGAAGATAAGCAAGCATTGGCTTCTTTAGGGCTGCAAGAGTTGTATTTCGAAAACGATCAGAATCAGAAGTATCCGAGCTTTGGCCGTCCCCAAGACTTAGAAGCTGTGACCGCAAAAGAGCTTTACCAAACCTATCGCTCAATGATGGACAATGATCAAATCGATATTTTCGTGATCGGCGATGTGGTTGAAGCAGAAGTTGCGGCGCTCTTCCAAAACATGGCCTTTACCGATCGGCCAGACCAAGCAATGCCGGTCTTTTATCAGCAAGCGGCGGAAAACATCATTCGCGAGAAAATCTTGCGAGAACCAATCATCCAAGCCAAATTGAACTTAGGCTATCATACTGGCGTGTATTATGACCAAGCCGAGCGGATCGCCTTTATGGTCTTCAACGGGTTGTTTGGCGGATTCCCTCATTCAAAACTGTTTATGAATGTCCGAGAGAAAGAAAGTTTGGCGTATTATGCTTCTAGCAGTATCGATACGTTTCGTGGGTATTTGTCGGTCCAAACGGGGATCGATGGCAAAAACCGCGACAAGGTCTTCAACTTGATCGAACAGCAGCTGCAAAGCTTGCAGCGTGGCGAAGTCACCGCGGAAGAACTGGCACAAACAAAAGCGATGTTGAAAAACCAGTACTTGCTTTCATTGGATAACCCACAAGCACTGATCGAAACAGCCTATCTGAATCAGTGGGTACCGAATACGAAAATGACGGAAGATGAATTTATGCAGAAATTGGCACAAGTGACCGTGGCAGATGTCCAAGCATTGGCTCAAAACGTGTCCTTGCAAGCTGTATTCTTCCTGGATAAGGAGACGACCCATGAATAAAAAAGTCTATCAGCAAATCAATGAGACCCTTTATGAAGAAGTATTGCCAAACGGCTTGAAAGTTTATTTGCTGCCAAAAGCCGATTTCCATAAAACTTACGGACTTTTCAGTACGAACTATGGCTCTGTCGACAATCATTTCGGGTTTTCACCCGAAGCATTGCATCAAGTCCCTGATGGCATTGCCCATTTTCTAGAGCACAAACTGTTTGAAAAAGAAGACGGCGATGTCTTTCAAACCTTTGGTCAGCAGGGGGCTTCTGCCAATGCCTTTACCAGTTTCACGAAAACCAGCTACCTTTTTTCGGCAACCGATCAAATCAAGTTGAACCTTGAAACGTTGATCGATTTCGTTCAAGCCCCGTATTTCACAGAAGAAACCGTCGAAAAAGAAAAAGGGATCATTGGTCAAGAAATCCAAATGTATGATGACGATCCAAACTGGCAGCAGTTTTTTGGCATCATCAAAAATCTGTATCCGAAGCACCCCTTGCATATCGATATCGCTGGTACGGTGGAAAGCATTGCGCAGATCACCGCAGAAGACTTGTATCTTTGCTACAATACCTTCTATCACCCAAGCAACATGACGCTTTTTGTGGTAGGCAATATCGATCCTGAAGAAACGATGGCGTGGATTCGGACCAATCAAGCGGCCAAGACCTTTCCAGAAACGCAGGCGATCATTCGCCAGTTTCCTGAAGAAACCTTTGCCGATATTCAAGCAGAATCAAGTCTTACCATGCCAGTGACACGTGCCAAAGGTGTATTAGGGATCAAAGGAGACTTGAACAAACTGCCGAAATCAGGAAGAGAGCTCTTGCGCTTCAAAAATGCGTTGAATCTTTTCTGCCAATTGGTGTTAGGCAATACTTCCGCCAATTATTTGCGTTTGTATGATCAAGGCATCATCGACGACACATTTGGGTTTGAAGTGAACTTGGATCGCGGCTTTTACTTTGCCGACTTCTCGGGGGATTCTGAAGAGCCAGAAAAAATGTTGGCAGAGATCGAAGCGATCGTAATGAATTTCCAGCAAGATCCAGAGATCAATGAAGAAAACTTGACGTTATTGAAGAAGAAAATGCTAGGGAAATATTTCCAATCACTGAACTCACTGGAGTTTATCGCAAACCAGTTTACCCAAAGTTTATTCGGTGAAACGACGCTCTTTGATCTGCCAGAGGTGATCCAATCGATCACTTTGGAAGATGTCCAGCAAGCGGCTCGTTCCTTTATCGATCCCAAAGCGTTTAGTCGTTTTTACATGTATCCAACGGAAAAAGCCTAAGCGAAGGCTGGTTTTGTCAAACAGCTGTCATCTAAGCGACACTGACTGATTCAAGGAGGAACGCCCAACAGAACAAGGGCTGGCCAACTCCTGAGTCATTCAGTGTTTTCTTTTTGCGTCAAAGGGTGGTTTTTTCTTGCAATTTGATGCCAATTTGGCGAAAAGTATTAAAATTTGTTTGCGAGTTGTGGTTAGGCTATCCTCAGACTTTTTCTTTTATGGTATTCTTTAATTATTGAAGCAAAATCTTTTTTTGTTTTTTTACAAAAATTCACGGAAAAAATGTTATATTTAGTAGACGGCGCGCCCAGATGGCAATCTGCGTGACGGAGTTTTTTTTATTGACGTATACAGGGAACCCCTGTTTTAAAATGATAGAGCAGCTTTGCTGACCTTACGACAAGCAGCGAAGCGATTTTAGGGCTTTTTTTAAAGATGAATAAAAGACTGGAGTAGATGATCGAGTGGCCAACGAAACAACGATTGGAGCAAAATTACGGCAAGCCCGTTTAGATAAAAACATTTCATTGATTGAATTACAACAAATGACAAAGATCCAAAAACGCTATTTAGAAGCAATTGAAGCAGAGCGTTTTGATCAATTGCCAGGCACTTTTTATGTCCGTGCGTTTATTCGCCAATATGCAGCAGCGGTTGGAGAAGACGGCGACAAATTGGTAGCCGTTTTTGATGGCAAAGATACGTTAGACGCCCCCTTACCAAAAAGACCGCAGCCTGAAACCGTCAGCGGCTCACGAAAAGCACAGCACGTAGAAGAAAAAAGCGGCTCATTTGTCGTCCGCTATTTGCCGATGATTCTATTAGGTCTGGTGGCCATTACGATCGTGAGTATCGTGGGCTACATGGCTTGGCAAGACAGGAATACAACGCCGATGATCCAAGGAAGCTCTTCTCTTGTGGTAGAAAATTCAGCGTCTACCGCTTCCACCACGTCAAGTACGGAAGAAACCAGTACTTCGAGTGAAGCGACTGAGTCCTCAAGTACGACGGAATCCAGCGAAGCGAAAATGACGATGACTGCCAGTGATTCGACGCAATCGTCGATCACGATCACGATGAAAGATGCGGAAAATCCTATTGAATTGGCATTTACTGGGCTAGATGCTTCTTGTTGGGTCGGTGTACAAGTCGACAACGCTTATGTGTACCAATACACTGTTCAAGCGGGAGAAACGCAATCGATGACGCTGCCAGAAGGCGCCACGAATGCGACCTTGACCCTGGGCGCAAGCCAAAATATCTCCATCACTGCCAATGGTCAGGAAGTGGACTTTTCTGACCCGCAATTTGAATTGTTACAAAAGACAGTCCGCCTGGTGATTGAATACCAAGACGATGCGGCATAAATCTGACAAATGCGCCTTATTGAGGTATCATTAGCTAAAAAGTTATCTGTTGCATCCGACCATTGAAAAGCAGAAGTAGTGGCATAATTTGCCGTTATTTCGTACAATAGTCGGCAGAGAGGAGTCTATTTCGTGAATTTACCCAATCAATTAACTGTATTACGGATCATTATGATCCCCATCTTTATTTTGGTCTTGGTTTTGCCGATCGATCTTGGCACGCTGACCGTTGGTACGACACAATTAGAAAACACGCACCTTATTGCAGCGATCCTTTTTGCGGCAGCCAGCATTACAGACTGGCTAGATGGCAAGATCGCTCGTTCCAGAGGCCTTGTTACCAACTTCGGGAAGTTTGCTGACCCGTTAGCAGATAAAATGCTCGTCATGACGGCTTTTATCATGCTGGTTGAATTAGACAAAGCCCCAGGCTGGGTAGTTTCGATCATCGTTTGCCGCGAGTTGGCAGTGACAGGTTTACGCTTGTTGTTAGTGGAACAAAGCGGGGAAGTCATGGCTGCTGCGTGGCCAGGGAAAATCAAAACCGCGACACAAATGGTTGCGATCATTTTCTTGTTCTTGAACAACATTCCCTTTTCAATGATCGGTTTGCCTATCGATCAAATCATGTTGTATCTATGTTTGATCTTCACGATCTATTCCGGGGTCGATTATTTCATAAAAAATACGAATGTTTTTAAAGATTCTATGTAAAATTTCTAGATCTAGATAAAGAAGCGATAAAAACAAGGATACAAGTCACGAAAGTTCAGAAGTTTTCTGGACTTTTTTTGTCAATATGAAAGACTTTTACGTATCTGATAAATGAAGGAGTAAACGAATGAAAGCAGAAATTATTGCAGTCGGGACCGAATTACTTTTAGGACAGGTGGTGAATACAAACGCGACCTTCTTGTCAGAAGAACTGGCAAGTCTTGGGATCGATGTTTTTTATCATAGTGTTGTCGGGGACAACCCCAATCGCTTAGAAGAATTGCTGACGATCGCCGACAAACGCAGCGACTTGATCGTATTGTGCGGCGGCTTAGGGCCCACCGACGATGACTTGACGAAACAAGTCACTGCCCGTCATGTGGGACAAGAGTTAGTCAGAGATGAACCAGGTTATCACCAATTGAAAGCCTTCTTTGAAAACAGTCAACGGAGGATGACGGAAAACAATTTGCGGCAGACCCTCGTTTTTAAGGACGGTGTGTCTTTGCCAAATCCCAATGGACTAGCGATCGGGATCTTTTATCAGACAGCCGCTACCAGTTATTTGCTGCTGCCAGGACCACCAAGTGAACTACAGGCGATGTTTCTTACCCACGCAAAACCACTTCTGTTAGAGCAGTTTCCCCAAGAAGAGGTCTTGCTGTCTCGCGTTTTGCGCTATTACGGGATCGGGGAATCGGCATTGGTCACAGAATTGGCCGATTTGATCGAGAATCAAGTCAATCCCACCATCGCTCCTTATGCCAAACCCAATGAGGTCACGCTGCGTCTGACGGTCAAAACTGCAGACGAGGCGCAAGGGATCAAACAATTGGATGCGTTAGAAGAAACCGTCCAAGCACGGGTCGGTGCGTATTTCTATGGGTATGGGGAACAAAATTCGCTGGCAGAAACAGTCGTCGGGCTACTGATCGAGAAAAAGAAAACCGTCACCGCAGCGGAAAGTTTGACCGCTGGTTTGTTCCAAGCGACCCTAGGAGGGATTCCTGGCGTCTCTGAGGTGTTTCCCGGTGGGTTCGTGACATATTCTGCTGCAACAAAAAGCAAGCTCTTAGGCATCGATCCAGGGCTTTTGGAAAGCTATGGGACTGTTAGTCAGGAATGTGCAGAAGCAATGGCCGTCTATGCCCGCAAACAAGCCGAGACTGATTATGCGGTGGCGTTTACTGGTGTTGCTGGTCCAGACGAGTTAGAAGGTCAGCCTAAAGGCACCGTTTGGATCGCCTTAGCTTCTGACAAAGGCGTCTCGAGCCAGCTGTATCACTTCAACCGCGACCGCGCCTATATTCGGCATAGTGCCGTCATGGCGGGCTTAAATCAAATACGTAAGGAATTATTAAATTAATGCGAATGTTTGTTCGTTTTTTCTTGCAATTTCCCGTCAGAAGGACTATTATTATCTTATGAACGACACACGAAAGTGATGAATATAAGGAGGATTATCCGTTTGGCAGATGATCGTAAAGCAGCCTTAGATGCTGCACTAAAGAAGATTGAAAAGAACTATGGTAAAGGTGCCATCATGAAGCTTGGCGAAAAAGTTGATCAACAAATTTCAACGATCCCAAGTGGTTCATTGGCCTTGGATGTTGCATTAGGTGTAGGTGGTTACCCACGAGGACGGATCGTAGAAGTTTACGGCCCAGAAAGTTCTGGTAAAACGACAGTTGCTTTACATGCCATTGCGGAAGTCCAAAAAAATGGCGGAACAGCAGCATTTATCGATGCCGAACATGCGTTAGATCCTCAATATGCGCAAAAATTAGGTGTAAATATCGATGATCTTTTGTTATCACAACCAGATACAGGGGAACAAGGATTAGAGATCGCTGACGCCTTAGTTTCAAGTGGTGCGGTTGATATCGTGGTCATTGACTCGGTAGCAGCTTTAGTCCCACGGGCGGAGATCGACGGTGAAATGGGTGATACCCACGTTGGTTTGCAAGCACGTTTGATGTCACAAGCATTACGGAAACTTTCTGGTTCCATCAACAAAACGAAAACGATCGCGATCTTTATCAACCAAATTCGGGAAAAAGTTGGGATCATGTTCGGGAATCCAGAAACGACGCCTGGTGGCCGTGCGTTGAAATTCTATTCAACCATCCGTTTGGAAGTACGTCGTGCTGAGCAATTGAAATCCGGTACAGATATCATCGGGAACCGCACGAAGATCAAAGTAGTCAAAAACAAAGTAGCGCCACCATTTAAAGTAGCAGAAGTCGACATGATGTATGGTCAAGGGATTTCCCAAGAAGGCGAATTGCTGGATATGGCTGTGGAACAAGACATCGTCGATAAAAGCGGTGCGTGGTATGCCTATAAAGGGGATCGTATCGGTCAAGGTCGTGAAAACGCCAAAAACTACATGCGTGAACACCAAGAAATGATGTTAGAAGTTTCTGCTCGCGTCCGCGATGCTTACGGGATTGGAACAGGAGAGACCGTAACCCTTGAGGAAGCGCAAGAAGAATTACCATTAGACGACTAAGTCTTGAAAAAGCCAAACAACTTCGTTGTTTGGCTTTTTTGTGGCTTTTTGCTAGATTCGTCCATTGTTGAAAAAACATCCGTAAAAAGGAAGGGTTGCGAAAGTTTACTTTATTATTTAAAGTTGACACTCTTGTGTTCAAACATTAGAATAAACGTATGTGGATTTCCACATAAGAAGTAGCGAATTGATAATTTTGTTATCCTTTGTTAATCAAAATTACAAAATATTTAAAAAGATAGTATGGAGGTGGATTCATTGGAACTACTTTACATTCTCCTCGCTATCATCGGTTTAATTGTCGGTCTTGGATTAGGAGTTTATGTGACGAAATCTCGTCATGAGAAAGAAATCAACGGCGCCCAAAATTCTGCAGCTGGAATTATCGAAAGCGCTAAGAAAGAAGCAGAAACTCTTAAAAAAGAAGCATTGTTAGAAGCTAAGGAAGAAAATCAGAAGTATCGGTCAGAGATTGAAAGTGAGTTGAAAGAAAGCAAACTTGATTTAAAATCACAAGAAAATCGTTTACTCCAAAGAGAACAAGTTCTTGATCGTAAGGACGATTCTTTGGAAAAACGAGAACGCTCACTTGAAGATAAAGAAGGCAGACTTAGTGAGAAACAACAATTAATTGACGAGCGAGAAAAAGAAGTAGAAAACTTAATCGATGGACAACAGAAAGAATTAGAGCGCATTGCTGCGCTGTCTAGAGATGAAGCAAAAGAGTTGATCATGAAATCAACGGAAGAGGAATTGAACCATGAATTAACGATCATGGTCAAAGAATCTGAACAGCGTGCGAAGGAAGAAGCAGATCGAAAAGCAAAAAATCTCTTGTCCTTAGCAATCCAACGTTGTGCCGCAGACCAAGTGTCTGAAACCACGGTATCGGTCGTATCATTACCAAACGATGAGATGAAAGGTCGAATCATCGGAAGAGAAGGTCGGAACATTCGCACCCTTGAAACATTGACAGGGATCGATTTGATCATTGATGACACGCCAGAAGCAGTCGTCTTATCAGGATTTGATCCGATTCGCCGTGAAATTGCTCGTATGACCCTTGAAAAACTGATTCAAGACGGCCGGATCCATCCAGCTCGAATTGAAGAAATGGTCGAAAAATCTCGGAAAGAAATGGATGAGCATATTCGTGAATATGGGGAACAAGCAGCCTTTGAAGTCGGCGCCCACACCCTTCATCCAGACTTGATCAAGATTTTAGGTCGTTTGCGTTTCCGTACCAGCTACGGACAAAACGTCTTGAACCACTCGATCGAAGTCGCAAAACTAACCGGTGTTCTTGCCGCAGAATTAGGCGAAGATATCCAGTTAGCCAAACGTGCTGGACTCTTGCATGATATCGGGAAAGCCCTTGACCATGAAATTGAAGGCTCTCACGTTGAGATCGGGGCTGAGTTAGCTGCCAAATACAAAGAAAATGGTGTGGTGATCAATGCGATCGCTTCTCACCATGGAGATGTTGAAGCAACATCGGTTATCTCTGTTTTAGTTGCAGCCGCAGATGCCTTGTCAGCAGCCCGTCCAGGTGCCCGCAGCGAATCATTGGAAAATTATATTCGCCGCTTGCAAAACCTAGAAAATATCGCCAACGGCTTCAAAGGGGTCGATTCCAGTTTTGCAGTCCAAGCCGGACGTGAAGTCCGTGTAATGGTCAAACCAGAAGAGATTTCTGATTTGGATGCTGTACGATTGGTTCGCGACATCCGCAAGAAGATCGAAGACGATTTGGATTACCCAGGTCATATCAAAGTAACCGTTATTCGCGAGACCCGCGCAACGGATTACGCCAAATAGCAAGCAAAAGCAGTATCCTCTGAGAGGATACTGCTTTTTTGTGTAGCTGATTGTCAATAAGGACGGCTGAGTTGTGCAAAATCGACTCTATTTCATCAGTCCCATAAATGATCGTGCCTTTTTTATTCGTCGGCAACAGAACAACGAACAAGCAAAAGGATGGCTCGATAGCGACAGAGGCGAAAAATGGGAGGATCGATCCAGTATTATCGAGTCGGGGGCTATTGAAAAACAAAACAGACCCAGACTTCTCGGGGAAGTCCAGGTCTGTTTCATGTGTTTCACGTCTATACGTCCATCAAATCTTGCGTCGGCGGGCAAAGTCCACAAAGCGGAATTTATCCAGTCGGTGGATCGATTCGGTGTATTCAAAACAGCGCGTGTCTTCTAGATACACGAGGCTGCGAACCGTAACGACATGCTGATCTTCAGGACGCAGATCCATTAGATCCCGCAATTCTTTGTTGACGGGGTCAACAGTGATTTCTTTTTGTGCATAAGCGATCTCAAGGCCAAGATCATTTTCAAAGTAATCAAAAATCGATACTTTCGCTCGGTTTTCTGGCAACTCTTCGATGATAGAAGCATCAAGGTAATCTTTATCCAAAATCACCACTTCTCCATCAATTCTCCGCTGACGGATCAGTTTCCATGCCTCAGAAGCAACAGGCCAACCAGTGGTCTCGTGCAGCTTTGGCGAAACGGCGATCTTGCGGATCTCGACAACCTTTGTTTCACTAGGAATGCGTTGGGTATCTTGCAGCTCTCGAAAACTCGTCAAGCCAGAAATCGGGAAATCAAAGCGATTCAAGTCTAAAACGATCGAACCTTTCCCTTGTTTCTTTTGGATATAACCAGCATCCCGCAATAAATTCAATGCCTTACGGACAGTCTCGCGGGAGACACCATAAGTTTTGATCAATTGGTTTTCGCTAGGCAGCAAAGAATGCGGAGGGTATTCGTTTGCTAGAATTTTTTGTTCTAAATCTAAAAATATTTCTTTGAACTTGTTCATCGGATTGCCCCCTCTTTGGCTATTATAGCGAGGCCAATTTGGAAATGCAATCGACTATTTCGCCAAAAGTTCGTCAATGTTTAGGTCCGTCAATTTTTCAACGATCACATCTGCACCGTGTAATTCTTCTCCTGAATAAACGCCTACCGCATACATACCAGCAGCTTTGATGCCGTCGATCCCTGCTTGAGCATCTTCAAAGCCAACTGCTTCTGCCGGTTCAATGCCTAGTGCCAGCGCTGCTTGGATAAAGATTTCTGGATCTGGTTTGCCTTTTTTCAAGGTTGCTGGGTCAACGATCGTATCAAAGTCTTGCATGACCCCAAGTTTGTCCAAAATAAACGGTGCATTTTTGGATGCCGAAGCGATCGCACAAGGAATGTTTTTTGCTTTGGCTTCATCAAGGAATGTCTTCACCCCTGGCAATAGATCATCAGGAGTCAAGTTTTGTAATAATTGTACATAGTGGGTATTTTTCTTCGTCGCTAACGCTTCTTTTTCGACTTCTGTGTAGGCGTCATTTTTGTTGCCTAGGGTTAAGATTCGCTCCAAAGAATCCATGCGGCTGATGCCTTTTAACTGCTCGTTGAACTTCAAATCGATCTCGATCCCGATCTCAGAAGCTAATTCTTTCCATGCAATGTAGTGGTATTTGGCCGTATCCGTGATAACGCCGTCTAAATCAAAAACAAATCCTTTTTTCATGTGTAACACTCCTTTTAATAAGTAATCGTTGCTTCTTTCTTTGCTTCTAGAGAAACTTGTTGCCCATTCACTAAGATCGTGACTGGCTGATCAGCGGTAATCGTCAATGTTTCATGTGTAACATTCATTGCAAAGCGGGTGCCGCGAACTTCTAGCTGAAAGGCTAAGCTGTCCCAAGCTTTCGGCAAGTTTGGCGTGATCTGCAGCTGCTCTTCTCGAATATCGATCCCAGCAAAAGTGGTTAATGGAATAAACAACGTAGCAGCCATGACACCGGCGTGAATGCCTTCTGCTGTAGTCCCGCCTTGGATATCACGGTAATCAGAAGAGAGGGCTTCTTGGTATAATGACCAAGCCAACTCCTGATCATCTACCATTGCCGCCAACTGGGCATGAACGATGCGTGACAAAGTCGAGCCGTGGGAGGTACGAGCCAAGTAATAATGGAGATTTTTTTCAATATAGTCTGTTGGCAGCTGGTAAGAAAGATCTGCCAAAATCTGATTGACTTGCTCTTTTGAGAAATTGTAGAAAATCATCAAACTATCCGCTTGTTTCGCGACTTTGTAGCTGTCAGCACTCTTGCCTTCAGCGTTCAAGATGCGGTCCATCCGATAGATGTTGCCATATTTCTCTTTGTAGTGAGCCCAATCCAGATCTTCCAGCTGGAAGTACCCTTCAAATTGTGCAATGATGCCTTCTGGATCGATCTCTAAGCCCAGCTTGGTACGAATATCTGCCATAGCAGCAATATCTGCAGGGGTTAAAGCCGTTTTCTCTAATACCGCTTGGAAGCTCTCTGCTGAAAGTTGTTGTTGAAGGTTCTCGATCTCTTCAAACAACCATACTACCATCATATTGGTATAGGCGTTGTTTTTCAAGCCGCCTTGTTCACTATTTGGGTAGCTTTCATGAAATTCATCTGGTCCCATGACTTTATCGATAAAGTAACGTTGAGCAGCATCATCCCAGGTGGCAGCACTTTGCCAGAAATGAGCGACTTCTAACATCAATTCTAACCCATATTGTTCCATGAAGACTCGATCTTGCGTGTTGTGCCAGTATTGCCAAATGTTATAAGCGATCGCTAAGGAGACATGGCGTTGCAAGCGACTGTGATCTTCTTTCCATTCGCCGCTGATAGGGTTCAAATGCAGTTCTTGGGATTGCTCACTGCCATCCAATCCTGATTGCCATGGGAACATGGCGCCTTGGTAGCCAGCTTTTTGGGCATCTTTTTTGGCAGCAGCTAAGCGGCGGTAGCGATACAGCAGAATTTCTTTGGCGGTGTCAGGAAAATGTAGAATGTAAAACGGTAAGATAAACAGTTCATCCCAGAAAATATGACCGCGATAGGCTTCACCATGTAGGCCACGGGCAGTGATACTGGCATCTAAGGACTCCTGATAAGCATTCGGTGCTGCGGAGACCAGCAGATGATACGTATGCAGATTCAGCATTTTTTGCGACATCAAGTCACCAGTGACTTCGATGGCCGCTTTCGCCCATAATTCAGCCCAGGCTTGTTTTGAGGCGGTATACATCGTCGCAAAATCAGGTAATGCTAAGGAAGAAAACGTAAATGCCGGTTGCGGCTCTTCTTGGCGATAAGCGGCAACAGTGACTGATTTTTCGACCCGATAAGTTTGTCCTTCCGTCACCTCAAGGGTTACTTGCTGACGGATGAGCTGGTCATTTGTTTCAGCTTGCAGCTCAGCCAATGGTAGGTCCTGTGAAAACAGTTCAGAGGATTGGACAACGGTAATCTGTGATTGGTTAGTGGTGACCACTAAATGCGCTTTGTTTTGTTCAGCTGCTGCCTCTTTCACGGTCAAATGCTGGTTAGTTAAACTACGGTAACGAGCGACGTTATAGTTATAGACCGATCCGTCGGCTTCACTGACGAAGGTAAGGGCGCCAGAAAAGTTCAGCGGAGTAAACTGATAGACCAAACTGTATTGGTGAACATCTTGCATATTGGCGATCTTCTTCGTTTCGATTCGCAGACGCTTTTGTTTTTTGGTTTCAATTTCTGCCACTGATTGGAACAAGCCGGTCTTCAAATCCAATGTCCGTTTAAAGGAAAGGAGCTGATTGTTGGCGATATCGATCACTTCATCATCGATCTTTACGTACATTTTTTGCAGATTCGGTGCATTGACGAAGTCTTCATTGCTGATGGTATGACCAGAAACATCCGATTCCACCGTATTGTAAAGACTTGCTAAATACAGTCCTGGATAGTTCGCTTCACAAATGGTCATCTCAGGCGTTGTGCCTCGCAGCCCTAAATAGCCGTTACCGACGGTTAAAAGTGACTCCACCGAGTATTCATCTTTACCAGGGGTGTAGCCATAGTATTCGAGGCGCCAAGGAATTTCAGTACTTTTTTCTTCATACTGTTCTTTCGTAGTGCAAACAAAGGGACGATTTAATTTTTCTGTCAACCATTGGTCCAGTGAAAAAGTCCCTTCTTCATTCGTAAACACCAGCGATTCAGAGACGATCCCGCCACCTTCCATTTGCTGCAGCTGCGCGGTCAGTGCGGCAACGCGTTCACTGTCAGTCCCAGAAAACGGATAGGTCGTACCAGTTTGATCCGTTAACAGCCATTGTTCCTTAGATAATATAATCGTATTCACAGTAGTTGTCCTCCTTTAAACTTGTCTATACATGCAAAATGATTATAACGTAAATTGTAAGCTATTTCAATTTATCTAGCCTGTTTTTTTATTCTTTTTTGTCAAATAAACAGTAAATAAAGTTGTTGGCAATATTATTTTATATTAATGAAACATTTTAAAAAACGTTTATTTATCAAGGTTTTTATATGGTGCCTTTGCTATTTGCTTGTATTGTTTATAGAAAAAGTAAAAAAAATTGGTTTGAAACGCTTGCAATATCAAAATTATCAAGTTATGATTAGTGCGTAATCAAAACATATATATACAAGTGGAGATGAAAGGGGTTTATTAATTATGGGAAAGTATCGTGATGATGCTGAGAAGCTGCTGGAATATGTTGGCGGCAAAGAAAATATCGCCGCAGTAACACATTGCGCGACACGGATGCGTTTTGTTTTGAACGATCAGTCAAAAGCAAACGAAAAGGCAATTGAAGAAATTCCAAGTGTCAAAGGAATGTTTACAAATGCGGGACAATTCCAAGTCATTATCGGCAATGATGTCTCAACGTTTTACAATGATTTTACCGATGTATCAGGAATAGAAGGTGTTTCTAAAGAACAAAGTAAAGCGATTGCAAAAAACAATCAAAATATCGTGCAACGAGCGATCGCTACGTTAGCTGAGATCTTTACCCCGTTATTACCAGCGATTATTGTCGGTGGTTTGATGCTAGGGCTGAGAAATTTCTTAGAAGGTGTACCGCTAGAAGCTCTAGGTGGACAAACCATTACACAAGCTTCTACTTTTTGGAACGGTGTCAACGGCTTTTTATGGCTGCCCTGTGAAGCGATCTTTCACTTTCTACCAGTAGGGATTACTTGGAGTATTACACGTAAGATGGGAACCACGCAAATATTAGGGATTGTTTTAGGGATTACATTGGTTTCACCGCAATTATTAAATGCTTATTCAGTAAGTTCAACTTCTGCTGCAGAAATTGCTCAAAATTATACGTGGGACTTCGGGTTCTTCACTATTGATAAAATTGGGTATCAAGCACAAGTGATCCCAGCAATGCTGGCAGGTTTCTTATTGGTTTATCTTGAAAGATTCTTCCGGAAATGGATTCCAGAAGCGGTTTCAATGATCTTCGTTCCATTGTTCTCATTGCTGCCAACTATTTTAGCAGCCCACATGGTGTTAGGTCCAATCGGTTGGCAAATCGGATCAGGCATTTCTTGGGTCGTAAATGCTGGCTTGACCTCACCATTAAACTGGTTATTTGGTTTCATTTTCGGTGGCTTGTATGCGCCTTTGGTTATTACCGGATTGCATCATACAACGCTAGCGATCGACTCTCAATTAGTAGCGGATTTTGGGACAACCAACCTTTGGCCAATGATCATGCTGTCAAATATTGCGCAAGGTACGGCAGTATTGGCGATTTGGTTCCTTCACCGTGGCAATAAAAAAGAAGAACAAGTCTCTGTTCCAGCAACGATTTCTGCTTACATGGGGGTTACTGAACCAGCGATGTTCGGGATCAATTTGAAATATGTTTACCCATTTGTCGCAGCAATGGTAGGTTCTGCCTTTGGTGGTATGCTGATCACTGCAACGAATACCCGTGCATTAGGTATTGGTGTAGGGGGACTGCCTGGCTTCTT
The DNA here is from genome assembly GCF_002174385.1 of Enterococcus sp. 6D12_DIV0197. Lineage (NCBI taxonomy): Bacteria > Bacillati > Bacillota > Bacilli > Lactobacillales > Enterococcaceae > Enterococcus > Enterococcus sp. 6D12_DIV0197. Next base: position 218,413 of record NZ_NIBN01000001.1, read on the forward strand.
ATCATTTAAAATTGAAAACTATCCAATGGTCTTCATCTCAATGGCGGTGACGATTGCCATCACGTTTGTTTGCACCATCATCTTTAGAAAAGTTACCTTCTTAAATAAATTAGAACCGCAATTGGCTGCTGATACAGCTGCAGCAGCGGCTGTTGCACCAACGACGGCTGCACCGACAACTGCAGCCCCAGAAGCGGCACAAGTTTCAGAAGAAACCCTTTATGCCCCAGCTGATGGGAAAGTAGTTGCCATCACTGAAGTTTCTGATCCTGTCTTTTCTCAAAAAATGATGGGTGACGGCTTTGCTGTTCAGCCAACGAATGGAACGATTTATGCTCCTGTTGCAGGTACGATCTCTAGCATTTTTGAAACAAAGCATGCAATTGGGATTTTAACGCCTGGTGGCGCGGAAGTTCTTGTTCATATGGGCTTAGATACTGTGGAATTAAAAGGTGCGCCATTTGAGGTCCTTGTTTCTGAAGGTGACACGGTCACACCAGAAACGAAGATTGCAGTGATGGATCTAGATGCAGTGACCGCAGCTGGCAAACAGACAGATGTTTTAACAGTCATCACGAATGCCGAAAAAGTGCGTCAGCTTTCATTGACGACCACAGGCACAGTGACAGCCAAAACAGCGGTTGGTTCAGCTGAATTAAACTAAAAAAATAATCCGTTTCCGAGAGCACCCTTTGACTAAGAAGGGGGATCGGAAGCGGATTTTTTTATGGCCGCCCTCAAGGGAGAGCGGCTTTTTCTTGGTTTTCAATGGGTAAAGCCGCAGTTAGCTGACGGCTTTTTTGTCGGTGCTTTTGCGGAAGTAGTTGATCGTTAATAGGAAAGTCAGTAAGACTAAGGCCCACAAAAAGAATAAGGCGATTTGAGAGCCGATGACCGTCCCTTGGGTGTAATCGGTCGCCGCATTTTGTGCCAAATTGATAATGGTCGCCACCACAGCCGTCGCCACTGCACCAGAAAATTGCTGTAGCGTATTAAAGATCGCATTACCGTCCGCGTACAATGCAGGAGTCAGCTTGTTTAAGCCGGTGGTCATCATATTGCTGTAGGCTAAGCCGATCCCGATCATGTAAAAGACATGTCCAGCAACTAGGCTCCAAATGAAAGGCGAATGCAAAACGAGGGCTAAGGCAAGCCAACCGATGGCAATCAACGTCAAACCAGACAGGATCGGTTTTTTCGGTCCAACTTTATCCAGCAACCGACCAGAGATCGGCGCAAGGATCGCCCCGATCGCCGCCCCAGGAAGCATAACTAATCCTGCAGTAAAGGCATCTTTTCCCAAGACGAGTTGGACAAAGTTCGGCAAGACAAAGGAAATGCCCAGTAAAAGGAACTGACAAACAAGAAAGCCAAACAGAAACAAACTGAAGCTACGGTTTTTCAAAACAGCCAAACGAATCAAAGGGTTCGGGCCTTTTGAGCGTTGATAAAACAAGCCAGCACCAATGAAACCGAAAAGCAGCGGCAGTAGACTCGCTAAGGTGCCTACTTGATTCAAGAACAATAAGAAGCCGCTGAACATCAAGACGATTCCTAATACACTCAGTAAATCCAGGGAAGTGTCTTTTGCCCCAGCCGTTTTAGGGATCGAGTAAAGGCCGAGTACTAGGGAGATCAGCAAGACTGGGATCAAGAAAAGAAAGATCGCATTCCAAGACCAATGGGCGGTCAATAAGCCCCCATATGTCGGTCCGATCGCTGGAGCGATGGAAGTGGTCAAATTCCCTAAGCCGATTGCCGCTCCCCGTTTTTCAAAGGGGGAGTATGTCAAAATGATGTGGAACATCAAAGGCAGTGCGATCCCTGTGCTGGCACCTTGGAAAAAGCGGCCAATCAGCAAAATGGCAAACGTCGGCGATAAAAAGTCGATCACCAAGCCAACAAGGAAAAAGGCGTTGGCAGCTAGAAACAAGGTTCTCAATGAGAAGCGCTTCAAAAGGTAGGTCGATATTGGGACAATGATGGAGATGACCAGCAAGTAGATGGTCGTCACCCATTGAACATCGGATGTTGAAAGCGTAAATTGATCGATCAATGTCGGAAACGTTACATTCATGGCTGTTTCAATCAGCACACCTGCAAATGACATCAATCCGGTTGCGAGGATCGCCCCCACGAGTTTTTTGTTGTTTTCCATATTCTCACCTCTAAAAATTCGCAAAAAAAGAGACCGTTTCTATTCTCATAGAAACCGCCTCTCTCTCGACAAGCGAACCCGCTTGTTATCTGTACGATTTAATCTATCGCTATTCTACTGACTTCATAAGAAAGTGTCAAGAGAAGTGGATAAAAAAATAGCAAAAAACTTTTTTGAAAGTTTTCAAACTTTTACTTACACGAAAAATTTTCTTCTGCTAGAATAGTCGAGTACGAAAAAGAGAAAGGAAGTTGTTACATGCCTATCAATAAAAAAGAAAGTTTGATCTATACGACACTTATGTGTATTTTCATGGTGTATTTTATGAGTGTTTATAACCTCATGTTTCAAGTCGGTGTTTCGGCATTGGCATTCCAATTGGCGTGGAATGAATTGCCATTAGCCCTTTGTGTCGCCTTTATTTTGGATTGGTTCATTGTTTCTGGTCCGGCAAAAGGTTTGGCGTTTCGATTTTTGGACCATCAATCAGCTACTTGGAAAAAAATCGGGTTGATTTCTTCATTGATGATCGCCGGCATGGTGATCTGTATGTCACTCTTTGGTGCGTTGATGCACCCAAACCCTGATCACTCGGTGTTCGTCAATTGGCTAAGCAACATTGGGAAAAATGTGATCGTCGCATTGCCGTTGCAATTGTTCATTGCAGGTCCAATCGTTCGCCGGGTGTTTCGCGCCTTGTTTCCTATTGGCACTGTGCAAGAACAGCCAGTACTAGGGGAATAATCAATCATTAGAAAAAACGTACTGCAGACAGGTTCTGCCAAGGTTAGCTAAAACAGCTAGCTTGGCGATACCAGGACTTGCGGCACGTTTTTTTGCTTTTATAGACAGCAAAAAAACCCATAGGATGGTATGGGTTTTTCTGGTTACCCTATGAAATAGGATACAGGATGTACCTATATAGTAATATGGTTCCGTCAAAAAGAGAAGTTCAATTTTTTCACCGATACATGAAATTAATGCGAATTGCTAGTTTTTCTGACGAAAAAATCAACTTATAATTATTTTCCGTCTGTTATTCCGTATAGAAACCAACGAGTTGATACCAGCGACGATGCTCAATATGGTAGGCATCAGGTGAGTAGCCTGACATTGAAAAACCGATAAAGGTGATGACCAGTCCGAGAATAATAAACAACAGACTGAGAAAAACGAAAAAGCGCTTATTGATTTTGATCATAGGACTGCCTTCTTTCGATAGTTTTGAACAAATGATTTCGGCCAAACAACAAGGGAGTGGGTAAGACGTGAAAAAGGTCGGCTCATACTATAAGTGGCGATCAGGCAAAGCAGCCCTAAACCAAATAAGAAAATCCCCATGCCTAACTGACTTAAAAAGAGATAGAAACCATCCGCCATCAGCATGGGACTTAAGACAACGCTGGCGATCCCACCGATAAACGTAGTGACACCAATCATGCCAGTGGTGAAAGGCACACACCAGATGATTATTAAAAAGCTTAGGATCAGCAAAGCGGCACTTAACAAGAGGCTGCCCCACAATGGGAAGCCCAGTACTAAAATCAAGAGCAAAAAGGGATGAAAGCGGCGGGGAATCTCTACTACGACCTCTTCCGTTTCGGTAACTGCTTGGATCAGTTCTTTTGGGGAGCCAAGGCGTGCCACGGCTTCTTCTTCGGTGTATCCTTCTTCCATCAAATCTTCGATCATCTCGTCATAATAGTTGATCAGCTGATGAATCTCGCTAGGTCTGACTTTTTCAGATAATTCCGCAGCCAATGCCTTGATAAAATCAACTCTGTTCATCTAATGTTCCTCCTTTAATAAATCGCTGGATCAATGTCAATTGGGGCCAGTCGTTGGTTAAAAAATCGTCGATCCGCTGTTTTCCGATTTTGGTCAAGCGGTAATATTTTCGGGTCCGTCCTTGATGGCTTTTATTATAAGTCTCAACCGCTCGGCTGGCTTCTAAGCGCTTCAAGATAGGATAGAGCGTTGATTCTGAGATTGGCAGTAAAGGAGATATGTTTTTGACTAATTCATAGCCATAAGAGTCACCATGCTGCAAATAAGCCAACACACAAATTTCCAATAATCCTTTTTTTAATTGGGCATCCAAAGGCTCTCCTCCTGTTCATACTCATACTATACATTACATAGTATCATTCCACAAGCAGCACCAGTCAAAATCAACCTTAAGTCTGAGCACCATAAGACAACAAGAGTTTCTTTAACAAAATGGTCAAAAATAAAAAATAAAATTAAGAAAATCGGCGGAAAGTATAGGTTAACGTGCTCTTTTTTGTTAAAGTAGAAGTATAAAGATTACTTTCAGTAAGAAAATGGGCGTTGGTTGTGCTTCTAAAAGCTGCAAGTAGTCAAAGTGAATGAGACGAACATCAGCAAGAATTGGTGACGTCCAGAAAGGAAGGGGTATTATGAGAAAAGCAACGATTACGAAAAAATATTTGATCAATTGCTTAAAAAAATATCTGGTGGAATATCTTTATCGACCAATCACTGTCCGCGACATTGCTAAATATGCACGAACATCGACCCAACCGATCTATTTAAATTTTTCAAACATGCAAAATTATAAACAGGCGATGGTTGATGATGTGTTTCGCGACATTCACGAAACAAAAAAAGAGTCAGAAGAGACACTCGATTCCTTATACAGCTTTTGGCAGGACTATTACGTATTTGCCAGCCGCAATCGCAACCTCTTTTTCGCACTTTTTTTAAATGATATTGGCTGTGGTCCTTACATAAAAGAGCGTTCTTTTGCTTATTTTCAAGAAGCAATTGCTGAATCAGCTGTTTTTCAATGTGCGCATAAAAGCGATCTGAGAAAATATCATGAAGAAGCCTTGATCTTTTTTAGTGGGTTGGTATTGCTGTTTATTCGAGAAGGAAATACGCAAGATAATGCTAATTTTTTGAAAGAGACACAAAATTATTGGCAGCGAGTCCTTCATGAATCAGTCGATTTTTATCAAGGTGATTTACCTAAAACCTTACTCGAATCAGGTCTAGCTGTAAGTGATCAATAGATAGCGAGAAAGAGAGGAAGAGATTTCAGAATATTGTGACAGCTATCATTGCCATTATTGATTTCTTCTTTTTCAACAATCCCCATCGGAGCAGTGATCTTAAAGATTAGAAGCAATAGCTATTCTTTAAGAGCCGTTCAACGAGTGGGGGTTTTTCTTTTGATAAAAAGAGGTGCGGAGTCGTTTAGCAAAATTAGAAATGGGCTTGTCTGTAGTGTTAAGGCTTATTTTTAGGTCAAAGAAAAGGCGGCTTATTGTTGGCAATTTTCAAGAAATATGAGAAGGTAGAAATAGCAGAAAAGTAACTGGGTTTTATAGTTAGCAACGTTGAATGGAGGAATTTTGATGGGACAAAACACGCAGTATGGAGAAAAAAAGATTGCGATCGATCGCAGGATCGGTTTTTTAGAAGAACATACGTATCACGGGAATGATCTTGGTGTGACTTTTCAAGGACAGCAAACCACGTTCAAATGCTGGTCACCAGAGGCAGAGGCCGTTTCAGTATTGATTTATCAAAGCGGTGTCGCTGGGGCTGATGATCGCCTGCTGACACTGCCAATGGTCCAAGAAGACAACTGTTGGCAAGTCACGACGGAAGAAACCGTCAAAGAGCTGTTTTATACGTTTGAATTTCAACGAGACGGTCAAAAAGTCGAAGCGGTGGATCTTTATGCCAAGGCAGTAGGGATCAACGGGAACCGTGGGGCCATCATTGATTTAAAGGAAACAGATCCTGAAGGCTGGCAGGAGACTCACGGCGTCGGTCAGCAATCGATCACAGATGCCTATATTTGGGAATTGCATGTCGAAGATTTCAGTGGCGCCGAAAACAGCGGGATTTCACCAGAAAATCGCGGGAAATATTTAGCCTTTACTGAAAAAAAGACCCATCTGATAGGGGATGAAAGTCAACCAACTGGCATGGCTTATTTAAAAGAGCTGGGGATCAATTATGTTCATCTGCTGCCGATCTTCGATTTTGACAATGATGAAACTTCGTCTGCCTACAACTGGGGCTATGATCCGAAAAATTACAATGTCCCTGAAGGACGATACGCTTCTGATCCTAGTGATCCCAAGGCGCGGATTCGTGAATGCAAGCAAATGATCCAATCGCTGCATGAAGAAGCCATCGGCGTTGTAATGGATGTGGTCTTCAATCACACTGCGATCACAGAAGAATCGTGGTTTAATTTGACGGTGCCTGATTATTACTACCGCCAAGATGATGCGGGGAATTTTGCGGACGGTTCTGCTTGCGGCAATGAAGTGGCTTCTGAACGGAAAATGATGCGTAAATTTATCATTGATTCAGTTTTATATTGGGCGCAAGAATACAAAATCGACGGCTTTCGTTTTGATTTGATGGGCTTGATCGATGTGGAAACCATGAACCAGTTGCGGCAACGCCTAGATGATGCCGGCTTCAGCCATGTGATTTTATACGGTGAGCCATGGGATGCCGGTAGCAATCAAATCATTCAGCCGAATATCCCAGCCAATAAAAGCAATGTTTGGGCACTGTCAGAAGGCGTTGCGGTTTTTAGCAATGATTTAAGAGACAGTATCAAAGGCGATGTCTTTGAAGAAACAGACGGCGCGTTTATTCAAGGAATGAATGGTCAACCGCAAGTCAAGCAAACCTTTTATGCAGCAAATTTGGCAACGGCGATTCAAGGAAATACGAAAGTTGCTGGGCAAGAAGGCGCCGAGCGCTGGGCAAAATCGCCCCGTCAAGTGATCGCCTATGCGTCAGTCCATGATAATTTGACCTTATGGGACAAACTGGTGGCAACCATGCAAGCTTCAGCGAAGGAAAGAAATTATGACTTTGATCCTGAGCTTTTAGCTCGTAACAAACTAGCAGCAGCCATTTTGTTTACTAGCCAAGGAGCCGTGCTGACCCAAGCTGGGGAAGAATTTGGCCGTACCAAAGAAGGCGATGAAAATTCCTTCCGTTCGCCACTGACAGTCAATCAGCTGGATTGGGCACGTGCCAAAACCTTCAAAGAATTGCGCGAGCTGTATCGGGGCTTGTGGGCATTGCGGCAGTCCTCTGCACCATTGAGAGATGCCACGACCCAAACGGCTGAAAGCATGGTCTTTTATGAGACAAAGGATGAAAATCGCTTGGCGTATCAAGTACCCAATCGTGACAAACAGCATCCATGGCGTTCCTTGTTCGTTTTACTCAACAGCACGGAAGAAAGCTGGTCCTTTGACTTACCGACGACAACAGAAAATGCTTCTTGGCACATTGTTGCTGACCCCAAAGGAGCTGGGATCGCTTCTCGCGGCGTAACAGCGTCAAGGATAACCATCGACCCATTGTCCTTCTGCATTTTGGCGGAACAAAGTAACTAATCAAAGTAGAAGCTAAAACAAACTAAAAATTTTAGTTTGTTTTAGCTTTTTTGGTAGTAAAAAAACAATTCTTTTGCTATACTTTTAACAGAATGAGAAGCAGAAAGCGGTGAGCAAATGAAAGTTGTGATCTCTGATATTGCCCGAAAAGCTGGCGTTTCCAGCGGAACAGTCTCTAATGCGATCAACAATCGGAAGGGGATCAGTGAACAAAAACGGCAAGCGATCTTGAAGATCGCTCGTGAGATGGGGTACTTTGATCAGCGAGAAATTAAAAAAACGGAAAGCCAAAAAATCAAATTTGTCATAATGAACAAACAAGGAAATGTCGTAGGGGATACGCCTTTCTTTTCTGAATTGATCCGAGGAATCGAAATGGAGTGCAGTGCGTTAGGCTATGAACTGGTCATTTCCCATATCACACTGGCACCAGAAGAAGACCCGATTGAAAAGATCCGTCCAGAATTAGCAGATGGTTTGCTATTGTTAGGAACGGAATTGGAAAAACAAGATTTAGCAGTCTTTCGCCATTTGGAAGTACCGTTAGTGATTTTAGATACGGTGTTTAATTCGCAGGACTTTGATTTTGTCGCTATCAATAATCGTGACAGTGCCTATGAGATCGTTGAAAAGATGATCGAAAAAGGCCACCGTGACATCGGCATCATCAATTCAACCTTTCAAATCAACAACTTCCGTGAACGCAAGCAAGGGTTCATCCAAGCGATCCAAGAGCATGATCTGATCCATTATGAAGAGACGGAAGCCTTAGTAGAACCCACCTTGGAAGGCTCCTATCAAGACATGAAGGTCTATTTGGAATCCTTGCGTGCCGATCAGCGACCGTTACCAAGCGCCTTTTTTGCGGTCAATGACAATATCGCCATCGGAGCAATGAAAGCCATTCGTGAAGTGTTTCCCGATCATCCGTTGACCATCGTTGGGTTCGATGATATTCCTTTAGCGGAATTTTGCAACCCACCACTGACCACCGTCAAAGTAGATAAAGTGTACCTTGGTCGCCAAGCCGTGCGACGCTTGATCGAGAAAATCACGAGTGAAGATGAAAACCATCTGAAAATGCTGGTCGCCACGACGATCGTCGAACGCGAAAGCATCAATTAAGAAAAAAATAAGAAGAAGGACAAAACGTTTAGCAAGCGTTTTGTCCTTTTTTTAGTTATTTAACAAAAATATTTATCTAAAACTATTGCAAAATATTTAGCTTGTGCTATATTTAAGGTGTAAAAAGTAAGGGATTACATTTTGAGGAAGTGAATAGATGACACAGATCGGTCTCTTTTGTGCCACTGGGCTCTCCAGCGCACTGCTCGTCAAAGCGATCAAAGAACAACTAGCGGATGATCAGCATTACCATGTCAATTCCGCGCCTTTTTCAGAAATATTTATGGTGGGGAATGACTATGATTTTTTGATTTTAGCTCCTCAAACCCGCTTCAATCAAGCGAAAGTCGCAGCAGCCTTTCCTGATAAAAAAATCGTTTTACTGACGGATGAGGAATTTCTGAGCAAAAATGTAGCACGAATCGTCGAAGAAATAAAAATTTAGCTAAATATACTAAAACGCAAAGGGTGGTTTTATGGATAAAGTAACCATCGGGTTCGCCCCGACTAGAAGAAATTTGTTTAGTGCAGAAGCAGCCATTGAGTACGCCAATCTGACACGACAAAAAATGGACGAACTTGCCATTGATTATGTAGATATTTTAGATATCAACGAAGACGGCTTACTATACGATGATGAAGGGGTTGAAAAAATCGCCGAAAAATTCAAAGCAGCGAAGATCGACGGTCTTTTTCTAGCCAATGAAAACTTTGGTACGGAATATGCCTGTGCTCGTTTAGCAAAAAAACTAGATGTCCCCGTCTTACTGTGGGGACCTAAAGATGAGACGCCAGCCGCCGACGGTTCACGTTTGCGGGATACGCAATGCGGTCTTTTCGCTATTGGGAAAGTCTTGCGCCGTTTCAAGGTACCTTTCACCTATGTCAAAAATTCTGATATTGATTCACCAGAATTTGCCCGCGGCTTGCAAGACTTTATCAAAGTTTGCAATGTCGTCAAGACCTTCAAACAAACACGAATCTTGCAAGTTGGCCCACGCCCCTTTGATTTTTGGACCGTGATCTGCAACGAAGGCGAACTATTGGAGCGTTTCAATATCTCGCTATCACCAGTACCGATCCAAGAAGTGGTGCAAGAAATCAAGAAAGTCAAAGAACAGCAGCCAGATAAATTGCAAGCAGTCATTGATTATTTCGAAACCAATACGGAAGTCCAAATTTCGGCGAAAGATTTGGAGATGGTGGCAGCCCTCAAAGTGGCTTTGCAAAACTTATGTGAAAGCTACGGCTGCAATGCAGGAGTCATCCAGTGTTGGACGGCCTTACAAGACGAAATCGGTATTTTACCGTATGCCTCCTTGTCGCTGTTACAAGAAGAAGGTTTGCCTTTTGTCTGTGAGACGGATGTCCATGGGGCGATCTCGGAACTGTTGGTCGAAGCCGCTTCGTTGGGGGAACACCGAGCAATCTTTGCGGATGTCAACTGCCGCCATCCAGAAAATGAGAATGGCGAATTGCTGCAGCACTTAGGAGTTTTTGCTTATTCCACCGCGGAGACCAAACCGATCTTGCCGCAACGGCATTTTGTTTTTGACTATCCAGGATCAGTCGCTTTTCGGGCAATCAAAGACGAGTATACGCTGTGTCGCTTTGACGGGGACAACGGCGAATACTCCCTACTGATGGGTACTGGTAAAGGGATCGATGGCCCATACAATCAAGGAACCTATCTCTATCTGGAATTTGCGAATTTGAATCGCTTGGAATTCAAACTCGTTGAGGGCCCTTATATTCATCACGTTGCGGCGGTCAGAAAAAATGTGGTGCCGATCTTGTATGAAGCGTGCAAATACATCGGCGTGCAGCCAGATTTTTATGATCCAATCGAAGAAGACGTCAAAGCATACTTGAGAGGGGATCAATCATGGAAATAAACGAGCTGGAGATGAAGGCTTTAACGATTCGAAAATCCGTGTTAGAGCTGATCTATCAAGCAAAAACGGGTCATACTGGTTCGGATCTTTCTTGTACCGATATTTTAGTGGCCTTGTATTATCGGATAATGAATGTCGATGCGAAAGATCCTCAAAAGCAAGATCGTGACCAGTATATCCAAAGTAAAGGACATGCTGCAGAAGTATTATGGGCCGTTTTAGCGGACAAAGGTTTTTTGCCGAAAGAAGAATTAGCCACCTTTTCGCATTTTGGTTCAAGACTGATCGGTCATCCAAACAATAAAGTAGCTGGTGTTGAAATGAATACTGGTTCGCTAGGTCACGGCTTACCCGTCGCAGTAGGGATCGCCTTGGCAGGCAAACTGGATCACCGCACGTATCAAACCTATACGTTGTTGGGAGATGGCGAATTAGCAGAAGGCTCGGTATGGGAAGGAGCCATGGCGGCTGCCAACTACCAGCTGGACAATTTGACCGCCATCATTGATCGCAACGGCTTGCAGATCACTGGAGCCTCGGAAGATGTGATGGCAGTGGAGCCGCTAGATGAAAAATGGCGTGCCTTTGGTTGGGATGTGCATATCGTTGATGGCAATGATATGGCTGCCTTGGTGGCTGCATTAGAAAAACCGCATCAGCCCAATCAACCGAAGCTGATCATTGCTAAAACCATCAAAGGCAAAGGCTATTCTGCAGCCGAAAATCAAGCGCAATGGCATCATAAAGTGCCAACGGCAGAAGAGCTTGCACAAGCCATTGCCGAACTTGATCAGCAAATGGAGGTTTTGACTCATGGGAAAAAATAATATTGCCAATCGCCAAGCGATGTGCGACGTATTGATTGAAGAAGGAAAAAAGAATCCTGCGATCACGGTGTTGACCAGTGATTCTCGTGGTTCCGCTTCGTTAGCACCTTTTGCCAAGGAATTACCGACACAATTGGTGGAAGTAGGGATCGCAGAGCAAAACATCGTCAGTATTGCGGCTGGCTTAGCCCATATGGGCAAACGCCCTTTCGTTGCCTCTCCAGCTTGTTTTCTCAGCATGCGCAGTATCGAGCAGATCAAAGTCGATGTCGCGTATTCGAATAAAAATGTCAAACTCGTAGGTATCAGCGGCGGTGTCAGTTATGGGGCATTAGGCATGAGTCATCATTCCTTGCAAGACATCGCAGTGGCACGAGCGATCCCTAATTTGCAAGTGCTGTTGCCAGCAGATCGCTTTGAAACGATCCAAATGTTTAAAGCCTTAGCGGCATCAAATCAACCAGCCTATATCCGTCTCGGTCGCAATCCTGTTGAAGATTGTTATGATTCTGCAGATTATCCTTTTGAGATCGGCAAAGCCATTGAGCTGAGAAGCGGCCAAGATGTCGCATTGATCGCCACCGGCGAAACCGTGCGCCAAGCGTTGGATGCTGCTGAGCTATTGGAAAAACAAGGCATCACTGCTACCGTTTTAAATGTTCATTCCTTGAAGCCCTTTGATTCAGAAACGGTCAAACGAGTGGCGAAAGAAACAGGCACCGTGATCACTGTGGAAGAACACAGCCAATACAACGGCTTAGGAGCTGCCGTGGCGGAAACACTGACAGAAGAAACGGACATTCGACAAAAAATCATTGCTTTTCCGGATGAAGCCTTGATTACTGGTTCTTCGTCAGAACTGTTTGCCCATTATGGCTTAGACGGTGCCTCCATAGCGAAAACAGCGGTTGCGTTTCTAGGAGCTTAAGATGGACAAGACCTATCAGCTGGTTTTAGATCAGAGTACATCCGGTACCAAGCTCTTACTGTTTCAAGAAGGGAAAATCCTGCAGCGTTACGATAAAAAACACCGCCAAATTTATCCAAAAGTCGGGTGGGTCGAACATGATCCCCTCGAGATTTGGCAAAATGTCCAAGAATTGCTGGCACAAGTGTTTCAAGAACAAGCGATCACTGCAGGTCAAATCGTTTCCTTGTCCTTGACCAATCAGCGAGAAACGATCGTTGCATGGGACCGATTGACTGGTAATCCCTTGTACAATGCGATCGTGTGGCAATGCAACCGCAGCGCCGCGATTTGTGAAGAATTGACGGCACAAGGCTGGGAAAGGACGATCAATCAAAAGACCGGTTTACGCTTAGATCCGTATTTTTCTGGCACCAAAGTGAAATGGCTGGCACAAGAATTATCGGCTATCAAGGAAAAGTCGGGAACTGGCGAGTTGGCGATCGGTACGATGGACAGCTGGCTGTTGTGGAATTTAACGCAAGGGAAGGTATTTGCGACAGAAGCCAGCAACGCTTGCCGAACATTGTTTTACAATATTGAAGAGGGCCGTTGGGATGCAGAACTCGTCAAACTTTTTGGCATCCATCTAGCAGACTTGCCAGCGATCAAACCTGCTGATACGGTTTTCGGTAACTATCACGGAATCCCTATCAAAGGAATCTTAGCCGATTCACAAGCGGCATTATTCGGGGAAGGTTGTCAAAGCCTTGGGGATGTAAAAATCACGATGGGTACCGGTTGTTCGATCATGATGCAAGTGCAGCAGGAGCAGACGTTGCGAGATCGCCGCATTTTGACGACGGTCGGCTGGCAAACTAGCCAGGAAACAGCGTTTGCGCTAGAAGGCATCATCCGTTCCTGTGGTGACGCCATCAACTGGTTCAGTGAGCAAGTGGCTCCGCTGCCAGATGTAGCTGAGATTTGTCAAGAAGTGCTGACCAATGACAGTCAAGAAGACATCTATTTTATCCCAGCATTGCAAGGAATGGGTGCCCCTTTTTGGGATAATACGATGACTGCCAGCTTTGTCGGCATGAAACGCACAACGACGACTCATGAGCTGTTGAAAGCCGTTTTAGAAAGCATCATTTTTCAAATCAAAGCAGTGATCGATGTGATGGAAGAAGTCGCTGAACGACTGATCAATCAGGTAATGATCGATGGCGGTGTTTCGAAAAACCGCGCCTTGATGAGCTTATTGGCGACTTTGATCAATAAACCCGTCATCGTCAGCGAAGTCGAAGAATTTTCAGCCATCGGCACGATGCTTGTTGCCAATCCAACCATGAATGAACCAGCTATTCAGCAAACCACGATCATTCCGCAAGCCGAACAGGCCGTGATCCGTTTGAAATATGAAAAATGGAAACGGTTCATTGAGAAATCAGCTGCTTTTAGTGAAGGATAAAGGAGGAACTATATGGAGACCCAACGAATCCAATTGAATCAAACGGCTTACGTGGATACCTATTTATTGCACCAATCCAAAGAGTACAATGTCGGCAAGAAACGACCGCTAGTGATCGTCTGTCCAGGCGGCGGCTACGCATTTACCAGTGATCGAGAGGCGGAAGTCATTGCCTTGAAATTCAATAGTATCGGGCTAAATAGTGTTGTTTTATGGTACACCACCGGTGACCAAGTGAAAAATGTTCCCCACAATGCCTTGATGGAAGCCGCCCAAACCGTCAAAACCATTCGTGCGCATGCTCAAGAATGGTTGGTGGATGAGGAGCAAATCATCGTTTGCGGCTTTTCAGCAGGCGGACATCTAGCGTTGCAGTTAGCGACGCGCTGGCACGATGCTGAGCTGGCAGAAGCGATGGGCGTTAGCAGTGACTTACTGAAAGTGAATTTGGCGATCGCTGGCTACCCATTGGTTTATCAAGAGCATGCCTTCCCAATCGATGAGCTAGGCTTTGCTGCTAGTCTGATCGAAACACCTTTAACTGCCAACGAACGCTTTTTTGGGAGTAAACAACCGACGGAAGAAGCCATTCAATCCATGAACATTTTGCATCATGTCGATCAGTGGACACCTCCGATGTTTCTCTGGCATACGACGGAAGACGTCTTAGTCGATGTGGCGCACTCGTTGAAGCTGGCGGTCAAATTAAGAGAAGCCGAGATTCCATTCGAACTGCATATTTTTGAAAAAGGCGAACACGGACTGGCATTAGCGGATCGAACAACGGCACGCAAGCCAAGTCACCACAATGCCCATGTCGCCAAATGGTTTGAGCTGTGCGAAGGCTGGCTCAGTAGTTATATTGATTAAAAAACCGTCGGTGCACAACTTGTGCCGATGAAAGGAGAGCACCACTGTGAAAATCACCGTAAGCCAAAACAAACGCACCTTATTGCGAGACGGACAGCATTTCTTTTATTTAGCCGATACTTGCTGGAGTGCCTTTACTAGTATTCAAGAAAATGACTGGAACACTTACTTAGACAAACGCAAAGAGCAGGGCTTCAATACCCTTCAAATCAATGTGTTACCGCAATGGGATCGCAGCCGTGGTCAATTTGACTGCTTGCCGTTTCCTCTTGATGCGGGCGTCTTTGATTTTACTGTTTGGGAGGATGCCTATTTCGAACGGGCTCAGCGTCTTTGTAAAATTGCCGACGAGAAAGGCTTTACTTTAGCGTTGGTCGTCTTGTGGTCAAACTATGTCGCAGGCACGTGGGCTAGCCAGTTGGACAAAGAACGCAACGTGTTGCCGGAGGATTGCCGCCAGGCCTACTATCAAAAAGTGATTGCGACTTTTGATGCCTTCCATCCGATCTACTTTATTGGTGGCGATACGGATTTCCCAACACAGCCAACCATCGATACGTATCTAGAAGCCTTTGCTTTCTTTGAAAAGTATTCGCCCAATACTCTGAAAACGATTCATATCAAGGGACGTTTTGAAGAGATTCCCGCAACGATCGTCGAACATTTGGACTTATTTTTATACCAATCAGGTCATAACAGCGCCTTTTTGAATATGCCTTATTATTTGGCAGAGCGTTTTTATCAAAGACAACCGCAGCTGCCGATCATCAACTCAGAACCTTGCTATGAACAAATGGGCTATGCCCGTCACGTATACGGCCGATTTGGTCAAAAGGATGTCCGCAAAGCGGCATGGCAATCACTGTTAGCCGGCGGCGCGGCTGGGATCACGTACGGTGCCCACGGCATCTGGAGTTGGCAAACCCCGACGGCGACTTTTGCGGAAGAAATCGGGGAAGCGTTTGATCGTCCGATGATTTGGCCAGAAGCTTTATCTTTTCCTGGGGCAGATGACTATGGCTTTATCAAGCAATTATTCGAATTATTAAATATTCAGGAGCTTGTGCCTTGCCAAGAGCGCTTGATCGATGCAGATGAACAGATTCGTATGGCAGCCATCGCAGGATCGAAGGATGCGTTGCTTTACTTGCCAAGCAATACAACAGTTCGTCTGCAAGGAGATCTTTCTACAGCGACCGTCACATTGATCGATTTGAATACCAATCGTTTCTTGAAACCAAAACTGACAGTTACCGATGGTATCACTGTTTTCCATCCCCACAATTGTCATGAAGATGTATTGTTTGTCATCCAAATAAAGGAGTGAAAAGAAAATGGATAAGTATATGGATAAGGTGTTAGTATTTGCAGATAAAATCTCCAACAATCGGTATTTAAAGGCAATTTCAAACGGGTTGATGGCGACGCTGCCGATCAACATTATTGGTTCGATCGCCTTATTGTTAGCAGTTTTGCCGATTCAAGGATGGACAGACTTTATCAATTCGATCAATATTGGCGGCTATTTTTCCGTCGGTTACAGTATGACCGTCGGGGTTATCTCAGTGTACGCTTCCTTTCTGGTCGGTCACCGTTTAGCGACAGAATTTAAGCAATCGGCGGTTCCTGCCGGCATCGTTTCACTGTTTGCCTTTTTGATGATGACGCCAATGGTTACCTTAGAGGAAACAACGACCCTCGACATGAGCAAACTCGGTGCTCAAGGCTTGTTTACCGCTATGATCTGTGGCTTAGTCTTTGCTCGTTTGTACTGCTTTATTTTAGAAAAAAATATCGCCATCAAAATGCCAGCAGGCGTGCCGCAATTTGTGACGGATACCTTCGCCGGTTTGATTCCAGCAATTATTTCTGGGTTTACCGCGATCGTCATTAGCTGGGCATTCAGTTTTACTTCTTATGGCTCATTCTCAGATTTCATCTATCAAATCTTGGCAATGCCGCTGCAAAGCTTGTCTTCTAGTGTAGGTTCGTTGTTATTTATTGTACTGATCCAAATGGTGCTATGGTTCTTCGGTATCCATGGTTCGTTGGTGGTGGGTAGCTTTGTCACCGCTTTGTACTTACCAATGGATGTGGAAAATATGGATGCTTTGGCTAGCGGCGTTGCTCGTTCCGAGTTGCCGAATATTTTGAGTCAGTCCTTCTATAACTTATTTTCTGGTATTGGTGGTGCCGGAGGAACATTATCATTAGTAATCGTTTTGCTTTTATTAGCAAAATCCAAGCAATCCAGAACAGTAGCGAATTTAAGTGCTGTCCCTAGTTTATTTACGATCAATGAACCAATTATTTTTGGATTGCCGTTGATTTTAAATCCGATCATGGCGATTCCATTTATTTTAACACCACTGGTACAAACCCTAGTTGCTTATCTAGCCATTTGGAGTGGTATCGTTCCACGACTTAGTGGCGTACAAGTTCCTTTTGGTACACCGATCTTTTTAAACGGCTTTATCGCTGGTGGTTGGCAAATTGCAGTTCTACAAGTTGTTTGCGTTTTGGCAGGCTGCTTGCTGTACATTCCTTTTGTTAAAGTCTTAGATAAAGGAAAATTAAAAACAGAAGCAGAAGCAGCGCAAGCGGAGGTTCAAACTGAAAGTATCGATGCAACGGGGGAAACGGTTTAAAAGAAACCGATTTTATGATGACAAGCCAACGAGTTAGTGCTATAGTTAAAGAAAGAAAACCCACGTGGATTGTTACTGACTCGATCAGGCAAGACCTAAATAAGAAAGCGCTCTTCTCGTTTTAGCAGCGGCTCTTATTTAGGTTTTTTGTTTTTTATCGGGGATTTTTCAGTAACCAGCTAGGTAGGTTTATCAAAAGAAAACAAAAGGAGAACGAGCAAATGGCAAAATTTCCAGAAAATTTCTTATGGGGCGGCGCGACCGCAGCGAATCAATTAGAAGGGGCGTTCGATCGCGATGGCAAAGGCTTGTCAGTGGCGGATGCAATGCCTGGCGGCAAACAGCGTTTAGCGATTTTAGGTAGTGATACGTTTGATTGGACGATCGATGAGGACAAATACACCTACCCAAATCATCGCGGGATCGACCATTATGACCGTTTCAAAGAAGACATTGCGTTGTTTGCAGAAATGGGCTTCAAGAGCTATCGTTTTTCTATCGCATGGACACGTATCTTTCCAAATGGCGATGAAACGACACCAAACGAAGCTGGGCTAGCATTTTACGATGCGCTGATCGATGAATGTTTGAAATACGGGATCGAGCCAGTGGTTACGATCTCTCACTATGAAATGCCTTTGCATTTAGCCAAAGAATACGGTGGCTGGAAAAATCGAGCATTGATCGATTTCTATGAACGTTTTGCAAAAGTTGTCTTGGAACGGTTCCACAGCAAAGTCAAATACTGGATGACCTTCAATGAGATCAACTCTGCTTTCCATTTCTCCGCATTGAGTCAAGGAATGGTCAACAGCACAGGTGCCAGCGACTTTACAAACGTGATCCAAGCGTGGCACAACCAATTTGTTGCCAGCAGTAAAGCAGTCAAAATCGGCCATGAATTAAACCCAGAGTTACAGATCGGTTGTATGATCATTTATGCAACGACTTACAGCATTGATGCGAACCCAGTCAACCAAGTGGCGACGATGATCCATAATCAAGCCTTCAACTACTACTGTGCCGACGTGCAGGTACGTGGAAAATACCCATCCTTTACGGATCGTTTGTACAAAGAACACGGCGTCAATAAAGAGGATCTTGAGATTACCGAAGAAGACTTAGCCTTGATTGCTGAACATACTGTTGACTATGTTGGCTTCAGCTACTACATGTCTTCTGCCGTGGATATCACCACAGAAGAAGCCGATGAAGTGCAAGGAAACTTGTTAGGCGGCGTCCGCAATCCATTCTTAGAAGCAAGTGAATGGGGCTGGCAAATCGACCCAGAAGGGCTGCGCATCGCGTTGAATGAATTGTATGATCGTTATCAAAAACCGTTGTTTATCGTGGAAAACGGCTTAGGAGCCATTGATACCTTTAACGAAGAAGGTAAGATCGAAGATGACTATCGTATCGATTACTTGCGCCGCCACATTGAAGCAATGGGGGAAGCGATCGCTGATGGCGTAGACTTGATCGGTTACACGCCATGGGGCTGTATCGACCTTGTCAGTGCTTCAACAGGCGAAATGAGCAAACGCTATGGCTTTATTTATGTTGACTTTGATGACGAAGGCAACGGCACGATGGATCGTTCCAAGAAAAAATCCTTCGATTGGTACAAACAAGTCATTGCAACAAACGGAGAAGAGTTGGCCTAAGTGTTTCGTTAGACTCACGGATGACACAGGATCCGTTATAAAAGAAAACCGATCAACGGTGCTCCTATATAGGCGCATCGTTGATCGGTTTTTTGGTGATATTTGGGTTTAACGGGTACGCTCATAGCTGTCTCGTAACAAAGATTGGAGTTGTTTTTCTGATACAGAGCCATCTAGTAATGCGGTGAGCCAATGGTTTTTATTCATGTGATAAGCGGGTAAATAGCCGCGGCTTTGATTGATGATCGAAACCATTTCGGACGCTGCTTTGACATCTAAAATCTCGATCATTCCCGTTTCTTCTAGGCCTAATTTTTGCTTTTCTACAGTCATCAGCAAGCCAAACCATTTGCCGCTTTTGCGGTGCCGCAAGACTTGGTACTCGGGAAACTTTGCAAATGGATGGTCGACCTGAACATCATTAAAGGTCTGAGCGAAGGCGATCAGCCGGTTTTTAAGATCCATGGGTATCCCTGCCTTTTTATAATAGAAAACTACTTATATTATACCATTGATTCCTTTTACCTAGCGTAACCGTTTCTGATAAAGCATCCGTGCCAAGAACCAGCTCACCACTACGATACCGCCACACCAGCTAAAGGCACTGAT
Source organism: Enterococcus sp. 6D12_DIV0197 (assembly GCF_002174385.1). Taxonomy (NCBI): domain Bacteria; kingdom Bacillati; phylum Bacillota; class Bacilli; order Lactobacillales; family Enterococcaceae; genus Enterococcus; species Enterococcus sp. 6D12_DIV0197. The sequence continues at coordinate 237,989 of NZ_NIBN01000001.1, forward strand.
CAAGGTGGTATCTTTCAAGTTTAACAAAAGCCCGCGCAAAGAATGGATGATCGGCGACATTGGTTGGTATTCAGCAAAAACGGCTAATGGGCGCGGCATGGTTTCCGTAGGGACGAAACCAGAGCTTAAGTAGGGCAAAAGGGTGATCAAGACAGTAAACAAGGTCGCTGTCTCGGGGCTTTTGGCGATGAGACCAACCAGAACGGAGACCCAAGTAAAGGCGAAGGTGAAGCAAAAGATCAATAGGAAAGCGAGTCCCCAGCCAGCAACTGTGGCTTGAGGGCGAAAACCGATGACCATGGCAACGATCAACACGACCAAGGTGCTGATCAAGCTCCGAAGAGTCGCGGCGAAGACATGGCCGTTTAAAAAGGCTGAGTTAGAGATGTTCAAGGTCATCAGCCGTTCCACCATGCCGGAATTCAAATCTTCCGTCACCGTTACCCCAACGGAGGAGGCGCTTTGGGCGATACATTGGACGAGAACACCAGGAACGACAAAATCGACATAAGAGGTATCGCCGACGTTCATGGCTCCCCCAAAAACATAGACGAAGAGGATCATTAAAATCGCTGGGGTCAAAATTCCACTTAGCAAAGTCTCCATACTGCGAATCGATAGCAAGAGATTGCGTTTGAATAAGGTGTTGGTTTCTATAATTGCTTTCATTGGTTTCCTCCTTGGACAAGTGTTAGAAAAATATCTTCTAACGAAGCATTCTTTTGATTAAAACTGGTTATAGTGATCGGTAGTTGATTGAGTTCCTGCAACAGCGTGAAGGAATGCTGGAAGTCTTGACTGACGGGAAATGCCAGAGAGAGACTGGACTCATTGACTTGCAGCGGAAAGTCAGACAGATGCTGTCGCACGGTCTGCAAGTGTTCTTTCGTCAATACGCTGATTTCCATCGTTTGTGAAGGATGCAGTGCTTTGACTTCCGTTGGTGTTCCTTGCAAGATGATTTTCCCTTCATGCAAGATGGCGACTTGATCTGCTAAAAATTCAGCTTCTTCGAGGTATTGAGTCGTCAGGAAAATCGTTCGTCCTTGAGCGGCGATCTCTTTGATCATGTGCCATGTGGCTAAGCGGTTTTGCGGGTCTAACCCGGTCGTTGGTTCATCCAAGAAGAGCAGGTCAGGTTCGCCGATAAAACTCATGGCGATGTCTAAGCGTCGTCGCATGCCACCAGAATAATTTTTGACTAGTCGGTTGCTGGCATCCACCAAATCAAAACGCTCTAACAAATGTTGGACGATAAACTGTTTGTTTTTGACATGGCGCAAGGCAGCAATCATCAGCAAGTTTTCTCGCCCGGTCAGTTCTTGATCGACGGCGGAAAATTGCCCCGTCAGACTGATTTTCTCGCGAATCGCTGCTGGATCTTTGGTCAAGTCGATCCCGTCGATCAGCGCGGTTCCTTGGTCAAAAGGTAGGATAGTGGACAAAATTTTGACTAAAGTGGTTTTTCCAGCGCCGTTTGATCCTAGTAAGACAAATACTTCGCCAGGAGTGACGTCAAAAGTGACCTCTTTCAAAACGGTTTTGTCTTTGAAGCTTTTTTGTAAATGTTTCACGTGAAGCATTTTCTTTTTTATATGGGTATCCATAGCTTTTCCCTCGTTTCTATAAGATAATTCAACTATAAAGGCTCTTTGGGAAAAGCAACTGCTTATTTCAATATATTGAAAAAGAAGGTGAAAAAATGAACAATTATGGTGCGAAAGTGAAAGAGCTTCGCAAAAGCAAAGGCTTGTTGTTGAAGGAATTAGTGGATGAACAATTGTCGATGTCTTTGTTATCGCAATTTGAAAATGGCAAAACGACGATTTCCTGCGAACGATTTCATCGTTTGCTAGATAAACTAGAAGTGAGTTTTGCCGAATTTCAGCTGCTGCATACGGGGGAGCATCATTCGGAGGCTCAAAAGCTAATGGTTGACTATGTCCGTTCGATGGGGATCGAATCCATTGATGAAGTACCTAAATTAAAAAAGAAATATCAAAAGCTGACCACGTACTTTCAACAGCATTACTCCTTGGAGCTGGACCACTTCTTACAACTGATCCGTTTTGACTACTTGATGAAAGAGGAGCTTTTTAAAGGGGTGCCCATCGAGGAGGCTTACCTGAAACACAATTACTGTTTGGACTCTGCCAAGCATTACTTGCTGAATACCGATACATGGGGTGTTTATGAGCTGCGGCTGTTTGCCCGCGTAGCAATTTCGATGGAGCCAGCTTTGCTTTGGCGCTGCTTGACGATCGCCATCAAAAAGAGTCAGCGCTTTGCAAAAATTCCTGGCAATGAAGATATTTTGTACAACACGTTTGAGACGGTATTTTCTGTCTTTGCTGTTTTCGACGAGGCGGACTATGCGGAAAAGACCTTTCATTTATGGCGAGATCATGTTTATGAAAAAGAACACATTGAACAAGCGGTCTTTATGCCATTTTTTGAAGGCTGGACATGTCTATTAAAACAAAACAAGGCACAAGCGGCGGACTTGATGCAGCAAACGTTAGATCAGCTGGAAAGATTTGGGATGAAGAACACGTTTGCTATGTATCAATCATTAAGCACATTTGTATTGAAAGAAGAGTTTCCAGGAATTTTATTGAGTGATCCATTGCTTTCTGAAGGAACCCGTTATGGCTGGGAGTAGCTAGAAAAAGCTGTTTCCCGCCGATGAAAGCGCCTTATGTTTAAGAATCGGAGAGGAAGTGATTAAAAATCAGTAAATGCAAGCAATTTGCTTCTTTTTTACTGATTAGAGGAGTATATTCGAAGTTGGAATTTTTCTTTATTTAGAATTATTTTAATGTACTTTTTTATGAAATAGGAGGATGTAGGATGGATATTGTGACACTAGCGCGAATCCAGTTTGCGATGACGACGATTTTTCACTTTTTCTTTGTACCGTTTTCGATCGGAACTGGTGTCGTCGTTGCAATTATGGAGACACTTTATGTGATCAAAAAAGATGAAAAATATCGCCGGATGACGAAGTTTTGGGGGAATATTTTTCTATTGAGTTTTGCTGTCGGGGTCGTGACAGGGATCATTCAAGAATTTCAATTTGGGATGAACTGGTCAGACTATTCTCGTTTTGTCGGGGATATTTTTGGTGCGCCCTTGGCTTTAGAAGCTTTGTTGGCGTTCTTCTTAGAATCGACGTTCTTAGGACTGTGGATCTTTACATGGGATCGGGTCAGTCCCAAGCTGCACGCCACCTTTTTCTGGTTGGTGACGCTAGGTTCGATGCTATCGGCGTTTTGGATCTTAGCTGCCAATAGTTTTATGCAGCATCCAGTGGGGTATACCTTGAACAATGGCCGAGCAGAAATGACTGACTTCGGTGCATTATTGGCAAATCCACAGGTTTGGTATGAGTTTTTACACGTGATCACCGCAGCCATCACGATGGGCGGGATCATTGTTGCTGGTTTATCAGCCTTTCGTCTGTTGAAGAAAGACAAAGACATTGAACGTGATTTCTTCAAAAAATCGATGCGGATCGGTTTTGCGGTGGCATTGTTCGGTTCATTCACCGTCTTGCTAGCTGGGGATGAACAAATGAAATACTTGGTTGAAGAACAACCAATGAAATTTGCCGCAATGGAAGGGGCCTATGAAGATACTGGGAGTCCTGCGGCTTGGACCGTCGTTGCTTGGGCGAATGAAGCAGAACATCACCAAGTCTTCGGTGTTTCGATTCCCTATATGTTGAGTATCTTAGCCTTCAATGAACCCTTCGGCTCCATCGACGGGATGGATACGGTCAATCAGCAATTGATTGAAACCTACGGCGATCGTAATTACTACCCGCCGGTCAACACACTCTTTTGGAGCTTCCGGATCATGGCTGGTTTTGGTGCCTTGATGCTGTTGGTTTCTGGTCTGGGGTTGTATTTTACGCGTAAGAAGAAACCGTGGCTCTTTGAAAAACGCTGGCTGCTTTGGGTAGTGGCGATCACTTTGTTCACCCCATTTATTGCCAATACAGCTGGTTGGTTGATCACGGAGTTAGGACGTTACCCATGGACGGTATACGGCTTGTTTACGATCGAAGATAGTGTGTCACCAAACGTTTCCGTGACCTCACTCTTGATCTCAAACATCGTTTACTTCCTCTTGTTCTCTGGCTTAGGCGGAACGATGGTCTATCTGGTGAAACGGGAAATGGATCATGGACCTGAAAAAGAAGCCTTCGGCGAAATCAGCCAAGGAGACAACCAAGAAGGGTACGAAGACCCATTTGATAAGGAGGCGTTTGAAGGATGACCGGTCTGCAATTACTATGGTTCACGTTGATTGGGCTTTTATTTTCTGGCTTCTTCTTCTTAGAAGGGTTTGACTTTGGTGTGGGGATGTCTGTGCAGACATTGGCCCACAATGAAGAGGAAAAAGACCAGATCGTTAAAACGATCGGGCCTGTCTGGGATGGCAATGAAGTGTGGCTATTGACCGCTGGCGGAGCGATGTTCGCCTCGTTTCCATACTGGTATGCTTCTTTATTCAGCGGTTTTTATTTGATTTTGTTATTGATCTTAGTCGGGTTGATCATTCGCGGTGTTTCCTTTGAGTTTCGAGCAAACTTCCCGAAAGAACACAAAAACATTTGGAACTGGACGTTGACGATCGGCAGTACGATCGTACCGTTTTTCTTCGGTCTGATGTTTGTCAGCATGATCCAAGGAATGCCTTTGGGTGAAGATGGCAACATGACGGCAACCTTTACGGATTACGTCAATCCCTTTTCAATCGTTGGCGGGATCGCGTTGACTTTGTTGTGCTACTTGCACGGATTAAACTATATCGCTTTGAAAACGGAAGGTCCGATTCGGGCACGGGCACGCAACTATGCAAGTATTTTTTATGGCATCTTATATGCAGGCTTAGTCGTCTTTGCTGTGATGCTTTACTTCCAAACGGATTTCTTCGAAAATCATTTTGCGACAACGCTTGGTTTGTTGCTCGTGATCGTTGTACTGACACTGATTGCAAATATCGGCGTCTTTAAAGGTAAAGAAATGATGGCTTTCATTGCGAGCGGCTTGACGTTGATCGCTTTGGTGGCATTGATCTTCACAGGGTTATTCCCAAGAGTCTTGATTAGTTCGATCGATTCAAGCTATGACCTGTTGATCGCTGATGCGTCTTCAAGCCGCTACACATTGAAGATCATGAGTTATCTTTCACTGACGATCTTGCCTTTCGTCTTGGCCTATACGGCTTGGAGTTACTATATCTTCCGTAAACGGATCAGTCATACGGAGGCGTTGGAGGGGTATAAATGATTGATAAACAAATCATGAAGCTCCCAGGAATGAAACAACTTTTAGGGCTGCTTGCGGGACTTTCGTTCCTGCAGGCGCTCTTCATTATTGGGCAGGCGTATGGATTGGCACGTGCCATCACTGGCTTATGGGAAGGACGACCATTAGAGGAACAGTGGGGCTGGATTCTGCTGTTCTTTTGTTCGTTTATCGCCCGACAAGCCGTTATCTATTTCCGTTCCAAAAGACTTGATGATTACAGTTACCAGCAAGCCGCCGATCTGCGGGATCAATTGTTGGAGAAATTGTTTCGGGTCGGTCCTCAGATCGCACAACAGCAAGGGACGGGGAATGTAACAACGATGGTCTTGGAAGGGATCAACCAAGTCGAAAACTACTTGAAATTGATTCTTGCCAAAATCATGAATATGTCGATCATTCCTTGGGTCATTTTGGCACTCGTTTTTTATCTGGATTGGGAGTCGGGCTTGGTCTTGCTGTTGGTGTTCCCCTTGATCATCATTTTTATGATCATCTTGGGCTATGCCGCGCAAAGCAAAGCGGAAAAACAATACCGAACGTTTCAATTACTGTCCAATCATTTCATCGACTCCCTGCGAGGGATCGACACGCTGAAATTGTTTGGGGTCAGTAAAAAATATGGCAAGAGTATCTTTGCTTCCAGCGAACGGTTTCGGAAAGCGACGATGGCTTCATTAAAAGTCGGTATTTTATCGACCTTCGCCTTAGACTTTTTCACGACCTTATCGATTGCCGTCGTGGCAGTCTTGCTAGGCTTGCGGCTGATCAATGAAGGAATCTTGCTGTTTCCAGCGTTAACCATCTTGATTTTAGCACCAGAATACTTCTTGCCGATCCGCGACTTCTCCAGTGATTACCATGCAACCTTAGACGGGAAAAATGCGATGACTGCGGTGACGGAGATCTTGCATCAGCCCGAAGCCCAAGTACCGGCAGTAACGGTGCCTCGTTGGCAGGAAGACGCCCAGTTAACGATCGATCAGCTGGCGTTTTCCTACGAGGAAAAAGCGGCTTTGACGGATATCAACTTGAACGTGACTGGCTTCAAAAAGATTGGGATCATCGGTTTGAGCGGTTCTGGCAAGTCTACCTTGATCAATACTTTGAGTGGCTTTCTCGTGCCAGACAGTGGCGAGATCACTCTCGAAGGGGCGAAGACCACGGCCTTTCGCCAAGCAAGCTGGCAAGAACAGCTGATCTATATTCCGCAAAATCCTTATATCTATCGGTTGACCTTGCAGGAAAATGTCGCGTTTTATCAGCCGACAGCTACCAAAGAAGCCGTACTTAAAGCCATTGAAGTGGCAGGCTTGACTGAGCTTATGGCGGAGCTGCCGCAAGGGTTGGACACGATGTTAGGAGAAGGGGAACGGCATCTAAGTGGCGGACAAGCCCAACGGATCGCTCTAGCCCGTGCCTTTTTAGACCAGCAACGAAAGATTCTTTTGTTTGATGAACCAACGGCTCACTTGGATATTGAAACCGAAGTTGCCTTAAAAGAACGGATGCTACCGCTGATGGAAAACCGTTTAGTCTTTTTTGCAACCCATCGCTTGCACTGGATGGAAGAAATGGATGAAATCATCGTGATGGATCAAGGAAGAATCGTGGAACAAGGAACCTTGGCACAACTGCAGCAAAAGCAAGGTGCTTTTACAGAACTAGTCAATGGAATGAGGAGGGAACAGCTTGAATAAAATCGGCTTATTGCGCTCATTGAAAACTGATACGTGGGTCAAGCCTTTCTTGTCAAAATACAAAAACGTTTTGGCGCTGGCCTTATTCCTAGGCTTCTTGACCTTTTTCTGTGGTGGGGCACTGATGTTTAATTCTGGGTACCTGATCAGCCGCTCGGCATCGATCCCAGAAAACATTCTATTGGTTTACATCCCCATCGTACTGACCCGAGCGTTTGGGATCGGCCGTCCAGTCTTTCGCTATTTGGAACGGTTGACCAGTCATAGCTGGGTCTTGCGCATGACCTCTAATTTACGTTTGAAATTGTACAACGTAGTAGAAAAAGATGCGATCTTCTTTAAGCAAGCACATCGCACGGGGGATATCTTGGGCTTATTGGCAGAAGATATCAACCATATTCAAAACCTGTATTTGCGGACGATCTTTCCTACCGTGATCGCTTGGATCTTGTATGCGTTCTTGATCATCGGACTCGGCTATTTTTCTTGGTGGTTTGCTTTGGTGATGCTGCTGCTATTAGGGATTATCGTTTTTGTCTTGCCGCTTTGGTCGGTGATCATCAACGGCGCGCGGCAAGAAAAGCAAAAACACATGAAAAACAACTTGTATACGACACTGACGGATAATGTATTAGGGGTTTCTGATTGGGTCTTCTCTCAAAGAGGCAGCGAGTACGTGGCTGCCCATAAGGAACTGGAAACACAGTTGCGGGCGGTGGATGAACAGATGCTGTCCTTTGATCGCCGACGGGATTTTCTTTTACAAAGCATCTTTGGAGTGATCGCTGTCGCATTGCTGCTTTGGACCAGCATTCGCTTTCCAGGTAACCACGGAGGAGCAGCCAACTGGATCGCTGCCTTTGTCCTGTGTGTCTTTCCTTTAGTTGATGCATTTGCGCCATTACCGTCAGCTGCTCAAGAAACCAATCGCTACAAAGACTCCATCGATCGCTTCAATGCATTGCCAGAAGAAAATCGCCAAGTCTCCATGGAGCAACCGTCAGCACCTGAAGTGACGGGCCTCGTGTCGATCACAGTCAAGGACTTGCATTTTCAGTATCCTGAAGGCAAAGAAGTGCTTCATGGGCTGGATCTAACGATTCCTGCGCATCAAAAACTAGCGATCCTTGGTCGCAGCGGTTCTGGGAAAAGTACATTTGCCTCCTTGTTGCGAGGCGATCTACAACCGACGCAAGGGGGGTCGATCACCTTAAACGACGTGCCTGTGACGGCATTGAGTGAGTCGATCAGTGACTTGATCGGTGTCATCAATCAAAGTCCCTATCTTTTCCATACGACCGTCTTGAATAATATTCGGCTAGGCAATGAGTCGGCTTCGGAAGAAGAAGTCTGGCGCGTACTGGAGCAAGTCGGGTTGAAAGAAATGGTGGCAGCTTTGCCTAACGGCTTGGCGACGATGGTGGATGAAGCCGGCTTGCGTTTTTCTGGTGGAGAACGGCATCGTTTGGCATTGGCGCGGATCTTGCTAAAAGACACCCCGATCATCTTATTGGATGAGCCAACCGTCGGCTTAGACCCGATCACGGAGCAAGGCGTGCTCGAAACCTTTTTCCAAGTGTTGGAGAACAAAACGATCATTTGGATCACCCACCACTTGCAAGGAATTTCGATGATGGACCGTGTGCTCTTTATTGAAGATGGTCAGTTGACCATGAGCGGAACACCTGCCGAATTGGCAGCAGAAAACAAACATTTTCAACACTTATTGGCCATTGACCAAGGACGACGATAAAAAAGAGCGTCCATCAATCAGTGATGGACGCTTTTCTTCTCATTGCTCTATGGCTCAGTAATTGCGCTGCAAGAGCAGTTCAGTTAATGAACGAATTTTGGCTTTGCTAGGTGCTTCGGGCAGCTGATCGATGTCGTCTAAGGCTTTTTGCGTGTAGGTGACCGCGAAAGCACGCGCTTTTTCGACACCGCCGTAACGAACGACAAGATCCGCAACTTCTTGGGCTTCTGCCAAGGAGAGTGATGCTTTTTTATTCAAATAAGGAGCGAATGCTGCAGGTGCCTGTTCTTTGGCAAATAGCAGCGGTAAGGTATAGACCCCTTGCGCCAAATCTTCTAGAATCGGTTTTTTCAAGGTGCCGCTATCAGAGGTGTAGTCGAGAATATCGTCGAATACTTGAAAGGCGATCCCGATGTTGCGACCGATCTCACCCGCCCGCTCTTGGTTTTCTGTGTCGAGGCCGCCAAAATGAGCGCCTTCGAGACAAGCGAGCCAAAACAGTTCAGCGGTTTTGCCGTTGATGCTTTGCAGATAGTCGTCAATCGATTCATGGATGTTGTAGCGAGTGTGCATTTGATCAAGTTCACCTAAAAGGAGTCGTTTCATGGCTTGTGCGTTGGTTTTTAAAAACGGGGAGCCATTCATACTTTCGATCAAAAGCTCAAAAAATTGGGTGAACAAAAGATCACCCGTGTAGACCGCGATATCCTTGCCGTATTTGGCTTGAACAGTGACTTGACTGCGCCGCAGCGGCGAATCGTCAATGATGTCGTCGTGGATCAAAGTGGCCATGTGTAAAATTTCTAGAGAAGCAGCAATTTTTGTTAATTGGTCGGTTTTTTTATAATGGGGATCGCCTAAGTCAGCAAACAAAAAAAAGAGCGCTGGCCGCAGCATTTTTCCACCTGAATAAGTAAAGTCGATCAAAACATCTTGTATCTCTTTGTTACGAACAGTAACGTGTTCTTCAATGATGGAACATACGGTTTTCAATCGTTGTTCGATCGTCGGATAATCGATCCAAAAGTCAAACATAGTATAACCCTTTCTAACAGTCATTCAGCCCTTATTCTAGCGTAAAGGGGCGTGATTGACTAGTTTAATGCACTCACTAAAGGAGGTGAAGTTGTGACGCTACCTGTATTTTTAGAACTTGTCGAATTTAAAGCAAAAACCGCCAGTATTTTGCCATTTTTCATTGGTGTCTGCTACAGCTGGTACAATTATCAAACGATTCATCTTGGCTATGTCCTATTGTATTTCATTGCCATGCTGATCTTCAATATGGCGGTGGATATTTTAGATAACTACAACGATTACCATCATGCCACAGAAGGGCATGACTACAAAGAAAAAACCAATATCATTGGTCGGGAACAGTTGTCTGTCAAATTGGTTTTTTGGTTGATGGTCTCCATGATCATCGTTTCCGCCGCCATGGGAATCGCCTTGGCAATGGTAGTTGGTTGGCCGCTCTTTTGGATGGGACTGTATTGTTACCTAGTCGGGATCTTTTATTCCTCTGGTCCACGGCCGCTTTCTAGTTTGCCTTTAGGCGAGTTCTTTTCTGGCTTTACGATGGGCTTTATGATCTCATTGATCTGTGTCTACCTTAATGCCTATCAAACCTTTGAATGGAACATTGCCACGATTGGCAGTATTTTCTTGATCTCATTACCCAACACATTATGGATCGCCAACTTGATGCTGGCAAACAACATTTGTGATCTGGAAGAGGATGAAAAAAATGAGCGCTATACGCTGGTGCATTACCTTGGTAAAGCCCGTGCGTTGAAATTATTTATCACAATGAACGTCTTGGCGTTTGTTGCGATCATTGCCTCAGTTGCCCTCAACATTGCGCCTTGGTCACTGGTTCTGACCTTTTTCGCGGCGCCCTTTGTCTGGCAACAGACAAAACGATTTATGCAAAAACAAATCAAAAGAGAGACCTTCATTTGTGCCGTTCGGATCCTTGCGGTCGGAGCATGCGTACAAGTGCTGAGTTTTGCGATTGGTTTGATTTTATAATTTTTACAGCAAAGAAAGGAAGTAAGGAAACATGAAGGAAGTTGTCATTTTAGGAGCAGGGTATGCTGGATTGCGAGCATTGCACGTATTGCAAGGAGCAAAAGAAGCGTTTCACATCACATTGATCGACAAAAACGATTATCATTATGAGGCAACCGATCTTCATGAAGTTGCGGCCGGTACGCAACCAAGAGACCGCATTTGCTATCCCATCAATGATGTCGTTCGTCCCCAAAAGACGAGCTTTGTTCAAAAGGAAGTGGCGTCGATCGATCGTAACCAGCAAGTGATCGTTTTTAAAGATCAATCCACGTGCACCTATGATTATTTGATCGTGGCATTAGGCTTTGAATCAGAATCATTTGGGATCCCTGGTGTCGAGGAGCATGCGTTGGAAATGGTGGATGTCGACTCCGCAGAAAACATCTATCATCATTTGTTGAAACAAATGAAGGCATACAAAGAAACACAAAATCCTGACTACCTAAAAATCGTTGTCTGCGGTGCTGGTTTCACGGGAATCGAATTGCTAGGTTCATTGGTGGAAAACCGTAAAACCTTCGCGAAAGCAGCAGGTGTCAAACCAGAAGACATCAAACTGTACTGTGTCGAAGCAGTGACTCGTTTATTACCGATGTTTGATGAAAAACTATCGGATTACGGGATCAAAAATCTCGTTAAATGGGGCGTAAACTTCCTGACTGGTAAACCCATCAAAGCAATCAAACCAGGTGTCGTTGTCTATCAAAATGATGCCGATACAGGAGCAACAGCAGAATTATCAGCCAAAACTATCGTTTGGACCACAGGCGTCAGCGGTAGCCATGTGATGGCTGAATCAGACTTTTCTGCTCGTCGTGGTCGCGTGATGGTCAATCAAGACCTAACAGACCCTGATCATAGTAACGTCTATGTTGTCGGTGATGTTTCAGCAGTCATGGACCCAGCGACCAATCGCCCGTATCCAACAACGGCTCAAATCGCTTTGAAGATGGGGCAGCATGCGGGTAAAAACATCTTACGTCAAATGAACGGGGAAAAACCAGCAGATTTCCACTTTGAATCATTAGGTTCAGTGGCATCGATCGGCAATACCCATGCCTTTGGCTTAGTAGGGAAAATGGGCATCAAAGGCTATCCCGCTTCCGTGGTGAAAAAAGCCATTATGGACCGTTCCTTGTACCAAACCGGTGGGGTCAAAGAAGTATTGGCGAAAGGCCGCTTCGACTTTTATCATTGAGCAATAGAAACAGCAGACTGCGAGGGTGACCTCGCAGTTTTTTTTCAAAAAAAAGCAGCAGCGGTATCCCGCAGACTACTTTTTTCTCCCAGAAACTGCTATGATAGCCAAAAGAACAGGACAAAGGAGCAAGGACAATGCCAGAAGGCCAACGAGTGTTACAGGGAATGGGAACGGTGATCACGATTTGGGTGCAGCATGAAACCCCAGAAGTGATCTTAGAGGAAGCAGCCAAAAGAGCTGCGGCCTTTGAACAGCGTTTTAGTGCCAATGACCCGACGTCTGAGTTGATGCAGATCAATCAGCAGGCAGGACAAGGAGCGATCGCTGCCACACAGGAATTGTTTGAATTGATCGCACGAGGGAAAGCCCATAGCGTACCCAAAGATAGCTACTTAAATATTGCCATCGGTCCTTTGGTGCAGGAATGGCGGATCGGGTTCCAAGATGCTCATCTACCAACGCCTGAGAAAATCGCGGAGCTGCTGCCAAAGACTGATCCTGCCAAGATCATTTTGGATGAAACGCTGCAGACCATCGGGTTAGCTGCTGGCATGAAGCTTGATCTAGGGGCTGTGGCAAAAGGATATTTTGCTGATTTGTTGATGACCTATTTCAAACAGGTTGGTGTTACAGCCGCTTTGATCGATCTTGGAGGCAATGTGGTGACTTACGGCGATGCCCCAAGCCATCAAGATGGCTATTGGCGGATCGGGATCCAAAACCCTTTCTTACCAAGAGGGAATTTTGTCGCAGCGTTGAAGGTTCGTAATCAATCAGTCGTTACATCAGGGATCTATGAACGAACCTATCAGGTAGCGGGCAAGACCTATCATCATATTTTTGATCGAGAAACGGGCTATCCGTTAGAGTCAGCCATTGCCAGTGTCACGATTCTCTCCGACCAATCGGTTGATGGAGAGATTTGGACGACCCGCTTGTTCGGCAAAGAGCCACAAGCCATCTTGCAGGAGCTGGCGCCGTTAGAAGGGATCACTGGATTAGTCATTACAAAACAAGGAGAGCTGATCTATCCGCAAGAATTAGCACGTTTGATCGAAACGCCAACAGCAGAATGAAAACAAGCAGCGATCACCTAGGAATATAGGTGGTGGCTGCTTGTTTTTTTGTAAAAAGAAAGCTAGACGTGTTGCAAAAAGGTCTCGATCAAGTCGGCTTCGCTGTTTGACAATGCCCGTTCGGCTTGATGGGCAATAAAATAGGTGAGGGACAAGAGTTCCTCTGGCATCGGATAAAGATTAAAAGGAGTCGCAGTCGCTGCTTGCAGCACGCTTTCTGGTACGATCGCAATCCCAAGGTTGTTTTCTGCCAATGCTGCTGCTGTATAAATATTGCTGCTTTCTATGAGAACGGTCGCCTCTACTTTGTATTTTTGCAGCAATTGATCGATTTGGCGCCGAATCGCCGAGCCGCTGGCAGTCAAAATCAACGGACTTTGCAGCAAGTCTTTGACGGCCAATGAATCAGGTGCTAAATACCGCTTCTCTGGTTGATACAGGGGAGAACAAGGCGGAATGATCGCTAGATACCGTTCTTGATTGGTACTGTGGACCGTTAGATTCGGTGCGATCGTCTCAGGATTTTGTCCGATAAAAAAGTCCAGCTGCCCATTCAACAGTCGTTTTTCATTGTGCTTCGGCAGGTCTTCCCGTAAGAAAAAGTGTACGTTGGGATAGTGTTCATAATATGCAGGCAAAAAGAGTGGCAGCAGATAGGAACCAAGGCTAGGCAAGATGCCTAAGCGCAAAGAACGCTTCTCGGTCGCGGTATACCAAGACAGCCGACTTTTCAATTTGGCAGACTCTGTTTCCAAGGTTTCCAGATATTGATAATAGATTTTACCAGCTTCCGTCAGTTGAAAATGACCCGGCTGCCGATTGATGATGGGGGTCCCTAGCTCTTGTTCGGCACGTTTCACGGTTTGTGTCAAGTAAGGCTGTGAGATGTAGAGGTCTTTGGCGGCTTTGGTATAGTTGCTATGCTTTAACAAGGTATCGAGGTATTGCAGCATCAGATGGGAATCTTTAAGTGCCATTGCGTGGTCCTCCTAGTCATTTTTTTCATTATAACAAATTTGTTATCGATAGATAGTTAAATAAATATTTCACAAATAAAGAATTCAGTCGTACACTAAATGGGTACTTGGGGAAGATTTTTTTGTTTAGAAAGAAGCCTTTCATCTCAGTAGGTCTTAAAAACCAACTTGAGAAACGATTGAAAAAAGAAATCAAAGCCAATGGTCAAAAACTTTTTATTTATTGTTAAATGTTAAATTATTCACAATTAGGAGAGATGATAATGAAATTGATTGGAATCGTAGGAACCAACTCGACGCGTTCGACCAACCGTCGCTTACTGCAATTTATTCAAAGCCATTTTAGTGACCAAGCGGAGATCGAACTTTGCGAAATCAGTGATCTGCCAGCATTTAATGAACCAGAAGATCGGACGGCACCAGCGGCAGTCCAAGCCTTGTCAGAGAAGATCGAAGCAGCAGATGGGGTGATCATCAGTACACCAGAATACGATCACTCGATCCCAGCGGTGCTAAAAAGCATGATTGAATGGCTTTCTTATACGACGCGGCCTTTGATCGATAAACCAGTGATGATCACGGGTGCTTCTCTTGGTGCATTAGGTTCATCGAGAGCCCAAGCCCACTTGCGTCAGATCTTAGATGCACCAGAAGTAAAAGCTCGAATCATGCCGAGTGCGGAATTTTTATTAGGGCACTCCATGCAAGCCTTCGATGAACAAGGAAACTTGATCGATAGCGAAAAAGTTGCCGAACTAGAAGATTGTTTCAATGAATTTGTCTTGTTTGTCGAAATCACGAACCGTCTGGTCAGTGAATATTCAACGGCTAAAGAACGAGCAAAGAAATTTTCGTGGGAACAAGCATAAGAAAGAGAGGAACCAGTCATGAAATTTGTCGGCCTAATCGGAACGAACGCCAAAAAATCCACCAATCGCCAATTAGTGGCGTTTATGCAGCGAGAATTTGCTGCCCTAGCAGAAATTGAACTACTGGAAATCAAGGATGTCCCAATGTTCAATGAAACACAAGATCAAACCAATAGTGAAGTGATTCAACGGTTAAATAGCAAGATTTTAGCAGCCGATGGGGTGATCATTGCGACACCAGAGCATAACCATTCGATTCCTTCCGCATTGAAAAGCGTCTTGGAATGGCTCTCCTTCAATCTCCATCCCTTTGATGGCAAACCGGTAATGATCGTCGGTGCATCCTACGATGTACAAGGCTCTTCGCGAGCACAGCTTCATTTGCGCCAAATCCTTGATGCACCGGGTGTCAATGCGACAGTCATGCCAGGAAATGAGTTCTTGCTGGGACGTGCCCATCAAGCCTTTGATGAACAAGGCAATTTAAAAGATCAACGAACGGTCGATTTTTTGGAAAGCTGTTTCCGCAAGTTCGTTCGGTTTACGGAAGTCGCTAATTTGTTGAACGTACCAGAAGAAGTCGTTTATGAGCCTGGCGAATACACCGTCACAGCACCAGGACATAACGGGGATCTACCAATGGTCGTCAAATTGAGCGAAGAACGGATCGAAGCTATCGATATCGATACTTCTGGTGAATCCGAAGGGATCGCTGATGTCGTTTTCGTACGGATTCCTCAAGAGATCATTGAAGGGCAAACCTTAAATGTCGATGCGATCTCTGGTGCTTCGGTTACTAGTAACGGTGTCGTTGATGGCGTAGCAAAAGCCGTGAAAATGGCTGGTGCGAACCCAGATGTCTTGCGCAAACGGCCAAAAGCCGCCAGTGCTTTGCAAACAGAAGATGAAACGTATACCACCGATGTCGTTGTCGTGGGTGGCGGCGGTGCGGGTCTGAGTGCAGCTGCCAGTGTGCTGCAAGCCAATAAAGATGTGATCTTAGTAGAAAAATTCCCAGCGATCGGTGGCAATACTGTACGTACTGGCGGACCGATGAATGCCGCGGATCCAAAATGGCAAAACGGCTTTTCCGCATTGCCTGGCGAACGCAGTGCTTTAGAAGAAGTGCTGACGATCGATGAGCAAGAGATCGATACAGAATACTTACCAGACTTCAAAGCTTTGAAGGCACAAATCACTGCGTATCTTTCAGAAACGACGCCAGAAAAAGAATACTTGTTTGATTCTGCTTTGTGGCATCGAATTCAAACCTATTTAGGCGGAAAACGCAAAGATTTGAATGGTCAACCGATCTATGGGAAATACGAGCTAGTGAAGATCTTGACGGATCAAGCATTGGACTCAGTGAAATGGCTAGAAGAAATCGGCGTAGAATTTGATATGAACAATGTCGATATGCCAGTAGGAGCGAAATGGCGCCGAGGACATAAACCAGTCAAAAACGAAGGGTATGCCTTTGTCTCTGCTTTGCATCAATTCGTGAAAGAACATGGGGGAACGATCTTAACCGATACGCCTGTCAAAGAATTATTGATCGAAGATGGCAAGGTTACTGGAATCATCGGGGAAGGCCGTAACGGTCAAAAAGTCACGATCCATGCCAAAGCAGTGATTTTAGCTTCTGGTGGGTTCGGAGCGAATACGAAAATGTTGAAACAATACAATACGTATTGGACAGAGATCGAAGACGATATCAAAACGTCAAATTCACCAGCGATCACTGGTGACGGGATCAAACTAGGGGAAAGTGCTGGCGCGGACCTTGTTGGCATGGGCTTTTCGCAAATGATGCCCGTATCTGATCCAAACACAGGGGCTTTGTTCAGTGGCCTGCAAGTGCCACCTGCTAACTTTGTGATGGTCAATCAAAAGGGTGAACGCTTTGTCAATGAATACGAAAGCCGCGATGTATTGACCCAAGCGGCGATCGATAATGGCGGATTGTTCTATTTGATCGCGGATGAAGAGATCAAGAAAACCGCTTATAACACGAGCCAAGAAAAAATCGATAAGCAAGTAGCTGCTGGT
Organism: Enterococcus sp. 6D12_DIV0197; assembly: GCF_002174385.1. NCBI lineage: Bacteria > Bacillati > Bacillota > Bacilli > Lactobacillales > Enterococcaceae > Enterococcus > Enterococcus sp. 6D12_DIV0197. Next base: position 255,002 of record NZ_NIBN01000001.1, read on the forward strand.
ACGCTGTTCCGCAGTGAGACCTTGGCTGGCCTGGCAGAGCAGATCAATGTTGATCCAGCCGTCTTAGAGACGACCGTTGCGAAATACAACAGCTATGTGGATGCTGGGAAGGATCCAGAGTTTGGCAAGGATGTCTTCGACTTGAAAGTGGAAAAAGCACCTTTCTATGCCACACCAAGAAAACCAGCGGTTCACCACACGATGGGGGGATTGAAGATCGATCCGCAAACCCATGTGTTGACGAAGGAAGATCAAATCATTGAAGGGCTGTATGCAGCAGGGGAAGTTGCTGGGGGGATCCATGCTGGCAATCGCTTAGGCGGCAACTCGTTGACAGACATCTTTACTTTTGGCCGAATTGCTGGAAAAACAGCAGTCGCAGAACATCTCGAATAAAAAGCCTTGCGCGTTGTGTCTCGACACGCGCGCTAGCTTTTGAAAAAACATGTGAATAAAGTAACATGCTTAAAGCAAAGGAGAGAAAAAATGGAAACAAAAATCAATCGCTGGCTGATTCTGATCGCTTCGACCGCGGTATTGCTGTGTACGGGCGCTGTTTACGCCTTTAGTGTTTTTGCAGGACCTCTTAGTCAATTAAAAGGCTGGTCCATGGAAGAGATCATGTTAGCCTTTACCATCAATGCCGCAGTTGGCCCGATTACCATGATTTTGGGTGGTTTGCTGACAGACCGCGGAGCCGCTAGATGGGTCATCGCTGGTGGAGGCGTGTTGTTCGGAGCGGGCTTCTTCCTGACGGGATTGGTCAACTCACCCGCCATGTTGTACCTGACTTATGGAGTCTTTGCTGGTTTAGGGCAAGGCTTTGCCTATTCGGCTTGTTTAAGCAATACGATTCGGCTATTCCCGGATAAACGGGGACTGGCGTCGGGCTTGATCACAGCAGGTATGGGTGGGGCAGCGATTATTGCCGCACCGATTGCAAATCGTTTGATCGAATCACAAGATGTACTAGCAGCGTTTCGGATTTTAGGGATCGCCTATATCGTGATCGTCTTAGTGGCTAGTCTGTTTATTCGCAAGGCACCAGAAGATTATCGCCCAGCAGGTTGGCAACCAGCTGCGCAAGGGAAAAATGGCCCACAAATCAATCTGAATTGGTTGGACATGCTAAAGACCCCAACCTTCTACTTGATTATCGTTATGTTAGGTGCAGGGGCTTTCTCAGGTTTGATGATTGCTTCTAACGCATCAGTGATCGGGCAAAGTATGTTCGGTTTGACGGCAGCCGCCGCTGCTTTTTATGTCAGCTTGTACTCATTGAGCAACTGTTTTGGTCGTGTCCTTTGGGGCACCGTTTCTGATAAAATTGGTCGGACGAATACGTTGATGATCATCTATGGCGTGGTGGCATTGTCCTTATTCCTATTGACACTTGGTCAGACAACCGTGATCTTCACTGTCGGGATCATCGGTTTAGGACTGTGCTTCGGGGGCGTGATGGGGGTTTTCCCATCGATCGTTATGGAAAATTACGGACCGATCAATCAAGGAGTCAACTATGGAATCGTCTTTATTGGTTATTCTACGGCGGCATTCTTTGGGCCTAGAGTGGCAGCAGCAATCGCTGAAAGCAACCAAGGAGATTATACAAAAGCCTTTTATACAGCAATTTTCTTGGCGGTTTTTGGGCTCGTTCTCAACATTGGCTATGCGATGCTGAAAAAAGCCAAAAAGCCCGCACCTGTTATTAAATAACAATTCAACCAAAGCAGTCTTTTTGATAAAGGCTGCTTTTTTGGTGCCAAAGCCACTCTTTTTTCTTTTTTTAAAACAGAGGATTGGCGGATGAAGCAAAAGAGAAAACTGTTTTATAGCAAGAAATCATCTCGTTGAGTTCACTGTTTTTTCATCTTAACCCCCCATTTTTTAATAAATCGTGTTACAATAAAAAAAGGCTAATACGACGGAGGGATTAAATGACAATTCGTAAAGAACGACGCCGCTTAGAAAAGCGCTTGAAGCGCACACAATATACCCAAAAAAGTATTACGATGGCTACTACTTTAGTAGCGGGATCAACGTTTATCCCGACCTTAGGGCATGCGGCTGAAACGGCAACGACAGAAACTAGCAATGACCTCAAGGTCGTTGAACAAACAACAAACACGACACCAGAAACCGACAGCACACCGGTTGAGGAAACGACAGCATCGACGACAGCACCTGTTGTAACCGAAGAAACTTCGGAAACGACGGAGGAGTCAGGGACTAAAGCAGTCACTGAGGGATCAGAAACAGCGACGACAGAAAGCACAACAGTCGCTAGTGATGAAGTCTTAGAAGCAGATGAAGTACCATCAGCCCTTTCGGATTTGACCAGTCGGGCATTATTTTCACGGGCAACGATCGATCCGGCTGCCTTTATCAGTCAGATTTGCGGCTATGCAACGGAAGTAGCGGCAGCAAACGATCTGTATGCCTCTGTCATGATGGCACAAGCGATTTTGGAATCTGGCTGGGGCGCATCAACTTTGACGACCACGGCCAACAATATGTTTGGGATCAAAGGTAGCTATAATGGCCAATACGTGACAATGGATACCTATGAAGATGATGGTTCAGGCAATTATTATTTGATCAGCGCCAAGTTTCGGAAATACCCATCATTAAAAGAGTCTTTTGAAGACAATGCGTATGTGTTGCGCAACACGAGTTTTTCTAGCGGCAACTACTATTACAGCGGTGCGTGGAAAAGCAATACGACCTCTTACACGCAAGCGACCGCTTGGCTGCAAGGGCGGTATGCAACCGATACTTCTTATGCCAGCAAATTAAACAATTTGATCAGTACGTATAATTTAACGCAATATGACACTGGCAGCTCAAATGCAGGCGGCGGCAATAGCAATGAAACGATCGTCAGTGATGAAACAGCGATCAATCAGCAAATGAAAACCACGTCATCCATGAATATTCGTTCGGATGCCTCCACCAGTGCCTCTATCACTGGTTCGTTAGCAGCCAATACGACGTTTACGGCAACGGCGACCAAAACGGGCACCAGCGTCAACGGCAACACCACGTGGTATAAAATTTCTGGCAAAGGCTGGGTCAGCGGTGCATATTTGACGAAGGTTTCGACCGATGCTTCAAATAACAATAGCGGATCAGGCAACACCGGTTCTGACAATAGCAATTCTGGCACGACGATCAACAAAAAAATGAAGACGACGGAAGCGATGAATATTCGTTCCAGCGCTTCTACTAGCGGATCAGTGGTAGGATCACTTAGCAAAGGCACGACCTTTACAGCCACTTCTATGAAAACCGGCACATCAGTCAACGGCAACAAAAATTGGTACTATGTCTCTGGCAAAGGTTGGGTCAGCGGTGCCTACCTTACTGAAGTGACCAACAATAATGCTTCTGAAGCAGAAAAAGAAGACAACAGTTCAAGCATCAATCAAAAAATGAAGACGACGGCCGCATTGAATGTCCGCTCGGATGCTTCTACCAGCAGCCGTGTCGTGACGACGCTTGGTCAAGGGGTGACCGTTACCGTGACAGCGAAAAAGAACGGCACTTCAGTGGAAGGCAATAAAACGTGGTACTACGTTTCTGGCAAAGGTTGGGTCAGTGGTGCCTACTTGACAACAACCAGCAGCTCTTCCAATAACAGCGGTTCAACGACGACAAATCAGAAAATGAAAACCACCGAGATTTTAAATGTTCGTTCCGATGCTTCTACCAGCAGCAGTATTACTGGTTCTTTAAGTAAAGGGGCAACCGTCACGGTTACCGCAACAAAAACCGGGACGACCGTCAATGGCACGAACAAATGGTATTATGTTTCTGGCAAAGGCTGGGTCAGCGGTGCCTACTTGACAGCTGCTAGCAGTGGGTCTTCTAATACGAATACCAGCAGTAGTTCAACGAAGACGCACACGGTGAAATCAGGTGACAGCCTATGGTCACTGGCACAAAAATACAACACCAGCATCAGCCAAATCGCATCATGGAACAAGATCAACAGCAGCTATACGATCTATGTCGGGCAAAAGTTGATCGTTTCCAAATAATAAGCAAAAGCAACCGCGTGTATGCCATTGGCTCACGCGGTTTTTTATGCTGGATCAAGCGTTCACTAAGCTGCTAGCGGTTTATCAAGAAACTACTTGTTTTTCGTAAGCGCAATCAAACTATTTGGTCAATCATAGAACCCTGCGTTAGAATGAAAGAAGCAATAGAAATTGCTAGTTTTAAAAGAATTGCTTCAGAACCAGAACAATCGAAGCGTACACAAAATAAGGAGGATTTCACATGCACAACAGAAACCTAACGATTATTGGCAGTTACGACACTCGAACAGAAGTATTACCGGTTATTGAGCAATTGACAAACGAAGGCTATGGCAAAGACGATATCGTGCTGTATGCGAATCAAACAGTCATCGATCAATTTGGGTTAGAATCCATCGATGATGTGGAAGTGGAGCATGCTGCTAGTGAAGACGAAGATCGTTCGCTTTGGGAAAAAATCAAAGATGCGTTTTCTTTTGGCGATTCAGATCACAGAGACGATGAACATGATCCATTATACGGCTACCGAGATGACATCGAACGAGACAAACTCGTTGTCGGCGTCTACGATTATCAGCCGATGGACAAAATAACGGATCGTGCTGCAGATACTGAGCCAATCATCGATCAACCGTTACCAGGTGAAACAGCGATGCCCGATGAGTCCGTTCATCCAACACCGCGCATGGGAGACAGTGATATTGAAGCACCGATCCATGACCCGAATCATCTGCGAAACTTATAAGTAAAAGAATTTCTTAAGTAAAGGAACCATTAAAGCCAGAGGAACGAGCATCCGTCGCACCTGCCAACCCTTAGTGAAGGGATGGGCCCGCAGGTGATCGACCGTCGCCCTCGGGCTTTTTTTGTTGCGCAACGGGCATTCATGTCTTTGTCATCTTTGAAAATAAAACTTAATTTGTTGACGATTGCTTTTTTTTGTATAATATAAGAATGAGATAGATCATTGACGGAAGGTCCAACCATATTTTTGGGAAAGGATGGGGAGTGCGATGAAATTCAAGTTCAATATGCAGTCGGCATTAGTCAGTTGTTTTGTTGCGGTTTTTTTGAGTGTGGCGATCAATCAAGATGCCAATGCCTTTGTTGCCGCGCCCTTTGTTCGAGATTCTTCCAGTAGTTCCTCCGAGCCACCTTACCAGACCGCAAGCAGCAGTATCGAAGAAACCTCTGATTCCAGTCAGATTTTTTATGAAGCCAGTGTTAGTTCGTATACACCGTCTTCAACGACTAGTCGCTCGATCGAAGCGTCGACAAATGAAGGCACGTCTGTTTCTGTAAGCGAAGTAGAGACAGAGCCTAGCGTCAGTACTTCTGCAAGTAGCGAAAGCAGTTCGAGTACCGCGCCGAGTGGCGGCTCAACGACCACCAGCGATACCTCCAGCAGTAGCGCTAGCAGCAGTTCTTCAAGCTCTTCGTCTACGAGTTCGACCAGTACTACAACAAGCAGCTCCAGCAGTGAAACGACTGAACCGTCTTCGGAAACCTCCAATAGCGATGACGAAGCTGCGGAAGATACGAGTGAAAACGTTGATCTAACAGTCGAAGGGGTCAACTGATTCCAGTTTATAAGGAAAACCAGTCCAATCCAAAGGCACCATTTCAGCTAGGCTTTATGCCTAGCTTTTTTATTTGCTTGCGTGAAGGAGTCACGCCCGGCCATTGCCATAAACAGGCTTTTTCGTGGCTGTGTTGCCGTAAAGTCGCAGAAAGCAGCTATCCCTTTTGACTAGTGAAAAAAGCGACTACCCTCAGTCCTGCGTGTTTATTTCCTTCCTTCCTAAAAAAAGCTGCACTTGCAAGCATATCGTAAAGTGATTTTGAACAGTTTCGCTATAATAAGTGCGAGGAGGGGTGTTATGGGAAAGTATTTTAAGCACTTCGAAAAAATGATTAGTGTGATTGTTGATATTATGTTAGGACTGTTGGTTCTGTTGGTTTTGGTGGTGATGGCGGAAGCGATCTACAAAATCGTTGTCCATGTGATCCCGCTGCATGAAGTCAGTGATCTTTCCTTATTGATCGAAGAGATCGCGACATTGTTTATTTTACTGGAAATTATTTTGATGTTATTGCGTTACGTAAAAGAAGGTCACCATATTCCGGTGCGTTACTTGATTTTGATCAGTATTACAGCAATTTTAAGAGAGCTGCTTTTGGCACAAGGAAAAGGGTTAGAAACGCTCTTTTTGGCCTTAGCGATCTTGGTCTTGATCATTGTGCTGCAGGCGTTGGAAAAACTCAAAGCCTTTCATAGTTCTAAAGGACTGTAAAAAAAATCATCCGATTGGTTGACGAATGACTCGTCAAGGGATCGGATGATTTTTTAATTCTTCAAAAAGCACTCGGCTTTCTTGCTGCAGCCGCTTGCCGATATCTGTTTGCCCTACCGTTGTTCTTTCCGTTTGCCGCACGACGATTTTTTTCTGAGTGACGATGTCACGTCGCTGCTGGATGGCTTGCTGACGATCTGTAAAGGGTTGATGGGCTGCTAAGGTCATGCCGAAGGAATTTGACAACAGCGTGTAACCAGCAATGCCTGTGACGGATTGATAGGAGCGAGAGAGTCCCCCATCGATCACCAATAAACGACCATTTGCCTTGATGGGCGTCTCACCTTTACGGACTTTGACAGGGGTATGGCCATTGATGATGTGACCTGTCGGCGGCAGACCGAAGGCAGCTAGGACACGGCAGCAGAAGTCTTCGTTTTCCCTTAAAGAATAATAGGCATTTTTTTGTTCCGTATGGGTGTTGCGATCTGCTATAAAGTAGCGCTCAAAGGTTTTCATGGCTTTTTTGCCGAAGAGGGAAGAGCCTTCGCCGCACCAAAGATACCAGATCATATCGGTGGAAAGGTCTGTTTGCTTTTCTGGGTGGGCAAAGCTTTCCTGCAAACATTGCTGAAAAAAGTCCATCAACGCTTTGCCTGCTAAGGGCTGCTGCTGGAAAGTAAAGGCCAGGAAATCGCCGTTTTCCTGACAAGGCAGGCAGCCGTGATACAGCAGGTTGTCGTTGAAGCGCTGGTACAATGTGCCATGCTCAACTAAAAAGCGCATATGCGCAGCTAAACGGGGCGAGCGTTGAAATTGGCTCAGCAAATCTTGCAGTACCTCATGTTCTTCTGCTGTCAAACGGTAAGGATCATCAGGAGCTACTAGTTGAAAACAGCCGTTGATCAAAGGATAGGTCTGGTCTAGCTGGATTTGTTGCCGATCTTGAGACAAGCGATGCAACAAGCAGCGCTCTGCCATCGCAAATGCTGGTCGCCGCTGGATCACGGCTGCTTCGACTTTGAATTGGATGATGGCAAACGCCTGCTGCAAAAGCATGGCTGCTTTTTTTTGCTGGCTTGATAAAGGGTCCACTGTTTTTTGCGGATAAAAGCCTTCATTTTCTGAGTAATATTTTTGGCTAAAAGCCAGTGCTTTTGATAGATCGATCCCATAACCATCTTGTAATAATGCCAGATTGCCGTAGCGAGCAGCGATGCGGATCGTATTGGCCAAACAGGGCAACGAGCCGCAAAAGCTGCCGATCCACAAAATATCATGGTTGCCTAGCTGAATATCCAGTGAGGTCAAAGTCATCAAGCGATCGACGATTTTGTCTGGCGCTGGTCCGCGATCATAAATATCGCCTAAGACGTGGAGATGATCCACTACGAAGCGCTGAATCAAGTACGCCAGTTCTTGGCAAAAAAGCGGGGCTGCCTCTAATTCAATGATCTTATCAAAAATCGCCCGATAGTAAGCTTCTTTATTGAAGTCAGCATCATATTGGTACAACAGTTCTTCTAAGATATAAGCAAAAGAAGACGGCAGTGCTTTGCGTACTTTGGAACGTGTGTATTTACTGGAAGTAAAGCGGGCAACTTTCACTAGCTGTGCCATCTTTAAGCGCCAATCGGCAGGGGTCCATGCCTGTTCTTGTAATAGCTCCTCTGGATAATAAATGACAAAACAAAGTTCGGTCTGTTCTTCTTTCGTTAAGACGCCAGTAAACAAAATCTCGACTTTTTCTCGGATACTGCCAGAACCATTCCGCAAAATATGGTCAAAGGCATCGTATTCGCCATGCAGATCGCTGACAAAATGCTCGGTGGCTTTCGGCAGCTGCTGGATGGCTTCCAAGTTGATGATCTCGGTCAGGTTTGCCAAGGCGTCTTTATTGAACATGGGCCTGTTCTTTGGCTTGTTCTTCAATCAGCATCGCGCTTTCTTCAATGGAACGTTTGCTGACATCGATCACCGGAATGTTCAGCTTTTTGAACCATTCATTCGCGTAAGCTAATTCTGCTTCGATTCGTTCACAATTGGTGTAATGGGTCTCTTCTTTTAAGCCCAATGAATGCATTCGGGATCGCCGAATCTCGGTAAGGGATTCTGGATTCGTGGTCAAACCGACCATTTTCCGCGGGTCGACTTGGTGCACTTCGGCTGGCAAAGCAACTTCAGGAATCAAAGGCAGATTTGCCACTTTGTAGCCGCGGTTTGCCATGTATAAACTCAATGGTGTCTTCGAGGTTCGCGAAACCCCTAAGAGGACAAAGTCAGCATCGAGAAATCCCCGTGGGTCTTTGCCGTCGTCGTATTTCACCGCAAATTCCATCGCTGCCACCCGGCTGAAATATGCTTGGTTCAAGCGATGCAAGGCACCAGGCTCTTGGACGGCTTCTACACCGAATGTTTTTTCCAGCATCGTGGTCAAGGGCGACATAAAGTCGACATACTGCAAACCAGTCCGCTTGGCAAAGGCATCAACAAAGGCGACTAATTCTTTATTGACTAAGGTGGTAACGACGATCGATTTGTCTAGCAAGGCATCTTTGAGGATCTCGCCTAAGCTCTCTTCATCATTAGTAAAGGGAAAGAGCTGGATGTCTGAAAGGTCGATCGTGGGAAACTGCGCGGAAACGGCTGCGATCAGCTTTTGTGCCGTTTCGCCTACGGAATCTGAAATCAAATATATTCGAACGTTCTTCATTGTTTTTGCCCCCTAAAAGTGTGTGTTGTCACTGTCATTGCCTGCTTGAATAAAGTAATTCATCAGCCGTGTCTTCGTGATTTTGCCGATGACTTTTTTTGGTTCCTGCGGATCGACCACAGGCAAGGTATCGACTTCATGTCGCCCTAACAACGTACCAGCCGTCAAAATCGTTTCTTCGGCTGTGATGGTCACGATGTTTGGCATGCGAGTCATGATCATCGCTACAGGTGTTTTTTCTGGTGCGGCATTGCTGATCGCAAAGCGCAGTAGGTCTTTGCGGGAGAGGACCCCAATCAGCTCGTCTTGGTCATTTTTGACATAGAGGGAACCGACATCGTACATAAACAAAGTCGTGACCGCTTCATAAACGGAGACCGTTTGTGAGATCAGCAACGGTGGGATCATGACTTCTGCAACTTTGGTATAGTAGAGTTTTTCGAAAAGCAAAGGCTCAACGGTTTGTCCTGTATAGAAATAGCCGACTTTCGGTCGGGCGTCTAATAAACCGGTCATGGTCAAAATCGATAAGTCATTCCGCAAGGTTGCGCGGCTCAACCCCAACTGCTTCGCAATGGTCTCCCCACTGATCGGCTGATGCTCTTTGACGATTTCAATGATTTTCATTTGTCTTTGGCTTAATTCCAATGTGTCACCTTCTTTCTTTTATGTGCTATGCTATTGATTATATGATTTTCCGAATAAAAAGGCAATCCTTCTCTTTTAAAAAGGATAAATCCCTTAAAAGTTTTCTTTTTTCAGCTTGACGATTAAATGTGTCATGCTATATACTGCTAATTAATCGAAATAGTATATAACATTTAAAAGGAGGAACATGATGGAAAAAGCAGTCGTATGGTTTTCAGAAGGCACAAAAGAGCAAAAAGCACTATTAGGCGGGAAAGGGGCAAATCTTGCGGAGATGACCAATTTGGGTTTGCCTGTTCCCCAGGGATTTATCGTCCCTGCGACTATTTGCCTGACCTATTTAGAAGAACAGGTTCTTCCTGAGGCGATCATCAAGCAAGTCAAAGCTGCCATCGAAGAATTGGCAGTCCGCAGGAACAAAACATTTGGCGGACTGCAGTCGCCGTTGTTGGTTTCTGTCCGCAGTGGGGCTAAGTTTTCCATGCCAGGGATGATGGATACGATCTTAAACCTTGGGTTGAATGATGAAACCGTCCAAGGCTTGGCTCAGCAGACGGGGGACCCCGTTTTTGCTTATGATTGTTACCGCCGTTTGATCCAAATGTATGGGGATGTGGTGAAAGGTGTAGCAAAAGAGCACTTTGAAGCCTACTTGACAGATTATAAGAAACAGCAGAATTATGCGTCAGACCAAATGATGACCGGCAATGATTGGCAAATGATCTGCCGCGTGTTTCAAAGTATTTATATGGAACATACTCAAGAAGCGTTTCCGCAAGACCCGTTTCAGCAATTGTTGGCAGCCATCACGGCGGTTTTTCGCTCATGGAACAACCCACGGGCAAAGACCTACCGATCTCTCCATCGCATCCCTGACGATCTAGGGACTGCCGTAACGATTCAAGAAATGGTGTTTGGTAACAGCGGGATAAATAGCGGGACGGGTGTCGCCTTCACCCGCAATCCAGCAACTGGGGAACCGGGACTTTTCGGCGAATTTTTAGTGTGTGCCCAAGGGGAAGATGTGGTTGCAGGGATTCGTACACCGCAACCGATCCAATCGTTGGCACAGCAGCATCCCATGATCTATCAGGAATTAAAGCAACTGGCTGAGCGTTTGGAGGATCACTATCAAGACATGCAAGACATTGAGTTTACCATCGATGACGGCCAGCTGTTTGTCTTGCAAACAAGAAACGGCAAACGAACCGCCGCTGCCGCAGCGCAAATCGCAACGGATATGGTCGCAGAAGGTCGGATCACTATTAGGCAAGCACTAGATCGCATCACACCAGAAATGATCGATCAATTGCTGCACCCGTTATTTGCCCCCGAAGCCTTACAGCAAGCCAAAGCCTTTGCGCAGGGCTTGCCGGCTAGTCCAGGAGCAGCTTCAGGCCATGTCTATTTCACTGCAGAGGCGGCGGAAAAAGCCAGCCGCGCAGGAGAAAAAGTCCTGTTGCTGCGGCAGGAAACCTCACCTGAAGATATTGAAGGCATGGTGGTGAGTGAAGCGATCATTACCGCTCGTGGGGGGATGACTTCGCATGCGGCGGTGGTCGCCCGTGGTCTGGGGGTCTGCTGTGTGGTAGGGTGCGAGGCATTAAGTGTCGATGTATTTTTGAAGCAGGCTCGCTGTGGTGAGCTGCTGATTGAAGAAGGTGACGTGCTTTCGGTAGACGGCAGCACTGGCAAACTGTATCAAGGGCAGCTGCCTATGACCAGTGTCCAGGAGCGTGTCTTGCTGGATCAGCTTTTGACGTGGGCACAAGCCCAGGCAGATCTAAAGGTTTACGCAAATGCGGAAACGAAAAATGACATTGAGGCTGCGCTGGCCTTTGGGGCAGCGGGCATCGGTCTGGCACGGACGGAGCATATGTTTTTTGGGGAAGAGCGTTTGTGGAAAATGCGGGAAGTCATTTTGGCGGAAACGAAGGCGGAACGATTGAAGGCGTTGGCTGAGATCAAGGCTTATCAAAAAGCCGATTTCCAAGAAATGCTGCAGGCCGCGCAAGGAAAGAAGTGCACGATTCGTTTATTAGATCCACCACTTCATGAATTTTTGCCCCATGAGCATGAACGCCTTGAAATGGCTCGCCGTAGTCAAAAATCATTGGCAGTGATCGAGCGGCGAATTGACGAGCTGCAAGAGGTCAATCCCATGATGGGGCATCGCGGCAGCCGTTTAGGACTGAGCTATCCAGAAATTTATGAAATGCAAACAGCGGCGATTTGTGAAGCGGCTGTGGAATTGCGGCAGCAAGGAGTCGAGGTAGAGGCGGCGATCTTATTGCCCCTGATCAGTTTGCCCGCAGAGCTGTTGGTGTTGAAAGCGACGTTGACACAGGTGATCGCTCAAGCAGAAGCAACCCTGCAGCAACCGTTGCACATCGAGATCGGCATGATGATCGAAACACCTAGAGCGTGCTTGATCGCTGGGGAGTGTGCTGAAGATGCTGCGTTCTTTAGTTTTGGTACCAATGACTTGACCCAAATGACCTTTGGCTTTTCGCGGGATGATGCAGGCAGCTTTATTCAAGCCTATTTGCAGTCGGGGATCTTACAAGAAGATCCTTACCAGCACTTAGATCAGGCGGGTGTTGGCACGTTGATGCGCCAAGCGATCACTGGCGTAAGAGATCGTCATCCAGAGCACTCGATCGGTGTTTGTGGCGAAGTCGGCAGCGATCCCTATTCCATTGCATTTTTGCGAGAGATCGGCATCGACTATGTTTCTTGCTCCCCATACCGAATCCCTGCTGCCTGGTTAGCGATCGCCCAATCAGCCCCCATCATCGAAGAGGCGTCAGTGGGCTCCCGCTAAAATAGGAGAAAAAAATACACCGCAGTCCACTAGCAAGGCTCGCCTGCTTGGTGGATTACGGTGTGTTCGTGCAGCGTCGTTCTTACAGGGGCTGATCCGTTTTTTGAATCGCGGGTTTGCGTCCTTTTAAATACCAAGTGATCCCAATGACATGGGCGAGGTAGATGGCAGCGAGGACGAAACGTACCAGCAGATTAGGGATCAATAGTGCAGGAATGGCAAAGACTACCAGCATCATGGCAAACATCCGAACCATTCCCTTGGTGCTCAGCTGTTTTTGTACGAGTGGTTTTTCAATGTATTTTTGATAATTTTCTGATTGAACCAAGCGTTGATAATAGGTATCGGAACTCCGCAGCCAGAAATAAGCCGTCAGCAAGTAAAAGACCGTTGTGGGTAAGAAAGGTAAAAAGATTCCTAAAGTACCTAGACCGAATGTCAGTGATCCACAAAGAAAAAATAGTGTTTTTTTCAAAAGTAACCCTCCTTATTTGGGTGTTTCGTGTCTTACCCTCAGTATAACGGAGGAGGGGCAGCTTGAACATGCGTTTTGTGTTTTTCCCCGTTTTTTAGCGGCAATAAGAGTTTTTCTTCCCCATACTCCTGCTTTTTTGATAGACTAGAAACAACACAAAGGGGGAAGCAGCATGGAAACGATTGAATTGAATACCGGCATTCAGATTCCAGTGATCGGCAGTGGGACGAATACATTTGGGAAAGAAAACCGAGAATACCAAGGTGCGATCAATGATGATACGACAGAGCTGTTGACTGCCATCAAGCTTGGGTATCGGCATTTTGATACGGCGATTTCTTACCGCAACGAAGCCGTGGTAGGCAAAGCCATCAAGGAAAGCGGGATCGACCGCAGCGAATTTTTCCTGACTTCTAAGATTCCTGGCAAACCAGAGCATACGCAAGATGCAGCTGCCGTGAAAGCGTCTGTCGAAGCGAGTTTAGCAGCCTCGCAGACGGAATCGATCGATCTTTATTTGATCCATCATCCGTGGGACAACTTGGCAGAGATCGCAGCTGTCTGGGCGGTTCTTGAGGCTTATGTCGATAAAGGAGTCTTAAAAGCGATCGGGGTGTCCAATTTCCAAGAAGAAGAACTTAGCTATTTATTGGCAAACAGTCGGATCAAACCAGCGGTCAATCAGATCGAATCGCATCCAGGCAAGTGGAACGATGCGATCATCGCCTATTCCTTAGCCAATCAGGTAGTTCCAGAAGCCTGGGGGCCACTTTCACGGATTTCAGAAGCGGCTCGGGAAACCTTGACCCAAATCGGTGAAGCGTATCAAAAAACCTGGAGCCAAGTGGTCTTGCGTTACCAAATCGAGCGTGGGGTGATCGTGATTCCGAAATCCCATTCAGAAAAACATCAAGCCGAAAATTTAGCGCTCTTTGATTTCGCTTTGACGACGGAAGAAAAAGCCGTCATCAAAGAATTATAGGCAATAAAAAGCAGTCCATTAAAGGGGCCCCTACAGCCAGTGCGGAAACTTCCGTGCTGGCTATTTTTATGCAGTCGCAACGCTCCTTCATGACTGAGGAGCTTTTCTATTCGTTAGATCAGCAACCGTAAGCCTTAGCAAAAAAGAAAATGCGCTTGCAGCCGTTTCTGCCAATGAACCCTCTTAATCATTCAAAGAAATAACCGATTATCCTTACTAAGGGTCGTCTACGGACGAGTCTTCATTGGATCGTGTGAAATTGGAAATGAAGGAGTGGCACAGTTGTGAAAAAAAGAAAAAAGACGATAGGAATTTATGTGATGATCACCTTGATGCTGGTTGCGGGGATCCCGATCATTGTCATGCTGACAAGTTCCTATTTAACCACCAAGAACTTATTGATTGAACGAAATGATTTGAACAAAGAAAGTGCCGTCAATTTGATCTTGGCGGAAGAAAAGAGTTTGCGCCGATCGACGGAAAGCAAATTGAAGTCAATGGCTGAACTGCCAGCGATGAAAACAGAATTCAGCATGGGGCGCATCCGTTCAGATCTTTCTTTAGCGATTGCTGGGAGCAACAGCTTCTTAGCGGTGACTTTTGGGACAGAAGATGATGAGTATGTGACCTTCAATCCCTTACCAGATGATTATAAGCCTACGATTCGGCCATGGTACAAAGGGGCCGTAAAAGCCGAAGGAGAAGTGTATTGGACAGCACCTTATTTAGATACAGTGTCGAATCAATTTGTGACGTCGGCTTCGATCAGGGTCAAAAACTCCCATAATCAAGTGGGGGTTTTAAGCGTCGATGTTTCCTATGAAAGCATTCAAAACATCTTGTCTTCCTTTACCGTAGGGCGGACTGGGAATGTCACCTTAGTTTCAGAATCTGGGGTCATCGTGACCTCAAAAAACACCAAACAAATCGGTAAGAATATCAAAGAAGAAGAAGTATTCCAAAAAATCAAAGAAGCTAAAAACCCGACAGGCATGGTTGGCTTAGGCGACTCGAATAAAGTCAACGATGTGTTGTATGACAAGTCTGCTGATTCCAATGTTTGGGCGTACTCCGAAGTCAAAGCTAGTGATCTAGACAAAGAGTTAGGGGCGTTAGTCCGCACCACCATTATCGTTACGATCTTGATGCTGCTCTTTGTAGGACTGGTTTCTTATGCCGCGATCAAAGTAGTCGCAGCGATCATCGATTGCTTCAATCGTTACTTTAGAAAAGTCGGTGAAGGCAAACTAGAGAAGATGAGCAAAACCAAAAGAGCCAAAGGCGAAAAATGGACATGGGATCAATTGGCACGCCGAGTTGTATATCCAGACAAAGCAGGCAATGAGATCCAGCAAATGGCGGACAATTACAATGTGATGATCGAAGGCACGGGTGCATTGATCCAAAAAGTACAAAAAGAAAGCAACAGTGTCGCAGGAATGTCGGATTCTTTATTAGAATTGTCAAAACAAACCAATATTGCGACAGAAGAAGTCTCTCAAACAATTACAGGGATAGCTGAAGTGACCGGTGCGCAAGCCCAAGAAACAGAATACAGCGTGTCACAAATGCAAAATCTGTCGCAAGTCGTGAAAGAATTACGAGAAAATGTTGGCGGCATGAGCAGCAAGTCACAAGAATCTACGAAGATCAATCAAGAAAACTTAACGATCATGGATCAAGTCGATGACAGCTGGCGACAAGAGTTGGCACAGATGGAGCGTTTGATGTCGAACATGACGGGAATGAATGATAGTATCCAAAACATCAACTCGATCATTGGGGTCATCAACGATATTTCTTACCAAACCAACTTGCTAGCCTTGAATGCATCGATCGAAGCCGCGAGTGCAGGTGAGTCGGGCAAAGGCTTTGCCGTCGTGGCTGCTGAGATCCGTAAATTGGCGGAACAAAGCAAGGCTTCTACCAAAGAGATCGAAGCGATCATTGAAGAAATTCGTGAGCAGTCTAGTCAAATGGTCAAACAAACGTCGGCGTCTGTCAAAGGCGGCGTTCGCCAAACCAACTTGATCAAAGAAGCGATCTCGTCTTCAAAAGAAGTTTTCCAACGCAGCAGCTATATGATCGAAGGCATCCATCATATTGAAGCAGCCAGTGCCCGTATCGAAAACATTCAAAACAGTGTACTGGAAAACTTAGAAAACATTTCCGCATCAACGGAAGAAAATGCCGCTGGTACACAAGAAGTTTCCGCAAATGCAGAAGAAGTCTTGGCAACCATGGATGAATTTACCAACCATGTGGCAGATCTCAGAGACATTGCAGAAGAGTTGAAGCGATTGACCAATCGGTTTGAAGTGGAAAAATAAACCAAGCAAAAAATCACTCATCAGCTATTCGCAAGAATGGCTCGTGGGTGATTTTTGTTTAGTGAATAGGAGACTGCAATAAAGCCAAGACGGATATTGGTCGTCTTGGCTTTTCATAATGATATTTATAAAACTGTATTATGGGCTATTGTGCCGTTTCAGTCCGCTGAATGATCATCTCCACGCGGCGGTTTTCCGAGCGGCCTTGGGGGGTGTTGTTATCGGCCTTCGGTTCGGTATCGGCAAAGGCTTGGATGGCAGCATTTTTTTCTAAAACAGCGCCTTTGCTGATGAAGTACTCCATAACGGTAATGGCCCGAGCGGAACTAAGATCCCAGTTAGATTGGTAGCGGCCATTGCCTTTTTCAGGTACGTTATCGGTATGCCCAGCGATCACGATTTTGTTGGCTTTTAATTTTTTTAGTGAGTCCGATAGCAGATCCAGTGACTGACGAGTGGTGTCCGTGATCTCGGCGCTGCCAGAGGCAAACAAGATACTGCTGGCAAGCGTGATATGCAAGCCATCGGATTCCAAGCGGACTTCTGTCTGCTCTTTTAAGCCAGAAGCTGCCAGCTCTTGTGACAGCTGGTCGCTGATTTTTTCTAGTTGCTGATTTTCCAGTTGGGTCCGAACCGCTGCTTCTTGCGCTTGTGCTTCGGCAGAAGTGGCGGCTTTTTTTCGCGGCGTGGTCTCGCCCATATCGATCACCGACCCAATCACAGATGAATTGCTGTGGTGGCTGGAAAGGATGGTGCCAAATTCGCTTTTGATTTCTTGGAACTTCTCATCATCGACTTTCGCCATGGCAAACATGACGATGAACAAAGCCAGCAGCAAGGTCAACATATCCGAGTAAGGCAAAAGCCACGCTTCGTCTACATGTTCTTCATGTTTCTTTTTTCGCTTCATGTCGCTTCACCCTTTATAATTGTTCTTGCCGTTTTTTCGGATCGATCAAGCTGTATAATTTTTTCTCAATGCTTTTCGGCGATTGCCCGGCTTGGATCGCTAAGACCCCTTCCACGATGATCGACATCATTTGGACCTCTTGCTCCGATTTCAAGGTCAGTCGTGAGCTAAAGGGAATGAACAGGACATAGCCGAAGAAAATACCATAAAGGGTCGCCACGAAAGCCGCCGAGATCATGTGCCCCAGTGCTTCTACATCTTCTAAATTACCTAGCGCCCCAATCAGCCCGATCACGGCTCCTAACACCCCTAAGGTCGGGGAACTCGTGCCGGCGGTTTTAAAAATAGCCGAGCCGATGCGATGCCGTTCTTCGATCCCATAGATCTCATTCTCCATGATTTCTTGGATCTGTTCGGCGGCAATGCCATCAACCACCATTTCCAAACCCTTTTTTAAAAAAGGATCTTCTAAGTTTTGGATGGCACCTTCAAGAGATAACAAACCATCGCGCCGGGCTTGGTTGGCTAATTCAACGATGGTATTGATGGTTGTTTTTAAGTCGTATTCTTTATTTTTCAGCAGAACGCCGAAGATCTTCGGGATTTTTTTGATATCACTGCTGGGAAATGAATTGATAACGGCTGCGATCACACCAACGAAAATGATGATCGCGGCTGCCGGATTGATCAAAACGGCCACATTGGCACCTTTTACAATCATCCCAACCACCACAGATATCAATCCTAAAATAATACCGATCAGCAAGAAAAAATCCATTTGTTGCGTCCTCCTAAATTCTATTTCCAGGTTTTAAACCCTCATTTATTTTATCGGTGAATTAAAATCATTCTTAATAGCAAAAAAAAATAATCCTAAAAATAACTAAAATAAATTTTCAGCTTCTTCTTTTTTTGTTGTTTTTTGGGCAAGTGGCGGCAAATTTTTGAAATGGTACAA
>NZ_NIBN01000001.1:273530-408246 GCF_002174385.1 Enterococcus sp. 6D12_DIV0197
ATATATTTGTTTCTGTTCCATCGCTGAAAAAAACGTTTGGTACAGAAGGTGGAAGGAGCAATTATTGTTGGATACCTATGATTTATTAAAAACAGCCATGAACGTTTCTGCCCAACGCGCAGAATTGATTTCGTCTAATATCGCCAATGTCAACACGGATGGGTACAAAGCAAAACGCATCGTGTTTGAAAGCGAATTAAAGCAGGCACTCGCTTCATCAGGGACGGACGCTGCAACCGAAGCGTCAGTTTCTCAAGTAAAACCGAAAATCACTGAAAATGCAACTACCAGCATCAAAGACAACGGCAATAACGTGGATCTTGAAGTGGAGATGTTGGATCAAGCAGCCAATGGGTTATATTACAGTGCATTGACCGCACAAGTCAACGGTCGCTTGCAAATGATGAACCTTGTATTGAGTAATTGATAGAAAGCGCAGGAAAAACAAATGGGTATGTTTAATGGACTAACGATCAACGCCAGCGGCCTAGCATTGGAACGGTTAAAACTAGATACGATCTCCAGCAATATCGCAAATGTAAATACGAATCAAACACAAACAACCGCTGCTTATCAAAAAAAGAGTATTCTTTTTTCAGAAAATTTAAAAAATAGTCGCGAAGGAACACCGGCTACATACGGTGTCAAAGTGACGGGGATCGCTGCCGATGAAACGGAAAAACTGACCTATGATCCTACGAATCCCGCTGCCAACGATGAGGGATATGTCGGTCAATCAAATGTGGATATTGCCGATGAAATGGTGGCAATGTTGCAAGCGGTTCGAACGTACGAAGCCAATGTTTCTGCTTCAGAAATGAATAAAACGATCTTGAAAAAAGCATTAGAAATATCAAAGGGGTAACGAGAAAATGGATGGACTTTTAACGACAGGATTAACGGACTACCAAAACGTTTTGCGGACACTAGGCACGGGGGCTGCTTCAAACGAGACCAGTGTTGCAGGCGCCGAGGAAAATCAGTTTTCTTCTTACTTGACCAATGCGGTCGATCAGTTGAATCAAAAAACGGCGGTCATGGATCAAGATACTGTAAATTTGATCACCGGCGATGAAAGCGATCTAGGGAATGTGATGATTCGCATGACGGAGGCGCAATTGGCGCTACAAACAGCCGTTCAAGTACGAAACAAGTGTTTAGAAGCTTACAATGACGTGAAAAATATGCAGTTTTAGCAGTGGGTGAGGGAATAAGGATAAATGATGGATAAAGTGAAAGAATGGACAGAACAACTCAAAGACCGTTGGCAAATGCAAAGCTCTTTAAAGAAAATGATCGTTGTTCTTTCCGTTATCAGCGTTCTCGGAATCACAGCAGCTGTGTATTATTTAAATACGCGAATTGAATACGGTATCTTGTTTACGGATCTAAGCGATGCCGACGCGGGAACGATCAGCAAGGATTTGGAGGAACAGCAGATCGCCTACAAATTAGCCGATAATGGGACGACTATTTTGATCGATAAAGACCAAGTCGATGAATACCGCATCAATCTTGCTGTGGACAATAAATTACCAAATACCAGTACGGGCTTTGAATTATTTGATGATGCCAACATGATGACAACGGACGAAGACCGCAAGATCATGTATCAGCGGGCAGTAACGGGCGAACTGCAACGAGCGATCGAGTCGATCAATGCGGTCAAATCCGCCAAAGTTTTACTCGTAATGCCAGAAGAAAGTGTCTTTTCTTCTGAGGAAAGTGCGCCAACTGCTTCTATCGTGTTGACCTTGAAAAATCAGCAGATTTCAGACGAGTCCGTGCAAGGGATCGTTACCTTGACTTCAGGGGCAGTGGAAAAGCTGAAGCCAGAAAATGTAAAAGTCGTTGATAGCGCGGGCAATACCTTGACGAGAACCGAAGATGAAGCCAGTCAATTAAGTGGCCTGAACAATAAATACATTGCCATCAAAGATTCCTACGAAAAAACGCTAGAAGAAAAAGTAGCGAAGCTGCTGACACCGATCTATGGCGCAGACAAATTCCAAGTGTCGATCAATTTAGACTTGAATTTTGACTCGATCGAGCGGAAGAAAGTCACTTATGATGACCCAGAGATCAAGAGTGAGACAGTGCAGGCTGCTGGTTCGCAAGGAACCGTCCAAGAAGCCCAAACGGGGACGGTGGATGACAATGTCTCCAATGTGACGGGCACGGATGGAGAGGGAAACAATTCCTACAGCCGTTCGGTGGAAAACGAATTGGATACCGAGACCACCACGACCATTACGGCCCCTGGCATGATCGAACGAATGACTAGTTCGATCGTGATCAATGCGAACCTTTCACAAGCGGATCAAGCAGAATTGCAGCAGTTGATTGCTAGTGCCGTCGGCTATGACAATGACCGTGGTGATCAAATCGCGATCCAAGGATTTGACTTTGCCCAAGCAGAGGTTGATCCAGCCGCTGATTCGCAAGGAAATGAACCGATTGCAGCTGCCAAAGGTTATCTCAAGTATGCCATCATCGGCGGCATCGTGTTGACCTTGTTCTTAGTGATCTTAATGATCGTTGGCGTGATCCGACGTCGTCGTAAAGAAGACGAGCTGGAAGTCGATGTGACGGAGGAAATGGTCACTTTTGCACAACCGTCAGCAGTTAGCACTGGTGCAAGTCCGACCGTTGCACAAGAAGTCGTTTTTGGCGGTGTCGGCAATCGGTCTGCTGAAACGAAACCAGCGGTGCCAGAAGCATCCACACAAGAAGCCGCAGCAGAACATTCAGGAGAACCAACATTGGATCAAACGGCTAGAAATTATGCCGAAAGCAATCCTGAAGTAGCGGCGGAATTGATCAAAGCTTGGATGAAAGAAAAATAAGGGGGCAGCCATGGATACAATAGACGGGGTAAAAAAAGCAGCGATTCTTCTGATCTCTCTAGGATCAGATACCTCTGCAAAGATCATGAAGCTGCTGCCAGAATCATTTATACAAAAGGTGAGCTATGAGATCGCCAACATCGACTTTGTCAGTCCCGAAGAGCGGGATCAAGTGTTGGAGGAATTTTCTCATACCGCAACGGCCCGCAAATATGTCTTAGACGGCGGGATCGATTATGCCAAAAATTTGCTGAACCAAGCATTAGGCCCTCAAAAAGCTAAAGAAGTCATTGACGTACTGACTCAGATCCAGCTGCGGGAACGGCCCTTTAATATCGCTCGCAAAGCCGATGTTCAACAGTTGACCAATCTGTTGATCGGTGAACATCCACAAACGGTAGCGTTGATTTTGTGCTACATGCAGCCGGACAAAGCGGCCAGCGTCTTGTCGCAGTTTCCCGATCATTTGCAAGTGGAGATCGCTGAACGGATCGGGACGATCTCCAGTACGTCGCCTTTGGTGATCGAACGGATCGAAAAAGTGATCGAGAACAAATTCTCGAATTACATTGAGAACGATACGGAAAATGTCGGTGGTGTGCATACTCTGGTTGAGATCTTGAACTCAGTCAGCCGCAGCACCGAAAAGAACATTTTGAACGACTTAGAAAAGCGGCAACCAGAACTCTCCAACGAAGTGAAATCCAGCTTGTTTACTTTCGAGGATATCGTGACCCTCGATCGCTTGGATGTTCAAAAAGTCTTACGAGATGTTCAAAACGATGTGTTAGTCTTAGCGCTTAAAGGCACGACCGATGACATCAAGAACTTTATTTTCTCCAACCTCTCATCACGGGCGGTGGAAAATCTGCAAGAAGAAATTCAATTTATGGGTCCTACCCGCTTGTCTGCTGTAGAAGAAGCCCAACAAAGTGTGGTGGCTGTGATTCGACGGCTAGATGAAACCGGTGAGATCTACATCGGAAGGGGCGACCAAGATGCAGTGGTCAAATAGCAGTTTATTGAAGCAGCAGGCGGTCAAAACGACCGAAGCTGCGCGCAATATTTTGACGGATACGACCATCAAAGCGCCGATTGAGAAACCAAGCTTAGACCCAGAACTGCAAGCGGTTAGACGTGCACGCCAGTTGGAGCAGGAACGGCATCTGCAGCAAATGGAAGCCTTGAAGCAGCAGATTTTGACCGATGCACAAGAACAAGCGGCGCAAATTCTAGCAGAAGCGAGAACGGAAGGCTTTCAAGCAGGACAAGCAGACGGCTTTCAACAAGGCTATCAAGAAGGACTCAATGCCAGCAAAGAAGCCGCGCAAGCATTGATGGCACAAGCCCAAGCCAATGTCGCTGAAGCCGTTTCTGAGATCAACACCTTTCGCTCAGAGAAAAAGCAAGAGATGATCGCTTATGGCACGGCAATCGCTGAAGCCTTGATCAATCAACGTTTTACAGATGAGCAAGCAGGCTTCCTGCCTTTTGTGGAGTCTGTGCTATGGCAATTTGAACAACCCGATCAATTTGTGACTGTTCGCAGCCAAGAGCAGCATCTTGCAGGATTGCGAGAATTGTTGGAAACCAAAAAGCAGACGATCAGCGGGTTTCGCTATTTACTCATGGCAGATGACAGCTTGGCGGAACACGATTTTTGTATCGAATCTGAAAATGCCTTGGTGGTTTTTGAACTGAGGAAAGAAATTGCGCGCTTTTTGAGCCAATTTCTAGAAAGCAGTGTGAAGGAATGACATTTGAATTACCGATCACAGCGCTGCGCAAAACGGCGCAAGCACAGCCGTTTTTTACCACCTACGGCAAAGTCAGCGAAGTCGTAGGTCTGCTGATCAAAGTCGAAGGGCTGGCGGTTTTCATAGGGGAAATCTGTGAAGTCGCATTGCAAAACAAGACACATACAGCCTTAGCCGAAGTCGTGGGCTTTGTGAAAAAAACCGTGCTCCTGATGCCCCTTGATCAGCTAGAAGGCATCGGACCGGGCTGTTTGGTGCGGCCAACTGGCAAATCGTTGACGGTAAAAATCGATGATACGCTGCTAGGGCACACCTTAGATGGACTAGGGCGACCGTTAGATATGGCGCTGGAGCTGGAAAGTGCGCCAGAATATCCCGTTAGTCAAGATTCTCCTGACCCCTTTCGCCGTCAAAAAATCGCTGAGATCATGCCGACAGGTGTCCGGGCGATCGATGGTCTTTTGACCGTCGGCCTTGGCCAACGGATCGGCATTTTTGCCGGCAGCGGGGTCGGTAAGAGTACCTTATTGGGGATGTTGGCTCGTTATTGCGAAGCCGATGTCATCGTGATCGGCTTGATCGGCGAGCGAGGACGAGAGGTCAAAGAATTTATTGAAAATGATCTAGGCCCAGAAGGCTACCGCAAGTCGGTCGTTGTCTGTGCTACCTCCGATATGCCGCCTCTCGTACGATTAAAAGGGGCTCATGTGGCAACAGCGATCGCTGAGTATTACCGCGATCAAGGGAAGAAAGTCGTATTGATGATGGATTCGGTGACCCGTTTTGCGATGGCGCAGCGGGAGATCGGTCTATCGACAGGCGAGCCGCCGACGACCAAAGGTTATACCCCTTCTGTGTTTACAGCTTTACCGAAGTTGTTAGAACGCAGTGGGATGTCGGACAAAGGCTCGATCACGGCCTTTTATACTGTCTTGGTAGAAGGGGATGACATGAATGAACCGATCGCTGATGCGGTGCGGGGAATTCTTGATGGACATATTCTGTTGTCCCGAAAAATCGCCGCTCAAAATCATTATCCTGCCATCGATATTCAAAACAGCCTCAGCCGTTTGATGAAGACCCTCGTTTCTGAGGAGCAGCATAAACATGCGGGGGAACTAAAAGAAAACATGGCCGTTTATGCAGAGGCCAAGGATTTGATCGATATCGGTGCCTACAAAAGCGGCAGCAATGCGTTGACCGACCAAGCGATCGCGTTGCATCACCCCATCCTGCGGTTTTTACAGCAAAAAGTGGATGAGCGGATCCCATTTGAACAAACGATTTTTGAACTGGCGCATTTGTTCAGTGAAGAAGCGCTGATCGAGCGCCAGCGTTCGACCATCTAAAACAGATCATAAAGGAGCAGCTATGCAAGCATTTCACTTTTCCTTAGAAAAAGTATTGGATCACCGAAAAACCATTGAGCAAGAAGCCAAACGCGCTTACGCCCAAAAACAACAATTGTTGATTCAGCAAGAACAGCACCTGAACACGCTGGCACAGGAAAAAGCCCAGCTTTTTGATGTCAATGAGATGACCATTGGGCGGATGCAAGTGCAACAACGCTATTTGCTTGCGTTGAATGCCACCATCGATGAGGTTCAGAACAAAATGTTTCACGTGAAGCAAGAATTGGCAGAGTCTTTATCGGTGGTGGTAGAAGCGCAGCAGGAACGCAAGATCGTGGAAAAGCTGCGAGAAAAGCAATTCGCTGAATACACCTATGAACAGCAACTGGAAGAGCAAAAACAATTGGATGAGTTCGGCAATCGCGCCTTATTTTCTTAAAGCACTAATGGTTTTAGTGATGAGACGACTTTGGTTTCAAAGCATCAGCTGAGAGGAGGTGAACAATGAAAGAGATCACAACAAGTGCCGCAACCGCTGTACCTGTCGGTAGCAAATCAAAAAAGACGGAGGCGTCACCAGAAGTCTTCAGTTTGCTGATGCAACAGCTGACGGAACAGACAGCAAGCAATCTGCCAGCATCCTTCGAACCATCAGGTATGACGGAGCAAACCGCCACCGCACCAGAAATGGGGATTGCCAGCAGTATGGAACATCTGCCACAGGAGCCAGAAATCACTCCAGCAGTCGAACAACCTGCAACGACACAAGCGCCAGAAATGAGCCAGATCAGCCAGGCACCTTTTGCAGGCTTGGTTCAAGAAGCGCCACAGGCATCAATGGCAACGACGGAGCAGAACCAAACGAGCGCCACAGCAGCTTCTCTCGACAGTGTTTCAGCAGCTTTTCCAGCACCAATAGACGTAGCCACCACAGTCGTCAACCCCTCCGAGCCTGCGCTTGAAGGTCTAGCTTTGATGACAAATGACAGAAGTGAAGCCGCAGCAACAACGCTTGAAACACCTTTGCCAGAAGACTTAGTAGGCGAGGAGCAGACCACGGCAAAAGGAATCGCTCCTTTCAAGGAAATCAAGGAAGTCGATTCAGTAACACAAGCCGCGATTGCGCAAACGACAGAAGCACAGCTGAAACAGTCCACCGAAGGGACCGCGCAATTGGGCCAAACGGGACCATTAAATCAAGTGTCGCCAGTGACCAACCAAGCGACGGATACGACTAGCACCTTGCAACGCACGAATGAAACAGTCGCCAAAAAAGCGGAAGCTGTTTCTGCACAAGCCATTGCTTCTTCAGCAGTAACTGACAATGAAATGGCGGCACCAGCACTGCAGCTGCTTGATGTTTCTCCCCCTTTGACCAAGCAAGGACCAACGCCAACAAAAGCGAATATGGAGCAAGCGGTCCTGCCCTTAGCAAAAGCGACTGCCCAACTCGTCCAAACGAGCAGCACGGCAAGCGAGAAAAAAATCACGCTGCAATTCGTTCCCGAAAAATTAGGCACGATCCAGCTTTCCCTAGAAACGAATGCCCAAGGCAGCCGCTTAGAACTGACCGTTCAGCAGCCGCAAGCCAAAGAATTATTGCTGTCCATCAAGCATGAGCTAGAGCAAGTTTTGCAAAAGCAAGAGCAGCCGATCCTAGCGATCAAAGAACCTACGTTAGCTTCTGTCCAGCAGGCTAGTCCGCTGGCAAATCAATCCTTTGCCGGCAGTATGATGGCAAGTGACAGTCAGTTAAGCCAACAGCGTTTTTTACAGGCTCAAAAAGGACAAAGTAAAAAGCCGTTTCATCAAAGCAATACGGCTGAAGAAGAGCCGCAATTAGCACCGATCGATCATGCGATCAGTATTTTAGTGTAAAGGAGGAGACCTATGGCAGATGAAATTACAGCAGCTGCGGCCGGTATTGCCAATACATCGGCATTAACGCAAACAAAAAAATCTTCAGATATCTCCATGGATGATTTTTTGAAGATCTTAGCCGCATCTATGAGCAACCCATCGATGGGAGGCAGCGATTCTTCTGGTGGTGGTAGCACCGACTATATCTCGCAACTGGTTCAATTTACGACCTTAGAGAGCTTGAATGAATTGAGCGAAACATTGACGACCTCGGTGATTTTACAGCAACAGCAGCAAGCTTTTAGCTTGATCAATAAACAAGTCACTCTGATGGACGGCACAGAAACATTGTCAGGAACCATCGAAAAAGTCCGCTTTGCCAATGGCTACGCCACGATCGTCGTAAATGGCAAAGAATACAGTATGAGTGCGATCCAAGAGATTGGCGGCGAAGCAAAATGAGTTTGACGATTCAACAGGGGCTGCAAAAAGTTGCCGGGGAGCCTTATCAACATCCCCGCAAAGGCGTGGACAAACAAGCCTTTTCTGCAATGCTTGAACAAAAACAAAGCGACATCAAAGTCTCCCATCATGCGCAAAAGCGTTTGACCGCAAGAGAATTGACCTTACAAGACGATGATTATCAATCCCTTTCAACGGCGCTTAGTGAGCTCGCGGAAAAAGGCAGCAAAGAATCACTGCTCGTGTACAAAGATATGGGCTTGATCGCCGATGTCCATTCACGAACCATCATTACGGCGATGGGGATGAATGAGCTTCACACCGTCACCAATATTGACAGCGCCACATTTATCAAATAGCAGCTGGACTGAAAAGGGGCTGCAAGTATTTTCTGAATGACAGAGGAAAATACGCCAACCATAAGGAGGAAAACAAGCATGTTACGATCATTATATTCAGGTGTCAGTGGAATGAAAAATCTTCAAACGAAAATGGACGTGGTTTCCAATAATATCGCCAACGTCAATACGGTTGGATTCAAATCAAGTCGAGTACTTTTCCAAGACATGATGAGCCAAACGATGTCTAACGCAACTGCGCCAGGCAATGGCTTAGGCGGGATCAACGCAACGCAGATCGGTTTAGGGGTTCAGACGGGCTCCATCGATACTATCAATACAGTCGGTGCCCCGCAATCGACAGGTCGCAGCATGGATTTTTATATCAGCGGACAGGGCTACTTTATGGTACAAGGACCAGGAGCAAATGGCGAAACCTATTACACACGAGATGGCGCATTCGTGCGCGACAGCAACGGAACCTTGACCAATAGTGATGGGATGCAAGTCTTAGGTCGTTCAGTCAATGGCGGTCAACCAGTTGTCTATGATGACAACTTTAATGAAAACACGGCATTGAGCGGACAAGATGCGGTATCTCCCTTGTCGATCCCAAGCACACTGACCGTCAATGGGGAAACCTTGACCTATAACTCCATGGCGATCGATGCCAATGGCTTAGTGTTGGCAAAATACGGCAATCAAACCTTTGTGATGGGAAAAGTCGGTGTCGCAACCTTCAATAACCCAGAAGGCTTAGAAAAAGTCGGCGGCAACAACTATATCCAAACCAGCAACTCAGGGAATCCGATCGTTGCAGGACCTGGCAACAATGGCGCAGGAACGCTGCAAGCAGGTGCCTTGGAAATGTCCAATGTCGATCTTTCGACAGAATTTACCGAAATGATCATTGCGAGCCGTGCCTATCAAGCAAATTCAAGAAGTATTACGACTTCTGATGAAATGCTGCAAGAATTATTGAATCTAAAACGTTAAGAACGTGACGCTTCATCATTGAGAGGAGTTTGACCATGATTCTAGTGACAGCATTGAATGGCAAGCCATTCTATTTAAATCCAACATTGATTTATCGGATCGAAGAAATGCCGGATACATTGATCACACTGACAGACGGCAAAACATTAGTGGTGACGGAAGCTGCGCAAGAAGTTGCGCAGCGGGTGATCGAGTATCATACGGTGATCCATTCGAACCAAGTGAAAACGTAAGGGTGGGAAAGATGGCAAAAGAAGAAAAAGCACCAAAAGCAGAAAAAGAGAAAAAAGGCTTGAGTATGGTTGTTTTACTGCCGATCCTCTTGATCGTGGTAGTCGGCGGCAGTATCGGCGGGACCTTAGTGACGAATCACTTTTTGACGGGGGAAAAAACAGCAGCTGCTGAAACAGCAAAAGACAGCAGCAAAATCTCCTCAGACGAAGCGATCGTGGCATTGGATGAATTTTTAGTCAATCTGGCCAAAGAAGACAACCAAGAGCAGCAATACATGAAGGTCAATTTATCGATTTTAGTGGCGGATGAGGAAAAAAGCGCGGAAGCCGCGAAAAATGTGGCCGTCATTCGTGACAGCGTCGTAAATTTATTGCGCCAACAAAAGGCCAGCGGTATTTTGAGCTCCGCCGAAAGTGTACCGAATTTAAAAAAAGCATTGAAAGAAACAATTAATCAGGAATACGGATCAGAAATCGCCAAGGATGTTTATGTGACGGATTTAGTGATCCAATAGAAAGAGGCATGTTGATGGAAACATTTTTATCGCTGGTCAAAATGATTGGGTTTTTGCTGCTTATTCTTTATTTGATCAACATCAGTTTGAAATATTTGAATCGTTACACGAACCAGCACAATCACCAGCTGCGTATTTTGCAAAAAATCGCCGTCAGCAAGTCGTCTTCGATCGGGATCGTCCAAATCATGGACAAATGTTATGTCATGAGCTTTTCTGAACAGCAAAACCAAATCATCAAAGAGTTGACGCCAGAAGAAACGGCCGCTTTTTTACAGCAAAGCCTAGAAAGCACCCAAGTGCAAGCTGGTAAAGACTTTTCTGAATGGCTCAACAAAGCCAAGGCGGAAATTGCTGGAAAACGAGGCAAGCAAAAATGAAGATCAAAGGCAGAGATATCAAGATCATGGCTGCGGTCCTTTTCAGCAGTCTGATGCTTCCGCAGACGGCATTTGCGCTAGACACGGAAGACGTCAGTTCCACCATCAACAATTTATTGTCGAATGGGAATGGCTCAAGTGATACGATCAATACTTTCTTGTTGCTGACGCTGCTTTCCCTTTTACCAGTCTTGCTGATCATGATGACTTCTTTTACTCGTATCATCATGGTTTTATCCTTTGTGCGCAGTTCGTTAGGTACACAGCAAAACCCGCCCAATCAAGTGTTGATCGGGTTGGCCTTATTCTTGACATTTTTTATTATGAAACCTGTGTATACCGACGTCTACCAGCAAGCGATCGAACCGTTTGATCGACAAGAGATCAGCCAAGCCGAAGCCTTTGACCGCTCAGAAAAACGGATCAAGGCCTTTATGATGGTACAGACACGGGAAAAAGACATTGCCTTGTTTGCGGAAGCTGATGGGGAGACCGAAAAGTATCATTCTTCTGACGATGTTCCTCTGACCGTTATGGTACCGGCGTTTATTATCAGTGAGTTACGAACGGCTTTCAGTATCGGCTTTTTGATTTTTATCCCCTTTTTGATCATTGATCTGGTCGTCTCCAGTATCTTGATGTCGATGGGGATGATGATGCTGTCGCCGATCATGATCTCACTGCCCTTCAAGATCTTACTATTTGTTTTAGTGGATGGCTGGTATCTGATCGTGGAGTCGCTGATCAAGAGCTTTCAATAGCCGCTAAGAAAGGAGCCAAGAGGAAATGACAGTAGAAATGGTACTTGATGTGCTAAGGGAAGCCTTTCTTCGAATTTTAGCGATATCTGGCCCTGCCTTATTGGTCGGCATGCTCGTTGGATTGGTGATCAGTATTTTTCAAGCCACTACCCAAATCCAAGAACAAACGTTGAGCTTTGTGCCGAAACTATTAGCGATTTTTTTGACCTTGATCTTGGCGGGGAATTTTATGCTGAATCTCTTGTTGAATTTTACCAAAATGATTTTCAAGATGATTGCGGCAATGTAAGGAGGAAACCTGATGGCGCCGATTCAAGCGACGGTGTTGATTTTTTGTCGAATATTGGCGTTTGTCGTCCTTTGTCCGATCTTCTCACAGCAAAATTTCCCGTCACTGGCAAAAATCGTGATCGGCATGGCGTTGACGGTCCTATGTCTGCCGACGGCACCTGCGATTCCCGAGCTTTCCCTCTTTATGCTGACGGTTTTCGTCATCAAGGAAGTACTGTTTGGGATGGCGATGGGCTATTTGAGCCAGCTGGTCTTTACCGGTGTGGAAATTGCGGGCCAATTGATCGACTTTCAAGTAGGCTTTTCGATGGCGCAAGCCTATGATCCGACGTTGCAAATCGCCTCTTCCCAGTATGGCAAAACGTACTATTGGCTGACGATCGCTGTGTTTTTTGGACTTGATCTGCATCATCGACTGATCACAGCATTGCTGTTGTCTTTTCGGATCGTGCCCTTAGGCTCTGTGGTGATCCAAGGAACGACGGTTGAAGGCATCGTCAAACTTTTCAGCCAAATGATGGTGATGGCAGTCAATCTTGCGGCACCAATGATCATTGCGCTGCTGTTGGTGGACCTGGTGCTAGGTGTGATTTCTCGGTCGATTCCCCAGATCAATATTTTGATGATGAGTCTTTCGATGAAAACCGCCATCAGTTTTGTGGTGTTTCTCTTGCTACTACCCAATGTTCTTTCGTACTTAGGCAAACACTTGCCAGATACGGTCCGCTATTTGCAGGAGTTTATCGAGTCCTTTCAATAAAGTAACAGGTAGCCAGCAGGAGGTGAGAAGATGGCAGAAAAAGATGGCAAAACCGAACTACCTAGTGCCAAGCGGCTGCGGGATGCCCGCAAACGCGGGGAGGTCCCTAAGACCCAGGAATTAGCAGCAGCTGTTTCGCTATTGGTCTTCTCGTTTTTGATCCTGTCTTTATGGCAGTTTTTCGCAGCTTCTTTTTTGCCTTATTTTTCCCGAAGTTTGGCGCAGCTGGCTGATTATCAAACCAGTTTGGCGGATCTGCCGAAACTGGGGGTGCAGAGTATCTTGCTGCTGCTTTTGTTGTGTGCGCCCGTCTTTCTGGTCGCGCTCGGAGTCGGGCTTATCACGAATTATGCCCAAGTTGGTCTGTTGTTTTCTGGCAAGGCCGTCAAACCAGACTTTAAAAAGCTGAACCCCATCAGCGGGATCAAGCAGCAATTCAGTTTGCGCTCGTTGATGAATTTAGGCAAAACATTGGCGAAATTCGGCGTGATCGTCTACTTGTGCTACCAACAATTTTTAGCCGCCGTCCCTGTTTTACTGGGTTTGAGTGAAGTGGGGTTGGAAAAAACGATCCTGTTCATGCTGCTGCGGGCCAAAGAATTGTTTTTACAGATCTCGATTTTCTTGATCGTTTTGGCCGTAGTCGACTACGGCTACCAACGCTATAGCCATCGTAAGAACTTGATGATGAGCAAGCAGGAAGTCAAAGAAGAGTTCAAGCAAATGGAAGGTGATCCGCAAGTCAAAGCACAGCGCAAAGCGAAGTACCGTGCGATGACCCAAAATGCCATCGCCAACGTCAAAGAAGCGACGGTTTTGATCACCAATCCGACCCATTTCGCCATTGCAATTCGTTACGATGCCAGTAGTGAAGGGGTGCCGCGGGTCCTGGCCAAAGGGGCAGATCAGCTGGCGCAGCGGATGAAAGCAGAAGCACTGAAAGAAAATATTCCACAGATCGAAAACCGTGAAGTGGCACGAGCCCTTTATCGCCAAGTAGAACCCGGGGATCTGATCCCGGTTGAGATGTATGAAGCCATTGCCGAAATCATCGCTTTGGTCTATCAGTTAGAAGAAAGCCAACGCGGCAAGATTTAAGGAAACAGGAGGAACAAAAATGAATGAGGCTGCCTCAAAACCGAAAAAAGGCATTGGTCTGGCGGATATCTTAATCTCGGTGATCGTCCTAGCTATTATTGGTTTGATTATTATTCCATTACCGAGTGCACTATTAGATATTCTGATCATTATCAATTTGACGATCGCGATCAACATTTTACTGATCACCCTGTTTACCAAATCAGTGTTGGAATTCACTACGTTTCCAACCTTGCTGCTGATCACAACGATGTTTCGTTTAGGTTTGAACCTATCTTCCACGCGGTTGATCTTGACCCAAGGAAATGGCGGACACGTGATCGATGCCTTCGCCAATGTCGTTGCCGGCAGCAATTACATCGTGGGGATCATTTTGTTCGTGATCATCATGGTGGTTCAGCTAGTCGTCGTGACCAATGGTGCAGGGCGTGTCTCAGAAGTGACTGCTCGCTTCACATTAGATGCGATGCCCGGCAAGCAAATGGCGATCGATTCCGACCTAAATGCCGGTTTGATCACGGAAGCGGATGCCCGCAAACGACGAAAAGATCTGCAGCGAGAAGCTGATTTCTTTGGTTCGATGGATGGTGCCAGCAAGTTTGTCAAAGGGGATGCGATCGCAGGGATCTTGATCACTGTCATCAATTTAGTCGGCGGGGCGATCATTTTCTCCATGGGGGGACAAATGACCGTCATGGAAGCCTTCGCCCAATTCGGGAAACTGGCAATCGGGGATGGCTTGGTCAGCTCGATTCCCTCTTTATTGATTTCGATTGCTTCTGGGGTGATCGTGACTCGTTCTGATAACGATAGTTCCTTTGGTTTAGATATTGCGGCAGATGTGATGCGTAATCCCCAACTGTTTCGGATCGTGGGGGCGATTCTCTTCGTCTTAGCCTTAGTTCCTGGGTTTCCTTTTGTGCCTTTTGTGTTGATTGGCTTAGGCCTTTTCGCAGCCAGCTTTCTGGTGACGCAAAAAGAAGAAAAGCAGCGAGTGGAACAAAAACAATGGGAACAAAAATTGGCACTGGAACGCAAAAAAGAAGCACAGGAAGAAGACGATTCCGTGGCTTCCTTCCAAGTGGAACCAATCTCAGTGGAAATCGGTTATGGTCTGATCCCTATCGTGGATAGTTCGATCGACAACAGCTTGATGAACCGCATCGTGGCGATCCGTAAACAGAGTGCTAGAGAATTAGGGATCTTAGTCAGTCCCGTTCGTATTCGCGACAATCTCTATTTGGATGCCAACGATTACGTGATCAAGATCCGCGGCAACGAAGTCGGCCGCGGCGATATTTACCCGAATAAAGTCATGGTGATCAGTCCGAATGAAGAGCCGTTTCCTTTTCAAGGAATCGCAACAAAAGAACCAGCCTTTCATCTGGATGCTATGTGGATTGATGAATCCGATAAGGAGATGGCGGATCTGCAAGGGTTTACGATTATCGAGCCGTTGACCGTGATCGCAACACACTTAAAAGAAATCATCTATGCCCATGCACCAGAGCTGTTAGGTCGCCAAGAAGTCAAGAAATTATTGGAGGGCATCAAAGAGCAGTACAATGTCGTGATCGATGAATTGATCCCCGATATTTTACGGCTCGGCGAGGTCCAAAAAGTTTTACAAAATTTATTGGATGAGCAAATTCCCATCAATGACTTAGCAACGATCTTAGAAACTTTAGCCGATTACGGCGTTGTCACGAAAGACGTAGAAGTTTTGACAGAATATGTCCGCCAAGCATTGAAACGGACGATCGCTGCCAAGTATGCCAATGAGAACCACGAGCTGCAAGTGGCGGTGATCCAGCCGAAACTAGAAGAAATCATCGCTCAAAGTATCCAAAAAACCGCAACTGGCTCGTACCCGGTCTTAAAACCAGATACCGTGACCAAGCTGTTGGATTCCATCAGTGGGATCCAACATGCGGCGATCGCTCAAAATATCAATTTCGTGATTCTGGCATCGCCTAAGATCCGGTTAGCATTCAAAAAAATGATCGTTTTTAATTTTCCAGATATCGCCGTTCTTTCTCTGAATGAGATTCCCAATGAAATTGCGATCGAAACGGTGGGCAGTATTGACATTTAAGCAGAATTTTCTTAGGAAGGGGCATCGCCGATGTATGAAGTTGATCGAGAAGCGGAGATCATCAAGTATCTGCCGCTAGTGGAACGGGTGGTTCAGCGCCTGTCTATCAAAACCGCCGATTATGAATCAGGCGATCTCTACAATATTGGGGTGATTGGGCTGATGGATGCCTTGCGGAAATTCGATCCCTCAAAAAAAGTTCCTTTTGAAAGCTATGCAGCGATTCGCATCAAAGGGGCAATTATTGATGAAGTACGCAAGCACGCCAAAATCTCCCGATACAAAATGGCGGCAGTCAATCAGTTTTATCAAGCACGGCAAGAGTTGGAGCAAAGCCTCAAAAGAGAAGCGACCGACACCGAGATCTGCAAACAGCTGGGAATCAACCAAAGTCAACTAGCGGATATTTATGAGAGTCTGCACTACTTAGCCAGCGTCTCTTTGGAAGATACCTTGTTTGCTTACCAAGAAGAAGGCATGACCTTAAAAGATATGGTTCGGGATCCAGCCGAAAATGTCGAAGAGACCTTGGTCGCTGAAGAAAAACGCACCGCCTTGGTGGCGTGCATCAAAAAATTAGGGGAACGGGAACAATTGATTTTAAGTTTGTACTATACCGAAGAACTGACGTTAAAAGAAATCGCTGAAATCTTAGAAGTCTCGATTCCGCGAGTTTCACAAATTCATGGCAAAACGATTGCCAAATTGCGCACATTGATTGAGGAGGAACTGGCATGATTCGAGGATTGGATGTCTTATCACGGAACATTTCATTATTACAAAAGCGACAAGAGACGACGAGCGGCAATATTGCCAATGTCAATACAACAGGGTATCAAGCAAAAACTTTGTTCCAGTCGGCGCTAGATGAAGTGGCATTGCATAATTACCAAAGCGGGCCCAATGCGGATACCCGCCGTGATATCGGTGGATTGTCTTTAGGGACCCAATTGGCAGGCAGTACCATCAGTCAAGACCAAGGTGCTGTCAAACAGACGGGACAAGCCAGCGATTTTGCACTGCTTTCCGAAGGCTACTTTGTCGTTCAAAACAATGCAGGGCAGCGGTTGTATACGAGAAATGGCGACTTTACCGTCAATCAGCAGAATCAATACGTGACACAAGAAGGCTATCTTGTCTTGGGTGCCAATGGACAAGCAGTCAGCGCCTTGGGACCAGCGAACTTTCAGATCCAAACATTCCCCCCAGAAGCATTGACTACAGCTGGTCAAAACTATGTGACTAGCAACGCAGCAGGAACCACGGTGAATGCACCCGTGATCCAGCAAGGTGCCTTAGAACAAGCCAATGTAGCGGTTGCCGATGAAATGGTGGCGATGATCCAGACTTCTCGCGAATTTGAAGCCAATCAGAAAGCCTTGAGTTCAACGAATCAGACATTGCAAAAAGCGGTCAACGAATTAGGAAAGATTTGAGGATGAGTCAATGAATATCAGTGGATTATTAGGAATCAGCCGTTCTGGGTTGAATCATTTGCAGACAAACTTAGACACGACAGCCAACAACATCGCCAACGTCAATACCAATGGCTACCAAGCACAAACGACCCATTTTCAAGCATTGATGGAAAATGCCATCGGTGCAGAAGAAACGCTATTTAATGGCAACGCCGCCCAATATGGTGCGTCAATGGGGGCAAAAGCGACTACGACTACCAGTTTTGCCCAAGGCAATCTGGCGGGCACTGCTCAGCCATTAGATCTCGCGATCCAAGGCAACGGCTTTTTCGGGGTCCGGGACCAAACTGGTCAATTGCTGCTGAGTCGAGCAGGCAATTTTCATTTAACTGAGAACAAGCAATTAGTCAATAGTGAAGGGTACCCTGTGGCAATGACCACAAACGTACCAACCCCTCAGTGGCCAGATGCGCAGCAAATCGCAATAGATGCCAGCGGTCAGTTGACGATGGAAGAAAATGGTCAGACTCGCGTGTTGGGACAGCTGACCCTTTATCAGCCGACGAATACAGAAAACATCACGCCAGTGGGCAACCAACTGTACAGTGCTGGTGATCAAGCGTTGCTTACTTCGCAAACCAATCCAGCAGCCTTTGGCAGCGTCTTGCAAGGTCAGTTAGAACAGTCGACGGTGGATCTAGCGACGTCCATGACAGACTTGTTAACGACCCAGCGTGCGTATGGATTGAATACGAAAGCCATGCAGACAGCCGATGAGATGTGGTCCGTGATCAATCGTTTTACAGATTAGAGGAGAAAGAACATGATTCGCTTAACCAAGGTCAGTAAAAAATTCAGCAATGGCACGTTGGCATTGGCCGATATTTCTGTTGCGATCCCTCAAGGAGAATTTATCTATGTGGTGGGTCCCAGCGGTGCGGGCAAATCGACCTTATTCAAATTGCTCTTGAAAGAAGAAGAGCTTTCGGCTGGTTCTATCCAAGTCGGCAATGTCTTGTTGGAACAACTCAAAGACCGTCATCTCTATATGGTTCGACGACAAGTCGGTATCGTCGGACAAGAAGACCTTTTGCTTCCTTATCTGACGGTTGCCAAAAACGTCGATTATGCGCTGCAAGTACTAGGCACTCCCCGCAAGCTGCGTCAGGAAAAAACCGCCAAAGCGCTGCAACTGGTAGGCATGTTTCCTCAAAAGGATCACTATCCTGAAGAGCTTTCCGTGGGACAGCGCAAAAAAGTAGCGATCGCGCGGGCGATCGTCACAGAGCCAGCAGTCTTGATCGCCGATGAGCCCACCGCCAATCTGGATGCCAAATCAGCCGTTGAAGTCATGAAACTACTCTTGCGGATCAATCAAGTCGGTGCCACGATCCTCTTGGCGACCCACGACAGTACGATGGTCAATACTGTCCGTAATCGGGTGGTCGAGCTGCAAAACGGTCGCTTGGTTCGTGATGAATATCAAGGCGGCTATACGCGCTTTGCTGATCCAAAAGATACATATGTCTGGTGAAGATGCTTAACTTTTCTAGCAAAAGATCCGATTAAAGAACTAGAAGATTGTTTTCATAATCGGATAAAGAAGGAGTGACTCAACGATTATCAAGTGAAGAGCGAATCTTGATAAACAGCACGACTGATCATTTTGCATAGGAAAGGATACTGTTATGAAGAAGAAGGTACAAGCTATCATCAAAAAAATCCGCTTGGCGGCGTTGATTCCGCTAGGATTTACCCTGATCGTATTATTAGGATGCTATTTCTTCGTGATCCGCACCCACGGAGACGGACAAGCAGCAAAAAGTTTCTTTATTTTTTCAGTAATCGTACTGCTGCTAGAAATCGCAGTGTTAGTAGGAATGACCTATTTGGTAAAAAAAGAGACCCACTCGGGCATGGATACGTTGTTGACAGAACTAGAAGCAGTCGGTTCTGGCGATCTGTCGCATATCGATGAGATCGGCAGCAGCGACCAGACCTCTCTTTTTGGGCAAGTTCAAAATCGTTTTCAAGGGGTTTTAAACACCTTCAAAGCGGTGATCGTTGGCATGCACGAAGAAAGCAGCCGAATGGAAAAAATGGTCGGCGGCCTAACGACAACCTCAAAAAATGCCAAAAATTCAATTGAAAATGTGCGTCAGACGATGAATGCCATCGCAGATGCCACTAGTTCACAAGCCTCCGAAGCGGAACAAACCTCCTTTGATATGGACGAGCTAGCCTTAAGTATCGAAGAGATCCACAAAGAGATCGAATTGATGAATGGCTATGTCGGTCAATCCCAAAGCAGCAATGTTCACAATTCAGAAATGATGTTCCATGTATTTGAAAGCTGGGAGATCGAACGGCAAAACCAAGCAGAATTAGTGGAAAGCATGAACGACATGAACGAAGATGTCCAAAGCATCGGTAAGATCGTTCAGCTGATCAATGACATTTCTGATCAGACCAACTTACTGGCATTGAATGCATCCATCGAAGCAGCTCGAGCTGGAGAAGCAGGCCGAGGGTTTGCCATCGTTGCGGAAGAAGTCCGCAGCTTGGCGGAACAAAGCAGTCAATCAACGAAAAGCATTCGTTCGATCATTGAAACGATCCGCAAAAAATCGGAAAAAGTGGTCTCTGCAGTGACGGATTCCTTTGAAAGCGGCGAAAAACAAACCAACAATATCAACAAAGCGATCGAGTCAGCCAATGAGATCTCTGATATTGTCGAAAAATTGGTTTCAAGTATTCAAGCCGTGGAAGCCCATATTACCGGGATCGTTGAGAAAAAAGACATGGTTCAAGTTTCCGTCAGCAACATTTCGGCTGCTGTTTCGGAAACCTCTGCCGGCACCCAAGAAGTAACGGCAAACTTAGAAGACTTCTACTTAGTCATCGAAGACTTTGAACGGAATGTGCAAGAGATCGAAACGATCGCCACTATCCTTAAATTCCAAGTGGATAGTTTCAAATTCTAAAAAGGAGCAGTGACGCCAATGGAACAATACGTTGTATTTAAAAGTCATCAACAACTCTTTGCCTTGCGTATCGACTATGTGGTACGGGTCATTGAGGCTGCTTCTTTTACACAGCTGCCAGAAGTGGCAGATTTCGTGCTGGGAATCCAGCCTTTTGAAGAGGCGATGGTGCCGATCATTGACATCCGCAAAAAGCTGTTTGATGAATTTACACCGGAAACTGGGCAAAATGTGGTCTTGTTGTGTCACTGGCAAGAGCAGGCGATCGGCCTATACGTGGAAGAGATCGTCGGCATTTTACCGCTCGTTGAAAGTCCTAGCAATGCGGAACTAAATACATCAGGACTCAAGCAAAACTATATCGAAGCCTTTCTGAAAAAAGACGATGAACTTGTGCTGGCATTGGAGCTGCCGTTTCTCTTCAGCTATGAACAAGCCGCTGAGATGACGGCGGAGTTAGACGCCTATCAGACAGAGGAATTGGCAGCCGCCAATGACCATGACAATGATGACCGTGAATGAGGAACTGCATGTGGGGATCTCGGAGTATAAGATCGCCCAAGCGCCAACGCGTTTGATCACGGTGGGTTTAGGTTCTTGCATCGGCACGATCATTTACGATGAAGCCAGTCATATCGGCGGCTTGAGTCATATTATGCTGCCAGATAGTCAGCCTTTTTTGCACAAGCGGGAAATCAAGCCCGAGAAGTTTGCGGACTTGGCATTGCCAGCGATGGTGGCTGAGCTGGAACAAAAGATCCGTCGGCCTCGCTTTCAAGCGAAAATCGTTGGCGGCGCCAATATGTTTCAGTTCCAGACGCTTAACGCTGCCAGCAATATTGGTCAGCGCAATATTGAAGCCGTCGAGGAAGTCTTGGCTCGGCTAAACATTCCGATCGTAGCCAAACATGTTGGCGGCAGCGCTGGTCGAACGATGATCGTGGATCTTCAGGATTTCAAGACCATGGTTCGGCAAGTCAAACAAGAAATCGTTTATTTGTAAAAGGAGTACAGGGACATGAAAAAAGTAATGATCGTCGATGATTCGGCATTCATGCGGAAAGTAGTGACAGATTTATTGAATCAGCTGCCTGATATCGAGGTGACCGTCGCTGCCCGCAATGGCAAACAAGCATTGGACTATCTGACCAAAGAAGCGATCGATTTGGTAGTAATGGATGTGGAGATGCCAGTGATGAACGGATTAGAGACCTTGCGGAGGATGAAACAGCAATCAGCCATTCCCGTCATCATGCTTAGTTCATTAACCAATCAAGAAACCACGATTGAGGCTTTGGCGCTTGGCGCCCGAGATTTTGTGGAAAAACCCGTCAGTCTATCGATGATCGAAAAAGAATGGATCGCTGAATTTCATCAAAAGATTTTGGCGATGGATCATGAAGTCGGTACGGTTCACCCGCCAGTACCAACGATTGCCCAGCCCACTAAGCTGACACAAAACAGCTTGC
Source organism: Enterococcus sp. 6D12_DIV0197 (assembly GCF_002174385.1). Lineage (NCBI taxonomy): Bacteria > Bacillati > Bacillota > Bacilli > Lactobacillales > Enterococcaceae > Enterococcus > Enterococcus sp. 6D12_DIV0197. The sequence goes on from NZ_NIBN01000001.1 coordinate 295,146, forward strand.
CGGTATCACTTGATGCGCTAGTCATTGGTGCTTCAACAGGAGGACCCCGTGCTTTGCTGGGAATTATTCGCCGTCTGCCTGCACGTTTGCGTTGCCCGATTTTGATCGTTCAGCATATGCCAGCGGGCTTCACGGCTTCCTTTGCAAAACGCTTAGACACAGAGACAACCGTCCGAGTACAAGAAGCAGTCGACGGCATGCGGATCGAAAATCAAGTGTATCTTTGTCCAGGGGATTACCACATGACGGTCCAACAAGGGCACCTGCAGCTGGACCAGCGAGAAAAACGGCATGGGACGCGGCCAACCGTCGATTATCTTTTTTCCTCAGCAGCTGACTACTATGGCCCGCAACTAGCGGCAGTGGTTTTGACGGGGATGGGAAAAGACGGCACCGCTGGCTTACGACAGATCCAAGCGGCTGGGGGCTATACGATCGTTCAAGACAAAGAAACGTGTACAGTCTTTGGGATGCCACGGTATGCCATTGAACAAGGAGTCGTAGATGAAGTCCTGCCATTGCAGGGCATTGAAGCAAAAATTGCACAGATGGTCAGGTGAAGAAGATGGAAGAAGAATTTGCCTTATTTAATGCGTGGGTGGATCGCCGATTAGGGATTCCCTTAGCCGCATACAAAGAAAATCAAATGCAGCGCCGCATCCTTACGATCATGGAAAACAGCGGAGCAAAAACGTTGAGAGAATACCAGCAATTGATCGAAGGCGATGACGGGGTGCGGGCGGCTTTTTTAGCCCATATCACCATTAACGTAACGGAATTTTATCGCAACAAAGAACTGTTTGACGCCTTTGAACGCGTCTTGAAAACCATTGTTCTCCCGAAAACCACGCTGCCCAAAATTTGGAGTGCCGCATGTTCGATTGGGGCAGAACCCTATACGATCGCGATGCTGTTAGAAAAAAACCAAATTGCCGCAGCCAATGTCTTGGCTACCGATATCGATACGCAAATTTTGGCAAAAGCCAAGCAAGGACTCTATCGAGACCACGAATTGCGGAATGTCTCAGCGGCAGAACGTACCCGTTTTTTTGATGCAAAAGAAAAGAACCAATTTCAGATCAAACCAGAAATCAAACGGCGGGTTCATTTTAAGCAACACGATCTTTTGAAAGACCCGTACAATGGGCCTTTTGATGTGATCGTTTGCCGCAATGTGACGATTTATTTCAAAAGTGATGCTCGGGATGCCGTCTATCAAAAATTCAGCGATGCATTGGTCCCAGGGGGCATTTTGTTTACGGGAGCGACAGAAACGATCAATTTTGCGGAACAATTCGGCCTCAAGAAAATCGATTCGTTTATCTATCAAAAAGTATAATTTTGTAAAGGAGGGACCCATTTGGATGACAATAGTGTCTATCGTACCCTTTTCTTTGAAGAAACAGACGATCATTTAGCACAGTTGAATGATCATGTCTTGCAATTGGAAAACGATCCAAAAGATAGCGCCTTGCTGAATGATATTTTCCGTTCTGCCCATACCCTTAAAGGGATGGCGGCAACGATGGGCTATGACGTCATGACGCAGCTGACCCATAAAATGGAAAATATTTTTGAGTTATTTAAAACTGGGACCTTGCAAGTGACCCAGCAATCGATCTCATTGATTTTCAAATGTCTGGATCGCCTGTCAGAACTTGTGGAGGACTTGCGGGAAGAACGAGACCTGCAGCCAGCTCAAATTGCCGATTTATTGGCCGAACTTGACCAAACGGAACATTCTGGCGGTATATCAACCGAGACAGAAGCAAGCCAAAACCCCACCGCAGTGGGCGCGTTAACCCCACAGCTTCAACAGATCGATCCTTCTGATCTGTATGTGATCGAGCAAGCGGCTGGAGATGGCTATCAAGCGGTCCAAATTGCTGTTCGCTTAGATGCCCAATCCATGTTAAAAGGTGCTCGTGCCTTCTTGATCATGGAAAAGCTTGGCCAAGCAGGGGATGTTCTTTATACAGAACCAGATGCCCAAACACTCGAAGAAGGCACCTTTGAATCAGATTTTTCACTGCTGTATTTGACGCAGCAAACACTGGCTGATGTCGAGCAAAACATCGCCAGCAATAGTGAGATCGAAGCCTTCGTGGTGGCACCGTTTGATCCTTCAGCTGCTGTGTTGGAGGAGGCAGAAGAGCTGCTTCAACCAGCACCGACCCCAGAGTCAGAGACTTCTGCTCTTCAGCAAGCGACAACAGAAACGAAAGAAAAATCGTCGGCGCCCGCGCATCATGCGTCCGCCCAAAATCAATCGATCCGAGTCGACTTGAATCGCTTAGATTCATTCTTGGATCTCGTGTCCGAATTGGTGGTCTATCGCAATCAATTAGAAGATGTCAGTGAGCGGGAAAACATCGAAGCAGTCAAAGACCCCTTAGAGCAAGTTTCACGATTGACCTCTGAGCTGCAAGATTTGGTCTTGCGGATCCGCATGCAGCAAGTCAATGTCGTCTTCAGTCGCTTTCCGCGAATGGTTCGGGACTTATCCAATGAACTGCAAAAGGAAATGGAACTTGTCATTTTTGGGGAAGAAACGGAATTGGATAAAACAGTGGTTTCTGAGTTGAGTGAACCTCTGGTCCATCTGTTGCGTAATTCTGTCGATCACGGCATCGAAGCACCCGATGTTCGGGAAAAACTGGGCAAACCGCGCAAGGGCACGATTCGCTTGGCGGCCTACCAAGAAGGCAATCGCGTAATCATTACTTTAGAGGATGATGGCAAAGGCCTTGATCCGCAAGTAATCAAAGCAAGTGCTGAAAAGAAAGGCTTAGCAACGGAAGGTCTTTCCGATGAAGCGTTGCAGCAGCTGATTTTCCATCCTGGTTTTTCAACTGCGCAAGAAGTGACTAACATTTCTGGGCGCGGTGTCGGGATGGATGCCGTGCAATCCAAGATCACCCAACTAGGGGGCACGATCGAAATGAAGAGTCAGCCAAATAAAGGCACGCAGTTTGTGATCAAATTGCCATTGACTCTGTCGATCATTCAAGCGTTGATGGTTCGCGTCGGAGCAGAAACCTTTGCGATCCCATTAAATCTCGTCGAACGCGTGGTGATGGTCAAAGAAGAAGAGATCATCCAGACGGTCTCGGATGAGGTCTATCGTTTTCAAGAGGAGTTGATTCCCTTGGTTCGGACCGATCAACTCTTAGCGATCGAAGGCGATCCATCTGAGAAAAAATTCGCCATCATCGTCAACAATGACCAGCAGTTTCACGGCATTTTGGCAGATGAGCTGATCGGCCAGCAAGAAATCGTCATCAAGAAAATCGATCCGCTGCTGCAAAAGCTGAATCGCTATCAAGGGGCAACGATTATGGGCAACGGCTCGATCGCACTGATCCTAGACATTCATGCCATCTGTCAGGAAAAAAAGGATGACCGCTTATGAGCTATACAGCGCTGCAGATCGATGGCCTAAAAGAACTGATCAATATCGGCGGTGGTCACGCTGCGACTAGTTTATCAAAGCTCGTCCAACAACCGATCGATATGCGGGTACCAGAAGTCGAGATTCTAGCGTATGAGGACCTGTATCAGCAGATCATGGCGGAAGACAAAGAAGTTCATGTGGTGATGAGCCAGATCGAAGGGGCGTTTCGAGGGATCTTCTTGTTTGTCTTAACGGATGAATCCGCCGCAAAATTGCGTCAGTTGATGATCCAAGAAATCGATCCGTCTGAAGAATTGAAGCAATCGGTCATCAACGAGTTGACCAACATTCTTACCAATTCTTTTTTGATCGCGATCGGCCAACTATTGGAAACTCAGCTGAGTGCGTCTTTACCAAGCGCCAGCTATGATTTCTTTGGCGCAGCGATCAGCTCCATCTATTTGGCGATGGCCCAGTATGATGAGCAGGTGATGGTGATCCGTAATGAGTTCGTCTACGCCAAAGAAACATTAGAGGCATCGTTATTTTTGATTCCAGAAATCGGTGTACTAGAAAACATATTTGATTCATTAGGAATTTGAAAGGGGCAAATACAATGTCAAAAAAAGTATTGATTGTGGATGATGCGGTATTTATGCGCATGAAATTAAAGGATATTTTAGAAAAAAACGGCTATGAAGTCGTGGGGGAAGCCCAAAATGGCCAAGAGGCTTTTGAAAAATACCAAGCAACGACACCAGACTTAGTGACTATGGATATCACGATGCCAGAAGTGGACGGCTTAGAGGCATTAAAAATGATCCGCACGTTTGATGCGCAGGCCAAAGTCGTAATGTGCAGTGCCATGGGACAACAAGGAATGGTGATGGATGCGATTCGCGCCGGTGCGGTGGACTTTATCGTGAAGCCTTTTGACACGGACCGCGTAATCACTGCCATCGACAAAGCCTTTGCCTAATGCCTAGGAGGATAGCGACATGCAGATGATTCTTTTCAAAATGGCTCAGCAGTACTATTTGATTTCGGCGGACTCGGTGGACGAGGTCATTGATGCCCCTTCCTTTACGAAGGTGCCCTTAGCACCAGAGTGGGTGGAAGGATTGATCAATCTGCGGGGGTCTGTCGTAACGGTGATTCGTTTGGCAAAATTGATTCCCATCATGGAACCAGCCTACGAAAAAAACATATTGATCATGAAGAAGCAAGAGGAGACCAAAGGGGTCCTTGTAGAAGAAGTAATTGAAGTTCTTGATATCACCGAAGACGATATCCAACTAAGCAATCAAGAGACAGAACATGCCGTTGGGGTCGTGACGATCGGTGAAAAAGTAGCCAGTGTGATTCAAATCGATCACATGATTTTTTAAAAAAATGGGGGATTAGTGTGGATCAGGTATTGACGCAGCAAGAGATTGATTTATTGTTGAATGCGATGAGCAGCGGAGAGATCGATCAAGAAATTATTGAGATAGAAGACAAACAAGCCAAAGTGAAAGCCTACGATTTTCGCCGACCAACAAAGCTGTCGAAAGAATACGTCAATACCCTGCACATGATCTTCGAGGATTTCTCGAAGATGAGCAGCAGCATGCTTTCTACCCAACTGCGGACCAATGTTTCTTTGCAGTTGGCAGCTATCGAACAAGTCAGTTATGACGAATTTATCCATTCGATACCAAAATTTACTTTGTTGGGGCTCTTTCATTCGCAGCCTTTGAGCGGGATTCAAATGATCGAGATGAACCCACAATTGTGTATGATGTTGGTGGAGTTGTTGTGCGGCGGCTTGGATGTCTATCAAAACAAGCCGATCGAAATGGATTTTAGCGAGAAAAAAAGTTTTACTGATATTGAAACAGCAATCTTGGAAGAAGTGGTGGCACAATTTGTCCGGGTCTACCAAAATGTTTGGAAGGACATCGTTGCCTTGGATTCGGTTTTGGATGGAATCGATACGAATCCGCAATTGATGCAAAACATGTCGCCCAACGAACCCGTCGTGTTAGTGACCTTTACTATCAAAATTTTTGAAGTGAAACATTTTATCAATCTATGTATCCCTTATGTCTTCTTTGAAGGGATCATTGATAAATTAAGTTTCCGCAATTGGTTTGATAGCAATCAGCCAGTCAACCAAGACGATAGCCGCGAGTTGCAAAAAAGTTTGAATGGCGTCGGTTTGAATTTAGAAGTTCTGCTGGGCCATGCTCAAATGAGTCTTTCTGAGTTTCTCCACTTAGAAGAAGGCGATGTCATCAAACTAGACAAAAAAATTACTGAACCATTGGAGACTTTCATCGATGGAAAACCTTACTTCCGAGCAAAACCTGGGAAGCAAGAGGACCGTTTAGCCATTGAATTATTAGACAAGTTAGAAGAGGAGCAAGAACTATGAGTGAACGTTTATCCCAAGCAGAAATCGATGCATTGTTGAATCAAAGTGCCCCAGCCCAGCCACAAGGATTAGAAGAGCAAGTCAAAGTCGACATTATCGGCGAAGTTGGCAATATCTCCATGTCGCAAGCGGCGACGACGTTGTCTTCCATTCTTGATCGTCGGGTCAGCATCACGACTCCCCGGGTGTCTAAAATCAAATTTGGTGAGATCTTAAACGACCTCGTTGCACCAAAAGTAGCGACGACAGTTGAATTTAAAGAAGGCCTTTTAGGCAGTAATTTGATGCTATTAGAAGTCAAAGATGCCATCGTGATCGCCGATTTGATGATGGGTGGAACTGGTGAAACCAGCAACACTCAATTTACGGAATTAGAGCTAAGTGCTGTGGCAGAAGCTATGAACCAAATGATTGGGACTGCCTCGACTTCGATGGCAACGATGATCAGCCGCAAAGTGGATATCTTGCCGCCGATCGTCAAACTATGGGAGACACCAGAAAACATTGAGTATAGCGGGATCGAGGCAGAGGAAGAGATTTACTGTATCTCATTTTCTTTGCGCGTCGAAGGTCTGATCGAAAGCAAAATCATGCAGATCTTTACGGATCCTGTGGTCAACGATATCGCCAGTGCGATGCTCTCAGACGAAGCGACTGTCGTTACTCGGGAAACACCAACACCGCAGCCAACGGCACCCGTTGCTGCGCCTACGCCAGAACCAGCGGCTGCATCAAAGCCCGTGGAAGTCAGCAAACCTGCGTTTCAAACATTGGCCTCCAGCGGAGTGAGCGATGGGGATAATTTGGACTTGATCCTTGATGTGCCATTGGATCTAAGTGTCGTCTTAGGCCGCAGCAAAAAAACCATTAAGGATATTTTATCTTTCAATACGGGGTCCGTCATCGAGCTGGAAAAACTGACGGATGAACCGCTAGAGATTTTGTTGAACGGCAAACTGATCGCCACTGGGGAAGTCGTGGTCATCAATGAAAACTTTGGTGTGCGGATCACCAACATTCTTTCGCAAAAACAACGCATCCACAATTTGCATTAATTTGAAGAAATCGCAAAAAGTTAAACATATGGGTTTAACTTTTTTGTGATTTGACCGATAGTAGAGGGTAGAAGAATGAGAACGGAGGAGAACCTATGAAAATCGAAAGAGGTTACGCAGAATACAGCGACAAGGCCATCAAACGTGAAGCGGTCAAACAAGAAAAGCCATCTGCTGCTCAGACAGAAAAAACCGTCGATGTTCAATTGTCCGAAACAGCTCAAGCTATTCAAAAGAGTGCCAATCAAACAGCCAGTCGCAGTGAGCGAGTGGCAGAATTGAAACGAGCGATCAAAGAAGGCACCTACCAAGTATCTGCCGAAACGATCGCAGATAAAATGCTGCAACAAGATGAAAAGCAGGTCGACTAGATGACAGAACGGGAATTTGAGCGTCGGCTTCAGCAGTTCTTGCGGTTGCTGCAAAAAGAAAAGACCTGCTTGATCAAAAATCAAGCAGAAAAATTACCAGAACTCGTCGAGAAAAAAACCGCCTTCGTACCCGTTTTTTCCACGTATGAAGGAACTCTTTCAGTGGCGATCAAAGAACTCATCCGCCAGATCCAAGTGCAGCAAGCCGAAAATCTCCTGCTGACGGAGCAAGCCATTAGTTTCCAAACTGTTTTGATGGATGCAGTCAAAGAAAATATCAAGACACCGGCAAATACGTATTCGAAATACCAAGAAAAACAAGCTGTCTCAACAGCGATCATCGATCAAAAAATGTAAGGAGTACTTCTATGACAGGACTATTTGGTTCATTAGGCACCGCAACCCGAGGCATGACCGCCAATCAAGCAGCGTTGCAAACCAGCAGCCATAACATTGCAAATACCAATACAGACGGCTATTCAAGACAACGAGTCAACTTGCAAGCCGAAGCGTCTTATCATTTAGCGGGTGTCGGCAGCATCGGTATGGGTGTGAAAGTCGGCAGTGTCGAACGGATCGTCGATGATTTTGTCATTGGACAAGTACGCAATGCCAATTCTACCTATACATATTATGAACAAAAAGCAGACATATTAGGACAGCTGGAAAGTTTAATGAATGAGCCTTCTGACAACGGACTGTCCAAACAGCTGGCAACGATGTTTGATTCTTGGACCGCATTAGCCAACAATCCTGAACTGGATACGTCTAAGACCCTTGTGCTAGAAAACAGCAGTACGTTTGCCGATACCATCAACCAAATGGGCAAACAAATGACGCAGCTGCAAAGCGATACGCTGGATACCATCGAAAAATCCGCGCTGGACTTCAATGAGAAGGTCAAACAGCTGCAATCCTTGAATGAACAGATCTATGGGTTGACGACGAGTGGTGAGACACCCAATGATCTTTTAGATCGTCGAGACAGTCTGTTGAAAGATCTCTCGGGTCTAGCAGGGATCGAAACCAAGACCGATCAGTATGGCCGTGGGTTTGTATCCATGAGCGGACAGACGATTTTAAGTGCGGAGGAACGCAATACCCTTAGTGTGGTGGTGGGACAAAGCGACACAGGCGCCTTGGTTTCCAAAGACGGCAACGCCTTGAATCCTGCCGAAACCATCACAGGGTCTTATCCAGCTGGAACCGTCTTGTTGACGAAAACCACCGACAATGGCGAAACCGCCTATACAGAATTGCCGATCAAAGAAGGCGCGATTGGTGGCCTGCAAGCATCATCTAGTGAAATCGGCAGCCGCTTGACGGAATTGAACCACTTTACGACGACGATCGCGCAAGCCATGAACATGGTCTTTACCGGCGGCGCTTCTCGCACAAGCGGACTATTTGAGATCGGCCAAGATGATACCGGCACAGCGACGACGATTCGGGTCAGCCAAGCACTGTTAGATAACCCAAGTCTGGTGACCGGCGGAACGAGCAATGCAGCAGGAGATGGTTCAAGAGCTGCTGCAATGGCGAAACTCAGCAGTGCCAAATTGGATTTCCCGTTGTCAGAAAAGACGATCGCTTCTTTTGATTCTGAGACATTGACGTTTGCCAATGCAGCATCTGGCATGAGTGTCAGCAGTTATTTTAACAGCATCGTCACCAAAAACGGGATCTCAAAACAGCAAGCCGACAATACGGTCAGTGCCCAATTGTCGCTGCTGAATCAACTAGAATACAAAAATCAATCGGTGTCTGGGGTTTCATTAAATGAAGAAATGTCAGATGTGATTCGTTTCCAACAAGGATTTCAGGCCAATGCCCGCATATTATCGGTCGTTTCTGAAATGTTAGACACATTGATCAATCGAACAGGAGTGTAGACCATGCGTATTTCCAATTCAATCACCTACAATGATTTTTTACGAAATCTAGGAACCAACGCCTCCAAAGTCCAATCCACGTTGAATCAGCTATCGAGCTTAAAAGAAGTCAGCAAGTCCTCGGATAATCCGCTGCTGGTTTCAAAAATCATGGATCTCAATGTGTCGTTAAATCAAAACAAAACTTACAACAATACGATCAAAGACAGTATTTCTTGGACAAAAGCCCAAGATTCTGCTTTAGAAAGCGTCAGTACTTCGATGCTGCGGATTCGCTCGTTGGTTCAATCTTCTGCCAATGCGACAGCTGGCAGTGAGGAATTAGGGGCAAATCGTTCAGAGATCGAGCAAGAGATCGAAGGCATCGTTGAATCATTAAACACCAACTTTGATGGCCGCTATCTATTTAGCGGAACGAATACGACGACGGCGCCTTTTGAGATCGTCAAAGAAAATGACGCCATCGTCGGTATCAAATACAATGGCACCAGCGAAGACTTGCCGCGAGAAATCGCAAATGGGGTCTCGGTGGATCTGTTAGCCAGCGGTGATCGTCTGATGAACGAGACGGGCACCGCTGCGGATCCCCAAAATTTAAGCACCTATTTCAATGATTTGTTGTCTGCGTTGCGCAGTGATGATAAAGATGCCTTAGGGGGCGAGCTTTTAACCGCTCATGACCAGCATGCCACTAATGTGGTGAATGTACGGGCGCAGATCGGCACCCTCTACAATCGCTTGGAGGCGGCAGCTGATCGAAATGAGACGGAAAAGCTGAACTTGACCGAAACACTGTCCAACAAACAAGACGTCGATATTGCGGAAAAGTATATGGAATATCAAAATCAAATGACTGCCTACCGTTCAACACTAGCGATGGGAACAAAGATCATGCAGATGTCCATTCTAGATTATTTAAATTAACCCAAAAACTTTTGTTCTTTGCTGAGAGCAAAAGTTTTTTATTTTTTTTAGAAAAAAGGCTTAACCCTGAACGGTTTCTTCCGATAAATAGTAGCAGAGGGAAACCTTAGCGAATAAAAATTAGGAGGAACTACACATGAGAATCAATACAAACGTTTCAGCATTGAATACTTACTCACGCCTAACGGCAGCAAATGCTTCTAAAAGCAATTCTTTGTCTAAATTATCTTCAGGCTTACGCATCAACAAAGCTGGGGACGACGCAGCTGGCTTAGCAATTTCTGAAAAAATGAAAGGCCAAATCGGCGGTTTGTCACAAGCAAAAAGCAATGCACAAGATGGTATCTCATTGATCCAAACAGCAGAAGGTGCATTAAATGAAACCCACAGTATCTTAGGGCGTATGCGTGATCTTGCAGTTCAAAGTTCAAATGGTACGTTAAGTAATGATGACCGCGATGCGATCAACAAAGAATACACCGCATTGTCTGATGAAATCGACCGTATCAGCAATACCACTGAATTCAATACAAAAAGCTTGTTAACTGGTGAAGGCGATGATGCGAAATCATTCACTTTCCAAATCGGTGCCAACGCAAACCAAACAATGAGCGTTTCGATCAACAACATGAGCTCATCTGCATTGAAAGTAAAAGGCTTAGATTTAACACAAGCATTTGACACAAGCGATATTGCTGCAGCAAAAGATAAAGCAGTAGCGACTGCCTTCGAAGCAGATACTACAACAAAATATGCAGCGGACGGCACAGTTGATGCGGCAGCTGGTAAAACAGTTGCTGAATTAAAAACAGCCATCGAATCAGCAGCGGATGATACAGAAAAAGCAAAGGCTCAAAAAACATACGATGATGCTTTAGGAACATTTACCGCTTCTGATGAAGGCAAAGCAGCAGCGGCAACTGTCAGCGTTGAAAACAACCCAATCACAAAAATCGATGAAGCGATCAAAGCAGTTTCTGCACAACGTGCGGATCTTGGTGCGGCGCAAAACCGTCTAGAACACACAATCAACAACTTAGGTACAACGCAAGAAAACCTATCTGAAGCAAACTCACGTATCCGTGACGTTGATATGGCGCAAGAAATGATGAGCTTTACGAAGAGCAACATCCTTTCTCAAGCAGCAACTTCAATGTTGGCACAAGCAAACTCAATGCCTAACAGCGTATTGAGCTTGTTACAAGGATAATTTTTGATCAAGTGAACCACTGACACAAGGACTGCCTAGGGGAAGCGCAGTTCTTGTGTTTTACATAGCAGCACAAAAACGCTTAGAAATGAGGAAGCTCTGATGGATATTCAGCCAATGTCAGGAATACACCCGATCGAAGCCGTTGCGTCGGTCGCTAAAGCACGTCCGATCGAATCCCTAGATCAAGAGAACGCCAACCTTCAGCCGCAACACCAAGAGGGGAAACTGGCGGAGAAAAAGGAACAGACAGTGGCCACTGAACCGCCGATCCACTATTTTTCAGTAGCCGATCAGCACAAGATCGCAGCCTCCGTGGAGGAAGTGAATCAGCGACTACTTGGCAAAGATATGAAATTGGCTTATGAAGTACATGAGCGCACAGGGCGTACGATGGTGCGTTTAGTGGATATGCAGACCAACGAAGTGATCAAAGAGATCCCGCCCGCCAACATGCTAGACGTGATTGGGAAAATATGGGATGACATGGGCATCGCGGTCGATCGAAAGGGATGAAAACATGGCAAGTGTAACCAGCAGTTCAGGAATCAGTACAACGCTAGGGAGTTATTCTGGCGTGACTTCAGAAGATATTGAAAAATTATTGGCGGCAGATGCGATCAACAAGACCCGCGCTGAGAATAAAATCACGTCGCTAAAAGCACAAAAAACGGCGTGGAGTGATATCAGCACTCGCTTGACTAACTTTTTGTCAAAAGTCGATGCATTACAAAAAGATGATGCTTATCAAACGAAAAAAGCGACGACCACCAATAGCAGCATCGCTTCAATTGCAGGAACAACGGAAGCTCCAGAAGGCACCTATGATCTAAAAGTCAACCAACTAGCAACAGCCACGAAGGTGACGGGGAGTCAAGTAGCTCAAAGCAGCAAAACGGCCCTAAATGTCAGTGGTCAGCTGTCATTGACCAGTTCGGAAGTCGATGAAGATGGCAAACCGATCACCGCTTCGATCGAGATCACGGCCGAAGATAGCTTAAAAGATGTGGCAGCCAAGATCAATAGCCAAAGCAAGACGACCTTCGTCGCGGCGAGCATCGTGGATAACCGTTTGATTTTAACGAATACCAAAATGGGCGACAAAAATTTCTTGATCGACGGCAATGCCGCCGAAGGGTTAGGGATCGGTTCAACTGCGACAACGACGCAAGGCCAACCGGCTATTTTTGAGCTAGATGGCATGAAGATCACTCGCGACAGCAACAGTGTGACGGATGTTATCGATGGTGTCACGCTGACGTTAGCGAAAAAAAGCGAGGAGCATGTGACGCTTTCTTTAGCCAATGATACCTCGAAAGTCGTTGATGCAGTGCAAGGATTAGTGGATCAATACAATAGCTTGATGAGTTTTATCGGCGACAATTTGACCGTGGGAGATCCTAGTAGTGAAAACAACAAGACGGGGACCTTGGTGGGAGACAGTGCGTTGACCCGTCTACAGACCCAATTGCGAAATTTGATCACCATTCCAGCCGTCAGCGGCTCAAAGCTGACCGCCAATAAGCTAGGCATCTCCACCGTTGATAATGATGGTACATTGGGACTGGATACGACAAAGTTAAAAGAAGCCTTAGCGGAAGATCCCGCTGCTGTGAAGTCTTTCTTTTATGCAAGTACGAAAACTAAAGAAGCCGATGGCACTGCGAGCACGAAAGAGACTGGCTATACACTAGCCCTAAAAGAATTAGCCAACAGCTATGTCGTCAATACTTCAGCCAATAAAGGGATCATTGCCACCAAATCTGCGACCTATGACAGTACCATCAAGGATTTAAACAAGCAGATCACACGGTTTGATGATATTTTAGCAATGAAAAAAGAGCGTTACATCACAATGTTTACCAAGTTAGACTCCGTGATGATGGAGGCTGAAAATCAGCTGAGCTACCTAAGCAATCAGTTTGCCAATACGTCAAACTAGGCAGGATAGCCGATTAAAGCAGTCATTTTTTCATTCGCATAAGAAACCCTCGTCAACATGAAAGGAAACAACCGATGGAGCCACACGTATCATTAGATGAACGTTTGAATCAGATTTTAACTGGTTTTGCCCAATGGCGCGGCGACAGCGAAGAAGCCAGTCGTTTGATGGCAGCCAATGCAGCGGTCATAGCAGCCATGCAAGCAGAAGCACAGAGCCATAGTCCACAAACCAGTGCATTGGCGCAACAAGTGATCCAAGCGTATCAAGCGTTCTTAGACCAGGTCAAAGCCCAGCAGCAAGAGATCAAACAAGAATTGGGGCGTTTGAACCGCAAAAACAATCTTGTCAAAACGTATTTGCAGCAAGAAGACAGTGCCGCCTTCGTCGAATTTGATTTATAGTGAGGAAAAAAAGATGAATTATCAAAAAATGCAAAACAACTATTTGCAGAACCAAGTAATGAGTGCTTCCCCCAACAAACTGATTGAAATGCTGTTGCAAGCAGCGATCAAAAATATCAAATTAGCAGTGATCGCATTGGAAAAAGAAGATTTGAGCCAAGCTCATCAGCAATTTGTCAAGGCGCAGAATATTTTATTGGAATTACGGGTCTCTTTAGACCGTGAGCAAGGCGGCGCTATCGCTGAAGATCTCGATCAGCTGTATGGCTATATGTACGATCAGCTAGTCAGTGCCAATGTCCAAAAAGAGGCAGCCCCTGCAGAAACGGTCGTCCCGCTTTTAAGCGAACTACTGGAAAGCTGGCAAACGATCACCCAATAAATTTGAGAAAAAGCACAGAAACGACCACCTAAAACCTAGAAAGTTTAGTAATTGGTTAAATTTTTACCATGTATCCCTTTTCACTAAGCTTTCTTTTTCCCCTCCTCGTCCCTATCTGGTACTCTTTTTATGAGCGTACCGAAAAGGTGCAAGGAGGTTTTTTTTTGAAACAAAAAATAGTACAAAAGCCGCTTTTCTGGCAAGTGGTGATTCTGATTGCAATGAGTGGTGTTTTTTTATTACCGCAGATCTTAGGCCAAGGCATGATTTTGGGCTCTGATGTGGTCTTTCACTTCAATCGTTTTTATGAGACCAGCCAGCAGATCAAAGAGGGCAATTTTCAATATTTTCTTTCTATCTACGGGTTTCAGCAATCTGCTCGTATCGTCAATGCATTATACGGGCCCTTTTTTGCCTATTTCCAAGGATTGCTGGTCTTGCTGAGTCCTTCGTGGTTTTCCTACCAGCTGCTCGTCAACGGGCTGCTCTATTTGTTAGCAGGGTTTTCGATGTTTGGCTTATTAAAGAAATTACGAGTCAATGGTTGGCTGTCAGTGGGGATGAGCGTCCTGTTTATGGCGACCTATTCTGTCCAGTATTGGATTGAGCGGCAGGGCTTTTCTGCTTGGGGGGCGGCTGTGCTGCCACTGTGCCTGATCCCACTGATCGCACTAGGGGAACATAAACGGTTACGGCCTTTTGCGGTAGGGGTTTCCGTGGCGGTCTTATTTCAAATCCATGTGTTTTCAAGCATCTTGTTAGTGTTCTTATACGTACCCTTTTTCTTACGCGCCTTTTTTGTTGGGACTTCTGGCGAAGAAAAACGACAATTGGCGCTGCGCTTAGCAGGAGCGATCGGGATCTTCTTGCTACTAACCGCCAATATTTGGTTAGGGATGTTGGATCTTTATACGAGTAACACGTTGATCGCGCCTTTTGTGAATCGCAACATGCAGAACAATACCATTACTGGAACCAGCAGCTATTGGTGGACGACTCCGTACCTGCTGCCCATCTTATGTGCTTTGTTCTTTTGTGGTGCGATCCGTGTGTGGCCACGTCTATCTGGCGGCTTCAAATTAATGACGGCAGCTGCAGCAGTCTTTTTCGTTTTATCATCGAACGCTGTTCCTTGGCAATGGCTAGGCAGTCTGGACAATGGTGTAATCAATTTACTGCAATTTCCTTTTCGGTTCTTTGTTCCTGCCACGATTTTGATCTTAGTCGGTTTGTGCCTGCTAGTTCCTTATTATCGGGGCAAGCCATTGGCAAATCCGCGTTGGTTCGTCCTCGTTTTAGTCTTGAGTGTTGGTCAAATCCTGATCCAAAACACGGTCAAGATGCAGGACTGGCACTCTGATGAAGCTGCGGTTTCACTGCGAAACCACACCTATCTGTCGGCGGAATCTGAAGCGCAATTGAAGGAAGCCTATTTTAGTAAAGACAAGTCCTTAGCATTAGCGCTGTATCAACGTTCTACGCCAGATTATCTGCCCCTCTATCAAGAAACCAAGAAGAACAAGTACAATTTGTACGGGGAAGAAATCATTGAAAAGAATGATACCGTGGCAAAAACCGTAGAAAACGGGAAGCTTACTTTACGTTGGCAAGGTGATCAAGAGACGTGGAAGGCGTTACCGATCATCAATTACCGATATACTGAATTGACCCTCAATCAGCAGCCACTAACTGAAAAAGATGTCTCTTTGAGTGCCATTGGTGCCGTTTCTGTCCAACAGCAAGCAGGGGAGAATGTCTTAGTCGTTGATTACGACGCGCCTTGGTTTTTCGACGGAGCTTTATGGCTGACGATCGTTTCTTGGCTCGCTTTACTCATCGGCTTTATCAGCTGGAAAACAAGACAGCTGTACCGTCGTCGTAAGGTCGTACAAGCTTTATTGAAAGAATCTGAATAAAATGAATCAGAAAAGAACTTCAGCGAGAGGGCTGAAGTTCTTTTTTTGCTGATCAACAACAGTGTACCTGTTGCTTTTCGTCAGAAACAATAATCGTTGCGCACGCAACGATTATTCCTTATAATAGATTAGACACTTTGAAGAACTAAGAAAGGCAGGAGTGCTCATGGAAGCCATTATCCGCTCAATCAATCATATTGCCCGTCTCGCCACCCTTTATCGGGAAAAAGAACTGAAAAAATTTGGTTTAGGCGGGATGCATCATACCTATATCTTAAACATTTGCCGCCAACCGGGGATCAGTCAAGAAGCCTTAGCCAAGAAGATTTTTGTGAATAAAAGCAATGTTGCCCGTCAACTAGCAATCCTAGAAGAACGAGGATTTGTCACTAGAACCAGCAGTCCCACCGACAAACGACAATTACTGGTTTATCCAACCGAAAAAGCACTCGGCGTCCAACCAGCGATCCAGCAGCTGCTTCAAAGCTGGAATGAACAAGTCGTAGCAGGTTTTTCTGCTGCCCAACAGCAGCAGTTGATCGCCGATCTGGAAATCGTCAAAGAAAATTCCCAGCGGCTTTTAGCGAAAGATGAGGCGATGGAATGAATCTTTTGACTCAATATTTAAAACCCTATATCGGCCGCATCTCCCTTGGCGTCAGTATCAAATTCTTCGGCTCCCTGATGGACTTGCTATTGCCTTGGATTTTGGCGTATATCATCGATTCTGTGATCCCCACGAAGCAGGTATCTGCGATTTTTGCTTGGGGTGGGGCGATGGTGGTCTGCTCCATCATCGCAGTCGTCACCAATATCATCGCCAATCGGATGGCCTCCAGTGTTGCTCGCGATACCACCGGCAGTATACGCCATGATTTATTTGAAAAAGTTTCCTATCTGTCGATTCCGCAAGTCGAAGAAGTCGGGATCCCTTCCTTGGTGTCTCGCTTGACGACAGACACTTACAACATCCATCAAACGGTAGGCATGATCCAACGGATGGGGATTCGTGCCCCGATTCTGTTATTAGGGGGGATCATGATCACTGCCACATTAGATCCCGTGTTGACGCTGGTCTTAGTAGGCGTCTTGCCCTTCACTTTAGTGGCGGCAGTCACGATCTCGAAACGGGGGATCCCCTTGTTTGCTTCATTACAAAAGCAAGTGGATGTGTTGGTGCGAACTGTCCGTGAAAATGTGACTGGGGCTCGGGTGATCAAGGCCTTGTCCAAAGCAGATTACGAGAAAAAGCGCTTTGACCACGTCAACCAAGACGTAGTAGCCGCGGAAACCACCGCTAATCGAACGATGGCTGCAACACCGCCCCTGATGGACCTATTTTTGAATATCGGACTGACGCTAGTGATCGTCGTCAGTGCCTTTCGCGTCAATCAAGGATTGACGCAACCAGGCGTCATCATCGCCTTTTTGACCTATTTTACGATCATTTTGAATGCCATGCTCAGTATCACGCGCATCTTTGTGATCGTGTCGAAGGGGCTGGCTTCTGCCGATCGGATCCAATCCGTCTTGCGCCTGCCGCAAAATATGCAAGTCATTGAGGCGCCTGTCAAAGAAGAGTCTGCGCATATCGTTTTTGAAAAAGTTTCCTTCACCTATCCTAACGGTACCCAGGTGCTGAAAGATATCGATTTTTCCTTGCAGCCGGGAGAAACCTTAGGGATCATCGGTGCGACTGGTAGTGGAAAATCAACGATCGTCAAACTACTGCTGCGGCTCTATGACCCAACGAAGGGCATGATTCGCATCGCTGGTCGCGACATTCGCTCCATCGATCCGACGGAGCTGCATCAGTTATTCGGTGTCGTCTTACAAAAAGACGTGCTTTTTGCGGAAACGATCGAAGAAAATATCGCCTTTGGCCGGCGGTTTTCCAAAGAGCAGATCGAAGAAGCGGCGGCTCGCGCCCAAGCCAAGGAGTTTATCAATCAACTACCCAAGCGCTTAGCTCATCCACTGCATGCTAAAGGCAGCAATTTAAGCGGAGGTCAAAAGCAACGGGTCTTGTTATCGCGGGCATTGGCGGGGGATCCAGAGATTTTGATTTTGGATGATTCTGCCAGTGCGCTGGATTATCGGACCGACGCTCAGTTGCGCAAGGTCCTGAGACAGCAGTTTCAACAGACGACGACGGTCTTGATCGCGCAGCGGATCAGCTCGATCCAGCATGCCGACAAAATTTTGGTACTGGAAAACGGGCAAATGAACGGCTTTGGCAGTCACCAAGAATTACTAGCAGAAAATGCGATCTACCAAGTCATTTATCAAGGTCAGACAGGAGGTGCCGACGATGCCGAAGAAAAAAACGGAAAAACCGCAGGATAGTAAGAAAACACTACGGCGTTTGTGGGGCTATCTTTACGAGTACAAAGGTCTCCTGCTGGCAGCCGCTGTATTGATGATGGCCAGCAACATTTTCGCCTTGGTGGGACCGTTGCTTTCAGGGTACGCCATTGATGCCATTCAACCGGGTCCCGGCAAGGTCATTTTTGACCGAGTCTTCTTTTATTGTGGGCTGATGCTGCTGTTTTATCTTGCGTCTTCCCTTCTTAGTTATCTGATTTCGCTCATGATGATCCGCTTGAGTCAGCGGGTGGTGGCAGCGATGCGCAAGGCGATTTTTGATAAAATCACCGAATTGCCGGTGGGGTATTTTGACCGAGTCGCCACTGGGGATATCATCAGCCGCATCAGTTATGATGTCGATACCATCAATACGTCATTGGCCAGCGATGCCATTCAAGTCCTCAGCAGTCTTGTGACTATCATTGGTTCGTTTGTGATGATGGTTTTGATTTCGCCGCTGCTGGTGCTGATTTTTGTCGTAACGGTTCCCGCTTCGATCTTTTTGACCCGCTTTTTGATGAGCAAATTTCAACCATTGTTTCGCCGTCGTTCTCGCAAATTAGGCGAACTGAACGGCTTTGTGGAAGAGATTATTTCTGGTCAGCAAACGATCAAGCTGTATAACCAAGAAGAAGCGATCATCAGCCGTTTTGACGAAAAAAACCAAGAAGCGGTGGATGCCTATTACAATGCTGAGTACTACGGCAGTATGACTGGTCCTTCCATCAACTTTATCAACAATCTGTCGTTGTCCTTGATCAGTATGTTTGGCGCCTTGCTGTTTTTGTTCGGTCATCTGACATTAGGGAATGTTTCTTCCTTTGTTCTTTACTCCAGAAAATTTTCAGGACCAATCAATGAGTTAGCCAACATCTTCAGTGATTTGCAATCGGCATTGGCGGCGGCAGAACGGATCTTCCGTTTGCTGGATGAAGAACCTGAAGTTTCTGATGTTCCTGGAGCCTACGAATACCACGAGGTGTCTGGTGATGTCGCCTTTGACCATGTGACCTTCGGCTATCAAGCACAGCAGCCCATCATCAAAGACCTTTCGCTACAAGTACCAGCTGGCAGCTTGGTCGCGATCGTCGGACCGACCGGTGCCGGGAAAACCACCATCGTGAACCTCTTGATGCGGTTTTATGACCCTGACCAAGGAGCGATTCGGTTAGACGGTAAAAATATCCGCCAAGCGACACGCCGCAGCTTACGGCAAAGCTATGCGATGGTGCTGCAAGATACCTGGTTGTTCACGGGAACGGTTTTCGACAATTTGGCCTACGGCAAGGCGAATGCGACGTTGGCAGAAGTCCAAGCTGCTGCACAAGCCGCCCATATCCATGACTTTATTATGAGCCTGCCAAAAGGCTATGATACTTTGATCTCTGAAGACGGAACCGGTATCTCACAAGGGCAAAAACAGCTGTTGACGATTGCACGAGCAATGCTGTTGGATGCCGATCTGTTGATTCTTGATGAAGCCACATCGAATGTCGACACGCAAACAGAGCTGCTGATCCAAGCAGCGATGACCAAATTGATGAAAGGCAAAACCTCCTTTGTGATCGCTCATCGCTTGTCCACGATTCGACATGCCGATACGATCCTCGTGGTGGAACAGGGGAATATCGTAGAGCAAGGGACCCACGAAGAGTTATTAGCCAAAGAGGGGCGTTACGCCGCACTCTATCAGGCACAATTTGATGCATGATCCATAGCTAGTCCACATCCTTGCAAGGAGAACGCCACTGCTTGCAAGGATATTTTTTGCGTGCCATCGGCTTTCTTGGCATAGGTACAAAATCTTCTTATGACAAATCAGGCAATTATCGGTATACTTAAGAAAGGGGTATCATCAAACAGAAAGAAGGGAAACAATTGGATCATAAACAACTAAAAGAATTCCCCAACGATTTCTTATGGGGTTCAGCATCAGCAGCCTATCAAGTAGAAGGCGCATGGCAAGAAGACGGCAAAGGCGCTTCGGTTTGGGACGATTTTGTCCGCATTCCCGGAAAAACCTTTAAAGCAACTAACGGTGATGTCGCAGTCGACCATTACCACCGCTTCAAAGAAGATGTTGCCTTGATGAAAGAACAAGGATTGAAAACCTACCGTTTTTCTATTGCTTGGACACGGATTTTTCCAGAAGGACGAGGAGAAGTCAATCAAGCAGGGTTAGACTTTTATTTAGCATTGATCGATGAACTGATAAAAGCAGGGATCGAACCGATGGTGACCTTGTACCATTGGGATCTGCCACGAGCCTTGCAAGAAGAATACGGTGGCTGGGAATCTCGCAAAATCATTGAAGATTTCACCAACTATGCGGCGGTATTGTTTGAAGCCTTTCGCGGCAAAGTCCACTATTGGGTCAGCTTGAATGAACAAAATATCTTTACTTCTTTAGGTTATCTTTTAGCTGCCCATCCACCAGGAGTGACCGATCCTAAACGGATGTATGAAGTCAATCATATCGCTAACTTGGCGAATGCTTCGGTGATCAACAAGTTCCATGAGATGAAAATCCCAGGGAAAATCGGACCAAGTTTCGCCTACTCACCAAACTACCCAATCAACAGCGACCCGAAAAATATTTTGGCAGCTGAAAACGCGGAAGACTTGATGGCGCATTATTGGTTAGACGTCTATCTATGGGGCGAATACCCGATTGCGGCAATGAATTACTTGAAAGAGCAAGGGATCGCACCAACGATTGAACCAGGAGATATGGACTTGCTGCGTTCAGCAAAACCAGATTTCTTAGGGATCAATTATTACCAAACAGCAACAAATGCCTACAATCCATTAGATGGTGTCGGTGCGGGGAAAATGAACACCACTGGGAAAAAAGGCAGCTCCGAAGAAACCGGGACACCAGGAATGTTCAAAAAAGCCGAAAATCCATTTGTGGAACGGACGAATTGGGATTGGGAGATCGATCCTCAAGGGCTGCGGATCGCTTTACGACGAATCACTAGCCGTTATCGGGTGCCTGTGATCATTACAGAAAACGGACTTGGTGAATACGACAAACTAACCGACGATCATCAAATCCATGACCAATACCGCATCGATTATTTAGCAGGGCATGTCCATGCCATTAAAGAAGCGATCAGCGACGGCGCGGAAGTTCTTGGCTATTGCACCTGGTCCTTCACTGATTTGCTAAGCTGGTTGAACGGCTACCAAAAACGCTATGGCTTTGTCTATGTCGACCAAGATGAAACGCAAGAAGGATCTTTGGCACGCTACAAGAAAGACAGCTTCTACTGGTACCAAGAGCTGATCAAAACCAACGGGCAAGAGTGCTAGCCTCCTAAAACCAATACCTGAATAAGCGAAACGATCCCTGCAACGGCAGTGATCGTTTCTTAGAAAAAAGTACGTTCCACCTGTAGCGACCGCCCAAAGGAAGACCAAAAGTCTCGCGTTTTGGGCCGCTTCAAAGGAGAACGTCCTTTTTTTGAGTATTATCGTTGACAAGTGTAAACGATAATTGTAAAGTAGAAGAAGATTACAACTGTAAACATAAAAGGTTAATGGGTTTGCATAGCAAGCAAGGAGGAAGGAAACAATGATCGAAAAGAATTATGGGGTAAAAGGGATGACCTGTGCGTCTTGTTCCCAGACCGTCGAAAAAACAGTCAGCAAGCTGGCGGGGGTCGACCAAGCAGCTGTCAATTTGGCTACTGAAAAATTACATATTCGTTATGATGAGCAGCAGCTCACCGAAGAAACACTCGCTGCGGCCATCAAAGCAGCGGGCTATCAACTGATCGGCTCCCAAAGACAAGAGACCTTTGCCATCTCGGGCATGACCTGTGCGTCTTGTGCCCAAACAGTAGAAAAAGCTGTCCAAAAATTAGCGGGTGTGGAGCAAGCATCCGTCAATCTGGCAACAGAAAAACTGACGGTCAGCTATCAACAAGATCAAGTGACCGCCGCGAAGATCGCAGCTGCCGTGAAAGAGGCGGGCTATGATGCACAGCTGCCGACCGCTTCTGCCGACAAGGTGGATTCAAAACAGGCAGAGATTCGTGCTTTATGGCAACGGTTTTGGCTTTCAGCGCTCTTTACGATCCCCTTGTTCTATTTGACGATGGGGGAAATGATCGGTTTGCCGATCCCTGGCTTTTTAGATCCGATGGCCTATCCAGTCAATTTTGTTACCACTCAATTGCTTTTGGTCTTACCGGTGATGGTCCTCGGTCGCGCCTTTTACATTGCTGGTTTCAAAGCGCTTTGGAAAGGCCATCCCAACATGGATTCCCTCGTCGCATTGGGAACCAGTGCTGCCTTCTTTTATAGTATTTATGGGACCGTGATGGTCTACCTGGGCACGACCCACTATGCGATGCACTTGTACTATGAAACGGCCGCCGTTATTTTGGCATTAGTTACTTTAGGAAAATACCTTGAGTCGGTCTCGAAGGGCAAAACCTCCGAAGCCATCAAGAAGTTGTTGGATCTCGCACCGAAAAAAGCCCGCGTGCTTCGTGGCAGCGGGAATCAAGCCGAAGAAGTCGAAGTGGGTATTGAAGAAGTCGCAGCTGGCGATATCTTAGTCGTACGACCTGGTGAGAAGATTCCTGTGGATGGGATCGTTACCCAAGGGCGCTCTGCCATCGATGAATCAATGATCACTGGAGAAAGCTTACCTATCGAAAAACAAGTCGGTGATCGGGTGATCGGCGCCAGCATCAACAAAAACGGCTCCTTTCAATATGAAGCCACCAATGTGGGAGAAGATTCAACGTTAGCGCAAATCATTCAGTTAGTAGAAAATGCCCAAGGCTCCAAAGCGCCGATTGCCCGCATGGCTGACAAAGTTTCGGGTGTGTTTGTCCCGATCGTCATGGTCTTGGCGGTTTTTGCAGGACTTGCCTGGTTTTTCTTAGGACAAGAAACCTGGATCTTCTCATTGACCATTACGATCTCTGTATTAGTGATTGCTTGTCCGTGTGCCTTAGGATTAGCGACACCGACCGCCATCATGGTGGGTGCGGGCAAAGGGGCAGAAAATGGCGTCTTGATCAAAAGCGGCGATGCGTTAGAAACAGCTAGAAACGTGACGACGATCGTCTTTGATAAAACTGGCACGATCACAGAAGGCAAACCAGTCGTAACCGATCTCCTGCCTGCCGGCAACCACACGCCGACGGAATTGCTGCAGCTGGCGGCTTCTGTTGAAAAAGGTTCAGAACATCCATTAGGCGAAGCCATTGTGATCGAAGCCCGCACGCAAGCCCTCGCCCTGCAAGAAGTTGACGGGTTTGAAGCGATTCCGGGGCATGGGATTCAAGGCACGATTGCTGGCAGTCCAGTCCTATTAGGCAACCAGAAATGGCTGGAAAAACAAAACGTTGCCATCGATGGCCTGATCGAGCAAGCCCAACAATTGGCTCACGAAGGGAAAACACCGATGTATGTTGCCAAAGACGGCGAAGCGATCGGGATCATCGCTGTGGCAGATACTATCAAAGAAAGCAGTCGAAAAGCTATTGAACGGTTGCATCAAATGGGCTTGTATGTAGCAATGATCACGGGCGACAATGCCCGAACGGCCCAAGCCATCGCTAAACAAGTCGGTATCGATGAAGTGATCAGTGACGTCTTGCCAGAAGATAAAGCCGCCAAAGTAGCTGGCCTGCAAGCCAAAGGCCAAAAGGTTGCGATGGTAGGTGACGGGATCAATGATGCGCCCGCGTTAGCCCAAGCCGATGTAGGGATCGCGATCGGCTCTGGTACCGATGTCGCCATCGAATCGGCAGACATCGTACTGATGCGCAGCGATCTGATGGACGTCCCATCAGCAATCGAGTTAAGTCGAGCAACCATCAAAAACATCAAAGAAAATCTTTTCTGGGCTTTTGCTTATAACGTCTTAGGCATCCCTGTCGCAATGGGTGTGCTGCATCTTTTCGGCGGCCCCTTGCTCAATCCAATGATCGCTGGGGCGGCCATGAGCTTCAGCTCGGTATCCGTTTTATTAAATGCCTTGCGGCTGAAACGATTCCAACCCTCAGCGAAAAAATAAACGAAGCAACGAATGCACCAACAAAAAGACCTGCCAACGGTTTCTGATGGAAGAAAACCGTGGGCAGGTCTTTTTAGTGCTGGACATCTAAATAAGAGTAGGCCCGCACGTCATAACGGTTGCGACTACGGGAAAATTCGATAGGTGAGCCATTTTTCTGATAGACGATCTGTTCGATCTCTAAGACCGGATCATCGGCTTTACAGTCCAAATACTGTTGATCGTACGCGGTACTTTTATCAGCGGCGATGGTGCGGTAGGCCCCAGCAAACTGGACCCCTAGTTCCTCTTTGACATAACGATAGATAGAACTTTCTAAATGGCCACGAGTTAAATTGGGCACCAAATGGACCGGCATATAGGTATATTCTAAAATAAACGGCTGGTCTTCAAGAATCCGCAAGCGGACAATACTATAGATCGGCTGTTCTTCCGTTAACATCAACTTTTCTTGGATCGTTTGGTCAGGAAATTCGACTTGAAAATCGATGACCTGACTGACTAGCTTGCGGCCAGCTTTGCCCATTTCTGTTGACAAGCCTTCATAGACCGTTAAAGCAGTGGTGTCTTTTTTTAAGAATGGGTGGTTCAATATTTTTGTTCCAGCGCCCCGCTGAGAATAAACCAGTCCTTCCATGGCTAAAATACCGATGGCTTTTTTGACGGTCATCCGGCTGACTCCGAATTCTTCGACTAAATCAGTTTGATTCGGCAGTAAGCTGTCAGGCGGATACGTTTTGTTTTTGATACGTGTGCGTAAAATATTGGCAATTTCTTGGTATTTTGGCATCTGATCACCTCGCAAGAAGTATAGCTGAAAAAAGCGGTTTCGACAATCAAACCTTGGTTTTTTTATAAAAAGAACGGCTGACTGAAAAAATTCAGCCAGCCGTTGCGCTTAATCGATCGATGGTTCTGCTTGACGATCTAAAACACGTAAGAATGGATACCAGATTAAGCCGACGATCACCACGTCAATGACTTGCAGCAAACCACCTAACCAAGAGTTGGTTGCTAAGACACCACTGAAGACCACTGGAACGGTCCAAGGAACAGAAACACCAGTTGGTGCAGGAACAAGTCCAGCCGCCATCACTAAGTAGTTGAAGGTCGTTACCACAAGAGGTGCCACGACCCAAGGAATCAGGATCGTCGCATTCAAGACGATCGGCATACCGAAGATGGCTGGTTCGTTAACGTTAAAGATCCCTGGTGCTAAAGCCAAACGACCCACATCGCGGTATTGTTTTTTCTTCAATACGAAAGCCATCAAGATAACAACGGCTAACGTCATACCAGAACCGCCTAATCCAACAGTAAAGGTTTCCATAAATGGTTTTGTGACGATATGCGGCAGTGCATCCCCATTTTGATACGCCTCTAAGTTGTCTAACATTAATGTATTCCAAATCGGGTCCATCACAGAGTTGACGATGATTTGACCATGTAGACCGAAGAACCAAAGGAATTGAACAAAGAACAAAGCCAATAGAGTTGCTGGCAAGCTGCTGCCTAGTCCAGTCAATGGTTTTTGGATCAATTCATAAACCAAGTCATGCAAGTTGGCATTGAAGACACCCGTCATGATGGCATTGATCACTAAGAATACCGTTAAGGTGATAATTGCTGGAATCAAAGCGGCAAAAGATTTAGAAACTGCTGGTGGCACCCCATCAGGCATTTTGATCTGCCAGCCGCGTTTTGTGATGCGGCAATAGATTTCAGCTGCCAAAAATGCTGCGATCATCCCGATAAACATCCCTTTTGCGCCAAGACGATCAAGAGACAGCACACCGGAGATCGTTTCGCCAGATTCAGTAGTCATAAAGAAAGGAGTCAAGATCAAAAAGCTGGCAAACGAAACGGCACCACCAAAAATCCCTTCCACATCATATGATTTTGATAAATAATAGCCAATACCGAAAGTAACGAAAACAGTCATGATACTCATTGTTGCATTTTGCCCATTGCCAAACAGTGTTCCTAATGTTCCTTTAGTGGCATCACTGAAGAAGGGCAGGTTGTTTAAAACGACCACGATCGATCCAAACATAGTGATTGGGAACGAAAGCATAAACGCGTCCCGCAAGACGGTCAGGTAGCGATTTTGTCCTAAGGCATTCGCCAAGGGCAAAATCTTTTCAGATAACTTGTCCATAAAACCATTCATTATTATTTCACTCCTTAAATTTCTTTTTGCAATCGATTACATTGATAATGTATCATGTTTTATTTTAAATGTCTATACATTTATTTTAAAAAAGATTGATTTTTGTAACTGCTTCCTTTATGATTAGGGCAGCAAAGAAAAAATGAGGAGTGAATGAAGATGGATTATCAATTTCCAGCAGGCTTTTGGTGGGGGTCAGCCGCTAGTGGCCCACAAACAGAAGGTGTATTTGAAGGCGATGGCAAAGGGGCAAGCATCTGGGATTACTGGTATCAGCAGGAACCAGAGAAATTTTTCAATGGGGTAGGTCCTGAAAAAACCTCGCAAGTCTATACACGCTATCAAGAAGATATTCAACTAATGAAAGAAACCGGCCATACGACGTTTCGGACGTCGATCCAATGGAGCCGTCTCTTCCCGCAAGGCAAAGGAGAAGTCAATCAAAAAGCCGTTGATTTTTACAACGCCTACATTGATGAGCTGATCGCCAATGGGATCGAACCTTTCATGAACCTTTACCACTTCGATATGCCGATGGCGCTGCAAGAAAAAGGCGGCTGGTTGAACCGAGAGACCGTGGATGCCTATGTCGCATTTGCGCAAACCTGCTTTACATTATTTGGTGATCGTGTCAAGAAATGGTTCACTCATAATGAACCGATCGTCCCTGTTGAAGGCGGCTATCTTTACCAATTCCATTATCCGAATGAGATCAACATGAAACATGCAGTCCAAGTTGGGTTCCACGAAACGTTGGCGAGTGCTAAAGCCATCAAAGTCTATCATGAGATGAACCTTGATGGGGAGATCGGCATCATCTTGAACTTGACGCCAAGCTATCCAAGAGATGAGAACGATCCAGAGGATGTCAAAGCAGCGCAAATCGCGGATGCCTTCTTTAATCGTTCTTTCTTAGACCCTGCGGTCAAAGGCACGTTCCCAGAAGAATTAGTGACCATCGTCAAGGAATTGGATATGGTACCAGCGATGGAAGCCGATGATTTACAAACGATTCGCGAAAATACGATCGACTTGTTGGGGATCAATTATTATCAACCTCGTCGTATCATGAAGAAAGAATCACCGATCGATGAAGCGAAAAGTCCAATGCCTGATGATTACTTTGATAACTATGATATGCCGAACAAGAAAATGAACCCGTATCGTGGATGGGAAATCTATGAAAAAGGGATCTATGATATTTTGACGAACACGCGAGAAAACTATGGCAATATCAAGTGCTACATTTCTGAAAATGGCATGGGTGTCGAAGGAGAAGAACGCTTCGTCAATGCTGATGGCGTGATCGAAGATGATTACCGCATCGAATTTGTCTCTGACCACTTGAAGTACGTCCACCAAGCGATCCAAGAAGGAACCAATTGTGTCGGCTACCATATGTGGACCTGCATGGACAACTGGTCATGGACCAATGCTTACAAGAACCGTTACGGATTTATCTCCGTTGACTTAGCAAATGATGCTAAACGAACGGTGAAAAAATCAGGTCGTTGGTTTAAAGAAGTTTCAGATAATAACGGCTTTTAATAACAATGAAAAAAGCAATGCTGTAGGAATCAGCATTGCTTTTTTTGTGTAAAATCGCGGATTTTTTCTGGCTAATTTCAAAGGGGAGATTCTATTAAAAAACCACCTGTTTTTGCAAATGATAAGCTGGGTTAAATAAAAGCACAGTTTTGATAAAGAAAAGACTAGACATGGAAACGTTCTCGTGGTATTCTTTAGTAGAAATCGGTTTCATTATTTTGTTTAGGGTTTGAAAGGAGAAAAAACAATGGATAAATTTATTGGATTTATGGAGAAGCACTTTATTCCGATCGCTTCTAAAATAGGCTCTCAAAGACATCTAGTGGCCATTCGTGACGGATTTATCGTAACGATGCCGTTGATGATCTTAGGCTCTTTTGGGGTATTGATCAACAACTTACCAATCCCTGCCTATATTGATTTTATGAATGGCATTTTTGGTGAAGGAACATGGCAAGCCTTTGGGAACAACTTGTCAGCAGGTACTTTTTCAATACTTGGTCTGTTAATCGCTTTCACAGTAGCGTATAATTTAGCTAAAAGCTACAATCAAGACGCATTAGGTGCTGGGGCGATCTCAGTTGCAAGTTTCTTCGCATTAGGTGCAATGGCGACAGGCCCAGATGGTTTGTTAACAGCTGCCGGACTTGGTTCTCAAGGATTATTTTTAGCATTAATCGTATCGATCATTTCTACTGAGATCTTCCGTCGTCTAGCTGGCAACCCACGCTTAGTCATCAACATGCCTGATGGAGTACCACCAGCAGTTTCACGTTCATTTGCTGCATTATTCCCAGCAATGATCACCGTATCGATCTTTGCTTTGTTTACAGCAATTTTCCAAGCATTTGGTGTGACAAGTATCGTATTGTCCTTCTATGAATTGGTGCAACAACCATTCATGGGCTTGGCAAACTCTTACCCAGCTGCTTTGCTATTAGGTTTTATCTCTGCATTCTTATGGTTCTTTGGTTTACATGGTGCCAACATCATCGACCCGTTCATGCAAACGATCAATGTGCCTGCGATCGAAGCAAACGCACGAGCATTAGAAGCAGGAACAGATTTGCCTTATATCGTGAACAAACCATTCTTTGATTCTTTCGTGAACATCGGCGGAACAGGTGCGACACTAGGTCTTTTGATTGCGATCTTTTTAGTTGCTCGTCATCATAAAGCGTATATGACTGTCGCAAAACTATCCGTTGCACCAGGTGTGTTCATGATCAATGAACCAGTGATGTTTGGGTTGCCAGTTGTCTTAAACCCAATCTTGTTCATCCCATATGTGTTGACCCCACTTGTTTTAGTAACGACTGCTTATTTTGCAACCGCAACTGGCTTAGTTCCTGCAAGTACCGTCATCGCACCATGGACGACGCCACCAATCATCGGCGGTATTTTGTCGACACAAAGTATTGCTGGCGGAATCTTGGCAGCTGTTAACTTGATCTTGTCGATCGTTATCTACTTGCCGTTCGTGAAAATGGCGCAAATTCAAGAAACACGCCGTTTAAAAAATGCGTAATGTCTGATCGAGTCGATTAGAAACAAGCGCCAAACGTAATAGACCTTATCCGGCCGCGATCAGAGTGCAATACCCCTTATCACACTGCTTCATTGGAAGGTGCAGTGGTGTGATGACACTCTTTTCGTTTGGCCGGTTCTTTTCTCGTTTTTCAATCAATACAATACAACACACGTTTTGGAGGTGGCAAAATGCCCAAATATATGGAGATCGCAGATGTTCTGCGTAAAAGAATCAAGGACGGAACTTATCCGAAAGACAGTCTTTTACCTTATCAAACAGAGTTAGTGGAAGAGTTTGGCGTCAGCCGAATGACGATTAAAAATGCGGTGAATATCCTGATTATGGAAGGCTTGCTGCTGACAAAGCGCGGCTTAGGGACCAAAGTTTTGAATCATTCCTTTTGGGGCAAAGATACCTCATCGGTGACAGAATACAAAGGCCTGAGCTATCAGATGAAACAAGAAAAACGGACATTGACTAGCCAAGTCATCACCTTTGAAGTCTGTTTTCCTACAACAAGAATTCAAGAGATGCTTCAGATCACTGCCGAACAACCAATCTATCATGTGATCCGTTTGCGGATCTTAGAAGGCAATCCATACATACTCGAGCATTCCTATATGCCGTTGGATCTGGTCAGCGGTTTGACGAAAGAAATCTTGGAAGAATCCGTCTATGATTATCTACTGCAAGATTTAGGCTACAAATTTGCTGGTGCTTATCGGACTTTTCAGGCTGCCAAAAGCGATGAATACGATCAAACCTATTTAGCGTGCCAAGCAGATGACCCAGTATTGGAATTAGAACAGATCATCTATCTAGAATCGGGACGTCCAGTGGACTATTCCTGCAGCCGCAATCGGTATGATGTTCGTGGCTATTCCATGTTAGACATGAAGCCTGACCTGTTACAGCACCGCAAAAAGTAACGGCTTACAAAATGCTTCTTCAACGAAAAAACGCTTCATAGCTACTGTTGGCTATGGAGCGTTTTTGTTTTGACTTAAGAAGTGGGTTGGTTTTGATCACCTAGTTTGGCTAAGATAGTTTCCGCAACGGCTTTGGGGATGCCAGCTTGCTGGATCTCTTCCACGGAAGCTGCTTGGATGTTTTTTAACGACTTGAAGGTTTTCATCAGCTGTTGCTTGCGTTTTGGTCCTAAGCCAGGAATTTCATCCAGTTTGGAAGAAAAGCTGTTTTTACTGCGCAGTTGGCGATGGAAGGTGATCGCAAACCGATGGACCTCATCTTGGATCCGTTGCAGCAAAAAGAATTCCACAGAATTGCGTTCCAGCTGGATCGGATCTAAAAATTCCCCGAAAATCAACTCGCTGGTTTTGTGTTTGTTGTTCTTCACTAAACCGGCAACGGGAATATCTAAACCTAGCTGGTTATGCAGCACTTCTTGGGCAGCACCGACTTGGGCTTTCCCACCATCGATGATGATCAGATCAGGAAAAGGCAGGTTTTCTTTTAGGACACGAGAGTATCGGCGGTAGATGACTTCTTGCATAGAGCCATAATCGTCGCCGCCTTGTGCGGTACGAATCTTATATTTCCGATAATCATCTTTAAACGGCTTCCCGTCGACAAAAACCACCATTGCAGAAACCGGATCGGTCCCCATGATGTGGGAGTTATCGAAGGCTTCGATCCGATAAGGTGTCGCGATCCCCATGGCTTCGCCTAGACGATCCACTGCACCGATCGTCCGTTCTTCAGTACGCTCGATCAACGCAAATTTTTGTGCCAAGGCAATGCGGGCATTTTTATTGGCCAAATCGACCAATTTCTTTTTGTCGCCTCGTTGGGGCTGCAGGACTTTGGTTTCCAGCAGCGCTTCTAACGGTGCGGCATCGACATTTTGCGGAACAAAGACTTCTTTGGGAATGAAGTGTTCATTCTTTTGGTAAAACTGGCCGACGAAGGTCAAGAAATCTTCATCCGCTTCATTGTAGAAAGGAAACAAAGAGACTTCTCGTTCGATCAGCTTTCCTTGACGGATAAAGAAGACTTGGACACACATCCAGCCTTTGTCGACACTGTAGCCAAAGACATCACGGTCCATCAGATCTGTCAGAGTCATTTTTTGTCGCGTCATGACGGTATCGATTGCTTGGATCTGATCCCGCAGCTCAGCCGCTCGTTCAAACTCTAACGTTTCAATGGCTTCGCCCATCTTCTCTTTCAGGTCTTTCAAAATATCGACGTGACCGCCGTGGAAAAAGTGTTTGACTTGATCAACGATCTTCTGATAATCCTTGGGATCTACATTGTTGACATAAGGACAGACGCATTGACCCAAATGATAATAAAGACAAGGCCGCTTTTGAGAAGGACCGCATTTTCGCAATGGAAAGAGGCGATCCAGCACCCGTTTGGTTTCGTTGGCTGCTCGTGCATCAGGATAAGGGCCAAAATATAAAGCCCCGTCTTTTAAAACTTTACGAGTGATGATCAGACGCGGATAGCGCTCTTTGGTCACTTTAATAAAAGGATACGACTTGTCGTCCTTTAACATGATATTGTATTTTGGTTTGTTTTTTTGAATCAAATTGATTTCCAGCAATAAGGCTTCCGTATTTGATTCGGTAACGACGTACTCAAAATCATTGATTTCTTGAACGAGCCGTTCGGTTTTCGTATCGTGACTGCCGGTAAAGTACGAACGGACACGATTTTTTAAAATTTTGGCTTTCCCAACATAGATGATTTTGTTATTTTTATCTTTCATTAAATAACAACCGGGTTGGTCAGGAAGCAGCGCTAATTTGTTCTTGATTTGTTCGTTCATTTCAAGATCCTTTCTTACTGGTTTGCTCACGAACTGCAAAAGTAGTCAAAGGGCGGTCTAAGATCCACCGAAAAGGGGAACATTAGAGCCCATAGCCAGTACTCTTCATTTTAGCACAAATTTCTTAAGAAACAATCAAACGGGCCAGATCGGCAGCGAGGAAACGTAATCGTAAGAAAAGGTTAAGAAATCCCACGAGGCGGTGGTTTCCTCCCTTAAAAACAAGTGAATTTATTTGCTTTCTGCTTGTGAGGAATCCTCTTGCGACCACTCCTGAATGAAGGTCCGCAATCCCTCGATGGCTGGTTCTGTGACGGCTTTGCGCTGGATGAGGTAAAATTGCCGCTCAAAATTTTTATCCAGCAGTTGATAGCCAATGCCGTGGGCGGCTCGCTTGGAAAGGATCGAACAGCCGAAGCCTTGTTTCAGTAAAGCGACGATCAATTCATTGCTGGCGATCTCAATGATCGGTCCTTGAATATTTTGTTCCTCTAGATAGCGCTTAGTGTAATAGTAGACACCAGAACTCGCTTCTCGGACGAGCCAAGGACCGACTTGGGGATCACCAGCTAAGACGAGCTGATCTTTCAAAATCGGGAAACGCAAAATACTTGGTGCAGATAAGGGTTTTTCAATGATCCCTAAATCTAGTTGATGTTGCTCAAGCGCTGTTAAGACTTCAGCGGAGTTCATCATCGATACCCGAAAACGCACCGTGGGAAAGGCGTTGTATAAAGCAATCATCAAGTCAGGCATCAAGGCCATCGCATAGGTATGAGAGATGCCTAGGGCACAGTGGCTTTGATGCTGCGTGTTGGTATGGATCTCGCTGGTGATCGTCGACCACTCATCCAATAAATTCAGTGCCTTTTCGTAAAGGTACTCTGCTTGGGGCGTGGCGATCACGTTTTTGCGACCATTGCGTAAAAAAAGCGGTGTATCCAGGTCTTGTTCCAACTGCTTGATCTGAGCAGAAACCGTGGGCTGCGAAATAAACAGCAATTCGGCAGCTTTCGAAAAATTTTTCGTTTCATAGACCATCTTGAAGGTCTCCAGTAATTTCAACATTGCAATCCCTTCCATTAGAAAATTCAATCATAACTATTATACCAATAAATCCTACTGATCGGTCAATCTGTGTATAATGGATGTTATATGAAAGGATGAAAGCAATGAAGCAACGACAAACAGCATTGATACTTCCCGGTTTGTTCCTATCCTTTTCGGTAGCCGTCATCGCCCGAATCATGGCTTTGGCTGTGCCAAAATTAGGGGGAGCAACCCTTGCTATTTTATTAGGAATCATTTTAGGAAATACACTGTTCAAGCAAGAACGCTATCAAGTCGGAACGAAGGTTGCGGAAAGTCGGCTCTTGGAATATTCGGTGGTTTTGCTGGGCTTTACCGTCACTTTCCAGACCATCAGTGAAATGGGCCTTCGGGGCTTTCTCTTTATATTGCTGATGATGAGCTTGGTCATTACCGCTGCTTATTTGATAGGGAAAAAAATTGGCTTTAATCAAAAGATGAGCCTGATGATGGCAGGCGGCAATGCTGTCTGCGGATCCTCTGCGATTGCGGCGATCGCACCAGCCATTGATGCCGATGATGAAGAAAAAGGGCAGATCATCACCTTGGTCAATCTTTTAGGAACAGTGATGATGCTGACGCTGCCGTTTTTAGGCTTGGCCTTATACGGCGATGATCTGTTGCAAAAAAGCGCCTTACTTGGTGGCACGCTGCAATCCGTCGGACAAGTCGTGGCGGGGGCTAGTTTGATTGATGCCGACACCGTCAAATACGCGATGCTCTTTAAAATCGCACGCATCATCATGTTGGCAGTCGTCGTCATTGTTTTTGAACGAATGACGACAAAGACCCCCACCAAAACCAAAGCCAAAGGCAAGCTGCGGCTGCCGATCCCTTGGTATGTGTTGGGCTTCTTGACCATCTGTATCTTGAACAGCTTCTTGCCGCTGCCTAGCTGGTTGAATGAGGGCGCTCATTTTATCAGTACGTGGTTTGAAACGACGGCGTTGGCAGCCATCGGTTTGCGCTTGGATTTCCGCAAGTTTTTAAAAGAAGGCCCGCGCTTTTTATTCTATGGTCTTTCCGTTGGCGCCGTCCAAACCGTGGGTGCTGTTGCATTGATTTGGTTGCTGCGGCTCTAATTCACAAGAGGCACGACCCATAAAGCACGTTTGAAGCGCACGATTGTTTAACGAAAAAAGCCACGACGGTTGATCGAAGGGCACGCTTTGCTGTTTCTGTTGGAAGAGGCAGCAAGGCGTGACTTTTCAGATCAACTGTCGGGCTTTTTTTAGCGGCAAAGAAGGTTAGACGGGTACTTGGATGACTTGAACACCTTGTTGCTCAATCAGATCGATGACTTTGGGATCAGAATAATGATCGGTGATCAGCAGATCTATATCCGCAATTGCGCCAATCGTAAAATTGGATTGCTTACCGATTTTGCGATAATCCGCGATAACGATCAACTTGCCAGAATTTTCGATGATTTTCGCATTGACTTTGGCTTCGTGGATTACTGAAGTGGAAATGCCGGTCTGTAAATCTAACCCACTACAGCCAATGATCGTAACATCAGAACGAACGTGAGAAAATGACTCCACGGCGATGTCTCCTGACAATGCCGCTTTAGGGTAACGTATTTCGCCGCCACTTAAAACAATCGTTGATTTTGGATGGTGTTCCATTTGGATCACACTCGTGTTGTTTGTCAGCAAACTGATTCGTTTGTCTGTGAGATGGCGCAACGTTTGAGCCGCACTGGTACTCGTATTGACGAAAAGGGTATCGCCATCTTTTACTTGGCGAGCCGCTTCTTTGGCCAGTCGATCTTTGATGTACTCGATCGAGTCGGTGGGATGTGCTTCATCTTCATAAGCTTCACAGTATTCGATTTTTCCGTGGGTTTGTTTGATCTGACCCATCTCACTGAGGACAGTACAGTCTCTGCGGATCGTCATCTCTGATACTCCCAACTGATGACTGAGGGTCCTCACATCAGAAAGACCAGATGCTTTTATCAAATCGATCAATTGTTTTCTTCTTTGCCTCACTTCTTCATTGGAACGTTTCACGATACTTCCTCCTCACATGCGCTTTTTTCTATTATTGTCTTCTATCATCTGTCCAGCTTGCAATTATCCTGTGCAGCAAAATCACGTGTCTCTTTCTCACGAATTCGCGGGATAATCGCACAGCCGTCGTTTAGAAACTGCCATTTTTTTATCGTTTCTTCTTTCGAACTCATTTTAACATATCACAGAAACATTACCATATATATTAAATAATCTCATTTATTTCTCGGTAAATTAACATAAAATAAGATAAATTAACATAAAACTTGATTGAAAGCGTTTTTCTATATGTTAGAATCAAGGTGTAAATAAGCAAGGGAGGAACAAAGATGGTACACGTAAATGATGTTTCGAAAGAGAGTTGGCTGTTAAATACGTTTCCAGAATGGGGAACCTATTTAAACGAGGAGATCGAAAGTGAACTTGTGAAAGAAGGCACAGTTTCCATGTGGTGGCTAGGCTGTACGGGTATTTGGTTAAAGAGTGCGGAAGGAACCAACATTTTATGCGACCTTTGGTGCGGCACTGGCAAACGCAGTCATGGGAATGGGCAAATGAAAAAAGGCCATCAAATGATGCGGATGAGTGGTGTACAGGAAATGCAGCCTAACTTACGGACGCAGCCCTTTGTGATCGATCCATTTGAAATCAAAGGAGTGGATGCGTTAGTGGTGACCCATATTCATTCCGATCATTTAGACATCAATACCGCAGCTGCAGTCCATCAAAATTGTCCAGAAGCAAAATTCGTCGGTCCCCATGAAGTCGTTGCAACTTGGTTGAAATGGGGAATACCAGAAGAAAAAACCATCGTGGTCAAACCAGGGGATGAAGTGACCATTGGGCAGGTGAAAATCGTCGCTTTAGAAGCATTCGATCGAACCGCTCTAATTACTTGTGAAGATCCGGATACCAGCTTGAAAGGAAAAATGCCACAGGACATGGATCGTATCGCAGTCAATTACTTGTTTGAGACTTCCGGTGGGGCGATTTATCACGCTGGAGATTCTCATTATTCGAATGTATTTGCTAAACATGGGAATCAGTACAAGATCGATGTTTGCTTAGGTGCATATGGCGAAAACCCGCGGGGCATCACCGACAAGGTTACTTCAGTCGATATGTTGCGGATGGCAGAATCCCTCAATGCCAAAGTAGTGATACCTGTACACTATGATATCTGGTCCAATTTTATGGCTGATCCAAAGGAGATCACTGAGATTTGGAAGTTTAAAAAAGATCGTTTGAACTATGAGTTTAAACCGTATATTTGGCAAGTTGGCGGCAAATTTACCTACCCAACGAATAAAGATGATCTTGAATTTAATTTCTATCGCGGCTTCAAAGATGTGTTTTCGGTCGATAATGATACGCCATTCCCTTCTTTTTTATAAAAGAAGGGGGGATGCTGCAAAAGCCAAATTTGAAAGGAGCAAAGGTAATGCTGCGTTATTTTTATGAAAATGAGTTGGTTGCGATCAATCATGAACAGCCCGAAGATTGGGAAGCCGCTATCTGGGCGAGTGGCGAAGGATTAAAGCAAAAGGCGTTGATCACGGATCAGTATATTGAAGATGTCATTCGGGATGTTCATCAATACGGTCCTTATATTGTGATCATTCCCAAAGTAGCCATGCCCCATTCTTCAGCAGAAAGCAAAGGCGTCTTAGGAACGGGGATCGGATTGACGATTTTTCCAGCCCCCGTTTCATTTCAAGATGATGACCCCGACAAAGAGGCGCAGTTGTTCTTTATGCTCGCTGCCAAAAACGCTGAAGCACATATGAACAATATCGCTAGTTTATCCGAAATGCTGATGGAAGAAGGGCTGGTGGAAGATTTACTAGGTGTAAAAACAATGGCAGATTTTGAAGCGGTGATGGAGAAATATGACCAAAAAGAAAGCAGGGATTAGATGGAAATGGTAGGAGATTTCTTATTGAGATGCTGGGATTACTTTGCTCAGAATATTTTGATGCAGCCAGCTTTTTTGATCGGTTTTATTGTACTGATTGGTTACTTACTATTGAAACGGCCGTTTGTTGAATGTGTTGCAGGTTTCTTAAAGGCCACCGTTGGTTACTTGATTTTGACGATTGGCTCTGGTGGATTGGTCAATAATTTCCGTCCGATCCTGGTGGGGCTTAAGGAGCGTTTTGAATTAGATGCGATGGTCACTGACCCGTATTTTGGTCAAAATGCGATCACCGCCGGCATTGAAGAACGATTTGGACGCACCTTTGGTGACACGATGCTCTTATTATTGATTGCCTTTGTTTTTAATATCTTACTCGTTCGCTTCAAAAAATATACGAAGCTGCGGGCCGTCTTCACTACTGGAAATGTGCAAGTACAGCAAGCCGCAACGGCCTTTTGGCTGCTGCTATTCTGTTTCCCAGACCTGGGTCGAATCGAAGTCTTACTTGTCATGGGCTTGATCTTAGGCTGCTATTGGGCGGTGGGGTCCAATTTGACCGTTGGCATCTGTCAAGATTTGACGGAAGGTGCTGGTTTTGCGATTGCCCATCAACAGATGTTTGGTGTTTACTTCTTTGCACGACTTGCGGAACGCTTCAAAAAGAACAAATCCAACCGCAAATTAGAAGATGTCGAACTGCCGGGTTTTTTATCAGTCTTCAATGAAAATATGGTATCGACTTCGATTTTGATGCTCTTTTTCTTCGGTATCATTTTAGTAACGCTTGGACAAGATTATTTAATAACAGCAGGATTTATGGCAGAAGGACAAAGTTTCTTATTTTATATTTTACAAACTTCACTAATGTTTGCCGTCTATTTAGCAATTCTTCAATTAGGTGTCCGCACTTTCGTTTCTGAATTGACCGAGTCATTCCAAGGAATCTCGAATACGATTTTACCAGGTGCTGTTCCAGGGATCGATATCGCCGCAACCTTTGCCTTTGGGTCGCCAAATGCCGTGACGGTGGGCTTTTTATTCGGTGCATTAGGACAATTCTTAATGATTGCTTTACTGATTTTGTTCCGTTCACCAACGATCGTCATTGCTGGGTTTATCCCACTGTTCTTTGATAACGCAGCGATCGCCGTTTTTGCCAACAACCGCGGAGGCATCAAGGCGGCTTGTCTCTTCCCATTCTTATCCGGCATTATTCAGATCGGTGGTTCGGCATTGATCGCTACTTGGGTAGGATTGTCTCAATATGGCGGCTATCTTGGGATGTTCGACTGGGCGACCGTCTGGCCATTCTTTACAGTATTGATGAAATTCTTAGGCATCATTGGTGTGGTTCTTGTAGTGGTGATCTTATTAGTGATTCCACAGTTGCAGTACCGCAGAGATCCAGAAGGGTATTTCTTGATCGTAGATGATTATGATGCGTATATAGAAAAACAAAAATAATGAATTCTTAGGAGGAAAAGAAGATGAGAGTATTGGTATCTTGTGCAAATGGATCAGGAACAAGTTTGATGATGATGCGGAGTGTCGAAAAAGCTTTGAAGTCAGAAGGGATCACGATCACCTCTATTCATCATTGCGCGATTTCTGAAGGCAAAAGCACCGCCAAGAATTACGATGTGGTCTTTACGCCAATGAACTTTGTCAATATGTTCGATAAAGCCAAAGAAAAGGGCGTAACAGTGATCGGAGTCAGAAATGTGATGTCCCCTAAAGAAATTATTGAGCGGGTCAGAGAAGCGGGTCTTTCGAAGGAGTAGTGCATCAGGACGTGACAAGAACAAAAAGATGATCGAACAAAAGAGAGGGGAATTTCATGAGTATACCAAAACTGCAGATCGCTTGCGATCACTCCGATTTAGCTGGTGCACTGGCTGATATCAAAAAAGTTGGCGATGTGGTGGATATCATTGAAGCAGGAACTATTTTACTGTTGCAAGAAGGAGCACAGGTTTTACGCTGCTTCCGAGCGATGTATCCGGAAAAGTTGATCGTAGCAGACACAAAATGTGCCGATGCCGGTGGGACGGTCGCCAAAAACTGCCAGCAAGCTGGCGCGGATTATATGACCGTGATTTGTGCAGCAACGATCCCAACAATGAAGGCAGCGGCAAAAGAAATTGCTGAGATCCAAGTAGAATTATATGGTGACTGGACCTACCAGCAAGCACAGCAGTGGCTAGATGCCGGCATCTCACAAGCTATCTATCATCAAAGTCGTGACGCACTGTTAGCTGGTGAAACATGGGGAGAAAAAGATTTAACGAAAGTCCGTAAATTGATCGATATGGGGTTTCGAGTGTCAGTCACGGGAGGATTGAGCGTCGAGACGTTGGCTCTGTTTGCTGGCATTGATGTGTATACCTTTATCACAGGACGAGGCATCACTGCAGCTGACGATCCGCAACAAGCAGCAGTTGATTTCAAGCAAGAGATTTTACGGATTTGGGGGTAGTTTTCCATGAGTTTGATCGGTCTATATGAAAAAGCAACACCCAAAACCCTCTCTTGGTCGGAACGATTGCAGTTTGTCAAAGACCGAGGCTTCGATTTCATTGAAATGTCCATTGATGAAACCGATGAACGCTTGGCACGCTTAGAGTGGGACCAAGAGCAACGCAAAGAGATCGTCGAGGCAATCTATGCCTCGGGGATCAAAATCTTGTCTTTATGTCTCAGTGGACATCGGCGGTTTCCCTTTGGTTCGATCGATGAAAAAAAGCGCAAGCACGCGATGCATCTGATGGAAAAAGCCATTGACCTGGCTTCAGATTTGGGTATTCGCTGCATCCAATTAGCCGGATACGATGTGTACTATGAGGAAAAAAGTCTTTGTAGCCGAGAATGGTTCATTGCCAATCTAAAAGAAGCGGTCGCTAGGGCGTCTGAAAAGGGTGTCGTTTTGTCACTAGAGATCATGGATGATCCGTTTCTAAATTCTATCTCAAAGTATTTACGGATCAAGGAGCAGATCCCTTCGCCCTATCTACAAGTCTATCCAGATGTCGGGAACCTATCGGCCTGGCCAGAAAATGATGTCGGTTATGAATTAGAAAAAGGCATTTGCGAGATAACCCAGATTCATTTGAAAGATACATTGGCGGTTTCAGATAAGTTTCGAGGAAAGTTTAAAGAAGTACCGTTTGGCACTGGGTGTGTTGATTTTGATGGCTGCTTACGCACGCTGAAGCGGTTGAATTATAACGGTTCTTTTGTCATCGAGATGTGGAGTGAGACGAGCGCTGACCCGATTGCGGAAATCGAACAAGCCAAAGCATTTTTATTACCAAAACTAAAGGAGGTCGGTTACCTTGATCAATCAGCTTCAATTGATGAAAGAGCGAGTCTATCAAGCCAATAAGAGACTGCCTGAGGAAGGACTAGTAAAGCTAACTTGGGGAAATGTCAGTGAGATCGATCGAGATTTAGGGATCATCGTCATTAAACCCAGCGGTGTTGATTATCAGACGATGACGGTTGATTCAATGGTAGTTTGCGACTTAGCGGGAACGCCGAAAGAAGCGAAGGCGTTGAAGCCTTCCTCGGATATCAAAACCCATGCGCTATTGTATAAGCACTTCGAAGGCGTCAAGGCGATCGTCCATACGCATTCGACAAATGCGGTAAAATGGGCGCAAGCACAGCGAGACATCCCTGCATATGGAACGACGCATGCGGATACTTTTTATGGTAGTGTCCCTTGCACACGACCGTTACGGGCCTCTGAGGTAACGGCAGACTATGAAAAAGAAACTGGCAAAGTCATTGTCGAGACGTTTGAAAAGCGGGGATTAGATCCACTTGCATGCCCAGCTGTCCTCACAGCGGGACACGGTCCCTTTACTTGGGGGCAATCTGCGGAACAAGCGGTCAGCAATAGTATTGTTTTAGAAGAGATCGCAGAAATGGCATTAGGTACCGAAGCTTTGACCTTGGATCGAACACCGATCGCTGATTATTTGCTGGATAAACATTATTTCCGCAAGCATGGCGAACATGCTTATTATGGACAAGGATAACGGAAAAGCAGCCATTCCTAGCGATCAAGGAACGGCTGCTTTTCTATTCGTTTTCTTCAGCGAGTGTTTTCACATAAAAGCGATCCATCGTGGTATGCTGTGCTGCCAATAGTGGCTGGCACAATGCGCGATAGCCGGCTTTTTGATAGACATGCAAGGCTGCTTCTAGAGAATGATGGGATTCTAAATAGAGTTGCCGATAACCTAGTTCAACAGCTTTGGCCTCGATCTTCGCCAGCAAGGGATAGCTGAGGCGCTGCCCTTTGGCAGCATCACTGAGATAAAATTTTTGCAGCTCGGCGATTTTCCCTTCTGAATCATAAGCGGCAAGACCACCGCCGCCTAAAAGGGTACCCGATTCATTAGTGACGACAAAATAATGGCGGCTAGCAGGATCTGCTGCATAAAATTCACTTAAGTGGTCTAACTCGGGATCAAAATAGGCAGTCCCTGGAACCGCCAACTGGTGGTCGGTCAAGCTTTTGCGAATGATAGCGGCTAAGGGCGCATCATCTTGAGATTGGATCGAACGAAATATCGGCTTCATGCAGCTCCTCCTTAAAGTGAAAGTAAATGAATAGCTATAGTGTACCACAGCATTGAGGTAGTGTTTAGTGATGATAAGAAAAGCCATCCTCGCAATGGCGCCCCTCTTTAATAAGAAAACCGCCCCTCGTTGCCGGGCTCCTAATGTGAAAAGGAGTATGGCGCAACGAGGGGGCGGTTTTTGTGCGTTAGTCATGGAAGCAGTAATTAGAGCGTTTCACCATTGGAGGCGATCACTTGCTGGTACCACGCAAAGGAATCTTTTTTCAAACGATTCAAGGTTCCTTTCCCGGTATTATCTTTGTCGACATAGATCATGCCATAGCGTTTCTCCATTTCGCCGCTGCCGAAGCTGACGATATCAATGATCCCCCAAGGCGTATAACCTAATAGCGGCACACCATCTTCAACCACCGCTTTTTCCATCTGTTCGATATGCTCTTTCAGGTAAGTGATGCGGTAGTCATCATGGACTTGCTGCTCATTGGTTAATTGATCGTAAGCACCAAAGCCATTTTCTACGATAAATAGCGGCAAGTCATAGCGTTGATAGATCGTATTTAACACATAGCGCAACCCGACTGGATCGATAGGCCAGCCCCAATCAGAAGCACTGATATAAGGATTCCTCACGATTTTTGCTCCCGGGATATCCTCAGTTGGTGTGCCAGCCACTTCATCAAGGGTTGAGATCGTTCCTGACATGTAATAGCTGAACCCAATATAATCAACGGTTCCCGCTTTTAATAGCGCTTGTTCCTCGGGCGTGATCTCAATCGTGATGCCTTTTTTTGCCCAATATTTTTGCACATAGGTTGGGATCTTGCCTCGTACGTGGACGTCGCTGTAAAAATAGCGACGTTCATTGGCTTTGACGGATGCCATCAAATCAGCGGGTGCGCAAGAGTAGGGGTAGACTGGGACATAGGCCATCATACAGCCAATCTGAAACTCTGGATTGATTTTTTTGCCTTCGATCACCGCTGCCGCACTGGCAATCAACTCATTGACGCCCGCTTGAAAGACGAGTGCTTCTTTTTGACTGTCATCCTCGATGATCATGGCAGAATTGGTCCAAACGTGCAGCGGCTCTTGCCCATCTGCTTGATTATTGATCTCATTGAAGGTCATCCAATACGTTACTTTGTCACGATACCGTTGAAAAACGGTCTTAGCGAATTTGACAAAGAGGGGAATCACTGCTTTGTTAGCAAACCCACCAAATTCTTCATAGAGGGCATAAGGCATTTCAAAGTGGGACAAAGTGATCACGGGTTCGATGCCGTTTGCCTGCAATTCGTCGAAAAGATCATCGTAGTATTGGAGACCGGCTTCATTTGGTTCTTCTTCTGTTCCAGTTGGATAGATCCGACTCCAAGAAATCGATGTCCGTAGACATTTCAAGCCCAGCTCTTTGAATAACTGGATATCTTCTTTGTAACGGTGATAAAAGTCAATGGCTTCATGGTTCGGGTAATACTCTCCTTCAATGACGCCTTTGGTGATTTTACGGGGAATACCGTTGCCGCCGGCCGTCATAACATCAGCGGTACTCATTCCACGGCCAGCAACATTCCAAGCGCCTTCCGCTTGATGGGCAGCGATCGCGCCGCCCCATAAAAAATCTTTTGGCATTTTTGCGGACATAAATTTCATTCCTCCTCGACTCATTCATTTGCTTATAATTCTACTTTTTGGGAACGGTTAGAGGCGATCACGAATGGCAAATAGATCAAGACCGAAATCGCAAGACAAACGACACCGACAACTGCAGCGATCGCATTTCCTCCAGTTCCTAAAAAGAGATTAATGACTCCGGGGGTCGTCCATGGTACCCCAATCGCTGGGGTCGGCATGATCGGCCAGACAACAGTGACAAAATAACCCACTAAAATATTGACCATTGGCGTCAAAATAAACGGAATGATCATGATTGGGTTCAAGACAATCGGTAGACCGAAGATCATCGGCTCATTGATTTGGAAAATTCCTGGAACTAAAGACATCTTAGCGATCTCACGTTGTTCTGGACGTTTTGAAGCGATGAAGATCGCAATGATCAAGCCCAATGTCATACCAGTTCCGCCCATATTTGCGAACATATCATTTAAAACGCCCCAAGTTTCTTTGTAAGGAACGTCCCACAAGGAGCCGCCTTGGTTGATAAAGTCTAGGTTAGCTAGGTCCTGTTCGGTAAAAATCGCTGAACGAACCGCATTTAATGTGTTTGGTCCATGGATCCCGATCGCAAACAACGTAGTTTGCAAGAACGCCAAAATCAAGACACCGACGACATTGCCCCCCAGATCCCGCAATGGACTTTGGATCCCATTATATATCAGTTCATTGATGCCTTCTGGTGCGATCATCAAAACTAAGAAATTGATCAAAGCAGTGACTGCCACGATGATCACGATCGGAATCATGCCAGAAAAGGAGCGAGAAACTGCTGGTGGTACCATTTCAGGCATTTTGATCTGCAGTCGTTTGACTTTGAAAAGCTTCGGCAAGAATTCACCGACCAAACAAGCCACGATCATAGCTACAAACAACCCTTGGGCGCCTAAATATTGTGTGGAGATCACATTGACATCATCTACTGCAAAGGAGGTCGGGTACAAGATCATAAAGGCAGCGACACTTGTCAAACCAACTAGCGTAGCATCTGCTTGGAAATGCTTGGCTAAAAGCTGAGCAACAAGAAACGCAATAAATAAACTCATAATGTTGATGGTCCCGTTCGCCACGGAAGCCAGGACTTGCTGGGCACTT
Source organism: Enterococcus sp. 6D12_DIV0197 (assembly GCF_002174385.1). Taxonomy (NCBI): domain Bacteria; kingdom Bacillati; phylum Bacillota; class Bacilli; order Lactobacillales; family Enterococcaceae; genus Enterococcus; species Enterococcus sp. 6D12_DIV0197. The sequence continues at coordinate 339,882 of NZ_NIBN01000001.1, forward strand.
TCCAGATTCGGGAAAAGTCGATTCAGTTGAAATAATTGCACGATGAAACTCTCATTGGAAAATAAAATATTGTTGACCAAAATAACGAGAGAAGAAGCGATGGTCAGTGGGAAAATCAGCATGAACGCATCTCGAATCGCTGCTACGTGGCGTTGATTGTTCAACTTTGTTGCGATTGGTACCAACGAGCGGTCTAACAGGTCATTGAATTTTTGCATAATAATAACACCTTTCATTAATTGATGCCATCATTATAGCGAATGAAAACGACTAAAAGTAAGCGGATACGGATTCCGTACATATCTCTCAAGAAATGAAAAAAATTCCGCAGCTGGAACACAGTGTTACAAAAAAAGATGGTTCAGTAAACTGAACCATCAAGAATGGGTACGATAATCTTGCAAATAGCCGATCAGCGTTTCTAAAATCGCTACTGAAGGCAGTTGACTAGTCAAATCAAGAAAGATGTCTTTGCGTTCCTCTTTGATCGCATACTCGATCGAATAATCGCACAGACGTGCCAACGTACTTTCCCGATTTGGGGTAATGCAGTACTTCTGCACGATCGCCTGATTGTCTAAACCGGTAATGACTTCGATCAGTTCTTTGGTTTCACCAGAGACACTCAAAAAAACCAAAACATTCTTTTGATCTTTTCGTAAAAAGCTTTTGATTGGGTAGGTCAGTTCATCAATGCTGATGCTAAAGTAACCGAGACTGGCTAGTTTGCGGGCAACGTATTGCGCGATCGCACCGGATGCCCCCATCCCCATAAATAAGATCAAATCGGCATCCCGCATCGCTTCGGCGAGTTTTCGTATTTGGTATTCCGCATCAGGGTGGAAGATCTGCATATTCAAGCCTTTGATGCGCGCTTCTAAACCTAAGTGTTCAGGATGCGCATCAAAATGGGCTTTTTCTAAATGATTTTTGATATAGAAGCGAAATTCTGGAAACGACTGAAAGCCGACTTTTTGAATAAAACGAAAGACCGAAGTCGAAGAGACATGGGCATCATCGGCAATGTCGCGCACGCGCATATACGGGATCTTTTCTAAGTGATTGACGATAAAACGGTAGATTTCTTGTTCTACCGCAGAGAGCTTGTTCAAGTTTAATTGTTCAAAAAGCGCCATGCTGGTTCCTCGCTGTCCTAGATAATCAATTTACACCAGTATAGCATATCCGAACTTTTAACGGTGCAGCTGTTGGTGGATCTGATAGACTGCGCCGATCAAGCCGGCGTCGTTTTTCAGCTTCGCTGGACGAACAGGTGCGATGGTTTGTCCGCGCAAATAATTGATCGCTTCATGCCGTGTTTCCGTGATCGTCAAGCGAGCCTGCAGGCGTTCCCAGAAATAAGGATTGGCACTGATGCCGCCGCCGATCAATATCAATTCTGGGTCAAAGCAGCTGATCAAATTGATCAGCCCTACAGACAGATCCGTCAGAAATTGGTCCGTCAGCTTCAGCGCCAACGCTTCGCCTTGCTGCGCGCGGTCAAAAATTTCTTTGGCGTCTTGGGTGGGTTCAAAGCCAGGAACTGCTGCCCCCGCTAAATTGTAGAGGCGAATCAAGCCGCCTACGACGGCAGTTTTTTTATTGATGGAACTTTCCTCGATATTGCCTTCTTCTGGCAGATGATCGATCACCATCCAGCCAAATTCACCAGCCATGCCATGAGCACCTCGGTAGACTTGATTATTGATCACGATCCCACCGCCTACACCAGTGCCTAGGACAAGACACAAATAGTTGGCAGCCTCTTGCGCATTGCCGATCCATTTTTCAGCGATCGCTGCTGCATTGGCATCATTTTCCACCGCCACAGGCAACCCTGTACGCGCTTCCAAGACTGCTTTGAAATTTTCGCCATATAACGATTTGATGGCGCCCGCAGTTAACATAAAGCCGTCTTTTTGAACGATCCCGGGGGCGCTGATCCCAATGCCATCAATCGTGTGGCGGTTCTGGGCATCTTCGATGATCGTGAGTAGATCCTGATAAAACTGGGCTGGTTCATAGCTAGTAGGGATCGCTGATTTTTCAAGGATCACTCCGCTTTCATCTAAAACACCATATTTAATACTTGTTCCGCCAATATCAAATCCTACGTACATTCTTCTTCCTCACCTTCTAAAACATTGTTGCCTTAAGTGTACCATCTGGCAGGAGGAATTTTTTTCTTTTTTTAGCTATTTTTTTGCCTGCCGTTTCCGCTGCATCCAAATAAAACAAAATGTCACTTTTGCCTTCCTGATTGGTTCCTTTGTACACTTCCGTATCCAGACCTCCGATACGAAAGCCTGCTCGCAAGTAGAACAGACAGGCAGAAGGATTGTTGTCCTGTGCTTGCGTGTAGATGCCGCGATAACCTTTGGCAAGGGCCGCTTTCAGTGCCTGGTGGATCAGTAGTTGACCGATTCCTTGCTTACGGTAGTCTGTGTTGACCTTTAAGTCATAGAGGTACAGATACTTGAAAAAAGCGTCTTGAACGATCGCTAAGCCGATGCATTTTCCATCATCATAAGCACCGATAAACAGACTGTTTCGGCTCATTTCGTCATAGCAATAATTTTCATCTGGGAAACGCATCGTCTGAATGTCTTCAGATGCAAATTTACAGATCGTGTACTGCCAGCTGCCCTCATTATAAGACGGCAGCAGTTTCCCCCATAAGGAGAAGGGTTCGTTTTTTAAGCGGATGTCAGCTTGATGTTTTTGATCGATCAGTTTGATTTCTAGCATGGGGCACCTCGATTTTCTATAGATTTCAATCATGAGTATTTAAAAGTAAGTTGTTGCAGTTTAGTTTACTACAAAGAATGAAAAATCACGATACTTATTAAACAGTCTGGTCTTCCTGTGAGAAGGGACGTTTTTGTAGGAGAACTTAGTTGTTTGTCTATACGTTGAGGTTGGAAAAAGCAGAAATATTCCATTGATACCTTAGTCACAATGACCGACGGAAAAATACGCCTTAAGTTTGATTATATTTATCGCTTGTTTTTTTATACTGAAGGTAGATAGAAAAAACGGAGGACAATCACTTGAAGAAAGCAATTAGTATGATCCTGCTCGTGTTAACGATCGGGACCGTCACATTGGTTACATGGTCTTATTTTACGAAAGATGATTCCAGCGAACTGGTTCAGCTGGTGGATCGTTTCAATCCGTTCGTACCGGAGAAAAAGGTCTATGTCAAAACATCCGACGAGTATGGTGTGTTGCAAGAACACGATTCCTACGAATATACACAAGAAGGGGTCAATGAAGATGGACAAAAGATAAAAATCACGTTTTGGGCACCACAAAAGCTAAAAGAAAATGCCTACCTAGAGCTTGATGCAAAGGGCAAACATGTGGAGTCGTATCAAGAGGTGACCGAGCAAGATCTCCCTGACGCCGTCAAAGACGAGTTGGTTACGACTCATTGATCATCAAGCCTGCTTGAAAAAAAGGACAGGAAGTCATTTCCCGCAAGTTGGGAGATGGCTTTTTTCGTGCATTCACTTAGAGAAAAGCTCGCCAAGATTTGATTTAGGTGAAAAAGATTAGAGGATGATAGAATTTTCAGAAAAAATAGATAATTTTTTCAATTCTTAGTTGCAATAGCAGAAGCGTCTGGTATTCTCTATGAGGTAGTTAAAAAAAATCATTCATATAATTAAAAATAGCGACAATGAGAGAATCACCTTGTATGGAGGATCAACGGTTTTCAAGGAGGAACCTATGAGAGAAAAAAATCAATTAAAAAAGCAGATGAAAACCAGACATATCACTATGTTGGCACTAGGTGGCGCCATCGGTGCTGGCCTATTCAAGGGCAGCGGTGAAGCGATCCAGTTAGCGGGGCCTGCGGTCTTGCTGGCGTTTATTTTTTGCGGGCTGATCTTATTTGTCGTCATGACAGGACTGGGACAGTTGGTCTTATCTGACCAAAAACAACATGGTCTTTCGGGCTTAGTCCAGCCATATCTTGGCGTGCATACAGCCGATTTCATTGACTGGATCTACTGGTCAATGTGGATGATCAACATCATCGCCGAAGCAGTTGCTGCCGCAAGCTTTTTGCAGTTGTGGTTTCCCAATATTCCAGCTTGGATCTTTGTGTTGATTTTGGCACTGCTCACGACCACCATCAATTTGTTTTCGGTTCGCTTGTTTGCGGAAACGGAATACTGGCTTTCCTGGGCCAAAATCAGTGTGGTGATCGCGTTGATCTTGGTGGGTCTCTATCTGGTTGCCACGCAAGTCTTTGATTTGGGCTTTTTCCCGACGATGAGACAAATGACAGACTATGGTGGTTTTGCCCCCCATGGTCTCAAAGGGTTTATCAATTCTTTACTGGTCGTAATCTATTCGTACGGCGGTTCTGAATTAGTAGCCATTACGATCAGTGAAGCGGAAAATCCCAAAAAAGCGATCCCGCAAGCAATCAAAGGAGTGATGACTCGGATTGCCGCTTTTTACATCATTCCCTTGTTTCTTTTACTGATCATTTATCCGTGGAATCAATTAGCCGATCCAAATGTCAGTCCTTTTGTGATGGTGTTTCAAAAAATCCATGTCCCATTTGCCTCCGACATCGTCAATTTAGTGATTATTTTGGCTTTGTTTTCGTCGATCAATTCTGGGGTCTATGCTTCTTCAAGAACGTTGTTTTTCCGATTAAGCAACAATGGCCAGAAAAAAAGCCGCTTTACGATGCTGAATAAAAACAGCGTGCCCCAACGAGCGATCATGTTTTGCAGCGGTACATTATATCTTGGGGTCGTTCTTTCTTACTTTTTAGGCGACAAACTCTTCAATTATCTAGCAGGCTCCCTGTCTTATACTGTATTGCTGATCTGGTTGCTGATCAGCGCGGCGGCGTTTGTTTTGGTACGCAAGCAGAAGAAAATGGGCTATACGATTTTCTTGAGTGGGGCGATCCTTGCACTGATTTTGCTGTTTGTCGGTATTTTGATCACTAACCCATTGGCGGTCACTGGCTTCACCGCACTATTGTATACGATCATTTTTCTTAGTTTTTATTGGAACCATCGAAAAATTGAGAAAACCAGTGAAAAAAGTTGAAGAAACGTCCCTTAAGACATAAACTGATGGGGAAGGAACCCCGCGTTCGGTTGTTTCTTCGGTTCTCAGGAATGTGACGATAAAATAAAGTGTAGGAGAAGACGAAAATGGTTAATTTTTGGACATTGATTTTCGGCACCCTCAGCTGGGTCGTGGTGGAAAGTCTGCTTTACAATCCGATGCATAAGTGGGGCAAGTTTTGGGCGAAAGAATCAGGAATGGCAGAGAAGATGGCTGATCAGCAGATGACGACCGGTGACATGCTCTTTACCTTTGGCGGCACGATCGTTGGTGGGATTCTCTTATCAGCAGCGACCTATCAAGTCGTCTATTGGTTTGCAACATTCGATCATGATGGTTGGCTGATGACCTCCTTGCAAGTCGCTTGCTTATTGTGGCTAGGGGTTTATGGGGTCGCCACCTTCGTGATGGCTGTTTACTCGGGACAGTCCCGCAAATTAGTCGGGTTGCACCTTGTGAATGGGTTTCTAGGAGTGATCGTTTTAGGACTTGTTGTCGGCTTGATTGGACAGTAGGCAACGATCATACCCCAGCGAGAGCGTTCAAAGGTCTCAACGAATCAATCCTAAAGAAAGCCGATCTTGTTTCAACAAGGTTGGTTTTTTTGTGCGTAAAATTAATCTTACTATAAAAAATAGCTATAAAAGCAAATAATTTATGCTATACTAAAAGCACTTTAATCTGTAGGAAACCCAAATCCGCGGATTGCGGAAAAATCATCAAAGAAACAAAATTAGGGGCAAAGAGGAGGAAAAAATGAAAACGAAAAGCATGTTAGGTAGAGGAATATTTGCTGCCGTTTGTTTAGCGACACTATTTTTCTTGACAAGCTGCAGTAGCTCAGGGGTTGACTCTGCAGCTGCGAATCAAGTATTGACCAATAGCAACAGTCATCAACAATATGCTTTGTATCTATTTGAAGATGGAAGGATCACTGTCAATAAAACGCTGACTTTTTTTACCAATCCGAATCAGGAACCTGCGGACTTGGTAGAAGAACAAGAGACACAATTAGCACAGATCAACGAAATACTACAAGCAGAGTTTCCCAAAAGCAAAGCACTGACTGCGGCAGACATCGGTCCTATGCACACCTTTGAAGTGACAAATGCCCAAGTGATCATTGATCAAGAGAAAAAGGAAGTGCGCATGACTGGCGATGATTTTGAGAAAGTATTCAAAATGGCGGACAACAATGACAAGCGTCTGATCGATGACGAACAAAACGAGTACGAGTTTTCGTATGAGGAAAACTAGCAAGTGACAAAAAAACGGCTGCCTCCGACGAGACAACCGCTTCAGACAGTAGACAAACCTTAGACAAAACTGAGGTTTGTCTTTTTTTCGTTGCAAAATTTAGTGGCTATTACGGAAAACATTTTGCGCAAGGAGTAAGTCCGCGACTTTGCGCTTCTGCTAAAGTTGCAGGCGTGTAGGTACCGTTGCCGCATTTTCTCGTATGGTATTTCGAACCTGTTGGTGTAACGAGGACCGACGTTTGGGCTTGATTGCTAGCAGCGGCTGGCTGGTTTTCTTCTGGCACAGCTGCCGCTGCTTGTCGTTCTTCCTCCGCCTTGGCTTGGGCGGCTGCTTGTTCGTTGGCAGTGATCGTTTGCGCCACTGTTTTCGTTCGAGCAGCTAATTCCTCATCGGGGGTCTTGAGACGAGCGACAGCATCTTCTGCACGAGCAAGGGTATCTTTTGTCGGCTCCGCCTCTGCTGCTTCCACCGCTTGGACAGCTTCTGCAACGAGGGCTTCTGCTTCTTTCTCAGAAATCTTGGTTTCTACAGTGGATAACCGACTTTCAAACGTTTCCTTGTTCAAAACCGCTTGTGTGACCAATTCTTTTGCCTGATCGAAATCACTGCGTTCAAGAGAAGCTTCAGCAGTATCAAGGGCTTTGCCGATGGCAAGATGGTCTTCAACTACCGCGAGCCGAGTAGCGAGATCTTCGTAGGTTTTACTTAAAGCATGAATCAGCGTCACGGCTTCGTCGTAATTCTTTTGGTTTGGCTGGGTTTCGGCAAGAGCCAGTGCCGTCTCGGCTTTTACCAGTGCTTCTTGTTCTTGTTTTTCAGCTTGCAAACTCGCTAGAAATGCGCGAGAAGGTTTGACGGTGACGACCTCTTCTTTAGTGATTCCACCCATGGAGGCTTGGAGAGTAAATTCCTGTTCCTCTTCATCTTCCAGTTGGACAGCATAAGAAAATGTTTCGTCCGCCAGCGAAACCTCCACCCCGTTGATCGTCAGTTGCGCTTCTGGGTTGGTTCGCCCAGTGATCGCCGCTTCGCCTTGCTCATTCGTAACCAGTTCTGCTTCATCTATGTGAAGCTCCGGTGTTGCTGCAGGAGTCAATAGTGCCCCGCCAATCAATAAGAGAAAACCACCCATAAAAATAACGATTTTGTTGCGAAGCGGCTTTTTCTTGATCAATCCAAGAATAAAAAAGATTCCGCTTACAACCATTGTCAAAAAACCAATAACAAAAATAAACATCCCCATAACTTTTTCCAATTCCTTTCTTGTGAATATTTTAATTATAACATTTTTATTAACGTATCCGCCATCAATAACCGACTAGTAAGGGTTGCTGAGCGTACGGAGGGAGTTTAATTAGTAAATCATCGGATATTTTTATCAATAATAAATAGATTTAAGATGTTTTTTATTATAAAATGATATAGAAAGAGATGTTTTTCGTTTGCGGTTGTTTTTTTGCTAAACAGCTCTTGGTACAAATACACTTGTTTGCTTCATCACTGGAAAAAATGTTTCGAACAAACGGATGAGAGCGAGCAACTACCTGCAAACAAGCAGCTTTCCTTCGCTGCTTCCCCCAACTAACACCTTAAAAAAGATATTCCCCCTCACTTGCAACCAAGCCACTTCATTGATAAGAAAATCAGTATGTGCAAAAGGAGAAGCAATGAAAATCACACAAATCCAATGTCCCAGCTGCTTGGGTCAGTTAACCGTTGACTGGGAGACAGGAAAAGCAGTCTGCCAGTATTGCTTAACTAAGTCAGTCCTACATTCGCCGCCAAAACAAACGCAAGAAGCTTCGAATGAACAAGCTCCCGTAGTTTTTCAAGAAGTCAAAGAAGGGTTTTATTCGTTTACCTTTAATGAAGACGAGGTAGCAAATGCCTTGAAAAAATGGCTGATCCAACAGGAATCAGTTCCTGAGGACATTGTCGTTCATCTTGAAGTCAGCGAGGTAAAAGGATATTTTATTCCGATTTATGAATTTCAGGTGACCTATACGATGCACTGGGAGGGGGCCTTTGGCTACGATACCCATTCCATTGCTTGGGACGGCTCGCATACGACCACGTGGGAAAAGAAGCGCGGCGACCATCCAGATGAGACGGTCATACTCTATCAATGCGGCAGTTCGGAGGTGATCGAGCAAGAAATTCCTCAGAGCTTCGAGGTCAATAATGAAATGAAAAGAAAACCGCACTTTAGTACCGATCAAAAGGAATTTCAACAGCTAATCTCAGCACATGCTATTCATGTTTTTCCCTTTGATATTGAGCAAGAGCAGGCGCTCTTTGGTTCTGAAAAACAAGCGGAACTGAGAGCCCATGCGAATGCCGTGATCCAGAAGAAAGAATCTGCCGATCATCTAAAAGAGCTGCACCTAGATCTTTCCCTGATCAGCTGTGCTACAGAAAAGCTCTACTTTCCCCTGTATATGGGCACCTTCAAGTACCAAGAGCGATCCTTTGAATTTGCGATCGACGGCAAAGATCCTGACCGAATGAAGCTGCCGATTATCCCACAGTGCCAAGAAACCTTACAAACGGTTGCGAATTTTTCAAAAGCTCGCAAGGTTTTTGGCTGGTCCTCCGTACTCTTTTTTACGTTAGGTGTGCTCCTGCTGTTCTTTGCACTATTCATTTCTGAATGGATCCCTCTAGGAAGAGTGTTCAGAGCTGTCATAGGGGGGATTGTCATGAGTTCCCTGCCAACTGCCGTCTATTGGGTAGTATCGGGGATAGTGTTGCACTTTCTAAAAGAACATTATCTCAAAACAGTCCAAAAATTTAGAGATGAGCTTAAAAGAGAATTATTAGGTAAGAAAACGGCTGGGGCAGCTTTGTTAGCAAACTACGAGAAGCGTGGGAAGCACCTTGCAAGAATCAGGAAATTTTATGAATGGCTCGATACACTCGCTTATGTGGTCGTGATCGCTACCCTTATATGGAATATTTGTCAGTTTCTTTTATAAGCCATCTTGTTGAAAACAATGATTCATAAAAAAGGAGAAAAAATGAAAATCACACAAATCCAATGCCCCAGCTGCTTAGGGCGTCTAGAAGTTGATTGGGACTCAGGAAAAGCAGTCTGTCAGTATTGCTTGAATGAGCTGTTGATCAAACCAGAACAAAAAAAACAGGAACAAACAAACCAAGCCGTCTCGCTGAAAGAGTTGCCACGCATTCAAGGGACCGTCAAAGAAGGATTTTATCCGTTTGCCTATGATGAAAAGGCATGTGAAGCTGCGTTGAAAAATAAACTCGCCTGGCAAGAGACCATCTCGGAAAGTATCTTTTTTGAGCTAGAGATGGTTCATCTAAAACGTGTATTCATCCCGATGTATTATTTTCAAATTGCTTATGATGCGCAAGTGAGAGGAAGCTATGTCCACGAGGAACAGCAGAGGGAGAGTGGGCGCATTACTGCCGACATTTCTTTACATAACAGCGGGAACACAACGGTTTTCAATGAATATTTCCCTACGGATACCCAAAAAGAAGCGGATTACAGTATCAATGGTAAGCTGCCGCTGCATCTTCAAAAAGGAGCCGCCTATTGCACGGATATGCAGCAGTTTTCGGCACTTAGCCAAGACGTTCAGGTGCTACCCTTTGATATTTCCAGAGAAGCGGCACTCTCTGATACCCATCTATTGGAAGTCTTCGAAGCAAAAGCCAAAGACCATTTGGTGGGAGCAGATGTTGCTAATGAGGTTCAACTGACTCTTTTTCCGAAACAATGTGATACGGAAAAACTGTATTTTCCTTATTACATTGGCGAATTCAAGTACGGAAACCAAACCTATTCTTTCGTGGCTGATGGCACCGATGCTGAACGTCTTTTTCCAACCCAGCTTCCTGAATGTGAACAGCTCGTGCAAGTGAAAAAAAGTTTTTCCAAAACCAGCAGTGTCCTATGGCAGTTCTGCTATACCTTTTTTTCATTCGGAATAATTTCAGGGACCCTTTTAAATGTTCTTTTTGGTGGCTTTTTAATGCCTGCTGTTGCCTTTAGTCTGCTCGCTTCAGCGGTCATCTTGCTGATTGCTTGTCTTGCGACTTGGTATTTCTTGCTCGTACCAGAGGTCAAGTTTTTCTCAGAGTACGGCAAATTCAAAGCAGAACTTTCTCAGACGTTGAGTCAGTCGGATGGATCAACGGCTGCTGTGAAGAAAGCTTTTGAAGCCCGTAGGAAGAAACTCGTCCGAAAGACAGTATTTTACAGCGGTCTGGAAAACATGGCGTATGAATTTGCCTTGATCCTTTTTTTAGCAATCCTGACTTGGTATTTCGGTTTTTATGGCTTATCGTTTCTAGTGCTGCTGGCGTTTGTCAGCTGGAATACGATCCGTATCTTTACCACGGATAGCTCCGATACCTGTATCGAAACGAAAGGATGATTCAATGGATATTATTCCGATTCAATGCCCCCACTGCCTAGGAGAACTAGAAGTCAATTGGGACGCTGGCACGGCGATTTGTCTGTATTGTCGTGGGAAAATGGTGATCAAACAATCTTTCGATCCTACCAAAAGGCCGCATGCCAATTCTATGGCAGCAAAACAGCTTTCGTTGACGCACCTTGCTTTTTTGCTGAAGAAAATCAGTCAATCAGCTGCTGCCAACCAAACGATGGATCCTCTTCCCCTGGGAAACTCCTCAGCGGCAGGGGGTTCAAGTGATCACAAGCAGTCAAAGCAAGCGGCAATGAATCAGACGTCTTTGATTCAGCGGGCGCCACGCGATCCAGTCAAGGAGCGACAAACTCGTTTGAAAGCTTTTTTGCAAGAGCAAGATTTTTTGTTCTATTTTTCTGGAGAAAGACAAGTGCTGCCACGGCAATGGCAAAGACAAGTCCTTACCAGTTTTCAAGTGCCTGAAACGGAGACGCCTCTGGCACTGCTAACGGCACAGATGACTGGCAAGAAAGCGAATGCGGGGCTACTTTTTGGTATCGAGCGAGTGTATTTGTGCACGTACGAAAAGAAAGAAAAACGAATAGCCAGTTTTTCGTGGAGTATTTGGAAAAACCTCGCCTTTGAGGTCCAACATAAAATCTTTGGCAGTTTTTTGGTGGTTCAACAGGAATATCGTGTTCCTCTTCAAGCATTGGGCTTTGCGACCCAATCATTTTTGCAAGAATTACAGCAGTTGTTGCAAGAGTGGGAGGCTGGCTAGTGCTGAGTATCAATAAAATCAAATAATGGATCAATTTATTGGTCAAAAAAACAAAGAGAGCGTCGCAAACAGCGGCGCTCTTTTTTTATTCATTTGGTTTCTAGGTTTCCAACTCAGCGTCGTTGGTTTCTGATAAATACTCGGCTTCATCGTTTAAAAGACTGGCCGTCGTTCGCAGCGTGTCGTAAGAATGCAAAACGGCAGCGAGGCTTTTTTGCGAATCACTGATTTTCATGGTCGTCGAATCGGCACTATCTAACACGACTAAGGCTTGTTGGTTGATGGCTTGCATGGTTGCGGCAATGGTTTGGGTCAACTGCTTGGTCTGTTCGGCTAATTTTTGCATTTCATCCGCAACCACCCGAAAGCCAGCTGCCTGTTCGCCGATCCGTGCCGTTTCGATGGAAGCATTGAAGGACAGCAGTTTGGTTTGTTGCGCAATGCGGTCGATGTCATGCAGCACCGCTGTCACCTGTTGGCTATCCATTTCTAAGGCATGGGTCGTTGCTTGATTTTGATCAGACAGCTGTTTGACTTGCGCCAAGTTCTCTGACAAATGATCGACTTGCTGGTGTCCGTTGGCAGAAAGTCGTGTCAGGGAAGCAGCACTTTCTTGCACTTTTTTGATAGTGACCGCTAAGGCTTGTTCTCTTTGGGTAATGTCAAAAGCGATTTTGACGACGTTAACGACTTCTTGCTGCTCATCGAGGACGGGGAAGTAAATCCCTTCTAAAATCAGTTTTTCTCCTTGTTTGTTTTTCCGAATGATTTTGTCTTGAAACCGTTGCTTTGAGTAAAGCAGTTGATTCCAGAAAGTTTGGTAATCCGTACTGGCAGCATAATGGTCAAAACAAAAGGTCCGATGCGGCAAGCCAATGATTTCTTCTTGGCTATAACCTAGGATATCCGTCATGTTGGCATTGGCGAAAACAACTTCTTTTTGCGGATCAAAGACTATGACAGCGAGTTCTTGAAAAATAGCAGCGAGCAGACGGTTATTTTGTGTTTCATCTAATGTGAATTTCATACGTACTTACCTACGCCTTTCAGTTTTTTGGGAAGTTTACACAGCGAGTGTCTTACAGTTATCGGTGATGAAGGCAAGGCAGTTAAGAGTGCAAAAACCACCTTTTTTGTCGAGCGAAATGCCTGGAAGTAGAAGGAAGCAAGATTCTTTGCATCAGAATGACTTGGTGGTACCCTTAAGGTCAACACGAACGATTTCAAACAAAAGGAGAGAATCGTATGACAGATAGAATTTCGTTGGAAAAAGCAGCCGTTGAATTTAGTGAGGCAAATGCACCGCACCCACGGATCTATGAATTACCGCCAGAAGAAGGGCGCGCACTATTGGAACAAGTCCAAGAGTCACCCGTCAATAAATTGGCGGTTGAGATAGAAGATCAGACCGTAGATACAGGCGAATGGGGGACCATCAATGTTCGTTTTGTTCGTCCTGAAGGAAACCATGCGATTCTCCCTGTCATTTATTATCTCCATGGCGCGGGCTGGGTCTTCGGCAGTGCCGCGACTCATGATAAATTGATCCGTGAATTGGCGGTACGAACCAACTCGATCGTCATTTTTCCTGAATATAGTCGTTCACCAGAAGCAAAATACCCAACGGCGATCGAACAAAATTATGCGGTCTTGCAGCAATTACCGGGATTTGTCGATGTCAAAGGCTTAGACCTTAGCCGTTTGACCGTGGCTGGCGATTCCGTAGGTGGGAACATGGCGACGGTTATGACCTTGTTAACGAAAGCCCGTGGCGGCATTCCGATCGCACAGCAATTATTGTTCTATCCTGTGACAGATGCCCGCTTTGATACGCCTTCGTATGAAGCATTCGGTGAAAATTATTTTCTGACCAAAGAAGGGATGCAATGGTTCTGGGATCAATACACGACGGATGAAACACAGCGGGATCAAATGACCGCTTCTCCACTGCGCGCGACCAAAGAGGAGTTAGCCGATCTGCCGCCAGCGTTGATCATTACAGGCGAAGCAGATGTCTTGCGGGATGAAGGGGAAGCCTATGCGCAGCATTTACGAGCAGCTGGCGTGGAAGTCACCCAAGCACGGATGCAAGGGATCATCCATGATTTTGTGATGGTCAATGCGATGGATCAGACCCAAGCCGCACGAGCGGCCATGACACTGGCTGTCGGTTGGCTGACGGAAAAAAATGTCCCCGCAGAATAAGAAACCGACGAAAGCAGCTTCTTTTTATGCGGTGTTCTGATACAGAAAAGGATGTATGGAGTGGAGCGATCCACTCCTTTTTTTGTCGGAAAAATGGAAAGACGTACACCTGCAGTCTGAAGCAGATGCAAACGCTCTCTAAAAAAATGCGTTTTTATAATACAGATTTTAATAAGTGTTTTTCGTTGATAAATAAATAAAAAGTGCTATTATATGTATTGTGATTAATACAGTTTTTGAAAAGAGGTAATACAGTGAGTGCAAAAGGATCAGAAATCATTGTTGAAAGTTTAGAAAATCATCGGGTGCCTTATATCTTTGGGATTCCCGGTGCAAAAATCGATGGCGTGTTTGACGTGTTGAGTGATCGAGGACCAGAGTTGATCTTGGCACGACATGAACAAAACGCGGCCTTTATGGCACAAGCAATCGGTCGCCTGACAGGAGAGCCAGGAGTCGTCATTGCAACAAGTGGACCAGGAGCCAGTAATTTAGCGACTGGGTTGGTCACGGCAACTGCCGAAGGTGATCCCGTCTTGGCACTAGCAGGCCAAGTGAAGCGTTCTGACCTTTCAAAATTGACCCACCAAAGCATGAATAATGCGGCGTTGTTTGCGCCGATCACGAAATTCAGCAGTGAAGTCCAAGATCCTGAAACCCTTTCTGAAAGTATTGCCAACGCCTTTCGCATCGCAAAAACAGCGAAAAAAGGGGCGAGCTTTTTATCCATTCCTCAAGATGTGACGGACGGAACCGTTCAAGGGGCAGCGATCAAACCTCTATCTTCGCCTAAATTAGGCAGTGCCGATGCAGAAGATATCCAGGCACTCGTCGATCGGATCAAAGAAGCCAAACTGCCTGTCTTACTCTTAGGGATGCGGGCTTCGGGCGTGAAAGAAACACAAGCGATTCGTCAGTTAGTTGCAAAAACTGGGTTGCCTGTCGTAGAGACCTTCCAAGGTGCTGGAATCATTTCTCGTGAATTAGAAGAGCATTTCTTTGGCCGCGTCGGCTTATTCCGCAATCAGCCTGGTGATATGCTGTTGAAACGCAGCGACTTAGTGATCGCTGTGGGGTACGACCCGATCGAATACGAAGCCCGCAACTGGAATGCGGAAAAAGATGCCCGCGTGATCGTTATCGATGAAGTACCGATGGAGATCGATCCATTTATGCAGCCAGAAGTTGAATTGATGGGCAGTATCGCGAAAATTATTGAACAACTATCAAAAGCCATCGATCAGTATCACTTGAGCGAAGACGCCCAAAACTATTTAACGACGCTGCAAACCAAACTCAATGAAAAACCAGCGGATGTCGAAGGCAGCAACAATACCTTGCATCCTTTGGAAATCATCGATGCTTTGCAACAAGAAGTGACCGATGACATGACGGTGACAGTGGATGTCGGCAGCCACTACATTTGGATGGCCCGTCATTTCCGCAGCTATGAGCCACGGCACCTGCTCTTTAGTAATGGCATGCAGACCTTAGGAGTCGCTTTGCCATGGGCGATCGCTGCAGCGCTCGTGCGACCAAATACTCAAGTGATCTCTGTATCTGGCGATGGTGGCTTCTTGTTTTCTGCCCAAGAGTTAGAAACAGCCGTCCGTTTGAAACAAAACATCATTCACTTGATTTGGAATGACGGTACCTACAATATGGTGAAATTCCAAGAAGAAATGAAATATGATCGTGCTTCTGGGGTTGATTTTGGACCAGTTGATTTCGTAAAATATGCCGAAGCATTTGGGGCCAAAGGTTTACGGGCAACCACTAAACAGGAATTGATGGCTGCCATCGAAGAAGGCTTTGCAACGGATGGTCCAGTGATTATTGATATCCCTGTGGATTATTCAGATAATGCCGATCTGGGCAAAACGATCCTACCTGATCAATTTTATTAAGACCAAAGGAGCAGCAAGATGAAAGTGAAAAACAAAAGTTATTTATATCAGCATGGCACCCTAGGTGGGTTGATGCAGGATTTAATGGATGGCACGGAGCAAATCGGCAAAATGCTTGAATATGGCAGTTTTGGGATCGGTACGTTGGCTGGTTCCAATGGTGAAGTGATTATTTTAGATGGTGAAATCTACCATGTAGACGAGTCGGGCAAGGTGCAAGTGCTCCAAGGAAATGAAGGAACCCCCTATGCGGCAGTTGTTGATTTTTCTGCAGCGAAGCACCTGCAGTTCAGCCAAGAAATGACCGATGAAGAAGTGAAAAACCACGTCCTGACAGAAGTCAGCCCGAATTTGTTTTCCGCTGTCAAAATCCATGGGGTATTTAACAAGATGCACGTCCGCGTTGCCCCAAAGCAAGAAAAACCATATCCAAAATTCATTGAGATCATCCAGCATCAGCCCGAATTTCAGACAGAAAATATCAGCGGAACGATCGTCGGATTCTTTACCCCGCTGTTGTTCCACGGCGCTGCGGCTGCTGGTTTCCACCTGCATTTTATTAGTGATGATCGGACATTTGCTGGCCATGTCTTAGACTTTGAAGTGGCAGCTGGTGAAGTCGAATTGATGGAACTAGCCGAATTTCGTCAGCATTTTCCTATCGACAACCAAGACTACTTGCAGCGGGAGATCGATGTCGCAAAAATCGCCAAAGATATTGAAGCTGCCGAATAAGCAGCAGGCAGCAAAAATAATTGATCGCCAGTAGAGTGGTCTTGAATCGAATGGAACGCAAACAAGCAGTGAAGCCAACGCTTCGCTGCTTGTTTGTGCTTCTTTCTATTCGGATGGTTGGTATCGTCATGTATTATCAAGTACAACTAATCGCAAAATCCTTGGATTGATCCGATTCAAGAGATGATTCCAATCGGCAGCATCAGGTATCGATTTTAATAAGACGCTTTCGACATCCAGCAAATACTCCGTCGCATATTCAGGGTAGTTGGTGATCAGCAAGTTGATATTTTTTTCCTTTAAGTACTCATGGGAAAGTTCGTTTGAATCAGGGTAGTACATTTCATGATAAAACCCTAGATATTTTCGGATAATGCTTTCGGCATGCTCGCAAACATATTCATTGCCTTCAAAAATAACGGCAATGATTCGCGGCTTGCCCCAATTCTCTTCAATAATTGCTTCCATATGGAACGTGAGGCTTGTACAAAAATCATCCAAATGATCGAGAGAATAGAGATTTTTTAAAAGCGGGTGGGAAAGGAGAAACTGGCGATTTTTCGCAAATTCTGCGGCAAACTTTTCTTGGACAAAGTCATTGAGGTCGTCAATATTGATATTCATCGTTGGCGATAACAATTCACGGAGTTTGACAACGATGAAAAAAGATTCTAGCCAAAGCAAGTCTTTTTGTTCATCCAAACTATGCCCGCGATTTTGTGCGTAAAAATCTGCAGTGATCTGTTTGATCTCTGGCCATTGGTTGTAATTGCGGCAAAACGCTTCGCTGGCTGCTAGGTCGGTGTTGATTTTGCGGCGACAAATGATACACGTCAAAAGGTAGACGGCTTCTTCTTGAGGGAATTCATAATGAAAATAACGCCGAATGATTGTTTTTAGCGCCTCATAATCAAACAGCAGATCATTTTTTTTGATCAGCTCCTTGAGTTGAGGGGAGGGGGCAGCAAGTAAAACACGTTTGCTGCGCTCCACGCTAATATAAAGGATATAAGCAAAATAAGAAAACGAAGAGCTCTGTAAGGCCTTCGTTTCCAAAAGATCAGTGATTTCCATCACCGCATCTTGGACATGGATCGAAGGAAATAGCGTGTGGACATTAATGTCAGACTCGTAGTAAAAAAGACAGAAAAATTTCCGAATATCGATCTCAGAACCTGCCAAAGAGACGGGGTCCGTTTTGATTTTTAAACCGAAAGGGGATAAAAAAGGCTGTATTTTTCGGAAATAGCTGATCAGTGCTTGTTCAGAAATATTAAGCGTTAAGCTCCAATCAAGGAGTGACTGCTGCTCATTATAAAAAATACTCTCTAAAATTTGGAAAATCGGTTCATCATTTACTAACTCTTGCTTTTGCTTTCGATACCTATCATGATCGATTACTTCAAAAAGGTACCCGATTTTTGCTGTATGGATCGCAATCGCCCCTTTAAAGTGCTCTCGCAGGCTAGCGATGTCAGTAATCAACGTACGGGTACTGCTTTCGGTCACTTCAGCAAGTTCTCCCAATGTACGGGTGGGACTTTTCTCAAATTCATTTAACAATTGCAGCCAGCGAATCAACGTGCGGTTTCGCATGAATTTTAATTGAAATGTTTTCATGTCAGCCTCCAACAAAATAAGTTTAAATAATTATAGCATAATCATTTGCACAGATAATGGCACCTTCAACTGTTCGGCGTTTTTGGTCATAATCTCTTGAAACCTTTGACTGCCAGCAGAAAATTTCCAAGAATATCAACCCTTCAGAGTAAGTATAGCAAGGACCTGAGAAACCAATTGCCAAAAATCATACATAAACTTGAGAAAAACGAAGCACGAATAGAAAAGCTCCCAACGCTCGATAAAAAGCCAATGGAGCAAGAAGAGACAATTGAAACACTGTTGTTCAACGGGCAGCCGCCTATTTGAACAGCAGTGTTTTTTTCTGATGACGCCAGAGGATCTTAGGCAACAGAAAAAAACTACTGAAGCCGAGGATCGACAATGCGTTGGATGCAAAACGTGATCTTTTACCAGTAGACCCATTCTCCAAAAGCTCGTTCTCTTTCGCTAGGGCGGGAGTTATTTGCTTGAGTCGAAAAAACGAAGCGTAGTATAATAAAAGAGAATTGATATTTATTTACTAATTGGATGGCAAGATGTTTTTTCAATAGAGGTTGTTAAGAGGAAAAAGAAAGAGAAAGGATTTCGCCTATGAAGCATTCGCAAAAAGGGGTAGCGCTTCTTTTGGTTTGCGGACAACTTTTAGCTGGTGTGCCAGTTTCAGCTGCGGTTGTTGCATCAGAAAGTACGACCGTTACCCAAACATCAGAAACAGCTGCACAAGCAAGTGACAGCAGCACAGCAGGGACGATCGAAGAAACCGCTCCAGCAGTGGAAGGACAAGTGCCCGATTCTGAGCAAGGATCGGTACCTGTAGAAAGTGTACCAGAAGGATCTGAGACAGCGGCGGAGGGAACAGAGCAAACCGAAGAACCGACCCCAGTTCCCCAACCGACCCCAGAGCCAGAACCAGAGCCAGAACCAGAGCTACCGAGTAAGCCAGAGCCTTCTCAGCCAGAAGAACCAACGCTAGCACCGAAACCAGAAAAACCAACACAGCCTGAAGCGCCCAAACCTGAGACGCAGCCAGAGAAGCCCCAACCGTCAAAACCTGTAGAAACAAAACCGACACCAGAAGCAAACAGTGAAGCAAGTCAAGAAACACCTGCGGCTGTGTCACCGATCATGCCACCAAGTACCCAAGCACCAAGCGCGCCAAGTCAATCCGATCCGACACCGCAGCAAGGCAGCGAAACGACCTTGACGGTCACACCAGTAAAAGAAGTGTGGGATTTTATCCAAGAAATTGGTGAAGATGCCCGAGAAATCGGCTTGAAAAATGATTTGTACGCTTCTGTCATGATTGCACAGGCTATTTTAGAGTCAGGTGGCGGGCAAAGCAGACTGAGTCAGGCGCCGTACTTCAATCTCTTTGGTATCAAAGGAACCTATCAAGGACAGGGTGTCGCTTTTCGGACACAAGAAGATGATGGTACGGGAAATCACTATACGATCACGGCAACGTTCCGCCAATATACTGGCTACAAAGAGTCATTGATGGACTATGCTCGCTTGTTGAAAGAAGGGGTCGGGCAGCAGTCTGATTTTTATAAAGGCGTATGGAAATCAGAAGCGGCTTCTTATCAAGAGGCTGCCCGTTATTTGACTGGTCGGTATGCCACAGATACGACGTATGATCAAAAACTGACAGCTTTGATCGAAGCCTATGCGTTGACCCGTTATGATCAGAAAAAACCTGATGTGACCGCAAGTGAGACGTATCTTTTTCCTGTTGAAAAAGCCGTTGTCACTTCTACTTTTGGCCCACGTTGGGGAAGCTTTCATCGGGGCGTTGACTTTGCCGCAGCGTTTGGGACCCCAATCCTGGCGAGTCAATCTGGAACGGTCATTCGCTCAGAGGTTCATCCTTCTTGGGGGAATTATATAGCGATTCTCCATGAGGACGGGATGACGACACTCTATGCCCACAATCAACAGAACCTTGTGAAGGTTGGTCAACAAGTGGAACAAGGAGAAACGATTGCCCTCATGGGTAGTACGGGCAATAGCACAGGCGCACACCTGCACTTTGAAGTCAGTGCATCGCCTAGCTTGAGCCAAGCGCAATTGGTCGATCCAATCGCTTTTTTAACAAAATAAGAATAGACAAAAAAGAGAGTATCAGAGATGCTTTCTTTTTTTTGTTTCTTTCTAGTCATTTTTTTCGAGAGCAACGATTTTAATTTTTTTTTCATGAAAACCGAAAAAATGTTTAAAAAAATCGTGCATAGATTCTTTATAATTTTCACATAACCGCAACTGTTGCTAATCCATAAACTGGCGTGAGCAGATCGGTCAGCAAGTAGCACAAATGGTAGATTCGCATGCTCTTGGTGACGAGCGGAGAAGCAAAATCGTTACAGTTGTTACCCCTACGAATAAAAATTTGCTAACGAAGTAGGGGAGCGAATAATCAGGAAGTGCATCAATTATAAGCCTAATCCTTTTTCTATCAGTATTGATCGTTGAAAAGAACTAACAAGAAATGATTAACCATAAAAAAGTAGAAGAGATAAATGAGCTGCTCTTTTTCTGACAAACGAAAAGAACGTCGTAAACAGTGATGCATAAAATAGAAAAAGAGGGGAACATTTTATGAGAATAAATAAAACGGATTTTGAGACAGTGATGGCTAATAGCGAATTTTTAGACTATTACTATCAACTATTTGAACGAAACGGCGTAGGGTCAGTCGTAGATATGCAAGTAAAAGAATTCCAGTATTTGATTCACCAGCAAGTGGCAGCAACGATTCAACAGACTGCACGCTATTCTTTTTTTACTCAAACATACAAGCTGCCGCAAACACTCGCAAAGGATTACCAACTGCTAGCGGAGTGTACTGAGCGGCTTTCAAAAATAGAAATGGATCAGTTGATACCCAAACAATTTATTGAACAGGACTTTAACGTGCAGGTGAAAAAAACAAGTCAAGAATCTCAATATGAGCAGCTTTTAAACATCATGTCAGACACATTTAGACAAATAAAGAAAACATAGTCGATTTTTCACGCAGCAGCTTTTTCAAGCATGAAGCAAGATGCGTATCCGCCCTAGGTGGTCTCTGAGGAAAGCAAAAGCGAAATCCTTGCACTATTTTCAATAGCCGATAAAATAATTGTTATACAACAGTAGTCTTGAAACAACGCTTTTTTTCATCAGGCTATGAAAAAACCGATTTTTTATGTAGGATGAAAACCGATATAATGAGACTGCTTAGGCGCCTTTCATGCGTAATTTAGCCGCAAAAAGAAATCTTTTAGTAAGGAGCTTATGTTTGAAAAATTTTCAATTGAGTTTTGTCACCAGCAAATCGACCGTCCGATGGTTGCAGATTCTAAGTGAATTTGAAAAAAATGAAATTTGCAGTGCCAGTCAATTGGCTGAAGTAACAAGTAGTACCACCAGGACGATTGGCAAAGACATCAGTCAGATCAACGAGTATTTCTGTGGGCTGATCCTGATCACTTCCACCAATCAAGGCTATTCGTTTGAACTATTTGATTATTCACAGTATGAAAAGAAAAAAGCCTCGCTTTTAGCGAATGAACCGCTCTTTATTTTATTGGAAAATATTTTTATTGGAGAGTTAAAGACGATCGATGAGTGGGCGGACTGCTTGTTTTTATCCAAGAGTACCTTATCGAAGTACTTGCAGCGCATTCATGAACAACTGGCACGTTTTGATCTCCAGCTAGCATTAGATCCTGTGAATATCGTTGGGGAAGAAGCAGATATCCGCAATTTCTTCTGTACCTTTTTTTATGAAACGGACAGCACCCCCCACACTGTATTTCCGCCAGCAGCGGTCCAGCAGGCAGTAACGGAAATCGGCAGGATGTTTGACAAAAATAGTTACCACACCGTTTCGTTTTCACAATACACGTATCTGCTCTATATTTCGCTTGAGCGATTTATGCAAGGTAAGACTGTGCAAATCAACGCCGAATTGTACCACGCCTTGCGACACAGTATTCAGCTGATGCATTTTCAACGAATCAATGGGGTCATTGAAAAGTACTTTCAATGTCGATTGACGAACGATGAACTTATCTTCTTATTTGTTAGTATTATCACAAAGAAAAAACTGCAAAATGTGATCGTCGAACAAAAGTTTTGTCTTTCTTATAATCATTGGACAGAGATCCGCATGTTGACCAACGATTTTTATCAGATGTTGAAGGTATCGTCGAAAAAGCCCAAAGAGGATCAGATTCTGATTGAATCCTTTTTTACCTCTGCTAAATTGAAGGAGTGCTTATCCACGTCTGCCAATCGCAATATCTATGATGTGAATGCGTTTATTAAGAAAACCTTTCCTAAGGAGTTTGCTGCTTACCGAGAGTTTTTAGAAAATAGTCGCGAGTACCACAACCTTTATTCTGAGGAGTATCTGACGGATTTTTGTGCAAACTTAGTGATTTATATCGAGTCTGTTCGAGAACGTCATTGGTTTCCCCGAAAAAATATCGCCTTTATCTTCGAAGGAAATAACAATATCGTTCAGTACATTGAAGGCTGGTCTAACCGCTATTTTAGCCGATCTCATCAAGTCTTTTATCCTGACTCAGGGGAAGTCAATGCTCAGTATTTGGAACAAAACACCATCGATCTGCTAGTGACGAACTATGCCGAGCATGCGACCGAATTTCGAGATATCGTTGAGTGCATCGTCTTCAAAACGATCCCTTCTTCTTCTGACTGGAATCGACTGCTTGAACGGATCAATCCTAACGTCACCCGCCAATTTGCCTTAAAAGACCTCTTCTAGTTTCCCATTATGTTTTGACCTAAAGAGCTGCTAGAAAGGGCCTTTTACATGAAAAGAAAGCATTTTTCCTTCACTGCTTAAATAGTGAAAAGGAAAGATGCTTTCTTTTTTAATGGCTTGACTCTCCGCAGCTGTGCAGGAGTGTGGGGAGGGGAAGTGGGGAGTGCATCAGGTACGGATGCAAGCCTTTGGAACCAGCGGTTTTCAATTCAATCGATCGATGTGGGCGAACTCATTGGGCTTCACTTAAGTAAATCAAACTCCAAGGCGCCTTTTGGTTTAGCTGAAGACCGGTCAATTCCCGATAGAAACAGGTTTTGTCTTTGACCGTCAGCTGAATGATCTCTTCTTCCGTATACTCATTTAAAGAAGAAATTTTTAAAACATAAAGTTCTTTTAGTATTTGCAGCTGTGCGTCGATATCTAGTAGCAACGACATTTTTTCGAAAAAAGTACCCTCTTCTTGTTCATAGATCGCCAAAAATCGTTGGCGCAAAGAGAGATAAAAATTAAAGATTTTCGGATGAGTATAAGAACAGGGCGAGTGGATAAATTCTTCGTCAAAAAAGTTTAAATATTCTTCGGCTGATTGGATCGTTTTTAAGTTCATATCAATACTCCTTATAAGTGTTAGGAAAAAGCGACAATACGTGTCATTATCAAAAACAGTCACTGTTAAGCAATGTCTTACTGAGAAGGTCCGTTTGTTTTTTTAAAATGATTGGGGGAAGGACTTTCGCTACATTCAATGTACAGGATATTCCAAATTGGCTCAAACGCGTTTTTTCGTAACCATACGAAGATTTGTTTTTCGCTGGTATTAACGTCAAAAATGTTCAAATATTCTGATAATTGTTGTTATAAAAAGAATATTTCCGTAAAGGACCAAATTGCTGGGGTTCCATTCTTTGCCAGCAGGTTGTTTTTTCATTTGCTGAAATCATGGTCGCAGATAAAGCAGTATCAATTGACCGATAGGCTCATCCCCGTCATTTTTTCAAAGGTGTGATACTATAGAATTATCTAGAAAAACGATCCTTTGATTCAAGCTGCCAATGCCAAAACAGTGCCAAGACACGCAGTTGCAGTGAGACGCAACCGTCTGTTTTGACGAGAAGGTTTGGCTAAATAGGGTCGTTCATTAAAGCAAACGAGGAGCAATTCAATGAAAGAGAAAAAAACAGTTGTAGTGATCGGCGGCGGACTTGGTGGTCTATCAGCGGCGGTCTCATTAGCCCAAAATGGCTTTGATGTATCATTATATGAAAAAAATCAACACTTAGGCGGCAAGTTGAACCGACTGGAAACAAACGGCTTCGGCTTTGACTTAGGTCCTTCGATTTTGACGATGCCGCAGATTTTCGAAAAGTTATTTACTGGCAGCAATCGCGATATGGCGGATTATGTTGCGATTCGCCGATTGCCATTGGAATGGCGCTCCTTTTTTCCTGACGGAACAAAGATCGATCTCTATGGCGATCTTGCACGCATGGCAAAGGAAAACCCGCACTTGTCGGAAAAAGACATGGCCGAGTACCAAGACTTTTTGGACTATGCGCAAAAAATTTATGAAATCACAGAAAAAGGCTATTTTGAGAAAGGCTTAGATACCACGAAAGAAATCTTGAAGTATCATGGCGTGATCAAAGCGCTGAAAGGCTTTGATTATTTCTCTTCGATGCATGATGCCATTCAAAAACGTGTCAGCAATCCGCAGCTGCAAGACATGCTGAGCTATTTTATCAAGTATGTCGGCTCATCTCCTTATGACGCTCCAGCCGTCTTGAACATGATGATCTATATGCAGCATGCCCAAGGTGTCTGGTACGTGCCAGGCGGGATGCATCGTTTAGCCGAAGGCATCGTTCGCTTAGCAAAAGAGATCGGTGTGATCTTCCACACGGGACACAAAGTGGAAAAATTGATCGTTGAACAGGAACAGATTCGTGCCGCTCGTTTGGATGATGGCACGTTGATCGAAGCCGACTATTTTGTTTCCAACATGGAAGTGATCCCGGCCTATGAAGAGTTGTTAGAAGAAGCGCCGACCTTTACTCAAAAACTGGAAGAAAAATTTGAACCAGCAAGTTCTGGTTTTGTCTTGCACTTAGGGGTCAAAACCTCCTATCCGCAATTGGCCCATCACAACTTTTTCTTTTCAAATGCCTCAAAAGAAAACTTTGATCAAAATTTCCATCAGCATCAGCTGCCAGAAGATCCAACGATCTATTTGGTCAATGCCAACAAAACCGATCCTTCGCAAACAGTGGCAGGGCATGAGAACATCAAAATCTTGCCTCATATCCCTTATTTGCAGGATAAGCCCTTTACGGAAGCGGAATACGATGCTTTTCGTGAACGGATCTTGATCAAGCTGGAAAACATGGGTTTAACGGATCTACGTAAGCACATCGTGTATGAAGACCGCTGGACACCCGAAGACATCCAAAAGAATTATTTGTCACATCGCGGTGCCATCTACGGCACGGTCTCTAATCGCAAGAAAAATCATGGCTTTAAACACCCGAAACACAGCGAACGCTACGACAATCTATACTTCGTTGGCGGTACGGTCAATCCAGGTGCCGGCATGCCGATGGTGACCCTCAGTGGCCAGCAAGTCAGTGAGATGATCACCAAAAGAGAACACTAAGACAAGAAAGGATGATGACTGTGTACCTGCTGCTCGCTGGTATTTGCGTTGCTTGGCTGGCAGGCTGGCTGATTTTTTTCCGCCTGCCGACGATACCCACCCGCAAGGAGACAGCCGCATCCAAAGACTTGACGGAGAGGGGAGAACTGTCGATCATCATTCCCGCCCGCAATGAAGCAGAAAATTTGCCGCAATTGTTGGCGTCCTTGCAGCAGCAAACCCTTCATCCTGTGGAGATTTTGGTGGTTGATGACGGATCGGAAGACGAGACGATCGCCTGTGCCAAGGGCTTCGGTGCGACGGTCTTGCAAACCACTGCTGATTCTGCTGGGAAAGCGGCGGCTTGTTGGTTAGGCGCCTCACAAGCGGTGGGCAAGTATCTATTATTTTTGGATGCCGATACCTTCTTTCTAGCAGAAGATGGCTTAGAGCGTCTTTTCGCTGCGTATGAGGAGCGATCGGGACAAGGACTGCTCTCGGTGCAGCCCTATCATCAAACGAAGCGCCTGTATGAACAACTGTCTGCCGTCTTTAATGTCGTCTTACCTGTCGGGTTGAACCGCTTTTCTATCGTAGGCGAAAAACTCTCAGCTGGCGGCGCCTTTGGTCCGTGTATTTTGTGCAGCAAAACTGCGTACCTTCAAGCCAATGGACATCAGGACATGCCACAAGGAATCTTAGATGATCTAGCATTAGCGAGACGCTTTAAGAAAAAACGCTTGCCGATCGCCTTGTATGGTGGAAAAGACTTGGTGGCCTTTCGGATGTATCCAGCTGGTGTTCGTCAACTTGTTCAAGGCTGGACGAAGGACTTTGCCACTGCTTCGCAATCCACTCACCCTTTGATTATGGCGGGCGTCATCTTGTGGATCAGCGGCGGCATTGGGGTACTGGCGGCACCATTTCTGATGGAACCGCTTTGGCTAGGACTGCTTTTTTAT
Source organism: Enterococcus sp. 6D12_DIV0197 (assembly GCF_002174385.1). Classification (NCBI taxonomy): domain Bacteria; kingdom Bacillati; phylum Bacillota; class Bacilli; order Lactobacillales; family Enterococcaceae; genus Enterococcus; species Enterococcus sp. 6D12_DIV0197. The sequence goes on from NZ_NIBN01000001.1 coordinate 366,258, forward strand.
GCTGCTTATTTTGGACAAACTCTGCGCTTTGCCCGCCGTGTCGGCAACTTCAACCGAATCCTGCTGCTTTTTTTCCCATGTTACTTTCTTTTTTTCCTAGGCTTATTTGGTTGGTCGTGGATCCAAACCCATTTGTTGAAATCCGTGACCTGGAAAGGACGCAAAATCAATTTATAGGAGGCGATGCACATGCCGCTGATCACCTTATCTCCACTGCTCTTGCTCATTACAGACAGTTTGGCTTGGCTGCTGTTTCATCTAGGCATCTCCTTTGGCTTGCGCAAAGTCAGCGATGCCTTTTTTGAACGTCATGCCAACTGGTTCCGTTCTTTTGCCTTTGAAAAAGGCGGTAGGATCTGGTCGGAGGTGTTTCGTATTCGTCAGTGGAAAGACAAATTGCCCGACGGCACTGTGATTGCCAAAAAAGGCTTTGACAAATCCCGCTTGGCCCAGCAGCAAAAGGACTATCTGGAAAAATTCGTCATCGAGACACGCCGAGCAGAGCTGACCCATTGGCTGCTGATGGTTCCAGCACCGTTCTTTTTCCTCTGGAATCCTGCGTGGGCGGGCTGGGTGATGATCGTCTATGCGTTATTGGCTAACTGCCCATTTATCATGATCCAACGCTACAATCGCCCCCGTTTGGAGCGAGTCTTGCGGAAAAAAAGTGCCCTGCAAGTCAAGCAGAAGGCGACGGTCTAGGTTCCTGTAGGTGCCGCTTTAAGATTCGCTGAAAAATAGGCAAACTGGAAATCAAAAGGATCGGAGGGCAACTGCCTTCGATCCTTTTTAAAAAATTGGTGTTAATTTTTATGGGATGTGCCAAGTCCATTTTTTGTACACTAAGGTCATTCAGAGGAAAGGGTGATCGTATGTCATCAGAAGGATGTGGGCAAATTTTCGAACTGCCATTGCAGACTGCTGCATTGGTTGATCGTGTGTTTGGACAGGCACGAAGTATTTTTGTAAGTGTAGAAAAGAGGGAGGGATGCGCAAGATGATTGAAGATAGCCGACAACGGGACCACTATTACGACATGCTGATTGAAAAAAATTCCCAATATGAAGGGATTTTTTACGTTGGGGTAAAAACCACCGGCGTCTTTTGCCGTCCCACCTGCCCAGCGAAAAAACCGCTCAAAAAAAATTGCGAGTTTTTTCAGACGGCACAAGAAGCGCTGCTGGCGGCGTATCGTCCCTGCAAACGATGTCGCCCGCTCAGCTCGCCTAGCCACTTATCCCCTGACGTGAAAAGCCTGGTGGAAGCCGTGGAGAGTAACCCAGAGAAAAAGTGGACCGACAAAGATTTTGAAGCACTAGCGATCCATCCCAATACCGCACGCCGACAATTCAAAAAATATTTTGGCATGACCTTTATCGAATACTCCCGTGCACGCCGCTTAGGATTAGCGTTTAAGCAGATTCGTGAAGGAGAACCGCTGATCCAAGCGCAATTAGAAGCCGGTTTCGATTCTGGCAACGGCTTTCGAGATGCGTTTTCTCGGATTATGGGGGAGTTGCCTTCCAACAGCCGCGAAAAAACGATTCTTTCTTCTGCTTGGCTTGAGACCAAGCTGGGGTCGATGTTGGCGATCAGCGACCAGCAGCAGCTTTACTTGTTAGAATTCGTGGATCGCAGAGGGCTAGAAACGGAGATTGCTGTTTTGAGAAGCCGCTTGAATGCAGTGATCATTCCCCAGCAAACAGCAATCATTCAGCAACTCAAACAAGAACTGACGGAATATTTTGCAGGGAATCGAACTGTCTTCACGGTACCCATCGCATTGATCGGCTCTGATTTTCAGAAAGCCGTCTGGCAGCAGCTGTTGGCGATGAAGATCGGAGAAACATACTCTTACAAACAATTGGCACAGCGAATCGGCAATGAAAAAGCTACCCGAGCTGTTGCCAATGCCAACGGAAAAAATCAATTGGCGTTGATCGTTCCATGCCACCGCGTCATCAATAGCGATGGCAGTATCGGCGGCTATGGCGGCGGGATCGAACGCAAAAAGTGGCTGCTGGCTTTGGAAAAGCAGGTGCAGCCGACCACAATGATCTAAAAAGGACAAGTATGCGTCGGAATCAGCGCTTCATTGATCGGTACATGGAATGGATCGAGTCCTTTTCATTGAAATATATATTTAGCGGAACTTATGGAACCTTTCATAAGTTCCGCTTTTTTTCTTAGATTTGGCGGGTTCATAGAGAAAAGGCGAGGACCGTCGTTAGTGTCTAAGTGTTCTTTATCTCTACAAAAATAAGCATTGAATGATTTTCTTAAATAACCAAAGCATATCCTTTTACAACTTACAAAAAGTAAGTTATGATTATCTCGAATTCGAAATAAAGAGGTGAGGAAAATGGCGCATCAAGAAGAAGCGCTCAAAGCATACATCGGTTTGCTGCGTACGGCGAGTCGTTTGGAACAAGTGGCAAAAAAAGATGTCCGTTGTTATGGCTTAAATATCACAGAGTTTTCCGTACTGGAATTGCTTTACCATAAAGGCACCCATACGACGCAAGCCATCAAGGAAAAAATCTTGATCGCCAGCAGCTCCACAACCTACGTGGTCGATCAATTAGTCAAAAAAGGCTGCGTGCAACGGGAACCTAGCCAAGAAGATCAACGGGTAACATACGTCAGTATTACGGAAGCAGGCAGGGCGTTGATGGAGAAAATTTTTCCCAGGCATGCACAAAAGATTGCGGCGAGTTTTTCCGAACTCAGCAGTGAAGAATTGCAACAATTAAAAACAATTTTACGAAAAATAACTTACGATCAGAAATGAGGAAAAGAAAATGAGAAAACAAGACCAATTATTAGGGGTACACCATGTGACGGCTATGACAAGTGATGTGGAACAGAATTATCATTTCTTTACAGATGTGTTAGGGATGCGTTTAGTGAAAAAAACCGTCAATCAAGATGACATCTATACGTACCATACTTACTTTGCGGATGATTTAGGGACACCGGGAACGACCATGACGTTCTTTGATTTTCCCAATACCGCTCGTGGTAGCAAAGGAACCAATTCAATCACCCGTACCAGTTTCCGAGTGCCCAGTGACGCAGCTCTTGATTATTATGCCGCACGCTTTGATGAATTTGAGGTAAAACACGAGGCAATCACTACCGAATTTGGGAAAAAAGTGTTGCGCTTTTGGGATTTTGATACGCAAGCCTATCAACTGATCTCTGATGAACACAATACTGGCGTGAAAGCTGGTACTCCTTGGAAAAAAGGACCCGTTCCTACTGAGTTTGCGATTTATGGCTTAGGTCCTGTTGAAATGTCTGTTTCTTATTTGGCAGATTTCAAAGGGCTGCTGGAATCCGTCTTTGATTTCAAAACCATTGATCAAGTAGACAATTGTTATTTGTTAGAAGTCGGTGAAGGCGGCAATGGCGCCCAAATCGTTTTAGTGGAAGACACCACGAGCCCACAAGCACAACAAGGGGACGGCGAAGTGCATCATGTCGCTTTTCGTTTAGCCCACCACGACTCGTTAGCAGTCTGGCAAGAAGTCTTTGATAACTTGGGATTGGCCAACTCTGGCTATGTCGATCGCTACTATTTTGAATCGTTGTATGTGCGCATCGGCCATATTCTTTTTGAACTAGCGACAGATGAACCAGGGTTTATGGGGGATGAGCCGTATGAAACATTGGGTGAATCCTTATCATTGGCACCATTTTTAGAAAATCGCCGTGAATACATCGAAGGAGTCATCAAACCCTTCAATACAAAACGCGCCTAAGGAGGCACATAGTATGCAACCCATTCAACAGATCCACCATATTTCAGCCATCGTAGGCGATCCGCAAACGAACGTTGCCTTTTACCGTGACGTGTTGGGGTTGCGCCTCGTCAAACAAACCGTCAATTTTGATGATCCCTACACGTATCATCTTTATTACAGCAATCAAGCGTTAGAAAATGGGACCATCATCACTTTCTTCCCTTGGGCAAATGCCCATCCTGGACGAGTAGGAAGCGGACAAGTCGGCACGATCGCCTTTCGTATTCCTAAAGGCAGCAGTGCCTATTGGCAAGAACATTTGGCGAAACATCAAGTAACTGTCCAAGAAAGTACATTGTTTGACCGGCCAACTTTAGAACTTCATGATCAGCATGACCTGTCTTTGGCGCTAGTCGAAGCCGAAGAATCGGCGGAAACACCAGCGATTTTAGGCTTTCATGGGGCCGTCTTGCTTTCGGCACAACCAGAAGCGACCATTCAAACGTTGGCAGATGATCTAGGACTAAACATTTTTAACAAAACAGAGAAAAGCACCCATCTTCATACCGCAGGCACCCTCGTTCATGAGATCGTCGTGCCCCATGAAGCACTGCCAGCAGGGCGCTGGGGTGTTGGCACCGTCCATCACATCGCGTGGTCCGTGCCAACGGAAGCAGTGCAAAAAGAGTGGCAAGAGTACTTGTACGATCAAAGATACGGAGTCACTGAAATCAAGGACCGCAACTATTTCAAAGCCGTCTATTTCCAAGAGCGGGGCAACATCGTCTTTGAGATCGCAACAGAAACCCCAGGCTTTTTAGTTGATGAACCATTAGAAACGTTAGGACAGCAGTTGATGCTGCCAGCCCAATTTGAAAGCCGCCGTGTAGAGATCGAGGATCGCTTGCCAGACTTATCGGTTTAGAAAAGGAGACGCTATATGCGCTATTTAGATCCCAAGGATTTGACCCAACGAGAAAATTATAAACTACTGATTGGCTCCATCATTCCACGGCCAGTAGCAGTGGTCAGTACGCAATCAGCCGATGGTATCGTCAACATCGCCCCATTCAGTTTTTTTAACATCGTCAGCTCAGAACCCGTGATCCTCTCTTTAGCTATCCAACGCAAAGAGGGGGAACTGAAAGACACCGCCCGCAATCTGTTGGCGACGAAAGAAGCCGTCGTGCATATTTTGGATCAAACAAATGTCCAAGAGGCCAATAAAACCGCGGCATTATTGCCCGCAGACCAAAGCGAGTTGACGGTTTCTGGGTTTACCACAACGACATCGAAAACGATTGCCGTTCCTGGCTTGAACGAAGCCAGTGTCCGCTTAGAAACGATTCTGCATCAGCACGTACCCATCAAAAAAGACCAGCAGATCACTGCCGATCTCTTGTTGTTGGAAGTCGTCGGCTACCAGGTTGCAGAGCATGTCTATCAAGACGGCAAGATCGATCCCCGTGCCTTACAAGCAGTCAGCCGGCTAGCGGGAAATTCTTACGCAACGATTGGGGAGATTTTCGATATCAAACGACCAAGTTAAAGGAGGAACTTCGATGAAAGCAATCTACCAACAAGGAGCAGCCGACGCACCAGTTTTGGTGCTGCTCCACGGCACTGGTGGCGACGAACAGTCGTTGCTGGAAGTAGGCAAAGCCCTTGATCCCCAAGCATCACTATTAGGTATTCGCGGGAACGTTTTAGAAAACGGCATGCCCCGTTACTTCAAACGTCTAGCTGAAGGAGTGTATGATGAAGTCGACTTAGCACTTCGCGGCGACGAATTAGCCGAGTTCATTCGGCAATCCGCCAAAGAACACCACTTTTCGTTAGCGCAAGTGGTACTGGTGGGTTATTCCAATGGCGCCAACATTGCCATTCGCTTATTACTAAATGATAGTGACCACTTTGAAAAAGCGATCCTCTACCACGCCATGTATCCAGTCGAGAATTTACCGACGAATTCCTTGCCTGACACTCATGTGTTTCTGAGTTTTGGCAGAAACGACCCGATCGTTTCCCTAGCTGACAGTGCTTACGTCCAAGAGATCTTCACCTCCCGGGGCGCAGTCCTTTCAACCGTTTGGACACCAAGTCATCAGTTAACATATGAAGAAGTTGAACACTCACGCATGTGGTTGACCGAACAATAAAGCAGTGCCTCTTTCCTAATCAAACAGCGATCCTGCTGGTTGGTTAGGTTTTTTTGTTTCACGTGAAAACAGTGTATCTGTATTCCGTTTAGTAAGTAATGGAAAAGAAAAAACGATGAAAGCGCTATTTAACTCATATTTCTTGTGATAGTATCTAAAATAAGCAGATTCAAAAAAATAACGATGTTTGTCAAGGGGAGGCACATTGATGAGTAAGATCATACATTATTTGGATAGTCAGAGTGATATTCGTTTGCTTGCGGATGCACAGCTGTATTATCAGGAGATTCGAACCACGGATTTGCTTTTTTTGTTGCAGGGGAAGGCCGAATTAGTGGTCGACGGCAAAAAAAGCGTGATGAAAAAAGATGACATCATTGTGATCAACAAGCAGGAGAGCTATAAACTACTTGCGGAAGAAGGAAGCCTGCTTTTTCACTTTTCGATCTCACAGTATCTGCTATCTCAGGCATTAGAAGTTGAAAGAGAAGGCTTTTACTGCAATTCGATTGAGCAACCGAATAGAAACTATCAATCGATCCGCCAATCAATCATCAGTATCATTGATCTGCTGCTTTTTGAAAATGACAAAACAAACTTCTTACATATCAGTAAAATTTATCACTTGCTGAATGAACTAAGCAGTTTGTTTTTAGAGAAGACAATCGAGTCGTTTGAGGAAGACCAGCGCATCCAAAAAATAACTCGGGTAATCAAAGAACAGTATTACGACAATTTGTCACTAAGCCAGATGGCAACTTTGGTTCATATGGATGTCGCTTATTTTTCTAAATTTTTCAAAAAAAATCTCGGAATCAATTTCAAAGATTATTTGAGCAATGTTCGGATGCAGCATGCCGTTCGTGATTTGCTGGAGACCGAGAAACCAATCACGCAGATCGCAATCGATAATGGTTTTTTCAGTGTCAACGGCTTCAATAAAAAGTTTAAGGAACGATACAACACATCGCCATCGGTTTATCGGAAAAATTACCGTGTGAAAGAAAAAGCGCCTGCTGTTTTAGTCAGTGAAGAAATCAAGGACACTTTTAGCCGCTATAAAAAGCAACAGCAACGACCAGTGATTTCAAACCAAACCTTTCGTCAGTATGAAATTAGCGGAGAAAATAGAGAGCCCATCAAAACGAGTTGGGCGAACATTTTAAATGTTGGGGAAGCAAAATTTGTTTTGAATAGCAAACTGCGTCAGCAACTATCTGCCATCCAGCAAAACTTGAAGTTTAAATATGGCAGAATCTGGGCACTATTGACACCAGAACTTTTGGGCGAATCCTTGAGTCGTTATGACACGATTGATGAAATCATTGATTCCCTTGTTATTTTAGGATTAACGCCATGGATTACTATTAATAAGATCAGTCGAGGATTCAAAGAAAGCGAGTATCCTAGAGAAAAATGGCGAAATTTGATTCATGATTTTTGTCTGCATCTCCTCAATCGGTACGGCTCTCAAGCGGTGTCGCAATGGAAAATTGAAATTGTTGCCAGTGCGCCGGAGGATGTTGAATCAGCCAAACGCTATCGAACATTTTATCAACTTACATCGTCGATCTGCAAAACATTGCTACCGGAGACTGCGATTGGCGGCGGCACGTTTATTGTGACGAATGACCTCAAAATAGAAGAATTACTCAACGGCTGTCTTGCAGATTGCTGCTTCGATTTTTATTCCTTCGCTTTGTTTCCGTATTCAAATCGCTTAGTACGGGAAAAGCGTAACTATCAGCGTGTGACTGATCCAGATTTCTTGAAGAACCAAGTCCAGCGCTTAAAGAAAAGCGATCTTAAACGACCAATTTATATTTCTGAATGGAGCAGCACAGTTTCACGAAGCAATCGATTGAATGACACCTTATACAAAGGGACCTTCATTGTGAAAAGTTTGATTGATATTTTTGATCAAGTAGATGGACTGGGGTATTGGCTTTCCACAGATTTGGCTCAAAAAAATACCCACTATCATGGCTTATTGACTGGCGGTAACGGCTTAGTCACTAAAAATGGTTTATTAAAGCCGGCAATGCATGCGATGAAGTTTTTCGATCAGCTTCGTGGTACCTATTTTCAAACCAAAGATGACCGACACTTGGTCTGCGCTTCGGAAGAAAATGAGTATTTTATATTGGGGCACTATTATGTTCATCCGAACAATCTTTACTTTCTTAAAGATGAATCGCATTTAAAACTAACAGAGATCGAACAGTTTTTTGAAGCATCTGATCATGAGGAAGAACTCGTATTGACAAACATTCCCAATGGACGTTATGAACTGCGAGTATTTTCCTGCTTAGCAGCGCATGGCGATTTATTCACTCAGTGGGCCAAACTGAATTTCATCCGCGAGCTTCGGGGGTCAGACATCAAGTATTTGGAGGCAAAAAGTACCCATCTGCAAACACTTGATGAGATCGAGGTCACTAATAACCGCATTGTGATTCAGAAGCATTTGGAGACCAATGAGTTTTATGAAATCAACATTAGAAAGCGACAATAATCAACTACCTCATAAAAAAGACAAAAAACATCTGATTTTTTTTGTCTTTTTTTATTTATCTAAAGAAAAGAAAACAAAAATAAGGTTTTACTAGCACAAAAATCGGGAAGCTGTCAACAAGAAAGCGTTTTATAATTCGGGTATAGAAAGAAGTTGAGGTGAAGAAATGAAGTTAGGGATTGTAAGTGCTATTTTTGATCAAAGTGATTTTAAAGAAATGATCGATATTGCCGCAGCAAACGGTTTGGAGTGTGTAGAAGTTGCTTGCTGGCCAAAGGAAAAAGCGTCGCGCAGGTATGCCGGCGTTGCCCATCTTGATATAGAAAATCTGACGGAAGAGCTGGCGGCTGAAGCACTGGCTTATGCTGCCAGTAAAACGATCACGATTTCAGCACTCGCCTATTATCCGAATCCGCTGGATGAAGATCGGCAAAAGAGAAAGGCTGTGATCGAACATTTGTATCGTTTGATCGATGCGGCTGCTCTAATGAAGATCAATTTAGTCACAACGTTTATCGGCAGGATGCAGACTAAATCAGTAGCAGAAAATTTAGAAGAGATGGTTCTTGTCTGGCGACCTCTTTTAGATTATGCCGAAAAGAAAGGTGTCAAAATTGCCATTGAGAATTGTCCAATGCTCTTTTCAGAAGATGAATGGCCTGGCGGGCAAAACTTGATGACCACACCAAAAATCTGGCGAGAAGTTTTCAAACGCTTGGATAGTCCAATGTTAGGGTTGAATTACGATCCGTCACACTTTGTTTGGCAGCAGATTGATTATATCGCTCCGCTCTATGAGTTTAAAGAAAAGATTTTCCATGTCCATTACAAAGACATAAAACTCTACCCAGAAAAGTTGAAAGATGTAGGTGTAATGGCAGAACCGTTAGCGTTTATGCGTCCGAAATTGCCGGGACTAGGCGATGTGGATTGGGGCCGATATGTTTCAGCACTCACTGATATCGGTTTTGACGGGTATAGCTGTATTGAAATTGAAGACAAAGCTTTTGAAAAAAGTTATGAAGACGTCAAAAAATCAGTGGCACTAAGCACTAAATATCTAAGAAATTTTGTTGGATAAGAAGGAGGGGAAAAGATGTTTGCTATGCGCATGAAATTGGCTCCACAGATTATAAAAAGAGAGTCCTTCAAGCCTATTTATATTCATGGCAAAAGACAAGGTCTGACGTTTGCCCTTCAACTTGCCTATTATCGAGGCCATTATCTTTCAGATATTGACAGCCTGGAAGTTTTAATCGATGGGAAAAAAATCCCTGATGAAGCAGTGACTTTTGAATTGAATGGCGAAGAAATGCCTTTGTACAAACTAAAATATGCTGTGACAGAATTTTGGCGTCAAGATGATTTGGCACAGCTTCATTTGTTACTGCCAAACGGACTGTCTGGACAGCATGAGATTGGCTTGAAGTTGATGCTTCGTATCCCTTACATGCAGATAGGACCTGGCCATACATTTATGCCTCTGGATTCAGGGGAGACGATAACGATTACGCTGGAAGGTGAGAAGAATGAGTGAAATCAAACTGGGTGCAACCCTCTTTTGCTATGGGACTGAATACGCCCGACATGAATATGATTTTGCTGAGTGTGTCCGACAAGCAGCGCTGGCAGGAGCCTCAGGCTATGAAATCGTCGGCACCCAAATGCTGCCCAATTACCCAAATGTCAGCCAAGAGTTCTTAGGACTGGTCCAGTCGTTAAAAGCAGCTTACGGCATCGGACCAGTGGGGTATGGCGCAAATAATGATAAAGGGCTGATGCACGATCGTAATTTGACGGATGATGAAATGCTGGCGGATGCGATCATCGATTTAAAAACGGCCCATCAATTAGGATGCAAGGTTATGCGCGCTCAAGTGATGCTGTCGCCGCAAGCCTTCGAACGGTTGGCGCCGTATGCTGAGCTATACGATATTCGTGTTGGAATTGAGATCCACAATCCAGAGACTCCCTTATCACCGCGGATTCAGGAATACTTGAAAGTAATCAAAAAAACCGGATCGCAGCATTTAGGCTTTATTCCTGATTTTGGTTGTTTTGCGGTAGCGCCGAATAAAGCCCACTGGCTCAAAGCGTTGGAAGCAGGGGTCAGCGAAGAACATCTTGAACAGGCCGCTTCCTTTCGCTATCAAGGCATTCCATTAGAAGAAGCCCGCACTCGTTTGAATGAAAGTGGGGCCCATCCAGCGATTCAACCTGCGCTACAAGGCATGTATGGGTTTGTGCAATTTAAACCAGCCTCGGAATTGCCGACACTTCTAGCGGAATTGAAAGAAATCTTGCCTTATAGTTTTGAGCTCCACGGGAAATTCCACTACCTAGGAGAAGATTTGGTCGAACCAAGTATCCCCTACAAAGAAATTTTAACAGTGGTCAAAGAGTCTGACTTCTCTGGCTATTTAATCTGTGAATATGAGGATGAACTGTATTGCGGCGGAACCACCTTCACCAAACGTCAGCTCCAAATGGTGAAAAACCTATTGGCAGATTAAAGAATTAGAACGGGAGGGTCTGTGATGACACTGACTAAGGAACAGATCTATGCGTTTTATGAAGGCTTCTTTAATCAGCAAAAGCTGGCGCTGGCAGAGGAGTACATCGCAAATAATTATCGCCAGCATAATCCTGGAGTTCCCCAAGGAAGAAAAGGATTCATTGAAGCCTTTAAGGCAAAATTTCAGTCGCAAGAATTTTTTCACTTAGTAATCGATACGATTTTGATTGATGGCGAATACGCAGCCGTATTTTTATGCAGTGTCGATGAACAAGGTCGAGTGAAAAGCAATGTCGTTGACTTATATCGAATGTCCGACACGCAATTTATTGAGCACTGGGATTATTTTGATCGGAGGGAAAGAAAATGAGGAAACAATTAAACATCGGCATTATCGGATATGGTTTTATGGGTCAGACCCATGCTGATACCATCGCCCAACTGGATTATGCTCAACTGCTGGCAGTCTGCGACATTGATCCAGACCGATTCAAAGAGCTGCCTCAGCAGATCAAAGCTTTTACCGAAGCTGATGCATTGTTGGCAGAACCTGCCATTGATACGGTAATTATTGCAGTTCCGAATCAACTGCATTTGGAGATGGTATTGAAAGCAGCACGAGCGAAAAAAGATATTATTTGTGAAAAACCGCTCGCCATGAATGCCAAAGAAGTAAAAGAAATGATCGCTTTTGCGGAAAAAGAAAAGGTTCGCTTCACGGTTCATCAGCAAAGACGCTGGGACCATGATTATCGGGTAGCCAAAGAAATCTTTGACCAAGGATTGTTGGGGACACCGTATACTGTCAAAAGCGCCTTATATGGGTTTAACGGCAACATGCATGACTGGCACATCTATCCTGAAATGGGAGGCGGCATGCTTTATGACTGGGGTGTTCATCTTATTGATCAGATTTTGTGGATGATGCCAACCAAGTTGAAGACGATCTATGCCGACGTAAGGAATGTGATCAATGAACAGGTGGACGATTATTTTAACATCCAGCTTTATTTTGAGAATGGCGTCAATGCCCAGATCGAATTGGGGACTTACTTCTTAAACAGCTCGGAAAACTGGTTTGAGCGTCACTGGTTTTTGGGAGGGAATGAAGGAAGTGCCAAGATCGACGGCTTTTACCCAAGAGGAGAGATTACTCGGACATCGGAACTGCTGAGCAATGTTCCTGGGAAAATAACCATGACTCATGCGGGACCGACCCGCAGTTTTGGACCGGCACCAGAAGGGCGGATCATTACTGAAGCGCTGCCGGAAGTGCGTGTCAATCATCGTATGTTTTTCGATAACTACTATGCCTATACTCAAGGTCAAGCGGAACTGATCGTTAAACCAACAGAGATTTTGCGTCTGATGGAAGTCATTGAGGCAATCCGCATTTCAGCAAATTATCACCAAAGTATCAGCTTTGAATAAAAAGCAATATATCACTTAAGAAGAGGAAGGTTTATCTATGAAAAAACTAAGAATCGGTATCATTGGCTGCGGTGGGATCGCAAATAACAAACATTTCCCAGCCTTAACAAATCAAAAAGACAAATGTGAACTTGTGGCATTTTGTGATATTCAAGTAGAACGGGCAAAAGAAGCCGCAGAATCATTTGGGGCAAAAGGAGCAAAATATTATCAAGACTATCATGAGCTTTTAGCAGATCCATCAATCGATTTGGTCCATGTCTGTACGCCAAATGTTAGCCACAGTCCCATTACGGTTGCAGCTTTTGAAGCCGGTAAGCATGTGTTATGCGAAAAACCGATGGCTCATACACCAGAAGCTGCCCAAGCGATGATGGATGCGTGGAAAAAATCAGGTAAAAAATTTACGATCGGGTACCAAAACCGTTTCCGTAAAGAAGTGACGGCACTACATGAAGCATGTGCCAATGGGGAGTTAGGTGAAATTTACTTTGCCAAAGCTCATGCGCTTCGTCGTAAAGCAGTTCCGACATGGGGTGTTTTTCCAGATAAATCGCAACAAGGCGGCGGGCCACTGATTGATATCGGTACCCACGCATTAGATATTACCTTATGGATGATGAATAACTATGAAGTAGAGTCGGTAACAGGTTCTGTTTTCAGTAAATTAGGTAATCTTCCTGGGGCAGAGGCGGGCAACTTATTTGGCCCCTGGGACACCGAGAAGTTTGAAGTAGAAGATTCAGCATTCGGTTTTATCAAAATGAAAGATGGTGCGACGGTATTCTTAGAATCTTCATGGGCACTAAATATCTTAGAATCCAAAGAAGCGGCAACAACGTTATGCGGAACCAAGGCAGGGGCTGAGATCGATGCTGGCATGAGTTTTCCAGTGAATCAATTGACGTACAATCGGGCCAAAAACGGTCTATTGACGGAAGAAAGTATCAGTGCTGCCGGCAATATTGCCTTCTTTGAGGGAAGTGATTCAGCACCAGAATCATTGGAAGCTAAGCAATGGTTGGAAGCAATCATCCATGATACCGAACCATTGGTAAAACCAGAAGAAGCATTCAAAGTAACGCAAGTATTAGCCGCAATCTATCAAGCAGCAGAGACAGGCAGCGAAGTAAAACTATAACAAAATGAGCGAAGGGCAGGCAGCCGCTGATTGGCTAGGCAGATTGCTGCTTGCCAACCTTCGTATCAATAAAAGAGGAGTTGAAACAATTGTTTGAAAAATATTTGGTTCATCCAAAAGGGTTTCGAAATGTGCGCGAACAGCAAGAAATTACCGGCTTTGAGGTGCAATTACGCATACCGTATTACCGCGGTTTACCTATGAGCTGTGTAGAAGTCATTGATCTAACCATAGACGGAGAAAAGGTTGCTGTGAAGGATATGATCATCACTGTCAAAGGGGAATCATTCACCTTTGATGAATTAGCGACAGCGATCAACCATCGCTGGGAAATGATTGAAACAATCACGGTTTTTGTAAAGAAACCAGGTGGATTGGCTGCCGGAGAGCATACGATTCATGCGTTTGTTAGTTTAAGGATTTCCTATCTGCCTTTCAACAATGTGGGCGATGACAAGAAAACATTACAGTTAGAAGCTTAAAGGAGATGAAATGATGAGTAAAATTAAACGCGGGGTATCGCTTTACAGCTACCAAGAAGAATTTTATACCGGAAAAATGACGTTAGAAGACTGCATTCGTGAAGCAGCTGCGGCTGGTGCCAAAGGAATCGAATTTTTACCGGAACAGATGATTCCAACGTTTCCGAATATTACCGATGAATTTGTTCAGCAGTGGCATGGCTGGATGGAAAAATATCAGGTGGAACCCATTGCTTATGATGCGTTTTTAGATAACAAATTATTTGCTAACCGAATGCTAACTACTTCTGAGAATGTTGCAATGATGAAACGTGATTTGACTATCGCTAGCCGATTGGGCTGTAAGATTTTACGGACTTTGGTCTCGACTCCTTTAGAAGTCATCAAAGAAAGTCTGGCTTATGCAGAAGAAGTCGGCGTTAAAATCGCATTGGAAGTCCATGCTCCCTTCACATTCGGCACCCCCTGGTTTGAGGAACGGTTGGATTATATCAAAGAAAGCGGCACAAAATGGTTTGGGATTATGCCAGACTTTGGGATTTTTACGAAACGTATCGGTTCGATCTTTCAAGACAGTTATATCCGTAAAGGCGGCACGCCAGAAATTATTCAATGGGTCAGTGACAATTATGAAAAAGGCATCGATCGTGATGCGACTTTTGAACAAGTTTCGAACATGAGTGAAGCAACTGAGACAGACAAAGCGTTCGCTGAATTTTGCCGCCACTTTGTTTATACAGATCCAAAGATTTTAGTGGAAAATATGCCGTATATCGTTCATATTCATGGAAAGTTTTATGATATCACGCCAGAACTTCAAGAAACGAGTATTCCCTACAAAGATGTGATCGAAGTACTAAAAGAAGCTGGCTACAATGGCTATATCTGCAGTGAATATGAAGGAAACCGCCACATCCAAGACTATATGGAAGTAGACAGTATCACGCAAGTCAAACGACACCAAGCAGTATTAGAAAGTGTAATTGGATAGGTATTGCGATGATCAAATTGATTGCTTCAGATATGGACGGAACACTTGTCAGCTCGAATCATAAAATTTCAGAAGCTGACGCCAGAGCTGTAAAAAAAGCCCAAGAAAAAGGGATCGAATTTATTATCACCACCGGTAGAAGTTACGAAGATGCTGTCCCCCAAGTCCAACAAGCGGGTATCGAGTGCAGTTATCTAGTGATGAATGGTAGTGAACTGAGGAACGAAAATGGAAAGATCATACAAAGCCTCTACCTTAGTGAAATGTTGGTTCGCGATATAGTGGCAGAGCTGGAGAAAGCAAATCTATGTGTCGAACTTTATACCACTGGGGGGACGTTCACTCCCAGTGATGCAGAGCGCAGGAAATGGGCGGTTGCAGCGAAGATCAATCAGTTTCATCCCAAGATTTCTGTAGAAGAGGCCTACAAGTCTGCAGGGGAACACTTTTTGTACCGAGAAGTTACACCAATTGCTTCCTTAGATGAAATTTTTGAAAACGATTACTTTGTTGGGAAGATAATCAGTTTTTCTCATGATACGGAAAAAATTGCCGCATTGCGTCGGACACTTCCAGCAATTTATCCGGTCAACGTCACAGGATCATTTGCCATCAATCTAGAAATTACTAATCCATTGGCAGATAAGGGGCAGGCAATCAAAACCTATGCAGAAAAAAAGGGCATCCACCTGAAAGAAATTATGACGATCGGTGACAGCTATAATGATCTCGGGATGCTAGATGAACGATTTGGCTATACAGTCGCGATGGGCAACGCGATTGAAGAAGTAAAAGAAGCTGCAAAGTACCAAACGGATACAAACGATGAAAATGGCGTTGGGAAGGCAATTGAACGTTTTGTTCAGATAGACTAATAAAAGAGGAGACTTCACTATGAGCTTTGTTAATAATCTTGAAAAAATACAATTGTCCGCCGAAAAAATTTCTGATAACCGCTATCTAAAAGCTGTCAGTAAAGGGATGGTCATGACGATCCCTGCGAGTATCACGGGGGCGATGCTTACTTTGATCGCCAACATGCCGTTTGACGGCTACCAGGAATTTATTCAATCAAACGGGCTAAAAACACTGCTGTTATTGCCAGGTATTTTCACCAGTAACATTATGGGACTGATCGTTGTTTACTTTATTGCGTTTAATTTAGCGAAATCCTATAAAATCGATGGGATGTTTCCAGGATTTCTAGCCATTGTTTCTTTTTTGATACTGACACCACTTGCAACTGTTGAACAGCAAGTGCACGACACCGTCAGACCAGTCGATTTTATCAGCTTTGATTTTATTGGTTCGAGAGGAATGTTTGTTGGAATCATTGTTGGGTTGACCGTTGCGAAACTTTACAGCTGGTTTATCAAAAATAATATTACGATCCGAATGCCAGATAGTGTTCCCAGCTTCGTAGAAAAATCCTTTAGTTCGATTATTCCCTTCTTTTCTATCACGTTTCTTATGGCATGTATCTCATGGGGCTTTTCATTTACGAGTTACGGCAGTGCCCATAATTTAGTGTACTCTGTTTTACAAGTACCGATCCAACAGATCGGCGGTTCGATTGGCGGAGTGATGGTTGCCTATGCATTGATTGGTCTGTTCTGGTGGTTTGGCATTCATGGCAAAGCAATCATCTTTGGCGTTTATGCTCCCATTTTGCAGACTATGACGATCGAAAATATGAACGCAGCTGCAGCAGGTACGACACCACCGAACTTGATTGATTTTGGTTTTACTTCTGCCTTTTTAGAAATTGGCGGCGGTGGCTGTGTCTTGGGTCTAGCGATCTGCTTTGTTTTCTTTGCGAAGAGTGAACAGTACAAAAGTGTTGGCCGGATTACAAGTATCCCCACATTCTTTGGTATCAATGAACCGATCACATTCGGAACGCCGGTCTGCTTGAACCCAATGTTCTTGCTGCCAACGGTCATTACGCCGTTAGTGACTGGCTTGATCGGCTATATATCGATCACGACTGGTTTGGTGCCGCGAATGGTAGGCGCACAGTTGCCAACGGGGACGCCGACCTTTGTGAACGCCGTGATTGCGGGTGGCTGGCGGATGCTACTAGCTCAAATCGTTTGTGTGATCGTTGCTACTGCCATCTATTTCCCCTTCTTTAAAATGGCAGACAACGTCGAATACAAGCGAGAACAAGAAGCACAAAAAGAGCAGACGGTACAAATGAACATTGGCGCAGCAGTTGCGGAATAAATAAGGGGGAAAAGAAATGAAAGAAATCAATATTTTATTAGTTTGCAATGCCGGCATGAGTACCAGCTTATTGATCGAGAAAATCGAAAAAGCGGGTACAGCACAATCAATCATGACGCAAGTCGATGCGCGACCAGTCGAGGACATCAAAGACTACTTGTCGGACAAAGATGTGATTTTATTAGGACCGCAAGTTCGCTTTAAAGAAAAACAAATCCGTGCATTGGTTGCAGATAAGATTCCTGTTTCAGTGATCGATATGTCTGCCTACGGCACTATGAATGGCGAAAAAGTGCTGCAGCAAGCACTCTCACTTGTTGAAGCATAGTCAAAGGCGGCTTTCACAGCCGCCTTTTCAATGGATTCATTTCAGAACGTTTTTTAACGCATGATCTATTAGAAATGGAGAAGACAAATGAAACAAGAAAAGATTTCAAGAAAAACGATTGGGGCTGTCACAGCAACAGGAATTCTGGCTTTTTGCGGGGTCTTAATCAGTACAGCAATGAATGTGATTTTTCCCGTGTTGAGTAAGGAATTTCAAGTAGATATTGCGGTGATCCAATGGCTGACAACAATTTATTTTTTAGTTTTGGCAATCATCGTTCCTTTATCTGGCTTTTTGAAACAGTCATTTAAAAACAAATCTTTATTTTTAGTTGCAATTGGGCTGTTTATCGCAGGCATTATTTTAAACGCATTCGCAAGCAGCTTTGTCCTACTTTTAATAGGGCGTGTCGTACAAGGGATCGGGACCGGCATCGCTTTACCGCTGATGTTTAATATTATTCTGGAACAAGTTCCTAGCGGAAAGCTTGGGATGATGATGGGTGTGGGAACGATGATCCCCGCCATTGCTCCTGCGATTGGTCCGACTTTTGGCGGCTGGATCGTTACGCGCTTCGGCTGGCGAGCAATTTTCATTTTCCTGTTGCCGATTTTGATTGGAGCATTGCTTCTCGGTGCGTTGACGATTGAACAGAAAATGAAGCCGCAAAAAGCTAAATTGGATCTAATGGGCACTATACTTGTAGCGGGCTTTTTTATCGGCATGACTTTTGGCTTCAGCTATATGGGCAGTCGCAGTTTTTTTAGTTTGGCAATTGGTGGCGCCTTTTTGTTAGGGGCAGTTTGCTTATGTCTGCTGCTTTTGCACGTCAGAAAGCATCCATCACCGGTCTTAAAATTAAGCTTATTAAAGAACAAAGGCTACAGCCTTCGACTGGTTTGTTTTTTTATCATGCAGCTTGTCTTGATGGGTTTGGTGTTTATCCTGCCACTTTATCTTCAATTAGTGAATCAAAGCACTGCCCAAACTTCCGGCTTGATTATTTTGCCGGGGGCTTCCTTGGGGGCGCTCTTTACACCTCTAGGCGGACGCTTTTTAGATCGATATGGGGAGAAAAGACCTATCGTTGGCGGAAGTCTCTTGATTATCAGCGCACTGTTACTTTTTTGGCTGTTGGCTGAAAACTTGGGCAATGTCATGATTGGACTGCTCTATTTTCTTTTTACATTAGGTATCGGTTTTTCTTTTGGAAACTTGATGACCAGCGCTTTGGCACAACTGGAAAAAGTCGAACAAGCCGCTGGCAATGCCCTGATCATGACCGTTCAGCAATTTGCCGCAGCCGCAGGTACTGCTATTATTGCGGCAATCATGGCCAAAAGCCAAGCTGATCCTGCTTTAAGCAATTCAGCAGCAGTCGTTGAAGGGTCCAAGCAAAGCTTTGTCGTTTTGTTCCTATTGTTTACTGGTGTCTTGCTGCTTTTAGGACAAATGTACTTAATGAAAAAAGAACAGCATCCTGCCTCATTGAAGAAAAAACAAACAGAAGAAACGAGAGGATGAAAAGACAATGGAAACGATTATCGGTATAGATATCGGCGGTACAGCAATCAAAATGGCGCTGTTTAGCGAGAATCAGCAACTGCTGGACAAATGGTCGATCCCGACAAATAGTAGGAATAACGGAACGATGATCCCAGAAACGATCATCACGAGTATCAAGAAAAAACTAAACGAGAACGGGCTCTCTTTAAGCGCACTGAAAGGCATTGGGATCGGCGTTCCAGGACCGGTAAACGAAACGGTCGTTAAACGAGCAGTCAACCTCGGCTGGATCGATTTTCCTTTGAAACAGATTATTGAAGCTGCATTGAATGTACCAGTTTTAGTAATGAATGATGCCAATGCAGCTGCGTTGGGCGAGTTGTGGCAAGGCGCAGCTTCTGACTGTCAGTCAATCGTTTTTGCTACGATTGGAACGGGAGTCGGTGGTGGCGTGATCATCGATGGCAAAGTCCTAAACGGAACGAATGCTTCTGCTGGAGAGATTGGACACATCCCACTTCAAACAAGGGAAGTCCGTGTCTGTGGTTGCGGCAATCAAAATTGCCTAGAGTGTTACGGCTCTGCGACAGGAATGATCAAAACCATGAACCTGATCGCCGGTTTTGAACGGGTCAGTGGGACAAAAGAGATCTTTGACTTGGCAGCTCAAGGAGATCGGCAAGCCAAAGAGACGATTGATACAACGATTGATTATTTAGCGCAAGCCTTTGCCGGCCTGATCAATGCAGTCGATCCAGAGGAATTGGTTATTGGTGGCGGTGTTTCAGAATCTGGACCAGCTTTTTTGACACCACTTCAGAATGCATTAGAGACTTATTTGTTCCCAGAAATTAGAGGGAAGCTTCCTGTACGAAAAGCCATGCTGGGAAATGATGCTGGAGTTTATGGCGCGGCTTATCAAGTCATATACGCCCGAGGAAGTGAAGAACCATGATCAAATTAGTAGCGATCGATTTGGATGGAACCCTGCTGAATCCGCAAGGGGAGCTATCGACATCGGTTAAGCAGACCATCCAATCTGTTAGGCAAGAAAAAATTAAAATCGTTTTGTGCACTGGACGTCCTTTTTATAGTCTGGCACCTTTGATCAAGCAGCTGCAGCTACATAAAGAAGATGAATACGTCATCAGCTTTAATGGTGCTGTTTTATCGGATGCTCGAGGTGAAACAATTTTTTTCGAACAAGCAGTGTCCTACGAGAATTTTTTGCAGGTACTCTATCTGGGGCAGCAATTGGGACTGAATTACCATGTCCAAAGTAAGGAAGGAATTTTCACAAGTTCACTAGTCATCGATGAATATACCGCCTATGACAGTATATTAAATCGTGTGCCAATCAAAATTGTGAAGCTCGATGAATTACGACACATCCCTATCTATAAAGTGATGCTAGTGGGGGAAAAAGAGCGAATCGATGCAGCAATCCCGCAGATTTTGTCTAACTGGTCGAAACAATTTAATCATATGCGGAGTTTGGACTGTTTTTATGAGTTCTTGCCGCTTCAAGCAAGCAAAGGCCAAACCTTGCAGCGATTAACGGAACAATTAGGGATCCAGTCGAATGAAGTCTTGGCCATTGGCGACAATGAAAACGATTTGTCTATGCTGCAGTTTGCAGGGATCAGCGTGGCAATGGGCAACGCAGCCCAGACCATTAAACAGCAAGCCGATTATGTAACCAAGAGCAATGAAGAAGATGGCGTGAATCATTCACTCCTTCAACTACTTAATGAAAAAAGGAGAATCAAGTCATGAATCAAGAACAATTAGAGGCTGTTATGGGTCTGATCATTCATAGCGGTAACGCAAAAAGTGATGCGATGGAAGCAATTACAGCAGCTAAAGAAGGAAATTTTGAGCAAGCAGACCAGCAAGTCAAACAAGCAGAGGAGGCAATTGTTGAAGCGCATCACGCACAAACTTCCATGCTTACCAATGAAGCACAAGGCAATGCAGCAGAAATCACCCTCCTAACCATTCATAGTCAAGATCATTTGATGACGGCCATCGCCTTTTGTGATTTAACAAAAGAGATCATTGAACTGCATAAGCGGATCGCATCTGCTATCACATAGTTATTGTATAAACTCAAATAAAATTTTTTTGCCGCACTGCTTCCCGAGTACAATTAGGAAGTAGTGCTTTTCTATGTTAATGGAGAATAAAGAAAAGTAGAGGAAACTCTGCATAACTACGGTTAAACTATCAACAGCAGAGGATAAGGGGGCTAGTCGATTTATTGTGGAAGGAAGATTTAATGAAGAGCGGAATAAGGAGGAATTAATTGAAATGATTAGAACCAGTCACGGAGTTACCCTGACTGGTTTTTTATTTTATTCAGCAAGGGTATTCTTAGGATCGCTTATTTCAAGGGGAAATAGAGGTTTTCATCGGAAAAAAATGAGCGTATGGTTCTTTTAATACCAGTATCTGAAAGCAGACGTTAAAATTTGTGAAAAATAACAATCCTATATATGTCTAGTTTGCTTATCATTAAAAATAATAGATTATTATGTTTGATAAACACAATATTTACGCTCTTTTTCGTATTTAAAGATAACAAAGACATTTTTATATAAAAACAAAAATTTTGTTGACAGACAAAATGAAAGCGTTTATATTGGATATGTGGTTACTACCAGTTGAGAGTAAGGGGAGGAGATAAGATGCTTGGTTTGGTTTTAACAGGTCATGGAGGATTTGCGCAAGGGATGGAAAATGCGCTTGCGATGATTGCAGGGCCGCAAGAACAATTTCTAGCAGTGCCGTTTTTAGAGGAAAATCCGTTAGCTGACTTTGAAAAAGAGTTGCAAGGAGCAATCGATCAATTAAAGGAAACCTGTGATGGGGTCGTGATTTGTGCAGACCTTGTGGGCGGAACCCCTTTTAATGTTGCGATGACCGCTGCCAATGAGGATCCGCAAGTCGAGGTCATCGGCGGCAGCAATCTGCTGATGCTAGTGGAAGGTTCGTTGACTAGATATACAGCAGCTGATCCAGAGCGTTTTTGCCAAGAACTGGCAGAGATTGGCAAGAGCGGTATTTTTCACGGAAAGATCAAAGGCCATGGGGAAATCAAGGAGGAAGAAGGGATTTAACGATGTGGGAAATGATCTTAGCAGCCTCAATCGTGGTGCTTGTTTTTCTCTTTCTCTTTTTGGGGGTCTCGTCTTTCTTGAATGGGAAACATCTGAAAAAGCAAAAAGGCTATTTCGCTGAATTGCAGCAGTCCTTGAAAAAGGGGCAGAAAATCGAATTATACGGCGGCATTATTGGGGAGATTCAAGCACTTGGGAAAGAGACAGTGGATCTAAGGGTGAAATCGGGAACGGTGATTGAAGTAGAACGTAGTGCGGTTGCAGAAATCATGCAGTAAATAAAAGGGGGAAATATTTATGGGAGAACCAAATATTTTATTGACGCGAATCGACAATCGGTTGATTCATGGGCAAGTTGCCACACAGTGGAACGGTACATTGGGGGCAAATCTAATTTTAGTGGCAAATGATAAGGTCGCCAAAGACAAAGTCAGACAAGGGTTGATGGATATGGCGGCGCCAGCTGGCGTCCAAACGAGGTATTTCTCGCTTAAAAAAACCATCGAGATCATTCATAAAGCATCGCCAAAACAAAAAATTTTCATGGTGGTTGAAAATCCGCAAGATGCGTTGAAATTAGCTGAAGGTGGGGTGCCGATCAAGAAACTGAACATTGGGAATATGCATATGTCAGAAGGGAAAAGACAGGTTGCTACGACAGTTGCCGTCGATGAAGCAGATGTCGATTCCTTTAAAAAACTGAAGGAAATGGGGGTGCAATTAGTGATCCAGCGGGTTCCAACGACACCTGTTGAAGATGAAAAGAAATTGTTTCAGTAATGCAGAGGTAAGGAAGGAGAAAGAAAATGGATTACACGATTTTTCAAATCATTTTAGTCTTCATAGTCACATTCATTGCCGCGATCGATCAATTTAGTTTTTTAGAATCATTGTACCAACCCATTGTTACTGGGATGGTTATCGGACTTATTCTTGGAGATCTTCAAACCGGCTTGATCGTTGGCGGAACCTATCAGTTAATGACGATCGGCAATATGCCGGTGGGCGGCGCGCAACCGCCAAATGCGGTGATTGGCGGAATTATGGCAGCAATCTTAGCGATCACGCTGCAGCTGGAACCCACAGTAGCGGTTGCTACGGCGATTCCGTTTTCTTTGCTGGGGCAATATGGGGTGACGATTATCTTCTCACTAATGTCGCCAGTGATGTCAAAAGCCGACAGCTACGCCCATGATGCCAATACGAAGGGCATTGATCGAATCAATTATTTAGCGATGGCGGGTCTTGGAACGATCTTCGGCTTGATCGTGGTCTTATTCTTTATCGGCGGTGCTGCCTTCGGGAATCAGGCGGTCGCAGCGATCCCTCAATGGTTGATGGGTGGTCTCGGCGCAGCTGGGGGCATGATGCGGTATGTCGGTTTTGCGATTTTACTAAAAGTGATGGTTTCCAAAGAAATGTGGGGCTTCTTCTTTATGGGGTTTGGTTTAGCCACGATCGTAATGGCGGCACCTTCTTTGCAAGGACCAGCCTTGATCATTCTAGCCTTTATCGGTTTTGCATTAGCCTTTTGGGATTATCAAATCCAGTCCAAGTTTAAAGTAGCAGCAGCCAATACCTATGATTTCGGAGGCGATGAAGATGGCATATAATATTCCCGATTCTTATAGCGAACAAGCGCCCGCAGAACAACTGGATAAAAAGACCTTGAACAATATGGTCTGGCGTTCCTTATTTCTACAAGCCTCTTTCAACTATGAGCGAATGCAGGCAGGAGGCTGGTTATTCAGTATTTTACCGGGATTGAAAAAGATCCACAAAAATGAAAAGGACTTGGCTGCTTCAATGAGCCATAACTTAGAGTTTTTCAATACTCATCCATTCTTGGTGAACTTTGTGATGGGGATCATTTTATCGATGGAACAAAACAAAGCCGATATTCCCATGATTCGGGCAGTGCGAGTCGCCGCGATGGGACCGTTAGGCGGGATCGGTGATGCGTTGTTCTGGTTTACCTTGGTACCAATCACGGCGGGTATCACAGCCAATATGGCGATCAGCGGCAATATCGCTGCACCGTTTATATTCTTACTGGTATTCAATGCGGCCCAATTTGGTTTGCGGTACTTCTTGATGCACTGGTCCTATCGTTTAGGGACAGATGCAATTGGCATCTTAACGGAAAATGCCAAAGAGTTTACCCGAGCAGCGAGTATTTTAGGGATTTTTGTTGTCGGTTCCTTGACCTGCGTGTATGGAGCGACGTCTTTGGATATTCAGATCCCTAACGGCACTACCAATGAAGTGACGCAAGCGACGACGATCGTGGATGATCAAGCAGCCATTGCCGCTTACGAAGACATGCTGTATACCACGGATGAGAATGGTCAATTGACCGACACATTGCAAGAAAATGCTGCGGTCAATGAACTGGCTAACGGCAAATATGAATTGACGTTTAACAAAGTCAACGAAGTGCCTGTGACGATCGATATTCAAAAAATCCTCGATGGGATCTTGCCGCAAGTGATTCCATTGACCATCACATTGATGCTGTATTTCTTCTTATCAAAACGCGGCTGGACGCCGTTGAAATGTATCGCTTTGCTGCTAGTGATCGGCTTGATCGGTTCTGGCTTTGGCCTGTATCCATCCATTTGGCCGCAATAAGCAAGCTAGCAGAAGAAACGGCGCAACACGTAGGAGGAGTTTTGCTAAGCAAGCAACAGCTGACTTTTCAGCTTAGCACGTGCTGGCAATTGGTTCATTTTCCTGCGTGAAAAGACACAAATTCAGGAAACAGAGCCCCTGTAGACGATTGTTTGACACGCCTATCGGGAAATAGTACACTCGTTATGTGGTAGTAACCAGTTTGGAGGGGCTTATGAATATCAATAAAAATCGACAACCATTATACGATCAATTGTTAAATTTACTGATTGAAAAAATCGAAAATGAAATGGAAGCAGACACAATGCTTCCCTCAGAAAGAGAGCTGTCAAAGCGCTACGGATTAAGTCGGACCACCGTTCGCTTGGCTCTACAGGAGTTAGAAAAATTAGGCTATATTTATCGCCAACATGGCAAAGGCACCTTTGTCTCGGATATCCGCAAGCAGGCAACCAATTTATCAGGTTCGTATAGTTTTACCGAACAGATGAAAGCACTAGGGAAACAACCAGAAACTAGAGTATTGGCATTCAAAAAAATGGAAGCGACAAAATATTTTGCCACTCAGTTGCAAGTTTCAATCGGCGAGCCGATCTACAAGTTAAAACGATTGCGTCTTGCTGATGGGCAACCGATGATGATCGAGCGTTCTTATCTGCCGGTCAAACGCTTCATGCATTTAACGAGTGAGATGATCGAGCAAAAACCATTGTACGATATATTTCATGAAGACTTTCATCAAGTGATCCGCCTCGCGGACGAAGAATTTTTTGCCAGCATTGCCAGTGCGAAAGATGCGGCATTGCTGAAAATCCACGAAGGTGCGCCAGTGTTGAACCTGGTACGTAGCACGTTCAATATTGAAAATGAAGTGATCGAATACACCTTGAGTGTTGCTCGAGCAGACCAATTTAGATACAAAGTCCGCCACTTGCGTAACGACGAGTAGCGCATTTCCTAGACAGTCTGAAATGATCCACTCGAGCAAAGAAAAGGCGTGTATTCAAAACCAGTGGGGTCGGGGAAGTTTGCCCTTTGGGTGATCGCTAAGCATTCATCCAAGACAAGCGCTCCTCGCACCGTCACTGGGAATACATACTGGAAAAACAGTAGCTAGGAGGAAGAAAGATGTTTCAACTGTCAACAAAGGAATTAGCAGAATTAGGTGCGGAGATTACAACAAGAGAAATCAAACAACAGCCAGAACTTTGGCACGAAACCTTGACGATCTATCAAGAAAAGCAAGAGGCGATCGCGACTTTCTTACGTACCATCAAGCAAAAGACGGATAAACGCATTCGGGTGGTCTTCACGGGAGCGGGGACGTCGCAATATGTCGGAGATACGATCGTTCCTTACTTGAATAAGACCGGCGCAACTGCGGATTATCTTTTTGAAAGTATTGCTACGACGGATATTGTCGCAGCTCCAGAACAAGTTTTATTTGCGGATGAACCAACACTGCTCGTTTCTTTTGCTAGAAGCGGCAATTCACCAGAAAGTTTAGCAGCGATCAAAATCGTCGATCAATTCGTTGCCGACAGCTATCATTTGACGATCACTTGTGCAGCCGACGGATCTTTGGCACAACAAGCTGCCGCTGATGAAACGAGTTATCTGTTATTGATGCCTGAGAGGTCAAATGATGCTGGCTTTGCAATGACGGGAAGTTTTTCTTGCATGGCTCTTTCCGCACTGCTGATTTTTGACCAGACGCCTCTGACAGAAAAGAGGCATTATGTTGAAACCCTTAGCCGATTGGGGCAAGAAGTGATCGACAGAGAAACAGAACTCCAAGTACTGACGGACCGTTCCTTTAAGCGGATCGTTTACCTTGGGTCAGGCACGTTGTCGGGGTTGACCAGGGAAGCACAGCTAAAAGTATTGGAACTGACTGCGGGAAAAATCGCCACCGTGTTCGATTCTTCGATGGGCTTCCGTCATGGACCGAAATCATTCGTAGATGATCAAACCCTCGTCTTTGTCTTTGTCAGCAATACGCCCTACACGCGGCAGTATGATCTTGATATGTTGGAAGAATTAAAGAGTGATGGCATCGCCGCCGCAGTGACTGCCATCGGACAGCCGGCAGCCGTGAATTTTTCAGGAACAAACTTTTTCTTTCCAGCTGATACATCATTGCCAGACGGTTATCTAGCCTTAGCAGACATTGTCTTTGCACAAACGATCGCACTGCTGGCATCGATCAAAGTCGGGAATACACCCGACACCCCTTCGCCAACGCGTACCGTCAATCGGGTGGTCAAAGGCGTGACGATTCATCCGTATAACAACGAACGATGACTGAGAAAGCCCACCACGAGCACGTATCTTTTCGTGTACGAAGTCGATACGTGCGGTGGTCAATCAGTTGAACGGCTTCATCAATAGACATTTTTATACGTGCTGACAACCGTTTCGCCAACGCTGAAAAAAGTGAAAGCGGTTGATTCTTTGGCATGGACAAAAAAGGAGGAATTTTAATGAAAGCAACCGTAACGAAAGCCAAAAAAGCAGCGATGGATCGCCTGTCAACGAAAGAAGGAGTGATCGCAGCTTTAGCGATCGACCAACGAGGTGCCTTGAAAAAAATGATGGCAGCACTTGGCGTGGAGGCTGATGCAGAGAAAATCAGCCAGTTTAAAACGCTAGTCTCACAAGAATTGACCCCTTACGCGTCTTCTATTTTATTAGATCCAGAATATGGGTTGGCAGCTGCGCAAAGCCGTGATCCAGAGGCGGGGCTTTTGCTGGCGTATGAAAAAACCGGCTATGATGCGACTACGCCGGGACGTTTGCCTGATTTATTAGGAGAATGGTCGGTTGAGCGATTAAAAGCAGCTGGCGCAGATGCTATCAAATTTTTGCTTTACTATGATGTAGATGAAGATGCCCAGATCAATCAGTTGAAACACGTCTTTGTGGAACGACTCGGCAGCGAATGCCATGCGGCTGATCTGCCCTTCTTTTTAGAAGTCCTTTCCTATGATGCTAAGCTGCCTGAAGTCGACTCAAAAGCATATGCGCAACGCAAACCAGAAAAAGTCATCGGATTGATGAAGGAATTTTCAAAACCGCAGTACAAAGTCGATGTGTTAAAAGTGGAAGTACCAGTCAACATGAATTATGTGGCAGGTTTTGCCAAGGGAGAAGCCGTGTATACCAAGGAAGAAGCTGACGAGTATTTCAAAGCGCAAAGCGACGCGACGCATCTGCCGTTTATTTTTCTCAGTGCAGGGGTATCGGCCAGCTTATTCCAAGAAACGCTGGTTTTTGCCAAAGAAGCCGGTTCGACCTTCAATGGCGTCTTGTGCGGCCGGGCAACGTGGAAAGATGGTGTTGAACCCTTTGTAAAACAAGGAACAGAAGCAGCCAAAGAATGGCTAGCAAGTACTGGAAAACAGCACATCGAAGACTTGAATGAAGTGATCCAAAAGACCGCCACTTCTTGGTGGAACAAAGTCACGGTCGAAGAATAGTTTTTTTCGCTGTTTGACAAGAGAAATGGCCAGTAATCAGACATCTTAAGGGCTTTTGAGAAGAAGTGGTAGGCTTCTGGCTTAAGGCTTTAGGGTGTCTTTTTCTAGTGAAAAAAGGTTGATAGTATAACGGACGCTGCCCTCATCTAGACAAAAAAGGGTTAGCAAAAAATTATGAAAAAAAGTCAGAGCACTATGGATGATTTATCATAATTTTTTCATATAGACTAAGTTAACTTTGCTAGTTAAAAGAAAAAGAAGGGAAGAAAATCAATCCTAAAAGATTTGTTAACAGGTTAAGTCAAAAATCCCTCGAAATCTTTTCTCATTTTTCAGCAGTATTGCCAGTAGAAGATCGCTTGATAAAAAAGCCGTGGCTTGCTATTCTGTTCTGTAAATTGACAGAAGGAGATGGCGTATGAAGCAAATGGCAATCAAAGAGAATCCATTTTTGACGCGTCTGGATTATCAGCGGGCATTGGAAGTCATGATCGCTCCTTTGCAAGCAGCGATATTGGCAGATGGCTATTCAGGATTGAATCTAGGTAGCAGTGGGGCCGTATATGATCGAACACGGGCTGAGATGGAAGCGCTTGTGCGTCCTTTGTGGGGGCTGGCGCCTTATTGGAGGGTTTGCCCAGATGATCCGTTACGAGCAGCTTACGTAGAAAAAGTGATAGCAGGGACAGATCCTGAACACGCGTTTTACTGGGGAAGGATCACGGATTATGATCAATACATCGTGGAAGCAGCCGCATTGTCATTGACCCTATTGTTGCAAAAGGACGCTTTTTGGACAGCGTTGCCGCAGAAGAACCAGCGAAAGCTAGTGGCTTGGCTTTCCCAAGCACTTGAGTGCAAGATTCCTAAGAACAACTGGACATTCTTCAAAGTGTTGATACGCGTTGCCTTGTTTCACTGTGGGGAACCGTTGGCAAAAGAAGCATTGTCCCAAGAGTTGGCATTGATCGATTCCATGTACGTTGGCGATGGTTGGTACGTAGACGGGAAAACGACGCAGCGAGATTACTACATTCCTTTTGCGTTTCATTATTACGGCTTGATTTACGCTACATTTATGCAAGACGAAGATCCAGAATGGGCGCAGCGTTTTAAAGAGCGAGCCACGCTATTTGCGCAAGACTTCGTCTATTATTTTGATGAAGATGGCGAAGCCTTGCCCTATGGCCGCAGCCTGACTTATCGGTTTGCGCAAGGGGCGTTTTTCTCGGCACTGGTTTTCGCAGACGTCGAAGCGATCCCATGGGGACAGGTGCGAGGACTACTGGCGAAGCACTTGCGCAATTGGATGGCACAAGAAATTTTCACTTTCGATGGTCGCTTGTCCATCGGGTACCACTATGAAAATCATGTAATGGCAGAAGGGTATAATGCACCAGGCTCGCCTTATTGGGGGCTGAAGACCTTTTTGCTTTTAGCGGTCGCAGAAACGCATCCTTTTTGGCGGGCTGAACCTGAGCCAATCAAAAGAGAGCCGCAAAAACGGATTGAAAAAGGCAATATGTTGCTGGTGCACAATGAAAAAAGCCATCATCTGTTGGGGTATCCTGCAGGCTTGATGCTTGAACAGCAAGCCCATGCTCAAGCAAAATACAGCAAATTCGTCTATTCGAGCAAATTTGGTTTCAGTGTGCCGAAAGCTGGCGTCACGTATGCCGAAGGCGCCTTCGATAGCACATTAGCTATTGCTCGAGATGGCAGCTATTTTCGCACGAAGGGCGCAGTCAGGGATTATCGAGTGACGGAAAAAGGGGTCTTTTACCAATGGGCACCCTTTGAGGAGGTAGTGATTGAAACTGAGATTTTTCCCTTTGGTCAGTGGCATGTGCGCGTGCACGAGTTGACGACGACGATTTCGTTGGACCTCCGTGAGGGCGGGTTTAGTGTACCGCTGACTGGACAGTTGCCTCAGGCCCAAACAGGACCGACCTGGAGTCGAGTCAGTGAAGGAGGCTTTTGTTCTCAAATCATCAACATCGAAGGCTATCAACAAGCCAGTATTGTTCAGCCAGAAGCCAATACCTCCGTCTTTTTTCCAAGAACTAGTTTTCCATACTTAGCACAACATATTCCACCAGGGAAGCACCGTTTGATTTGTTTAGTCGGTGGTATCGTAGAAAAAGAAAGGAGCGATCCAAATGATTACGCTAGCAATAAAAAATAAGCAGGACCAGGTGATTGTTGGTCGCATCGACCATGAAAAAGAACCCGCGCCGTTTCAAGTTTCTGGTGATGATTTGGCCGTATTAGCCATTAAAAACTATCTCTATGAGGAAGGAGATAAAATCGTCGTTGAGGTGACAGGGGAAAATCCGTATTATGTCCTTCAGCTTGATGAAACCTTAGCACCATCACTGATCTATCTTTCCCAATCCACTTGGGAATATCAGATCCCTTGGACGGAATCTCATCGAAAGTCCTCGGTGGAAACGGCCTTTGCCTCGCAGCGCCATCACCTGATGGTGCGCAAAGCCCAGGCGTTTGAGATCACAAATTATCAAAATTTATCTTTCAATGCCCATGATCAAAAGTCAGCGACAGGGGCGTATCCTCATGCTTCAGCGAATGTGGAGACGCGAGATGATTCCGTCTTTTTTGCCAAGAATGCGATCGATGGAAAATATGGCAACCGATCCCACGGTTCGTATCCGTTTGCTTCTTGGGGCATCAATCAGCAAGCCGATGCTGCATTGACCATTGATTTTGGTCGTCCCGTCTTGATCGATCGGGTTCGTTTTCTATTACGGGCAGATTATCCTCATGATAGCTACTGGACCAAAGGGACCTTGGTCTTTGCTGATGGAGAAGAGCTGGTGGTGGAAACGACAAATACGGCGTCATTTCAAGAAGTTCGTTTTCCGAAAAAAGAAACGACTAAGCTGACCTATAAAGAGCTGCAAAAAGCAGAGGATGATTCCCCATTTCCAGCTCTTACACAAATCGAAGTATTTGGTTGGAACTGTTAAAAAAAAGAGGACAAGAGCATGACAGGTCTGCATTTGTGGGCAGTTGTCATGCTCTTTTTTTAGGAATCAATGAAGGAAGGTCGCTTTTTTTGTTCGTTTACGTTATAATGATTTCAGTTAATATGTTAACAAGTTAAGGAGAGGGTAAACATGCGTCTGCAAGAGAACAAACAACGCTTGATCCTGTTAGGAGAAAAAGTGACCGATGTGTGGTTAGCGGATAAAATCACCGCGTGCATCCAACAGATCGAAAAAAATAGTCAGCGCTTTGGCACACAGTTTCCTTCAGCCTGTGCCACCAATGGCAAATATCGGCTGAAAGGCAACGATGATTGGACCAATGGCTTTTGGACGGGGATGTTGTGGCTCGCCTATGAGTGGACCAAAGAAAAGAACTTTCTTGATCGAGCTATGGAGAATATTGACAGTTTTCAAACGCGCTTAGACGACCATTTTGTATTAGATCATCATGATATCGGGTTTTTATATAGCTTATCCGCCGGTGCTGGCTACAAGATCACTGGCGATGAACACTGCAAGCAAGAAGTCATTCAAGCAGCAGATGTTTTGTTGGCACGTTTTCAAGAAAAGGGGGAATTTATTCAAGCTTGGGGCACTTATGGCGACCCACAAGAATACCGCTTGATTATTGATTCGCTACTGAACTTGCCGCTTTTATTTGCAGCAACCCAATTATCGGGAGAGACTCGTTACGCAGAGGCCGCGAGTAAGCATTATCAGACAGTGCGAAAGACTGTCATCAAAAATGACGCCACCACCTTTCATACGTATTATTTCGATCCTGAAACGGGGCAGCCAAGTCACGGTGCGACGCATCAAGGAAACAGCGACCAATCGATTTGGGCACGAGGGCAAAGCTGGGCGATTTTAGGGCTTCCTTTGAATGAAAGCTACTTGCATAGCCAGCCTTTTCCAGAAAATTATCCGCAGATCGTGGATGTGTTTTTGGCTCATTTACCCGCAGATCTCGTGCCGTATTGGGACTTTGATTTTAACGACCAACATCCTGCTGAAAAAGACAGCTCAGCTTTAGCGATCGCGGCTTGTGGCTTGTTGGAAGCAGAGAAAATGGAGGCATATCCTGATGCCCAAAAAATCGCTAAAGGGATGCTTTACCAATTAGGCGAGCAGTATGCAGCGAGCCAAGTGCCAGAAAATGAAGGCTTATTGCTGCATGGTGTGTATGCTCATGCGGAAGGCAAAGGCATCGATGAACCCAATCTTTGGGGAGACTATTTCTATTTAGAAGGATTGATCCGATTGGCATTGCCTAATTGGCAAAGATACTGGTAAAGGGGAAGACGACATGCGAACGTTTGAGATAAAAGAAGATTTTTTGTTAGATGGAAAACCAATCAAATTGATCAGCGGAGCGATCCATTATTTCCGCATGACACCGGCGCAATGGACAGATAGCCTCTACAATCTAAAAGCACTGGGAGCCAACACAGTTGAGACCTACATTCCTTGGAATCTCCACGAACCTCGTGAAGGAGTCTACGACTTTGAAGGAATGAAAGACATCTGTGCTTTTGTAAAGCAAGCCCAAGCGCTAAGCTTGATGGTCATTTTGCGGCCTTCCGTCTACATTTGTGCTGAATGGGAATTTGGCGGGTTGCCAGCTTGGCTGTTAAACGAACCGATGCGGTTGCGCTCAACCGACCCACGCTTCATGGCAAAGGTGCGCAACTATTTCCAGGTCTTGCTGCCAAAGCTTGTGCCGTTGCAGATCACCCATGGGGGTCCAGTGATCATGATGCAGGTGGAGAATGAGTACGGCTCTTATGGAATGGAAAAAGCGTATTTGCGCCAAACCAAAGAGTTGATGGAAGAATGCGGCATCGATGTACCCTTGTTTACTTCAGATGGGGCATGGGAAGAAGTCTTGGACGCTGGGACATTGATTGAAGACGACGTCTTTGTCACAGGCAATTTCGGCAGTCGTTCCAAGGAAAATGCGGCTGTGATGAAAGAGTTTATGGCAAAACATGGCAAAAACTGGCCCATCATGTGCATGGAATATTGGGATGGCTGGTTCAACCGCTGGGGGGAGCCGATCATCAAGCGAGACGGTCAAGACTTAGCCAATGAAGTCAAAGAGATGTTAGCAGTCGGCTCCTTGAATCTCTACATGTTCCATG
Organism: Enterococcus sp. 6D12_DIV0197; assembly: GCF_002174385.1. Lineage (NCBI taxonomy): Bacteria > Bacillati > Bacillota > Bacilli > Lactobacillales > Enterococcaceae > Enterococcus > Enterococcus sp. 6D12_DIV0197. The sequence continues at coordinate 399,676 of NZ_NIBN01000001.1, forward strand.
GAGGCACGAACTTTGGTTTTTCCAATGGCTGTTCCGCTCGGGGGGCGCTGGATCTACCACAAGTGTCCAGCTATGATTACGATGCTTTACTGACAGAAGCAGGAGAACCTACCGACAAATACTATCAGGTACAAAAAGCCATAAAAGAAGCCTGTCCCGAAGTGTGGCAAGCCAACCCACGGACCAAGCAATTAGCGGCATTAGGAACCTTTCCCATCGAAAACAGTGTCTCGTTACTGGCCATCAAAGACCAGCTGATGGCACCGCAAGAAAGCATGTATCCTCTAACAATGGAAGCTGCCAGCACAGGCTACGGCTATTTGCTCTATTCGGTTCAGTTAAAAAACTATCATCGAGAAAACAAATTAAAAGTGGTAGAAGCTAGCGATCGGCTGCATATTTTTACCGACGGCCAATTACAGGCGATCCAATACCAAGAGACGCTAGGTGAGGAGCTGTTGATCCAAGGGACACCTGATAAAGAAACCATCGAGCTAGATGTCTTAGTAGAAAACTTAGGGCGCGTGAACTACGGGTTTAAATTGAATGGGCCTACGCAAGTCAAAGGTATTCGTGGGGGCATCATGCAAGATATTCATTTCCATCAAGGCTATCGTCATTACCCATTGACGCTTTCCGCAGAGCAGCTACAAGCCATCGATTATCAAGCAGGAAAAAATCCGACACACCCTTCCTTTTATCAAACGACCTTCAGGCTGACAGAGGTAGGAGATACGTTTATCGATTGCCGTGGGTATGGCAAAGGCGTCGTTATCGTCAATGGCATCAATCTTGGTCGCTATTGGCAACGTGGCCCCGTGCATTCCTTATACTGTCCGAAAGAATTTTTGAAAAAAGGCAGCAACGAAGTCGTGGTATTTGAAACCGATGGCGTGGAGATCAAGGAACTCGTTTTCTGTGAACAACCTGTCGTAGAATAAAAAACTAGAAGTAGAGACCCAAATTTATGCGGGCTCTACTTCTATTTTTGTTTTGAAATATTTCCAATGCTTGTAGCTGACGATGTATTCAGCGACACTTCCATCTGCTAAATAGGAGTGCTTGACTTGTTTGACCGCAGGCTCTCGGAAGCTCAGTAGCAATAAGTTCAACAATTCAGCGTCATCAGGAAAGACGATTTCGTTGGTTTCAACAGAAGCCAATGAGAAAAGGTCGATCGCAAAGTCTTTTCGGACCCGCTCATAAACACTGGCATATCGGTTGAGGTTTTTGGCGATCGGTTCTTTCATCAGCTTCTTCGGCAAATGAGTGATGTGAACCAAGAAAGGAACATCGCCAAAATAGCGGACCCGTTTGATTCGGTAGTAGGAAGCACTGGCAGCCAAGCCTAATTCTTTCAAAATCTCAGGGTCATTTCCTTCTTCCACCGCAAGAACCTTGACCTTTTCTTGGTCTAGTGAATGCAGCTCAATGTCGGAAAACTTCACACTCTGAGATACTTTTGCTTTTGAAACAAAGGTTCCTTTGCCTTGGATGCGATACAGATAGCCAGCACTCGTCAATTCATTCAACGCTTTGACTGCCGTGATCGAACTAACAGAATACATCCGCTTGATATCCGCCTCTGAATAAAACTTATCACCGGGAATGAATTTATGGTCTTTGATTTCTTGTAAAAGATCTTGCTTGATCTGCTCATACTTTGGCAACACAGTGGTTTCCCTCCATTCCATATGAATACATCAAGCATAACATGTTAAATCCTTTCCTGCCACTTAATTATTGTAGAAAATTCGTTGTTTTCCAGTCTGTACAGGCCTAAAAAATAAAATTCAATATGTTAAGATATTAGGTTTACGGATGGCTTGCCATGTGGTATAGTATGCTTACAAGGAACATAACATGTTAAGTAGGGCGACCTACGGAGTAGGAGGGAAATTAGTGGAAAACATTGTATTGATCAGTCATGGAGGCATGGCAGAAGGGGTCAAAAGCAGTCTGGAGATGATCGTAGGCCAACAAGCAAACGTTCACACCGTTTCATTACGACCAGATAGTGACAATCTGCAGTTTGAAAAAGAATTGAACGAGAAAATGAAAGCCCTTAACGGTTCAACATTGATTATTGCGGATCTATTAGGAGGAACCCCGTGCAACGTTGCAGTCAAGAATTATTTAGAGGATGACGAAGTGGCGATTTTCGCTGGAATGACATTGTCCGTAGTGATCGAGGCAGTCGTCAATCAACGAGCGACGATCAACGAGCTGCTTTGCTTAGCCAAAGAAAACATCGTTGATGTCAAAGCAGGGATGAACCAGGCAGAACAAGAAATTTTAGAAGAAAAGCAAGAGGAATTAGGGGATTACAGTGCGTATGCTGGGCAAGAAAATATCGTCAATAGTCGGATCGATGAGCGCTTGATCCACGGACAAGTCGCCGGTATCTGGTCCACCAGTTTAAACACGCAACGGATCATCGTGGCCAATGATGAAGCCGCCGCAGACCCATTACAAAAATCTTCTTTACGAATGGCAGCGCCAACTTCGATGCGACTTTCCGTCCTTCCAGTGGCAACTGCAGCCAAGAATATTCGCGCTGGTCGTTACGGCAAGCAACGGTTGTTTTTACTTTTCAAAAATCCCCAAGATGTTTTGCGTTATATTGAAGCAGATGGACCGATCAAAGCGATCAACGTCGGCAACATGAGCTACAAAGAAGGCGCACGGGAAGTGACCAAAAGCATTCAAGTGCTGCCAGAAGAAGAGCCGATCTTTGAAGCGATCGCCGCAAAAGGAATCACCGTCACGGCACAGCTTGTACCCAATGAACCATCGATCGACTTTATGAAGAAATTACGAGGGTAAATCAGGCAGCGCTTCGATCGAGGAGAATATGTAGCGGAAGATTTGTCAAAAAACGAGTGTTTTTCACGATTTATCTGAGGCGACACAACGATCGATAACCAGCCAGTTAAGACTCGTTCATACAATTAGGAGGAAAATTCATGCATTTAGCAGCGTATCAAGTCATTCTTATTACTGTTTATGCTTTTATTGCTATTAATGATTCACTTATTTCCAATACGTTGACCCAACCAGCGATCGCCGGAATGATTTCTGGAATGATCATGGGGGACTTGAAGACCGGTTTGATGGTCGGTGGGACCTTGCAGTTGATGCGTTTAGGGATCGCCGCATTTGGTGGTGCATCCGTCCCAGATTATTTTACCGGCGCAGTACTGGGGACAGCGTTTGCCGTGATCTCAGGAAACGGCGCGGAATACGGCATCGGCTTAGCAGTTCCAGTGTCCTTACTGATGCTGCAACTGGACGTCGTGGCTCGTTTTTGTAACGTATTTCTACTACACCGAATCGATAGAGCCATCGACAACATGCAAGTCAAACGAATCCCACGGTTAGTTTTATCGGGTTCTTTCTTATGGGGATTGTCACGGGCGATTCCGATTTTATTGATGCTTTTAGCTGGAGATGCAGTCGTTACGACGATTACCGATAACACGCCAGAATGGCTGATGACTGGACTAAAAACCGCTGGTGGCGTCTTGCCAGTCGTCGGGGTAGCGATCTTATTGCGCTACTTGCCAACAAAGCACTACATTCCTTATTTGTTATTAGGCTTCTTTTTAGCTGCGTATCTGCAAGTCCCAATGCTCGGCGTTTCCATCATTGGGCTCGTAGCAGCAATGTTAGTCTTTAAACGAGATAGCGAAAAAGGCACCGTTGCAACGGCAGCTGCTGGAGATTTTGAAGGAGGATATGATGGCGATGAGTGATCAAAAACTGACAAAAAAAGAGTTGAATACCATTAGCTGGCGCTATATTTTGGCAAGCCAATTAAACTGGAACTATGAGCGAATGATGAGTTCAGGTTACCTTTACGGCATCCTGCCCGTCTTGAAAAAATTCTATGGCCACGATGAAGCTCAGCTACAAGATATGCTGCGGACCCACAATCAATTTTTCAATACCAATGCGATCTTTGGGAACTTGATCATGGGGATCGATGTCGCGATTGAAGAACAAGACGGACACAAAGCCAAAGAAACGATCATCGCCTTGAAAACGGCCTTGATGGGTTCCTTGGCCGGTGTCGGTGACTCCTTGTTCCACGTGATTTGGGGAACAATCTTTGGCTCTGTTGCCGGCACATTGGCGCAAAATGGTTCCGTCGTTGGCTGTGTCATCTGGATCATCGCCAACATCGCGTTACTTTTCGGTCGGGCAGCGTTGCTACCTCTAGGTTACAAACAAGGGGTCAAATTAGTGACGACCTTGAAAGACAAATTATCGGCCTTCACCAATGCCGCAACCGTTTTAGGGGTTACAGTAATTGGTGCCTTGATTCCCTCTGTGGTCAAAGCAACTGTTCCTTTTGTCTATAAAAAAGACGGTGTCGAATTAGTGATCCAAGACACGTTGGATGCCATCTTGCCATCCCTTGTACCTATCTTGCTCGTCTTGCTGACCTACTGGATGCTAGGCCAAAAGAAACTAAATTCCACTCGAGTAATTTGGATCATCTTGATCTTATCGATCGTTTTGAGTGCGTTTGGTATTTTGGGTTAGAATTAGCAGTAATAACTGATAGATAAGAATATGTACTCATAAATAATTTGATTTTAACAAAAAACCGTTATATTTACTCCTATAAATCAAATATTTTAATTATTTTTATTATATAATGATTGAAAAGCTGTTTTTTGTTTGGGCAGTGCACTAGAAAAATGAGGATCTTTGCTTGGTAACTAATTGACCCATTCACAAGGGTCTTACGGTGATTATGGTGATAATCTACTATTAGTGATAAAACCGCCACCAAGCAATTCATAAAACAGCCAAAGGAGTGGGGAGGACTTGCTTGCAGTCAGATATGATGAACTATCATTAGAGTTTGAAACAAATGAAAGCGTATTTTCCCCCAAAGGGTTAGATGCAGGAACGAAAGCGATGTTAAAAGAAGCAGTTATCAATGACCAGGATAGAATTTTGGATCTGGGATGCGGTTATGGGTTTGTAGGAATTTATCTGGCAAAAAGGTATCCTGAAGCAGCAGTTACAATGACAGACATTTCAGCAAATGCCATCGACTTGACTACAAAAAATGCGCAACGAAATGACGTAGCACCAGAGATCGTCTTAAGTGAAGGATTTAAAGAAATCAGCGACAAAACGTTTGATGTTATTCTGTCTAATCCGCCGTACCATGTAGATTTTTCTGTACCAAAGGAATTTATCGAGAAAGCCTATCGTCAACTGGCACTCAACGGAAAGCTATACATGGTGACCAAGCGCCGAAAATGGTATGAGAACAAGATTCGCTCCGTTTTCGGTTACGTGAAAGTCACAGAAGTTGACGACTATTACGTATTTTACGCAGAAAAGCGGGCGAAAAATCCGTTAGTAAAAAAGAAAGAAAAAAAGATGTCAAAGAAGCTGCAACGGAAATATGGGAAGAGGAAAGGATGATATGTTAAAAGATTGATGAGGAAAAATTATACAAAAGAAAGTTCTGAAATTCACCTAGCATAGGCACTACAGTCACAAGGAAAATGGCAGTAAAGCTAAATAAGCTCGTTGATAGGACGCCCATTTCCTGACCCCAATTATTTCACTTGTAAGTTAGATTTTCTAAAAAGTGTTGCTAATTCTGGTAAGTTACTTAACGTATTGTTAGCGAATACATTGGTTCGAATAACAAACTTATAGAGGTAGATAAACCTCCAGGAGGAAGTGATAAATTCCCGTTGGCTCCTTCTCATGTATCTATTTTACTCTGAGAAATCACACCATAACGAAATAAATTACGTTAGGAATATCTTGTTCAATTTTTTTTGCTTTTAAAGACAACTTTAAAGAATCGTTAGACAAATTTTAAATTTACGAGGAGAGCATAGAAATGGGACTGTCTCTTATACACATCTAGATTTTACGAAATCATCTATAAAAATACTATTCCCAAAAATCAACAAGGCGAATTTAATGTATTTGGAAAATCTGATGATAAAGGAAATATTTATATTAATGATTTTGCCAATGTTTCTTTTGCTGGTGATACAATGAACTCTTTTAAAACAATTTCTGGGAAATTGATTAAAGAGTTATCAATAGATGGGGAAAAAATAAATAAGCAATACTATATGCCCAATGATTCAAAAGGACGAATGAGATTGATATTTGACAGTGATGCTGATGAGTATACTCAAAAGATATTTTATGAATTTTATAAACTGTATCATAGTTTAGCTAATTTTTGGATAATACCTATAGCTGTCTCTTATACACATCTAGATGTGTATAAGAGACAGAATCAATCCTTATAAATCATCAAGCGCATGGAATGGGAATAGTATAAAAAGCCTTGGTAGGCCTTTTTATAGGAACTCCAAAGCTTTTTATACTATTCCCATTCCATGCGCTTGATGATTTATAAGGATTGATTTGTTGAGTTTATGCAGTTTTGTATCGTTTGGGAGTGATAGAAATTGTAATGTTCTTCTTGTGTTGGTTGCAAATTGGTTGCAGTAATAAAATTTTTTTGAATGAAATGCTTGAAAATGATTGAATTTATGTTATTGTAAGTTGTAGTAATTCAAATAAACAAAAGAGGTGGGGTTTTATGTTGTTCAAAGAAAATCTAGATAGAGTTTTTAAAAGTAGTGACCTAAGAATTCTAATTGATCCAGAATTTAAAATATTAATTGATAACTGGGGAAAGCTTCAATTAAATGAATACTTAAGTAGAGATGAACTAAAAGAATTATGCAGGGGTATAAAATATGCTTTAATCGAAGCGAATAAAAAGGTTGTGGAAAAAGAGAACTTTGTTTTTTATGATTTTGATGCCAAATATTTCATTGATGATGTGCAGTTTTTCTTACTTGCAAGTGCAAACGCAAAAGATTTGATTTGAGAATTTGAGAGGGAAAAAAATGTTATCTGAAAAACAAGAAAAATTAAAACAAATGCTGCTAACACCTATTGTGGTTGATAAACTTACCAATACAATTCAAAAAGAAGGCGACACAATAAAAAGCGCTCAAGTATATAGAGGTGTGGAAGACCCCGACATGTCTGATGTATCAATTGCTTTTTACGAAATCATCTATAAAAATACTATTCCCAAAAATCAACAAGGCGAATTTAATGTATTTGGAAAATCTGATGATAAAGGAAATATTTATATTAATGATTTTGCCAATGTTTCTTTTGCTGGTGATACAATGAACTCTTTTAAAACAATTTCTGGGAAATTGATTAAAGAGTTATCAATAGATGGGGAAAAAATAAATAAGCAATACTATATGCCCAATGATTCAAAAGGACGAATGAGATTGATATTTGACAGTGATGCTGATGAGTATACTCAAAAGATATTTTATGAATTTTATAAACTGTATCATAGTTTAGCTAATTTTTGGATAATACCTATAGAGATGGGAAGAAAGAGTTCTAAAACAATTTCTATAGATAATTTTGAATTTAGAACACAAGATTATATGGGAAGGTTTTTGAGTGAAATTAGGAATAATTGGAACAGATTGAAAAAACAAGGATTATACAATTTCTATTTTAAAAATTTTGAAGATTACAGCGAATTTATAGAAAAGCATTTTATTATTGAAACGGACTATTTAGAATCTCCAAAAGATGAAACTGAAAACTTCGGTTCACTGAATGAAAAAGATGCTGTTAGCATTGTTTCAGGAATGATTACTGCAATTAAAAATAGAGCGGAACTGTTATCGAAATCAGAATACGCCGAACAATTATGGATTTTACTTAGCAATATCACAACAGATAGCTCTGATAAATTGTAAATAGGGAGTATGACAAATGGCAAGGGTATATAAAGCAGTCAGATTGGCTTATGAGGCTAAAATTTGGATAGACAAACTAATTATTCATAGAGAACGAGAACTAAAAAATGAACTAAAAAATGGCTTGATTAATAAACTAGAAACAGACATGCAAGAACATTACAGTGATTTGCTGGATGGGATATCATTCAATGTGGTGTTAAAAGTATCAGCTGGTAGTGTTATAGAACAAGCTTACAGATATTGTAAAAAACAAAATTTCACTGATGACGATTGGGAAAAAATTCAAAATCGCATGGATAGAACAATTGTAAAAGAAAATTATAAAGATAAATCTTCCGTTACGCCCCGACTTTATTTAGATGAAAATGTATTAGATGGCTTAGAGGAATATCGTTACCATTTTAAAAGTGATGAGCCTAGTAAACGTCTACCGCGATTAAGTTATATCATTAAATTAATTATTTTTGCCTTTTATAGTCAAATCGACTAGAAAGTTATTTTTCTAAATAGTTTAGTCGCTATTTAGAATTTTATTTCAAATAAATGTTTACATGTTGTACCACGATATCGAATAGAGGGTGTTATTATGAAAAAGTGGAACAAGCAAGCCTTATTCTAAAAGAAATCGAATACTACTTACAATTCGATACCCTATAACGTGAATACGCCGAAAAAGCATACTCAAAGCATTATCAAAAATTGAAAGGATTGAAAAAAATGAACGCTGATAATTTTCGTTTCTACTTTTTCTTAGCTCTAGGTATAGGGC
>NZ_NIBN01000001.1:413276-414815 GCF_002174385.1 Enterococcus sp. 6D12_DIV0197
CGCTATTTAGAATTTTATTTCAAATAAATGTTTAAATCTGTCTCTTATACACATCTAGATGTGTATAAGAGACAATTCTAAAAGAAATCGAATACTACTTACAATTCGATACCCTATAACGTGAATACGCCGAAAAAGCATACTCAAAGCACTGTCTCTTATACACATCTAGATGTGTATAAGAGACAGGACTTAATAGATGCTCCATTAATAAAGATTCAAGATAAATTAATACTGTTACCAACGTTAGCTAAAGAAATTCGACCACTGTCTGTCATTTTATCTATGTTTTCAAGAGATGAAGAAGAGACCCAAAAAAATAGGGAAGACATTGCATTAGGGTTCAAAGGAGCTATGTTTGAACAACGTACCAAACACTTATTACAAGTTTGTAGTCAAATAGATGCTAAACGATTACATATTAAGATTACAAAGGAAAAAGATTTGGAAAGAGAGATTGATTTAGCATTTGTTTTAGATAAAACGCTCTTCTTATTTGAATGTAAGTCATTCAATCAACCGTATACGGTAAGAGAGCATGCTAAAACTAATAAGAAAATAAAAGAGGCAATTAAACAATTAAATAAAAATGCTGACTATTTTGAGGAGAATATTTCTATAACTCTAAAGCAATTGGGATTGAGTGAAGAAATATCAATAGAAAAAGTCCAGCGGGTATTACTTACCTCTACTATTCTTGGTGAAGCTGGGAAACAAGAGAATGTGTTGGTAGTTGATGAAGCTTCATTTAACGCATTTTTGTTAAGGAATCCTCCAACGGTTTCTCATATTGATGGAGCTATTAAAGAAAGAATATGTTTAGATACAGAAAATATTTATTCAGGTAAAATTACAGCAGAAAAATTGTTGGTATTTTTAAGAAGACAGCTCTCAGTTAAAATTATGCAAAGCTTTATAGTGAAAACGCACGATTCAGATAGGAACTGTCTCTTATACACATCTAGATGTGTATAAGAGACAGCTATAGAGATGGGAAGAAAGAGTTCTAAAACAATTTCTATAGATAATTTTGAATTTAGAACACAAGATTATATGGGAAGGTTTTTGAGTGAAATTAGGAATAATTGGAACAGATTGAAAAAACAAGGATTATACAATTTCTATTTTAAAAATTTTGAAGATTACAGCGAATTTATAGAAAAGCATTTTATTATTGAAACGGACTATTTAGAATCTCCAAAAGATGAAACTGAAAACTTCGGTTCACTGAATGAAAAAGATGCTGTTAGCATTGTTTCAGGAATGATTACTGCAATTAAAAATAGAGCGGAACTGTTATCGAAATCAGAATACGCCGAACAATTATGGATTTTACTTAGCAATATCACAACAGATAGCTCTGATAAATTGTAAATAGGGAGTATGACAAATGGCAAGGGTATATAAAGCAGTCAGATTGGCTTATGAGGCTAAAATTTGGATAGACAAACTAATTATTCATAGAGAACGAGAACTAAAAAATGAACTAAAAAATGGCTTGATTAATAAACTAGAAACAGACATGCAAGAACATTACAG
>NZ_NIBN01000001.1:415000-854509 GCF_002174385.1 Enterococcus sp. 6D12_DIV0197
CTGTAAAAAAGACATTGAAGACTCCTATATAGAAAATGATGTGAAAATAAAGATAGCATTAGATAGAGTCTTTGCTACTTATGAGAAAAATTTATCAGAATGATTTTCTACTATGAAAAAATATAAAAAACCAATTGATATCAGACACAAAAAAGCCTTGGTAGGCCTTTTTATAGGAACTCCAAAGCTTTTTATACTATTCCCATTCCATGCGCTTGATGATTTATAAGGATTGATTTGTTGAGTTTATGCAGTTTTGTATCGTTTGGGAGTGATAGAAATTGTAATGTTCTTCTTGTGTTGGTTGCAAATTGGTTGCAGTAATAAAATTTTTTTGAATGAAATGCTTGAAAATGATTGAATTTATGTTATTGTAAGTTGTAGTAATTCAAATAAACAAAAGAGGTGGGGTTTTATGTTGTTCAAAGAAAATCTAGATAGAGTTTTTAAAAGTAGTGACCTAAGAATTCTAATTGATCCAGAATTTAAAATATTAATTGATAACTGGGGAAAGCTTCAATTAAATGAATACTTAAGTAGAGATGAACTAAAAGAATTATGCAGGGGTATAAAATATGCTTTAATCGAAGCGAATAAAAAGGTTGTGGAAAAAGAGAACTTTGTTTTTTATGATTTTGATGCCAAATATTTCATTGATGATGTGCAGTTTTTCTTACTTGCAAGTGCAAACGCAAAAGATTTGATTTGAGAATTTGAGAGGGAAAAAAATGTTATCTGAAAAACAAGAAAAATTAAAACAAATGCTGCTAACACCTATTGTGGTTGATAAACTTACCAATACAATTCAAAAAGAAGGCGACACAATAAAAAGCGCTCAAGTATATAGAGGTGTGGAAGACCCCGACATGTCTGATGTATCAATTGCTTTTTACGAAATCATCTATAAAAATACTATTCCCAAAAATCAACAAGGCGAATTTAATGTATTTGGAAAATCTGATGATAAAGGAAATATTTATATTAATGATTTTGCCAATGTTTCTTTTGCTGGTGATACAATGAACTCTTTTAAAACAATTTCTGGGAAATTGATTAAAGAGTTATCAATAGATGGGGAAAAAATAAATAAGCAATACTATATGCCCAATGATTCAAAAGGACGAATGAGATTGATATTTGACAGTGATGCTGATGAGTATACTCAAAAGATATTTTATGAATTTTATAAACTGTATCATAGTTTAGCTAATTTTTGGATAATACCTATAGAGATGGGAAGAAAGAGTTCTAAAACAATTTCTATAGATAATTTTGAATTTAGAACACAAGATTATATGGGAAGGTTTTTGAGTGAAATTAGGAATAATTGGAACAGATTGAAAAAACAAGGATTATACAATTTCTATTTTAAAAATTTTGAAGATTACAGCGAATTTATAGAAAAGCATTTTATTATTGAAACGGACTATTTAGAATCTCCAAAAGATGAAACTGAAAACTTCGGTTCACTGAATGAAAAAGATGCTGTTAGCATTGTTTCAGGAATGATTACTGCAATTAAAAATAGAGCGGAACTGTTATCGAAATCAGAATACGCCGAACAATTATGGATTTTACTTAGCAATATCACAACAGATAGCTCTGATAAATTGTAAATAGGGAGTATGACAAATGGCAAGGGTATATAAAGCAGTCAGATTGGCTTATGAGGCTAAAATTTGGATAGACAAACTAATTATTCATAGAGAACGAGAACTAAAAAATGAACTAAAAAATGGCTTGATTAATAAACTAGAAACAGACATGCAAGAACATTACAGTGATTTGCTGGATGGGATATCATTCAATGTGGTGTTAAAAGTATCAGCTGGTAGTGTTATAGAACAAGCTTACAGATATTGTAAAAAACAAAATTTCACTGATGACGATTGGGAAAAAATTCAAAATCGCATGGATAGAACAATTGTAAAAGAAAATTATAAAGATAAATCTTCCGTTACGCCCCGACTTTATTTAGATGAAAATGTATTAGATGGCTTAGAGGAATATCGTTACCATTTTAAAAGTGATGAGCCTAGTAAACGTCTACCGCGATTAAGTTATATCATTAAATTAATTATTTTTGCCTTTTATAGTCAAATCGACTAGAAAGTTATTTTTCTAAATAGTTTAGTCGCTATTTAGAATTTTATTTCAAATAAATGTTTACATGTTGTACCACGATATCGAATAGAGGGTGTTATTATGAAAAAGTGGAACAAGCAAGCCTTATTCTAAAAGAAATCGAATACTACTTACAATTCGATACCCTATAACGTGAATACGCCGAAAAAGCATACTCAAAGCATTATCAAAAATTGAAAGGATTGAAAAAAATGAACGCTGATAATTTTCGTTTCTACTTTTTCTTAGCTCTAGGTATAGGGCTAGCCATAACAAAGGTGACTGGCTTAATGTTTGGTTTACTAGCCGTAGTCAGTTCCCTCAACAACAAATTAACCCCCTCGAAGTGAGTGAAATAGGCAGGTAGTCGCCCCAGCGACTAAACGGAGTGTCCGAGTCTTTTCACTCACTTTGTGGGGGCCAGTCGGGCGGTTTTTGCCTGACACTTAACTTGATATATAAAACAACATCTGCTCGTTTGAGCGCGCGCTGAGAGGTGTGTGATGTCTAAAGAAACTCGTGCGTATAATACTAAAATTATTGAAACTTCCACCTATATTGAGGTGTATCAGTATGATGAACCTATTTTCTATAGTTATTCTGTTGAAAATGAAAATGGTTCACGTCAATTAGATTGGTTAATTGATAGTAATACACGTCGAACTTATGATGAGCTACCAACTATTGAGAAATATGATAGCTTAAAGCGAAAATAACAACATTATGAAGAAATGCGTTGGTCGTTCGTGATCGCTTAGGTCATGAAGATATTCAAACAACTTTGGGAACTTACGGACATTTATACGAGAACGCTAACAAAGAAGTCGCTAAAAAATTAACGAATACTATTGAAATGCCTAAGGAAAATGCGCAACGGAAACTTACAGGCAATCAGTATGTGAAGCATAAAGAATGACGAGGTGTATCAATATGGAAAATACTGTTTTTGATTCAGACAAATTTAAAGGGTAAAAAATACCGAAATATGATTCTAAATCTGGTGTTTGGGCTGTTGATACAGGTAATCGTGTTGAATTTGGCGATATGTATTATGTTTTATCGGAATTTATTGAGGACGGGTTACATTATAGTTTTAATACCTTAATAGCCGGAGATGTACGGCGAGACCATGCACATTCTTTTGATTGTGTCGTTTCAGCTTTACTCAAGAATGTCACCCATTTTTCAATTGTCGGATTTGAGAAAGATGATTCTCAGCAAGAAATAAAGTTCCTCAATGACATTCAGACCAAAATTTTAAAAGAAAGTCGGGATTACCAACATGACAGAATATAATAAATTTAAAAATATGGCTATCGAGGTAGCGAAAAAAGCTCACGTTCGTCCAACTGACAAAGGTGGTGAACCTTACTTTTTTCATGTTCAGCGAGTGGCAAATTCATTAACAGATAAAAATTCTAAAGTTGTTGCCTATCTTCATGATACTGTTGAAGACACAGATATTACTATTGAAAAACTGAAAGAGTTAGGTTTTCCATACACGATTGTTTCGGCAGTACAGGGTTTGACGCATGAACGTTATCAACCCTATTTTGGCTATATTGTAGAAATTAAGAAAAATAAACTAGCCACTATGGTAAAACTTGCAGACTTAAAAGATAATATGAATCTTTCAAGAATTACTTCCCCAACTGAAAAAGATTTTGAAAGAGTTAAGAAATATCAAAAGGCGTTTAAAATATTAGAGTTAGAGGGAGAGTGATTCAAAATGAGAACACTTTTAGTGGGCGATTTACACTTAACAGCACAAATAATCTTGCCAATGGTTGAGCAGAAAGTTAAAGAATTAGGCATTAAACAAGTGATTTTGCTAGGAGATTATACAGACGCATACGAGCAAGAAAAAAACGTTGATCTTTACATGAATGAATTAGACTATTTGTTCATATGGAAATCAAAGATGAAAGTTTTCGGTGTCGAAGTGATAAATCTCTTAGGAAATCATGACGTGTCTTATTTGACGGTTACACCTAGAAGGTATTCACTGCAAAGTGCAGATGGATTTCTTTCAGTCGGTCGAAAGCTGTTGAAGTTAAATCTGCAAATTGCCTTTCAGTTAGATGATTATTTGATTAGTCATGCTGGTTACACCCAAGACTTTAATTTAGAAGATTGGCATTTTGAAACAATAACTGAAAATTTAATCGACAATTTAGATGATTTAGAAGACCATGTCGGCAAAGCAAGAGGTGGGAAATACTTTTTAGGTAGTCCATTATGGGCTGACTTTGACCATGAATTAAGCTGTTTGCCAAATCCAAAGTATCAAAAACAAATTGTAGGGCATACACCGCAAACGAAAATCACGACTGTTCATAAGGGAGAGTCTGAACTTGTGGGAATTGATACATTTACGATTATTCCAATTAAAAGAAAACCTTTTTTCAAAGAAATTGGTAGTGGAGAAATTTTACTTTATGATAATGGCACACTAATACCAATTCAAGTGGATTGGCAAAGTGATGAAGTGTTTAACAAGTTGAACGAAATATTTGAAAAAAATTCATAGTATTGCTAAGTTATATGGCATTTTATTAGATTTTAAAAATGGTCGATGACTGTTGATGATAAAGAAATCTTTTTGAATAGAAAATATCTTTAGAACATAATTAGGAGGTTGTTGTATGCGGAAAAATCAAGTATCTATAAAATTTGAAAGATTTGGCAAAGATATACCAGATGAGTTTAAAGAATTGAATATGCAAGTCATGTCTGTTTATGCTGATGGAAATGATTTATATGAAACATTATGTGGAGCTTTTCAGTTAGCCTTAAATGAAGTTGCTAAATATGAGCATAATAATTTCGGATGTAGAGAAAGTTATGATTCTTTAGAACTTACACAAAGAAAAGTTAAGGGGTTAAAATTATGTAGAAAAATAAAACATGATTTTTCTGATTCTAACTCAAAAGAAGAGTAAAAGCTAATGGTTGAGTAACCTCAAGAAAAAGAGCCTAGACACCCTATAAATAAAGGGTTCTAAGCTCTTTTTTCTTATTCCCACTCCACAGTAGCAGGTGGTTTGCTCGTAATATCGTACACGATCCGATTGACGTGTGCGACTTCGTTGACGATGCGGACACTGATTTTTTGTAGGACTTCCCATGGGATGCGGGCAAAGTCAGCGGTCATGCCATCGATTGAAGTGACTGCACGGATGCCGACGGTATAATCGTAGGTCCGGCCATCACCCATGACACCGACGGAGCGGATGCCTGGTAAGACGGTAAAGTACTGCCAAATGTCGCGGTCTAAGCCGGCATTTGCGATTTCTTCCCGCAAGATTGCGTCCGAGTCGCGGACGATCGTTAGTTTTTCTTCTGTTAATTCGCCAAGGACACGAATGCCTAGACCTGGTCCAGGGAATGGTTGGCGCCATACGATACTGTCTGGCATGCCAAGCTGGGTTCCTAACTCACGGACTTCGTCTTTGAACAAGGTGTTCAATGGTTCGATCAATTTGAATTGCATGTCTTCAGGTAAACCACCTACATTGTGGTGTGATTTGATGGTTTGAGCAGTCTCGGTCCCTGATTCGATGACGTCGGTATAAAGGGTTCCTTGGGCAAGGAAAGAAACGCCTTCTTCGCCAGCTAGTTTGGTTGCTTCATCATCGAAGACGTACACGAATTCATTTCCGATGATCTTGCGTTTTTCTTCAGGATCAGAAACCCCAGCAAGTTTTGATAGGAAACGTTCTTTGGCATCAACTTTGATGATGTTCAAGCCGAATTTGCCGCCTAAGCTTTCCATTACTTGCTCGGCTTCGCCTTTACGCAAGAGGCCGTGGTCAACAAAAATACAAGTCAGCTGATCGCCGATCGCTTTTTGTAAAAGAACACCAACGACAGAAGAATCGACCCCGCCGGAAAGACCAAGCAAGACTTTTTTGTCGCCCACTTGTTCGCGGATTTTTGCGATTTCCATATCGATGAAGTTGTCCATTGTCCAATCACCTGTACATTGACAAACGTCAATGGCAAAGTGACGCAATAAGTCGTTGCCGTATTCTGAATGGCGAACTTCTGCGTGGAATTGGATACCGTACATTTTGCGCTCGGCATCTTGGATAGAAGCAATCGGGCAATCTTTGCTCGTTGCCACGACATCAAAGCCTGCAGGTGCTTGAGTGACCAAGTCCCCGTGGCTCATCCACACGGTTTGGGTTGCGGGCGTGTTTTGGAAAAGGGCCGCTGCATCAGAAGTGACTTCCAATTCTGCTTTGCCGTATTCACGGTTTTTGGCAGGTTCAACTTTTCCGCCTAATTTATAAGTAATCAACTGCATGCCGTAACAGATCCCTAAAACTGGGATGCCTAACTCAAAAATTTTCTCGTCGATGCCGAAAGAGTTCTCGTCGTAGACGCTGTTTGGTCCGCCAGATAAGATGATCCCTTTTGGGTTCATCGCTTTTACTTCTTCAGCGGTAATGCGGTGGCTCAATAATTCTGAGAAAACACCGAACTCACGAATACGGCGTGTAATCAGCTGGTTGTACTGACTACCGTAATCAAGTACGATAATTTTTTCGACGTTTGGCAAAGTGTCAACGTTTGTCACAATAAATTACCTCAATTCTTTTAGTTTTTATTGAAAAAAGGCTGGGCCTTTTCAACAGCATAATCATAAAAATGAAGCGGTCAATACTTGCGCAAGAACACTTCATCGATCAAATGGTGCTTTGTTTTATGAAGAATTATATCGGCTCTGCTGCGTGTAGGCAAGATATACTCGTGTAAATTCTTTAAATTCACATTTTTCCATACTTCTTTTGCCATTTTAATCGCTTCCTTGCGATCCCCGATCGCATATTGGTAATAATAATTGCTGGGATCTTGAAAGGCCGTGTCTAGTAATGATTCAAATCGTTCCAAATACCATTTTTCGATCAGTGCTGGTTGGGCATCCACGAAAATTGAAAAATCAAAAAAGTCACTGATATAGATTTGTTGGTTGGCAGGCAGTTGCAGGGTATTGATGCCTTCCACGATCAAGATATCTGGTTGACTGATCGTTTCATACGTATCAGGAATAATATTGTAGACTTCATGGGAGTAGACGGGGATCTGAATGTCTGGTTCTCCTGATTTGACCGCATTCAAAAAGTTGATCAAGGCTTCCATGTCATAACTTTCTGGAAATCCTTTGCGATTCAAGCTGCCGCGTTCCTCCAAGACTTCGTTCGGGTACAAAAAGCCGTCAGTGGTGATCAGTTGGACGGTTCTACGGGGAAACAAACGGGCCAACAAATTTTGGACGAGCCGTGCGGTGGTGCTTTTGCCGACGGCGACACTTCCAGCGATGCCGATGATAAAAGGCGGCATTTTGACGTAGCGGTGTAAAAAGAGTCCCTTGCTGAGGGTCAATGATTCAAACTCTTTCATATAAAGATGGATCAGATGGCACAAAGGCACGTAAACATCTTCCACATCTTGGACCGAGATCCGGTCGTTCAAACTTTTGATATTATCCAATTCTTCTTGAGTGAAAGGCATCATGCCGTTCGTATAAAACCCTTGCCATTGCTCACGAGGAATTTGATAAAAATTCATGGTTTCTTGCATAGTAGGCTCCTTTTTTGCGGCATCATCGGTTTCTGTTAGAAGCGACGGGCCACTGTTCGAAAGTATTTTACCATAGAAACTTGCGGAACTTGAAAAAAAGACATGATTTCCTTTGCAGAAACAACAAAAAACTGTTTTTTCGTTGTTTTTTTTGCTGGGCGTTTACTTCTGACTGTTTTTCGGTATGATTAGAAAGAAGCAGCAGACAAATCTTGCAGGGCTTTTTTACTGGTGATTTCACTATGTTCACTTGTTCGAATAGAAGAAACAAGGAAAAACTAGTAGAAACCAGTAGAAAAAACAAGCGAAGAGGAAATAGAAGAAAGGAGCATAACCATGAGTAATCATTACTATACAGAAAATCCTGATACGGCCCATGATTTTGAGCAGTGGTCGTTTGAATTAAGAGGAAAGAACTTTCATTTTGTGACAGATAGCGGGGTGTTTTCCCGTGACACGGTGGACTATGGCTCGCGGGTGTTGATCGATGCGTTTGAGTGGGGGGAGCTACCAGAAGGAAGTCTGCTGGACGTTGGGTGCGGCTATGGACCTGTTGGCTTAGCGTTAGCTTATGCGAGTCAACGACCTGTCGAGATGATCGATATCAATCAGCGGGCAGTGGATTTGGCAAAAGGCAATGCCCAGCGTAACGGCATTGAACAGGTAGATATCCATCAATCCAATATCTATGCCCAATTAAATCAACCTGCTTATGCGGCGATCCTCAGCAATCCGCCGATTCGGGCAGGAAAAGAAGTCGTTCATGAGATTTTGACGGGGGCGTTTCCTTTGCTTAAAGCAGGCGGGACTTTAACGATCGTGATCCAAAAGAAACAAGGGGCGCCGAGTGCTCAAAAGAAAATGCAAGAGACCTTTGGCAATGCCGAAATCATCAAAAAAGACAAAGGCTATTACATCATTCAAAGCGTAAAAGAAGCGTAGCTGCTCCTTGATTCTCAACAGATCAAAGGTATCGCCAAGACAAGCACTGGTTAGCGGCAACTAGACCAGTTGGTTTCTCAAAAAGCCTGTTGTCATCAGCCTTTGGAGCAATCGCAGCTCCGCTAAAAGAGCTGTCTGTATCATCGGGCCATTTTTGATCAACGAAAAAGAAAGTCGCACACTTGTTGAAAGTGTGCTATTTTTTTTGAGAAAAATTTGCTACACTTTAGGCAAGAGAGGAGAGAAGCAGATGAAATTGACGATTAAACAGATTGCTGAAATGGCTGGCGTCTCTGTCACGACCGTGTCGCAGATCCTAAACAATAAAGGCAGCCGTTTTAGTGAAGAAACCCGAAAGCGGGTCTTAGATATCGTAAATAAATATCACTATAAGCCGGATTTTTTTGCTTCGAATCTTATCAACCGCCATTCAAAAACGATCGGAATGATCGTGCCTGATGTGACGGATTTCTTTTTCTCTAAAGTCATTGAAGGGGCGGAAAGTTATTTCAATCCACTAGGTTACATGCTAGTGTTATGCAATTCGCGCCACAGCCAAGAAAAAGAGGTTCAATATTTGAATGAACTGTCTCATCGTTCGGTAGATGGCATCTTATTAGCGACGCCGCATTTGCTGCCAGAGGATTATTCCTTGAAGAGCGGGTTCTTTGATGACCGACCAATTATTTTAGTTGATCGTGGGATCAATCAGCGGGACAATGGTCGTTTGATCGTGAAAGAATACGAAGGCGCCTACCAAGCCGTCAGCTATTTGATCAAAAATGGTCACCGCAACATTGCGATGCTCAAAGAAATCACCGGCTACTATCAATTAGAGGAACGGTTCAATGGCTATCGCCATGCCTTAAAGGATCATCAGATCCCTTTTAAAGGCCGATATGTAGAAAATGCTGAATTAACGGTTACCGGCGGGTACGAAGCAACGAAGGAATTATTGAAGTACAAAGAGATCACAGCGTTCTTCTGTGGCAACGATGCCATGGCGATCGGCTGTTATCAAGCGATTTATGAGGCGGGCAAAAAAGTACCAGAAGACTACTCGGTGATCGGCTTTGATGCCTTGAAATTATCGGAATACATCACACCACCGCTTACCACGGTCATGCAGCCGACTTTTGAGATCGGGTTTACCGCAGCGAAGTTTTTAGTGGACGCCATTGAGTTTCCGACACGGCGAATTCCAAATAAGATTTTTGATACAAAATTAATTATTCGTGAGAGCGTGAAGACATTGACAAGCGAGAAATAATGCGGTATATTTCTTCTTGTAAGTGTTTTCATAGTTTTGCGATATTTAGTAAACTGTTTTACTAAAGTGGTTTACCCTACGAAAAATTATTGTATAATGTTAAAGGAAGCGAGGGTCATTTCGATGCGAATGGTGGATTTAATTGAAAAGAAACGTGACGGCAAGTCATTGACGAAGGAAGAAATTGACTACATTGTAACTGCGTATACTGAAGGAAGTATTCCAGATTATCAAATGAGTGCCTTGTTGATGGCTATTTTTTATGTAGATATGACAGATGAAGAGATCACGAACTTAACGCTAGCAATGGCAAATTCTGGTGAAGTGATCGACCTATCCTCAATTGAAGGAATCAAAGTCGATAAGCATTCGACGGGCGGTGTTGGTGATACGACCACATTGATCTTAGCGCCCTTAGTGGCTAGTGTTGGCGTACCAGTTGCGAAAATGTCTGGGCGCGGCTTAGGCTATACTGGTGGGACGTTAGACAAGCTTGAAGCGATCCCTGGATTTAAAATCGAGCTTTCTGAAGCCGACTTTATCCGATTAGTCAACGAAAGCAAAGTGGCCGTGATCGGTCAATCAGGAGATTTAGCTCCTGCAGACAAAAAACTGTATGCCTTACGAGATGTGACGGCAACGGTTAGTTCGATCCCATTGATCGCCAGCTCGATCATGAGTAAAAAAATCGCGGCAGGTGCCGATGCGATCGTGTTAGATGTAACCACAGGCGATGGCGCCTTTATGAAAAACTTGGAGGATGCCAAACGCTTAGCCCAAACGATGGTCCGCATCGGAAAATTGGCAAATCGCCAAACGATGGCAGTCATTTCTGATATGTCACAGCCTTTAGGGGAAGCGATCGGCAACAGTTTGGAAGTGGTGGAAGCCATTGAGACACTGCAAGGAAAAGGACCGAAAGACTTGGAAGAAATGTGCTATGCACTGGGCAGCCAAATGGTCGTTTTAGCGAAAAAAGCTGATTCATTGGAAGAAGCACGCCAACTGTTGGAAGAAGCCCTGCATTCGGGCAAAGCGTTAGAAAAATTCAGACAGATGATCACAGACCAAGGCGGAGACGCTACAGTGATCGATGACCCGAGCAAGATTTTGACAGCGAAATATGAAGTGGAAGTCCCAGCGAAAACTAGCGGCGTGGTGACGAAATTAGTTGCCAATGAGCTAGGGATCGCGGCGATGATGTTAGGGGCAGGTCGTAAGACCAAAGACGAAGACATCGACCATGCCGTGGGCATCAAATTGCATAAGAAAGTTGGCGAATCCGTAAGCAAAGGGGAATCGCTATTGACGATCTATAGCAATACCGAAGCAATCGAGGATGTCAAAGCATTGATCGACCAAAATATTGAAATTGGGGAAGATGGCGCAGAACCGCCATTGATCCATGACATTATTACAGAATAAGGAGCGAATAAAAATGGAATTGAATCGCATGATCGACCACACGATTTTGAAAGCAGACGCAACGGAGGAAGATGTTTTACGAATCATCGAAGAGGCAAAAACCTATCACTTCTATTCTGTCTGCATCAATCCAACGTGGGTTTCATTAGCAGCAGAAAAATTACAAGGCGAACCAACGGCTGTTTGTACCGTGATCGGTTTTCCTTTAGGGGCAAACACATCTGAGGTCAAAGCTTATGAAACAACAGATGCGATCAAAAACGGCGCAGATGAAGTCGATATGGTAATCAACGTAGGTGCCTTGAAATCAAAACAATACAAAAAAGTTCAAGCAGACATCGAAGCAGTCGTTGAAGCAGCCAAAGACAAAGCGCTTGTCAAAGTAATCATTGAAACAGCGTTATTAGACAACGAAGAAATCGTCAAAGCCTGTGAATTAGCCAAAGCAGCTGGTGCAGATTTCGTGAAAACCTCAACTGGCTTTTCAACTGGTGGGGCAGTCGTTGAAGATGTTCGCTTGATGCGTGAAACAGTAGGACCAGAAATGGGTGTCAAAGCTTCCGGTGGTATCCACAACGAAGCAGAAGCTGCAGCTATGGTCGAAGCGGGCGCAAACCGCTTAGGAACAAGCGCAAGTGTTGCCATCGTGACTGGCTCAACAGGTGCTGGCTACTAAGCTTAGCATTATTAAGTAAAGTAGCAAAAAATAAAAATAAGAGCGGGGAAGACAATGACAATAGCGAAAAAAGAGTGGATCGACACCGCCGTTTCCGCCTTAGATAAAGCGTATGTGCCGTACTCTAAGTTTCCGGTCGGTGCTTGTCTCGTTGCCAAAAATGGTACGATATATCAAGGGATCAACATTGAAAATGCCTCATATGGCTTAACAAATTGCGCAGAACGAACCGCTTTTTTCAAAGCCGTTTCTGAAGGCGAAAAAGAGTTTCAACATTTGGTTGTGGCGGGTCATACGCCAGAACCGATCTCTCCTTGCGGTGCTTGCCGCCAGGTCATGGTGGAATTTTGTGCGCCAGATATGCCGGTGACCTTAGTCGGCGATGATGGTGTCATCAAAGAAACCACGGTAGAAGGCCTATTGCCTTATTACTTCACGAACAAAGATTTATAAACCATGTTCATTCAGTCGATGCGGCTGTTGAAAAAAACTATATTTTTAGGGGGCTTTACAGCAATGAAAAAAGCAAAATTATTTAGTTTAGGTATTGTTGCAGTAGCTGGGTTGACTTTACTTGGTGCTTGTGGCGGAGGAAATTCAGGTTCAACTGATTCAACTGGCGGAGGTTCTGCAGACGGTACGACTGATGCAGCGCATAGTGTCGCAATCGTTACCGACATCGGCGGGGTAGATGACCGTTCATTCAACCAATCCGCATGGGAAGGCTTAGAAGCATGGGGGAAAGAACACGGGATCGCTCGCGGTGCTGGTGGTTATGACTACGTGCAATCAAATGAAGCTTCAGAATACACAACCAACGTAAATGGTGCCGTTCAAAATGGTTTCAAAACGATTTTCGGTGTGGGTTACTTATTGAAAGATTCAATCGCAGCAGCAGCTGACCAAAACCCTGATACACAATTCGGGATCATCGATGATGTGATCGAAGGCAAAGACAACGTTGTTTCAGCAACATTTAAAGATAACGAAGCAGCTTACTTAGCTGGTTTTGCCGCAGCATATACAACCAAAACAAACAAAGTCGGCTTCATCGGTGGTGAAGAAGGCGTCGTTATCGACCGTTTCGAAGCTGGTTTCACGAAGGGCGTTCAAGACGCAGCTGAAAAATTAGGCAAAGAAATCACGGTTGATCCTCAATATGCAGCATCATTTGGTGATCCTGCTAAAGGGAAAGCATTGGCAGCTTCAATGTACCAAAGTGGCGTTGACGTAATCTTCCACGCATCTGGTGGTACTGGTGCAGGTGTCTTCCAAGAAGCAAAAGCAATCAATGAACAATTGAACGAAGCAGACCTAGAAGATAAAAAAGTTTGGGTCATCGGTGTAGATAGCGATCAACAAGACGAAGGAAAATACACAACTGCTGACGGCAAAGAAGATAACTTCACATTGGCTTCAACATTGAAAGGTGTTGGCGCAGCGGTACAAGATATCTCAACTCGTGCGTTAGAAGACAACTTCCCTGGCGGCGAACATATTGTTTACGGCTTGAAAGATGGCGGTGTAGACATTACTGAAGGATTCCTTTCAGATGATGCCAAAGCAGCGATCGAAACAGCGAAACAAGACGTGATCGACGGCAAAGTAGAAGTACCAGAAACACCTGAAAAATAAAGTTGTTCTTTTCGGTTATCTTGCCCTAGTTTAGGGCAAGATGATCGTCATTGGATTACTATGTTGATGAAAGCTACGGGTTTTCATGAGGATAGTAATCATCCTAAGCAATAGCAATTATTTTTTGACATGACGAATGGTTTGTATAAGCGAATTAGAAAGTAAGGATGTGAGTAATTTGGCTGAGGAAAAATATGTTGTAGAAATGCGTCATATCACCAAAGAGTTTGGAACGTTCAAAGCCAATGACGATGTCAACTTGCAAGTAAGGCCAGGAGAAATCCACGCATTGCTTGGTGAAAATGGAGCGGGCAAGTCGACCTTGATGAATATGCTGTCAGGATTATTGGAACCAACATCTGGTGAAATCTGGATGAATGGTGAAAAAGTGAATATCACGAGTCCGACCGCAGCAAACAAATTGGGGATCGGTATGGTGCATCAGCATTTCATGCTGGTAGACGCCTTTACTGTAACAGAAAATATCATTTTGGGTAGCGAACCCCATCATCTCGGTGTGTTAGATCGCAAGAAAGCCCGCAAAGAAATCAAAAAAGTTTCTGAACAATATGGTTTATCGGTTGATCCAGATGCTTATGTGCGTGACATCTCTGTCGGGATGGAACAACGGGTAGAGATCTTGAAGACTCTTTACCGCGGCGCAGATGTACTGATTTTTGATGAACCAACGGCAGTTTTGACACCGCAAGAAATCGAAGAGCTGATCGAAATCATGCGCGGATTGGTGCGTGAAGGCAAATCGATTATCTTGATCACCCACAAACTGGATGAGATCAAAGCGGTGGCAGACCGTTGTACAGTTATCCGTCGGGGACAAGGGATCGGCACTGTCAATGTCAAAGACGTCAGCTCGCAACAGTTGGCCGATATGATGGTTGGTCGTTCTGTGTCCTTCAAGACACCGAAGAAAGAAGCGTCACCAAAAGAAGTCGTGCTTTCTGTTGAAAACTTAGTCGTAAAAGAAAACCGTGGCTTAGAAGCAGTCAAAAACTTAAGCTTAGAAGTACGTGCAGGTGAAGTATTGGGGATTGCTGGGATCGATGGCAATGGGCAATCAGAGCTGTTACAAGCCATCACTGGTTTACGGAAAGTCGAAAGCGGCAAGGTCTTGCTGAATGGTGATGACATCACCAACTTCAAGCCTCGGAAAGTCACCGAAGCCGGCGTTGGTCATGTGCCAGAAGACCGCCATAAATACGGACTTGTCTTGGATATGATGTTATCAGAAAACATCGCCTTGCAAACCTACTACAAAAAACCTTTGAGTAATGCAGGTGTCTTGGATTACGGAGAGATCAACGAGTTTGCTCGTGACTTGATTCAAGAATTTGACGTACGAACAGTCAACGAGATCGTACCAGCACGGGCATTGTCCGGCGGGAATCAACAAAAAGCGATCATCGCACGAGAAATCAGCCGCGATCCTGATCTATTGATCGTTGCCAATCCGACCCGTGGGTTGGATGTTGGAGCGATCGAATTTATCCACAAACGCTTGATTGAACAGCGGGATAAGTTCAAAGCGGTATTGTTAGTCAGCTTTGAATTAGATGAAATTTTGAATGTATCAGACCGCATTGCTGTTATTCATGCTGGTGAGATCGTTGGGGTCGTTGATCCGAAAGAAACATCAGAGAAAGAGCTTGGCTTGTTGATGGCAGGGTACTCCTTGGAGGAAGCAAGACGAGAGCTGCAAATGGAGGAAGTAGGTGGTTCGGTTGAATAACCGCAAAGAAAAGATCCGCAATATATTAGTGCCGATCATCGCTGTCTTGTTGGGATTCGTCCTTGGCGGGATCATCATGGCGGCCTTCGGCTACAGCCCAATCACAGGGTATACACAAATGTTTCGGACCGTTTTTATCAACGGACAAACAGGTGGGTTAAATGCCCGCAACATTGGTGAGATTTTTGTTACAGCAGGACCATTGATCTTTACCGCTCTGGGGTTTGCCGTTGCAAACTCAGCCGGATTCTTCAATATCGGTCTTTCTGGTCAAGCGCTAGCAGGTTGGGTTGCCAGTATCTGGGTCGCACTAGCGATGCCAGATGCGCCTCGGTTGGTGGTCTTGCCATTAGCCGTGATCGTAGGGGCTTTATGCGGGGCGATCGCAGCTGCGATTCCTGGTTTCCTACGGGCATTCTTTGGAACAAGTGAAGTCATCGTGACGATCATGATGAACTATATCTTGCTTTATACGGGGAACCATTTAGTCAATAATGTGATGAGCGAATCCATGATCACGACAAAAGGGGTCACAAAAATGGTGGGGGAAAATGCCTCCATGCAGACGCCGTTTCTAGCAAGCATCACGAGCAACTCTCGCTTGAACTTAGGGATCTTCTTAGCCTTGATCTTCTTAGTTTTGGTTTGGTTCTTGATGAAAAAAACCACTCTTGGTTATGAAATCCGCGCGGTGGGCTTGAACCCAAGCGCTTCTGAATATGCGGGGATGAGCAGTAAACGGACGATCATTATCTCCATGATCATCTCTGGAACGCTTGCTGGATTAGGTGGAGTCGTTCAAGGACTAGGAACGTTTGAAAACTTCTTCGTTCAAGGGTCATCATTGAGCATCGGGTTTGACGGTATGGCTGTATCCTTGTTAGGAAGCGGCTCATCGATCGGAATCTTGCTTTCAGCCCTCTTGTTCAGTATTTTGAAATTAGGTGGACAAGGCATGCAGTTTGCAGGTATTCCATCTGAATTAGTCGATGTCAATATCGCAATTATTATTTTCTTCGTAGCGATCAGCTTTGTGATTCGTTTCTTGTTGGCAAAAATCTTTGACGGCAAAAAAGAAGCGCTGGTCGTACAGGAGATTGAAGCCCAACCAAACGATCAAGATCAGGAAGGAGGAACCATCTAATGGATATTAGTTTAATTTCTTCGATCGTCACTCAAACATTGATTTATGCGTCTCCTCTGATTTTGACGGCGCTAGGTGGCGTGTTCTCAGAGCGCAGCGGGATCGTTAACGTGGGGCTTGAAGGAATCATGGTTATGGGTGCTTTTAGCTCGATTGTTTTCAATATTGAATTTGCGTCACAATTTGGTGCGTGGACACCATGGTTAGGGATGCTCGTCGGCGGACTTGTCGGTGTGGTTTTCTCCTTGCTGCATGCGGTGGCAACCATCAACTTCCGTGCCGACCACATCATCAGTGGTACGGTGATGAATTTGATGGCACCAGCTTTGGCTGTGTTCTTAGTCAAAGCGATCTACAACAAAGGGCAAACGGATAACATCCAACGGACATTGGGGTATTTCAATTTCCCGATTCTTAAAGATATTCCTATCATTGGCCCGATTTTCTTTAATCAAACATTCTTACCGGCGTACTTCGCTATTTTGATCTCAGTGATCGCGTGGTTCGTGATTTTCAAAACACGCTTTGGGTTGCGTCTTCGTTCTGTCGGTGAGCATCCACAAGCAGCGGATACCTTAGGGATCAATGTTTACGTGATGCGCTACTCAGGTGTCTTGATCTCTGGTTTCCTTGGCGGGATGGGCGGTGCCTTGTTTGCTCAATCGATCGCGGGTCGCTTTGCCGTGACAACGATCGCCGGTCAAGGGTTTATCTCGATGGCTGCGATGATCTTTGGTAAATGGAATCCACTTGGTGCAATGGGAGCTGCGATTTTCTTCGGTTTTGCGCAAAACATCAGTATCGTAGGTGGCCAACTGCCAATCATCTCTTCCATTCCAGCGGTTTACTTACAAGCTGCGCCTTATGCCTTGACGATCATCGTGCTCGTTCTTTTCCTTGGAAAAGCCGCTGGTCCGAAAGCTAACGGGAAGAACTACATTAAATCTAAATAATTTTTTCAGTATGAAAGGGTGGGGCTATGGGACATGAATGTGTTGCTGTGTCCTGCCCTTTTTCTATCCTCTGGGTGAAAGGAACGCATCAGGAAATTTCCAAAGCAACCCAGCGCAATTTTTGCTTAAGTTTAGTATGATAGAGGTAGTAGATCCGCTTGTAAAAGCATAAAATAAAGAAAGTAGGGAATAGAATGTTTAAACGTGTACACTTGATCGTGATGGATTCAGTCGGAATTGGTGAAGCACCTGATGCGGCAGCTTTTGGTGATGTCGGTTCAGATACGTTAGGCCATATTGCAAAAGAAGCAGGCTTGACGATCCCTCACTTGGAACAACTAGGCCTAGGGACGATCCGTCCTTTAGAAGGCGTGAAGGCGGTAGCTGACCATGATGGGTATGCAACCAAATTGGAAGAAGTTTCCGTTGGGAAAGATACGATGACGGGACACTGGGAGATCATGGGCTTGAATATCCAAAAACCTTTCCGCGTATTTCCCGATGGGTTTCCCGATGAATTGTTGCAACAGATCGAAGCGTTCTCTGGACGTAAAATCGTCTGCAATGCGCCGTACTCAGGGACAGCAGTCATTGATGATTTCGGCGAACATCAAATGAAGACAGGCGATCTGATCGTTTACACCTCGGCTGACCCAGTGTTGCAGATCGCTGCGCATGAGGAAATCATTCCATTAGAAGAATTGTATCGTATTTGTCAGTACGTTCGGGATATCACGAAAGATGAGCCATATATGATCGGCCGCATCATCGCGCGTCCGTATGTCGGTGAGCCTGGAAACTTTACTCGTACGAGCAATCGTCATGACTACGCACTCGATCCATTTGGCCATACAGTATTAGATTCCTTGAAAGAAGCTGGAAAAGACGTGATCGCCGTTGGGAAGATCAATGATATCTTCAACGGACAAGGAATCACCGATTCTGTACGGACGAAGAGCAATATGGACGGTGTGGATCAGTTACTGAAGGTGATGAAACAAGACTTTACGGGTCTAAGCTTTACGAACTTGGTCGACTTCGATGCGCTTTATGGTCACCGTCGCGATGTTGTAGGGTATGCCCATGCCATTGAAGATTTTGATTTGCGTATTCCAGAACTTTTAGAAGCAATGGGAGACGAGGATCTGTTGTTGATCACAGCTGACCACGGCAATGACCCAACCTTTACGGGAACGGATCACACGAGAGAATATGTGCCATTATTAGCGTACAGCAAGAAATTCCAAGGCCAAGGCAAATTGCCACAAGGCTACTATGCGGATATTTCCGCAACGATCGCTGAAAACTTTGGTGTTTCAGCTACAGAAAACGGAACAAGCTTTTTACAACATTTAAACTAGAGGTGATGAAATGACAACGTTACATGAGAAATTACAAGAAACAACGGCATTTATCCAAGAAAGCGGCGTCGGTGAAGTGGAATTTGGGTTGATTTTAGGATCTGGCTTAGGTGAATTAGCCGATGAGATCGAAAACCCAATCGTGTTGCCTTACAACGATATCCCGCATTTTCCTGTTTCGACAGTGGTTGGTCATGCAGGACAATTGGTCTATGGAACATTAGCTGGGAAAAAAGTCTTAGCGATGCAAGGACGATTCCACTATTATGAAGGCCATTCGATGCAGACAGTTACTTACCCCGTCCGTGTGATGGCGGCATTGAAAGCTCACTCTTTAGTCGTGACCAATGCCTGTGGCGGCGTAAACGAAAGCTTCCAGCCGGGAGACTTGATGTTGATCACCGATCAAATCAACTTTATGGGGGACAACCCACTGATTGGTGAAAACGAAGAAGAAATGGGTCCACGTTTCCCAGATATGAGCCAAGCCTACCATTTGCCTTATCGGGAAGCGGCACAAAAAGTTGGTGCATCAAAAGGATTGCACTTAAAAGAAGGCGTTTATATGGGCTTCTCAGGTCCTACGTATGAAACGCCAGCAGAGATCCGCTTTGCTCGGACGATCGGCGCCGATGCTGTCGGTATGTCGACTGTCCCGGAAGTGATCGTTGCTGTTCACAGTGGCTTGAAAGTCTTAGGTGTTTCTTGTATCACAAACTTGGCTGCTGGTATGCAAGCGAGCTTGAATCATGAAGAAGTCGTGGAAACGACGGAACGGGTCAAGGCAGAATTTAAAGCGTTGATCAAAGAAACGTTAGCAGTACTATAAAAAGCAGACCAAAGGAGAAAAACGAATGAGCGTTCATATCGAAGCAAAAGCAGGCGAGATCGCAGACAAAATCTTGTTACCAGGTGATCCACTGCGGGCAAAATATATTGCTGAAACATTTTTAGAAGACCCGATCTGTTACAACAACGTTCGGGGGATGTTGGGCTATACAGGCGTTTATAAGGGCGAGCGGGTCTCTGTCCAAGGAACCGGCATGGGCATGCCTTCAGCGAGTATCTATGCCCATGAATTGATCAACTCTTACGGCGTGAAGAAATTGATTCGGGTCGGTACGTGTGGTGCCATCTCAAAAGATGTCCACGTGCGTGATCTTGTGATTGCCCAAGCGGCAGCAACAAGTTCATCGATGGTAGCAAAAAACTTTCAAAGTTTCCATTTCCCACCAATCGCTGACTTTGCACTGTTGCGTAAAGCCTATGATACAGCGATTGAATCAGGATTTACGACTCACGTCGGTAACATCTTATCTGAAGATACCTTCTACAAAGATGACATGACGGAAACGTTACAGTTGGCAGACCTTGGGGTGATGGGTGTTGAGATGGAAGCCGCAGCCTTATACTATTTAGGGGCGAAATTCCACGTTCAAACTTTAGCGATCTGTACCGTCAGCGACCACATCATCACTGGAGAAGAAACAACGCCAGAAGAAAGACAAACGACATTTAACGACATGATCAAAGTTGGCTTAGAAACAGCGATCGCGTAAAAAAGATACCGCAGGATCAGTGCATGAACGATGCGAAGGCTGCTTGCTTTTGATAGAGCAAGCAGCCAAATCGTATTGGTTTGCATGCAACCGAGAATGTGTTATCTTTTTTTGTTGGCAAAAAGCCACGAAGAAGCGTTGCACTTTTGCCAGAAAATGGTTTAATGAAAAGAAAAGGTGTAAAAAGGAGACGAGACAATGAATAATTTTACGTTTCATGTAACGACGGACATTCGTTTTGGGAAAGACCGTCTGAACGAGCTGCCAGAAGTACTGAATACATTTGGAAAAAACGTCTTGCTAGTCTATGGTGGCGGCAGTATCAAGAAAAACGGTTTGTACGATGCAGTCATGGCGCAATTGACTGCCAACGGCAATCAAGTCACTGAATTGACTGGTGTCGATCCAAATCCACGAATCGAAACCGTTCGTCAAGGAGCCGCTCTTTGTCGTTCAGAAAAGATCGACGTCATTTTAGCTGTTGGCGGCGGTTCTGTAATTGATTGCAGCAAAGTGATCGCTGGGGCGGCTTGCAGTGAGCAAGAGCCTTGGGACTTAGTTCTTTCCAGAAGCTATCAAGGACCAGCGATTCCATTAGTAACGATCTTGACCCTTGCGGCTACTGGCAGTGAAATGAATCGCGGCGCGGTGATTTCTAATCTAGAAACGAAACAAAAACTTGGTGTTCACGGACCCGAATTTTTACCGAAAGTATCTTTTTTAGATCCAACAACGACCTTTAGTGTCAGTCGCTATCAAACGGCTGCCGGTTCAGCGGATATCATGAGCCATCTGATTGAAAATTATTTCAGTAAAACAGAAGGAACAGATGTCCAAGACGGTGTAGCAGAAGGATTGCTAAAAGCAGTCATTAAAAATCTGCCCATCGCATTAAATGACCCCACAGACTATGATGCACGGGCGAATTTGATGTGGGCGAGCACCTTAGCCTTAAATGGTTTGACTGGAAGCGGCAAGGGTGGTGCTTGGTCTTGTCATGCGATGGAGCATGAGTTGAGTGCGTTTTATGACATTACCCATGGCATCGGCTTAGCAATCCTGACCCCACGCTGGATGCTTCATGTATTGAATGAAGAAACGGCGCCGAAATTTGCGCGGTTTGCTAGAGAAGTCTTTGGTGTCCAAGAAGCAGTGCCAGAATTAGCTGCCCGAATGGGGATTCAAAAACTGTATGACTTTTTTGCTTCTTGCGATATTCCGATGACTTTGCCAGAAGTAGGGATCGCCGATGACACCCATTTTGCTGAAATGGCGGCTCAAGCAGTTCAATTCAGCTCTATTGCAACAAATGCGTATGTACCGCTGCAAGAAGAAGACGTGATTGCAATCTACCAAGATTCCTTGACTCCTTCAACCTATCTTTAATCATAAAAAAGACCGTTCCTGCGACTTGGTTGTCGCGGAGCGGTCTTTTTATTTACCCTTCAGAAGAAAAAGCCAAACGGGCCATTAGCTGATCTGCAATCAAGGCGTGTCCAGCAGGAGTGGGGTGCACCCCGTCATCGCCTGTCAGTGCCTGCGGGGAGCTAGCGACGGCTGCTTCGGCAAACAAGCCATCCAGCGGCAGCAGCTGACAATGAAAGGCGGCAGCTAAGCGACGAACGATTTGGATTTTCGGATCAAGATCGATCCGCCAAGTTTGGCGATCCTCAGGATATGGCAAAACAAAAGGTTCCAGCAAGAAAATACGCGTGATCCCCTGTTGGGTCACTTGTTCCAGAATTTGACGGTAGGTTGCCTCAAAGGACGTTGCCGCAGCTTCTGAACCAAAATCGGGACCACCGGCATTGTGCCACGTGTCGTTGATCCCAATCATAAAGATCAAGACGTCAGGTGCTAATTGAAGGCAATCTTCTTGGAGACGGGCTAAGACGTCGGCAGCTTTGTTGCCGCCGATCCCCCGATTATAAAAGGTAAAGTCCGCAGGGGGGAATTTCTCTGCCAGCTGATCGGCAACGAGACGGGCAAACCCATGTCCTAAATCGTGGGGATCTTGGCGATCACGATCGCAATCTGTGATGCTGTCACCTAAAAATAAAACGGTATCATTTTTGACTAGTTTCATAGTAAGCTCCTTTCGAGTACGCCCTCAATTATAAAAGAGGGGGGAGGAAATGCCAATAAAAAAACTGCCCTTTTTTTAAAAAAGGGCAGCGATAAGCGAGGCTTATAAGTAGTATTTTTTCGCAACAGTCAAATCATCGTTCAATTCATAAACAAGTGGTTGACCAGTTGGGATCTCAAGATCCATGATATCTTCGTCAGAAATACCTTCGATATGTTTTGCTAATGCACGTAGAGAGTTTCCGTGAGCCGCAACTAAGACAGTTTTGTCGTCTTTTAATGCTGGGGCGATTTCATCTTGCCAGAAAGGCAATGCACGTTCTAAAGTAACTTTTAAGTTTTCTCCACCAGGTACGTCGCGAGGGTCAAGCATTGCATAACGACGGTCGTTTGCAGCAGAACCTTCATCTGAAGCTTCCATCAATGGAGGTAAAACATCGTAAGAACGACGCCAGATGTGTACTTGTTCGTCACCGTATTTTTCAGCAGTTTCTTTTTTATTTAAACCTTGTAATTTACCGTAATGACGTTCGTTTAAGCGCCATGATTTGATCGTTGGTACCCAAAGTTGATCAGAATATTCTAAAATGTAATTACAAGTTTTGATGGCACGAGTTAAAACAGATGTGTAAGCAACGTCAAATTCGATGCCTGCTTCTTTGATTTTACGTCCGCCTTCGATTGCTTCTTCGACACCTTCTGGCGCTAGATCAACATCAGCCCAACCGGTAAACTGGTTTAATTTGTTCCATTCGCTTAGTCCATGACGAGAAAATACTAATTTTGGCATGTAAAACTCTCCTTTAGATATTCGATATTTTTCTGAAATTTTCAATTCCGTATTTATTGTACACTCTTTCTCAAAGAATTTCCATGGTTTTGGAGGAAAAGCTGGGGGAAAACGCCATTCTTAAGGAAAAACAAAAGGGGATCATTAAAAAGAGGACCGCTTTTGTTTCATGCTGTTCTAGGGGGAGTCGACAACTATGAACGTAACTTGTTCCATTCTTCTTCGGATAATTTTATGTATTTATAGCATGTACCTACAGAAACACCGCATTTTTCAGAAATATATTGAATCGTTTCTTTTTTCTCGTAGTACAATTGACGGATTTTTTTGATCGTTTTCGGATCGATTTTTGGACGACCGCCAATTTTGCCTTTTTTGCGGGCTTTATTTAAGCCGACCAGCGTGCGCTCTTTGATGAGTGAGCGTTCCATGATCGCAAGTCCTTCCATTAAATTGAAGTAAACCTGTCCCATCGGACCGCGGGTATCGATTTGTTCTGCCAGTGAAACCAGATGAAGCTCTCGCTGTTTTAATAGATCAGTGAGATCGGTCAGCTGTCTGGTGGTTTTCCCTAAACGATGCAGTTCCGTAACGACTAAGGTGTCGCCGGGCTGCATTTGTGCCACCACTGACTCCAATGAATGATTTTCTTCACTTTCTTCCACGCTAAATGTCTCATGGAAAAATTCATGACACCCAAATTCTTCGAGCTTGTTTAATTGTTCACTTGTTGAGTTGTCGGTGATCGTTGAACGAGCATAGCCTATGATTTTCATAAACCCTCCTACCTTTCCCTTTTTATTGAATGTATCATAATTATTTCTTAAATGATAGGGTAATTTGCACAAAAAATAATAAAAATTAAGTCGATTGAAGAAAAATAACGAAAAAAAGAGAAGCATTATCGCTCCTCTTTTTTGTTTCCTTTATCTAACGTGCTTGGTACTCGGGCCTTCAGGCAATCCAACAATGATCGTATGGACCATATCCAAAAACAGACCGTGTTCAACCACGCCCACTGTAGCATCTAATTCCTGTGCCAACTCAGTAGGAGCGGTGATCGTTTCTAGATGAAGATCAATGATGTAATTGCTGCAATCGGTTTTTAACGGTTCGCCTTCTTCATTCAGACGCAGTTTTGGATGGTAGTTTTTCTTCTCGAACAGACGCAGCAGCTGTTGGCTGCCATAAGGGATCACTTCCACTGGCAACGGGAAGGCACCAAGTGTTTCGACCATTTTCGATTCATCAACGATCCACAAGACTTTTTTTGAGTTAGACGCCACGATTTTTTCGAATAAAAGGGCTGCACCGCCGCCTTTGATGCCATGATAATCCTTGCTGATCTCATCTGCACCGTCGATCGTTAGATCCACAGCGTCCACTTCATCGATGGTGCGAATCGGGATACCTAATCCTTCTGCTTGTTTTTTCGATGCCCAAGAAGTTGGGACACCCGTGATCGATAGACCTTCTTCTTTTACACGTCGACCCAGTTCTTCAATCATGTAGTAGGCTGTTGAGCCAGTGCCCAAGCCAACGACCATGCCATCTTTTACATAACTAGCCGCTTCAATGCCGACCATTTCTTTTAGGTTCATTTTCTTCCCGCCTTTTTTAAATAAATGCTTTGTCTCTATTATATAGGAAGAAGCGTAAAATTTGCGGTTTTTTTCGTAACAGATTTCTTTTGAAAAAAGCTTAGGAGGATACTTGACAGGTAAGAATAAGCATGATATTCTATCAAAGGTGCTTTATCTACAGGTCTCTCGTTGGAGACGTGCTGACTGTCTATCAAAGCATAGTTGATATGAATGCAGAGAATGCATTATTTTTTATCGCAAAAAAAGAACCACCTGGATGTGTGGGACTATAAAGCGAATCAAGGAAGGAGGACAACTAGGGATGCCTACAATTAATCAATTAGTACGTAAACCTCGTAAATCCAAGGTTGAAAAATCAAATTCACCAGCATTGAACAAAGGATATAACAGTTTCAAGAAAGCTCAAACGAATGTTAACTCACCTCAAAAGCGTGGGGTAGCTACTCGTGTGGGAACTATGACACCGAAAAAACCGAACTCAGCTCTACGTAAATATGCGCGTGTTCGTTTGTCAAACTTGATTGAAGTGACAGCTTATATTCCAGGTATCGGACACAACTTACAAGAACACAGCGTGGTCTTGTTACGTGGTGGACGTGTAAAAGACTTACCAGGGGTACGTTACCATATCGTTCGTGGTGCATTGGATACTGCCGGTGTTAACGATCGTAAACAATCTCGTTCTAAATATGGTACAAAACGTCCTAAAGCTTAATCTTTAAGACAAACAGATCAAATGAATCTTATTTAAATCAGAACTGATATCTCGGAAGGAGGAGTTACGGATGCCTCGTAAAGGTCCTGTTGCAAAACGTGATGTTTTACCAGATCCTATTTATAACTCAAAATTAGTAACTCGTTTGATCAACCGTGTAATGGTTGATGGTAAACGCGGTGTTGCTGCAAATATTATCTACAATGCTTTTGGCATTATCAAAGAATCTACAGGAAATGATCCATTGGAAGTTTTCGAACAAGCAATGAAAAACATTATGCCTGTATTGGAAGTTAAAGCTCGCCGTGTCGGTGGTTCTAACTACCAAGTACCAGTAGAAGTACGTCCTGAACGTCGTACAACTCTAGGTCTTCGTTGGGTGGTAAACTATGCTCGTTTGCGTGGCGAACACACAATGGAAGAACGTCTTGCAAAAGAAATCATGGATGCAGCGAACAACACTGGTGCTTCTGTGAAAAAACGCGAAGACACACACAAAATGGCGGAAGCCAACCGCGCATTTGCTCACTATCGTTGGTAAGATCCTCACTGCTTTTTATTGGAAGGTACTGAGACAACCTTAGCTTAAGTTAAGTAAGAATGAGAGGGGAACAACCTAGAATGGCAAGAGAATTTTCGCTAGAAAAAACTCGTAATATCGGGATCATGGCCCACGTTGACGCTGGTAAAACAACGACAACTGAACGTATCCTTTATTACACAGGTAAAATCCATAAAATTGGTGAAACACATGAAGGTGCTTCTCAAATGGACTGGATGGAACAAGAACAAGAACGTGGGATCACAATCACTTCTGCTGCGACAACTGCGCAATGGAAAGAAAACCGCGTAAATATCATCGACACACCAGGACACGTGGACTTCACAATCGAAGTGCAACGTTCATTGCGTGTACTTGATGGTGCTGTAACTGTGTTGGACTCACAATCAGGTGTAGAACCTCAAACAGAAACAGTTTGGCGTCAAGCGACAGATTACCGCGTACCGCGTGTTGTATTCTGTAACAAAATGGACAAAATTGGTGCAGACTTCTTATACTCTGTATCAACTTTACATGATCGTTTACAAGCAAATGCTCACCCAATCCAATTACCAATTGGTGCGGAAGATGACTTTACTGGTATTATCGACTTAGTAAAAATGAAAGCTGAAATCTACACAAATGACTTAGGAACTGAAATCCAAGAGACTGAAATTCCTGAAGAATACGTAGAATTAGCTGAAGAATGGCGCGAAAAATTAATCGAAGCTGTTGCTGATACTGATGAAGAACTAATGATGAAATTCTTGGAAGGTGAAGAAATCACTGAAGAAGAATTGAAAGCTGGTATTCGTCAAGCAACATTGACTGTTGACTTTTTCCCTGTTCTTTGCGGATCTGCCTTTAAAAACAAAGGGGTTCAATTGATGTTGGATGCAGTCATCGACTACTTGCCTTCACCACTTGATGTTCCTGCGATTAAAGGGATCAATCCTAAAACAGACGAAGAAACTGATCGTCCGGCTGACGATGAAGCACCATTTGCTTCATTAGCATTTAAAGTAATGACTGACCCATTCGTAGGTCGTTTGACATTCTTCCGTGTGTATTCAGGTATCTTGAACTCTGGATCATACGTATTGAATGCTTCAAAAGGCAAACGCGAACGTATCGGTCGTATCCTACAAATGCACGCCAACACTCGTGCTGAAATCCAAACAGTATACTCAGGCGATATCGCCGCTGCTGTTGGTTTGAAAGACACAACAACTGGGGATACACTATGTGATGAAAAATCACCAGTAATCCTTGAATCAATCGAATTCCCAGAACCAGTTATCGAAGTCGCTGTTGAGCCTAAATCAAAAGCTGACCAAGATAAAATGGGGGTTGCTTTACAAAAACTTGCTGAAGAAGATCCATCATTCCGTGTGGAAACAAACGCTGAAACAGGCGAAACTGTTATCGCTGGTATGGGAGAACTTCACTTGGACGTCTTAGTTGACCGTATGCGTCGCGAATTTAAAGTTGAAGCAAACGTAGGTGCGCCTCAAGTTTCTTATCGTGAAACATTCCGTGCAGCAACACAAGCGGAAGGTAAATTTGTACGTCAGTCTGGTGGTAAAGGTCAATACGGTCACGTATGGGTCGAATTTACACCAAACGAAGAAGGTAAAGGCTTCGAATTCGAAAACGCGATTGTCGGTGGTGTGGTTCCTCGTGAATACATCCCAGCAGTTGAAAAAGGACTTGAAGACTCAATGGCGAACGGTGTCTTAGCCGGTTACCCATTAGTAGACATCAAAGCAAAACTTTATGATGGTTCATACCATGATGTCGATTCAAGTGAAACTGCCTTCCGTGTTGCAGCTTCTATGGCTTTACGTGCTGCAGCGAAGAAAGCAAACCCAGTAATTCTTGAACCAATGATGAAAGTAGTTATCACTGTACCAGAAGATTACTTAGGTGATGTTATGGGTCACGTAACTGCTCGTCGTGGACGCGTAGAAGGAATGGAAGCACACGGTAACTCACAAATCGTGAACGCAATCGTGCCATTAGCTGAAATGTTCGGTTACGCAACAACACTTCGTTCATCAACACAAGGTCGCGGTACGTTCATGATGACATTTGATCACTATGAAGATGTACCTAAATCTGTTCAAGAAGAAATCATCAAGAAAAACGGCGGCAAAGCTGAATAATTGATGGAAGTATAGGAAATTAAGTAAAAAGCTATATTTTTTTCTGAGTTTCGTGTACAATATTATCGATGATAAGGGATGGGGAGCTGCGGCTCCCTACCTATCAAATATAAAAAATAAACTGCATTTTTAGGAGGAACATTTTAAAATGGCAAAAGAAAAATTTGACCGTTCTAAACCCCACGTAAACATTG
Organism: Enterococcus sp. 6D12_DIV0197; assembly: GCF_002174385.1. NCBI lineage: Bacteria > Bacillati > Bacillota > Bacilli > Lactobacillales > Enterococcaceae > Enterococcus > Enterococcus sp. 6D12_DIV0197. The sequence continues at coordinate 443,517 of NZ_NIBN01000001.1, forward strand.
GTACGATCGGACACGTTGACCATGGTAAAACTACACTTACAGCTGCTATCACAACTGTATTATCTAAAAAAGGTTTGGCTCAAGCTTCAGCTTACGACCAAATCGATGGCGCTCCAGAAGAACGCGAACGCGGAATCACTATCTCAACTGCTCACGTTGAGTACGAAACTGAAGCACGTCACTATGCTCACGTTGACTGCCCAGGACACGCGGACTACGTTAAAAACATGATCACTGGTGCTGCTCAAATGGACGGCGCGATCTTAGTAGTATCTGCTGCTGATGGTCCTATGCCTCAAACACGTGAACACATCTTGTTATCACGTAACGTTGGTGTACCATACATCGTTGTTTTCTTAAACAAAATGGATATGGTTGATGACGAAGAATTACTAGAATTAGTTGAAATGGAAGTTCGTGACTTATTGTCAGAATATGACTTCCCAGGCGACGATGTTCCTGTAATCGCTGGTTCTGCTTTGAAAGCTCTTGAAGGAGATGCTTCATACGAAGAAAAAATCATGGAATTAATGGCTGCAGTTGACGAATACGTTCCAACTCCAGAACGTGACACTGACAAACCATTCATGATGCCAGTCGAAGACGTATTCTCAATCACTGGACGTGGTACTGTTGCTACAGGCCGTGTTGAACGTGGACAAGTTCGCGTTGGTGACGAAGTTGAAATCGTTGGTATTGCTGAAGAAACTGCTAAAACAACTGTAACTGGTGTTGAAATGTTCCGTAAATTGTTAGACTATGCTGAAGCAGGGGATAACATTGGTGCATTGCTACGTGGTGTTGCTCGTGAAGACATCCAACGTGGACAAGTATTGGCTAAAGCTGGTACAATCACACCTCATACAAAATTTAAAGCTGAAGTTTACGTTTTAACAAAAGAAGAAGGTGGACGTCATACACCATTCTTCACTAACTACCGTCCTCAGTTCTACTTCCGTACAACTGACGTAACTGGTGTTGTTGAATTACCAGAAGGAACTGAAATGGTTATGCCTGGTGATAACGTAACAATCGACGTTGAATTGATCCACCCAATCGCTATCGAAGACGGAACTCGTTTCTCAATTCGTGAAGGCGGACGTACTGTTGGTTCAGGCGTTGTAACTTCAATCCAAGCTTAATTTGATTGATCGAAGAGCAAAAGCGTACGCGCTTTTGCTCTTTTTTTGACTCTTGTAGAAAAAAAGCCGCTCTCTCTAGCGTGGATGAATCCGTTACGGTTCATCGAAGCTAAAGAGAGCGGTGCTTTTTATTTTATTAGTTTTTGCTTCTTCAAGAAGGCGTCAAATCCTTGGTCAGGACGATTGCTGTAAAAGCCAGCGAATTTTTCTGACCATGGTTTGGTCTCGCGGGCTTCTCCAAAAGCAGTCATCGTTTGATCGTACGCTTCGATCGCCTCATAAGAATAGTCCTGATAATGGTTGTAATGAATGACCGCTTCTTCTGGCAAGCGAGGTTTGACCTTCATTTCTACGATTGGTTTACCGATGCTCAAACCAGCCACAGGATAGACATATTCTGGTAAGTGCAACAATTCAGCGATTTTGGCGCTGTCTTTGCGGACACTGCCAGAAATGACGGTGCCTAAGCCCAGTGATTCAGCAGCGATCGCACCAGATTGCAAAGCGATGCTGGCATCAGTGGTGGCGATCAATAGTGGCTGATAGCCCTCATCGATTGGATAGGGAGTCTGTTTTTCGTCAGCAACTTTTTTGGTTCGGTTTAAATCAGCTAAGAATAGCAGAAAGAGTGAACTTGCTGCGATATGAGGATTGCCAGGATTCCATTCGACCATTTGTTGGCGAATCTGCGGGTCGTCGATCACTAAGATCGAATAGGCTTGCCCGTTCATCCAGCTAGGTGCTTGACGAGCCGCAGTCAAAATCGCGGTTACTTGCTCTTGGCTCAAGCGGTAGTCAGGATCAAATTGTCGGTAAGTGCGGTGGTTGTGTAAAAGCTCAATGGTTTCGTTCATAGGTTTGCTCCTTTAACTGTTGGGTGATTTTTGTGAATCGTTCTTGAAATCGCGGTAAATCATCTTTGGCTAAGCGGGTATAGTTCAAACGCAAGCCATTCGTATCGTTACTGAAAAGAAACGCAGGTGCTACTAAGCAATCGTTCGCCAAAAAGAGTGCCCAATCTTTGCGAGTCAATGTGCGGTGACGCCAAGTCAACCACAGGTAAAGACCACCTTTCGTCGGCTGCCATTGCCAATCCTCCTGAAATGCCTGCAAGAGTTGGAGTAAGTCTTGCTGACGCTGGGCCATTTCTGCAAGCAGTGTCCGCTGTTGCTGGTGGTAATCAAAGGAGCGTAAGGCGATGTTGGCAAGGACTTGCGGGAAGATCGTGGTATCGATCGCCATCCGTTTTTTCGCTTGGGCAAATTGGTCGGCTAACGCTTCTGGCACCAAAAGCCAGCCGATTTTGATGGATGATCCTAGTAATTTGGAAAGCGAACCTAAATAAATGACGGTTTCGGGAGCCATGGATTTTAGCTTGGGCGGTACTTTCTCAAAAGCCAACTCGCTAAAAACATCGTCTTCTATGATCGGTACTTGGTAGGTCTGGCAAAGGCGGATGATCGCTTGGCGCCGATGGTCACTCATAGTATGACCCGTTGGATTTTGGAAGGTGGGATTCAGATAGACGAATTTGATCTTCTTTTCCTTCAACACTTTTTCCAATGCCGCAGGCCGCATCCCTTCGCTATCTTGCTTGATCCCGATCAGCTGGACATTCATCGTGGAAAACAAGGGGAGAGAGAACAAGAAAGAAGGGTCCTCTGTCGCGATACAATCCCCCGCATGCAATAAGACTTGCATTAGCAAGGTGATTCCTTGTGTCGATCCAGCAGTGATCACTAGTTTTTGTCCGTTGGTGGGCAAATTGAAGGAATCAGCAAGGTGCTGCAATAAGATTTCTTGCAAAGGTTCATAACCCGTCGGTAATACTTTGGTGCTTTCCTTGCGAATCTCTTCCCAGGTAAAGGCAGGAAACGTGAAATCGGGGATCAGATCGGCAGGTAGATCACCTGTGTACAGATCCAGCACATCCTTCTCGGTGCGCAAATGCTGAATCTGTTGAACGTAAGGGTCTTGCTGCAGATAAGGGCTGCTTAAAGACGAGCGCAAATAAGAAAGTGGCGTTTGGCGGTTCCCCCAACGGCCTTCCAATACACGAGAGCCGCTGCCTTGTTTTCGTTCGATCCATCCTAAGCTTTTTAATTCATCTAACGCTTTGACGACGGTGGAACGATTGACGCCAAAAGTCTGGGCGAGGCTGCGCTCTGGTGGCAAACGATCCCCAGGTCCATAGATTCCCGCTTGGATCTCTTCGATAAAATGAGTCACGATCTGCTGGTAAATCGGTTGTTTCTTCTGTTTGTCGATACTTGATGAAGCCATCCTGCACCACCTTTTTCAATTGGATGGTTTAAAAATAAGCCAAATGGCTCTTTTCGTCAAGGGGAAGATTGACTATACTTAGCAAAAAGCACAAGGAGATGAGGAAGATGGAAAAAGTCCTATCAATTGCTGGGTCAGATTCAACCGGAGGTGCCGGTATCGAAGCAGATTTAAAAACATTTCAGGAATATGGTGTCTTTGGTTTTGCCACGATCGCTTCGATCGTCACGATGGACCCACAAGCAGGTTGGAGCCATGAAGTAACAGCGATGGAAACAGCGCTTGTCGAAAAACAATTGATCGCTGCTTTTGCAGGTGATCCGATGGATGCTCTGAAAACGGGCATGTTAGGCAATGAAGACAATATTGTCCAAGCTGCGCAGATGATCCAACAGCAGCAAGTCAAAAATGTGGTGATCGATCCTGTCATTGCTTGCAAAGGGACTGCAGAAATCTTACAGCCAAAAAGCGTCGATGCCATCATCACGCATTTGTTGCCGTTAGCAGATGTTGTCACCCCTAATTTAGTAGAAGCGGGGATTCTTTCAGGTTTGGGTGATTTGACGAGTGTGGAGGCCATGAAGCAAGCTGCTGAAAAAATCCATGAATTAGGTGCTAAATACGTCGTGATCAAAGGGGGGCATCGCTTGCCAGGAGCAAAAGCCGTTGACCTCGTTTATGATGGGCAATCCTTCCTCTTGTTAGAAAGTGAAAAAATCGCTACCGATTTCAATCACGGGGCAGGCTGCGCCTTTTCAGCTGCGATCGCTGCTGGTCTTGCAAAAGACAAACCCGTCGTGGAAAGCGTTCGGTTAGCGAAAGCCTTTGTCACAGCGGCAATCAAAGAAGGAGTGGTGATCAATCCTTATGTGGGTCATGTGTGGCATGGTGCCTATACCCACGCCCAAGACCGTATGCAGGAGGAAGCGCCGCAATAGCAGGTTTTCTTCTATAATAAATGGGAAATGAAGAAGTGCTTAAAAGAAGCGGTCAACGCTTCTTTTTTTGTGTTACGAAACCAAAAGAAAATTTTCTGAAAGAAATGCAAAAGAATCCCGGTTTTTCCATAAAAAAAGCTTGCAATCAATGTTTATCCGTAATATAATCATAAAGGTGCTGTTTACGTAAATACGTAAGTCACACTGGCAGCAAAGAAATTTTCTGCCGGCTACGAAACGAGAGGTTGCGACACGCCCGGACGCTTTGCCATGGACGAGCGTGACGGAAAATTTTCGTGGAGCTATGTCTACTTTTCAAAATAGGCGAAGGAGGGAAAACAATGGCAAAACAAAAAATTCGTATCCGTTTAAAAGCGTATGAACATCGTATTTTAGATCAATCAGCGGATAAAATCGTAGAAACTGCAAAGAGAACTGGAGCTGGCGTATCTGGTCCAATTCCATTACCAACTGAACGCAGCTTGTACACGATCATCCGTGCGACGCACAAATACAAAGATTCACGCGAACAATTCGAAATGCGTACACACAAACGTCTAATCGACATTGTGAATCCAACACCAAAAACTGTTGATGCTTTAATGAAGCTAGACTTGCCAAGCGGTGTTAATATCGAAATCAAACTATAATAATTAAGATGGAGGTGTAATCATGACCAAAGGAATCTTAGGGAAAAAAGTGGGAATGACTCAAATCTTCACTGAATCTGGCGAATTGATTCCAGTAACTGTAGTAGAAGCTACACCAAACGTAGTGCTACAAGTGAAAACAATCGAAAATGACGGCTACGAAGCAATTCAAGTCGGCTACCAAGATATGCGTGAAGTTTTGTCTAACAAACCTGCGAAAGGTCATGTTGCAAAAGCAAACACGGCTCCTAAGCGCTTCATTCGCGAATTCAAGAATGTAGAGCTAGAGGGCTTAGAAGTAGGATCAGAAATCAAAGTTGATATTTTTGAAGCAGGAGACATCATCGATGTAACCGGCACTTCGAAAGGTAAAGGATTCCAAGGCGTTATCAAACGTCACGGACAAAGCCGCGGACCAATGGCTCACGGTTCTCGTTACCACCGTCGTCCTGGATCAATGGGTCCAGTTGCACCTAACCGTGTATTCAAAAACAAACGTCTTGCTGGACGTATGGGCGGAAATCGCATCACGATCCAAAACTTGGAAATCGTACGCGTAGACGCAGAACGCAACGTTATCTTGATCAAAGGTAATGTACCTGGCGCGAAAAAATCATTGATTACAATCAAATCAGCTGTGAAAGCTAAATAAGTAGATAGGAAGAAAGGAGGAACTAAGGAATGCCGAATGTAGCATTATTCAAACAAGATGGAAGCCAAAATGGCGAAATTACATTGAACGAAGAAATCTTCGGAATCGAACCAAATGAATCAGTTGTCTATGATGCAATCATCATGCAACGCGCTTCATTAAGACAAGGAACACACGCTGTGAAAAACCGCAGTGCCGTTCGTGGCGGTGGCCGTAAACCATGGCGCCAAAAAGGAACTGGACGTGCCCGTCAAGGTTCAATCCGTTCACCACAATGGCGTGGAGGTGGCGTAGTCTTCGGACCAACACCACGTTCATACAGCTACAAACTTCCTAAAAAAGTTCGTCGCTTAGCAATGAAATCTGTATTGTCAGAAAAAGTTGCTTCAAATAACTTGGTAGCAGTAGAAGGATTAAGCTTTGATGCTCCAAAAACAAAAGAATTCAAACAAGTTTTAGCTAACTTGACAATTGACTCTAAAGTATTGGTAGTTTTAGAATCTGAAAACGACTTTGCCGCTTTATCTGCGCGCAACTTGCCAAAAGTTTCTGTAGTTACTGCTGATAACATTAGTGTTTTAGACATCGTTTCTAACGACAAAATGTTAGTGACACAAACTGCTCTTACTCAGATCGAGGAGGTGCTTGCATAATGAACTTACTAGACGTTATTAAACGCCCAGTGATCACTGAAAAATCAATGCTTGCCATGGATGACAAGAAATACACTTTTGAAGTGGACACAAAAGCTAACAAAACTTTAGTAAAACAAGCTGTAGAAGCTGCCTTTGACGGAGTGAAAGTGGCAAACGTGAACATCATCAACGTTCGTCCGAAATTCAAACGCATGGGTAAATATGCAGGATATACAAAAAAACGTCGCAAAGCTGTTGTGACTTTAACTGAAGATTCTAAAGAAATCCAAATTTTCGAAGCTGCTGAATAAGCAACTCACGCATAAACTTTACATGGGAGGGAAAAAGACGTGGCGATTAAAAAGTACAAACCTACCACGAACGGCCGTCGTAATATGACAAGTTCTGATTTCGCTGAAATCACAACTTCAACACCAGAAAAAACATTGTTAGCTCCTTTGAAAAACAATGCTGGTCGTAACAACAACGGACGTATCACGGTTCGTCATCAAGGTGGCGGTCACAAACGTCAATACCGTTTGATCGATTTCAAACGTAACAAAGACAACGTCGTTGCTACGGTTAAAACGATTGAATATGATCCAAACCGTTCTGCTAACATTGCGTTAGTACATTACGAGGATGGAGTAAAAGCATACATCTTAGCACCTAAAGGATTAGAAGTTGGCATGACTGTCGTTTCTGGTCCAGATGCAGATATTAAAGTAGGGAATGCATTACCACTAGAAAACATTCCAGTCGGTACTGTTATCCACAACATCGAAATGAAACCTGGTAAAGGTGGACAATTGATTCGTTCAGCTGGAACAAGTGCTCAAGTACTTGGTAAAGAAGGCAAATACGTATTGATCCGCTTGAACTCTGGTGAAGTACGGATGATCTTAGCATCATGTCGTGCAACAATCGGTTCTGTTGGTAATGAACAACACGAATTGATCAACATCGGTAAAGCCGGTCGTTCTCGTTGGATGCGCAAACGCCCAACTGTACGTGGTAGCGTAATGAACCCTAATGATCACCCACACGGTGGTGGTGAAGGTAAAGCACCAATCGGACGTAAAGCACCAGTTTCTCCTTGGGGACAACCTGCACTTGGTTACAAAACACGTAACAAAAAAGCAAAATCAGACAAACTTATCGTTCGTCGTCGTAAAACTAAGTAATATACTTGACCGTGTGTCGCACATTTTGAGAGGAGGTACACCATGGGTCGTAGTTTGAAAAAAGGACCTTTTGTCGATGACCATTTGATGAAAAAGGTCGAAGCACAAGAAGGCGCTGAAAAGAAAAAAGTGATCAAAACTTGGTCACGTCGTTCTACAATTTTCCCTAATTTTATCGGATTTACAATTGCTGTGTATGATGGACGGAAACATGTACCAGTTTACATCCAAGAAGACATGGTAGGACACAAATTAGGTGAATTTGCACCAACAAGAACTTATCGCGGACATGCTGCCGATGATAAGAAAACAAGACGCTAATTTTGAGGGGAGGATATCCAAAAATGGCAGAACAAATCACATCAGCGAAAGCAACTGCTAAAACAGTCCGCGTTTCTCCTCGTAAATCTCGTCTAGTTATTGACTTAATCAGAGGGAAAAGCGTTGCTGAAGCAATCGCGATCTTAAAGTTCACACCAAACAAAGCAGCTGGAATCATCGAGAAAGTCTTGATGTCAGCTATTGCCAATGCAGAAAATAATTTTGACTTAGATGTTGAAAACTTGATTGTTTCTGAAGCATTCGTAAACGAAGGACCAACGATGAAACGTTTCCGTCCACGTGCGAAAGGTTCAGCTTCACCGATCAACAAACGTACAAGTCATATTACTGTAGTCGTATCAGAAAAATAAGGAGGGACAATCAGTGGGTCAAAAAGTACATCCAATTGGAATGCGTGTAGGCATCATCCGTGACTGGGATGCTAAATGGTATGCTGAAAAAGAGTATGCTGAATTTCTACATGAAGATTTGAAAATCCGTAAATTTATCGCATCTAAACTTGCTGATGCCGCTGTGTCTACAGTTGAGATCGAGCGTGCAGCAAACCGCGTGAATATTTCAATCCACACAGCTAAACCAGGTATGGTTATCGGTAAAGGCGGATCTGAAGTCGAAAACCTAAGAAAAGAATTAAATAGCCTAACTGGCAAACGAGTTCACATCAACATCGTTGAAATCAAAAAACCAGATTTAGATGCTAAATTAGTAGGCGAAGGAATCGCACGTCAATTAGAAAACCGTGTTGCTTTCCGTCGTGCTCAAAAACAAGCGATCCAACGCACAATGCGTTCTGGCGCTAAAGGAATCAAAACACAAGTTTCTGGCCGTCTAAATGGTGCGGATATCGCTCGTTCAGAAGGTTACTCAGAAGGAACCGTTCCACTTCATACATTACGTGCGGACATTGATTACGCATGGGAAGAAGCAGATACAACATACGGCAAACTAGGAGTTAAAGTGTGGATTTATCGTGGAGAAGTTCTTCCAACTAAAAAGAACACTGAGAAAGGAGGGAAATAAACATGTTAGTACCTAAACGTGTAAAACACCGTCGTGAGTTCCGCGGAAAAATGCGTGGCGAAGCGAAAGGCGGAAAAGAAGTAGCATTCGGTGAATACGGCTTACAAGCTGTTGAATCACACTGGATCACAAACCGTCAAATCGAAGCTGCCCGTATCGCAATGACTCGTTATATGAAACGTGGCGGGAAAGTATGGATCAAAATTTTCCCTCACAAATCTTATACTGCCAAAGCTATCGGGGTACGTATGGGTTCTGGTAAAGGGGCTCCTGAAGGATGGGTATCACCAGTTAAACGTGGTAAAATCATGTTTGAAATTGCCGGTGTACCTGAAGAAGTTGCGCGCGAAGCGCTACGTCTTGCTTCTCACAAATTACCAGTGAAAACGAAGATCGTAAAACGTGAGGAAATGGGTGGTGAATCGAATGAAGGTTAAAGAAATCAGAGAATTAACCACTGCCGAAATGCTAGATCAAGAAAAACAATTGAAAGAAGAATTGTTCAATCTTAGATTCCAATTAGCAACAGGTCAATTAGAAAACACTGCACGTATCAAAGAAGTACGTAAATCGATTGCACGCATTAAAACAGTATTGCGTGAACAAGCTAAGTAATAGTGGAAGGAGGCCATTTAGCGTATGACTGAAGAAAGAAATCAACGCAAAGTTTACCAAGGTCGCGTGGTATCAGACAAAATGGATAAAACTATCACTGTTGTCGTTGAAACAAAGAAAAACCACCCTATCTACGGCAAACGTCTGAACTATTCTAAGAAATACAAAGCACACGATGAAAACAACGAAGCAAAAGTTGGCGATATCGTGAAAATTATGGAAACTCGTCCATTATCAGCTACGAAACGTTTCCGTCTAGTAGAGATTGTTGAAAAGGCAGTGATTATCTAATCACACGAGATTTTCCTATATAGATTGTGAATTGCAAAATCTGAAAGGAGGATACACATCGTGATCCAAGCAGAAAGCCGATTAAGAGTGGCGGACAACTCAGGTGCCCGTGAAATTCTAACGATCAAAGTCCTTGGCGGATCTGGTCGTAAAACTGCCAATATTGGTGACGTGATTGTTGCTACGGTTAAACAAGCAACGCCAGGTGGGGTTGTCAAAAAAGGTGACGTCGTTAAAGCCGTTATCGTTCGTACTAAATCAGGAGCTCGTCGTACAGACGGTTCATACATCAAATTCGATGAAAATGCTGCGGTTATTATCCGTGACGATAAGAGCCCTCGTGGAACTCGTATCTTTGGCCCAGTTGCCCGCGAATTGCGTGAAGGCAACTTTATGAAGATCGTTTCCCTAGCACCAGAAGTATTGTAATAGTGATTCTTATCTAAAGGAGGTGCGAAACAAACATGTTTGTTAAAAAAGGCGATAAAGTTAAAGTTATCACTGGTAAAGACAAAAACAAAGAAGGCGTTGTGCTAGCAGCGTTTCCTAAAAAAGACAAAGTCGTTGTTGAAGGTGTCAATGTTGTCAAAAAACACCAAAAACCTTCTCAAACTGCTCCTCAAGGCGGAATCGTTGAAATGGAAGCACCAATTCATGTTTCTAACGTGATGGTGGTTGATCCATCGAACGGTGAAGCTACGCGTGTCGGTTACAAAGAAGTTGACGGCAAAAAAGTCCGCGTTTCTAAGAAAACCGGAGAAGTTCTTGATAAATAATCTGATGAAGGAAGGAGGGGCTAACAGATGAACCGCCTTAAAGAAAAATATTCAAAAGAAGTTGTCCCATCATTAATGGACAAATTTAACTACAGCTCAATCATGGAAGCACCAAAAGTTGATAAAATCGTTATCAACATGGGTGTCGGTGACGCTGTTTCTAATGCTAAAAACTTAGACAAAGCTGTTGAAGAATTACAATTGATCTCAGGTCAAAAACCATTGATCACAAAAGCGAAAAAATCTATCGCAGGATTCCGTTTACGTGAAGGAATGCCAATCGGTGCGAAAGTAACACTACGCGGCGAAAGAATGTATGAATTCTTAGATAAACTAGTAAGTGTGTCATTGCCACGTGTCCGTGACTTCCACGGTGTGAGCAAAAAAGCGTTCGACGGACGCGGAAACTACACTTTAGGTATCAAAGAACAATTGATTTTCCCTGAAGTAGATTATGATTTGATCGACAAAGTACGTGGTATGGATATCGTGATTGTAACAACAGCAAACACAGATGAAGAATCTCGTGAATTGTTGACACAATTAGGCATGCCATTCCAAAAATAAAAAAAGGAGGCGAACTACGTGGCTAAAAAATCAATGATTGCTAAAAACAAACGCCCTGCTAAATTCTCAACGCAAGAATACACTCGTTGTGAACGTTGCGGACGTCCACATTCAGTTTATCGTAAATTTCATCTTTGCCGTATTTGCTTCCGCGAACTTGCCTATAAAGGACAAATTCCCGGCGTGAAGAAAGCTAGCTGGTAAACTATACTCGCATAAAGGAGGTAAATTATCCCATGGTCATGACAGATCCAATTGCAGATTTTCTAACGCGCGTGCGTAACGCAAACATGGTTAAACACGAAAGCCTAGAAGTACCTGCTTCAAAAATCAAACGTGATATCGCTGAAATCTTGAAACGTGAAGGTTTCGTCCGCGATGTTGAATACATTGAAGATGACAAACAAGGCGTGATCCGCGTATTTCTTAAATACGGTAAAAACGGTGAACGTGTTATCACAAACTTAAAACGTATCTCTAAACCAGGCTTGCGTGCTTATGTCAAAGCTGACGAAGTACCAAAAGTATTGAATGGTCTAGGAATCGCGATTATCTCAACTTCTGACGGTGTAATCACTGACAAAGAAGCTAGAGCAAAAAATGTTGGCGGCGAAGTAGTCGCTTATGTATGGTAATTTAAAATATTCCACAAGGAGGTGCCTCTAAGTGAGTCGTATCGGTAATAAGATCGTCGTTCTTCCTGCTGGTGTTGAAATCAAGCAAAACGGAAACGACATTACAGTTAAAGGACCTAAAGGTGAATTAACACGTACTTTCTCTTCTGATATCACAATGAATATCGAAGGAAACGAAGTAACATTCACTCGTCCAAATGATAGTAAAGAAATGAAAACTATCCACGGAACTACCCGTGCAAACTTCAACAACATGGTTGTTGGTGTTTCTGAAGGTTTCCAAAAAGCGTTAGAATTAATCGGGGTTGGGTACCGTGCTCAATTACAAGGGAAAAAACTTGTATTGAACGTTGGTTACTCTCATCCAGTTGAAATCGAAGCGCCAGCTGGAATCGAAATCGAAGTTCCTTCAAACACTTCTGTGATCGTTAAAGGATCAGATAAAGAAGTCGTTGGCGAATTGGCTGCCAATATCCGTGGCGTTCGTCCTCCAGAACCTTATAAAGGCAAAGGAATTCGTTATGTTGGCGAATTTGTACGCCGTAAAGAAGGTAAAACTGGTAAATAGTCGTAATTCTTTACGACTAGCAGCTTAGGCTAGCAAAATTAAAAGAGGTGACAAATTGTGATTACAAAACCAGATAAAAACAAGACACGTCAGAAAAGACATCGTCGTGTACGTAACAAAATCTCTGGTACTGCTGAGTGCCCACGCTTAAACGTGTTCCGTTCGAACAAAAACATCTACGCACAAGTAATTGATGACGTAGCGGGTGTGACGCTAGCAAGTGCCTCTGCCTTAGACAAAGAAGTTTCAGGTGCAACAAAAACTGAACAAGCACAAGCTGTCGGTAAATTAGTCGCAGAACGTGCAGCAGCAAAAGGTATTAAAGAAGTAGTCTTTGACCGTGGTGGATACCTTTACCATGGCCGTGTAGCAGCTTTAGCTGAAGCAGCTCGCGAAAATGGACTGGAATTTTAAGAGAAGGAGGAACACCATTCATGGTTTATATTGATCCAAAACATTTGGAATTAGAAGACCGCGTTGTTGCGATCAACCGTGTAACTAAAGTTGTTAAAGGTGGACGTCGTCTACGTTTTGCTGCATTAGTTGTTGTCGGTGACAAAAACGGACACGTAGGTTTCGGTACTGGTAAAGCACAAGAAGTACCAGAAGCAATCCGTAAAGCAATCGAAGACGCGAAGAAAAACTTGGTGGAAGTACCAATGGTTGGTTCTACAATCCCTCACGAAGTTATCGGTGTATTCGGCGGCGGACGCATCCTTATGAAACCTGCTGTAGAAGGTTCTGGGGTAGCTGCTGGTGGACCAGTTCGTGCCGTATTGGAATTAGCTGGGGTAGCTGATATCACATCTAAATCTTTAGGTTCTAACACACCAATCAACGTTGTTCGCGCAACAGTTGAAGGTTTAAAACAATTAAAACGCGCTGAAGAAGTGGCAGCACTTCGCGGCAAATCAGTAGAAGAATTAATCGGTTAAGGAGGACACTATAATGGCTGAATTGAAAATTACTTTAAAACGCAGTATTATCGGACGTCCCCAAAACCAACGTGATACTGTTAAAGCGTTAGGTCTTACAAAGTTGAATTCAACAGTTGTAAAACCTGCTAATGATGCAATCAAAGGCATGGTTAACACTGTTTCTCACTTAGTGGACGTTGAAGAGGTCTAAGGATCAGCAGATCTAGTTTGATTAAGGAGGTGCCAAACCTATGAAACTTCATGAATTAAAACCATCAGAAGGCTCACGCCAAGTACGTAACCGTGTCGGTCGAGGAACTTCATCTGGTAACGGTAAAACAGCTGGACGTGGACAAAAAGGTCAAAAAGCTCGTTCAGGCGGCGGAGTACGTCTAGGATTCGAAGGTGGACAAACACCATTGTTCCGTCGTTTACCAAAACGTGGCTTTACAAATGTGAACCGCAAAGAATATGCAGTCATCAATCTTGATGTCTTGAACCGCTTTGAAGACGGTGCTGAAGTAACACCTGTTGCTTTACACGAAGCTGGAATCGTCAAAGACGAAAAAGCTGGAATCAAAGTATTAGCTAACGGAGAATTAACGAAGAAATTGACTGTGAAAGCAGCTAAATTCTCAAAAGCAGCTGAAGAAGCAATCGTTGCTGCTGGTGGATCAATCGAGGTGATCTAATGATCAGACTATTGAAGGATGCCTTTAAGGTTAAGGATATTAGATCCAGAATATTGTTCACCGTCTTAATCTTGTTTGTCTTTCGTCTGGGAACACATATTACTGTGCCAGGCGTAGACGCAAGTCGCCTAAATACCATCGCAGATCTACCATTTTTAAACATGTTAAACTTGGTAAGTGGTGGCGCCATGCAACAATTTTCGATTTTCTCGATGGGGGTTTCGCCTTACATCACTGCCTCAATTGTTATTCAGTTGTTGCAGATGGATATCGTCCCTAAATTTGTTGAATGGTCGAAGCAAGGTGAAGTGGGTCGTAAGAAACTAAATCAGGCAACACGTTACTTGACGTTGGTATTGGGCTTTGTTCAATCCATGACATTAACGGCTGGATTTAACTATTACACTCAACTCGGGTTTGTAAACAATCCTAATATGGCAACCTATATCGTGATTGGTCTGATTTTAACAGCCGGAACGATGTTAGTCACTTGGTTAGGAGAGCAGATCACCGAGCGTGGTATCGGAAACGGTGTGTCAATGATCATCTTTGCAGGGATCATTTCACGCTTACCAGCAAGCATCAAAGAATTGATTGAAGATTACTTCATTAACGTGGATCAATCGGATATCTGGCTAAATGCTATCTTTATGGCGCTGCTTGTGATCGCTGTGTTGATCGTCATTACTTTAGTAACGTATGTTCAACAAGCAGAACGCAAGATTCCGATCCAATATACAAAACGGGTAGCAGGAGCGCCTACCAGCAGTTACCTTCCTTTGAAAGTAAATGCTGCCGGGGTTATCCCAGTTATCTTTGCCAGTTCTTTTATTACAACACCAAATGCGATCATTCAAGCATTAGGTAGTTCATATAAAGGAGAAACTTGGTACGACGTGGTGCAAACGATCTTTAGTTACAACACTGTACCGGGTGCGATCATCTATACTGTCTTGATCGTTGCGTTTACTTTCTTCTACGCATTTGTTCAAGTGAACCCTGAGAAATTAGCGGAAAACTTGCAAAAACAAGGAAGTTACATTCCGAGTGTGCGTCCTGGTAAAGGAACCGAAGAATATGTATCACGTTTGTTGATGCGATTAAGCACGGTTGGATCGATCTTTTTAGGATTGGTTGCTTTACTTCCAATCATCGCTCAGATGGCTTGGAATCTACCGCAATCGATCGGTCTAGGTGGAACGAGTCTATTGATCATTATCGGTGTGGCACTTGATACTGCCAAGCAGTTAGAAGGGCTTATGCTGAAACGGAAATATACTGGTTTCATCAATTAAAGTTATTGAAGTGTTGAGGATTTCCTCAACACTATTCAAAAACTTACAGGAGGAATTAGAATGAACTTCATTTTAATGGGATTACCTGGTGCTGGAAAAGGTACTCAGGCAGAACGTATCGTTGCTGAATACGGTCTTCCTCATATTTCAACAGGCGATATGTTTCGGGCTGCGATGGCGAACGAAACAGAACTAGGCCTTAAAGCAAAATCATACATGGATCAAGGCGCATTAGTTCCTGATGAGGTTACAAATGGGATCGTTAAAGAACGTTTAGCTGAACCTGATACCGAGAAAGGTTTCTTATTAGATGGTTTTCCTCGTACATTGGATCAAGCAAAAGCGTTAGATGAGATGCTAGCTGACCTTAACAAAAAACTTGATGCCGTTATTGATATTCATGTTCCTGAAGAAGTTCTTGTAGAACGTTTAGCCGGCCGCTTCATGTGCCGCAATTGTGGGGCAACTTATCATAAATTGTTCAATCCTCCAAAAGAGGAAGGAACATGTGATCGTTGTGGAAGTCATGACTTCTACCAACGTGAAGATGATAAGCCTGAGACGGTCAAAAATCGTCTAGCTGTCAATATCAAAAGCAGTGAACCAATTTTGACTTATTACAAAGACAAAGGGTTATTGCAATCGATTGATGGGGATCGCGACATCGACGCTGTATTCGAAGATGTTCAAAAGATCATTGACTAATCATAGATTGCCCGAGTCCAACTTGCAGCTTAAAACTTTCTCTTGAAATCTTTGACAGGATATGATAGAATATGTCAGTCCGACTTCTACTTTTTATTAAGTAGGAGCATAGTTTGAGAATATCAGGTGGGAACCGAGTTTCCGCCATTTTATCGTGTGAAAATCACAAGTACAAGGAGGTACTGTGCGTGGCAAAAGAAGATATGATTGAAGTCGAAGGTACAGTCGTCGAAACTTTGCCGAATGCAATGTTTAAAGTAGAATTGGAAAACGGACACCAAGTTCTAGCGACCGTTTCTGGTAAGATCCGGATGCACTACATTCGTATTTTACCTGGAGACAAAGTGACGGTGGAATTATCCCCGTATGATCTGAACCGTGGCCGCATTACTTATCGCTTTAAATAATTGTACTCCGTAAAACCACAGGAGGTATTATCATGAAAGTAAGACCATCAGTAAAACCAATGTGCGAACATTGTAAAGTAATTCGTCGTAAAGGACGCGTTATGGTGATTTGCCCAGCAAATCCAAAACATAAACAACGTCAAGGATAATCGGAGGTGTAACAAATATGGCTCGTATTGCAGGAGTAGATATTCCTCGTGATAAACGTGTGGTCGTTTCACTTACTTATATCTATGGTATTGGTAACACGACTGCAAAACAAATTTTAGCTGACGCTGGCGTGTCTGAAGAAGTTCGCGTTCGTGATTTAACGAATGAACAAACAGATGCTATCCGTGCGGAAGTTGATAAATTAAAAGTTGAAGGTGACCTTCGTCGTGAAGTGAACTTAAACATCAAACGATTGATGGAAATCGGTTCTTACCGTGGAATCCGTCATCGCCGTGGATTGCCAGTTCGTGGACAAAACACGAAAAACAATGCACGTACTCGTAAAGGCCCGTCTAAAACAGTCGCAGGCAAGAAAAAATAATTCCTAAGTGAAGGAGGTTAAAACTTCATGGCAGCAAAAAAAGTGAGTCGTAAACGCCGTGTGAAAAAGAATATTGAAGCGGGTATTGCACATATTCACTCAACATTCAATAATACAATCGTAATGATCACTGATACTCATGGTAATGCATTAGCATGGTCATCAGCTGGTTCATTAGGTTTCAAAGGAAGCAAAAAATCTACTCCTTTTGCCGCTCAAATGGCAGCAGAAACAGCTACCAAAGCAGCAATGGAACACGGATTAAGAACTGTTGAAGTAACAGTTAAAGGACCTGGTTCTGGACGTGAAGCAGCAATTCGTTCATTACAAGCAGCAGGTTTGGAAGTGAGTGCGATCCGTGACGTGACTCCAGTCCCTCATAATGGATGCCGCCCTCCAAAACGCCGTCGTGTTTAATGAGTGCTGCTCATTTTGAGTGTAACAAATACGTCATTGAACAAGACACTTTTCGTTTTGAAAGGGGTAATAGATAAGAATGATTGAATTCGAAAAACCAAGAATCGCAAAGATTGATGAAGACAAAGATTATGGCAAGTTCATCGTGGAACCTCTTGAAAGAGGCTACGGAACTACACTAGGAAATTCCCTACGTCGTATTTTATTATCTTCTTTACCTGGTGCGGCAATCACCAATATTCAAATCGATGGAGTTTTACACGAATTCTCAACTGTTAAGGGTGTTCGGGAAGACGTTGCTCAAATCATCTTGAATATTAAAGGTCTTGCATTGAAAATGTACGGGGATGAAGAAAAGACCCTTGAAATTGATATTTCAGGACCTGCTACAGTAACTGCTGGCGATATCATCGTCGATAGTGATGTAGAAATCCTTAACAAAGATATGTATATCTGTACCGTTTCTGAAGGTGCTACGTTCCATGCTCGCTTAACAGTGAAACCTGGCCGCGGCTACGTTCAAGCGGACGAAAACAAAAAAGAAGACATGCCGATTGGCGTTCTTCCAGTCGATTCAATCTATACACCAGTACGTCGTGTCAACTACCAAGTAGAAAACACACGTGTCGGTCGTCGGGATGATTTCGACAAATTAACGATGGAAATATGGACTGATGGCTCAATCGAACCATTGGAAGCAATGAGTTTGTCTGCGAAGATCATGACTGAACATTTAGACATCTTTGTTAACCTAACGGATGAAGCGAAAAACGCTGAAATCATGGTTGAAAAAGAAGAAACACAAAAAGAAAAAATGTTGGAAATGACGATCGAAGAATTAGACTTATCTGTTCGTTCATACAACTGTCTAAAACGTGCAGGAATCAATACTGTACAAGAATTGACAAACAAATCTGAACCAGAAATGATCAAAGTAAGAAACTTAGGCCGTAAATCTCTTGAAGAGGTCAAAGTGAAATTACATGATTTAGGTTTAGGACTACGTAAAGACGATTAAACCGTTTTCGATTACGTTAGTTCGGTTCGTCTGACCGATACAACATTCGAAAGTGAAGGAGGGAAACCACGTGAGTTATCGTAAACTAGGACGCACATCTAGCCAACGTAAAGCGATGTTGCGTGATTTGACAACTGATTTATTCATTAACGAACGTATCGTTACGACTGAAGCTCGTGCGAAAGAAGTTCGTTCAACTGCAGAAAAAATGATCACTTTAGGTAAACGTGGTGATTTGCATGCACGCCGTCAAGCAGCAGCATTCGTTCGTAATGAAGTTGCAAGTGTACGTGAAGAAAACGAAGAAGTAGTTATTGAATCAGCATTACAAAAATTATTCAATGATATCGCTCCTCGTTACACAGATCGCCAAGGTGGATATACTCGTATCTTGAAAACAGAACCAAGACGCGGAGATGCTGCACCAATGGTTATCCTAGAACTTGTTTAAAATCACACTTATCATCACTTTATAGATGTTTACTAAGAGTGTTATGATGTTGGAAGAAACTTTCCGAGTCTAGCTCAGCGCCTACACCTCGATGTATTTCGAGGTGTACGCACTCATCATAAAGTGCTTTTTTTTTACTTTCGATTACCTGTCAAGACAGGTAATGGCAAGTGAAAAAAAGATCTGGAGACAAATCGTGCGTGAATCATTGAAAAACGTGCGCTTTTTTGGTAGTGTTAGAAAGAATTAATCGCAAATGAAGGAGTCTATCATGAAGCCAATCATTGAATTGAATGCTATTACTGTGCGTTATAGCGAAGAAGAGCGTGCCGCGTTAAATAACGTATCCTTTTCCATCAACAAAGGGGAATGGGTGGCGTTGATCGGCCATAACGGCTCTGGTAAATCAACTTTAGCAAAAACCATCAATGGCTTGATCTTGCCGCAAGAAGGCAGTGTTTCTGTCGGCGAATTGCCTTTGAATGAAGAAAATATCTGGAATATTCGAAAAATGGTCGGTATGGTCTTTCAAAACCCTGACAATCAATTCGTTGGTTCGACGGTGGAAGATGATGTGGCTTTCGGTTTGGAAAATCAAGGAATCCCGCGAGAAGAAATGCTGGTTCGTGTCAAAGACGCTCTGGAACAAGTACGGATGAGCGAGTTTGCGACCCGGGAACCCGCGCGTCTTTCTGGTGGTCAAAAACAGCGGGTAGCCATTGCTGGCGTAGTTGCATTGCGCCCAGATATCATCATTCTTGATGAAGCCACTAGTATGCTAGATCCAGAAGGCCGTGAAGAAGTGATCGCAACGATCAAAAAAATCAAAGAAAAAAACAATTTGACCGTGTTATCGATCACCCATGATATCGATGAAGCAGCCAACGCCAATCGGGTGCTGGTGATGCGTCAAGGAGAGCTCGTCCGCGAGGGGACACCCGCAGAGATTTTTTCTGCAGGTCCAGAACTGATTGAGCTAGGCTTAGATCTGCCATTTCCTGAAAAATTAAAGGCGGCACTAAAACAGCGGGGCGTCACGGTACCGCAAGCGTACTTAACTGAAGAAGGGATGGTGGATTGGCTATGGACATCCGTTTTGAACAAGTAGGATTCACCTACCAACCGCATTCTCCGTTTGAACAACGGGTTTTGTTCGATATTGATTTAGAGATCAAAGAAGGCTCTTATACTGCCTTAGTCGGTCATACAGGGAGCGGAAAATCTACGTTGTTGCAGCACTTGAATGCATTATTAAAACCAACGACCGGCACGGTCACGATCGGTGAGCGAGTCATCAAACCCGAGACAGACAACAAAAATCTAAAACCGTTACGTAAAAAAGTCGGGATCGTTTTTCAATTTCCTGAATCCCAATTATTTGAAGAAACCGTTGCGAGAGATATCGCTTTTGGACCGAAAAACTTTGGGGTCTCCGAAGAAGCAGCCAAAGGTTTAGCCCAAGAATACATTCAATTGGTAGGTTTAGATGAAAGTTTTCTGGAACGTTCACCCTTTGACCTTTCAGGGGGCCAAATGCGCCGTGTAGCGATTGCTGGGGTCTTGGCTATGGAACCAGAAGTTTTGGTCTTAGACGAGCCGACAGCTGGCTTAGATCCACAAGGACGCAAAGAGATGATGGAAATGTTTGATCGCCTGCATCGGGAAAAGAACATGACGATCATTTTAGTGACCCACTTGATGGATGATGTGGCAAACTATGCTGATTATGTCTATGTGTTAGAAAAAGGCCGTCTCGTCAAAGCAGGCACGCCGTCCGTTGTGTTTCAAGATACTGCCTGGCTGCAAGAAAAGCAGTTAGGCGTACCGACAGCAACCGCATTTGCGGAGCAACTACAAGCCAGAGGATTGGCATTTGAGCAGTTGCCGCTAACAGCTGATGAGCTGGCAGATGTTTTAGTAGCAAAGGGGGCGATTGCCCATGATGAATAAACTGATTTTCGGTCGTTTTATTCCCGGGGACTCCTTGATTCACCGCTTAGATCCACGAGTCAAATTGATTGCTAGTTTTTATTTTATCGCGATTATCTTTTTGGCGAATAATTGGCAAAGCTATTTATTAGCGGGTGCTTTTACGCTCTTTTGTATCTCCTTTTCAAAAATCGATTTTGGCTTCTTTATTCGAGGCGTGCGACCTTTGATTTGGCTGATTTTATTTACTGTGGCGTTACAGATTTTATTTACTACCGGCGGGGACGTCTACTGGTCTTGGTGGATCTTTAACATCACAGAATTTGGTGTCCAAAACGGGATTTTTATTTTTTGCCGTTTTGTTTTGATCATTTTCATGTCGACCTTGTTGACGTTAACGACACCCCCATTAGAGCTTTCAGATGCGATCGAATACATTTTGCGTCCTTTAAAAGCGATCCGTTTCCCTGTCCATGAAATCTCACTGATGCTGTCGATCGCGTTGCGCTTTGTGCCAACCTTGATGGATGAAACAGAAAAAATTATGAATGCTCAGCGTGCCCGCGGGGTCGATTTCGGCGAAGGGGGACTGTTGCAGAAGATGAAGGCGATCGTTCCTTTATTGATTCCTTTATTTGTCAGCAGCTTTAACCGTGCGGAAGATCTAGCTACCGCTATGGAAGCCAGAGGCTATCAAGGCGGCGAAGGGCGTACGAAGTATCGGATTTTGCACTGGCATCAACGGGACACATTGGTTGTCATCGTTTTTGCGCTCTTTACAGTAGCGTTAGTGTTCTTAAGAGGATAATCAAAGACCTATGATTGAAGTCAACCCGCGAAAGGTTCTTAACGAAGCAACGAGGCTGCTGGCGATCCCAGCGGCTGGTTCGAAAAGGCCTGTCGATCGATCAGACTTTTCTCATAGGCTTTTTTGTGAAAAAATAGAAAGAAACAGGTGATTCAATGGTCCGCTATAAAGCGACGATCGCTTATGATGGCACGAATTTTCAAGGATTTCAGCGTCAACCCAATGGACGAACGGTTCAAGAAGAGATTGAGAAGACATTAACGAAGATGAACAATGGGCAGCCGATTCAGATTCATGGCTCTGGCCGCACCGATGCGGGTGTCCATGCGCAAGGGCAAGTGATCCACTTCGATTTCCCTCAAAAGCGCCCCCTGGAAAAAATGCGCTTTGGTTTAGATACCCAAACGCCAGAAGATGTTGCGGTAAAATCGGTGGAGATCGTTGACGATACCTTCCATGCCCGCTACTTAGTCGTTGAAAAAACCTACCAGTTTCGAGTGGACATTGGGAAACCTCGCAGTCCTTTCCGCCGTCATTATGCCAGCTATTATCCGTATCCGCTAGATTTGGAAAAAATCCAACGAGCGTTGCCAGATTTTTTAGGCACCCATGACTTTACCAGTTTTTGTGCGACGGGCAGTTCCGTTGATGACAAAACA
Organism: Enterococcus sp. 6D12_DIV0197; assembly: GCF_002174385.1. Classification (NCBI taxonomy): domain Bacteria; kingdom Bacillati; phylum Bacillota; class Bacilli; order Lactobacillales; family Enterococcaceae; genus Enterococcus; species Enterococcus sp. 6D12_DIV0197. Next base: position 465,645 of record NZ_NIBN01000001.1, read on the forward strand.
CGGACGGTCCATGAAGCATCCATGGCAGTCAATGACGCTGGAGATGAGTTGATTTTCACCTTTCGCGGCGATGGATTTTTGTATAAGATGATTCGGATCATGGTGGGCACATTGCTGAAAATCGGCAATGGACGCCTCGCACCTGACAGTATTCCTGCAATCATTGCGCAAAAAGACCGAAATGCGGCAGGACCCACAGCTCATCCAGAAGGATTGTATTTGGTTCACGTTGCCTATGAATAAGGAAAAACACAAGCTTCGCTGCTCTTATCCAACAAGAGAAAGCGAAAGCTTGTGTTTTTATTATTTCTCAGGCAAAACAGGGGTGGTTTCTTGCCAATTCTCAGTCCTTTCCGCTGCCTTCTTAGGCGCAGCAGTGGGGGGTGTTTTTTCTAAGGTACTGGCAGCGACTAAGGCAGCGATCGCTACTAAAAATGCAAAAAGCAAGTAAAGCAGCCAGCTCCAAGCCACGTGATAGCGATTGCCGATGCCTAAAAAGACCATTTGTCCGACGGGCCCCCCTAGCATCACAATGGTGGAAAAGATCCCGCTGCTGATGGCGAGATGTTCTTCATCGATCTCACGAATCAGATGTGCCGAAAAGCGAGGATTGATTTTTCCAATCAGATAGCCTTCAGCAAAGAGCAGCGCAATCATAAGCCAACGGTTATGCAGAAAGAGAAAATTCAAGGTCAATAGACATAAAACGAAGGAGGTATACGCAATCAAGCGAACCAGACCAGTATTCTTGAACCAGTCGGCAGCAAACAAGGCGCCAGCGACCATGCCGATGGAAGTTGCGATGCCTGCCATCGCAACGGTGTTGCCATAAGTGGCAAACCAAAGCGCAAGGTCATCCAACAGCTGGAGATTTAGTAGACCGCTCGTGCTAGCAGCTAAGGTATTGATCAGTAAGGCAAAGAGGATCATCTTTTTAAGAAAAGCTGTACCAGTCAATAATTTAAAGGTTTCCGAGAAATTCTGAAAGAGTGGTGTTGGTGCTTGATTGATTTTCCCTGGCACCGCATAAAAGAGCGAGCGGTTCCAGAAGATCACGATGGCGGCTAAGAAAAACGTCACGGCATTGATCAAACCAAAAGCGGCAAAATTATTATTCAGTAAAATGATCCCCCAAGCACCGATCCCTTGAAAGACGATTTGAACGGTGGTTTGACACGCCATTTGAAAGCCCATGGCACTGTCTAAGGCGTCAGCAGGCACAAGACGGCGAACATAGGGCAGCTGCAACCCAGAACAATAAGCGCCCAAACAATCAGATACAATGTTGATGCCTAGCAAAAGGAAGAAAGACCATAAACTAGGCGGCAGTTGGATCAAAAAAGCGAGTGCTACAAAAAGGACTCCTTGTAATAGTCGACTGCTGATCATCCATTGCACTTTGTTTCTGGTACGATCGGCTAGATAGCCAGTCAGGATCCGTAAGAGATCAGGGACTAACAGTGCCATGGAGGCTAAGGAAACAGCAAGGGCATTAAAGGGTAATGTACTGGCATAAACTACAAAGACGATATTAAATAAACTCATGCCGATGCCGCTGAGTAAGGCGGCGTTGACTAAGGCACGATAGCCTTTGTTTTGTTGATATTCTTTCATCGAAATCATCCTTTCACGTTCTACGTTGTAAAATCAGTATAGGATGCTTTATACTAAGAGAAGAAAATATTCCACTATAGTGGAATTAAAATGTACCAGGAGCGTACCAGAGGTTACTGTCACGAGTGGCTAACAGCTAAAAGAGTGGCATGTAAATAGGGTACCGTAGATTTTGTTCCTCAACATTTTATAAGGTTGAATCTAAATTTGAATCTAGATTTGAATCTAAAATAGTAGCATTTAATGGCAGAGCTTCATTCGTAAAGCAAGTTTGGTTTGGCGTTTGCAGACTGATCGCTAGGAGGATGGTTATGGAAGAAGGAAAACTGTACCGACAATTGCGCAAAGAGCGCGGCTATACGATCGCTCAAGTGGCGGATGAACAAAACAGTCGCTCGTTTATCAGTAAATTTGAGCAAGGTGCTTCAAGTATCAGTATTCATCGATTGGAACGCTTATTAGAAAATATCCATGTTACGGTAGAGGAGTTTTATTATTTACGTGCGCAGCAAAAAGGCATAAAAAGTCACGACAACCTGATGAGCTTCCCCAGCTATATGACGAGCGAATTTATGGATTTACTGGATCGAATTTTAGGGATCAACAAAGAAGCTTTCTTGAGTAACGCCCACGCCCAGCGAAGCAAAGAAGGGTTGGAGGAAATGCGCAGCGAACTGATCGCCGCTTCCAAACAGCATTCTTTTGTTTTTCTTTACCTTGAGATCACAAAGGAGATACATGAAATCAATCTATCAGGTCCTAAACCCAATCACTCTTCTGGTGACTATATGGAAAAGCTGCGCACCAAAACTCGCCCCGTCATTTCCTACCTTACGAAAGTAGACAACTGGGGCGTTTATGAGATTTTGCTGTTTCGGTATTTTCAATTCTTGTTTCCAGTCGAAACCTCCTATCACTTACTGCAGATCGCTATTTCCCGCACCAAAAAAGAACAAGGCTTGTCCTTGATGCGAGAAATACAAATGGATTTGATTTTTAGTTGTTTTACGACGTTTGTCAATTTTCGCCGCCTGGAGTGGGCAAAAGAGGTGTTGACCATTGCAGAGGAATTATTGGCAGATCGCGGAGATATGCTAAACAGCACGCATCTTCTTTGCTATCAAGGGTGGTACTGGTATATTTATGGCGATCAAGAAAAAGGACTGTTGAAAATCGACCAAGGGCTTTCAATCTTTCGCGTCTTGAAACAAACCAAAATGGTTAACTTATGGGAGCGATCGTTGCACTCCATCAAGAAAAATGCGGAAGAACCTAACAGTTATCTTATGTTTCGCTAAACGCTCTAAGGGCTAACGGGCTAGGCATTTGGCCCCGCATCGAAGGGAACCTAGTCGGTAGTGGAGGCTAAGGCCACTAGAGCGAACAACTGCGGAACGCCAGCACAAAAAAAGAACCAAACTCACCGATCATTGAGCGACACCCATAAGTCAGCGTTTGCTCTAACTTATGGGGAGCGCCTCAAAAAGACGAGTTGGTTCTTTTTCGATTAGGTTTCTGGTGGTTGATCCATGAGTTGACGTTGGTCGTCTAAAACTTGCTTTTTGGCTACTTGTTTCTGGTAAAACCAAGCAAACAGGATAAACAATGCGATGCAGCCGAAGAACAAGCAAACACCGATAACAAAGCCTTGCGGCAAGAAGGACAGTTCCAAGTGATGGGTGCCACTTGGGATCGTCACACTGATAAAGCCGTCTTGAAAAGCAGTGATTGGAACTTCTTTGCCGTCAAGCGTAGCAGTCCAGCCCTTGTCATAAGGGATGGTCGTTACAAGCTGCTGCTCTTTTTCAGTCGTGATATCGGCTTTGGCACTGCGTTTGCCGACCGTCATAGCGACCCCTCGATCTTGGATCGCATCAATTGCTTGTTGGTAGGCGTTGGTATCCAAGGTCACGACTTGCGGGTTTTGGAAGGAGATTTCAGGCGTTCCGTAGAAGCTGACGGTGAATTGAACCGTCGTATCGGTCTCATAGTGCCCTAAGTCGTAGTATTGACCGTTGATACTGATTTGCGTTTCTCGCTGCTGACCGTTGACTGTCACGGTGGCAGATGAGCTTTCCAATTCCCCAAAGTTGGCAGGGAAAAGACTCAAGTATGCTTGCGAGTTCGCTGGAACCTCCACTTGCCAAGTCACTTCTTTTGCGACATTGCTTTCTTGCTCGGTAAATTTCATATACATGCCGTCATTGGTGATATCTGTATTTTTACTATGGATCACCGTGATCGGCTGAAAGGCAAAATACTCTAAATTTAAATCGGCCAAGCCATTGAAAAGATTTTTCTGGCTCGTCAAGTTGTCATTTTGCGGCTGTTCAATCGATTCAATGGTCGGTTCAGCCAAGAAACCTAGCGGTAACGCATTTTGATTCTCATAAAGCTTGTATTCACCAGATTCCCCCACACGTTGAAAGCCGTATTTGGTGAGATTTGGCTTGGAGATATTGTATTTGATCCCTGTAAAAGCATCCATCAGCAAGGTATTATTCGGATAGCGGATATTTAAATTGGTGCCGCGGGACCGAAAGCCCAGCTTATCCAGGTAGCTTGAGGAATTGCGGTTACGGATCGAAGAAAACATGCTGACACCGCTGTAGCCATAATTGATACTGTCGTTGGAAGAAACAGGATCAAGGTTTTCTAATCGGAAAAAGGTATCATTGTCTTCGTTGGCTTGAGTGACTAGTTTTTTGATGTCCGGATAAGGTTCTGTATACAAACTACGAGAAGCATAGTTCCAATCATTCAAAATTCCGCGAACCATGCCGCTCGTATTGACGGCCATTTCTCCGCAGACGAAGATCAGCATCAAGATCGTCACTCGTTTTTGTGTTAAAAGACCTAATTGCCCGAACCCAATACATAACAAGTAAAGAACAAAGAATACGATCGTTAGCGCAAAAGAAGTAGCGGAAACATATTCATAGGTTCCAGGTCCTTTCAATGCGTAGGAGAGAGCAAACACCACGATCGTAGAAAGACCAATAATGAGAAACAATCCGCGCTCTTTTTGCTGCAGCTGCTCCCACCCGTATCCCGCCAGCATGATCACTAAGAAGGAGAACAAATAGGCATAACGGAAAAGGAACATATTTGGGGCATGCATCCCGTGCCAAAAAAGATTCATCGGCACGATATAAAAACTGGCGATCAAAACAGCAAACATGCCAGCGTATAAGAATTTATCCTTCAAGCGAATTTTCTTCGAAACAAAATATAAAATACACAACAGCAGCGGCAATAACCCGATATAGATGAAGGGAATGGAGCCGTATTTTGTCGTATCGTAAACACCGATCATGTTTTTCATCACAAGGTCAAAGACATCGGTGGCTTCGGTTTTAAAGGAAGATATCGTCGTCAATTCTTCCCCGTTTGAGCGTAAATCCAATAAGGCAGGTAAGATGATCACCATTGAGGCGCCGCCAGCTAACAAGGAGGTGATGCCGTAAGGGATGATCGCCCCCCGAGCTTGCTTCCAGTTGCGACCCAACTGAACCAAGAAATACATCACGGAAAAGAGACCGATCATAAAGCCCATGTAAAAACTGGATAAAAATAACAGCAGATAACTGATAAATAACACGACTGGTTTTTTCTTTTTCACTAAACGGTCAATACCTAAAATCACTAGCGGTAGATAGATCATGGCATCAAGCCACATGATCAGTTCCGAATGGGCGGTGATGAAGGACATCAAGGCATAACAGACGGCTAAGGTCACATGCTGCCAACGTTGGATCTTAAAGGTTTGGCTGGCATAAAACCAAAACGCCAAGCCCGCACTGCCGATCTTGATCAAGGTCAAGAAGTACAACGCATCTGGCATCAGCTGATTTGGGAAAAACCAGACCAGAGGAGTGAAGATCCCGCCTAAGTAATAGGAGATCAGTGCCAGATAATTCAAGCCTAAAGAGGCATTCCATGTATAAAAGATACTTTGCTTGCCTAAGAGCATATTGCGAAAGCTGGCATGAAAGTTTGAGAATTGCGAAAAGGCATCACTGGCTAAGACACTGCGGCTGCTGCCAGGGTAGATGCCGATGGTCAAATAGATCACTGCCATGATAAGAAACGGCAAGAAGAAACTAGCAAGCATATAAGGCCAATGTTGTTTGGCAAATGTTTTTATTTTCGTCACAAGAAGTCACCTGTTCTTTATCAATTTTTTCTTAGTTTACCACAGGTGAATCGATTAAAAAAACAAAGACCTGTTTTCTTTAATGAAAACCTAAGTGAAAGCGCACCAAAGAAAAAAGGGTACAAAAAAAGCCGTTCAAAACGAACGGCCGAAAAGGTCTAATTATACGCGCTCAACTTTTCCAGATTTCAAAGCACGAGTTGACACCCAAACTTTTTTAGGTTTTCCGTCAATCATAACGCGAACTTTTTGCAAGTTAGGTTTCACAGTACGTTTTGTCGCATTCATTGCGTGAGAACGATTGTTTCCACTTGTAGTTTTACGTCCAGTAAAGTAACAAACTTTAGCCATGTGGTTATTTCCTCCTTTGCCTTGATGTTGGAGCGCTATTTCAGCTCATACCATCTGAATTTATCACAGAAAGGTGAAAAAAGCAAGAGTAATTTTCAAGAAACATTGACTTTTCCCGGTAAACATTGTAAATTAAACAAGGTCGAAATGCAAGACGTTTGGTCAGAAAGCCCCTTTTCATATGTCTCATCCTTTTATTTGCGGTACAGCTATGATAAAATATGTAAGAAGAAAGATGGGTCATGCCCATTGAAGGAGGCTATAAAATGGCTGTAAAAATTCAAACCTCATCAGGTATTATTGAAATCAGCAATGAAGTCATTGCAACAGTGGTCGGAGGCGCAGCAACAGATGTGTTCGGCATTGTTGGTATGGCTAGCAAGAAACAAATCAAAGATAACATCAATGAAATTTTACGAAAAGAAAATTATTCTCGCGGTGTCGTTGTCCGCCAAGAAGAAAACGGCATTGCAGTGGATGTATACACGATCGTCAGCTATGGAACAAAAATTTCCGAAGTTTCCCGCAACGTGCAGGAAAAAGTGAAATACAACTTAGAAACGATGCTAGGTGTATCTGCGAACTCGGTGAATGTATTTGTTCAAGGCGTACGTGTACTGCCAGATTAGGCAAGGGATCCGTTCATGGCGGATGATTTTAAGGAGGACTATCTAAGTGAAGGTAACGAATATCAGCGCAAGTCAGTTTCAAGAAATGGTGCAGGCAGGCGCGGCTCGTCTACAAGTTAATGCAGAGTTTGTCAACTCATTGAATGTGTTTCCTGTTCCAGATGGAGACACTGGGACAAACATGAATCTATCCATGACCAGTGGAGCAAAAGCGGTCGCAGATGCGACTTCAGAAAACGTCGGCGATCTTGCCGCTACACTTTCAAAAGGACTATTGATGGGCGCACGTGGGAATTCTGGCGTCATTTTATCTCAATTATTCCGCGGTTTTTCTAAAGCTATCCCGACCGCAGAAACACTTACTGCACCAGAATTGGCTCAAGCCTTTACTCATGGAGTAGAAACCGCCTATAAAGCAGTCATGAAACCTGTGGAAGGAACCATCTTGACTGTGGCACGCATCGCAGCTGAATATGGCGAGAAAAAAGCACAAACTACCGATGATTGTATCGAAGTGATGAAAGCCGTGGTTCACGGTGCAAAACGTTCATTGGCGAAAACCCCAGATCTATTGCCCGTCTTAAAAGAAGTCGGCGTGGTAGATAGCGGCGGTCAAGGATTGTTGTTCATTTATGAAGGCTTCTTAAATGCGTTGACGGGTGAATACCCAGCCGATGAAATCTTCGAACCTTCCCCAGCGGCTATGGATGAAATGGTCAATGCCGAACATCATCGCAGCGTTCAAGGACACTTAGCGACAGAAGATATCACCTTTGGTTACTGTACAGAAATCATGGTGAAGATCGGTGAAGGTCCGACTGTAGATAGTGAATTTGATTATGAAACATTCCGTAATTACTTAAATGAGTTAGGGGATTCCTTATTAGTGGTCAACGACGATGAGATCATCAAAGTCCATGTCCATACGGAACATCCTGGCGAAGTCATGAATTATGGTCAAAAATTCGGCTCATTGGTGAAAATCAAAGTCGACAACATGCGTCTTCAGCATGAAACGATTTTGGAACACGACCAGCAAGGTGCAAAACCTGCACCAGTGAAACGTCCACGGACACCATTTGCGATCATCGCGATCGCGGCTGGCGAAGGCTTGAAAGAATTGTTCACTAGCCTGGGTGCTTCATATGTCATCAGTGGCGGCCAAACGATGAACCCAAGTACGGAAGACATTTTGTTGGCGATCAATGAAGTTAATGCCGACCAAGTGATCGTTCTACCAAATAACAAAAATATCTTTATGGCTGCACAGCAAGCAGCGGAAGTTTCCGAGATTCCAGTAGCGGTTGTTGAAACACGGACGATCTCACAAGGGATGACAGCGATGCTGGCATTCCACGAGCAATCCACACTAGCTGAAAATCAGCAAGCTATGACCGATGTCTTAGCAAGTGTTGTCAGCGGATCAGTGACTCATGCGATCCGTAATACATCAATTGATGGCATCGAAATTACAGAAGGCGACTTCTTAGGAATGGTCGACGGAAAAATCGTTGTTTCTGTTCCGGATCGTTTCTCTGCTTCCATGACTACCTTAGAAAAAATGATCACAGAAGATACTGAGATCGTCACCATCATTATCGGTGAAGAAGGCAAAGCCAAAGAAGCAGCGAAAATTGAAGAAGCGATCGTTGAGCTGCATCCTGAGATCGAAGTAGAGATCCATCAAGGCGATCAGCCAGTTTATCCGTATCTTTTCTCAGCAGAATAAACAAATTAGGCGGCGGGGGCAAAAATCGTAGATGATTTTTGGCTCCGTCTTTTTCTATGAATGCAGGAATCTCTGCAATAAATAAAATTACTTTGGAAAAGGAGGGTACCTATGCTGAATCAGCCACTTACGGTATTAAAGGGTGTCGGAGAAAAACGCGCCCAAGACTTGGCGAGTTTAGGGATCGAAACCATTGAAGACCTGCTGAAGTATTATCCGTTTCGTTATGAAGACATTCAAGAACGGCAATTAGCGGAGATTCAAGACCAAGAAAAAGTAACGATCAAAGGGATCGTCGTTTCCCCGCCGGTCGTCAATCGCTTTGGCTATAAAAAAAGTCGGTTGCAATTTCGCATGATGCAAGACCACGATGTCTTTAATGTCTCCTTTTTCAATCAGCCTTATTTGAAGGATAAAGTAGAGGTTTCAGAAGAGATCGCCGTCTATGGCAAATGGGACGCCAAACGCAAAGGACTGACGGGGATGAAAATTCTCGGCAGCAAGAGCGCAGAAGACTTTGCCCCCATTTATCATGTCAATAAAGCCGTGCGTCAAAGTGTGTTGATCGAACTGATCAAACAGGCATTCCTTGATTTTGGTGATCAAATCACAGAGATCTTGCCTTTGTCATTGATTGAAAAATATCGCTTGTTGGATCGGAAATCCGCGATGTTTGCGATGCACTTTCCTAAAGATCCGCAAGAGAGTCATCAAGCGAAGCGTCGGGTGATTTTTGAAGAGTTCTTTTTGTTCCAAATGCAGATCCAAGGACTGAAGAAAAGCGAAAAAGCCGAGAAAAACGGCTTGGCGATCAATTATGATGTGCAACGCTTGAAAGAGTTTACTCGTAAACTGCCCTTTGAATTGACGAATGCGCAAAAGCGCGTGACCAATGAAATCTGCCATGACCTGAAAAGTCCGCAGCACATGCAGCGACTCTTGCAAGGAGACGTAGGAAGCGGGAAAACAGTCGTGGCGGCGATCGCCCTTTATGCCACGATGACGGCTGGCTTTCAGGGCGCACTGATGGTGCCGACTGAGATTTTGGCTCAGCAGCACCTAGAAAGCTTGAATCAGCTCTTTGACCCCTTAGAAGTGACCACCGCTCTTTTGACAGGCTCGACCAAACCAAAAGAACGGCGGGTCATCTTAGAACAATTAGCAGCTGGGGAGATCGACATCATCGTTGGGACCCATGCGCTGATTCAAGAAGGGGTGGATTTTGCACATCTAGGCTTAGTCATCACCGATGAACAACACCGTTTTGGCGTCAATCAGCGAAAAGTCTTACGGGAAAAAGGCTATCTGCCTGATGTGCTCTTTATGACCGCCACGCCGATCCCTCGTACGTTAGCGATCACGGCTTATGGCGAAATGGATGTTTCGGTGATCGATGAAATGCCAGCAGGACGGATTCCTGTAGAGACTCGCTGGGTCCGTCCGCCGCAGTTTGAATCGATCTTAGAGTGGGCGCAAAAAGAATTGGCACAAGGGCATCAGATGTATGTCATCTGTCCTTTGATCGAGGAATCCGAAATGCTGGATGTCAAGAATGCCACGGAGATTTATGAGCAGCTGCAAAGTTACTTTTCTCCTACTTATCAAGTGGGAATGCTGCATGGGAAAATGAAGAATCAAGAAAAAGACAGCATCATGGAAGCTTTCAAAGAAAATCAACTGCAGATCTTGGTTTCCACGACGGTCATCGAAGTAGGGGTCAATGTCCCCAATGCGACAGTGATGCTGATCATTGACGCCGATCGCTTCGGGTTAGCCCAGCTTCATCAATTGCGTGGACGGGTAGGGCGCGGTGCCGATGCTTCTTACTGTATATTGATCGCAAACCCGAAGAATGAGACAGGGGTCGAGCGAATGAAGATCATGACAGAAACCACCAACGGCTTTGTTGTCAGCGAAAAAGATTTGCAGTTGCGAGGACCAGGAGAAGTCTTCGGCAATCGACAATCGGGCTTGCCAGAGTTTGCGGCTGCCGATTTGGTCGCAGATGCCCATATTCTAGAAGTGGCACAAGTCGAAGCTTCCCAGCTTTGGCAAAAAAATGGCTGGCAGCTGTTGCCAGAATTTTCGGCATTGGCGAACTATTTAGCAGCAAAAAAAGCAGACAAACAATTTTTTGATTAAAGAATATGCTATACTGATTGGGAAAATGAAGGGAGTGGCAGCGAGATGCGGATTGCTGTTGATGCAATGGGCGGAGACAACGCCCCAAAAGCGATCGTAGAAGGAGTCATGCTGGCAAAAAAAGACTTTCCAGAGATTGAATTCCTCCTTTACGGAAAAGAAAATGAAATCAAAAAATACATGACGGATGATAAAAATGTCACCATTATCCACACGGATGAAAAAATCAATAGTGATGATGAACCTGTCAAAGCGATCAGACGAAAAAAAACCGCCTCAATGGTCTTGGCAGCACAAGCGGTCAAAAATGGTGAGGCAGATGCGATTTTTTCAGCTGGAAATACTGGGGCCTTATTAGCGGCTGGTTTGTTTATCGTCGGTCGGATCAAAGGGATCGACCGTCCCGGATTGATGTCCACGATGCCAGTGATCGGCAAAGATGCTGGCTTTGACATGCTGGATCTAGGTGCCAATGCCGACAATAAACCAGAACATTTGGCAAACTATGCCGTCTTAGGGTCCTTTTATGCCCAAAAAGTTCGCGGGATCAATCGACCACGGGTCGGCTTGTTAAATAACGGAACGGAAGAAACCAAAGGCAGTGAATTAACGAAAAAAACCTTTGAACTGCTTTCGCAAGACCCGACGATCCACTTTATCGGCAATGTCGAGGCTCGGGAATTATTGGATGGTGCAGCTGACGTCGTCGTGACAGATGGCTTTACTGGAAATGCTGTTTTGAAATCGATCGAAGGAACCGCCTTGAATTTGATGGCGCTGTTGAAACAATCGATTCTCGATTCTGGTGCCAAAGGGAAATTAGGCGCATTATTATTAAAAGATGCGTTGCGGAAAGTGAAAAATGAAATGGATTATGCGAAACACGGCGGTGCCGTATTGTTTGGGTTGAAAGCACCAGTCATCAAAACTCATGGTGCGACAGGACCAGAAGCGGTGGCGTACACCATCAAGCAGATCCATACGATGTTAGCGACAGATGTCGTGGCACAATTGGTCGCCCATTTTGAAGAAATGCCGACTGACAAAGACGAAACGCAATCATAATGCAATGATTGTAATGAAATTGCAAAAATATCTAGACAAAAAGCATAGAAAGCAGTACAATGTTTGTTAGCCATTCTATGTTTTGTGCAAACGCGTGGAGGTGAAGCCAGTTGACACGAGATGAAGTATTCAAGAAAGTTGCGGTCGTGATCGCCAATCATTTTGAAATTGACGCAGAGAACGTAACGGATACGATGAGCATTAAAGACGACTTGAACGCTGATTCGATCAGTGTGATGGAATTCGTCCTTGAACTAGAAGATGAATTTGGTACCGAGATTTCTGATGAAGATGCCGAGCAGATCGAAACAGTCGGTGGAGCGGTTGATTATATTTCAAGCCATCTTGCTTAAGACAGACATAAGAGCTAAGTCCTAGATGACTTAGCTCTTTCTTTCTCATAATTGATCCGCAGTGATTTTGAGCGGCTTTTCTTTGGTAGCGGAATCTAAAAAACGGTCGTTAAACCTGACATGACGGCGTTGAAAGCATAATGTAAATTTTCTGAAAATTCAGTGTATTAACTTTTCTGGGACTTGCATTATTGGTGGCATTTCTATATAATTATTAAGAATATATTATACAATGTTAAGAAAGCTTTTGGAAATGAAATGCATGTTCCTTCTTTTTTTACATTAAATTGCAAGACATCTTAGAAAGTAGAGAGGGGTATTCGATTGTCCAGAGATAATCAATTACTAGATGTTCAAAACCTTCACACAGGTTTTCGTATTAAAGACGATTACTATGACGCAGTAGATGGTATTTCTTTTACACTGGATCGCAATGAGATCTTAGCGATCGTAGGAGAATCTGGTTGCGGCAAGAGTACGTTAGCTACAACGATCATGGGGCTGCATGACCCAAACAACACGAAAATCACCGGAGAAATCTTATATAAAGATTTAAACTTGTCAAACTTAAACGAAACGCTGTACAACAAAATTCGCGGAAATGATATTGGGATGATTTTCCAAGATCCATTGTCTGCACTGAATCCTTTGATGCGGATCGAAGATCAAATCAAAGAAGGGTTATCCTACCATACGGACATGACCGCCGAACAGCGTCAAGCACGAGCATTAGAATTATTAGAACAAGTGGGGATCCCGAATCCACCGCGAGTAGGACGTCAATACCCTCATGAATTGTCAGGTGGGATGCGTCAGCGGGTCATCATTGCGATCGCGATTGCTTGTAAACCACCAATCATTATTGCCGATGAACCAACGACCGCGTTGGACGTGACGATCCAAGCACAGATCCTTGATCTACTAAAAGATTTGCAAGAAGAAACACAGACGGGGATCATTTTGATCACCCACGATTTAGGTGTCGTAGCAGAGATGGCCGACCGAGTAGCCGTAATGTACGGGGGACAGTTTGTGGAAGTCGCAACAGCCGAAGAGTTGTTTGCCAATCCGAAACATCCATACACCCGCTCATTGCTCAACTCGATCCCTCAAGAAAATTCACAAGACAGTGAACTGCACGTGATCGAAGGCGTAGTTCCTTCATTGAAAAATATGCCACGGACGGGTTGTCGGTTTGCCGCACGGATTCCTTGGATTCCTGAAAGCGACCACGAAGCAAACCCAGTCTTGCATGAAGTAGCACCTGATCATTTGGTCCGTTGCACATGCTACAAGCATTTTCATTTTAGAGACGAAGAAGGAGAAGTGTAGATGACAGAATTAATTACAATTAAAGATCTGAAAGTCCACTATCCTATTCGCAGCGGATTTTTCAACCGCGTCATGGACCATGTGTATGCCGTTGACGGTGTGGACTTCATCATAGAAAAAGGAAAAACCTACGGATTGGTTGGTGAGTCTGGTTCTGGTAAATCCACGACGGGGAAAGCCATCGTTGGATTAGAAAAAATCACCAGTGGCGAAATCATTTATGACGGGCAAGACGTGACCAAACGTTCCGTCCGCAAAAAAATGAACTACAACAAAGATGTCCAAATGATTTTCCAAGATTCAATGTCCAGCTTGAATCCTAAAAAACGCGTGGTAGACATTATCGCCGAACCATTACGCAACTTTGAACGCTTAAGCGATCAAGAAGAGAAAAAACGAGTGAAAAGCCTTCTGGATATCGTTGGGATGCCAGAAGATGCCCTATACAAATATCCTCACGAGTTCTCTGGTGGCCAACGTCAGCGGTTAGGGGTTGCCCGCGCGGTAGCATCCAATCCCAAACTGATCGTCGCCGATGAGCCGGTTTCAGCCCTTGACTTATCCGTTCAAGCGCAGGTACTGAACTTTATGAAACGGATCCAGCAAGAATTTGGCTTAAGTTTCTTATTCATCTCTCATGACTTAGGGGTCGTAAAACACATGTGTGACAATATCGCCATCATGTACAAAGGCCGCTTCGTTGAGATCGGGACACGGGAAGACATCTATCAAGACCCGCGTCACATCTATACAAAACGTTTATTATCAGCGATTCCTCAAATCGACGTAAAAAATCGCGATGCTCACAAAGAAAACCGCCGCAAGGTCGAGTTGGAATATGTGACCCATCAAAAAGATTACTACGACGAAACTGGCAGAGTGTATGACTTGCGTAAAATCACCGAGTCGCACCAAGTCGCATTGAAAAACGGGGGTGCTGAATAATGTGGAAAACAATTCTACGTCGTTTGTTGTTGATGATCCCGCAAGTCATTATTTTGAGTATCTTGATTTTCTTGATCGCACAAGCAATGCCTGGGGATCCATTTACTGGTTTGATCAATCCAAACCAAGATCCAGCTGTTATTGAGCGGATGCGTGAAGCCGCTGGTTTGAATGACCCATGGTATACCCAGTATTTCCGTTGGATCGGAAATGCCTTAAAAGGGGACTTTGGTCAAAGTTTCATCTTTAAATTACCTGTTTCAACGTTATTAGCAGGACGTATCAGCAATACATTGTGGTTATCTTTATTGACGGTCATTTTGACTTACGTGATTGCCATTCCTTTAGGGATGTGGGCAGGACGTTACCAAAATTCATTGCTTGATAAAGTCGTCGTTGTTTACAACTTCTTCAGTTTCGCCGTACCGTTGTTTATCTTTGCGTTGATCGCATTGTTCATCTTCGGTTACCGATTGGCTTGGTTCCCAACGGGTGGTTCCGTTGCACCGGGGGTCAGCGGCATGGCTGAGTTTTGGAGTCGCTTGTATCACCTACTATTACCGGCGATCACTTCTGCATTATTAGGAACAGCAGTGACGATCCAATACTTGCGAAGTGAAGTCATTGATTCGAAATCATTGGATTTCGTTCGTACCGCTCGTTCAAAAGGGGTACCAACGAATAAAGTCTTCTCACGTCACGTTTTCCGGAATGCATCGTTGCCGATCGCATCACAAATGGGCTACGAGATCACGTCATTGATCGCAGGTTCTGTGGTCATTGAGAAAATCTTCGCTTACCCAGGTGTCGGAAAACTGTTTATCGATAGTATCGTCCAACGGGACTATGCCGTGATCACTTCACTGACATTGATCTTAGGACTAGCGACCTTGATCGGTACGCTGCTATCAGATATCATCATGAGTATTGTCGATCCAAGAATCAGAATCCAGTAATAGGAGGGGATAAATGTGTCTGAAAAGAAAGAAAAAGTACTAAAACAAGAGAGCATCCCGCCTATGGGATTAAAAATGATTTTTCGCGAATTCTTAAAAGATAAAATGGCGATCTTTTCATTAGTTTTGTTAGTCGCAGTTTTGTTGTTCGTGTTTATCGGCTCAGCAGTTATCGACCAATCACAAGTGATGCGTGTCAGCATCCTTGATAAATACGCTGTACCTGGCGCGATTTCGCCAAACGGCGGCACCTACCTTTTAGGGGCGGATGAAGGTGGCCGTGATGTTTGGGGACAATTGATCATCGGTGCGCGTAACTCAATCTTGATTGGTTTTTCAATCACGATCATTACGTCGATCGTTGGGGTCGGACTAGGGATCATCTCAGGTTACTATGGTGGCATCATTGATAACATTTTGATGCGTATCGTTGACTTCGTTATGATTTTACCGATCATGTTGATCATTATCGTTATCGTATCGATCGTACCTCGTTATAACGTTTGGACCTTTATATGGGTCATGAGTGCCTTTTACTGGGTCGGAAAAGCAAGGCTCTTCCGAAGTAAGACCCTTTCAGAAGGCCGTCGCGACTATGTTAGTGCATCGAAAACCCTCGGAACCAATGACTTCGTCATCATGTTCCGCGAAATCATGCCGAACCTTAGCTCATTGATCATCACCAACTTAACAATGAACTTTGCAGCGAATATCGGTATTGAAACGACACTAACATTCTTAGGTTTTGGTCTGCCGACCAATGTTCCAAGTTTGGGAACACTGATCGGATATGCCAGCAGCGGTGATGTGCTGGTCAACAGACAGTGGATCTGGTTACCCGCATCAATTCTAATTTTAGTCTTGATGTTGAGTATCAATTACGTTGGTCAAGCATTTAAGCGTTCAGCGGATGCGCGTCAACGACTAGGATAAACAAGGAGGATACAGGATGAAGAAAAATATTTTTGGTATGGTCACTCTTTTGTCAGTGTTAGCATTGGCAGCTTGTGGCAGCAACGGCGGCGGAACCGATTCTTCTGGTGGCGGCAGCAATGCAGCAAACGATACGGAAGATGTAAGCAACTTCCCAATCGAAGTTAGCAATGATGCAGAGGCAATCGAAGGTGGTACTTTGGATGTTGCAGTAGTGATGGATACGCAATTTCAAGGGTTGTTCCAAACAGAATTTTATCAAGATAACTATGATGCACAATTTATGTTGCCAAGTAATGAAAGTTTATTCGTCAATGACGCTGATTTCAAAATTGTTGACGGTGGGGCTGCAAACCTTGAGCTAGATGAAGACAACAACACAGCAACAATTACTTTACGCGACAACCTGAAATGGTCTGATGGCGAAGATGTTACGGCAGATGATATCATCTTCACTTACGAAGTAATTGGTAACAAAGATTATACTGGTATTCGTTATGATAGTAACTTTACTAACATTGTTGGTATGGAAGATTACCATGATGGTAAAGCTGATACTATTTCTGGTATCACCAAAGAAAGTGACAAAGTCGTTAAAATTGAATACAAAGAAGTTCACCCTGGTATGATGCAAGCAGGTGGTGGTATTTGGGCTTCAGCATTACCAAAACACGCCTTTGAAGGAATCGAAGTCAAAGATATGGAATCAAGCGATCAAGTTCGTAAAAATCCAATCGTCTTCGGACCTTATGTAATGTCAAATATCGTAGCTGGTGAATCCGTAGAGTACGTTCCAAACGAATACTATTATGGAGATAAGCCAAAACTAGATAAATTATCATTTAAAGCAGTTCCAACTTCATCTATTGTTGAAGCGATGAACGCAAAACAATATGATATGGCTTTATCAATGCCGACAGATACGTATCCTACTTATAAAGATACTGACGGTTATCAAATCTTAGGCCGAACAGATACTGCTTACACTTATTTAGGTTTCAAATTAGGTAAATGGAATGCCGATGAAGGAAAAGTTGAATACAATCCTGATTCAAAAATGGCTGACAAGTCATTGCGTCAAGCAATGGGTTATGCATTAGATAATGATGCTGTCGGAAGCCGTTTCTACAATGGCTTGCGTACAAATGCAACGACATTGATCCCACCAGTATTTGGCTCATTACACAATACAGATGTTGAAGGTTATACTTTAAACATCGACAAAGCAAATCAATTACTTGATGATGCTGGCTACAAAGATGTCGATGGCGACGGTATGCGTGAAGACAAAAATGGTGAGAAATTAACCATTAACTTTGCTTCAATGTCAGGTGGCGAAACAGCACAACCATTAGCAGATTACTACATCCAACAATGGAATGAAATCGGACTTGATGTACAATACACAACAGGTCGCTTGATCGACTTCCAAGCATTCTATGACAAATTGGAAAATGATGATCCTGAGATTGATGTTTACCAAGGTGCTTGGAATACTGGTTATGACCCATCACCAATGGGCTTGTATGGACCTAACTCTGCGTTCAACTACACTCGTTTTGAATCAGAAGAAAATACGAAATTGCTAGAAGCAATCGATTCAAAAGATTCGTTTGACGAAGCAAAACGTAAAGAAGCATTTGATGCATGGCAAGAATATGCTGCTGATGAAGCGTTTGTTATCCCAACACTTTACCGTAGTGCGGTGTTACCTGTATCAAATCGCGTCAAAGACTTCACATGGGCTTATGATGTGAATTACAATCCTTGGGCAACAATTTCAGTTACAGCTGAATCTCGTTAATCAATGATCGATGAAAAGACGTCCTTTCCAGGACGTCTTTTTTTCTGTTTTTTTGCGGGTATCTGAGGAAAACAGGTTTTTTTATACAGGAGAAGATTAAGTAAATAAAATTTTATTACAGTCTTTCCAAGAATTTGGAGGAAACATTTCATAATTCGGCAAAAACCAGTATAATAGGGAAGTGTCGATAAACTAATGAAGGAATGTGACAAATGAATACACAATTAACGAAAGAACTAAAAGAAAAGTTTGATATTGTGTTCCATGATGTAGATCTGCTTGAACAAGCGTTTACGCATTCATCTTATGTGAATGAGCACCGCAACTTGCACTTGTCAGATAACGAACGTTTAGAGTTTTTGGGCGATGCTGTCTTAGAGTTGATCGTTTCACGGTATTTGTATCGTGAATTGCCAGATCTGCCCGAAGGTAAGCTGACGAAGCTACGGGCGGCAATCGTTCGCGAAGACAGTTTATCCATGTTTGCTAAAGATTGCCGATTCGATGAATACATTCGTCTAGGCAAAGGGGAAGAAAACTCTGGCGGTCGTAAACGACCTTCTTTGCTTTGTGATCTATTTGAAGCCTTTTTAGGTGCGTTATACTTGGACCAAGGACTGGAAAGTGTCAGCGGCTTTTTGACGAAAGTTGTCTTTCCAAAAGTAAAAGCAGGTGCTTTTTCCCATGAGATGGATCACAAGACCCGCTTGCAAGAAGTCTTGCAGCGTGGCGGCGATGTTTCCATCAATTATCGTTTGATCAAAGAAGCAGGCCCCGCCCATGAACGGATTTTTTGGACGGAAGTCTATTGCGATGATACCTTGATCGGAAAAGGACAAGGAAAATCGAAGAAATTATCAGAACAGGACGCCGCTGCGAATGCCTTGGCGGATCTTGAACAGTAAGAGAGGACTGGCGGAGTGTATTTAAAACGAATAGAGATTGCCGGCTTTAAATCCTTTGCCGACCGCACAGTCATTGATTTCGAACATCGAGTGACTGCAGTCGTCGGACCAAATGGCAGCGGCAAGAGCAATATTACCGAAGCGATTCGTTGGGTTTTAGGAGAACAATCTGCCAAAAATCTACGTGGTGGCAAAATGCCTGATGTTATTTTTGCAGGTTCTGACACCCGCAGAGCGCTAAATATAGCGGAAGTGACGATCATTTTAGACAATAGCGATCATTACTTGCCGATGGATTACAGTGAGATCAGCGTGACTCGCCGCTTGAGAAGAACCGGCGAAAGCGACTTTTTCTTAAATAAACAAGCTTGCCGCTTAAAGGATATCCAAGAGCTGTTTATGGACTCTGGGTTGGGGAAAGAATCATTTTCGATCATTTCCCAAGGCAAGGTAGAAGCAATTTTCAGCAGCAAACCAGAAGACCGTCGTGGGATTTTTGAAGAAGCGGCGGGGGTATTGAAATACAAACAGCGGAAAAAGAAAGCCGAGCAAAAATTGTTTGAAACTGAAGACAATTTAAGCCGTCTACAAGACATCATATATGAACTAGAAGATCAGTTGGTGCCTCTGGCAGCCCAAAGTGAAGCAGCCAACCGCTTTTTAGCGTTAAAAGAAAAATTGACGACGGTCGATGTGGCCTATGCGGTCTTAGAGATCACGAAAGCAAAAGAAGCGTGGGAGACAGCCAAAGCTCAACTGAGTACCTTTAACCAAGAACTGGCGCAGATTTCCGAAAAGATCAACCAAGGGGAACTGTCGTTACATTCTTTGCGGCAACAACGTACTGCTTTTGATGAAACGTTGGAGCGTTTGAATCAGCAGCTTTTAGAGGTCACCGAAGGACTGAAGCAAGCCGAAGGGCAAAAAGAAGTCTTGGATGAACGTTCAAAGCATACGCAAAAAAGCTCTGCCGAATACCAAGAAACTTTAGAGGAAGTCACTGAGCGGGTCACACTTTTAAATGAAGAAAAAACGGAACTGATCGGCTTGCTTTCACAAAAGAATCGTAGTGTGCAGGAAGTTGAAGCAGCGATGCTGGCGTGTCAGCAAGAGCAAGAAAAGTACCAACGTTCAGCAAAAGAAATCATTGAAGAATTGCGCAGCCAATATGTCGAAGCCATGCAGGAGCAGGCAACGATCGGAAACGAATTGAAATACTTGGAGCGGCAATACCAACAAGAAGCCGCGAAAAATCAAACGGCGCTAAGCAAGCAGACGCAAATGAATACGTCGTTGAAAGAAAAGACGACGGAAGCGCAAATCGTGGAAGAGCAGCTGACGCAGGCTAAAGCGATTTTAGAAGAACAACGCAAGCAATACATCCATCTTCAAGAAAAAGCTCAGACCAACAAAAAACGCTTTGATGAAGAACAAAAGAAAATGTATCAGTTAATGAGTCAAGTGCAGCAGGTACGAGCGAAACAGCGCAGTCTGCAAGACATTCAAGAAAATTATAGCGGCTTTTATCAAGGCGTTCGCTTGATTTTGAAAAACAAACAGCAGATCAGCGGTATCGTTGGCGCAGTAGCGGAGTTGATCGATGTGCCGCAAGACTATACCGTGGCGATCGAGACCGCATTAGGCGCCGCTGCACAGCATGTCGTCGTTGAAAATGAGCGGGATGCGCGAGCAGCCATCACGTATTTGAAAGAAAATCGCGGGGGTCGTGCAACCTTCCTACCGCTGACGACCATCAAAGCCCGTCATTTGCCAGATTATGCCCGCAATCAAGCCAAGCAAGTGTCTGGATTTATCGGCGTTGCCAGCGAATTGGTCCAGTCGCCCGAACACGTCCAAACCATTACGGATAACTTGTTAGGCAGTATCTTGATTGCCGAAGACTTGCAAAGTGCCAATGCGTTAGCGCGGGCATTGAACTATAGCTATCGGGTCGTTTCCTTAGAAGGGGATGTCATGAATGCTGGCGGTTCCATGACGGGTGGCGCAACGAAGAAAAATGCCGGTAGTTTGTTTAGTCAAAGCAACGAGCTGCAACAATTGACGGCACAAGCGGCGCAACTGGATGAGCGGCTTTTAAAAACGGAAAAGCAAGTCCAGCATTTTGAAGCAGCGACCAAAGAAGCACAAGCAGCACTAGAAGAATTGCGGACGCAAGGAGAACAGGCTCGCATGACGGAGCATGAGCTGCAAAGCCGCTTACAAAATCTTGAGAATGACCTGAGCCGCTTGAAGCAAGAGCAGCAAGTGTTTGATTTTGAACATCGCGAAGTGCAAGCCTTCTTTGAGGAATATGATGAGAAGAAGACGAGCTTGGAAGAACAGCAAAAGAATATTGCAGCGCAATTGGCGAAAATCGACCAAGATATTCATCAAATGAATGCCGAAGAAGACTTGATCGAGGAAAAACGCCAAACCTTAGCACAAGAAAGTGCGCGCTTGCAGGCAGCTTTCGCAGTTCAAAAAGAACAAGTGGCGCATTTGCAGCAAAAAATTGCCGCTACGAATCAAGCATTAGAAGAAAACGAAGCGCGTCAACTCTCCTTAGAACGGCAGTTAGCTGCCTTGACAAGCAACGTCAGCGATCATGAGTTTTCAGAAGAAAGCATTCTTCAGCGAATTGAAGCCTTCACAAAAACCAAGCAGCAGGTAACAGCGGAATTGACGGTGATTCGTGAACAACGTCAAGTCGTTCAACAAGAAATCGGCGCATTAGACGAAGCCCTGAGTGCTGAAAACTTAACGCAAAAAGAAAAGCTGTCAGAAAAAACCGAAGTTGAGATCGAAAAAAATCGCGCAGAATTGGTGATGGATAATCGTTTGTTGTATTTACAAGAAGAATACAATCTCACCTTTGAAAAGGCAGCGCAAGATTTCCCTGAAATTGAGGATGCAGAACAAGCCAAAGTCGACATTCAGGAACTAAAACAAGCGATCGAGCAAATTGGTCCAGTCAATTTAAATGCGATCGAACAATATGAGCAAGTCAATCAACGGCATTTGTTCTTGACGAGTCAGCGAGACGATCTGCTGTCGGCTAAAGCACAGCTGTTTGATACGATGTCTGAAATGGATGAAGAAGTCAAAACCCGTTTCGGCGAAGTCTTCGATGCGATCCGTCTGCAATTCAAACAAGTATTTCCTAATATGTTTGGCGGCGGTCATGCGGAATTAGTCTTAACAGATCCGAAAGATTTATTGAACACTGGGATCGAGATCGAAGCCCAACCACCGGGCAAGAAATTGCAAAACCTCAGCTTGCTATCAGGGGGCGAACGGGCGTTGACTGCGATTGCGTTATTGTTTTCCATTATTCAAGTTCGTCCAGTACCGTTTTGTGTGCTTGACGAAGTGGAAGCAGCATTGGATGAAGCCAATGTCTCTCGTTTCGGTCATTACTTGAGTGCTTTCCAAAATGATACACAGTTTATCGTCGTAACTCACCGCAAAGGAACGATGGAGGCAGCAGACGTGTTGTATGGTGTGACCATGCAAGAATCTGGAGTGTCGAAGACCGTGTCCGTTCGCTTAGAAGAAGTGCGTGAAGGCGGTAGTTTTGCAGCAGATCAAGCATAGAGGAGGAATGATATGATTAAACTGATTGCGATCGATTTAGACGGAACGTTATTGAATGACAAAAAAGAAGTGACTCCTCGCAACAAAGAGGTACTTGCTCGTGCCAAAGCACAAGGCGTAAAAATCGTCATTTGTACGGGACGTCCATTACGGGCGATCCGTCCCTATTTAGAAGAATTATCGCTGAAAGAACCCGGCGACTATAGCATCACCTTTAACGGCGGTTTGGTTCAAAAAAATGAGACTGGCGAGATCATTGAAAAAGCAGCGATGCAGCTGGCAGATATCCATGAATTGGTTTCAGTAGCGGAAGACTTGAATTTGCCTCTAGACGTGGTATCCGAAGAGATCGTCTTGAGTTTACCCACTTCAGCAGCGCATCCATCGATTTATGGCTCGTTAAATCCTTTATTGGATTGTCGTCCTTTTGCCGTAGCTGATCTTGATGAATCGATGCTCTATAATAAAGCGGTGATCGCCTACCATCAGGAAGTCTTGGATCCTAAGATCCCTGAGATTTCCTCAGAGATCCGCGAGAAATATGAAATCATCAAAAGCCGGAATAACCTGTTGGAATTTATGCCTAAAGGAATCACCAAAGCTTATGGTATCAGCCTATTGGCGCAAGATTTAGGGATCAAGCAAGAAGAAGTGATGGCGATCGGTGATGAAGAAAATGACTTGCCGATGATTCGCTATGCAGGGATTGGCGTAGCGATGGCCAATGCCGTGCCAATCATTAAAGAGGCGGCTGACGTTGTCACCGTTTCAAACCAAGAAGACGGTGTGGCAGCAGTAATTGAAGAATATGTCTTAAAAGGAGGTGCGTAAGATGGGATTTTTTGACAAAATCAAAAAAGCGCTGATTGGAGAAACCAAAGAAGCAGAGCAAGAAACCGACAAACCGTTAGTCGATGCTGACTCACCAGAGGCACAGCATTCAGAAGAAAGCCAGCCAGCACAAACTCCTGCTGAACAAGGCGCTTCAGAACCAGTGGCACCTGCAGAAACCGCCGACTCCAGTGATTTGGAGGCAGAGCAAGAAACTGCTGAAGTGTCCCCGCAGCAAGAAGCAACGACAGCGAATAAAGAAGAAGCACCAAGTATTCCAGAAGAAGTGGCTAAGGATACACCATCAGAGGAAGTACCAGCTTCTGAACCAATCCTTCAACCAGCGCCAGAAACGGAAAGTGTGCAGGATAAATACACCAAAGGATTGACGAAATCACGGAAAACCTTTGGGCAACGGATGAACGAATTGTTTGCCAACTTCCGTACGGTGGACGAAGACTTCTTCGAAGAAGTGGAAGAAACGCTGATCGGCGCAGACGTCGGCTTCGATGCGGCGATGAAGATCGCGGATGCATTGAGGCAAGAAGTCAAACTACGTAATGTGAAGAAAACGGCAGATGTCCAAAATGTCATCATCGAAAAATTGGTTGACCTATATGGGGAAGCGGGTGTCGGTGAAGTCAACGAGTTGAATATGCAGTCAGGGCTGACCGTCATTTTATTTGTTGGCGTGAACGGTGTTGGAAAAACCACCAGTATCGGGAAATTAGCCCACCAATTCAAAGCCGAAGGCAAGAAAGTCTTATTGGCTGCAGCGGATACTTTCCGTGCCGGTGCCATCGATCAATTAGTGGTCTGGGGTGAACGGGCTGGTGTTGAAGTCGTTCGTGGCAATGCAGGAGGCGATCCAGCAGCAGTCGTGTTTGATGCGATGGAGCGCGCAAAACGAGAAAATGCTGACGTTTTATTAGTAGATACAGCGGGTCGTTTGCAAAACAAAGTCAATTTGATGAACGAACTAGAAAAAATCAAACGGATCATTCAACGAGTGGACCCAACGGCCCCTCATGAAGTCCTGCTCGTGTTGGATGCAACAACAGGTCAAAACGCGATGAATCAAGCAAAACAATTTAAAGAAACGACGGATGTTTCTGGTCTCGTCTTAACCAAACTTGATGGAACAGCCAAAGGGGGGATCGTCTTGGCGATCCGTAACGAGCTGCGGCTGCCCGTCAAATTAGTGGGACTCGGAGAAGGCATCAATGATTTAGAACCATTTGATCCAAATGAATTTGTCGTTGGCTTATTCAAAGGCTTGATCAAAGAATAAAAAAACAGAGCCCTGTGTTAGGTGATACACCTACACATGGCTCTCCTTTATTGTTGCTTTTGTGAGATCAAAGGGAAGAGAAAACGGGTCGTCGTCTCTTTCCACGAGCTTGACTTGTGACGTAAAGCTGAGAACACTCGGCGTGGCAAATGTGGGTACAGCGATGCACGACTTTGCCAAAAAATCAGGAAAAGCAGTTTGAAGGCTTCGTTTTCTTCTGCACTGTCTAAAAACTTTGGGAAGTATCAGGCAGAATACAACGAGTTGAACGATGGGGAAAGATTATTTCTTAAGTTCCCCTTGGCGCTCAGTGATCATTTTTTCCAAGTTGTTCAATGTATCGATATCTTTATTGGTTTCGATAAAGTTCGTAATCAAATTCAATAAAGATTGATCAGACAATTCTGCTGCTAAGAAGTCTTCTTGGGTCACATTCGGAGAATACAACCGAGTCAAAACAGTACCGCTGTAGCCGATATCCGCTACTTTCAATAAGTCGTGGTTTTTTAGTTTACGTACGACTGCTTGAATGGTATTCTTGCTTAGATCTTGCTGTTGGACAGCAATGTCATTTGCAGAAAGAGGTTTGTCTGAATTCCAAAAGATATTCATGATTTGACGTTCGCGTTTGGTAAGATTAAGTGGCTTCATTCACTATTCTTCCTTTCAAAAAAGAGTAATATGGACATAATAATTTACTGTTCTATAAGCAGTATACTTTATTTTGAAGGTAAATATCAAATTTATTCAAGTATTTTATAAATTCTTGGTAATTTTAGTAAGAGATATTACAAGTGAGGAGCAAATTTCTGCATTTTTCACCAGTTTTCACTATAATAGATGGAAAGAAATAGCATTTGAGAAAAAATTTAGTAGAAGAACATAGAGGGCAGTCGAATGAAAATAAAAACATTGTTATCACATAAAGAGCTTTTTCCCTATTTATTGAAAGGACGCTACGGGATTGAGCGTGAAGCGCAGCGGGTGCGGCTCGATGGGACGTTTGCAGGTACCGATCATCCTAAAACGTTAGGCAATCGGCGCTTCCATCCGTATATCCAAACGGATTTTTCCGAAAACCAACTGGAACTGATTACGCCCGTCGCTGATTCCGTGGATGAATTGTTCCGTTTTTTAGGGGCTATTCATGATGTGGCGTATCGTTCGATGTCAGCAGAAGAAATGCTCTGGCCATTGAGTATGCCACCGGCTTTACCAGAAAAAGAAGAAGACATCGTCATTGCTAAATTAGACCAATTTGAAGATGTGCTCTACCGCCGCTATTTAGCTAAAACATATGGTCGCCGCAAGCAAATGGTCAGTGGGATTCATTTCAATTTCGAATTTGCGGAAGACTTTTTGCAACAGCTGTATGCTTTGTCTGAAACGAAGGAAAGCTTCCAGACGTTTAAAACCGCACTTTATTTGAAAGTAACTCGCAATTATTTGCACTATCGCTGGTTTTTGACGTATTTCTTTGGGGCGACTCCTGCTTCAGAAGCCAATTATTTTACGACAGAAAACGGACCGCAAGAACCAGTCCGCAGTATTCGCAATAGCCGCTATGGGTACACGAATCACGAAGACGTCAAGGTATCTTACGCTTCGTTAGAGACCTATCTTGCAGATATTGCCAAATTAGTGGAGACGGGAAAGCTTTCAGAAGAAAAAGAATTTTATGCGCCAGTGCGTCTACGTGGGGGAAAACGGGTCGCAGATTTAGCCTCAGCGGGTATCCGTTATATTGAGTTAAGAAATATTGACATCGATCCCTTTGCCCGCTATGGGATTTCCAAAGAGCAAGTCGCATTCTTGCATTTCTTCTTATTGTTTTTAAGTACAAAAGAAGAAGGCAGCGATGCGGATGCGTGGATCGAAGAGGGCAATCAGAAAAATGATCAGGTCGCATTAGAACATCCGCTTGCACCTTTGACTTATCAGCAAGAAGCGCAAGCGCTGATTACTGAAATGATGGACTTTGCCCAAGCCCTTGAGCTGCCGCATCCACCATTTTTGGATCAGCTTTCAGAAATGCTGGCTGAACCAGAAAGAACCTTCGCGGGACGTCTTTTCTCAGCAAGTCAAGCAACCAGTCAAGCCCAGACAGCAACAGTGCTGGGACAAAAGTATCATCAAGCTGCTTGGGAAAAACCATATCAATTAGCTGGCTTTCGAGCAATGGAATTGTCGACCCAGATCCTCTTGTTCGATGCGATCCAAAAAGGAATCGAAGTGTCGGTACTGGATGAAACGGATCAATTCTTGAAATTAGCCGTGAAAGACCACATCGAATATGTTAAAAATGCCAATATGACCAGTAAGGATCAGTACATCGTCCCATTGATCATGGCGAATAAAACGGTCACTAAAAAAATCTTAGCCGAAAATGGCTTTCATGTACCAAGTGGCGCTGAGTTCGCTTCGGCAGAAGAAGCGATCGCGTTTTATCCTCAGATTGCCCACAGCGGGTTTGTGGTAAAACCGAAAACCACCAACTATGGGATCGGTATCTCGATTTTCAAAGAAGGTGCCTCTTTAGCGGATTATCAAGCGGCGGTCGCCATTGCCTTTGCGGAAGATGATTCGATCCTCGTTGAGACTTTTTTGTCAGGGACTGAATATCGGTTCTTCGTGATCGATGGGCGAGTCGATGCGATTTTACTACGTATCCCTGCCAATGTCGTGGGTGACGGCAAGCGCACGATCACGGAACTCGTCGCAGAGAAAAATCTCGATCCATTGCGCGGCACCCATCATCGGACCCCATTAGAGCTGATCCAATTAGGGGAACTGGAACAACTGATGTTAAAAGAGCAAGGGTATCAAGTGGATTCAGTACCCGAAGAGGGGCAGATCGTTTATTTGCGAGAAAACTCGAATATCAGTACTGGCGGTGATTCTATCGATGTGACGGATGACTTCAACGATGATTACAAACAAGTAGCAGTCGATGCGGTAGCCACATTACAAGCATCTATCAGCGGAATCGATCTGATTATTCCAGATAAAACCAAGCCAGCCAATGAACCGGGGGCTTATGGAATCATTGAAGCCAATTTCAACCCAGCGATGCATATGCACGTTTATCCATACAGCGGGAAAGGCCGACGCTTAACTATGTCTGTTTTACGCCTGTTGTTCCCTGAAGTCTTCGAGAGCTGATGGAAGTATAAAAAGCAAAGAACTGCACATTTTGGAAGGAGAGTTCCTTTCAAAGTGTGCAGTTTTTTTTATATCGTTGTTTGATTCCTGATCTGACAGTTAGCACAATAGTTAATTCCTTCGTTTTTCGTCTTTATTTATAAAAAATATTTATTTTAATATGAATACTGGAAAAATAATTGTATTTTTGGTAATCTAAAGAGAGGAATTTCTAGTTTTTTTATACACGATTAAATAACTATCGTTTTTTGAAGAGTCGCTAAATTAGGTCAGCATGTATAAAAAAGATATGAACATAGATATTGTCTTTCAACTATGCTTTTACATATAACAAAATGGTTGGCATCAAAAAAGCGGCAAAGGCAGACGGCTTCTCTTAACTTTGTTAGTGACAAAAGAAGCGCAAAGATTGTTTTCAATTGAATCAAAAATGAAAGTTCATCATCGGAAACGGAGTTGAATCGATACTCAATGTTCAAGTTATTTGGAAGTAAGGCAGGTTTTATAGCCGAAACTGATTGTGGTTCGATGGGTGACTCCTAAACATAGGCGCATTGCTTTAAGAATTTGCGGAACGGTCCTTTGGCAGCACCTTATAGGTACACAAAGGATATGGATGATTTTTTCTGATCCCTGCGAAGGTTTGACAGTGCTTTGTCGGTTCTTCATTCAGTGTGCAGGCTTTTTTCGTAGGCTTAAATCAATGGTTTTAGTGCTTCCAACCGAGGAATCACTTTTTCTTTAGCCGCTCTTTTCTGTCTTTCAACGGGCTATGATTCACACGAGCCCTTCTGCGTAGATAAGTATACTAAATTTATTATACTGATCCATCCTGAAATTTTAATCGGGTTATGGTGTGTAATAAGTTGAATATAATAGCATTATAAAAAAGGAGAGTACGGAATGAAAAAATTTAATGGTAAGATTGTTAAAACGCTGGCATTACTAGCAACAATTTTTACGGCTGGTGCGTTATCAAATCAAGTTTCGGCATCAGAAGAAACAGCATCCCCTATTTCCGCAAGCGTATGGGTTGCCAGAACACCCGAACAAATCAAAGCTGATATTACTGGGAATGAATATACGATTGTTTGGGGTGATACACTTAGCGCCATCAGTAAAGCGACAAATATTACGATCGAACGTCTAGCACAATGGAATAATATTTACAATATTGACTTGATTTATGCTGGCAACAAATTAGTGTTTGATGGAAATGTGGTTTCTCTAAAGGATGCAGAGGGGAATACGATTAGTCAAGCAGTGATTCAAGATACTGACAAAATTGATCCGACCAAACCAATTGGGGGAGGAAGCAATACAAATCCTGGAAACAGTAATAATGGATCAAATGTTTCTACAAAACCGACACCTCCAGCAACAGATAACGGATCAGGAGACGGATCAACAAAACCAACGCCGCCTGCAACAGATAATGGATCAGGAGATGGCTCCACAAAGCCAACACCACCAGCAACGGATAATGGTTCAGGTGGAGATAATGGTTCCACTAATCCACCAGTTGATCGAGAGTTTGAAGTGACAGTCGTTGCAGAAAATGAAGAAATTACACGCCTCCGTGTCGGACCATTCTTAACTACCGATGAAGTGGCGGCATGGCTGCTTGAAAACTATGTTGGCTTAGTTTCAGACCTACAAATCTATCTAGAAGGAAACTATATCTATATTGAGTTCAATATTCCGACACCTGATAATGGAGGCGCGACTGACCGTGAAATTGTAGTTGAAGTTGTCTATGAGAATTCATATTATACTCGTCTACGTGTCGGACCATTCCTAAGTAACGAGGAAGCTACTGCTTGGAAGCATGAAAATTATCCAGAAGTAGTTAAGGGGCATGAAGTTCATTTTGTAGGTGACTATATCTATATCGAATTTGTTGTATTTAATAAAGATGAAGATGACAAAGATGTAGACGGCGGAGATAACGGTTCCGGTGGCGGAGATACAGATGTAGATGGCGGCGAAAACGGTTCTGGTGGCGGTGACACAGATACCGATGGCGGCGAAGACGGCTCTGGTGGCGGAGATACAGATACCGATGGTGGAGACAATGGCTCTGGTGGCGGAGATACAGATGTAGACGGTGGCGAAGATGGCTCCGGTGGCGGAGATACAGATACCGATGGTGGCGAAGATGGCTCTGGCGGCGGTGGAACCGATGTAGATGGCGGTGAAGATGGCTCTGGCGATGGCGAAACAGATGTGAATATTCCAGTCAATCTGGGCAATAGCGGCATTTTTGCAGCTACTAGTGCAGAAGCGAGTGCAAGTGCATATTCTTTATGGGCTGAAGGGAAGTTTTTAGAGTTTACAGGCTTTGTTATTCGGCCAGCGCTAAATGCAAATGGAGATCCAATTGGTTTTACAGTTGATTTTTACTAAATAAAAAAAGTTAAGTTGATTCTTTGATGTTTCATATAAATTAAGAAGAATACAACTTAAAACTAATAAAAACCAGTCAGAAACTGCCTCTGACTGGTTTTTCTTTGAAGAAATCATGAGAAATACGTTAACGTCCTGCTTTATGGTTCGCTTTACTAGCAATCTATTTTATTCGGTGCTTTTTATCTGCAGGAAGTAACGTGAGCCTTTTTTGGATGTTCTTATCCTTCAAAAGCAGCGATTTCAATCGTTTGTTTTGTTTCTTCCACCTTGAGACCCGTTCGGGCTTCCCACCATTGTTTCATTTCTTTTTCATACGTGGTAGGAAAACGTTGGATCAAGGTTAATAACGGTACGCCTTGAATCGAGGCGTAGGGAAAGTTTAAAACCAGATTGTACTTCAGTTCCGACAGGAGGCTATAATATTGAAACATCATAAAGTTCATTTCATTCTTATCCTCCAACAGGAGTACTTTCGGAGCGCGATCCAGCATAAAACCCAAGCTGCGCATCATGAACAATACGCCATCTAGATGGCTGGATTCGATCGTGGGTGCCGTTTTTAACAAATCGATATGCAGATCCAAAGCATCAAGCAGTTCTTTCTTTAATGAAAGGTAGGGCGGTGTTGATTGTTCCATGATAGTTCCTCCTTTTAATGGAAAAGACGTTTCCAAAATGACGTTTTCTCTGGTTGTTCCTGCTCTTTATCCGATGGAGCGGCAGCTGCAGGGAATTTTTTTTCGATATCGATGACGTCTTCATTGACGGCTTCTTTCCCAGCAATCAGCAAGCCGATACTGTCTGGACCGGCATCTTGGGCATCGGAGACGATCCGAAATTCCATCTGTTGTTTGGTCAGTAAAGTGATGTAATCGGTCTGGATCGATTCTGGCAATTTTCCGTTAAGCAGCACGAGCGCTCCTTGATAATCTGGTAAGGCGTTCAAGAGCGTTTTCTGGTTGTCCTTCTTCTTCATTTCTGTTACTGTCATACTAAGATAACACCGTTCACGAAACGTGCCTAAATACTTGCGCTGTTCATCTGGGTTGACGCGAGGCGTCCCATACATTCCTGTATCAAGGCGTTTTTCTAATTCGTCTGACATTGAAGTATCCTCCTCAAAGCGTTTACTTATGCTTATTATAGCATATCCAGCAAATAGCAAAAGAGGGGTGCGATCGTGAGAGAGTATTGACAGAAAGTAGGGATCCTATGACAACAAAAGAACGACATTTGCTATTGTTAGCAGAAAATCAACGGTTGGAGACACCGAGGCTGCTCTTGCGTCCTGTTTCCTTGGCAGATGCAGCGGACATGTTTGCCTATGCAAATGATGAAGAAACGACGACCTTCGTCTTTGCTAGACATGGGTCGGTTGAAGAAACAAAACTACGCATCGCCGAGTATTTTGTTGCTGCACCCTTAGGAAAATTTGCGATCGAAGAAAAAGACTTAGGAAAAATGATCGGGACCATCGATTTGCGGGTAGAATCAGAAAAAGAGATCGCTGAGCTCGGTTATACATTGAGTCGCGATTATTGGGGGCAAGGGATTATGCCAGAAGCGGCAATGGCACTGCTGCATTTCGGTTTTGAAACACTCGAATTGATTCGAATTTTTGCTCGACATGATGCCCGAAATCCCAAGTCTGGACGGGTCATGGAGAAAATTGGGATGAAATTGGAAGCAACGATCCCAGCTGCCCGCAAATCGGGTGAAGAAATCATCGATGAAGTCACGCGCGGCATCACCCTGGAGGAATGGAAAAAACGTATCATGTAAAGGAGGGCTCTCGTCATGGAACTGAACATTGAGCCAGCAGCAATTGAAAAAATAACCCCTTATGTGCAGCCAGATGATCGTCTCTACTTGGATTTTGAAGACGGCGTTGGTCCGTTTCCTGCAACGGAGATCACCTGCCGTTTGGACATCCATTTTCGCCTGATCATCGTGCCGCAAAGCTATCCAGAAGAAGGATTGGCGATCTACGACACCCCTTTAACGACACCCTTAGGCACGATTTGGTTGAAGCAAGGGGCTCAGGTGTATTTAGAAGAACAGACTCGGATGCAGGTGGAACCGACCTATCAACGGTTGCAATTGGTGGGAAATAGCGGGATCTTAGCTAACGATGTTCAATTGTTACGGATCGAAAAGCAGACGGCGGGCCGCTGAGATGGGCACGCTGGCGGTTATTAGCGACTTGCACGTTGATATCAACCAATTACTCGATCCCCATCTGCAGCTGATCGCTGATTATTTGCAGCAAAATCAGGTGACCCATCTGCATCTGGCAGGAGATGTGGCGAATAAAAAACAACGGCTATTAGACGTGGTCACATTTTTTCAAAGTCGACAGGTGCCAACGACCTTTCACTGGGGCAATCATGAAATGGTGGACTTGACGGAACAAGAGATCGAGGCTTTCGATGATCCCGCCTTTCTTAATTTTCAGACGTATCGCTTATCAGAAAAAACACTGCTGTTGGGAATCAATGGCTGGTATGACTACCAATATTCTGATCTGACCAGTGAAGCTGAGATCTTGCGGCTGAAAAATTTGTTTTGGTATGACCGCATGATTCAACGAAAGGGATCGGATAAGGAGATCAGCCAATCCATCAATGAGCGTTTAGCGGAAACATTGGCCCATTTGCCGCAAGACCAAGAAATTTTTCTTTCTACGCATTTTGTGCCCCAAGAAGCGTTTATTGTGCGGCAGACCGGCAAGTACGCCCGCTGGAACCACCTAAATGCGTTTTTGGGGTCGCCCGATTTTGGCGCAGTGATCGACCAGTACGCCAATGTGCGGGCAGTCGTCTTTGGGCATACCCATCGACGCTTTGAGAAAAAAGAGCTTGCGGGAACCAGCTACTATTGCCGTCCCTTCGGCTACTATTATGAATGGCAGTTGACCCGACGCTTCGTTTTGGAAAATCACTTAGCAGAAGCATATTCTCCAACGAAAGTTCGGACGCTGCTGCGAAACCATCATGAGGCATTTGAGGACTATAAAACGGCGCATCTTTTAGAGGAATTGGCGCAAGCGATCACGCTGCTGCCGTATTAGCGCAGCAAACGAGTTCTGCTTGTTTTCGTAATTGATTTTCCAGGCAATTTAAACCATTAGAAGAAACACACAAAGGAGAAAAATCATGACATTTGAAGAAATCTTACCAGAATTAAAAGCCGGCAAAAAAATCATTCGTGAAGGTTGGGGCGGCTTTGAACTTTATGTGACATTCGTTGAAGGCGAAGTGTACGACAATGCCCCAGTCACCCCTTACTTTTTGATCAAAACAGCGGATGAGGGATTCTCGAGTTTCGCACCGACTGTTTGCGACATTCTTGCGGAAGATTGGAAAATCGTGGAATGACGGCAGCGTGGATCGATGACAAAACGATTGTGTTTGTCACAGGGGCTGCTTCAGGCATCGGTAAAGCGCAAGCAGAGGCGTTTCTTGTAGAAGGCGCTCAAGTATTTGGTGTTGACTGCCAATCGTTTCCTGATTCGCTTTTAGCCCAGCCCCGCTTTTTCGGCACATGTTGTGACTTAGCGGTGAAAGAAAATTGTCTTGCAGCGGTCCAAGCTTGTGTGACGCACTTTGGCGGTATCACGGTCTTGTTAAATACAGCAGGAAAACTTGACGGCTATCATACGATCGCTGAGACGACGTCAATGGAGTGGGAGGAGATATTTCAAACCAATGTCTCCAGCATGTTTTATTTAACGAAAGAAATTTTGCCGCTGATGCAAGCCAACGGCGGCGGAACGATCATCAATATGGCGTCGATCGCTGGAATGGTCGCAGGTGGTGGCGGGATCGCCTATACAACCGCAAAACACGCGATCGTCGGGTTTACCAAACAGTTGGCATTGGATGTTGCAGATCAAGGAATCTCGGTGAAGGGCATCGCGCCAGGTGCGATTCAAACGCCGATGAATGCGGCTGATTTTGCGGGTGACGGGAAAATGGCGCAATGGGTGGCAGAAGAGACGCCAGTCAAGCGTTGGGCGCAACCAGAAGAAGTTGCAGCGCTGACCCTTTTTCTTGCTAGTCCGCAAGCTAGTTACTTGCAGGGGGCGATCGTGCCCATCGACGGTGGTTGGACCTTGAAATAACTAGCCTGAGCCCATTAGAGGAGGACGCCAATGAAGGAACAAGCGATCCAGAACTTGTTTGCAAAAAATCGTGAATGTCGACAACTGCTTACGATCATTGAAGCGTTGCAGCTGTCGGATTGCTGGCTGTGTGCTGGGTACCTGCGGAATTATTTATGGGGTTTTCTCAGTGGAAAAATAGCGGAGGTGCCAATAACCGATATTGATGTCGTGTTTTATGATCCGACTGTAAGCATAGAAGAAACAGCAGCGATCGAAGCGCAACTGCGCCGTTCGTTTCCCGAATTTCCTTGGGAGGTTCGAAACCAAGCGTTGATGCACCAACATAATTTTGCCGAGGAGCCGCCTTATACAAGTACCTTCGATGCTTTAACGAAGTTTCCAGAGCGTTGTACAGCGGTAGCGGCACGAATGAATCAAGGCAAGCTTGAATTGATGGCGCCTTTTGGTTGGCAGGATATTTGCAGTTTTCGGGTGCGTCCAACACCGCATTTTGCCCAAAATGAACAGTATCTTGCGGTTTATCGACAACGCCAAGTGATGAAGCAGTGGCAGAAAATTTGGCCGCAGCTCTCGATTGAAGAGGGGAAGAAATAAAAAAGAACACTCGCGTGATGCGGCGATTTTCAAAAGTTAGACGAAAAAGCTAACTGATGGGAATCGCTGCATATGACGCGAGTGTTTTTTATTAACGTAAAGCCAATGGTTGCGCCAAGCGGTTTCTTAAAAAGATACCTAGATAAGCTGCGGCAACGGCTTTGATGATCCCAGGGATAATAAACAGAACAAAGCCACCGTTAAAGGCAGCCGGCCATGCCATGCCCGTGCTCCATTTCAGCCACAATGTACCAAACAACAAAGTTGCCAGCGCACCGACAATATTGCCGATCACTGCTCCTGTGTAGCGAAACGCTGTTTTTTCTACGATCAATCCAGTAAGCAATCCATTAAAGAGGAAGCCGACTAAATAGCCACCAGTTGGTCCTAACAAAACACCGACACCGCTGGAAAAACCAGCGAAAACGGGCAAACCAATCAATCCTAACAGCAAGTAGATGATGATCGCCATCGTTCCTGTTCGCGTGCCGAGGAAAGTCACTGCCAACCCGATCGCAAAGGTTTGTCCTGTCAATGGGATCAAACCTAATGGAATCGTCAGTTGGGAAAGACCAGCAATAATGATCGCAAATAAAGCGGCATGGATTTGTTCACGTAATGATAATTTCATCGAATCCTTCTCTCTAATAATAATTTCGTTAACCTAAAAATGAATTATTTGGTTAACGAAATTATAAACGGTGGTTTACCAAAAGTAAAGAAGAATCTTGTTTTTTTAGTGTCCTTTTTTTAAAAGGACAATCAAGTTCTTTGAGGAGAGGAAAGGGGCGATTTCTTCCAGCTCATCTGTTGAGAAGGGCAGTGCTTGAACGAGCCGGCAGATCGTTGCTTCTGTTAGAAACGGCAGCAGTTCTTCGATTTCATCATAAGCCAAGCGTTCTGCTGCGGTAACGTTTGGCTGTTCCAGGGCGGTCAGCAGGAGTTCATCCAGATACGGCGCAGGTAAAAAGGGCAGCAGTTCTTCAATCTCAGAAAAGCGGAAGTCAGGATTTTCAAGCCAGCCTTTGATTTCTTCCGCCAAAAAGTTGGGGGGTAAAAAGGGCGCCGCCTCTTCCCAAAAAGCCATGGAATAGTGCTTGCCTTTCAGGAGCTCTTCTACTTGGGGCTTTTTCAAAAACGGCAGGAGTTCTTCCAGTACCTCTTCTGGGATATTCTCGGCACCATTTAGCAGGTGCTGCAAGTCTGCGCTGGTCAAATGAGGTGCTAGCCTAGGCAATAAGTCTAAATCTAAAGAAGTTTCTTGAAACGGTTCTTCTTGAATCAACGCTGACAATTCTTGCGGTTTGATCAGCGGAGCTAGTTCGGCGATTTCTTCTGGCTGTGCGGTTCCCGCTTGATAATGTTGCACCGCAGCTGCTGGCTTTCCTAACAGCTCATCGATGGATAGGTCTAAAATCGCTGCTAGCTGCGGCAATTTTTCAATGTCCGGCAGTGAGTTACCCCGCTCCCAATTACTGACCGCCTGATAGCTGACAAGTAACTGGTCGGCCAAGTTGCATTGGGTCAGGTTTTTTTCTTTGCGTTTGGCAGCGATCTGCTGACCGATTGTTCTCATGTTGAATTCACTCATAAATGAATTCCCCCTTTCATGCTCTAAGTATAGTTTCTCAAAAGGTGAAAACGCAATCAAGCTGTGATTGAGCAGGCAAATGCCGACTCAATCACAGCTTGAGTTTACGAATGGATCAACTGAAGGAGGTGTTCACCAAACGCTTGTGTCGTTAAACAGACCGCTTCTGGCATCAACTGCGCGAAGTCGGCAGTGACGTGTTGACTTTGCAAGGCTTGTTCAATGGCTTGTGTTAGGATTTGAGCTGCTTCTGGCCAGTTCAAATGTTCTAATAGCATGCACGCTGACAGCAGCAGCGAACAGGGATTGGCTTTGCCAAGTCCTGCGATATCCGGTGCTGTTCCGTGGGTAGCTTCAAAGATGGCTGCCCCAGTAGCGTAGTTGATATTGGCACCGGGGGCGATCCCGATGCCGCCGACTTGTGCAGCAAGTGCATCAGAAATGTAGTCGCCGTTCAAATTACAAGTGGCAATGACGTCGAATTTTTCTGGATACAAAAGGATCTGTTGTAAAAAGTTGTCTGCGATCACGTCGTTAACAACGATTTTCCCAGCCGCTTTTGCCGAGGCAAGGGCGGATTCGGCTGCCTTTGAGCCGCTTTCTGCTTTGATTTTGTTGTATTGATTCATTGTAAAACACTGGTCGGCGTATGTGGTCTCTGCAAGCTGATAGCCCCAGTTTTTAAAGCCGCCTTCTGTAAATTTCATGATATTGCCTTTATGCACCAGTGTCACCGTGGGCCGCTTTTGAGCGATCGCATACTCAATGGCAGCAGCGATCAA
This sequence comes from Enterococcus sp. 6D12_DIV0197, assembly GCF_002174385.1. Taxonomy (NCBI): domain Bacteria; kingdom Bacillati; phylum Bacillota; class Bacilli; order Lactobacillales; family Enterococcaceae; genus Enterococcus; species Enterococcus sp. 6D12_DIV0197. Next base: position 502,939 of record NZ_NIBN01000001.1, read on the forward strand.
GCGCTGACTGCCTTCTAAAGAGATCGGCTTGATGCCGATAGCGGCAGTTTTAGGAAAACGAATCGCCTTGACAGCAAAGTCTGCTTGCAGTGTCTGGATTAGACGCTGCGTTGCGTCGTCGTCTTTGGCAAATTCGATGCCAGCATAAACATCTTCAGTATTTTCTCGAAAGATCACCATATCGGTTTTTTCTGGCTGTTTTAAAGGCGAAGGGACCCCTGTAAAATAGCGAACAGGTCTGACACAGGCATAAAGATCCAGCGTTTGCCGCAAGGTGACATTCAAGGAGCGAAAGCCTTCGCCAATTGGGGTAGTCAACGGTCCTTTTAAGGCGTATTGTTGAGCCTTGATCGTATCGATGGTTGCTTGCGGTAGCCATTCCCCCGTCTGTTCAAAGGCGGCTTCTCCAGCTAAAACTTCCAGCCATTCGATGCGGCGTTGATTGTCATAGGCTTTATTTACAGCGGCATCAATCACAGGTTGCGCAGCTTGCCAAATCTCGGCACCGATGCCGTCTCCTGCAATGTAAGGAATGGTGATCGTCGTTGCTTCATGGGTTGTTTGGTTAGGCATGGGCAGTTCCTCCTAATTCAGCTTTTTTTCGAATGACCATCGGTAAAATTCCTTGATGCTTCCAATAGCGAATATCTGCAGGGGCATCAAAGCGCAGGCGGGTCATAAAGGAGACAGTCCCTCCGTCAATCCGTTGCGCAGTGACTTCGATCAGCTGCTTGACCACTGGCTCTTCTGGCAAAGCGATCGAGAATGTTTCGCTGCCGTCCAAATCAAACGATGCGGCACTTTCACCAGCAAGATATTCAAGCGGAATGATCCCCATCATGACCAAGTTGCTGCGATGGATTCGTTCGAAGCTTTCTGCTAAGACGACTTTAACGCCTAACAATTGTGTTCCTTTGGCGGCCCAGTCGCGAGAAGAACCCATGCCATAATCTTTACCAGCTAAAATGATACAGCTTTGACCAGCTTTTTGGTAATTCATAGCTGCGTCAAATATCGACAGGGTTTCCCCAGTTGGAAAATAATGCGTGACACTGCCAGTACTGCCAGGCACTAGCTGGTTTTGCAGACGGATGTTGCCGAAAGTCCCCCGCATCATAATCTGATGATTGCCGCGCCGCGAACCAAAGGAGTTGAATTCACGATACGGAACTTCTTTTTCTTGTAAAAATTTTCCGGCTGCAGAATCCATACTGATGCTGCCAGCAGGAGAAATATGGTCAGTGGTGACGGAATCACCCAATTTTGCCAAGACTTTCAGATCAGCTAAGACATCTGGTTTAGGCAACTCTTTGGTCAATGTTTCAAAGTAGGGCGGATGAGCGATGTAAGTGGATTGCTCCTCCCATTCATAACATGCGCTCGTGGTGGTTTCGATCGCATTCCAGCGTTCATTGGCATCAAAAAGATGCTCATAGGCAGCGCGAAATGCTTCTGGTCCGACGTACTCTTGAACGTAAGCATTGACTTCTTCATTGCTAGGCCAAATATCAGACAAATACACCGGCTCGTCATTGACGATAGCTAACGGTTCTTTTGTGAGATCTTTGCGAATGCTGCCAGCGATGGCATAGGCAACAACTAATGGCGGTGAAGCCAAATAATTGGCTTTGATCTGTGGATGGATTCTTCCTTCAAAATTTCGATTGCCTGACAGAACCGATGCCACCAGTAGATTTTCTGCCTCAATTGCTTCAGCGACCTGCGCTTCTAAAGGACCTGAATTTCCGATACAGGTGGTACAACCGTAACCCACCAAATAAAAGCCGAGTTGCTCTAAATACGGCAGCAAACCACTGTTTTGCAAATAGGTGGTCACGATCTGGGAGCCAGGTGCAAGGGAGGTTTTGACCGTACGAGAGACGGTCAGACCTTTTTCAATGGCTTTTTTAGCCAATAAGCCTGCCGAGAGCATGACGAAGGGATTGCTAGTATTCGTACAGCTAGTGATCGCCGCCAATACGATATCGCCGGTCACTAATTTGTCAGGTGCAGCATCTGGCCAGGTAACGCTGGCTGCTTTTTGCCATTCGTCCTCTGAAAGACCAAAGCCCTTGGGACCGACGGCAGCCGTGACCGATTGTTCAAAATCCTGACGGACTGCTGGAAGCAAAATCCGATCTTGCGGGCGCTTAGGGCCCGCTAATGCTGGCTGAACTTCTGCTAGATCGATGGTGATCGTCTTAGTATAGGTCGGCACGATCGTTTCATCATAAAAGAAATGGTTGGCTTTGGCGTAAGCGGCAACGAGTTCGATCAGCTCGCTGGAGCGACCGGTCGTTGCTAAGTAGTTCAAGGTCTCTTGATCAATCGGACAAAAACCGCAAGTCGCACCATATTCGGGAGCCATGTTTGCTAACGTTGCTCGATCAGCTAAACTTAAATGACGATAGCCAGGACCGAAGTATTCGACAAATTTTCCGACCACTTTTTCGATCCGCAGCACTTCAGTTACTTTTAGTGCTAAATCGGTGGCGGTGGTACCTGCAGGCATCTCGTTGATAAATTTCACCCCGATGACTTCAGGCGTAGGGAAGAAAGAAGGTTCGCCAAGAATCGCAGCTTCCGCTTCAATACCGCCAACCCCCCAACCGAGAACCCCCAAGCCGTTGATCATCGTGGTGTGAGAATCGGTTCCTTGCAATGTATCAGGAAACAGCAGTCGTTGATCTTCGTGTGTTTTTTGCAAGATCACATCAGACAACGATTCGATGTTGACTTGATGAATGATCCCTGTTTCAGGTGGAACGACTTCGAAATTGTCGAAAGAACCTTGCGCCCATTTCAAGAATTGATAGCGTTCTGCATTGCGTTCAAATTCCCGCTCCGTATTAAAAGCAATCGCCCCAGGAGTACCGGCTTGATCGACTTGCACAGAGTGGTCGACGACGAGTGTGACGGGAATCTCAGGATTGATGTCTTCTGCGGCACCGCCTAAAGCGACCATCGCATCCCGCATGGCAGCCAAATCAACGACTGCGGGTACCCCAGTAAAGTCTTGCAAAACGACCCGCTCTGGTTTGAATGGCACGACACCAGTAGGGGTTTCTGCCTGCCAGTTCGCTAAAAATGGTAAATAATCCTCTGTAATTTCCTCGTCTTGATGACGAGCAACACTTTCCAATAAAACTCGAATGGAGTAGGGCAAGCGAGATAAATCAGCCCCTAAGTCTTGGGTGATTTTCGCTAAGTCAATATACGTGTATTGCGTATCATTGACGGTGAGTTGAGATTGCCACTTCATAAGAATCCTCCTTTTTACGAAGATAAACGTACTTATTAGGAATAATTATACGTTGATAATTTAAAAAATCAATTAAATTTATGAAAAATATCTGTCTCTTATACACATCTAGATGTGTATAAGAGACAGGTGCTATAATGTGTGAAAGTTTGTTAAAAAGCAACGATTTTATAGGATGACTATTTTAACGATGTTTGTATACGGTTAAATAACATTGTAATCGATAGTTTGTAGAAAGATTGGAGGTAACATCACCGTGGAAAGATTAGAAAAGAAAGAGAAGATGTCCTATCTTGCATCGCAATGTCAGAAATACAATTTGATAGATGTGAATCTTTATTCAGAATATGATGTGAAACGTGGACTGAGGGATTTAAATGGCACGGGGGTCTTAGCAGGGCTTACGACGATCTCAACCATTTATCCAGAAAAAATCATTGCTGGCAAGCCAATTGAAGCTTGTGGCGAGCTGCGTTATCGCGGAATTGACATCAACGAGTTAGTTGCAGGGTTCGTCAATGAAAAACGCTTTGGCTTTGAAGAGATTGCATATTTATTACTTTTCGGCGAACTGCCAAACAAAACAGAACTTGCGGCCTTTCATTGCCTATTAGCAGAAAAACGTACATTGCCGACCAATTTTGTTCGTGACGTCATTATGAAAGCACCTTCTTCTGATATCATGAATAGCTTATCTCGCAGTATCTTGACACTGGCAAGTTACGATCCACAAGCAGATGACATCAGCATTGAAAATGTATTGGAACAAAGTCTGATGCTGATCAGTGTCTTTCCGCTCTTGGCAATCTACGGCTATCATGCCTACAATCATTACAATCAAGGGGAGAGTATGTATATCCACCGTCCGACCGAAGAGTTGAGTACAGCTGAAACGATTTTGACTATGCTACGTCCAACGAAAGAATATAGCTTCCAAGAAGCCCAAACATTGGATATGGCACTGGTTTTGCATATGGAACATGGCGGCGGGAATAATTCGACCTTTACGACACGAGTCGTTACCTCCAGTGGGACGGATACCTATTCAACGATTGCTGCAGCGCTAGGTTCTTTGAAAGGGCCTAAACATGGTGGTGCTAATATCAAAGTGACGGAAATGATGGGAGATTTGAAGCGCAACGTTGCTGATCTTACCGATGAACAGGCGATCCGCAGCTATTTGGAAGCAGTCTTAGATAAAGAAGCGTTTGACCGTAAAGGATTGATTTATGGCATGGGCCACGCGGTATACAGCGACAACGATCCCCGTGCGGCGATTTTTAAAAATTATGTGGCAAAACTGGCCCAAGAAAAAGGATCAGAAGCTTGGCAAGAATATCAATTGTATACGATGGTCGAACGTATTGCTCCTCAAGTCATCAATGAAAAGCGCAAAATCTACAAAGGAGTCAGTGCCAATATCGACTTTTTCAGCGGGTTTGTTTATAACATGTTGGATCTGCCAGAAGAACTGTATACACCAATGTTTGCTATCGCGCGGATCGTCGGCTGGTCCGCCCATCGGATCGAAGAGCTGGTCAACGCACAAAAAATCATGCGTCCCGCCTACAAAGAAGTGTCAAACGATCGGGAATATATCGATATAGAGTCAAGATAGATCAAAACAGCAGGGAGGAAGCTCGCTGCTGTTTTTGTTTTGTTCAAAATCCTAGTGCTTATACGACCATCCAATTACTCAGAAGAAGTTTGTTGTTTTTTATTAATGAAAGCGTTGACAACGAATAAGTTTAACGTTAAACTTTGTCTTATAGTTTAACGTTAAACCTTCAAGAGACAGACTAAAAAATTGATTCACTTCTAAGTAAAAAACAATCAGGATACGTGGCCAATGATTGTTTTACATTCGTTCTATAGTAGACGAAAGGCTATTTGGAGGAGTAGTTACTTTTTTCCTATCTCTACCGTAAAAAAAATGAAAAGAATGATTTTCTTTGTAGGAGGGTTACATGTGCAAAAAAAAAGCAACGCAAGTTTTCACAAGAATAAAATGAAAAATAGTCTTTCTTTGTACGTCTTATTAGCGCCGGCTTTGATTTTATTAGTCATATTCACTTATATTCCAATGTATGGTTTAGTAATTGCATTTAAAGATTACACCCCATCACTGGGTATTTTTGGAAGTCCGTGGGTTGGTTTTAAGCATTTTTCTCAATTTTTTAATTCGTTCCAATTTGGAGTAACCCTTAGAAATACGCTAACTATTTCCCTCTACAGTATGATTGTCGGCTTTCCATTGCCAATTGCATTAGCAATTCTTTGCAATCAAATTCGTGTAGAAAAATTCAAGAAGTTTTTCCAAGTCACCACCTATTTACCTCACTTCATTTCTACAATGGTTATGTGCGGGATGTTGATCTTGTTTCTATCACCTACCAATGGTTTGATTGTCAACCTCATGCGGCTTGTTGGCATAGAATTGCCTTCCTTGCTTTCTCAGCCAGGAAGTTTTGCAAGCGTATACGTTTGGAGTGATGTCTGGCAACATGTTGGGTGGGACAGCATTATTTATCTAGCGGCTTTATCAGCGATCGATCCCACTTACTACGAAGCTGCGACTATGGATGGTGCCACAAGACTACAAAAAATCAAGCACATTGATTTACCACTGATTCTTCCCACCGCAATGATCTTGCTTATATTAAGAGCAGGTAGTTTATTGAGTGTTGGGTTTGAAAAAGTGTTGCTGTTACAAAATGCCTTGAATTTAGCAGGAAGTGAAATTATCTCCACATATGTTTATAAAGTAGGGTTAATAAACTTTCAATATAGTTATTCAACTGCTATCGGCTTATTTAATACAGTGATCAATATAATCATATTGATCTTAGTGAATGCATTGTCGAGGCGCTTGACGAAAACTGGGCTGTTTTAGGAGGAGATTATGAAAAAAAGTAAAAAAACTGGTTCTGAAAGGATATTCGATTTCTTTGTTTATGGGGTAGCCATTTTGTTGATCCTTCTAATCATTTATCCGCTTTGGTTTGTGATCATTGCTTCCTTTAGTGATCCAGCGGATGTCGGGAATGGAAATGTTTGGTTGTGGCCAAATGAATGGCGATTAGATGGGTATATCCGCTTGTTTGAGCAGAGCTTATTCTGGCGAGGCTACTTGAATACCATTTTATATACCATCGTAGGAACCGCTGTCGCATTATTCGTTAATATCCCCGCTGGTTATGCCTTATCTAGAAAAGATTTGCACGGTAGGAAATGGCTGGCTTTATTGTTTATTATTCCCATGTTCGTTTCGGGCGGCTTGATCCCGATTTACTTAACGATCAAGAATGTCGGTCTCTTAGATACGTTTTGGGTAATGGTCATTCCTTTTGCAGTATCTAGTTACAATATCATCGTAGCTAGAACATTCTTCAACAATAGTATTCCTGCTGGTTTATGGGAAGCAGCTCAAATTGATGGTTGTGGAACGATCCGTTATTTCTTTAGCATGGTGTTACCACTTTCAAAAGCGATATTGGCTGTTATCGGTTTATGGACAGCAGTTGGTATTTGGAACTCGTGGTTCAATGCATTGATTTATTTGACCAATGACAATCTACAACCACTGCAATTGATACTTAGACGATTACTAATAAGTAATCAATTACTACAAACACAAGCAACCGGAGAACTTGCATCTGAGCTAAGAGCAACGGCAGACATGATGAAATATGCAGCAATTGTCGTATCAACAGCACCAATTATGATGTTATACCCGTTTTTACAAAAGTATTTTAATCAAGGTGTCATGATCGGCGCGTTGAAAGAATAAAAAATGGAGGAATGATGATGAAACAGTTTAAATGGAGGTATTTGTTTTGTTCTTTAGGAATTTTAGGGATGATGACTGGCTGTGGAAATGAAGGAGCCGTAGAGGAGCAAGGAAGTGACACGAATCAATTTAAAATCACCACTGTTCGCTGGTCAGACTGGGGAGATGATTTTACAAAAGGCTTTTTAGAAGAAGCAGAAGAAAATGCAGGGATTCAAATCGAATGGGATATTCATCTTTCAGCAGATTGGGGTGAGAGAAAGTCGGTTTTGATGGCTGGAGGCGATTTGCCAGATGCCTTTTTAGGGTCAATCACCTTTAATGATGCCGAAATAGCCCAAAATCAAGATGTGTTTATCCCTTTAGAAGACTTGATTGCAGAAAACATGCCTAATCTTACTCGCATCATGTCGGAAGATCCGAAAATTAAAGCAATGATCACCTCTCCAGACGGGCATATCTATAGCTTACCGAAAAAACTACCGATGCGTCCGCTCATTGCGAACCAACTATTTATCAATCAAACATGGCTTGATAATCTTGGCTTGGAGATGCCTGATACGTATGAAGATTTTATTGATGTCTTAACAGCTTTTAAAGAAGAGGACGCCAATGGAAATGGAGATGCAACGGATGAGATCCCGTATGGTGTCGGAAACTTTAGTGAAACCTTCTCATTCATTTTACCGTTTAACAATCGGCTTGGAGCTGACAATACGTACGAAATGTCAATGAAGGATGGAAAACCAATCTACTTACGCATGGAAGAAACCTATCGTGATGGCATTGCTTGGATGAGTGAGGCGTATCAAGCTGGGTTAATTGATCCAGAATTGTTTACCCAAGATACATCCATGAGTGATGCGAAACGAATGAATAAAGATACCGCTCTTGTAGGGGTGGCTGCTGGATGGACGGCGGATGCAACGTTTGGCTTACATGCTGAGGAGTATGTTGCACTACCACCATTGAAAGGACCAGATGGACAACGCTATGTCATATCCGATCCAGATCATTATAACTACGGTCGGAATGAGTTTATGATAACAACGAGTTGTGAAAATCCTGCTGCGCTCTTAAAGTGGGCTGATCAATTCTATACAGATGATGCAAGTATTCAAACCTTTTATGGCTCATTTGGTGTTGGTGTTGAGAAAAACGGGGACCAGTATACAGTTTTACCACCACAGGATGGGAAATCAGCGGATGAATGGGCTTGGATCAATTCATTGCGCGATTTTGGACCAAAATATGTGGATGATCAATTTAATGAGCGTGTGACGATTGATGAAACACAAGGGGATGGATTGAAATTGATTCTTGATAGTGAAATCAATCAATACGTCCAACCTGCATTTCCGAATGTGATTTACTCGCAAGAAGAATTGGCTCGGTTGTCAGCACTTTATGTAGATATTAGTTCTTATGCTTCGCAAATGGCTGCCAAATGGGTAGTAGAAGGCGGAATTGAAGAAGAATGGGAGAGCTATCTGGAACAATTGAACGCAATGGGGATCGAAGAGTTTATGGGGATCCAAAATGATGCCTTTGATCGATACTCAGCAATTATAAATTAGATCGTGCGGGCTGAAGTAGAAATACTGCTTCAGCCTTCCTATTCTAGGTGAAAGGAGTATACATGAAAACTTTGTTTCGATTTGATACGCCATTGATGAAAGGATTAACAAGGATTACCGATATATGCTTGCTTAATGGCTTATTTCTTCTTACTAGTCTGCCGATCCTTACAATCGGCGTCTCTTTGACAGCCATGAACACTTGTTGGCAAAAAATACTGGCGGGCCAAGAAGAAGGGCTTGTGCGACACTACTTTTCTACGATAAAAAGGGATTTTTTTGAAGCAACAATTATTTGGTTAGGTATTCTTTTTTTTACAACGATCTTTTCACTCAATTTCTATTTGTTTACCCTTCAAGCTATAGTCTTTAGGGTGATTGGCTTAGCCATTTTATTCCCTTTCATTGTCTGTCTCTTATTATTGTTTGTCATGCTATTTTCTTATATTGGTAGATATGAAGATGGTGTGTGGCGTAGTATCAAGAACTGTTTGCTGATAGCAATTCAAAATGGGAAGCAAGCGGGTTTGCTGTTGCTCTTTAATAGTATGATGATGTATTTTAGCTTGAGTAGTCCCGAAAGATTGTTGACTGCTATTTACGTTTATACGTTTGGTGGGTTCGCCATGACTTCATTGATCAATAATCTGCTCTTAAAAAAAATGTATCAAAAGACTGAGCGAACCATCGCTGAACCCCAAGAAATTTGATGAGTTCGTAGTTAGCTAGAGACCTTGATCCATGTGCTGTGCCCTTTTGTCCTACAAAATAGAGAGCGTAAGAAGAACTCAAGGAGGAAAGAGTCCACTTTCTTAAATTGTCATTGTTCTAATAAAGGGTACCCATTCTTGTTGGCTATCCTTTGATTGATGCTTCTCGACAATGCGGTATAATAAGGAAAAACAAGTACTATCGAAAGGACAAAGCGCATGAGGATTACAATTAAAAAAATTGCAGAAGAAGCAGGGGTCAGTGTGACGACAGTCTCGAATGTTATAAATAAAAAAGCGCACCGTGTGTCCCAAGATAAGATAGAAATGATCGAAGGGATCATAAAAAAATATAATTATTCACCAAATATGAATGCACGAGCGTTAGTCAAATCTTCTTCTCGCTTAATTGGGGTACTGTATTTTTCAGATCAAAAAAATTTGGACTTTGCGGACCCTTTTGTGACAGAAGTTCTAGATGGCATACAGCGAGTGACAAAAGAGCACAGCTTTTTTACACTCGTCCATAGCGTGACCAAAACAGATGATATTGGAGAATTACAGAAAAATTGGAAATTTGATGGGTTTATTGCAGTAGGATTTAGTCAAGAATTATTTGAAGAAGTCAATCGGATTGTCCAGGTCCCAATCGTTTTCATTGATACGCATCTAGAGGATGAAGTGTTCAATCGAATCACGGACTATCCGAATAGTTTTTTTATTAATACGAATGATCAAAAAGCGGCATATGAAGCGACTGCCTTTTTACTTGAAAAGGGTCTGACTAAGATCGGCTTTTTGTCCTATGAATTTGATCAATCAAAGACATCGGTTATTCAACAAAGGTATCTAGGCTATCATCAGGCTTTGCAGGATTTTGGTATAAAGCCTGATGGGGGATTAGAGTATACAGAAGAACAACAAGCAACAATGATCAGCAGCATAGACAAGTTTCAAGCAGTGCTCGTTACAGCAGACTACTTAGCGATCAAGTTTATTCATAAATTAAAACAAGAAGCTATTTTTTATGAAAAGAAACTGTCGATCATCAGCTTTGATGATATCCGTTATGCAGCTTTAAATGATCCTCCGTTAACTACGATCAGATTAGATCAGATTAAAAAAGGGGAAGCAGCCATGACTACCTTGGTCAATATCATTGATAACCATTCGAATGAACCGCAAATCACATTACTCAATGGGAAATTGATTGTAAGAAAAACAACATACTAGAAAGGAACGTGTTATGGGGAAAATTGCAGATAGATACTATACGGTTGATCCGTGGAGTGTTTCAGAAGAAGGGTTTGATAAAGAACGAAGTGAAGTGTCCGAATCGATCTTTTCTTTGGCAAATGAATATATGGGCATCCGTGGTTATTTTGAAGAAGGATATTCGGGAGAACGATTGCTAGGTAGCTACTTCAATGGAATCTACGAAAATAGCCCTAAGGAAAACCGCGTAAAGTATAAGGGGATCATTTCGAGGAGTCATTTTATGGTCAATGCGGTCGATTGGCTATATACCAGAATTTGGTGTGGTGAGGTGTTACTAGATTTAGCTTATTCAGATATCGAATCTTTTCAACGACGACTTGATCTTAGAACAGGTATCATGACTCGTAGTTTTTATTGGAAACCTGAGAAGGATATCAAATTAAAAGTGACTTTTGTACGTTCACTAGATAGAGAAACGGTATCATTAGGGTATCAGCAGATCTCGTTAAAAGTCATTGAAGGTAGTCCATCCATCTCAATTTTGATGGGGATTGACTTTGCCACGAGCCATCTATCTGAAGGTCAAAATTTTTGGGTGGAACGAGAAAAAGAATCTTCAAATAGGCATGCGTTTTTAGCAGCAGAAACAAGAAGCACCAAGCAAACCATTTATGCTGGCTTTTCTTTATCCGCCACTGAGTCCCTCGACACGCAACTTGTGGAAAGGGATAAATTTATCGGCCGCAAGTTTAACGTTAAACTAGAAGAAGGGATGAACTTTCAAGTAAACCGAAATGCGGTAAATATTGCCGATAAAACCGGACTTGATTTAAATCAACTAAAACACCATTGTCTCACCGATCTGGAAAAAAGTCTTTCCTTTGATGAGATGGAACGAAAGAGTCGCACCTATTGGCAAAATGTTTGGGCTAAGGAAGACATCCAAATCGATGGTGATCCAAGTAATCAACAAGGGATTCGCTACTGCATCTTTCAGCTACATCAAACATACCATGGTCAAGATCCTAGTCATAATATTGGTGCGAAAGGGCTCACTGGTGAAGCATACGGTGGCCATGCTTTTTGGGATACGGAAACTTCCTGCCTTCCTTTTTACTTATTGACAAATCTTGATGCAGCAAAAAATTTATTAGAATTTCGCTATCATACTTTGGCGGAAGCAAAAAAACGAGCACGCCAGCTTGATTGCCAAGGAGCGTGTTATCCCATCGCTACATTGAATGGGAACGAAGCCAGCGATCTTTGGCAGCATGCCAGCCTTCAGTTTCAGCCAAGCACTGCTGTTGCTTATGGTATCTGGCACTACATGCAGGTAGCAAAAGATACTGAATTTTTGTATGGACACGGAATCGAAATGCTGATTGAAATTTCACGCTTTTTGGCTTCTAGAGGTGATTGGTCTCCAGAAGGTGAATTTGGCTTTTTTGGGGTGATGGGACCAGATGAATTTCAGATGATGGTAAATCACAACACGTATACAAATTATATGGCGAAAAGAACATTCGATTATACTGTAGAGGTATTGAAAAAATTGAAAACGAGTGATGAAACTAGATATAGTATCCTTCTATCAGCGCATGGTTTGAGTGAAAAGGAGATTGGCTACTGGCAAATTTGTAGCAAAGAAATGCTTATTTTAAAAACGGAGTATGGTTTGTTTGAACAACATGATGGTTTTTTCAAATTACCTCATGTGGATATCCGGTCGATTCCCATCGAAGAGTTCCCGCTTTATGATCATTGGTCCTACGATCGAATCTATCGTAACAATATGATCAAACAACCAGATGTCTTAATGTTTCTTTTCTTGTATAACCAATCTTTTCCGAAAGCGGAAAAGCAAGTCAACTATGATTACTATGAACCAAGGACGATTCACGAATCCTCGCTGTCACCTTCGATTCATTCTATTTTGGCGGCAGAATTGGGCATGGAAAATGAAGCTTATCATTTTTTTGAATTTGCCACTAGAATGGATCTAGATAATTTCAATCGTAATACTCGTGAAGGATTGCATATGACTTCGATTGCTGCAGCTTGGATGAATATCGTCTATGGATTTGGTGGCGTGAGAACTGATGGAGAAGGAATAAAAATAGCCCCCACAATTCCAGCAGACTGGAAAAAATATACATTCAAAATTACGTATAACCAATGTTTGATTGACGTGTCAGTCAAACATCAGGCAATCAAAATTTCGCTAATAAAGGGTAGTGGTATTCAACTACAAGTCTATCAAAAGAAACTGACGCTTACTCAAAATCCCATCGTCATTGAGCGATCAACGAAAAGAATCGTCTGAATTTCTTAGCGCTCATTCGCATAAAAAACAACGGTGAAGAACAGCACCGTTGTTTTTTGTTTTTTTGCAAGCAAGAGGAACTTCTTGTGCGTAATTAAAGATAGGGAAGAGTAGCGAAAAATCAAGTTTTTCTCGTTTTTCATATAGGAATGCAAAAATTGATTACAAAGTTTCTTGCATTTTTTGTATGATAGAGGGAGGAATAAAGGAGGAAAGTTCACGAATGAAAATAAAAAAATGGATGGCGATTGCCATTATTACCAGTCAATTTTCAACAATGCTGCCAGTATCGGCTGCGGCATCTGTTTTGACGAACGAGTCTACTGCAGGTCAAAATACAGCTGAGTCAACGGTTCCGGGAGTGAACGGGCCAACCATGGGCTTGGTCCCTGAAGATGCCGCAACGGTACCAGGAGAAAACGGCGAAGTAGTTCCAGGAGAGTCAACACCTGCTCCTGAACAGCCAACACCAGAACCTTTGCCAGAACCAGAACCAACCCCGACACCAGAACCAACACCAGAACCAGAAGAGCCGACACCAAATCCTGATCCTGAGCCGAATCCAGAACCAGAACCAACACCTGAGCCGGTGCCAGAACCAGAAGAACCAGCACCAAATCCAGCACCAAATCCAGAACCAGAACCAAATCCAGAGCCAGAATCAACACCAAGCCAGCCTTCGCCTGACATCAAAGAAGTACCGAATGTACCAGAGTTGACGGTAACGCCGCCGCAAGAAGATGAGCCAGCAAAATTTGAAGTCACGCCAGTCAAAGAAACGTGGGACTTTATTATGGAGATTGGAGAAGATGCTCGTAAAGTTGGACAAGAAGAAGATCTTTACGCATCGGTCATGATTGCCCAAGCGATTTTAGAGTCTGGCAGCGGAAGAAGCCGTCTGAGCCAAGAGCCTTTTTATAACCTATTTGGTATTAAGGGACTTTATGAAGGGAATGGGATTTCCTTCCAAACGCAAGAAGACGATGGTTCTGGTAATTTATACACAGTTCATGCCACTTTTCGCCAATATGACAGCATCGAATCTTCTTTGAAAGATTATGCGAAATTGTTGAAAGAAGGATTGGACCACAATCCGAATTTTTATAAAGGTGTTTGGAAATCAGAAACAGAATCTTATGAAGATGCTACGGAATATCTGACCGGACGTTATGCATCAGATACACAATACAATGAGAAGTTGAATGCGCTGATTGAAGCGTATGCCCTGACGAGTTATGACAAAGAGAAACCAGAATTACCGACAGGCAGCGAAAAGATGATCTATCCTGTCAGCAATCCAGTTGTCTCCTCTGTCTTTGGTCCGCGAGGCAATGGGTTTCATCGTGGAGTGGACTTCGCGTCACCACAAGGAACGCCAATAATGGCTAGTCTTTCAGGAACGGTGATCCGCTCAGAATATCATTCTTCATGGGGAAATTATGTTGCCATTGAGCACAAAGATGGGCTGACGACATTGTATGCCCACAATCATCGCAATTTAGTGGAAGTCGGTCAAACGGTCGAACAAGGCGAGGTGATTGCTTCTATGGGAAGTACTGGGAACAGTACAGGCCCGCACTTGCATTTTGAAGTCAGTCTTTCACCAAGTTTAGCGCGACACCAACTGATTGATCCGTTGGAAGTTTTGTCAAAATAACACGAAAAAAAGAGAGCGTTGTAGATGCTTTCTTTTTTTTTGTCAAGAAAAACGAATCATTTCAGGAAAATTACGCTTTGAGATTTTTTTAGCGCATTCATTTTATCTTGCACGATAAATTTATTCCGAAAACAAGTGTTTTTCTTTGTAAAAAAAACAAAAAGAATTTATGCTAGAAAGGTAGGGAAAAAAATTCCCAAGAGGAATGTCCACTTTAGACAAGGTCGTGTATGCGACTTTGCGATGTCTCTAGTATCCTTTCTTATTTAACCAAGGAGTGTGAAAAATGACTGACGATCAGCAAACAACGAATGTGTCTAATGAAGCAGCGCAAGCAAGTCCACTGTCCTTTGAAGAGAAAGTCATTGAAACAATTGTTGGTGTCGCTTTGCAGTCAATTGATGGCTTGATTAGTGTAAATGGCAGATTTCTTTCAGATATGACCGAAAACCTTGAAGAACAGCCGCAAGTCGCTTCTGGCATTGATGTGGAAGTTGGCAAAGAAGAGGTTGCAGTTGATTTGGAAGTAATCGTGGCTTACGGCAAAGATATCCCCAAACTCTTTGCGCAAGTCCAAGAAGTGGTCTTAGAAGAAATTAGCCGCTTGACTTCTTTGAAAGTCAAAGAGATCAATATTCGAATCGCCGATATCGTCAAACAGGAAACGATCGATCAAATCGAAGGTTGAGCACCAAACAAAAAATCGAAGTACATCAAAGAGAAAGGAAGAATGAACAAATGATATCACTATATACAACACCCAGCTGTACGTCATGTCGTAAAGCCCGTGCATGGTTGACCGAAAATGAACTACCATTTAAAGAGAGAAACATTTTTAGCGATCCATTAAATAGTGATGAACTAATGGAGATTCTTTCTTTAACGAAAAATGGAACGGAAGACATTATATCTACTCGTTCGAAAGTGTACCAAAAGCTAGACATTGATTTAGAAGAGTTGAAGCTAGAAGAGCTGCTTTCATTGATCGAAAAATACCCGAACTTATTGAAACGACCCATTATCTTAGATGAGAACAAGCTCCAAGTGGGGTACAATGAAGAAGACATTCGTAAATTCGTGCCACGAAACTTACGAAAGATCATTTTCAAACGTCGCCAAACAGAGCTGCTCATGTTTAATTATCGCCAAAAGCAAGAAGAAGGCGAATCTGTTGCGAACTTTATCTAAAATAGGAACAAAACCGGCAAATGAATACAGCGATGTATCATTGTCGGTTTTTTTGTATTTTTTTAAGGGTCTTCTTAAAGGGATCCGTAAATCCGTTGAGTCCACAAAAAAACACGATTCCCAAAAGGAATCGTGTCGGTTGAAATCTTAAAGTTTTTGGTTGTAGAATTCAACGACTAGTGCTTCGTCAACTTCTGCAGACAATTCATCACGCTCAGGTAAACGAGTTAATGAACCTTCTAATTTTTCGCTATCAAAGCTTACAAATGACGCGCGGCCAGCTGTTGCTTCAACTGCTTCTTTGATTGTTGAGATGTTTTGTGATTTTTCACGAACGCTGATGACTTGTCCAACTTCAACGTGGTATGAAGGGATATCAACGCGTTTGCCATCAACTAAAACGTGACCGTGGTTTACTAATTGACGTGCTTGACGACGAGTAGTTGCTAAACCTAGACGGTAAACAACGTTATCTAAGCGTTGTTCTAGCAAGATCATGAAGTTAACACCGTGTTTACCTTCTTTGATTTTGCTTGCTTTGATAAACAATGTACGGAATTGACGTTCGTTCATGCCATACATATGACGCAATTTTTGTTTTTCAGTTAATTGCATACCGTATTCTGATTTTTTGCCACGGCTGTTTGGTCCGTGTTGACCTGGAGCGTAAGGGCGACGTGCCAATTCTTTTCCAGTTTCTGATAAAGAAATTCCTAAACGACGAGAAATTTTCCATGATGGTCCTGTATAACGAGACATAATTTAGTTCCTCCAATAAAATAGTTTGGAGTAAAATAATCCGTTGAAAAACTCACATTCGTGCAGTTCGTTCTTCAATCTTCACCTTTGCAGCCGCGGTTACGCAATTGCACCCGAGGGGCAACGAACTGGTGACGAGCTGTTATTTTCCTGCTGCATTATTTTACACAAGGAATAGTATACGACAAACTAGGGGCAAAAGTCAAGATGGAGCTGGCTTTGGATTTGATGAAAACAAAGCTTGAAATTTTTCATTAATTACTTATATTTTCAAATATCTCTTTACAAATCAGCATTTCGTCATTAGAATATGGAAGTATTGTGCAAATTATAACGAAGTAAAATTTTTCATAAAAGGAGTAGAAAAATGAATCCAGTATCCCCATTATTTGAGAAGATCGATTCATCCATAGAAAAGAAAATCGATTTGATCAAGAGTAGTTATTTGCGTTACGCTGTACGTGCGATGATGGCTTGTTTATTCTTGACCCTCGGAACAGCTATTGCTTTTGCGATCGCTATGAAAGGTGAATCAATGGTTCACGGGTTAGGAAAAATTTTGTATGCATTTATGTTTAGCTGGTCTTTAGTCATGATTCTTTATATGAACGCAGAATTAGGAACATCGAATATGTTGTATATGACTGTTGGGGTTTACCGTAAACGTCTAAGTATTCCTTTGGCATTGAAAATTTTGCTTACGTGTGTCTTGTTCAACTTGATCGGCGGGGTGATCTTCGGCTCGATCGTTGCGCTAACGGGACCTTTTCAAGGGCTGACCGCAGACAACTTTATGCTGACCTCGATCACTGCAAAATTAGAAAAATCCACTATCCAAATTTTAGTGGAAGCGATGTTCGCTAATATCGTGGTAAACACAGCCGTGTTGGTAAGCATGCGGATGAAAGACGATGCTGGAAAAGTCGCAGCAATCATTTTCATCATCTTCATCTTTGCTTTCTTAGGCTTCGAACACGTCATCGCTAACTTCCCAGCGTTTACCTTAGCTTTTTGGGCTTCAGGCGGACATTTGGCAGGCATGACTGCCGGCAGTGTGATCCATAATTTAGTTTTTGCCTTTATTGGTAACTATATCGGCGGTGGCTTGGTCATGGGACTTGGCTATGCATGGTTGAACAACTCAAAATCGACCTATGTCGACTAATCAGAACCTACAAAAAGAAGCAGCGATGCTTCTTTTTTTCTTTTCTCTAACATTTCTCCAGGAAGAAGCTATCATCCCTTAACGGAGCGTTGAAATCAGCGGTCATTTGTGTTAAGAATAAGTATGTACGGTTTTTCTTGCTGTTTTTTGTAAAAATGACCGCAACCAAGACCAAAACCTTAGTTACTTCTTAATAGAAAGCGAGCCTTAACCTTTTATGAATCGGAAATTCTTTGCCTTTGATATTGATGGAACCTTGCTTGACTCGAACAAACAGCCACTAGACAGTACGCTAAAAGCCCTTGACCTTCTGCGAGATGCTGGCCATTTCGTGACCGTTGCCACTGGGCGCAGTCGGTTTCACGCCCAAGACATTATTCGTTCATTGTCCTTTGATAATTACATTTTATGTAATGGGGCAGCCGCCTTTCTTTCGCATCAGCAGGTGTATAAAAATTTGCTCGATGAAACGCAATTGGCTGCTTTCGTGGCAGAAGCCCAAGAGCTTGGGATCGATACGGCCTTTGTCGGGATGGATACAGCGAAACGAGCGTCTTCGTTGGATATTGCTAAAATGGAAGCAGCGATGCATTCCTTTGGTGCCCAACTTCCTGAGTTGGACATGGACTTTCCTGAAGAAAAAGAAGTCTATCAAGCATTGGCTTTTTACGGAAAAGAGTATGAGCATTTCTTTGACGAGAAATACAGCAAACTGCGTTTTGTACGTTGGCATGAAAACAGTGTGGATGTCGTTCCAAAAGAAGGCTCCAAAGCAGCAACGATCCTGTGTGTCGCAGAACAATTAGGGATAGCGCAAGAAGATGTGATCTGTTTTGGTGATGGCCAAAACGATCGTGAAATGCTGACTGCCGCAGGTGTCGGTGTGGCAATGGGCAATGCGGTCCCTGAGATCCAACAAGTCGCAGATATGGTGACCGCTAGCAATGATGAAGATGGTATCTGGTTAGCCTTGAAAGAATTACAACTGATTTAAAAAGGAATCCTTTAGACATAGCACAGTCGATTTGCGGCATCTGTGCTATGTTTTTTTGTTTTTTCTCGGTCGCAAAGAAAATAAATTGGTACAATAGAAAAAAGGGGGAATGCAGCAAATGAAAATCGCATTGATTGCTCATGATCGAAAAAAGGATGTAATGGTAAAATTAGTGACTGCCTATCGAGAAATTTTAGCGCAGCATGAACTTTTCGCAACAGGAACTACGGGGAAGAGGATCGAAGAAGCAACCCAGTTGCCTGTCCACCGCTACAAATCAGGGCCGCTGGGAGGAGACCAGCAAATTGGCGCCATGATTTCGCAAGATGACTTGGACATGGTGATCTTTTTGCGCGATCCTTTAGCCGCACAACCCCATGAACCAGATGTAACGGCATTGATTCGCTTGTCAGACGTGTACGAGATTCCTTTAGCCACCAATATGGGAACGGCAGAGATCTTGCTGCGCGGCTTAGCAGCTGGCTTTGCTGATTTTCGACAAGTGATCCACGAAACGGACAATCGTCCCCTGTCGTTATAAAGATAGTAGAAGAATTGAAGAAAAAGGACGTGCAGAATTGAAAGCAATCTTAAAGGATTTTTTGACCTATGCAAAAATGAATACTCGCTCGGATGCCACGAGTCAGACCATCCCAACGACGCAGGGACAAGTTGAGTTGGCTCTTTTATTGAAAGATCAGTTGATCGAGATGGGATTAGCGGATGTTGCTTACTATGAAAAGAATAGTTTTGTGATCGGACGTCTACCTGGTAATCCTGAAAAAACGGCGATTGGCTTTATTGCCCATGTAGATACGGCAGATTTCGAAGCTGAAAATATTCAACCGCAGATCCATGAAAATTACGATGGCAAGGATGTTTGTTTAAATAAAGAAAAAGCCATTTATATGACAACTGCTGAATTTCCTAATCTCAAAGACTATGTCGGCGAAACGTTGATCACAACGGATGGAACGACCCTGCTGGGTGCAGATGATAAAGCTGGTATCGCAGAGATCATTGATGCGCTGCGGATCTTACAAACGATGGATGCGCATAAGCGTGGCGATGTCTGGGTCGCTTTTGGTCCTGACGAAGAGATCGGGACTGGCGCTGATCGCTTTGATGCGGCGGATTTTCCAGTAGCATTTGCTTACACGATGGACAGTGGTCGCGTGGGCCATATGGAGTATGAAACCTTTAATGCGGCTCGTATCGATATAACGATCGACGGTACGAGTGTGCATCCTGGGACTGCCTATGGTCGTTTGGTCAACGCCTTGAAAATCGCGCATCAAATCGATGATGCCTTACCAGCAGAGGAAGTTCCTGAACGCACCCGCGGGTATGAAGGCTTCTACCTGCTGCACAATTTGACGGGACATATTGGTCGAGCAGAAGTTTCTTATATCATTCGTGATCACGATCATACGCTTTTTGAACAGCGAAAAGCCGACATCGTGGGGATCATTGATGAACTGAACACAGCCTATGGGCAAGAACGTATCACCTATACGCTGTATGACCAATATTACAATATGGGGGATTTGATCAAGAAAGATCCCCGCAGTATCGAAGCTGCCCGAGCAGGGATGCAAGCGATTGGCGTGACGCCGATCGAAGCACCGTTTCGTGCGGGACCGACGGCTCGAAAATCACCTATAAAGGGATCCCAACACCGAACTTATTTGTCGGCGGTGAAAACTTCCATGGCCAGTATGAATTTATTACCGTGGAAGCGATGGAAAAAGCCCGTGATTTGATCGTGGCGATCGTAGAACACGTAGGACAAGAGGACACCACTGTTTCCTAAGAGAATTAAGCGACACGCTAGACTGATGCGAAAGAGTCTAGCGTGTTTTTTTGTCCTGCTGCAGGGAAGAACCGCAAGTGAAAGAACCTTTTTTTTCTGGACCAAAACCCTTATAATAGAAAAGAAGCTAAAAGAGAAGAGGAAAAATGTGTGCGGGTATTATTCATTGGAGATGTAGTTGGTTCATTAGGAAGAGAAACGATCACGGAGTACCTTCCAAAATTAAAAAAGGCGTATCGACCACAGGTGACGATCGCAAACGGCGAGAATGCTGCGGCGGGTCGTGGGATCACTGGTAAAATCTATAAGAAATTTTTGCAAGATGGTGTCGATGTCGTGACACTAGGCAATCATACATGGGACAACCGTGACATTTTTGAATTTATTGGCGATGCGAAGAAAATGATTCGTCCAGCCAATTTTCCAGAGGGAACACCGGGCGTCGGCATGGTATTTGTGAAAGTCAACACCATTGAATTAGCGGTAATCAACATGCAAGCTCGCTCGTTCATGGTAGACCTTGATGATCCGTTTCGCAAAATGGATGAACTGGTTGCGATTGCCCGCAAACGTACACCGTTTATCTTTGTGGATTTTCATGGGGAGACCACCAGCGAAAAACAAGCGATGGGCTGGTATTTGGATGGCCGTGTTTCGGCAGTCGTCGGCACGCATACCCACGTCCAGACCAATGATGCGCGGATTTTGCCCCAAGGAACAGCTTATTTGTCAGATGTCGGCATGACTGGTCCTTATGATGGGATCTTGGGGATGAAACGCGAACCAGTCATTGAAAAATTTTTGACGGCGTTGCCGCAACGGTTTGAAGTGATTGAAAAAGGCCGCAGTATTTTGTCGGCTTGCTTGCTTGAGATTGATGAAGCCACTGGTAAAGCAAAATCGATCCGTCCGATCCAAATCAGTGAAGATCGCCCATTTACAGAATAGGAGAAGCATGGAAGAGCAATTAGCCAAGGAACCACACGTTGCCCAAGAGCTGGCTGCTTTGCAAAGGCTCTTGTCTGATCATCCGATCGTTCAAGAATTTCAAGAAATTCAAGCACGAGCCTTGCAAAACCAAGGGCTATTGGAGCTGGAAGAAGCGCTGAAGCAAGCGCAAAAAGAAATCGTTCAATTTGAGCATTATGAGAAACCCGAAGCAAAAAAAGCTGCCGAGCAGCGTTATGCGTCATTGACAAACGAATACGAGCAGCATCCTTTAGTGGTTGCTTATCGCCAAGCGTTACTGCAAGCAGATGAATTGCTGCAATATGTCACGACGGAGATCCAAAAGAAAATGAATAAAGCCATCGAGGAGGATGAAACCAATGCCTCAAAAAACTAAAAATACCCCGATGATGGAACAGTATTTAAGCATCAAGGCTCAGTACCAAGATGCTTTTTTATTCTATCGTTTAGGGGATTTCTATGAATTATTTAATGAGGATGCTGTCAAGGCAGCACAAATTTTAGAACTGACGTTAACCAGCCGCAACAAAAATGCGGAGGAACCGATCCCTATGTGTGGGGTGCCTTACCACGCTGCCAGCAATTACATCGACACCTTGATCGAGCAAGGCTACAAAGTAGCGATTTGTGAGCAAGTGGAAGATCCAAAAACCACCAAAGGAATGGTCAAACGCGAAGTCGTTCAACTGATCACGCCGGGAACGGTGATGGACAGCAAAGGCCTATCCGCCAAAGAAAACAACTTTTTGACAGCTGTTTTGCAGCAAGGGGAGCGTTTTGGCTTTGCCTATGTCGATCTAAGTACCGGTGAATTAAAAGCAGCGCAATTGGAAGATGAAGAAGCTGTCGTCAATGAGGCCGCCGCTCTGCAAACGAAAGAAGTCGTTTTGTGCAGCGAGATCCCTGAGTCATTGCAAACAACACTGACCAATCGCTTGAATGTCGTGTTTTCTAAGCAAGAAACGTTGGAAGAAAATGCCGAATTTCAATTTTTAACAGAACCTCTCTCCCAAGAGTTAGAAAAAGTAGTCACAGGGAAGTTGCTAAGTTATTTGGCGATCACCCAAAAACGCAGTTTAGCGCATATTCAACAAGCCGTGGAATATCAGCCCGATCATGCCTTGAAAATGGATCATTATTCCAAATTCAACTTAGAATTGACGCAGTCGATTCGAACTGGCAAAAAACAAGGGACTCTTTTGTGGTTGTTGGACGAGACAAAAACCGCAATGGGTGGCCGTTTGTTAAAGCAATGGTTGGACCGTCCCTTGATCCAGCCAAAGAAAATCACTGCCCGCCAAGAAATGGTCCAATCGTTACTGGACAGTTTCTTTGAGCGAGCAGATCTGCAAGAAGCGTTGACGAAAGTCTATGACATGGAACGCTTAGTCGGACGGGTCGCCTTCGGAAATGTCAATGGCCGCGATTTGCTGCAGTTGAAATCTTCTTTGGAGCAAGTGCCTTTGATCGCGCAATTGCTGCAAGGCATCAACCGTGGCGAGTGGAATGACTTGCTGCTGGAATTAACGCCCCTAGATGATTTGGTTGCACTGATCGAAGCTGCGATCGATGAAGATGCCCCGTTACAGATCACGGAAGGCAACATTATAAAAGATGGGTTACATCAACAATTAGATGAATACCGTACAGCGATGCGTAACGGCAAGCAATGGCTGGCGGAATTAGAAGCCAACGAACGCCAAGCGACGGGAGTCAAAAACCTGAAAGTTGGGTTCAACCGCGTCTTTGGCTATTACATTGAGATCACGAAAGCCAATCTAGTGAATTTAGATACCTCTCGCTACGAGCGCAAGCAAACGTTAGCCAATGCGGAACGGTTTATTTCCCCCGAGTTGAAAAAACTGGAGACTTTGATTTTAGAAGCCGAAGAGAAATCGGTGGATTTGGAATACCGCCTGTTTCTTGACGTCCGTGAAGAAGTGAAAAAGAGTATCACCCGTCTACAAAAGTTAGCCAAAGCCGTCAGTGCGGTCGATGTCTTACAAAGTTTCGCCACAGTTTCGGAACGCTACCAATACGTGCGGCCGACAGTAGCGAAAAAACGAGCGGTATCGATCATCGACGGCCGTCATCCTGTAGTGGAAAAAGTCCTTGGTCACCAAGAGTACATTCCGAATAGTATCGTGATGGATGAAGAAACAGAGATCTTGTTGATCACAGGCCCAAATATGTCTGGGAAAAGTACGTACATGCGGCAGTTTGCCTTGCTAGTCATTATGGCGCAGATCGGCTGTTTCGTACCCGCACAATCTGCAGAGATGCCGATTTTTGATCGGATCTTTACTCGCATCGGTGCCAGCGATGACCTGATCGCCGGTCAAAGCACGTTTATGGTGGAGATGATGGAAGCCAACCAAGCGCTGCGTCATGCAACGCCTAACAGCTTGATTTTGTTTGATGAGTTAGGGCGTGGGACTGCGACCTATGATGGGATGGCATTGGCACAAGCCATCATTGAATATATCCACAAAGAAGTTCATGCCAAAACACTTTTCTCCACCCATTATCATGAGCTGACGGTTTTAGATGAGGAATTGGCGCACTTGCGTAATGTCCATGTTGGTGCCGTTGAAAAAGAAGGCGAAGTCGTCTTCTTGCATAAGATGATGGAAGGGCCCGCAGATAAAAGCTATGGGATCCATGTAGCCAAAATCGCTGGACTGCCAAGTGCACTCTTACAGCGCGCAGCCACGATCTTAAAAGCGCTGGAAGAACATGAACCGACGGTACAGCCAAAACCCGTCGTCGAAGAAAGTCAGCAGTTGTCGTTGTTTAGTGAAGTATCTACGGAAGAAATCGGCGTCATCGATCAATTGAAGAAATTGAATCTGTTGGAAATGACCCCGATGGATGCTCTGAATACATTGTACGAGCTGCAAAAACGAATTTAGAAAGAAGGTCAGCAGATGGGAAAGATCCAAGAGTTATCCGAACGTCTGGCGAACCAAATCGCGGCAGGAGAAGTCGTTGAGCGACCGGCTTCTGTCGTCAAAGAATTAGTTGAAAACGCCGTGGATGCCGGCAGTACCCAAATCGATATTTTTATTGAAGAAGCGGGCTTGCGTAAAATCCAAGTCATCGATAATGGCGAAGGAATTGCAGAAGAGGATGTCTTGACTGCCTTTAAACGCCACGCCACCAGTAAAATCCACAATCGGGATGACTTGTTTCGAATACGTACCCTCGGGTTTCGCGGGGAAGCTTTGCCTAGTATCGCTTCGGTTTCAATCCTCTCGATTGAAACGGCAGTCAAAGGCGCCCAACAAGGCTCCTTTGTGCGCTTAAAAGGCGGCGCTGTTGAAGAGCATCTGCCTGCCAACTTGCGGCAAGGAACCAAGATCACTGTGGAAAACCTCTTTTACAATACACCGGCACGTTTGAAATATGTCAAGACGCTGCAAACGGAACTAGCGAACATCGGCGATATCGTCAATCGGATCGCCCTGAGCCACCCAGAAGTGGCTTTTCGTCTCGTTCATGAAGGCAATAAGATGTTGAGCACCACTGGAAGTGGGCAGTTAAAACAAACCATCGCAGGGATCTACGGGGTGGAAACCGCCAAAAAAATGATCGCGATCGATACTGAGGACCTCGACTTTAAAGTCACTGGCTTTGTGTCACTGCCAGAAGTCACCCGAGCCAGCCGCAACTATTTATCCACGATCATCAATGGTCGTTATATTCGCAACTTCGCTTTGAATAAAGCGATCGTTGCTGGTTACGGATCAAAATTGATGGTCGGTCGTTTTCCATTAGCTGTCCTTGAAATCAAAATGGACCCCTTATTAGTCGATGTCAACGTTCATCCGACTAAGCAAGAAGTTCGTTTGTCAAAAGAAGAAGAATTGACCAAGCTAATCAGTAAAGCCATCAATGAGGCGCTGCGGGAAATCAATTTGATTCCTAACGCGGCTGACAATCTGCGTTTTAAGAAAAAAGTTGCCGATCAGCCAAAAGCCCAGCAGCTTGGCTTGGAACTGGAGTCAGCAGGAAATTCGACTTCTGGGTTGTCTTATAATCGCGAAACAGGGAAATTTGAGGTGCAGGGCAACACTTATCAACAGACTGTGGATAACTCTGTGGAAAAACCTGTGGAGGAAGGTGGAAAACTTCCAGAAATGCCACAGGAATCTAGCGACAACCTTTTGGAAGAAACCGAGGAAACCTTTCGCAGTTTGGAAGAGACGCTGCCAAATAAGCCTGTCCGAAAACCATTTGTGGAAGGCCAGACGGAAACAAAAGCGTCGCTGCCAGAAGCGCCAGTCTTTCTCCCAGATGAGACGCCAGAGCTTACGGCGCAAGATCTGCAAAGTCAAGCGACTCTGCATCCTGAAATGCATGGGGATGACCGCAACTACCTAAAAACGGTCGAACGGTTGCTGGAAGAAGAACCAGCGAAGGAGCGTTTTCCCCAATTGGATTATTTTGGGCAGATGCATGGGACCTATTTGTTTGCCCAAAGCGAGGCGGGGCTTTATATCGTCGACCAGCATGCGGCGCAAGAACGAATCAAATACGAGTATTACCGCGAAAAAATCGGCGAAGTGACCAATGACCTGCAAGAATTGTTGGTGCCGATCGTTTTGGATTATCCCAACAGCGATGCACTGCAATTACAAGAACAAAGCGACAAGCTGGCAGAAGTCGGGATCCATCTGGAATCTTTTGGGATCAATAGTTTCATCGTCCGAGCGCACCCGACGTGGTACCCTAGCGGTGAAGAAGAAGGCATCATCCGCGAGATGATCGATATGTTATTGACGACAGGAAGTGTCAGTGTCAAAAAGTTTCGTGAAGCAACCGCGATCATGATGAGCTGCAAACGATCCATCAAAGCCAATCACTATTTGAATGAAGCACAAGCTAGGATCTTGTTGCAAGATTTAGCGAAATGCGAGAATCCCTTCAACTGTCCCCATGGTCGTCCGGTGCTGATCCATTTCACCAACAGCGACATGGAGCGGATGTTCAAACGGATTCAAGATCCTCATCGAGCAAGGAGTGGCATGGAATGATTATTTTGGCTTCACAGTCGCCGCGGCGCAAAGAATTATTAGCAGAGTTAGTCTCGGAATTTGCGGTCATACCAGCAGATATCGACGAGTCGGTCCGACCAAACGAAGCTGCGATCCCTTATGTCCAAAGGATGGCAGCAGAAAAAGCGGCGGCTATTGCGCAAACCTATCCTGAAGATCTGGTGATCGCGAGCGATACGACGGTCGTGGTGGGTGAAGAAATCTTAGGAAAGCCAGTCGACCGTAAAGATGCTCGGTCGATGTTGCGAAAAATGAGCGGACATACCCATTGGGTGCATACCGCCGTCGTTTTGCAAAAAGGCAAACAGCAACGCCAAGCAGTGGTTTCGACGGAAGTTGTGTTTCGTCCTTTGACGGATCAAGAGATCGACAAGTATCTTGCCTTAGATGAGTACCAAGACAAAGCGGGCGCCTATGGGATCCAAGGGGCAGCCAAAATATTTGTCTCATCGATAAACGGCGATTTTTATACGATCGTAGGATTTCCTGTCGCTACGGTCTATCAGTTGTTGCAAGAGTTTACGGAGGAGGAATAAGGATGGATGTTTCTGGTAGTTGTCTTTGCGGCAAAGTCACGATCAACTTGACGGGAGTTGCGAAAGAAATCACGGTTTGTCATTGTAGTCTCTGCCAGAAATTTCATGGCGGACCGATGTTTGCTCTTGCGCCATGCGCTGAGGACCAGATGACTCTTCAAGGAGCGAAGTGGCTGCGACGTTACGATTCTTCTGAGTGGGCACAGCGAGGATTCTGCAGTCAATGCGGCTCGAGCCTGTTCTTTTACCTCAAAGAAGCACACACCTATTTTTTTGCGGCTGGGTTGTTTGGCAACTTGCCAGAAGCTGTCTTAACCGAAGAAATCTATACAAAAGACCAACCGCATTTCTACCACTTTGCGGAACCAACGACTCGTTGGCAAAAGCTGCAAAACCCTTAAACAATTTGAGCAAGTCATTTTACATTCGCTAAGAAAAAAGGCATGATAGAGCATACAGGATGAGTCTAGAGGAAAAGCAGGTGAAAAAATGACAGATAAAAAAGAATTAAAAGAAAAATTGTCGCCGATCGAATATGCGGTGACCCAAGAAAATGCAACCGAACGCCCCTTTACTGGCGAGTATGATGATTTTTATGAAAAAGGGATCTATGTTGATATCGTCAACGGAGAACCATTGTTTGCTTCTACTGATAAATATGACGCAGGTTGTGGCTGGCCGTCCTTTTCGAAACCGATCAGTCGCCAAGATATTCAAGAAAAAGCCGATTTTTCTCACGGCATGCATCGGGTAGAAGTCCGCAGCAAAGAAGCTGACTCTCATTTAGGACATGTTTTTTCAGACGGTCCTCAGGACAAAGGCGGTTTGCGCTATTGTATCAACTCGGCAGCATTGAAGTTCATCCCTTTAGCAGAAATGGATGAAAAAGGCTATGGCGAATTCAAATCACTCGTTGAGTAAGTATTAGGAACTGTGTGCGAAAAAAAGACGCAGCAGCATGTCTCGTTTGAAAAAATGCGACTGAAACAACGGTTTTTCCTCCGTTTGTTTCCTGCTAAGCCTTTTCCTTCGTTCACAGTCCTTTTTTTGCCCTCTCGTCTGTGCTACAATAAAGGGAACATATGTACAGAAAGGAAAGCACATGTACGAATATATCATAGGAAAAGTAACGGATATCTTTCCGGCGTATATCGTCGTTGAGACCCATGGCATCGGCTATCAGATCGCTTTTGGCAATCCGTATTCATTTAGCGGCAAGTTGAACCAAGAAGTAAAAATCTATCTGCACCAAGTGATTCGTGAAGATGCTCATAGTCTCTACGGCTTTGCCACGATCGAAGGCAAGCAGTTGTTTTTAAAATTGATCAGTGTCTCAGGTATTGGACCAAAGAGTGCGTTAGCAATCATGGCCAATGAAGACCATACAGGGTTGATCACGGCAGTCGAAAATGGGGACGTCAACTATTTGACTAAGTTCCCAGGTGTCGGTAAAAAGACGGCGCAGCAAATGATCCTAGACTTGAAAGGCAAAGTGGCTGAACTGGTTGGAGAAGAAGCGATCGTTCCTCTAAGCGTAGCAACGACTGCTTTAGATGAAGCGATGGAAGCCTTGAAAGCATTGGGTTATAGCGAAAAAGAAGTCAAGAAAGCCGAAAAACAATTAGCGGCGAATACCACAAAATCGACGGATGAGTACTTGCGGGAAGCTCTCCGATTGATGATGAAAAAGTAAGGAGCAAGTAGACGATGGATGAACGAATTGTTTCGCCAGAAAGCACTGAACAAGAAGAGATCATCGAAAAATCCTTGCGTCCGCAAACCCTTGCGCAATATATCGGACAAGACAAAGTCAAGCAGGAGCTTTCGATTTATATCCAAGCGGCGAAAAATCGAGAAGAAGCGTTGGATCATGTCCTCTTATATGGTCCGCCAGGCTTAGGGAAAACAACGATGGCAATGGTGATCGCCAACGAGATGCAGGTCCAAATCAAGACGACCAGCGGTCCTGCGATCGAAAAACCAGGGGATTTGATTGCGATCTTGAATGAGCTACAGCCAGGGGATGTTCTGTTTATCGATGAGATCCATCGCTTGCCTCGTGTCGCCGAAGAAATGCTTTATTCGGCAATGGAAGATTTTTATGTAGATATCATGGTGGGGCAAGGGACAACGGCTCACCCAGTTCATTTTCCACTCCCGCCATTTACCTTAGTCGGCGCAACGACGCGGGCGGGGATGCTCTCGGCGCCACTACGGGATCGCTTCGGGATCATTTCTCATATGCAATTTTATGAAGACCATGATTTAAAAGAGATCGTGCAGCGGACTGCGTCGATCTTTGAAACGGATATCGTGGAAGAAGGGGCGATCGAAATCGCCCGCCGGTCCCGAGGCACTCCACGGATTGCCAACCGGTTGCTTAAACGAGTTCGCGATTATGCGCAAGTGCAAGCAGATGGATTGATCGATCGCACCGTTGCTGACCAGGCATTGGCGCTTTTGGCAGTCGATCATGCTGGCTTGGATTATATCGATCAGAAATTGATCCGCACGATGATCGAATTGTATCAAGGCGGCCCGGTGGGATTAAGTACGATCGCTGTCAATATCGGGGAAGAAACCGAAACAGTGGAAGATATGTACGAACCGTTTTTGATCCAAAAAGGATTTTTGAAACGCACCTCGCGTGGGCGGATCGCAACGCCGTTAGCCTATGACCATTTTGGCTATCCCCAAAGAAGTGAATAGAACGAAGCAGCAATCAACGATGGTTGCTGCTTTTTTGTGTTTTTGGTGAAACGTTTCTTTTTATTTTTTAATGATTTCTGAGAATCAATCGATGTTGAAAAAATGCAATATTTGTGAAATTTGATTAAAAGGAAATGTTTGGAAAAAAGATTTCTTTTGAAAAAGCTGATATAAAAGCTTTTGTATTTGTGAGAAACCCAACGAAATTTGTGAAAAAAGAAATGCTGAAAAAAATAATTGGAAAGGCTTGCATTTTCGATTGGCAGCGGATATAATCTTTTTGTAGAAACGTTTCACCAAAATGTGGAGATATACGTAGTGTTGCGAGGATAGAAAGAAGGAGATTTTGTGTATGAGTAAACTGCAAAAGTTTTATAGTCAACGACAGCTTCACTGGATGGTTTTTCCCGGCGTGGCATTTATGATCGTATTTAATTATATTCCGATCTACGGAATTATAATCGCTTTCAAAAACTATACGGTGATTGACACGATTTCATCAGCACCATGGGTCGGGTTAGAGAATTTCCGTATCATTATGAATGACAGTTTTTTCTGGGAAGCGGTTAGAAATACGTTAGCCATCAGCTTATTGAAATTAGGTTTAGGTTTTGCGATCCCGATTGTGTTAGCCATTATGATTTTTGAAATGCAAGATGGCCGCTTGAAGAAATTTATTCAAACGGTTTCATACATTCCCCATTTTTTCTCATGGATCGTGCTAGGTGGGATGATGATTTCTTGGCTGTCAACGAACGGCTTTATCAACCAAGTGCTGATGTCTGTAGGATTGATGGACAAAGGGGTCAATCATCTATTGGATCCAAGCAAATATTGGTGGATCGCGGTCCTTTCTGATCTATGGAAAGAAGTCGGCTGGGGAACGATCCTTTACTTGGCAGGTATGTCGCGGATCGATCCAACGTTTTATGAAGCCGCACGAATCGATGGTGCCAGCAAGCTAAGACAGATTCGTTCAATCACATTGCCATTACTGACACCGATCATCTCCTTAAACTTGATTCTGAATGTGAGCGGTATCTTAGGGTCAAACCTAGATCAAACATTAGTTTTAATGAATTCACAGAACCAAAACCGTTCAGAAGTCATCAACTCCTTCGTTTATAAAATGGGGTTGACGCAAGGTGATTTCTCTTATGCAACTGCTGTCGGCTTGGGGATCGCGGTCATTTCTGTCATCTTATTGGTGATCACGGATCGAGTGACCCGCAAGTTGAACAACGGCAATTCAGTTATCTTATAGGAGGAAAAAACATGATCAAAAGAAAAGCAAAAGAAAACACGTGGTTTTACTTCTTCAATACCGTGATCTTGATTTTATTCTCATTGATGATCATCGTACCGATTTGGAATATCTTGGTTTCCTCCGTGTCTTCTAGTTCTGGATTAGCGGGCAACGGCCTCGTGTTATGGCCCAAAGGCTTTACCTGGGAAAACTATCGGAAAGTTTTTTCTGACGCAAGTATCCCCCGTGCCTTCTTGATCTCAGTGTTAAAAACGGTTCTTGGGGCTGCGACCCATACCTTGTTTTGTGCGATCGTGGCTTACGGATTGAGTAAATCACGCTTGGTCGGCCGCAACATTTATACAACGATGGGGGTCATCACCATGTACTTCAGTGGTGGGATGATTCCAACGTACTTGCTGATTCGCTCGCTAGGATTACTGGATTCTTTCTGGGTCTACATTATTCCAGCTTTGTTCAGCTACTATGATGTCGTGATTTTAATGAACTTTTTCCGTGAGATTCCGCCTTCACTCGAAGAATCGGCGAAGATCGACGGTGCAAGTGAATTCCAAATCTTCTATAAAATCTTCTTACCATTAACGAAACCGGCATTGGCAACCATCATCTTGTTCAACGGGGTTGGCCAATGGAACGATTTTATGACAACAAAACTGTATATCACAAAAGAGTATCTCTATCCGCTGCAAATGAAGATTTATGAAATCATCGTCCAATCCAACTTGAGTACGATGACTGAAAGCGGTAGTACCGACTTTATCGTCCAAGCAACGACCCGTGGGGTTCAGTTGGCTACGATCGTCATCACGACAGTGCCAATTTTAATTATATATCCATTGCTTCAAAAACACTTTATCGGCGGTATGATGGCCGGTGCAGTAAAAGAATAGAAAGAGGGATAGACATGAAAAAAGTAGTAGGCGGTTTATTGGCAGCATCAGCATTACTCAGCTTAGCAGCATGTGGCGGCAGCTCAGACAATGCCAGCAGTTCGGATTTTTCTATCAAAGATCGGTATGAGTTAGATGAAAAGACACCAGCATGGAAACTCGATACCAAAGAAGAACCAACCAAGATCACATGGTACATCAATTCAGACTGGACAGCTTTGCCATTTGGTGAAGATGTGACGACAGCCCAAATCAAAAAAGATTTGAACATTGATATTGAATTTATTTCAGGGGATGATTCGAAATTAAACGCTTTGATTTCAAGTGGTGATATGCCTGATATCGTGACGTTGATGGATAAAACCAGCCAAGCAGCCACAAAAGCTGATAGCTGGGCATACTCATTGAACGATTTAGCGGAACAATACGATCCGTATTTGATGAATGTCGTGACCGAAGATACCTTCAAATGGTTTGCTTTAGATGATGGCAAAACTTATGGCTATCCAAACTATTCCAACACAGCAGCAGACTACGAAAGCGGCAATATTCCCGTCAACGACAACTTTGTGATCCGTGAAGATGTCTATGAAGCATTAGGCAAACCAGATGTTTCGACGCCAGAAAACTATGTGAAAGTCATGAAAGAAATCAGCGAGAAATTCCCTGATTTGACACCAATGGGCTTCACAACGATCGGCGAAACAGCAGGACCATTCTTAGATAAATTGCAAGATTTCTTAGGTGTTCCATTAGAAGATGAAGATGGTGCGTTCTACGACCGTAATTTAGATGAAGAATATATCTCATGGTTGAAAACCTTCAATCAAGTGTATCGTGACGGCAACATCAGTGATGACAGCTTTACCGATGACGGTCCAACCTATGATGAAAAAGTAAAACAAGGGGACTATGCAACGATCTTAGTCGCAGGAACGAGCGGACAAGGTGGGAACTTCACTGAATTCATGAAAAACTCTGACACACGCTACATCGCAATCGATGGCCCTGCCAGCACGTCTGGTCGTGAAGCAACCTTGAACCAAACAGGAATCTCTGGCTGGTTGATCAACTACATCACAAAAGATGCGGCGGATCCAGCAAAAGTAACCCAACTCTTCACGTACTTGATCGATGAACCAGGACAAATTTTGACAAAATTCGGTGTTGAAGGCGTGACGTATGAATACAACGATGAAGGCAAAATCGATTACTTGCCAGAAATCAAAGAAATGGAACAAACCGACAACGAAGGCTACAACAAAAAATATGGTATCAGCCGTTTCAACTACTTTAACAATGACCGTGTCAATGCAATGAAAGTCAAAACCGAAAATGCGTTGACTCAAATGCAAGAGTGGGGCGAAGGCAAATTGTATCCACACTTTGTGATCGAAAATACGGATCCAGATGCTGGAACTGCTGAAGCACGTTCAAACACAGCCATCAAAACCAAAATCAACAGCACGATCATCTCATTGATCCGTTCAAAAGATGAAGGAACATTTGACAGCACACTAACCGACTTTGAAAGCTTCTTAGATTCAAACAACTGGGATGCAATCAAAGACATTAAAACTGAAAAAATGGCCGAAAACCGCGAACGACTAAAATAACCCCCATAGGAGAGGAAAGGAAGCCAAAAAAAAGACCTTTCCTCTCCTTTGCTTTGAAACACAGGTTTTGCGCGCACTTTGCGCAAAATCTGATGTTTCAAAGTACTAGGCGATCGCAGGGAGCGTAGTGACCGTACAAAGAATCACTGCAATTGGCTCACGTAGTGAGACATGCAAGCTGCAACCTACAACCCAGAAAACTGTACGTTGAGAAACGACCCAAATTCACAAGAAGGCAAGAAACAAGTTTACGTAGCACCCGCAGCACAAATCAGCAAGTTTTGATTGGAGGATCATAATGAATCGACTATTTTCTTATGAAGGATGGTACTATCGGGTCTTTGCTTTTTTAGCAGATATGATCATTGTTAGTTTTCTCTTTATGATTCCAGCAATGACGCTGATTCTCGCAGGACCAGCATTGATCGCGCTGTATCAGACGATCGATCAATTGTACAAGGAACGGGATGTCCCGATTTGGCAGCGATACAAGCAAGCATTCTTAAGCAACCTCAAACGTGGGCTCTTCTTAGAAGGTCTTATTATTGCGTATGTCGCTGTCTTTGCTGGGTTGATCTATTCCTTGATGATGATTACACCTTACTTTGGCGTTTTAGCCGTGATCCTCGTCAGCTTGGCTGCGCTGTATCTCGTCGTGTTCGTTCTCTTGTACAGCTTGTTTGCCCAATCATTGCAAGAAACAGCAAAAGAAACGGCCTATGCGGTTCTTAGCAGTACGGCGAATGCGATCATTTTATTGGTGGTCCCCATTCTTGTCTTTGTATTGTGCAGCAAAGTGAACCTATTCTTATTTGTTTGTTTAGGGATCTCAGGCTCAGCCTTTGTCCAAGTGTTGTTTTTCAATAAAGTATTAGCGAAGGGGGAAGAGACAAATGACTGAATCCACAGCGACGGATCGATCCTATTTTTGGGCTTCGGTCCAACAAGAACTTGACACCCTTCCGCTAGCCTTTGAAAGAACCAAACAAGCGCCTTTGCTGAAAGGGATCGATTGTTTTACGATTTCTTTTCAAAGTCTTGGTAATGAAACGATCTATGGGCATCTGCTGCTGCCAGAACAAGCGGCAGATTGTCCAATCGTGATTGATTTTTTAGGCTATATGAATCATGTGCAAGAACCGTTCCAATTTGCTCATTGGTTATTGATCGGCTGCGGCTGTCTTGTCATCGACAATCGCGGGCAAGGGGGACGCACGCAAGATCAGGTTCCCTATGAAACCACGCAGCATGAAGCACCTTTTGGACGCGGCATCTTGAAAAAAGAAGATTTTTATATGAAGCGATTGGTCGCAGATAGTTTGCGCACACTAGAAGTCCTTCAACAGATACCGGAAATCGATCCGCAGCGCATTATTTTAAGAGGCGGCTCACAAGGAGGCGGCATCGCCTTATTGGTCAACGCATTAACGAACGTCCCGATTTTTGCGACGTTTGCCGATGTGCCAAGCCACTCCAATCTTGTCCATCGGATCGAACAAAAAACAGGAAGTTACCAGGTGATTCAAGAGTATATCGAACAATTTCCAGAAACGCGGGAAACGATCTATCAAGTCATGAGTTATTTTGATTTGAAGTATTTTGCTCATCAGATAACTGGTCCTGTTTATACATCGGTCGGCAGTGCTGATCCCATCTGTCCCATGGAAGATTTCTTCGTTTCCTATAAAAAGATTCCTGGACCGAAAGAATTGCGTATTTACTTAAATAAAGGGCATGGCGGCGGCGAAGCGAAACAAATCCGACGTGAGATGCAGCAAATCACAAAATTACTCAAAGGAAATGAATGCAGATGAAAGCAGCAACCTACAATCTACGAGTCGATACCGACTATGACCAAGAATGGCAATGGCACTATCGATCGGAGGCGGTCTGCTCCTTGATCGATTACTACGACTGGGATGTTCTGGTGATCCAAGAAGCTCGTCCCAGCCAATTTGCAGATTTAGCAAAGTTAGCGCAGTATGCTTCCGTCACGGCTGAACGTGACGGTGATGGCTTAGGAGAAGGCATCGGACTGTATTATCAAAAAGAGGCTTTCGAGTTATTAGATTCAGGTTCGTTTTGGTTGTCATTGACACCGACTGAACCAAGTATTCATCCAGAAGCTGCGTATTCACGCTTATGTGTTTGGGCAGTCTTGCAGGAAAAAAAGAATCCGCCGTTTCTTGCTATCACGACTCATTTAGATAATATTTCAGAAATGGCTCGTTTTGAAGGGATGAAAGTGATCCTTGAGCAGCTGGCAGATCAGATCGAACGCTATCCTGTATTGCTGATGGGCGACTTGAATGCGGAGCCAACGGAGCGGGTGCATCGGTACTTAGAGCAGCATTTTCAAAATGCCAAAGAACATGGACAAAAGCCCCATCATGGGCCAAAAGGCTCCTATCAAAACTTTATTTATACGTTACCATGGCAAGAACTAGAAGAAATTGATTATATCTATACGAAAGGCTTCACGGTGGTCAAAACCGCCTGTCTAACGGATTCTTGTGATCGTCGTTTTCCCTCCGATCATTTCCCTTTAGAAGCAGAAGTCCAATTTGAAGAAAGCAAAGGATGAATAAAAATGGAACAGCAGAAATTAACCGAACTACTTTTAGAAATGACCTTAGATGAAAAAATCGATCAGTTGCTGCAACTGGCAGCGGCTTTTTATTCAGATAAAGCAGAAGAGAAAACAGGTCCGATGGGCGACTTAGGACTGACACAAGAAAACATCAACAATGCGGGAACAACGCTAGGTGTTTCTGGTGCAAAAGAAGCGATCCGCGTCCAAAAAGAGTATATCGCCAATAACCGCTTGAATATCCCGACGATATTGATGGCGGACATCATTCACGGCTTTCGGACGATTTTCCCGATTCCATTAGGATTAGGTAGTTCATGGGATTTGGCAGCAGCGGAGAAAATGGCGGAAGTATCTGCCAAAGAAGCAGCTGTTTCTGGCTTGCATGTGACCTTTTCACCGATGGTGGACTTAGTAAGAGACCCACGCTGGGGCCGTGTCATGGAATCGACGGGGGAAGATCCTTACTTGAACAGTCGCTTCGCTGAAGCCTTTGTCAAAGGCTATCAAGGGGATGATCTGCGAACGGATTTCAACCGCGTGGCTGCTTGCGTCAAACATTTTGCGGCTTACGGTGCGGCTATCGGTGGTCGCGATTACAACACGGTCAATATGTCAGAACGCCAACTGCGAGAAAGTTATTTGCCAGGCTATAAAGCAGCCCTTGATGCTGGTGCCAAGCTGGTGATGACCTCCTTTAATACGGTAGACGGCATTCCAGCAACGGCCAATCGCTGGCTTTTCCGCGATGTTTTGCGAGAAGAATTCGGGTTTGAAGGCGTTGTGATCTCTGACTGGGCAGCAATCAAAGAAGTGATCGCTCATGGCGCAGCGGAGGATGAAAAACATGCCGCTGAACTAGCCATCAAAGCTGGGGTCGATATCGAGATGATGACGACTTGCTACACCGATAACTTGAAAGAGTTGATCGCAGAAGGCACCGTTGAGGAAGCCTTAGTCGATGAAGCGGTGCTAAGAATCTTGACTTTAAAAAATGAGCTGGGGCTATTTGAAAATCCATACCGCGGCGCTGATGAAGCCGCTGAAGCAGCCAATGTTTTGTCTCAAGAACACCGAGAGATCGCCAGCGATATCGCAAAGAAATCAATGGTGTTGTTGAAAAATGAAGGTGTCCTGCCGTTGCAGAAAACCGAAAAAGTCGCGATCGTGGGCCCAGGTGCTCACTCCCGTGATCTATTAGGTGCTTGGTCTTGGCAAGGGAAACAAGAAGAAGTAGTGACTTTAGTGGAGGGTGCCCAAGCCTTGGGTGCGGATCTTTTGATCGGTCAAGAGCCCTTTGATTATTTTGCACCGTCTGAAGCGGCGATCCAAGAAGCGATCGAATTAGTGAAGGCAGCGGATAAAGTGGTCCTAGCGCTAGGAGAGCAGGAATGGATGAGCGGCGAAGCTGCCAGCCGCAGCGACATTCGTTTGCCGCAAGCCCAATTGTCCTTGGTTGAAACCTTGAAAGAATACAACGAGCAATTGATCGTAACTCTTTATAACGGTCGTCCTCTTGATTTGCAAGGTGTGGATGCAGCCAAAGCGATCGTCGAGGCTTGGTTTCCTGGAACCGAAGGCGGAAACGCACTTGCTCAGATCCTGTGGGGAGAATACAATCCAAGCGGTCGCTTGAGCATGTCATTCCCAGAAACCGTTGGACAAGTTCCTGTGTATTACAACGTTGACAATACCGGTCGTCCTTATGAAAGTGCACCGGATGAAAAATATGTCTCGAAATATTTGGATGTCTCCAATTATGCCAAATATCCATTTGGGTTTGGCTTGAGTTATAGCCCAGTTGCGTATTCTGCGGTGACGTTGGATCAGCCGACTATGACCAAAGATCAAACGGTCACGGCTTCCATCACTGTTACGAACCAAGGAACAGCAGCGGTCTGGGAAACGGTCCAATGCTACATTCGCGATTTAGTCGGTGAAGTGGTTCGCCCAGTGAAAGAACTGAAAGGCTTTAAGAAAATTTGGCTAGAGGTTGGCGAATCAGCAACCGTTCAATTTGAGATCACGGAAGAACTGCTGCGCTATGTCCACAGCAACCAACAATTAAGCAGTGATCCAGGGAAATTCCACATCATGATTGGTGGGAACAGCCGAGACACCCAACAAACAACCCTGCAATTAGTTAGGTAAGATAGGAAGGTTTCTATGACGAAAAAAATAGTGATGAATAACGCAAATACGACCGTGACGTTTTTACCAAACGGTGATTTATATGAGATCCAAAGTCACGGTGTGATGATCAATCAGTTGAACGGAAATGCGCTAGATGGTAGTTTGAATCAAATCTATCTACGTCTGCGTGAGGCGGGGGAGTTGTCCTTTATTCCCTTGATCGGTTCAAATGCTAACAGTGCCTTTGACTACTCAGACAAACAGCTGACTTGGACTGGGACGTACCAGTCCATCGATTACCAAGTTGATTTTCAATTGGCACAAGATTGCTGGTTCTGGCGGGTTCAATTGAGTGGTTCTGGGGAAGCGGAACTAGTTTACGGACAAGATCTTGGTAATGCCGCCAAAGGTGCTGTTCAATCCAATGAAGCCTATGTTTCGCAATATATCGACCATCATGTTAGCCATGATAAGGGGCGCATCGTGCTTTCTTCGCGCCAAAATCAACCACAAAATGGTCAATTTCCATTGGTGGAACAGGGCAGCTTCCAAGCCTTAAAAGGCTTCTCGACGGATGGCTATCAATTTTTCGGTCGCAGCTACAAAGAAACGAATCAACCAGCTGCACTTAGCCAAGAAACGTTAGCTAATGAAGTGTATCAATACGAATTTGCCTATACGGCACTGCAAACGCAATGGTTGGCGGTAAGTGAGACGCCTACGGAAATCGTTTTTTACGCAGCGGTCAAAGCCAATCAAGCGACGGCAGTCAATGAACCGCAGTTTGCACTTGAAACGCTGAAAGAAATGTATCAAGCCTTGTCCTTTGACTCGTTGCAAGCAACGGCGCAGCCACGAAAAAACTTCGGTCGACCGCTCACAGGGCTGACATTTTCCACAGAAGAAATCAACGAGCGGTTCCCGCAGCAAGAAGCAGTGGAAATCGTTGACGAACAGCTTTATTCCTTTTTTACCCCTGACTATCACCATGTCGTGTTGAAGGAAAAAGAAGCACAGATGGAACGCTCCCATGGGCATATTTTGATGAGCGGACAAGAGTTGATCGTCGATCACCCCATTTTGAGCACGACTGTTTACATGACGGGGATGTTTAACTCCCAAATCGTATTAGGCAATACGAACATGAATAAATTGTTGAGTAATAGCCGCAACTCATTGAATCTGTTCAAACGTTCTGGTCAGCGGATCTATCTAAAAGACGGCGATCAATGGCGGATTTTAACGATGCCATCTGCTTTTGAAATGGGCTTGAATTCGGCGACGTGGTACTACAAAACAGCGGATGATGTCATTCAAGTAACGACCTTCACGAAAGCAAACGGACGCACGATCGCAACCACCATCACCAGTGAAGCAGGACGTGCCTACACCTGGGCCATCACTAATCAATTTGTGATGGGGATCGATGAAGCCACACCAACTGCTACTGTTACGAAAGACCAGCAATTGCTCACCATCAAAGGAACAGCGGATTCACCGATTGCGGAAACTTATCCAGAATTGACG
Source organism: Enterococcus sp. 6D12_DIV0197 (assembly GCF_002174385.1). Taxonomy (NCBI): domain Bacteria; kingdom Bacillati; phylum Bacillota; class Bacilli; order Lactobacillales; family Enterococcaceae; genus Enterococcus; species Enterococcus sp. 6D12_DIV0197. The sequence goes on from NZ_NIBN01000001.1 coordinate 542,689, forward strand.
TATTATCTCCATGCAGCTCAACCTTTTGAACTGACCGATGAAGCAATCTTCAATGTGGCCGCTGCTGATAGCACGACCGTATTGACCTTTGCAGAACAGCCGACGGTTTCCTTCGTGATCCAAGGCACACTGACTGGTGAACCCTTTGTTTCCGAAACGTTAGATCGCCAGCAAGAAGACACTGCCTATACGGCCTTTGTCGATGATTTGTTGAATCAGTTTGAATTGAAACATTCGCAGGCGGACGTTACATCCTTCAATCACTTGGCACGTTGGTACACCCACAATATGCTTGTTCATTACTTGTCTCCTCATGGTCTTGAACAGTACGGTGGTGCTGCTTGGGGGACTCGAGACGTTTCCCAAGGACCGACTGAGTATTTCTTAGCACTTAATCGTCCTGAAATGGTGGCGTCCATCATCGAGCATTTGTTTGAAAATCAATTTGCAGATGACGGCAACTGGCCACAATGGTTTATGTTTGATCGCTATGAGAAACAAAAAGCCGATGAGAGCCACGGAGATGTGATCGTCTGGCCAATGAAAGTCGTTAGTGACTATCTCGAAAAAACCAAAGATTTCGCGATTTTGGAAAAAGAACTGCCTTATACGGATCGCGCAACCTTCCTGAAAACCAAGACCAAAGCTTCGTTGTTTGATCATTTGAAAAAAGAAGTGGCGTATATCGAAGCGAACTTCTTGGAAGGAACGTACCTGTCTTGTTATGGCGATGGCGATTGGGATGACACCTTGCAGCCAAATAACAGTAAGTTGAAGAAACAAATGGCCAGCAGCTGGACCGTTGCCTTGACCTATGAAGTATTGAAAAAATTAGCCAGCCAGTTGCAGTCATTTGACCCAGAGTATGCCAAACATTTAACAGAACTGTCTAAGGGCATCAAACACGACTTTGAAAAATACATGTTAGCTGATGGCACGTTGCCAGGATTTGTCTATATGGAAGATAGCGAGCACGTGGAACTGATGGTCCATCCGACTGACAAGAAAACTGGTATCCAATACCGCTTGCTGCCGATGCAACAAAGCATGATCGGTGAGCTGTTATCTCCCGAACAAGCCGATCATCATGTGGCGATCATCAAGGAGCATTTGCAATTTCCAGATGGGGTGCGCTTGATGAATCGTCCAGCGACTTATGTGGGTGGTGTCAGCACCAATTTCAAGCGAGCAGAACAAGCAGCCAACTTTGGACGAGAAATCGGTTTGCAGTACGTTCACGCCCACATCCGCTTTACCGAAGCGATGGCGAAATTAGGTCGAGAAGAAGAGACTTGGCAAGCGCTAGGGGTCATCAATCCGATCCAGATCGCTCAACGGGTCGAAAACGCGGAGATCCGTCAAGCAAATGCGTATTTCAGCAGTTCTGATGGCGATTTCAAAACAAGGGTTGAAGCCCAAGAAAATTTTGGTAAACTTAAGGAGGCAGCAGTCGGCGTCAAAGGCGGCTGGCGCATCTATTCTAGTGGACCGGGGATCTATATGAATCAGTTGATCAGCAATGTGTTAGGCATTCGTACCTTTGTTGATCACGTTGAACTTGATCCTGTCTTGCCAGCGGAGCTAGCAGGGTTGACACTGACGTATCGACTCTTTGATCGGCCGGTCGAAATCGTCTATCATTCGGCAAGTACGCCGAAAGTATTAATCAACGGCGAAGAAATGTCCACTGAGTTTGCGGAAAATCGCTACCGTCAAGGTGCGCTTGTCCTGAAGAAAGCAGTACTTTGCGCCAAATTAAACGAAAACCAAACCAATACGATCGATATTTATCGTTAAGAAAGGAGAAGCCATGGTAGGAATCAAAGATATTGCCCAAAAAGCGGGTGTCTCCATATCCACCGTTTCGTATGCATTGAATGGCAGTCCAAAAGTGACCGAGGAAACCCGCGCGCGGATTCAAGCGATCGCAAACGAATTGAACTATGTTCCGAACATGGCTGCTCGCACACTGAAACGCAGACAAACCAACATCATCGGTGTTTATCTCGCCGATTATGCGGGAAGTTTTTATGGGGAATTGCTAGATGGCATCAAGAAAGGGCTGGAACTTTTCGGCTATGAAATGATCGTCTGCAGCGGCAAGAAATCACACTTGTTTATTCCTGAGCGGATGGTGGACGGTGCCATCATTTTGGATTGGACGTTTCCAGCAAAGGAAATCGAGCAATACGCCCAACGAGGGCATCAAATCGTCGTGTTAGACCGCGTCTTGTCTCATGAAAACATCCATCAAGTCTTGTTAGACAATAAAGGAGGGGCTGCGCTGGCGATCGATCGCTTGATCGCTGGACAAAGCCAAAAAGTCTTCCTCTTAGCAGGGCCAGAAAAAGGCTACGACAGTCGGGAGCGCTTGGAAGCCAGCACGAAAGAATTGACGCGCTTTGGTATTCCTTATGAAGTCATTCCTGGTGACTTCACGGAACCTTCTGGTTATCGAGCGGCAAAACAGCTCTTAGCAAATGATCCCCAGTTTCCCATTGATATCTTTGCCTTCAATGATGAAATGGCGATCGGTGTCTACAAATATGTCCGCGAGACCGACTATCGCATCGGAAAAGAGATCCGCATCATCGGGTTTGATAACACGGAATTAGGCGCTTTTGTGCAGCCGCGCTTAGCGACGATCTCCTATTCGAAACATCGATGGGGCATGGTGGCAGCTGAGAAAATCGTACAATCGATCCAAGGGGATCCAGTGGCGGACGAGCATATTTATACCACTTTTGTGGATGGCGGATCATTTATTTAATTGATCCATTAAAGAAAAAAGAGTTGAAAAAGGAATGGTGAAATGGGAAGGATTTTATCTTACAGAACATACCAAAGCAATTGATGGAGAAAGAACTATTGAAAGAAGTAAACCAATTCAAAAGTTCCAGATGGATGTTAATGAGATCGCCGAAACTTTAAATCAGGCAACACTCAAGAACAAATCAGTAGCTATCTAAATTGAAGCGCATGATCGAGATGGGAATTACTTTCCTGATATAGTTGGCCATATTTAGGGGGCATGATGAACTAGAAATATATGTTGGTGGTAATAAGGTTGGCTATGATAAAATTAGGAATATTAAAATAGCCAACATAACCAAGTGGTCGGACAAAAGTAACCTCTTATAAAAAGTACTCACAAATTATTAAATTATATTAGCGATAATTATTTAAAGCTAGCTTTCTGATATAATAGTTTGTAAAGGAGTGCTAAGATGATTAACTTTTTAAAAGGTTTAAAAATAAGAATCCTATATATATATTCAATGATTTCGCTACTTATAGGTGTCTATTTAAGTGTAAATTGGATTCCTGTAAGCGTTGAAGGACTAAGCAAATCCCAAAAACAGGAGCTTTTAAGAGAAGGATCAATCAACTGGGAACTTGGTGTAGTTTTTAAGGTATTAGCCCTGATACTTTTCTTGGGTGCACTAGTAAAATCCATTATATATATCTTAAACAAAAAGAGATAAGCGTAAAGCTCATCTCTTTTTATACTATCTAGAAACTTCGTGGATCACTTCGATTTTATAAGGAATGATAAAGCCTGCTCTTTGCATTGCATAACAATAATTGTTTCCGAATCCCACCTCGAAGTTGCCATCATAACCATTTAGCTCCCATTTGAAATCAAATATATCCGTAACCTTTACTTGAGTCCAATAATTTCCATTGGCTTGTTTCTTATAAGTTACTGTGTAACTAACTCCACGTAACGCTGTGTGAAGTTGGCCGCTTAGAAATGTATAACTTCCTGAGAAAGAACCAGATTTTTTACCTGTAGAAAATGCTTCTTTTTTAAGTCTAGAATAATAAGCGGTCATTAACTCCTCGCCGTCTACAGTCTTTGCCCAGCTATCGTTTTTATTAACATATGTCGAAGGTTTCCATGTTGGATTCCAATAGTAATTCTCAGCAGAAATAATGGCGTGCTTCATATAAGCAGCAGTCTGATTGTGACCTTTTTTCTTAACCATTGATATACCTTTATTGTATGCAGCAATTGCAGCCGCATAAACTGGATTTGCAGGAGTTACCGATGATCTAGCACCTATCTTAGACTTTGGTTCAACATAAAAAGGATCAACTGATTCGGCAACGTCCGCTTTATACTCTTCCAACAATGCATCTTGTTCGGCATCATAGGAATTTAAAACTGTTAAACTCTCATTTAAAGATGCGTTGAACTCTTCAGCACTATCAGAATCTTCAAACATTCTAATTACACCATCAATATACTCTCTATTGGACTCTTCATTGGATATTGCCTCATTAATTAATGATTGATTAGTTTCATCTATCTCAAAACCATTCTCATCTGCATAACCATTTATTTGACCAAAACTTAAAACTGATATACCAAACACTACACTAATTAAAAACTTCTTCATTGTTTTAATCTCCTTTTTCATTATTATTTTACTAACAAAATTAATATAACATACTATAATATATAAAAAGTGTTTTAAGTTATATTTATATCCTAACAATTTTGTAATATGTAGGAAAGGATGTAAAATTGAACAAAGTTGAATACAATAATATGCAAGTAAACCTTCGTTCTTTGCGGCACAAACTTGATTTTCAATGTATAATATTCGTTATACTGTATTATTAAAAAACGAACATAATAGGGTATTTATGAAAAAAGTATAAAAATATTAGGGTTTACTTGTTGGTTATAATTGGATTTGTAGGAGGCTATTTTCTATCTGTAGATCCAGCTAAAGACTTCTATGGTGATTGGTATGGTGTTGCTAACGAGGGGAAGGAGAGTTTTCTTTTAGAATAGATAAAGAAAAAAATAATCGATTATGGAAATGATGATTATAATTCACCTGGTTTTCCTTACACAGTGAAAAAGTCTGGAAATGGATTTTATATTGAAGTGTCTGATGATGAGCTAAAAAATATTTTTCCCGAATTAATAAACTTTAAGTATAAAAACAATATGACATTTTTACTGAATGATGATGAAGAATCAATTGAGTACTTTGTGGCTATAGATGGTTTTTTGAATAATGTAAAACTACATAAAACATCCTTTGAAGATTCGTATAACAAAACCGAAGAGTCAACATCACAAAGTCTAATAGCAAGTGAAACAGAAACTTCTTACAGTTCTTTGCTTAATGAAACTCATTCATCAGAAACGACATCATCAATTGATTCTCCAAAAGTATCAGATCTAAGTGAAAAAATTGATTCATTTATTGCGAATTATACGTCAATTCCACCAGATTAGATTATGGAAAAGGAACTTGATGGAATTACAATAAGAGCAACAAACTTTACTGCAACAAATGAAGCCGAGGCATCATCTATTCAGTATCATTTGCTAATGGAGAGGCAACATCTTGCAACGATGTATACGCACAAGTCATTGGAGAATAATAGCTATTTTCAATAGAGGCTAATATGCAAAAAGATAAATCTGAGCAGGATGAAACTCATTCTAGCTCAGATTTTTTTGAATATTATTTTCCTTGTTTTGTATTCATATTTGTAGAATCATTCATACCACTTATCGTCCTCTTAGTTTGTTTATTTTGTCGTGATTTAATCATATTAGAGAACGATATTTTTTTTTAATACCGAAAATGAAAATGAGGCTGAAGAATCAATTTTGACTCATCAGTCCCATAAATTATAGAGCCTTTCTTGCGGCTTTCTTTTATGGGCTTTTGTCACAGTCTCTTTTTTGCGTTATTTCAAAAATAACTTTACTTATTTTATCAAAATCAGTGATTTATAAAAAAAATAATAATTTTTATTTTGTTATTTTATATGCAATGGAATTTTTAAATAACGTTTTTTATTCATTTTTGATTATAACATTATCATTATCTACAGTCAGAAGATAGGAAGCGTTCTTTTAACTTATTATTTTAGGTCGTTAGAAAAGAGTTTTGTGCCGCTGAATTTTGTCAAATATTCTAACTTTTTATTTATTTTTCTCATCTTAATTTAATTATGAGTGTTGATTTATCCCTCGTTTTTTGTATGATTTATGAAAGAGAAAAGCAGTTTTTTGAAAAGAATCGATGATTCATCCTGATAATTTGCGCTTTTTTTCAATCGATGAGTCACAGATAGCTCTAAGATGTGGAAGTTACAAAAATCAGAATTATGAAAAATCAATTATAATCATAATTTTGAATGGAAGAAAAAAAGAATTATAATTCTCTTTCGCCAACTCGCTAAACTAAGAGTTGTAACACAGGGCGTGCACTGCGCGATACGTTTATTTTTTTAAGATAGGAGGGATAAAGTGAAACGGTTTTTAACAACTTTACTTGTTTTTCTACTAACATCAGGTCCGTGTTTTTCATATGCAATGGTAGTGGCACAAGCCGAAAGTGTTACAAAAACAAGTGAAGAACAAAGTATGTCTTCTTCTGACCCTGTCGTTTCATCGATCGACAGTCTGGAAGAGACGAACGAAACTGAAGTGCAAGCATCTAGTGAACCTGCTTCGACAGATTCGTCTACAGGAGCCACTGACACAGCTTCATCTGAAACAGAAGCTTCATCGGAAGCTGCAGAAGAAGTACAGGTGACCTTTCTGACAGACACGGAGCATCTATTTGCTACCGGGGAAACCCGCACTCAGATCAGCAAAAACAAAGGGGAAGCACTAAAAGAAAGTGAGTTGCCAGTTTTTGAAGATGATACTGCTTTTGAAGGCTGGTCGTTAGATGGCACGGTCTATACAAGTCAAGCGTTGACCGAATTGATTCTCACGGAGAACCAAACCTTAACTGCTGTTTTTAAACCGACGGTTAAGGCAAGAGCGGCGGACATCTCGTTGGCAGAGCAATCGATCAAAGAGATCATTGCAGAAGCCGATAAAACGAAAGTGATCGCTGTACCAAGCCCAGCTGGAGATGGATCAGCATATGCGGAATACACCAATAGTGCTGAAGGCATTCGTCAAGCGTTGTTTGATATGTATCAAAACGGCAATGGCCAAGAATTTGCTTTGTATGTTGGCTCGGGTGGATCGCTATCACTGCCAACGAATCTGACTTCAAAGACGATTCCAGCCACAGTCGATAATACCAACATGACTTTTTATGCGCTACAAGGAAAAGTCAGCCGCTTGATCATCACAGGGCATAGTGATGATCCCATCACCGATGCAACAACGTTGACCACTGGGAGTCGCACGGTTGCACTTGGCACGGACATTTACTTCGGTTCTGATGTAGTGATTCGAAACCTCAACTATAGTGGTACGAGGATGTACATGAATGGGTATAGCCTTTCATTGAACGGTGGGTCCACCGGGAACGGTCTTGCGATTTATGGGGGAAGCAACAATGGCGACCTTTCGGGAAACCCAACGATCACATTGAATGCGACAGGTTCAGGAACTTGGAATATTTATGGGGGGAATCAAAACGGTGGTACATTGACCGGGAATACAGCGATTGTCGTAAATAATACAGTAGGTAATATCAGTACGATCGCTGGAGGTGCCAATATCGGTACGATTGATGGGAATACCAGTGTCACGATCAATCGTTTGAATGGGACCTTAAGTAATTATTATGGCGGTGGTTTTGGAACAAATGCTTCCAATACAGCCAATGTGACAGGCAATGTTGAAACGACGATTCAAACCACCAATGCAAGCTTCCGTTTAAGTACTTTTGCTGGTGGCGTTCAATATGGCAACATCAATGGAACGATCCGCAGTACGATCTCGGGTGCAGGCGGTTGGTCAGGGATATCCAATCGGTTTGTAGGCGGTTCATTTTATGGCAACATCGGCTCTGACCGTTCTAAGGATGCCATCGTGACCAACCTTGATGCCAGCAGCTATTCCACTGGACGAAGTGAATTTGAAGGTGGCAATCGGAATACTGGTACCATCACAGGAAACATCGTCAACACCGTGAAAGCGGGACCGAGTGCCAGCGTCGGCGGAATTGGTGATTTTAACGGCGGTGGGGGAAACAACGTTAGTACCTTGACTCAAAGTTCAATGGGGGCTTCGAATACGACGACGTATGACAATTATACTCCTGAGCAACGAGCAGCACTGGCAGAAGCAGCGGCAAGTTTTAAAGTTTATGGCGATATCACTTCTCATCTAGTCAGCGGTTCCTTTTCAAACGGTGCGATTTATTCGACGGCAGCTGGTCGAGGCGGCTATGTTGAGGGAAATACGACGATTGAAGTTGGTACGATCACTTCGGATGGTAGTCCTGGGGGAGATGGGATTGCTTACACAGGAACCAGACCGACAAATCTAGATTACTCAACGAGCAATAAAACGAGAGGCTATTCATCTGGATGGGATATCGTTGGTGGCGGCGGTTATCCAGGAACAGCTTGGGATATCTATATTAAAGGGAATACCAAAACGATCTTGAATAACACGGTTGCTCGCTGGACCTACGGTGGTTCCTTCTCAGGTGTCATTGAGGGAAATTCTTCCAATACTTTGAACTCTGGGATCGTCGATACGCTAGAAGGAACAGGCTATACTGGACGCCGTGTTTACGGAGATGGACGAACGACAGTAAATAATGGGCAAGTAGACTGGTTTTTATCTGGTGGCGGCTGGGATGACTTATTAGTGACCGGCAATGTCGCAGTAACGGTTTATGATGGGGTGATCAATGCCTCACTCGGTGCCTCTTATGGTGTCGCTTCTTCCCACACCATTAACGGAAACTCAGATAATCGAGTGTTTGGCGGAAACTTCTCAGGTACTCCGCGTACAGGGTCTAATGGTTTTTCAGGCGGTGTTACGAACAATGGACGGTTATTAGGAAATGCCAGTTTGACATTGGATTTGAGAAATTACGATGGTGAGTTTGCCCTTCCTTCTGGAACGAACATCTCAGGCGGTAATCCGTTTAACAGTACAAATATCGTTGGGACCGACAGCTCCAATACGATTACATTGAACATTTACACAAAGCCGGGGTCAGATGCGCTGAATGGGGCAACGATCTATGGTGATGGCGGACGGACTGCTAGCAATACGAGAAGCGGCAAAATTTATATGAATATCCAGGCGGAAGGATCAAGTATCGGGAATTTATACACCACGTATTATTCCAATATTTCTTCCAATCAAATTTTAAGAGATGTCGAGATGCGACTTCAAGGAGCCAAAAGTATCAATGGGATCTCAGGCGGAAACGCGTCAGATAACTTTACGAACACGATCGTAGCCAACAGCAGTAATCAAGTGAAGATGAACTTTGGTGAAAATGTCGATGGGACAGCTTCTTATCAAACCGACCCGATCGCTGTGACAGGTCTGGGGATCGTCAACTTTACCGAATTGAATGTGACAAACGGCATCAAGCTGATGGCCAATGGGGGAGACATCAAAAATGGCCGTTCAGCGACTGCTGCCAATCACGCAACGACCTATCATCAGTTCGGTGACATCCATCTTTCCAAGGATGCTGGTATCGGGATTTCTTCCGCAACGAATTTGATTTCAGGAGCGAAGTTAACGGTAGAAGACAAAGGGACGATCGAGTCGCCGCCGGGAACGGGGCGAATCAATCTTTCAGATTTCGCTACACCAGATACGGACAAAGATCACTTAACGTGGCTGAAAACGACGACCAATGATGCAGGTTCTCGAGTCAACAGTCAAGGAACGTGGTTTGGTGCGGTTAGTGCCTATCAAGTACTGACCATAAATCCAACTGCTGCTAATGCTGCAGCAATCACGCCAATCAATTTCAGCGGGATCGAAAAAGCGACTGGGAAAACCTTCATCGGGGATAACGATGTGACCAATGCAGCCAACGGGTACGGTATTGCAATACCAGGTTCGATCATTGACTACGAAGTCGAAACACCCGGAGTCGCGAATGGGATCGGTGCCATTAGTCACAATGTAACGGCAGTCAAAGAGAACAATACGCCGTTGACTTTGCAAGCATGGGGAACTGAGCAGGCGGGGACACAGGTGCAAAAAGGGCGATTATTGATTCCCTACACGGTAACGGAATTGCCAACATTGACGTTCACACCAGAAACCCAAACGTCCGGTTCATGGGTCTATGCGGGTCAAATCAAATCCAGCAAGCTGGATAGCACGGAGCAGCAGTTGACGGAACAACCAGATTCAGAGCCAGTTGATTGGACGAGTCCTGATGGGGAGTATAGTTACGATATCAGTGTCCGCTACTCAAATAAGGCGGAAGTCCAAGCCCGCAATGTGATCCTTACAGAGCAAGAGGCACAATCGCTGACAAAAGAACAAGCCGTGACTTATCTCGAAGCCAGCGGGCGTCCTTTCTTTAAGGATACGCTGACAGATGAGGTCTTAGCTGCGATTCAAGAACCGTTAGAAACAGCGGTCTACCGCAAACAAGCGGTCACTTTTTCTGTAGGGGAAAACGATCAGAATCAGGCAGAAACTACCGTGAATCTGGTGGTGGTCAAAAATGAAAGTGTCATTTCTGCTGATCGGCAATTTGCCGTCTATGCAAAAGATGTCCGTTTGACCTTACCAGAAGCAACGGCGCTGACAGATGAAGCCGCTTTGGCAGACTATACCCAAGCAACCACGATTTTTGCAGATAATCGGGCAAATGTACCACCGACTGTCGATCCGCAAGCTTTTGCCGCGATCCAGCAAGCAACGGAAGCTGAGCTGTTGAAAAATGTGTCAACGGCTTACCATTATGAAGCAGGCAGTCAACGGGCAGAAAAAGTCGTCAATGTCGCAGTTGCCGGCGAGCTTATTTTAAGCAGTGTGCCAACAGACTTTGATTTTGGGCAGCAGAAAGTTGCTACAGAAACACAAGATTATTGGCCAACGATCACAGGCGAGCTAGCGGTGAAAGATACGAGAGGATCCGAACGAAGTCCATGGCGCTTGACGGTCAAAGAGCAACAGCCATTAACGGATGGAACAGATCAATTAACCGATGTCTTCCGCTTTGTGACAAACGGTCAAGAACAGATGATAACTAGTGGGGAAATGATCATCGAGGAAACGGAATTGACAGAAAATGGCACCTACGTCGTGAATCAGCACTGGGGCGAAAGTCAGAATGAAGGAATCAAGCTTACCGTTCCAGTCGAACAGCAAAAAGTCGGGGACTATCAAGGAACCTTGAGCTGGCAGCTAGTTTCGGCACCTGGCAACCCATAAAGGCAGGAAAATAAATGAAAAAAATCATGATCGGTATTATTGCTGGCTGTCTATTAATGTTTCCTCAGCTCGTTTCAGCAGCCGAAGCAGGTGCCTATGACAGCAATGGCATTACTTCCTTTTTCGGTGTCTATGAAGAACCAGTTGAGGAGCCAGAAGAGCCCGTAAAAGAACAGCCAGGGAATAAACAAGTAAATCAAAAAGGCAACAACATTCTGCCGGCAACAGGGTCGGATCACTTTAATAGCTATCAAAGCAGTGGTCTTGTCGTTTTGTTGGCAGCAGGAATCATTTTAATCAAAAGGAGAACAAAAAATGAAAAAACTTTTCTTGACGGCAGGCATTCTATTGATGAGCACTGCTCTGTTACCAACAACCGTTGATGCCGCTGAATACACCTCAAATGGAGCAATCACTTTTGAAGCGGACCCGAATCCAACCAATCCAGTTGATCCGACCGATCCAGAAAAACCAGTGGATCCCGTCGATCCAACCGATCCAGATGGACCAAACCCTGGAACGCCTGGACCATTATCGATCGATTTTGCTTCAAGCTTTCAATTTGGCAACCAATTGATCACTTCCGAAACAAAAGATTATTACGCACAGCTGCAAGAGTTCACAGCTGGCGCTGCTGGACCAAACTATGTGCAAGTAACAGATAAACGAGGAACGCAAGAAGGCTGGTCATTGAGTGTTGTGCAAAACGGACAATTCAAAACGGCTGATGACGAAGAGCTAGTCGGCGCTTCATTATCGATCGCCTCAGGTGCAGCAACTTCAGTCACCGATATGCAGTATGCACCAACGGTTACGGCAAGTCATACCTTTGTACCCGATAGTGAAATCACATTGGTCAACGCACCTGTCGGAAAAGGAATGGGGACTTGGATCTACAAGTTTGGGAACGATGCAACGGAAGGGTCAACGGCAGTAAAATTAAATGTACCAGGCAGTTCCGTAAAATTAGCCAAAGAGTATCGGACGACATTGACTTGGAATTTAAAGAATGTCCCTGAAAGCAATTAAAATCACTGATTTTCAGTAAAACAGATAAAGGAGTGTCAAATAGAAATGAAAAAAACAGCATGGGTCTTTTTAAGTCTTGCCGTATTGGCAGCAGCGAGTGCAGCAACTGAGGTTTCAGCAGCTGAAGCGGCTTCTTACACCTCAAATGGGGCGGTTGATTTTATTCCAAATACCGATCCGACGAACCCAGTCAATCCAGAAAATCCAGATCCAGAAAACCCAGTCAATCCTGTGGATCCAACCGATCCAGATGGACCAAACCCAGGAACAAATGGACCATTATCGATCGATTATGCCTCTAGCTTAGATTTTGGTGTCAATAAAATCTCCAATAAAAATGAAGTCTATTATGCACGAGCACAAGGGTATTTGAATGACGATGACACAGCTTCTACATTAAAAACTGCCAATTATGTTCAAGTAACGGATAATCGCGGTAGTAATGCTGGTTGGCGGTTGTCTGTGAAGCAAAATGGGCAATTCAAAAACGAATCGACGTTGAATCAAGAATTGACTGGTTCTGTCATTACCCTAACAAGTCCTGCTGTTAAATCAAATGCGATCGGCGTTACTGCTCCAGTGGCAGAAGCGACGATCACATTGGATGCAGCAGGTGCTGAATCAGTGGTGATGACCGCAGCAAATCAAACGGGGGCTGGAACATGGGTCAACGCTTGGGGAAGCGTTGAGACGGTCACTGAAATAGATAAGGATGGCCAAGAAGTACAAGCAGATGTTACCAAAGCAGTCGCACTTTCTGTACCCGGCAGCACACCAAAAGATGCCGTTAGCTACGCGACTACACTAACTTGGGTATTATCAGATACACCAGGAACGGAAGGATAAGGAGTATAGACATGAAAAAAACACTAGCATTTCTCTCAGTATTAGGGCTAAGCTTCGCTGCTCCTGTGCTGGCACAAGCAGCGGACAGCGCAGAATACAATTCAAACGGACAGATCACTTTTGAACCAAATACAGACCCAACCAATCCAATCAGTCCAACAGACCCAGATCCAGAAAATCCGATCAAACCAGTTGACCCAACGGACCCAGATGGACCAAATCCAGGAACCAACGGACCGTTATCGATTGATTTTGCTTCAAGCCTTTACTTTGGCACGCAAAAAATCACCTCAAAAACAGAGATCTACCATGCGGAAACCCAAAAATACGTAGATTCAGCAAATGTGAATCAAGAAGGACCAAATTTTGTCCAAGTGACAGACAATCGGGGAACAGAGAGCGGTTGGACATTGAATGTTCGCCAAAATGGTCAGTTCAAAACAGCAGAAGATCAAGAATTGACCGCCGCGCAAATTCGTTTGACGAAGGGAACTGTAGTAACACCTTCCTTGTCACCAAAACCATCAAATGTGAGTTCAACGATCACATTGAATCCAAATGGTGCCCAATCCTTAGTGATGAGTGCCCAAGATGGCGAAGGGGCAGGGACCTATCTAATGAGCTGGGGCGATAGTTTAGCTGCAGCTATGGATAGCATTGAGTTGGAAGTTCCAGGCTCAACGACAAAATATGCCAGCCAATACAACACCACGTTTACTTGGTTACTGACAGACACACCAACAAACCCATAAGTACCAGCTTTCTCCTTGAACCCTTTCGTGGTTTAAGGAGAATACATAGAAAGAAGGGACATCCATCATGAAAAAAATCAACCAGCTTTTGGCGCTCCTATTCGCAAGTATTTTCTTTTTTGTACCAACGATAGGAACCGCTTCTGAATTTAACTTTGCCGTCAATCCCGTAATTCCAGAAAATCAAATCGATAAAGAAAAAACTTATTTTGACTTGAAAATGGCGCCGGGTGCGGTACAAACCGTTGAAGTCCAATTGCGTAATGACACCGATCAAGAGGTCGTCATCGCACCAGTGATCGCTTCAGCTACCACAAACTTAAACGGAGTCGTGGAATATGGCGAAAACGACATCGAAGCGGACGAAACCTTGCCTTATGATATGGCTGATTTGATTGAAGTGGATGAAGAGATCACGATCCCCAAACAATCCCAAATCACCTTACCCTTAAAGATCACCATGCCTTCAGAATCCTTTGAAGGGGTCATCGCAGGCGGATTGACCTTAAAAGAGACGACAGAGGAAAACGATACTGCTGACAGTGAAGAAGAGCAAGGGTTAGCTATCAAGAATGAGTATGCCTATGTCGTTGCGATTTTACTGCGACAAAACACAACAGAAGTTTCACCGGATCTAAAACTGCTGGATGTTGGACCAGGTCAAGTCAACGCCCGAAATACTATCAATGTCACCCTTCAAAATCCTGAAGCAGCTTACTTGAATTCATTACGCCTGATCAATGAAGTGAAGAAAAAAGGTGATAGCGACGTCTTGTATTCTTCGGATACCTCACGAATGCAAATGGCACCTAATTCCAACTTCTCGTACCCAATCTCTTTAGAAGGACAACGTTTAGAAGCAGGGACCTACGTGTTGACTTCCGTTGCCTATGGTGGAAAAAGCGATGAAGGGCAATACAAAATTGAAAATGAAGAAGGCGAAGAAGAAAGCTATCTCTATAAATGGACCTTTGAAAAAGAATTTACAGTGACGGGAGAGGTCGCACGTGATCTTAATAAGAAAGATGTGACGATCGAAACAGATTACACATGGCTTTATTTCTTGATCGGCGGACTGTTGCTACTACTCGCCTTGCTGCTGCTTTTATGGTACCGACGAAAGAAAAAAAATGAAACGGATGAAGCGTGAGCACCTTGAGAAATACTTGATCGATGGGTTGATCATCGTAGGTATTCTTTTGCTGGCACTGCCTTTTCTCAAAGAAAGCATCGTCAGTTGGCAATTACGCACCACGCAATTGACGATAGCCACGCAGCTGCCGGCAACGATCCCAGAAGAAGAAACGATCCAAATGCCAGCTCTGTCAGATGTATTGGCGCCTCAGCCGACAACGATCACTGGGTACGGCTTTGTCGCAATCGAGGCGATCGATTTCCAGCAGCCGCTGTTGGTGGGACTAACGAATCAACAGCTGCTGAGAGGCGGCGTCGTGATGTTTCCCGAACGTTCGTTGAAAAATAGCAATTTTGTCGTTTTAGGGCATCATCTTGGCAGACAAAGTTTGTTATTTGGTCAGTTGCTAGAAGCACAGGTGGGGATGGAAGTATCAGTGACCTATCTCGAGGAGAGCCAACAGTATATCATCACGGATAAAAAAATCGTAGACGAGTCGGACTTGTCGGTGCTAGAGGAAGAACAGACACCAAAATTGACCTTGATCACTTGCCCTACGCCTACTCGAACAGAAGAACGGTACGTGCTGACAGCAATTCCTGTTGAGCAGGCAACTGCCGATCACCCACAAAAACCAGCGGCGACAATCAGCACGCCGAAAGCAGAAAAAGTGATGGTTGAAAAACAAGAAACGGTATGGAAACAACAATCAATGAAAAATTGGTTTCTTTTATTTGTTATTTTATTTATAATTAGTGGATGTCTGCTGGGCGCCCATAAGTTGTTGGACCGTTCAGCGTCGTAGAAACATCATCAGAAGATGCGCTGATGATAAGGAGGGTGAATAAAATGAAACGCAGATTTGGCTTTGTCATTGGTGCGTGCATGATTATCGGAATGATCGATCTTGTTACAGAACAAGTCGTTTTTGCGACCATTTATAATCCGCTGGACCCCTCAGAAGAAATCGTCCCCACGGACCCACCAGAAGAAATACCAGAAAAAGTGGAGGAACCGCCAACTGAAATGGAAGAATCCAAAGAACAACCCGCGCCTGAACCAGAAACCGTTCCGAAAAAAGAGCCGGAGCGATCCTCACTGTCAGAAAGCAGTTTTTTGGAAAAGCAAAAACATTTTGCCCAACGAGTCATGCTGGAGGATGTCTTTGCGCCGGATCGTTTGAACGTCGATCTAGCACTGCCAGGAAATAATACAGATGGTGATGGCGATGATAAGCCTTCTTATCTTGCCAGCTTGTGCTACTTATTTTCAGGAAACGTCCTTTATGGCCAAAAAAACAATGGAGGCTTGAAAACGCATGTTTGTGACATTTTTGAATAAGGCGGACAAACGAAAACTGGTGATGCTGCAATATTTGGAAAACGCAGTCGCTCTTTCGGAAACGAAGGAAACATTGATGGATCAATTGACCATGTCGGAATTTTTGATCAACAAAACCGTTCAAGAATTGAATCTTGATTTTTATGAACTCGGATTGAACGAGGAATTTGAGATCGTGACCGATGGGACGGTCATTAAACTGAATGCCTCGGGTCTGGCAACTTCCGATACACTGCTGACCTATTATTTGGATCAAGCGTTGAAATTTTCCATGTTGAAAGAATGTTTTTTTGAGCAATTGTCTTCTTTATACGAATTTGCCACCAATCACTATTTAAGCCATAATCCCGTCTATAAAGAATTTAAACAGTTCAAACTGATCTTGAAAGAATATGATATTGAAGTGACGAAAGAATTTCAGCTGGTTGGGGAGGAAAGTGAGATCAGGGAATTTATTTTCCTCTTTTTTATGAAGGAATACTATCTGAATCATTCCCCTTTTCCAAAAGAAATCTTGGAGAAAGAAAAGACCTTTGATCGTTTTAATGAAAGCACCTGGCTTAAACCAGAACAGTCTGCTCGCATGCGGATTCGCAAGAAACATTATCTAGGAATCGTTTTGGCACGGATGACGAATGGTCATTACCTGCAAAACAGCGTGGAAAATGATTTAGTCTTGCCCAAACATCTCGTGATCATTGAGGAATTGAAACGCTGGCTGCAGGAGATTTTGACGATCACCGATCAAGAAGTGCTAGAGCGTGAAGCTCGAGATATTTTGCGCTTTTTGATCGTTGAGGGCTGGCTGATCGACAACAATAGCTACATCGATCAAGAACAAACCTATATCCAACAATTAAACGAGCATTTTATTCAAGCCGTCCAACAGCAGTTTTCCTTAACCGCAGATACGTTGGCACTTCTTCATGCTGAAACGACAACGATCCATTATCAGCTTTTGTCGTTTTCCTTTAGTTCTCGCTATGAATACCAATATATGGATGTGACGTATTTTCTTGAAACCTATCCAGAATATGCTGCCTTTTGCCGTAACTATCTGGAAGAAAGCCGCAACCGGCCGATCTTATGGAACAATAAAGAGTTTTTGTTTTTCAGGTATCTGATTCTGTTGATTTCCACGATTCCGCTAAAAGAGATTTTGGTTCCCTTGTATGTCTGCGTGGACTTTTCATTTGGCGATTCCTACAATCAGATGATCCAAAAGAATATCGAAAAAATCCTCGATTTGAATGTCCAATTCCAAAGTTACCCAGATGATCATACGCATCTGATTCTTTCAAACTTACCCTTTTATGGTGCATTGGGGATCGACCATATCTTATGGCTGGCACCACCTAGACCCATCGACTGGGCCAATTTCACTGAAAAAGTCAGTGTGATTCGAAGAGAACAGTTTCAAACCAAAATGGCACAATGAGCAACCTGCCGTTTAACTATCGAAAGCAACGTCTGCCTCAAATGGAGGCAGGCGTTTTTTGTAGAAACCTGTCCTATTTAAAAAGCGCCCAGGAATCTATTGCTCTGATGAAGGTTTCGGGGAAGGTCTGTGAAAAAGGACCATTTGATAGGATTTTTTTTTGCAGGAAAATTTGGTATGATAGAAAGAGAAGAAAAAGAGGTGCCCTATGATGGATGGGAAACAAACGAAGGCTGTGATTGGCCAGACATTGATTACCCTTTGTGAGACCAAAGAAGTGAATAAAATCAGCGTACAGGAGATCGCCGAAAAGGCGCAAGTCAATCGGCAGACGTTTTACTACCATTTTCCTGATAAAAAAGCTTTGATCCAATGGATCTATCGGCAAGATGCCCTGATTTTTTTGACGACAGAAGATGTCTCCCTTGATAACTGGGAAGAAGCCGCCTTGCGCATGCTGAAAGCAATGAAACAAGCGCCGGCCTTTTACCGAAAATCACTGGCTTATGACCGCGAAATCTTAATGAACGGATTTCTACAGATCACAGAACCGCTTTTTCAGCGCTTGTTCTTGGAGGTCGATCAAGAGCAGCAATTGACGAAACAAGACATTCTATTTTATAGCCGGTTCTTTTCCTACGGCTGCGGAGGCATTTTGGAAAATTGGATTCACAACGACTTTCCAGAGACCCCTTTAGAGATTGCAACGCAATTGTTTCGTTTGGCGAAGGATGTGGAATTTTTTGGCCACCAAATCTATGAAAAAGAGGAGCAGTGAGCGATGACGAAAGTTTTATTTGTTTGTTTAGGTAATATTTGCCGTTCCCCCATGGCAGAAGCTATTTATAAAGCAGAAATAGCAAAACGCAATTTGGATTGGCAGATCGATTCGGCAGCGACCAGCTCATGGGAAGTCGGACATTCTGCTCATCCCGGAACCAAAAAAAGATTGCGTCAAGCAGACTTATCGAGCGAGGGACTCATTTCACGGCAGATCACGGAAGCAGACTTTGCCAAATTTGACTGGATCATCGGTATGGATCAAAGCAATGTTGAAACACTTCAAGCGCTGGCACCTGCCGATACCAACGCAAAGATTCGTTCGTATTTGAGTGTTGTTCCTGGTAAAGAAAACGCGGAAGTACCAGATCCTTATTATACAGGAGATTTCGAAGAGACCTATCAACTGCTGCAAGAAGGAATTCCTTTTTGGCTAGAGGTTATTTCTTCTGAAAAATAAGGCGTGTTCGCTTGTATTTTACCAAAAATTTGCTAAAATAGAACCATGGAAATGCGAACGTATGTGTGGTTTTTATAAACTGCTGCAACGCGCAGAAAGGAATGTCCAATGGAAAAGAAACCATCGCCCATCAAACAATTGGGCAAACTCATTGTGATGACATCCACAACGTTGCTGGATACCTTTTTCAGTGATGATGCTGACAAGAAGAATCAGTCTGAAAAAGTCAAAGAAATCCAGCGAACGCTGCAAGAGGCAGCCGCTGCCAAGCACCTGGTCGTGCTGCAAGTAAAAACAGAGAAATTGGGTGGTTTTGAAACCGTTACCGGCTGGATCGTCGGCAAAACGGTAGCAAAAGAACAAGTTGTCTTGAAATTACAAAGCGACCGCCAGCAGCTGCGGATTATTCCCCTGCATCATGTGCTAAAAGTTAGCACCTTGAATACAAAACCTGGCTTGTAGACAAGCCTGTGCATAGCAAAAAAACCGCTGCGTCATTAGACACAGCGGTTTTTTTATTGCTGGTTAAGCGTGCTTGTTTTTGACTTCTGCGAGTCGCCAAGCGGTCATCACAGCGATCAGTTCGTAAGGGATCGGCTGTGCAAAAGGAAACTGAACCGCCCCTTTACTGGTTTTGTAGGGTTGTAGGTCTTCTTGGAAGGCCGTGATCGCAGAAGGCGTGGGATAAAAGCCAAGATGCTGTTTGGCGCAGGCAAAATGCACGATAGTTTCTCCCTGATGATAGGTAGGCATTTGATAACTGATTTTTTCAAACGCTTCAGGTAAAACGGCTTTGATGGTTTGACGGACCTTTTTTAAAGTCGCTTGTCGTTCTGCTGGAGCTGCTGCAATGTATTGGTCAACTGTCGTAATGGCTTTTGTCATAGGACACCTCCTGGCTTTAGTATACGGCAAACCCCGTAAGAAAAAAAGGAGCCTGTCAGTGGTTAGCTGACAGGCAAGGAGTAAAAATGAAAAGTGTTAGTTAGGGTTGTTTGTTGGGTTATGTATACTATACTGTTCAAATATGAATTTTTTGTGGAGAAAAGATTGGAAAGTGTTTAAGTTTGCTGGCTGCGAAAAGAAGCAAAAAAAGACCCGTCGGTGGGTGGCCGACGGGAAGGAGTTAAAAATGAAAAAGTGTTAGTTAGGGTTGTTTGTTGGTATACATAGAGTATACGAGATAAATATGAATATTTTGTGACAAATCTTTTCGGAAGTTCTTAAGAAACCGTAACGGTTTGATTACAGAGAAAGGTTCTTTTCATCAAAACGGTTTTTCAAGGTACGATACAAATCAATGTATTGCCGATCATCTGCCGCATAATCCCAAATATAACTCATTTTTTCTGGTTTGAGTTTTTTCATCAACTGATTGGAACTAACGATGACATCATAGTTTTCTTGCTGGTTTAGATCATAAGGTTCTGCTGCTACGAAGGTCAAGTCATGTAAGAATTGATTCAATCCTTGAACGACTAAGAAATTGTCTTCTAACGCAACCCCTACCCGTAAACGATTCGAATAACGGATTTGATCATAAAACGGCAGCAGGGCGTGGGTATACATCGTTGCCATCTGCTCTTGGTTTTCATCGTTGATATAGTCCACCGCGGATTCTTCGCGATAACTCGTTAAGAATTCATCGATTTTTTGCTGCAGCTGCTCTTCAGCAGACCCGCGATTGATCGATGGCGTCAGCAAGCGATAGATATTTGGAAACGGCTGACGGAAAACGTAGTTGCCGAAAGTCACATTGATTAAATTGCCCACGACCAATGGCTCATCTAACAGGCCAGGTTGTGAAGCAAAGAAGGTTGCTTTCATCTCTGCTAACAAGTCTGCGACTAATGGATAAACTGGGTTTTGTTTGCTTGAAAAGAATTGCAAGGTTTGTTGCAACGCTTCTTCTTCAGGACTCAAATAGAATGGGAAGATTTGCGCCATCAAGTAAATAAACCCTGATTCGCCTTTTAATTGTTTGTCTGTCATTGAAACTTCAGGATCAACGACTTGTGTCAAACGCTCAAAATCGAAATATGGATTATTTTTCATTAGGAAATTGTACCGCTTGTCGTATTTGGCAAAATTTCCTTTTTTGATTCGTAAAAGAATCAAGGCGGCGAAATACTTCAACTCTAATCGGCCAAGATAAGAATGAGTCATTGGGAAGTACTCCGTGAATCGATCCACCATTTTTTCTGTCTCACTCTCAGCGATCGCAAATGGCCATTCTATTCCACGAGTACCTAACCAAATGATATTGAATAGGGAGAGCCGCACAAGACGCTCATCGCCCACCAAGTTTGATTCAGTGTACGTAAAGCGAAGCTGAAATTGCTTCAAATGTTTTTTTAGATGTTCAAATTTGCGAGACACCGTTGAACGACTGACATCGTATTTTGCACAAAAATCCGTGATCGTAGGATGGTCTTCATTCAGCATGTAAAGAACATATAAGAACGGAACGCTTTTATTCAATAAATAGAAGCGGTATTCATCGATCGTTACCGCGATATTCTGAGGCTGTAATTTACCGCCACGACCGAGTATCGACATATGATCCGGAGTTAACTCAGTTAGATCTTGGTCGATCTCAGTCAACTCTATAAAAGCTTGTTGGTAGCTTAACTCCATTTCCTTTGCCAATTGTGCGATTGGGTGGCTAGGGTTTTGCAGAGTCAGCATACGCCGGAATATTTTAAATTTAATTAATGTTTGCGGGTCCATCATAAGTTCTTCATAAAACATAGGTATCCTCCTTTGTGGCTCTATTGTATCTTTTTTTTACGAAACTGTCAGTCTTTTTAATCAAAAAAATAGCCTACCCTTTAAAAAAAGGTAGGTTATTTTCATCTTTTTAACTAATTTAGGCTGAAACAGGGTCTTTTTTGAACCACGACCATAGCAAACCGATCAAAAATCCGATCGCAGCCGGTACGACCCACCCCATCCCGATTTGGAAGAAGGGCAGATATTCTGACGCAAAAGACAAGATTCCTTGCACGAAAGCGTTGTTGGTAATCAGTGCAGGACTTGCATTTAAACCGTCGATGATTGCAGCGATCAATGTGAAGTATGTCGTCATTCGATAGACACTGGCACGATGATGAAACAAGGGACTGATAATCGCCAACAAAATCAACGTGATCGCCAGTGGATAGATAAACATCAAGACTGGAATAGAAAACTCGATGATATTGGTCAAGCCGACATTGGCGAAGATCGCTGGCAAGATACTTGTCAAAGCGATAAAGAACCCGTAGCTTTGCTTGGGAAACAATCCAGCAAAGGTTTCGGAAAAAGCCGTGATCAAACCAATGGCAGTTTTTAAACAAGCGGAGATAACGATCAAAGCTAACAGCAGACTGCCGACAGTGCCAAGGTAATGGTTGGCGATTTGTGCTAAAGCGATCCCCCCGTTTTCGCTGATAGGAAATTGCCCTAGACTTTTGGTTCCCATATAAGAAAGTAAGGTATAGATGATCCCCATCAACACGATGCTGACAGAACCAGAAAGGATCGTATCTTTTGCGACCGTCGTAGGTTTTTCAACCCCCATATTGCGAATCGTCGAGACGATGATGATCCCGAAGGCTAAAGATGCCAGCGCATCAAGGGTATTGTAACCGTTGGTGAAACCAGTAAAGAAAGCATCGCTTTGATAGCTAGGATAGATCGGCGCATCGCTGATGGTTCCTAGAGGTTGCCAAAAAGCAAAAAACAGCAAAACGCCTAGTAAGACCAGAAATAATGGATTCAAAAATTTCCCTACATAATCTAAGATTTTGCTTGGTTTACGAGAAAACCACCAGGCAGCGCCAAAGAAGAGGGCAGAAAACAACGCCAATAACCAAGTTTGCATGTCAGATGAAACATGGGGAGCGATCCCGATCTCATAAGAAGTGGTAGCCAAACGGGGCAAAGCAAAGAACGGCCCGATCACTAAATAAAGCAAAATCGTAAAAATAAGTGCGTAGCGTCGATTGATTCGAGAAGCTAATTCAAAAACACCGCTGCTTTGGGAAACGCCAATAGCAATGACCCCTAAAAACGGCAAGCCGATTCCCGTTACTAAAAAGCCAAGGTTGGCTAAACCGACATTCGCACCAGCTTCTTGTCCCATGTGAACTGGGAAGATTAGATTTCCGGCACCAAAGAAAAGACCGAAAAGCATTGATCCAACATACATATAATCCTTAAACTGTAACTTTTTTTCCATAAATGAAAGCTCCTATAATTCCTTAGTTTTAAAAAAAATAACAAAGTTTCTAACAAATAGCAATGGTTTTTTGTGATTTTTTGATAAATTCTGACAATTGTCGTTTAGAGAATAAAAAAACACTTAGCATTGAATTCTTCCAAGCGTACTTAAAAAGGACGAAAAAGCTCGGAAGAAGACCGCTAAGTGTTTCAAGACAGAAAATTAATTCAACACACGGGAAAGGAATTCTTTGGTGCGCTGTTCTTTTGGATGAATAAAGATATCTTCAGGAGTCCCTTGTTCGGCAATGACACCTTGATCCATAAAGATGACCCGATCAGACACTTCTTTGGCAAAGCCCATTTCGTGGGTAACGATCACCATCGTCAAGCCAGTATGAGCTAACGTATTCATGGTCTTCAACACTTCACCGACCATTTCTGGATCCAGTGCAGAAGTCGGCTCATCAAACAACATGACATCTGGATTCATCGATAAGGCACGGGCAATGGCTACCCGTTGTTTTTGTCCGCCTGAAAGCTGGGAAGGCTTGGCGTTGGCATATTGAGCCATACCGACTTGCTCTAGATTTTCTTTGGCAGTCACTTCTGCTTCTTTGCGATCACGTTTCAAAACAGTGACTTGTCCCGTCACGCAGTTTTCTAATACATTCATATTGTTGAATAGGTTAAAGGATTGGAAAACCATTCCTAGATGCGTACGGTATTTCGGCAAGTCGTAGCCTTTTTCCAGCACATTTTCACCTAAGTAGATGATTTGCCCACTGGTTGGTTTTTCTAACAAGTTGATGCAGCGAAGAAGTGTGGATTTTCCTGAACCAGAAGAACCGATGATCGTGACAACTTCTCCTTTATTAACAGACAAACTGATGTCTTTTAAGACTTCGTTGTCGCCAAAACTCTTTTTTAAATGGTCAATTTCAATGATTGCTGACATGTTCTTCCTCCTTATTCGTTCGGGTTGATGTCTTCTAATTTGACATACGCACTGGGACCGTCCATTTTGCGTTCAACAAAGCGCAAGATCTGGGTGGCACTGATGGTCAAGACTAAGTAGATCACACCGATGATCGCAAATGTTTGGAAGTATTGGAAGTTCGTTCCAGCAGCTGATGTACCTTGGAAGAAGAGGTCCGCAACACTGATGACACTTAAGACGGCAGTATCTTTGATATTGATAATGATCTCATTTCCGGTAGCCGGTAAAATATTGCGCATTACTTGCGGCAACACGACTTTGATCATGGTTTGCCAATGGGTCATTCCGATGGCTTGAGCTGCTTCAAATTGACCGTCATCTACAGCAAAAATCCCTCCACGAACGATTTCAGACATGTAGGCACCCGTATTGATAGAAACGATCAGCACGGCTGCCAGCGTGCGATTCATGGAGACACCAAAGGCTAGAGCCGTTCCGTAGAAAATAACCATTGCCTGAACCATCATTGGGGTACCGCGGAAAACTTCGATATAGATGGTCAGCAGGCCGTTGACGATTCGTTGGAAGAAACGTCCTACTGGATTTTCTGAAAGCGGCAATGTCCGAAAGATACCGACTAAAAGACCGATGATCAATCCGATGATCGTTGAAAGGATCGCGATGAATAAGGTCAAGCCAGCGCCTCGTAAAAAGAGCATGCCGTAATCATCAATGATTTTTTTGAAATCAGCGATCAGGCCTTGATCCGCCGTTTCTCCGCTGGCATCTGCAGGCTGATCTAAGACTGCTTGATCCATCAGGGAAACCCGTTCTTCTTCAGAGATTCCTGCAAGGATCTCATTGACTTTTTCAACATCGGGATCGCCTTTGCGCATCCCGACTGCTACTTGGACGTCTTCTGGATTGGTTTCAAAACCAGCCCCTTCATCGAACTCGACCATCTTCAGATCAGGATTTGCCCCGACGGCAGTGACGCCTTCTGGTCGTTCGCTGACGTAGCCGTCAATGATGCCCGAAGCTAAAGCAACGCGCATGGAGGAGAAGTCCCGCATGGCTTGTTCTTTTTGGACCTCAGGGATTTGATCAATGACCGTATAATGGAAGGTATTCAGCTGAGCAGTGATTTTTGCCCCCGAAAGATCGGCGAGGCTTTTGGCATCGGCGAATGCCCCATCTTTACGTACTACGACCACCAAGTCGGATTCATAGTAAGGATCGGTAAAATCAATTTGCTCGCGGCGTTCGGCCGTTGGTGACATACCAGCGATGACGGCATCGATAGTCCCCGCCTGTAAAGCTGGCGGCAGACCGTCCCATTGGGTTTTAACGATCACTAATTCCTTGCCTAAACCTTCAGCGATTCGTTTGGCGATCTGGACATCGTAACCGCCGGCAAACGCAGAGCCTTCTTCCCCAGAAATCGGCACGGCACCATTGGTGTCCGTCGTTTGCGTCCAGTTGAAGGGGGCATAGCCTGCCTCCATACCGACACGGAATTGTTCCGCAGGCGTTTGGTCATCCGCTTGCACGGTTAGGGGCAGCTGAATGAGGGTTAGACAGAGGGCGAAGACCGCCCAGATCCAATTATTTTTTTTCATTTTATCTCTTTCCTTTCACGAGTTGGACAAGCAGGTAAGGATGAAAAAGCAAAAAAACAGCCGTACTCCATGATTGGAAAACGGCTGTTGACAGGTCATCGTCGACAAACCTTTCACAAAACATAGCGCAACTTAGACAAGCTAAGACAGTCCGCAAATTGTTCATTTGCGGCCCAACAAAATCGATGCAAGCAAAACCGATCTTGTTTCGGCGATGTTCCCTAGCTCTGCTGTAAACGTGTTGCTTCACTCAGCAGGATTAATGAACCTCGCGACCTCTACCTAAATGTTAAAGGGTACTCGTATTTAATTTGATTCTTCTCAGAGTTTAGAAGAAAAGCACCCAAATGTCAATTCTTTTTAACAAAAAAACGACCATTTCCCTATTTTTATCAAAGAGAAAGCGGATCGTTTTTACGAGTGTCTATTGGAACCCTTAAGCGACTTTCGCTTTTGGTTCACGGCCTAAAACAGCTTGGATGACTGTCAAGCCAAGCAATAAGCCAAGTGCTAGATAGATGAGGCTTGAGTATTGTGTAACGCCCCAATCTTGTCCTAAGGTACGGTAAACCACAAGGACGATGGCTTGAATGATTGCAGTGATGACATTTAAAAAGCCGAATGCCCATAAATTGCCATTTTCTTTACGTGCTAAATAGAAGATAGAGAAATATAAGCTGACTGCCAACCAACCGAAACTGATAATGATCATTGCCCAATAAATAATAGCTGCTACCAATGTATTTCACCTCACTTTGATTCGTGACTAGTTTACCACGTTTTTTGTTCCTTGTCATGAAGGAATCTCTTTCTTTGTGAGGCAAAAAACAAAGCGCAAAAGCAGTAATGAAAAGATCGTCTGCTACATTTGCTATTGGTGGGTTTGCTGAAAAAGGGATGATTTTTCTCACTAGGGCTATTTTCAGCTGTGTATAATAGAAATAAGTTGTTTTTTTGCAAAAAACTACGAGTTAAGAATCAATTAATAATTAGTTAATAGCTGATTTAGATCTGCTTGCTAGAATGATCACAGAAGCAAGCAAGGAGGAAGTAGAAATGGAAAATGTTCTTAAAATCAAAGGATTAAACAAGCGTTACGGCAAACAGCTGGCGCTGCATGATGTCGATCTAACGATCACCAAAGGAGATATTTATGGATTGGTAGGGAGAAATGGTGCTGGGAAGACGACCTTACTAAAAGCGATCGTGCAGTTGATCCAACCCACCAGTGGCAGTCTGCAATTGTTTGGTGTTGAAGGCGGCAAAGCATACATCCAGATGCTGAGACGGGTCGGTAATGTGATTGAGACTCCAGTCGCTTACGACCAATTGACGGCTGAACAAAATTTGAGCTATTATTGCAAAATCAGCGGGGTGGTGGAACCTGATGCCGTTAGTAAAGCACTGGCGTTTGTTGGTTTGACCAATGTCGGCAACAAGAAATACCGTGATTTTTCTTTAGGGATGAAACAAAAACTGGGCTTAGCGATTGCTTTGTTGAATCAGCCAGATTTTCTAATTTTAGATGAACCGATCAATGGCTTGGATCCTGTCGCGATCGTTGAATTTCGAGAGCTGCTTTTACGATTGAATCAAGAACGCGGCATGACGATTTTGATCTCCAGCCATATTTTAGAAGAGCTGTACTTAGTGGCTACACGCTTTGGGGTCATTAGTGAGGGGCGTCTGATCAAAGAGATGACCAAACACGAATTCGATCTGATGGCGAAACGGTTTATTCAATTAGAAGTCGATGATGTAGCCACAGCTAGCCGCTTACTGGACAGTCAACTGATTTCTGAATATAAAGTTGTCAGTGACCACAAGATCCACATCTACCAAGAAAATGTATTGATTCGTGATCTAATCCGTCAATTGGTTTATGAAGGGATCGCTATCGACCAGATTTCTTTTGAAGGGGAAAACCTAGAGTCGTATTTCAAAGAGTTAGTGACAAGTGAAGGGGGAAATTAAGATGTTGAATTTTATTCGGGCAGATTTGTATCGTTTATCTAAAAGTAAAAGTTTTTGGATCACAGAAGGAATTATTTTATTGTTGGTGATTTTAGCGGTTGTTTCAAATGGTGACGTGGGAGTCACCCTGGGAGATAGTACGCAAACCACAGGCAGCCTTGCCGAAATGACGGGCTTTCTTGCGATCCAGACCAGCCTGTCTTCCATGTTATTGTATTATTCACTGCCGTTAGTGATGCAAGTTTTAGGGAGTGAGTACACGAAAGGGACGATGAAGAATATCATTACCGTCGGTGTTTCTAAACCCGCCTATCTCTTTGGAAAATTCTTGGTGTATGCGTTGGTACTTGTCTTGCAAATTTTGGCTATTTGCTTAGTGAGCTTTGTTGCGGGAACGATCATTGGCGGTACCGGCTTTGAAGACATCTCTCAGCTAGAAAACTTAGTGTATTATTTCGCTGGCTTTGTATTGATCTTACTGGCTACCTCATCTTTTGCCTTGTTGGTGTTGTATTTGACCAAAAATACAGCAGTCAGCGTGTTGGCGACGATCTTTATTCCGATGGGCTTTGCGATTGCACGTTTTTCTTTGCCAACCTGGAAATTCTTAGAATACTTGGATTTCCAAGGCGGATTAGAGATGATGACTATGACCACTTTCAAAACGTGGGAAATGGTTCAACCAATTTTTGTTGGGAGTCTGATTAGTTTGTTGCTTTGTCTTTTGGCTGCACATCTGGTGTTTAAGAGACAAGAATTATAAAGAAAAGAAAAACGTCCAACAGGACCGACCGCAAAAGGTCAGACTGTTGGGCGTTTTTGTCCGTGTAGCCAGTGTTTAATGGGACTTAGCAGACTGCTGCCAAGCCAAAGTCAAACGAAACGTCTCTTCGGTTGTATCCAGTTGAATCTCGCCAGCTAATGCATGAGTCAATGCCGCGATGATATACAGACCAAGTCCAGCTTGCTGTTTGTGCCGTGAAAGGTCTTCCGTATAAAAGCGGTGAGTCAATTTTTCTGGATGCTGGATCGGTGTCCTCAGCTGATTTTCCTGTTGGAAAACGATGCGATCTCCTTGTTGTTTCAAGCGGATCGTTCCCGTTTCATTGCCATGTTCCAGCAGATTACCAAGGACATTTTGAAAAATACGCTGCCAACTTTTTTTATCTGAAATGATCATGATATTGGGTTGGATCGCCACCGTCAGTGATAAATGGTTTTCCTCAAAAGAAGGATAGAGCTGGAGCAGTTCCTCCTCCAGCAAACGAGAAAGATCGAATTCTTCTAAGGTCAAAGCCAGTTGATTGTCTTTGAGGCGCTGATAGGTCAATAACTGTTCCAGATGATTTTCGACTTTTTCTAGGTTACTGCTGACTTTTTCCAACAGCTGCAGCTGTTGGTTGTTGAGGGTCGTATCGGCTTGCAGCAGTTGTGTGTAGCCGCTGGCGACCGTTAAAGGTGTGCGCAAGTCGTGAGAGATATTTTGAATGGCTTGTTCCAATTGCTGGTTTTCTTGCAGCATTTGATAGTGTTGCTGCTTATTTTTTCTAAGTATCTGATTGTTTAACAAGGCGATCGCTTTTAAAACGGGCACTCGGGTCTGCAAATGGATCTCTTGATTTGTTTCGATTTCGCTGATTCTTGCTAATTGTTGGTGGTACTTTTTCAGATCATACAGTAAAAATAGCCAGTAACCGATCAATAAAGCAACGATCAAGGCAGCGAAAAACTGAAGTATATGCATGGGGTTCCTCCTTTTTAAGCTAGCTTGATGCCGATGCCCCAGACAGTATCGATATACGCTTCCTCTGGATCGAGTGTTTTGATTTTGCTGCGTAAATGGCTGATATGGACATTGATCGTGTTTTCTTCACCGTAATAGGGTTCTTGCCAAACAGCTTCATAGAGCATTTCTTTCGTATAAACTTTTTTGGGGTTGGCTAAGAGCAGGGAAAAAATCTCAAACTCCTTTTTCTTCAACTGAACCGTTGCTTCTCCTCGTTGCAGCTGAAACGAGTCAGGCAACAGTTGAATGTTTTTATACGAGAGGCTGCTGGCAACAGGAGGGGCTTGTTTATTTGTGCGTAACTGAACAATGATACGGGCTTTTAATTCTTCGACATTGAAGGGTTTGGTCAAGTAATCATTGGCACCCGCCAGCAAAAGGGTGGAAACATCGGCTGGTTCATCTAAGGCAGTCAAGATAATGACGGGGACCCTGGAGGTTTGGCGAATCTCTTGCAAGACTTGTGTCCCATCTTTACCAGGGAGCATTCGATCTAGCAAAATCAAGTCGAAAGCATCTTGCTGAAAAAGTAGCAGACCTTCCGTGCCTGAATAGGCTTGCTGGACAGTATAGTCAGCTGCTAAAATAGTAGCCAACATTTCGCTGATCTCATTGTTGTCTTCGATAATCAAAATTTTCATTTGGTTTTCCCATTCTCCTTGCATTTATTTCATCTATTATAAGCAATTCCGCACGAAAAAGCATTAGTTGCTTTTAAAAAAGAAAATAGCTGATTTTTCGCAAAAACGGTTCTTTTTCGGTTAGAATAAGAGAAAAGCCATAAAGGAAGTTAGAACGATGAAGGTATCTATTGAGCAAGCAATCGCAGCGGTCACCGCCGCATCATCCGTGACCTTTTTGACGGGGGCTGGTGTTTCGACCCCATCTGGCATTCCTGATTACCGTTCCTTAAAAGGGGTCTATCAAGGAGTGGCACAGCCAGAGTATTTGTTAAGTCATGACTGTTTAGAAAACGAACCGGAAACATTTTATCAGTTCGTCAAGCACCTCTACCATCCTCAAGCACAGCCTAATATCATTCATCAAAAAATGGCTGAGCTGCAAGCGAAGAAAACCGTCTGGGTCGTTTCGCAAAACATCGATGGCTTGCATGAAAAAGCAGGCAGTCACCAAAGAATCGATTTTCACGGCTCTTTGTACAACTGTTATTGCCGAAAATGCGGCAATCAGGTACCTTGGCAAGCGTATTTGCAAGATTGGCACCATGCAGGGTGCGGTGGTCAGATTCGGCCAGCGATCGTGCTTTACGGGGAAGGATTTACGGATGAAACCATTGAAGGAGCCATTCAAGCCGTTGCTCAAGCCGACCTGACGGTGGTCGTGGGGACTTCGCTGCAAGTCTATCCTTTTGCAGGGCTAGTCGATTACAGCCAGCAGGTGTTGGTCATCAATAAGGAACCATTGGCGATCCCGAATGAATATGGCATGTTGACCGCAGCAGCCGAAACGTTTTTCCAGAAAATTGAATGAAGGAGTTTATGATATGACACAACGTACCGAAAAAGAGAAAATGATTGCTGGCGAATTGTACTTTTCCCCAGATCCAGAATTGGTGGCAGATCGAAAATATGCCCGTGAACAAATGAACCTGATCAACCAAGAAACTGATACAAAAATCAAAGAGCAGTTACTAAAAGAAACTTTCGGCTCTGTGACTGGTCGAATCTATATCGAACCGAATGTCCGTTTTGATTATGGCTACAATATTTCTGTCGGCAAAAACTTCTATGCTAACTATGATTGTGTGCTATTAGATGTTTGTCCAATTACCTTTGGCGACAACTGTATGCTGGCACCCAATGTTCGGTTGTTTACGGCGACTCATCCATTACATCCGGTCAAACGAAACAGCGGCTTAGAATTAGGGGCACCGATCGTGATTGGCGACAACGCATGGATCGGTGGTGCGGCCACGATTTTGCCAGGGGTCCGCTTAGGCAACAATGTCGTGGTAGGCGCTGGCAGTGTCGTTACCAAATCATTCCCAGACAATGTTGTGCTGGCGGGAAATCCAGCACGGGTCATCAAGACGATCGATTTAGAAGAAGAAAACAACCAGCAAAATCCCTTGGCTGTTCAGCGGGCAGCGATCGATGACATTGATTGGCAACTCACGCATCTTTTGGAAAAACGTATGAGCACGGTCAACGAAATCGTACAATTGAAGAAAAGCAGTCAATTGCCAGTATTAGATGAAAATCGTGAAGAGAAAGTGCTGGAAAACATTCTGCAGGCGATTTCTAATCAAGCCTATGAAGAAACGATTTTGGCTATGTTTAAATCAATTATGAACCACTCAAAAACCTATCAAGAGAATCAATTGGAGGAATGAGTATGGATGGAGGAACACGTCGAGAAAACATTTTAGCGGCATTGAAGCAAGCGGACAAAGCGATCAGTGCCAGCAAACTGGCAGAATCCCTCGGAGTCAGCCGTCAAATCATCGTTGGGGACATTGCCTTATTGCGAGCAGCTGGTGAAGCGATTGTGGCTACGGCTCGCGGTTATCGTCTGCAAGCGCTGTTGGATGAGGCAGGACATGTAAGTAAGCTAGCAGTGCAGCATCGACCTGAACAAACGGAAGAAGAATTGCGCATCTTTGTCGCTTGTGGTGTGGAAGTGGTCGATGTCATCGTTGAGCATGAGATCTATGGAGAGATCACTGGCAATTTGCAGATTCAAACAGACCAAGACGTGACTGATTTCATCAACAAAACCAAACATGCAGAAGCCCGCTTGCTCTCAGATTTAACCAATGGGGTACACTTGCATACGTTGCGCTACACCGATCCTGCGGCTCTGGAAAAAGCCAAACAACAGTTAGCAGAAAAAGGCATGCTCTATCAAAATTGAGGCGTAAACCATTCTGGCAAGGACGCTTTGCGGAAGTCTTGGCAAATCCTCAGATGAAAAAATTGTGATTTTTTGTTGACAAGGCGTTCATTTTCCAGTAAAGTACTCTTCAACAAGAATAATGAATCTGTTGAGAAGGAAAGTAACCGCGGATACTTCAAAGAGAGACTCTGGTTGGTGGAAAGAGTCAAGTCAGAAGCGATGAAAAATGGCCTTGGAGGATTGATTGTCGATAAGTAGGCAATCACGGATGCGCACTACCGTTACAAAGTGCACCAATCTCTAGCACGACTAGACGTTGGGTTGAGGGAAGGGAAACCTTCTAAACAAAAGGTGGTAACACGAGTATTCGTCCTTTTATTAGCAAACGCTGGTAAAAGGACTTTTTTTATACCCAAAATCAAATAGCACCACACACGAAGAATTGGTAAGTACAAAAGCACGTTTTTTCAACAGAGAGCTTCGGTAGCTGAAAAGAAGCATCAAACGACTTTTAGAAAATGGCCAAGGAGTGATTCGTTCCGAGCAGTAGTTTGCAAGGCGACGACGGTAGCGACCGTTATCTGGCTAGAGTATGATCGTACTCGAAAAGGAGCTGTATGCGAGTGCAGCTTAAACTGAGGTGGTAACACGCAAAAAGGCGTCCTCAAACAAGTCACAGGTGACTTGTTTGAGGACGCCTTTTTTTATTGAAAAAGACAAGAACTAGGGGGAAGACGATGATTTCATTAAAAGACATATCAGTAACATTCAATCAACCAAAGAAACCCGCGATCCAAGCGGTCAAAAACGTATCGATCGAGATCGACAAAGGGGACGTTTACGGCATCGTGGGCTACTCAGGCGCCGGGAAAAGTACACTCGTCCGTGTGATCAACTTATTGCAGCGCCCAAGTAGCGGCAGCGTCGTCGTCAATGGTACCGAGCTGACCACGCTTTCTGCGAAAGCCCTGCGAGAAAAACGGAAAACGATCGGAATGATCTTTCAGCACTTCAACTTGATGGACAGCCGCAATGTTTTTGATAACGTGGATTTCTCCTTAAAATATGGGGGACGGTCCAAACAGGAACGTCATCAGAAAGTAACCGAGCTGTTAGCATTGGTGGGATTGGAAGAAAAAGCCCAAGCGTTTCCTAGCCAACTATCTGGAGGACAAAAACAGCGGGTCGCGATTGCCAGAGCGTTAGCGAATGATCCAGAGATCTTGCTTTGTGATGAAGCAACCAGCGCCCTTGATCCGAAAACGACCTTACAGATATTGGCTTTGTTGAAAAAATTAAATCGAACCCTCGGCTTGACTATCGTGATCATTACTCATGAGATGCAAGTCGTCAAAGAAATCTGCAACAAAGTGGCAGTGATGGAAGACGGCGAAGTCATCGAGCAAGGTTCAAGCGTTCAGATTTTCAGTCAACCAGAAAAACCATTGACCAAAGATTTCATCCGAACGGCGACGCACATCGACCAAGCCTTAGAAACGATCCTTGGCAGTTCGAAGTTTTCTTCCTTGGCACCAAATGAATGGCTGGTGGAGCTGTCCTACGTTGGCGATCAAACCAATGAACCACTGATCGCCCAATTGTACAGCCGCTACAAAGTGACCACCAATATTCTTTACGGCAACGTGGAGATCTTGCAAGAAGTGCCGATCGGCAGCTTAGTCGTTAGCTTATCTGGCGAATATCATCAGCGTAAACATGCCTTAGAATACTTGAAGGCTCAAGGAGTTTACACCAATATTTTAAAAGAAAATCATGCAGAACCATTAAACAATGTGATTAAAGGAGGATTTTAGATGGCTGCCTTATTAGAAAGATATTTTCCCAATGTTGTTGCGATCCAAGATGAATTTGTGACAGCAACGATCCAAACCTTGTATATGGTTTTTTGGACCTCTTTGATTGCGGGCATCTTAGGTATCTTGTTAGGGATCGTCTTGGTAGTAACTCGACCGAATGGGATTTTAGAAAATCGACCGCTCTTTGAATTTCTCGATAAAGTCATCAATGTGGTCCGCTCGATCCCCTTTATTATCTTATTGACGTTATTAGGAACCTTTACCCGATTCCTTGTTGGAACGACCATCGGCGAAACAGCAGCATTGGTTCCTCTGATTGCTGGGATCATTCCTTTCTTTGCTCGGCAGATCGAGATCGCCTTGCTAGAAGTTGACCCTGGTGTCGTAGAAGCAGCTGAAGCGATGGGCACCAGTCCTTTCGGTATCATTTTTCGGGTCTATTTACCAGAAGGCGTGGCGGGAATCATTCGGGTCTCTGCGTTGACCGTGATCAATGTGATCGGATTGACCGCTATGGCAGGAGCAGTTGGCGCTGGCGGTTTAGGCAACTTAGCCATCACCCGCGGGTACAACCGATTCCAGACCGACGTCACGATCATGGCGACCTTGATCATCTTAGTATTCGTTTTTATCAGTCAATTTGTCAGCAACCTACTCATTAAACGAGTATCACACTGACCACTACTTACGTACAAATAAAAAAACAAGCAAGTCTATGGAGGAAACAAAAATGAAAAAAATCGTACAATCAATCGTCTTAGGGGCAGCATTATTATTTATTACAGGATGCGGAAACAATGGCAGTGCCGCAGCCAATGACCAAGAAGAAGTGACGGTGAAATTAGGGGTGATCGGGGCGGACACCGACGTTTGGGATGATGTCAAGGATCGTTTGAAAGACGAAGGCATCAATTTAGAATATGTCCAATTCTCTGATTACAATCAACCCAATGCAGCTTTAGCTGATGGTTCCATCGACCTTAATTCATTCCAACACCAATTTTTCTTGGACAACTATAATGAAGAATTTGGTACTGATCTCGTATCGATCGGCAATACAGTCAATGCGCCATTAGGCATTTATTCCGACAAAGTGACGGATGTCAACGACTTGGCTGAAGGAGCTAAAGTTGCGATCCCTAATGATGTGACCAATGGTGGTCGGGCATTGCTTTTGTTACAATCAGCTGGATTGATCAAAGTGGATGAAGCAGCCGGCCAAACACCAACGGTCGCGGATATTACAGAAAACCGTTTGAACTTAGAAATTTCAGAACTGGATGCAGCGCAAACCGCCCGGGCACTTTCGGATGTCGATGTTTCGGTCATCAATAGCGGCATGGCGGTGGATGCAGGATTTGTGCCAACCGAAGATGCGATCTTTTTAGAGCCTGTTGATGAAACGGCCCGTCCTTACGTCAACATCATTGCCGCCCGTAAAGAAGAGGAAGACAATGAAGTTTACCAAAAAGTGGTCGCGGCTTACCAAACAGAGGATACGAAAAAAGTCATCGAGGAAACGTCAAAAGGATCAAGCGTTCCTGCTTGGGAAACCTTTGGAGCAAAATAAGCACCATGTAATTTGATAAAAAAACTGAAAAAGCATGTATAAAAAGGAGAGATTTGATTATGACAACAGCAACTATTACGAAAGCAGCCATCAAACCATTTATCCAAGAGCGTTTAGCCGCTTATCAAGCCTTGGCATTAGATATCCACAATCACCCAGAAGTCAGCAACTATGAGTTTTATTCAGCCGATGCCCTGATCGCCCAATTAGAAAAAGAAGGCTTTGCTGTTAAAAAGGATGTGGCAGGCCATCGCACCGGCTTTGATGCCCGCTATGTCAGTGGGAAACCGGGTCCGACGATTGCCTTTTTAGCCGAGTATGATGCGTTACCTGGCATCGGTCATGCCTGCGGACACAATCTCTTCGGGACTTATTCCGTCTTAGCTGCCAGTGCTCTGCAACCTTTCATCGATGAGCTAGGCGGGGAGATTCGAGTCTATGGGACGCCAGGAGAAGAAGGTGGAGAAAATGGTTCCGCTAAAGGCAGTTTTGTCCGTGAAGGGTTCTTCGATGATGTCGATGCCGCTCTTTGTGTCCATCCAGCCCATCGCTATGGCAAAACGACGGCTTCATTAGCCAATGATCCAGTGGATATCAAGTTCTATGGTCGGGCTTCCCATGCGGCAGCTGCACCAGAAAAAGGCATCAACGCGTTAGAAGCATTGCTGCAAGTCTTTAACGGGATCAATGGGTTGCGCCTGCATTTACCAAAAGATGTCAATATTCATGGTGTGATCACCGATGGCGGCGTGGCAGCCAATGTCGTGCCAGAATATGCAGCCGGTCGTTTTTATTTACGAGCTGCCAATCGAGCAACCTTGAATGATGTCTACGAGAAAGTCAAAAACATCGTAAAAGGAGCCGCTTTAGCTACGGGAGCGACCTATGAATTTGGTTTGTTCCAAAACTCCGTCGACGATGTGATTGTGACACCAAGTTTTGATGAGATCTTCTTCGCCCATGCCCAAGAAGCGGGCGTACCTGCCGATGAGATCGATACGGAAGCCAAAACAAGCCTTGGTTCGTCTGATGTCGGCAATGTCAGTCAAGTGATCCCGACGATCCAACCCACCGTTTCGATTTCAGATGACTACATTGCGGGTCATTCGGAAGAATTCAAAGCCGCTGCCAAGAGTGAAAAAGGCTTGCAATCGATCGCCATCGCGGCGGAACTTTTAGCGCTGACGGCATTAGACCTTTTTGAGCAGCCAGCGTTATTAGAAAAAATCAAAGCCGATCATCAAGAAAGCCTAGCGAAAGGCAATTAATGCCAAAACCGTGAAGGAAGATAGTCAATAGTATAGAAAAAAAGTCTCTGCCGCAAAATGTCGGTAGAGACTTTTTAGTTAGTCGATGACTAAAATGCCTTCTTTCAATGAAAAAGGATTTTGTTGATTGATATGATCGTAGAACATGACCCCGTTCAAATGATCGATCTCATGCTGAACGACGATCGCAGGATAGTTCTTCAAACGAACTTTTTTCTTTTTGCCGTTGATGTCGTAATAGCTGATCGTGATCCGGGCATGGCGTACCACGTAGCCAGGGACTTCACGGTCCACGGACAGACAGCCTTCGCCTTCACCCAAACAAGCTTCTTGCACGGAATGACTTAAAATTTTGGGATTGTATAGAACATCTTTAAAATCAGGTTCTGTTTTTTCTGGGTCGCTACTAGGGACGAGGACCGCTGTGATTCGTTTTGAAATATCTAATTGAGGAGCTGCTAGACCAACGCCGCCTCTTAATTCAAGTTCTTCTGCCTTGACTGGGTCTTGGCTATTTTCTAAAAAGGTCATCATTTCTTTTCCTAGTGCGATATCTTCTTCGCTCAAAGGAAAAGGTACTTCTTTTGCTACTTCACGCAAGGTTGGATTGCCTTCGCGAATAATATCATCCATTGTAATCATTGATGATGTGATTCCTCCTACTATGTAAAAATGACGAAAGCAAGTTTCGTTCCTAATAAAGTGTACCATAAGTGTAGAAAGAAGGGCATAAGAAAGTTTAAACGGTAAAGCTTTCTTATTAAATGAAACGATATTTCTATATTAATGATTTAATTATGAAATATAGTTGCGAATGGGAAAAGAATCAGTTATAATGCTTTTATAGAAAACGGTATCAAGAAAGTGACCCATCAAGGAGGCAAAGAGATGTTCGGCTTTTCTGTATTTATGAACGAAGACTTGACGGCAGCAGAACTTGAGCAGATGACTGCGATGGCATCAGGCTTTAAAGGGATTTTCACCTCCATGCACATACCAGAAGATGATCGCAGTACTTATCGGCAGCGTTTGACGGACTTGGGAGGTTTCGCAAAAGACCATCAGCTGTCTTTAATGGTAGATATTTCTGGAAACGCATTAGCAGAAGCGGGCTTTTCCATCGACAATCTGGCGGAACTAAGGGAGATCGGTGTCACTGGTTTACGAATGGATTATGCGATCGACAATCAGCAAATCGCAGCTTTTTCAAAAGAAATGACCATCAGTTTGAATGCCAGTACATTGACGGAAAAAGACATTCGAGAGCTGCAGGCGTATGGAGCCGATTTTACTCGTTTGGAAGCTTGGCACAATTATTACCCCCGAC
Organism: Enterococcus sp. 6D12_DIV0197; assembly: GCF_002174385.1. NCBI lineage: Bacteria > Bacillati > Bacillota > Bacilli > Lactobacillales > Enterococcaceae > Enterococcus > Enterococcus sp. 6D12_DIV0197. Next base: position 580,982 of record NZ_NIBN01000001.1, read on the forward strand.
CAGAAACGGGACTGGATGTTGGCTGGTTTCAGGAGAAGAACCGCTGGTTGAAAGCACAAGGCTTTTTCGTCCAAGCCTTTGTTCCAGGGGATGCCAAGAAACGCGGACCGTTATTTCAAGGATTACCCACACTGGAAAGACACCGCAACTGGTCGCCTTTTGCCGCAGCGATCGACTTATTGGCAACTGGCTCAGTCGATGCTGTTTACATTGGCGATGGCATGGTTTCTGAAAAAAGTGCCCAGCAGTTTGCGACGTATCTGGAAGAAGCGCGGATCGTTTTGCGGGTCAAAGATCTTGGTTCCACTTACTTTGAACACGTCTTAGGGAATCACCAAAATCGTTACGATGAAGCTCGAGATGTCTTGCGCAGCGCCGATGCCCGTTTCAATGCGATTCCAGAAGTCAAACCTGAACTTAGTCAAGAGCGGCCAGTGGGGGCTGTGACGATCGATAACCAAGAGTACTTGCGCTATATGGGAGAGATCCAGGTGTGCAAACGACCTTTGCCGGCAGACCCAAAAGTCAACCTCGCCGCTCAGGTGATACCAGCCGATCTGCCGTTGATCCAACAAATCAAAGCAGGGATGCGATTTAAATTAGAAAGAGATGATTCCGATGAATAAAATCAATTTAGACAAATTAACGACCGAACGACGCAATAGTGAAACGAGCAATTTAGATGAAATGACGATTTTAGAAGCGTGTCAAAAAATGAACCAAGAAGATCAAAAAGTTGCCTATGCGGTGGAAAAAGAAATTCCTAGTATTGAAAAAGTGATTGAACAAACCATCGTCGCTTTTAAAAAGGGCGGACGCTTGATTTATCTTGGCGCTGGGACGAGTGGTCGATTAGGCGTCTTGGATGCGGCCGAATGTGTCCCAACCTTTGGGGTATCACCTGAGATGGTGGTCGGTCTGATCGCCGGTGGCGAAGAAGCGATGACGGTCGCTGTCGAAGGAGCAGAAGACTCCTTAACGCTAGGCAAACAAGACCTTGTCGATTTGAAGTTGAACCCAAATGACATGGTGATCGGGATCGCTGCCAGTGGCAGAACCCCTTACGTGATCGGGGCGCTTGACTATGCCAATGAGCTCGGTGCCACAACGGCTACGATCGCTTGTAATAAAGACGCGGAGATCTCTCAGCATGCCAGCTTTCCAATCGAGGTCGATTGTGGACCAGAATTTCTGACAGGTTCGACTCGTTTGAAATCTGGGACTGCCCAAAAACTGATTTTGAATATGATCTCGACGTTATCGATGGTAGGGATCGGCAAAGTCTACAATAATTTGATGGTCGACGTGAAAGCGACCAACGAAAAATTGGTGGAACGCTCAAAACGGATCATCATGCAGGCAACTGAAGCTGATTATGAAACAGCCGCCGCGGCATTTGAAGAAGCAGATCAGAATGTCAAATTGGCGATCGTGATGCTGTTGACTGATAGTACGAAAGACGAAGCACAAGCAAAACTTGCCACGGCACAAGGGTTTGTCAAAACGGCGTTAGGAGGAGAAAAGTAATGGCAAAAGAAACACTGACGGTAGAAGAGTTAGCGGAGAAGATTTTTCAAGAAGCCGGCGGAATGGACAACGTAGAAACAGTCAATCACTGTATGACTCGCGTACGAATGACCGTCCGCGACCACGATAAGGTCGATCAACAAGGGTTAAAAGAGATTCCCGGTGTGATGGGTGTGGTCAATGATGAGCAGCTGCAAGTCATTATCGGACCAGGGAAAGTCAACAAAGTAGCCAATGCAATGGTGGCAAAAGCTGGTGTTGATTTAGGGCAAGAGATCCCACCGCAAAAATCAGGCAAAGAGGCGTTATCAGAAAAAACGGCAGAGATGAAAGCAGCCCAAAAAGCCAAACAAAAATCATCGCCATTAAAGTCGCTGCTGAAAGATATTTCTAATATCTTTGTTCCAATGATTCCAGCCTTCGTTGGTGCAGGACTCGTCGCAGGGATCGCTTCTGTCCTGACCAATATGATCACGGCTGGCCGATTAGATGGAGATACTTGGAATTATTATGTCATGATTTTAAACGTCCTCAGAAATGGGATGTTCACCTATTTAGCGATCTTTACTGGGGTCAATGCAGCGCAGGTCTTTAAAGCCAATCCAACCCTTGGTGGCGTGATCGGTTCGATCATCTTGCTGACAGGTATGAACCCAGAAGCCCCGATCCAAAACTTATTCACTGGCGAAGCTTTAGCTGCCAACCAAGGAGGGATCATCGGTGTGATCTTCGCTGTATGGCTTTTGGCGAAATTAGAGGCAGTGCTGCATCGAGTGATTCCTGAAGCGATCGATATTATCGTGACCCCGACGTTGTGTTTGCTGATCATCGGTTTGACGGAGATTTTCTTGATCATGCCATTGGCAGGTCTGATCTCTGACAGCTTAGTCGGTTCGATCACTTGGGTCTTGAACGTGGGCGGTGCTTTCTCTGGGTTTGTCTTAGGGGCGGCCTTCCTACCAATGGTCATGTTTGGTTTGCATCAAATTTTGACCCCGATCCACATTCAAATGATCGAAGCAACAGGCAGCACGCAATTATTACCGATCTTAGCCATGGCTGGTGCTGGTCAAGTCGGTGCAGCTTTAGCCTTATGGGTACGACTACGTAAAGACAAAGAGCTTTCTGAAATGATCAAAGGCGCATTGCCAGTTGGGATCTTAGGCATCGGCGAACCATTGATCTACGGAGTGACGTTGCCATTAGGTCGACCATTTATCACTGCTTGTATTGGTGGTGGGATCGGTGGTGCGGTCATTGGCGCTTTGACAAATATCGGCGCAACGGCGATTGGACCATCAGGACTAGCTTTGATCCCCTTGATTGCCAACGGCCGTTGGATGGGCTATATTTTCGGCTTGTTAGCAGGCTATGCTGGCGGCTTCGTTGCCACCTACTTCTTTGGGATTCCGAAGGATCGCTTAGAAGCAGTCAAAGAAAGCGAGGCAGAAGAAGCAAAACCAGCTGCAACCGTTACTGTGCAACCGCAACCAAAAGAAACGAGTGAAACGGCTGCAAAGGAAACGACAGCAAATCCATCAAAAGAAACGATCGATACCCCTTTATACGCAGTAGCCACAGGCACGACAAAAGCGATCAGTGCATCAAGTGATCCGGTATTTTCGCAAAAAATGATGGGCGACGGGTATTTCGTCTTGCCAGACAATGGTGCGATCTATGCACCAGCAGCAGGAACCGTCACGACGATTTTTCCCACGAAACATGCATTGGGGATCAAGACTGCCAGCGGGCTAGAGATTCTGCTGCACATGGGTGTTGACACCGTCGAATTGCAAGGAGCACCTTTTGAGATCCTGGTGGAGGAAGGCCAAGCCGTGACACCAGCTACCCAAGTTGCCCAAGTCGATTTGGCACAGTTGACGGCTAAAGGCAAAGCTTCTGAGATGCTCGTGATCATCACCAATATGGAGCAAGTAGCCAATATCGAAGGGTTACCAGGAACAGAAACAAAAGCGGGTCAAGCCGTCATGCATGTGGCAACGATAAAATAATGTTAAAACCTCTATCGGATAAAGATAGAGGTTTTTTTTAAGAAGTTACTAAATAGATTGCGAAAAATTTTCCTTTATGTTACAGTTTCGTTACAAAGGGAGTGATCCCATTCGAGGAGGCAATGAGGATGAAAAAAATAATTTGGTTCGGACTAATGACGCTGGCTTTTTCACCACTGATGGTTCATGCAGATGAAACAGCTACGAGTGAAAATGGCAATCAGGCTACCGTTAGCGAGACGCTTTCATCAGAGGAGCAATCAGGAACGGATCAGACACAAGCTGCTGTCCAAGAAAGTACAGTAGAAAATCAAGAGACGGATCAATCCGCTGCTTCAGAAACTACGACTACCGAGAATCAAGAACCAGTCGATTCCGAAGCTGTTATTGCCTCGATCCAAGCAGAGACGGGGACGCAAGATGTCAGTGAGATCAACACGTTAGCCGATGAACCTAGTTCGCTGCGTAGCGCCTTAACCCAAGGGATCACTGAAGGAAGTGTGACCGCATTTACCCAAGAACAGTTGGACCAGTTGACAGATGAAGAATTGACCAATGGCAATCGTCTGGCGCTACGTTATTCCAGTGATGCGATGGGCTTTGATATTGCTTACTTAGCAAAAATCATCGGTGCCTTGTTTGTCGATCAGACGTTATCCTGGGAAGCCATTGAGCCGCAACTGGCTTTTGATGCGAATAGCTACGCCAGTTTTGCTGACTTGATTCCTGTCGTGGATCAGCTGCAGGAATATTTACGGGTCGTCTATCCAGCAGACGGAGTCTTTTTACATTTGAATCAAGCCGTTTCCAACGAATGGATGATCTCAATTTTGACCAATTTAAATCAGATGGAACAAGAGATGCAAGTCGATCCAGGTGCCTTTGTCCCAGGACGGATCTCGTATATCATTCAAGCGGCAAATGATTCCATGTATCTGCCTACAGGCACGCAAACGAGTACGACTGAAGAAGCGACCGCAACATCGACGAGTGCTCAAGAAACAGCGACAACGACTTCTTCGAAAGAGGCCAACGCTACTGCCGATGGTGAAAAAACATTACCTAAAACCAATGAAGCGCCAAGCTATACCTTACTGATCGCAGGTGTTATCCTGCTGCTGATCGTTTTCTTGATTCTATGGCGCCGCAATAAAAAATGATTGTTATTTATAATCGTCAGAATGAAAAAATAGCAACCTTCGTTTTCCATCAGGGAAACGAAGGTTTTTTGTTTTCAGAAATTTCATTGGTTATTTCTTTTCAAATAACGCCCTTTATAAAAAGACCAGAATCGATTCCTTCATAAAAAAGTCAAATTTAAATTCTTGCATTCTCTGGTGAGGGGTGTATAATGACACAGTGTCATATGACAACGTGTCATATCGAGAGCTGTGATTTATTTTAAATTAGAAAGGAGTTGCTTGTGATGCCGACCGATACATTTTTTCACTTGCCGCCAGAAAAACAAAAGCGCATCTTAAATGCGGCGAAAAAAGAATTCTCAAGACTGCCGCTGAAAGACGCCTCGATCGCCAACATCATCAAAGATGCCGAGATTCCTCGCGGGAGTTTTTACCAATACTTCGAAAACAAAGAAGATCTTTATTACTATTATTTCCATACGTTGAAAAAAAATAGTCAGCGAGATCTGCTGAAATCGATCCAACATGAAAACGGGGATCTGTTTGCGGGGTTCGAATGGTACTTTTCACGGATGATCGCCGAGGTTTTCAAAGGCAAAAACGCAAACTTTTACCGCAATTTATTTATGAGTATGGATTATCGTTCCTTCCATAAAGTCGTGCCAGAGATGCAGCACAAGATGCATCAAGAAAACAAAGCCGATCGGCAGAAGCAGCAAGCCATCTTTTTGTCAGAGGTCGACAAAGATTTATTGAAAGTCAAAGACGACCATGAGTTGAAAATGCTGATCCAGCTGCTGATGCATACCGTCTTTTCGACGATTGCCGAAGCCTATCGCCAATCAGCGTTTGATCCAGACTATGATCCTGCCGAAGCGATCGCTGATTTCAACAGTAAAGTCCGCTGGTTAAGAGAGGGCGCAAAAAAAGAAAGAGGGGAAACCTATGATTAAGCTGATAAAACGCGTATCCGTCATTTCCATAATCATGGCAGTGGTGTTTATGGTGATCCAAGTCGTTTCTGATTTGTATCTACCGACATTGACTTCCAATATTATCAACAATGGGGTGGCGACAGGCGACATTGATTACATTTGGAAAACCGGCTTTTACATGATCGGCTTTTCATTGATCAGTATCATCGCCGCTTTAGGAAATACGTATTTCGCAACAAGAGAATCACAAAAATTAGGACAAAAACTACGTTCGGACATTTACCAAAAAGTTGAGAATTTTTCTTCTCGATCTTTTGATAAATTTGGGACCGCATCATTGATTACAAGAACCACCAACGACGTCAACCAAATTCAAATGGTGACGCAAATGTTTTTACGTATGATGATCAATGCACCGATCACACTGATTGGGGCGAGTTTCTTGGCCTATCAAAAAGATGCCCAATTAACACGAATCTTTTTAGTCGTTATTCCTATCATGCTGGTATTGGTCGGCGGTATTATGTATTTTGCCGTTCCTTTATTCAAAAGTATGCAAAAGAAAACCGACCGTTTGAACTTAGTCTTTCGTGAAGGCTTGACGGGGGTCCGCGTTATTCGGGCATTTGACAAGACGGATTATGAAGCGAATCGCTTTGATGAAGCCAACAAAGATTACACCCACACCGCGATTAAAGTAAACACCATCGTGGCATTGATGATGCCATTGATGACGTTGATCATGAGTGGGACGAACATTGCCATCACATGGTTTGGGGGTCATTATATTGCCGAAATGACCTTAGAAGTCGGAAACTTGATTGCGTTTATGACCTATGCAATGCAAATTTTGATCAGCTTTATGATGCTGTCCATGATCTTCGTGATGGTGCCAAGAGCCCAAGCATCAGCTGATCGGATCAACGAAGTCTTAAATGAAGAAGATGAAATTCTCGATCCAAAAACACCAGCGACATTGAGCTTACAAGGGGACCAAGCAACCTTGGCCTTTGACCATGTCGCGTATCGCTACCAAGGCGCTGAGAAATTGGCGTTGGAAGATATCGATTTTCAAGCAAAATCTGGTGATTTTGTTGCCATCATCGGTGGGACGGGCTCAGGGAAAACGACCTTAGTCAATCTCTTGCCTCGTTTGTACGATGTGGAGTCTGGTGCAATCAAAATCAATGGGGTCAATATTGCAGAAGTCACCCAGCACAATCTAAGAGAAGTCGTGGGCTTTGTTCCGCAAAAAGCGGTACTGTTTTCTGGTACCATTCGTGAAAATATGAAATACGGAAAACCCGATGCATCAGATGAAGAAATCTGGCAAGCCTTAGAGATCGCCCAAGCCAAAGATTTTGTCTCCGAACTGGCAGATGGCTTAGATAGCCGTGTAGAACAAGGCGGCGGCAACTTCTCTGGTGGACAACGTCAACGTTTAGCGATCGCTCGTGCGTTAGTGAAACAAGCAGATGTCTATGTCTTTGATGATTCCTTCTCCGCACTGGACTTCAAAACCGATGCCAACTTACGAGCAGCGCTGAAACGCGACATGCAAGACAGCATTATGGTCGTGGTTGCCCAACGGGTCAGCACCGTCATGGATGCCGATACGATCTTAGTATTGGATGAAGGAAAACTCGTAGGAAAAGGAACCCATGAATCATTAATGGCAGACAATGAAACCTACCAAGAAATCGTTTCTTCACAATTGAGAGAGGAGGATCTTGCATGAGTGAAAAGAAAACAACAACACAACACCGTGGTGGACCAATGGGCGGTGGTCCAGGCCGTAACATCGGTGCCAAAGGACCAAAACCAAAAAACTTTTGGGGGACGGTCAAACGGCTTTTCGGGTACATGTCGAAACGCTCCATCGCTATCATCGCCGTCTTCGTTTTAGCGATCGCAGCCGTGATCTTCCAAATCCAAACACCGAAAATTTTAGGGGAAGCGACCACTGAAATTTTTAAAGGTGTCATGATCGGTGCGCAGCAGATGCAAGCCGGCCAACAGGTAACAGAATTTCCTATCGATTTTGAGAAAGTTGGTCAAATCATTTTGATCGCGATCGGCATGTATGTGATTTCAGCCGTCTTCAACTTTCTACAACAATTTATTATGACCCGTGTCTCGCAACGGACGGTTTATGAGCTGCGTCGTGACTTAGATGAAAAAATGAACCGCTTGCCGATCTCTTACTATGATACTCACTCAAATGGGGATATCATGTCACGGGCGATCAATGATATGGATAATATCGCAAGTACCCTGCAACAAAACTTGACCCAATTTATTACGAGTGTCGTGACCTTTATCGGGGTTTTGTGGATGATGCTGACGATCAGTTGGCAACTGACTTTGGTTGCTTTAGCAACGGTTCCTTTAAGCTTGATCGTCGTGATGATCGTCGCACCAAAATCGCAAAAATTCTTTGCGGCACAACAAAAAAGTTTAGGATTGCTCAATGACCAAGTCGAAGAAACTTACGGCGGTCATACCGTTGTCAAAACCTTCAACCATGAAGCCGCCGATCAAGTCGTTTTTGAAGAAGAAAATGACCGTCTGTATTCCGCTGGTTGGAAAGCCCAATTTATTTCAGCGATCATTATGCCCTTGATGAACTTCATTAAAAACTTAGGCTATGTCTTCGTGGCTGTCCTTGGTGGGATCAAAGTGGCGAATGGGAACATGACGTTAGGGGATGTGCAAGCATTCTTGCAATACACCAATCAATTCTCTCAACCAATCACTCAAATCGCTAGCTTACTAAACACCATCCAATCAACCGTTGCATCTACCGAACGGGTCTTTGAAGTCTTGGATGAAGAAGAAATGACTGATGAGCCTTCTGGATTGCCAGTGGAAGACAGTGAATACAAAGTTCGTTTCGATCATGTTCAATTTGGTTATGCGCCAGACAAATTATTGATGACCGATTTTAATCTGGATGTCAAAGCTGGTGAGATGGTGGCTATCGTAGGACCTACCGGCGCTGGGAAAACCACGCTGATCAATCTCTTGGAACGTTTTTATGATGTTTCTGGCGGTAGCATTCGTTACGATGGCAAAGATACCCGAGACTTGACTCGTGATGAGTTGCGTAGTAATATCTCGATGGTGCTGCAAGATACGTGGTTGTTTACTGGTTCCATCTATGACAACATTCATTATGGAAATGAAAAAGCGACCAAAGAGCAAGTGATCGCTGCGGCGAAAGCTGCCCATGTGGATGATTTTGTTCGCAAATTGCCAGAAGGCTATGATACGGTCTTGAATGAAGAAGCCAGCAACATCTCCCAAGGTCAACGTCAGCTGATCACGATCGCCCGCGCCTTCTTAGCGGATCCCGACGTTTTGATTTTGGATGAAGCAACTTCTAGTGTCGATACGCGGACGGAAATCTTGATCCAAAAAGCAATGGGTCGTTTGTTAGAAAATCGGACCAGCTTTGTGGTTGCTCACCGTCTCTCTACGATTCGTGATGCTGACAATATTATCGTGATGAATCACGGGTCCATTGTTGAGACTGGAAATCATGAGGAATTGATGGCACAAAACGGTTTCTATGCAGACCTGTATAACAGTCAATTTTCAGAAGAAGTGGCGTGATCCACTGTTTGTAATGAAAGAAATTCTTCCCCAAATGATGATAAACAGACCGCCAAAGGTTGACTGAAAGAAAGCAGTGATTGTCACTGCTTTCTTTTTTTTATGAATTTTTATCGCTTTATTTTAAATATTTATTGCAATTAGCTGGATAAAAATGTATATTAATACATAATTTCGGATAATCCAAGACAAGGAGTGAACCCAATGAGTCATCTTTTTCCTAATTACAGCCGTTTACCCATCGATATCCAGCAAGGCAACGGCAGCTATGTGGTAGATTCGCAAGGCAACCAATATTTAGATTTAACAAGCGGCATCGGGGTCGTTAATCTCGGTTATGGGCATCCCAAAGTGCAAGCCGCGTTGATGACACAAGCAGAGCAGATTTGGCATGTGCCGAATTTGTATGACAGCCAGTTGCAAGAAGAAGTTGCCCAAAAGCTGACCCAAAATCAAAAGAGCGCCTCAGACGAGCCGTATCTGGCTTATTTTTGCAACAGTGGCGCTGAGGCGAACGAAGCTGCTTTAAAGCTGGCTCGCAAAGCGACTGGCCGCAGCAAAGTCATCAGTTTTGAACAATCTTTTCATGGTCGGACCTTTGGGGCGATGTCTTTGACTGGGCAAAGTAGTATCCATGATGGGTTTGGACCGTTAGTACCAGAGATGGTGTATGTACCCTTTAATGACCTTGAGGCATTGCAAGCCGTTTTAGATGAGCAGACAGCAGCCGTGTTTTTAGAATTGATCCAAGGCGAAGGCGGTGTGATCCCTGCTGAGGTGGCGTGGGTCCAAGCGGTGACAGCCCTTTGTCAGGAGTTGGGGGTATTACTGGTGGTGGATGAGATCCAAACGGGGATGGGGCGGACAGGAACACTGTTTGCTTTTGAAGGATATGGCATTGAACCTGATCTTTTTACCGTAGCAAAAGGGCTTGGTAACGGGATCCCTGTCGGAGCGATGCTAGGCAAAAGCCATTTGCAAACGGCTTTTGGACCCGGTAGTCACGGTTCGACCTTTGGTGGCAATAAATTAGCGATGGCCGCTGCTAGTGCCGTTTGCAGTGTGTTGCAAGAAGGGGACATTCAAGTCAATGTTCACTTGCGCCAGCAGCAGTTTCTCGACGGATTGCAAGGACTATCTAAGGTGCAGGCGATTCGTGGGAAAGGATTGATGATCGGTATCGAATTAGCCGATTCGGAAAGCTTGCAATCCGTGTTGACCCAACTGCGGAACCAAGGCCTCCTCGCATTAAAAGCGGGAACCAAGGTTTTGCGCTTGCTGCCGCCTTTAACGATCTCGCAAGAGGAAACGACAGCAGCCTTGGCGATTTTGCAAGCTGTCTTAGCATAATTGCATAAAAATAGATTTTTCGGGCTTTTTTTCTTATAAAAACCGAATAATAGCGAATTTATTTTGAATAGTTTTATAAATAATCATTGACAGAGCGATGGGAGTTTCTTATAATCTTAAGTAAATTCTTTTGAGGAGTGACGTGTTTGAAGGCAGCAATCGTTGGTGTAACAGGGTATACCGGAATTGAATTGATTCGTTTGATCCAGCAACATCCCCAATTGGAGGTGGGCACCTTGCATAGTCATTCTATGCATGAAAATTCATCTGTTTTGTATCCTCATTTAATTGGACTGACAGAGCGGCTGATCGAACCTTTTGATGCAGAAAAAATCCAAAAGGAAAATCAACTCGTGTTTTTTGCGACTCCTGCTGGAATCAGCAAAGAACTTGCAGCGACTTTTGTCGCAAATGACTTTCCAGTGATTGACCTTTCTGGTGATCTGCGATTGAAGGATCGGGATAGCTATCAAAAATGGTATCACCAAGAAGCTGCACCTGCCGAGTTGTTGGCACAAGCGACCTATTCGCTGCCTGAGTTTGCAACGACTCCTGGCAATTTGATCGCCAATCCAGGCTGTTATGCGACTGCTGCCATTTTAGCTGCTGCGCCGTTGGTTCAGCAAAAACTATTCAGCGGTACGTTGATTTTTGATGGCAAGTCGGGTTTGTCGGGTGCTGGTAAGAAATTGACGGACAGCAGTCACTTTGCAACCGCTGCGGATAACATGACGATGTATAAGCCAAATCAGCATCAGCATATTCCTGAGATCATGCAGCAGTTTCAGCAATGGGATCAGGCAATGCCGCCGATCCAATTTTCTACCAGCTTACTGCCTGTCAAAAGAGGGATCTTTATGACGCTTTATGCGCCTATCAAAGACGCGATTTCGCAAGAGGACATCTATGAGCAGTACGTAAAAACGTATCAAGACCATCCGTTTGTCCGAGTGCAACCGTTAGGAAAGCTGCCCGAGCTGCGGCAAGTGACGGGAACGAATTTTTGTGACATTGGCATATGTTTCAATCCGCTGACCCAAGTGTTGACCGTTGTCGCAGTGATCGATAATTTGGGCAAAGGGGCTGCTGGCCAAGCGATCCAAAACTTCAATCGATGGGCAAAGATATCAGAAACGACTGGTCTTATGCAAGCACCGTTATATCCATAAAATAGCCAACAGACGCGTGAGGATACTCGTGTCAGCCAGTGGACAATCCGCAAAAAGGTGGCAGTAGGAGGAAAGAAAATGAAAGAAATCGAAGGAACGATCGCAACCCCCAAAGGTTTTTTTGCCGACGGTCTGCATTGCGGTCTGAAGAAAGAGAAAGTCGATCTTGGTTGGATCGTCTCTGAAGTGCCAGCCAGTGCTGCGGCAGTCTTTACCACCAATCAAGTACAAGCGGCACCCATTCTCGTTACAAAGAAAAAAATGCAAGCAGGCACCTTGCAAGGCGTGATCGTCAATGCGGGCAATGCCAATGCTTGTACCGGGGAGCAAGGTCTAAAAGATGCACAAGAGATGGCAGAATTGGCAGCAGCCCAGCTGCATACGAGTCCCGAAGCCTTTGCGGTAGCCTCCACCGGGATCATTGGTAAGAGCTTACCGATGGAAAAAATCACTGCAGGGATTCAGCAACTAAACAGGCAAGGGGATGCCCACCGATTTCAAAGAGCGATTTTGACGACGGATCTGACTGAAAAAAGCAGTGTCATCCAATCAACGATCGCTGACAAAACGGTGACTGTTGCGGGCTGTGCCAAAGGGTCTGGTATGATCCATCCCAATATGGCTACGATGCTGGCCTTTGTTACGACGGATGCGGCGATCGCTCCAGCACTCTTGCAAGCACTGCTGAAAGAATTAACCGACGTTACCTTCAATCAAATCACGGTCGATGGCGATACATCCACCAATGATATGGTGTTAGTTTTAGCCAACGGGTTAGCCAAAAATCCAACGATTGAAGCTGACACGCCAGCTTATCATGAGTTTAAAGGGATGCTCAAAGCAGTTCTGACCGCACTAGCCAAAGCAGTTGCAAAGGACGGAGAAGGCGCCAGCAAATTGATCGAAGCTCACACGAGTGGAGCTGTGACCGATGAAGCAGCCCGAATGATCAGCAAAACCATCGTTGGTTCGCCACTGGTCAAAACAGCCCTCTTTGGCAAAGACCCGAACTGGGGGCGTATCTTATGTGCAGTGGGCTATAGTGGGCAGCCGATCGATCCAGCAACGGTATCGATTGCATTAGCCGACATTCCCGTCTTTGTCCAAGGGACACCGGTAGCTTTTGACGAAACCATCATGCAAGAACAATTGGCGGAAAATGAAGTCAAAGTCGTTGTCGAGCTGAAAGAAGGGGCAGGTGTTGGCACCGCTTGGGGCTGTGATCTGACGTATGACTATGTGAAAATCAACGCACTATATCATACCTGAAAGAAATCAGGTACTAGACAAAAAGGAGCGAGTAGATGGAAACGATCGTAGTAAAAATCGGCGGTGTCGCCTCAGACAATTTAACCCCGTCATTCTTTGAGACGATAGCAGACTGGCAAGCTGCGGGCAAAAAAGTAGTCATCGTCCATGGCGGCGGTCACTACATCTCAGAAATGATGGAGAAAATGGCGTTGACAGTCACGATCAAAGACGGCCTGCGGGTGACCGACCCCCAGACGCTTGAAGTAACTAGAATGGTCCTTTTGGGACAAGTTCAACCGCTGATCACGACCGCTTTCCAGCAAGCTGGGTTCCACGCCGTAGGACTGAATGCTGGCTGTGATCAACTGATTCAAGGAGAAGTCATTGATGAAGAAAAATTAGGACAGGTGGGGAAGGTTCAACAAATCAACGCTGCTTTCCTGAAGCTCTTGACAGAGAAAAAACATGTCCCGATCCTGGCACCGCTAGGAATTACCCCAGAGGGGCAATGGCTGAACATCAATGCCGATGAAGTAGCGTGTCAGGTTGCTGCTAGTTTACAAGCCGAAAAACTATATTTGTTGACGGATGTCCCTGGGATCAAGCAAGAAAGCCAGTGGTTATCAGCTGTTTCTTTTGAAGAGATCCCCCGTTTGATCACCGAAGAAGTAGTCACAGGCGGCATGCTGCCAAAACTAAAAAGTGCGCAGAAAGCCTTGAAAGCAGGGGTAGCTGCCGTTTGTATCACCGATCGAATCGATCGTTTAGGAACCCAGATCCTCGCGGCAAGTCCAGCCGCAGCTGTCTGTAGCTGAAGCCATTAGCAACACCCAAATGCCTCTTCTCTACTCATAAAAATGCAAAATTCTGACTTTTCTGTGCTTTTCTTCTTATTTTCTCTAAAAAAAGAATAAAATAGGTAGGGATTTCATTTGCTAGAATTTCGTTTTATCAGTACAATGAGTACATATGTAAGTAGGGGGAGAAACAATGACAGATTTCTTATTGGGGAGCAGTACGAAGTTGCTGACTGTTGCAATCCGGGTAAAAGACCGCGATCAAGCGATTGCCTTTTATCGGGATGTACTTGGTTTTGAGTTGAAAAGAGAAGAAAATGAATTGGCCATCTTTGGTCTAAAAGGATTAGATAGAGAAGTTTTATGGTTGGAAGAAAGCCCGCGTGCCAACGATCACTTCGGCGAGATCAAAAAAATGCAGCGCATCGTCTTAGCCGTATCCTCATTAGAAGAAGCGGCAACTATCGCGAGCAATGCCCAACAAAAAGCGATTGCTTTCGAAGAAGCTCGTTATGAAGCGAATCAATTAGGCTTTATTATAGCTGATCCAGAAGGGAACAAAATTGAAGTCTTATTTACAGCACCCGCAGGAACTGCGGTACCAAAAGACGAAGCAGAATTGATCAAAGCGGCACCTGCAAAAGCGGCTGGCTTATCAAAAGAAGCTCATTTTGGCAAGCTGTATTTAAACGTCAGTGATCTAGCCAAAGAGCAGCTTTTCTTAGAAGAAAGCTTAGGCTTGAAAACAAAAGAAGCCGAAACGAAGGAATTTATCCTCAATGATGGTGACTTCCAAGTCGGCTTGACTGAAGCACAAGGTGGTACGATCGATTTGCCGACCCATGAGGTGCTTGGCTTAGACTTCTTGAAAATCTCCATCAGTCAAGAAGATATCGATACATTGGAAAAGCACTTGTCTGAGAAGAACCAAGAGTTCTTCATCGACAAAAAACGGAAGTTGTTGACGACCTACGATGCGATCGGTATCGAATGGTGGTTTATCGTTAAAAAATAATAGGTTATGAAAGAAAAAGCAGAGAGGGCGATTCTCTGCTTTTTCTTTTTTTTGTCAAAAAAAGAAACTTTTGTTTTTATTTCGCACGAAAGAGTGCAAAAACCTGTTACATCGATTTGAAGACCAATCATTGAAAAAACGGTAGTTTATCTGTATTAGCAGAGCAGGTCCAATCTATTTGACTTTTCTTGTTTTGTTATTTAATAGTTTGGGTGCTTGTTTTAAAACTTAATATAATAGCCATTATGATTCAAAAAACCTAAACATTATATTGAATTGTGGTTATTCTTAATTTATAATAAAAAAGAATCGAGATTCGATGGCTCTGGACGCAGAGATTGTTCGTTGTTTATTTTGTATGCGGTTTCTATTGTGGGTGCGACAAGGTGGAATTGGGAAGACAAGGAGTAGATGTGATGGAAAAAAAGTGGATACAGCGATATTTTGCTCAGTGGGATCTGCAGATGATGGTACTGCCTGCGATCTTACTGGTAGGCATTTTTAGTTATATCCCAATGTACGGGATTTTGATGGCGTTTCAACAGTACAATATTTTTGAAGGTATGACAGGCAGTCCATGGATCGGCTTTGATAATTTTCGGCGCTTTTTTAGTGAACCACGTTTTTGGGAAATTTTACGGAATACCATTATGATCAGTGTGCTAAAGATTGCTATTTGTTTTCCAGCACCGATTTTGTTGGCATTGATGCTTAACGAGGTCAAGAACGTTGCCTTCAAGCGTGTGGTGCAGACGATTACTTATCTCCCACACTTCTTATCATGGGTGATCGTGGCGGGGTTTACGATGTCGATTTTATCGATGGATAACGGTAGCTTAAATATTGCTTTGGAGAGTTTAAACCTGATCGATGAACCAATCAACTTTTTATCGATCCCTCGCTATTTCTGGACGATCATCGTTACGACAAATCTTTGGAAATCGATTGGCTTTGGCTCGATCGTCTATATGGCAGCCATTGCTGGGATCGATCCGCAACTGTACGAAGCAGCATCACTAGATGGCGCAACGAAATTTCAGCAAGTCTTTTTGATCACTCTGCCTTCGATCGTTCCAATCATTACGATTTTTCTCATTTTGGAGATCGGCAACTTATTGAATGCGGGCTTTGAAGATTTGCTTTTACTGGGGAGCAATCCAGCTCTTAGAAATGTGGCGGATGTCATTGATACCTATGTGTATCGGGTAGGGATCAGCAACTCTCAATATTCATACGCAACAGCTGTTGGTTTGTTCAAAGCAGTCATTAGTGTCACTCTTTTGAGCGGAGCAAACTTTTTCGCACGCAAAGTGGGTCACAGCTTATGGTAATCAGCAGAGGAGGAAATGAACAATGAAGAAAAATTGGGGCGACCAAGCGATGATGATTTTTATTTACCTCTTCTTGATAACGCTTGCATTCTTGACGTTTTATCCCTTCTGGAATTCGCTGGTGATTTCCTTTAATTCTGGACGTGACACGGTGACTGGTGGGATCACGTTTTGGCCAAGAGAATTCACGTTGGAAAACTATCAGATCGTCTTTCAAGATCAGCGCTTGATGAATGCCTTTTTCATCAGTGTCTTACGGACAGTGATCGGGACGTTTTCATCGATCATGCTGACAGCGATGGCAGCATATGGAATGTCAAAAAGAGAACTGATGGGGCGAAAATTTATTACGATTTTTTTCATCCTCACGATGTTCTTCAGCGGCGGCTTGATTCCAACCTTTTTAGTGGTACGTTCACTTGGACTGATGGATTCTTTTTGGGTAATGATCATTCCTGGTCTGATCAGTGTTTGGAATATGATCATCTTCCGTACGTTCTTTCAGCAACTGCCGAAAGGATTGGAGGATTCAGCGAAAATTGATGGGTGTGGGTATTGGGGCACGTTTTTCCGAATCATTTTGCCGTTATCAGGTCCAGTCATTGCCACTTTGTCGCTATTTACCGCCGTTGGGCATTGGAATGATTGGTTTATGCCAAGCATCTACATTACTTCAGATCATCTCATTCCCTTGCAGACCTTTTTGCAACGAGTCTTGAATTCGAATACGGTGAGTTCGCAAATGAGTCAAATCGATTCTGGCTCAGCAGCACGTTTGGCGGAAATGACTGGTGTCACTGGCAAGTCCTTATCAATGGCAATTATGATGGTGGCGACTTTGCCGATCGTAATGGTTTATCCGTTTGTCCAAAAGTATTTTGTAAAAGGTGTATTGATTGGTTCGTTGAAAGATTAGCAGAGCAGGAGGAACTCTCTTGATTAGAGGGGAGAAGGAACGAAACGTTGAAAGGGGATAAAAGAATGAAAGCAAAGGTATTAAAAAGCGTGCTGTCAGTGACTGCGATGAGTCTCTTACTGGCTGCTTGCGGCAGTGAGTCAGGGACAAAAGAAAGTGATGGGGCGGCAGCGAATGACCGTGACAGTTCGGAGGTCTTTGAATTAGGTAGTGAACCGTTGGAGATCACGATGTTTGGTAATTATGATTGGTACACGATGGATCGTTGGGGAGATGATCCAGCAACTGCTGCTATCAAAGAACTGACCAAGGTAGATATTCGTGCAATCGATGGTGGCGGGAATGCAGCACAGCGGCTAAGCACAATGATCGCTGGCGATGATCTACCTGATTTTATTTGGCTTGATCGAGGGTCGGATGTGGAACGGCTGCGAGAAGCGGGTGCCTTAGTGCCATTTGATGATTACTTGGATAAGTATCCAAACTTGAAAGAATGGGCGGGAGAAGACATCCTGAACATGCTTCGTTCAGAAGACGGCAAACTTTATCAGTTTCCCAACTGGTATAGCTCGGAGCCTTTCGGGAATGCCGGTTATGTCGTCAATAAAGAGATCCATGATGCTTTAGGTGCGCCAGAATTGAAAACAACAGAGGATCTTTATGAGTATTTGAAAGAAGTTCAAACAGAGTTTCCTGATGTCATTTCATTTGAAACAGATGTCAGTGGACAAGGGATCAATGTCTTGTACTCCGCATTTGCAGAAGGGCGTTCACCAGCAGATATCCGCATTCGCGCTGTTCCTGAAGGCGACGTATTGACCTCGATCTTTGCCAATGAAAACTACGTAGAATCGATTGAATATGCGTCAAGACTGTACCGTGAGCGCTTGATGACCCAAGATACCTTGACCCAAGATGCAGATATGGTGGCAGAAAAAGTAACCAGTGGTCGTGTAGCTGTCTATGCGGCTGCCAGCCCGTCCAACTATGCTCGCGATGCCCATTACATCTTGCAAGAACAAAATCCAGATGCGGGGTATTTCTATATCGAGCCGATTGCAAAACCAGGACTAGATCCTGACAATATTTTCCCAGGTTCCTATGAAATGCTAGGGTGGAATGTCAGTGTCATTACTAGAAATGCAGAAGACCCAGAAAAAGTCTTTGCCTTCTTAGACTGGTTGACAGGACCGTTGGGCCAATCGATCTTGATGTTTGGTCCAGAAGGCCAGTATTGGGATGGCTTTGACGAAGAAGGCTATACGCAATTTACGGATGCCTATGCAGAAGACAGTGCAGGCGTTTCAGAGATTGAGCAAGCAACATCAAGTTTCCAATGGAACGGCAACTCCGCCTTTTTAGACAATACCAAAACAAAATTTGAGTTAAATCTTCCAGAAGATCAAATGAACTGGGCAACGAAATGGCAGCATGCCATCACTTGGGACACGCAAAAAGACGACACGGAATTTGCGGCGATCAACCCGATGCCAGACTCACCAGAAGGAATTATTCAGCAACGGATCAACGATATTTTTGAAGAAGCCAATGCTTCAGCGATCTTTGCTGACAGCGATGAAGAAGTGCGTGCCATCTTTGCTGAGGCGGAAGCCCAAGCACAAGCAGCTGGCTATCAAGAGTTGCTGGATTATCAAACAGAGAAATGGCAGCAAAATCTACAAAACTTAGCCCGCTAGAGGGTAAATCAGTTGATTAGAGGAAGGAGACGGACTAATGGGAAATGAACGATGGTATCGTTGGTATGGTGCCAGTCAAGCGATAGCTAGTATGTTGCTTTTGAATGGCTACTGGTTACTGTTCAATCTGCCTGTTCTATTGCTAGCTTTGGGGCTGATTTTCCCCAGCTCTCCTCGTCAGTTTCTTTTCTCTTTGGTTGGTTTGATCATTAGTTTTCCTAGCATTCTTTTGCCAGCGACCTTTGCTTTATTTGGGGTCATGCGGCGCTGGTTGTACTATCAAGAACCACGACAGGCCATCGGAGGGACCTTTTGGCGGCTCTATCGGGAAAATTATCGGCGCAGTTTTGCCGCAGGCCTCTTTTTCGGTAGTCTCGCTTTGCTGCTGTTAGGCTCTTATCGCCAAATCGATTCCTTTCAGTTGCCCTTATTGGCTGTCGGCTATTTGTTTTTAAGTATCATTTTACTCGTGTGGTTGCTGTATTTTATCTGCGACAGTGTGTATTTGGCGGCACCCATGCGGCTCGCCTTGATCAAAAGCTTTTTCATCATCTTTTGGGCACCGTTGCAGACACTGATGTTGCTAGGGCTGTTGAGTGGCCTCGCTTTACTGCTCGTCTTGATCCATCCCTTACTCGCGGGATTGATCGTAGGGGGACTAGGTAGCCAATGTGCCTGTTACAGTTATTTGAGAATCATCCAAAAGGCGCAAGCAAAAGCTGCACCAGCTGACGAGTAATCTATGTAACACTGATTAGAAAAAAATCTGAAAACTATCCTTAATGGGTAGTTTTTTTCATTGGCGAAAAGTGCTAAAGTTAGAAGCAAGACAAGCCTGAAAGGAGCGAGTATGGAACGATGACAATGTACCCAAAAACAGTACAGCTCATTCAAGAAAAAATGCCGACCGTTTTCCCAGGAGCGGTGCTGCGTTTTATCGCTGGTGAAACCCAAGAGACCCATGTATTCGGACAGGCAGCGCTTCTTCCGAAAACCGAACCTATGACGAAAGATCATTTGTTTGATTTAGCCTCATTGACGAAAGTCGTTTGTACAACGAGTGTTCTGTTAAAATTGTGGGATCAAGGAAAAATCGAGATGGAGGCGCCGCTTACTCGTTGGCTGCCAGCGTTTAAAGACGATCGGGTAACGATCAAGCACTTGCTGACGCATACGGCAGCCATCAACACGTGGATTCCTCATCGAGACCAGTTGGATGCTGCTGCCTTGCGCAAGGCGTATTTGCAGCTTGAAAGCAGTGATACGATCGGTCAAACGGTCAACTATACGGATACTGGGACGATTTTGCTGGGCTTTTTATTGGAGGAGCTGTATCAAAAACCAGTGACCGAGATTTTTCAAGAAGAAGTCTTGACGCCTTTAGGCATGAAGAACAGCGGCTTTCCGCCTTTTCCTCCCTCACAGCTGCCAATGATCGTTCCTACCCAGCAGCAGCCAGACGGCAGCATCCTTAGAGGAATCACCCACGATCCTAAGGCACGGGTGTTGGGAAACCATGCCGGCAACGCAGGGTTGTTTTCTACCGTGGATGACTTGACGCTTTTCGTTCAACTGTTACTGGCAAATGGTCAGCAGCAAGGAGCGCCGTTTTTCTCAGAAAAAGTCATGCAGGCGCTGGCTCAGAGGCAGACGCCTGAAAGCACAAAGCCTCGCACCTATGGTTGGGACTTGTTAGGTGCACCGTATCAATTATTTCATACAGGCTATACAGGCACGTTTCTCGCAGTAGATATCCCTAACAAAAAAGCGTTTATTTTCTTATCGAATCGGGTCCATCCAGTGGATCATCGAGAAAGCTATTTGGGTCATCGTGACGAAATCCTGCAATGTTACTTAAAAGAATCTGCCGAATAAGCGGATTCATGCTATAATATGCACGAACAACTAGAGAGGGGAACAATTATGGAACCATTGTTTATGAAACCTGTTTTTCAAGAAAAAATTTGGGGCGGCAGTCGCCTGCATTCTGTTTTTGGTTTTGATTTACCGAGCGACAAGATCGGTGAAGATTGGGCGATCAGTGCGCATCCTCATGGGGTGAGCGTCATTGAAAATGGTCCGTTTAAAGGCAAAACATTGGCGGATCTTTGGCAAGACCATCAAGAACTATTTGGTCATTCAGACGAACCAGTCTTTCCATTATTAATTAAAATTTTAGACGCGGAAGATGATCTATCCGTTCAAGTCCATCCTGATGACACGTATGGATTAGCCCATGAAGGGGAATTAGGGAAAACGGAATGCTGGTACATCATTGATGCCGAACCAGGTGCGGAAATCATTTATGGCCACCATGCACAAACCAAAGAAGAACTTGCGGAAATGATCGAAGCGGGTCGTTGGGATGATTTGTTAACAAAAGTCCCTGTGAAAAAAGGCGATTTCTTCTATGTGCCAAGTGGAACGATCCATGCCATTGGAAAAGGGATCATGATCTTGGAAACCCAGCAGAGCTCGGATACGACTTATCGGGTGTACGACTATGATCGTACCGATGATCAAGGACAAACTCGGGAGCTGCATATCCAACAATCTATCGATGTGACGACGATTCCTGCACGGACGCCAGAATTATCGATCCGTGAGGTTAAACAAGGACAATCAGCAGTTGTTACCTATCTTGAAACGCCATTTTTCAATGTGTATGAGTGGGAAGTACGTGGAAAATTATCGTTGGCACAAAAGGCCGATTATACCTTGCTGACCGTGATCGATGGGTATGGGCATTTGATGATCGACGGTCATTCCTATGAACTAAAAATGGGCACGAGTTGCATTTTGCCAAACCCGATCAAGAAATGGGAATTGGTTGGTGAATTGACTGTCATTGCCTCTGAACCTGGAAAAAAATAAAACGATCAGTAAGTGACGTGAGCCGCACAAGCAAAACAGCACACGTTCCTGATTTTTCGTAAGGCTGAACTCGTTCAGCTGCCTGTCATCATTGGCGATTTTTCCGCTTTTGACTGACAGGTTTTTTCGTATGGACACTCACGATAGACGTCTGAGGAAGATTTGTTATAATGGCAGTAATGAAGGATAGGTGAAAAGAATGGTTTACTTAGATCATGCAGCAACGACACCGCTGCATCCAGAAGTGATCAAAGTGATGAGTGAAACGATGCAGACATTTTTTGGCAATCCATCAAGCATTCATCATTATGGTCGAGACGCCCACACCCAATTAGAATTGGCTCGTCAAGCGATCGCTCAGCAGCTAGGAGTCAAAGAACATGAGATCATTTTTAATAGTGGTGGTACCGAAAGTGATAATACAGCAATCATCGGTACAGCCCTTAGCAAACAAGCACAAGGCAAACATATCATTACGACCCAGATCGAACATCCGGCGGTCATTGAGAGTATGCGCTATTTAGAAGGCTTAGGCTTTGAGGTGACCTATTTGCCCGTAGATCAAAAGGGGCAGTTGGCCGTCAGTGAAGTTGAGGCTGCCTTACGTCCCGATACGATTTTAGTATCCATAATGACGGCAAACAATGAAACGGGCAATTTGCTGCCGATTGCAGAAATTGGGGCCCTTTTACGGGAGCATCCCGCCGTGTTTCATACCGATGCCGTGCAAGCTTATGGCAAGATCCCGCTTGAAATCAATGAAAACAGTATTGATCTTCTAAGCATTTCTGCTCACAAAATCAACGGACCAAAAGGGATCGGCTTTTTGTATAAACGAGATGGCTTGACGCTGCCTGCGCTACTCCATGGCGGCGAGCAAGAAGAAAAACGGCGAGCAGGGACGGAAAACTTAGCAGCCATCATGGGAATGGCCAAAGCAGCTTCTTTGCATACCCCCGAAGCGCAGCAAGCAGCGGCGGAACAATATCAAACGTTTGCCGATGTACTGATGGAGACCTTAGCAGCACAAGGCGTCGATGTTCAGTTGAATGGTGATCCAGCACACAAATTGCCGCATATTTTGAATCTGCGTTTCCCAGGTGTCAGCAGTGACTTGCTGCTGATGAAATTGGACTTAAAAGGGGCTGCGATCTCGACAGGCAGCGCTTGTACGGCGGGCAATGTGGAGCCCTCCCATGTGCTAGAAGCGATGGTGGGCAAAG
This sequence comes from Enterococcus sp. 6D12_DIV0197, assembly GCF_002174385.1. NCBI lineage: Bacteria > Bacillati > Bacillota > Bacilli > Lactobacillales > Enterococcaceae > Enterococcus > Enterococcus sp. 6D12_DIV0197. Next base: position 603,836 of record NZ_NIBN01000001.1, read on the forward strand.
AGCATCCAGCTATTCGGGAATCGGTCAGAGTCAGCTTTGGCTATGGTAACACATTGGCGGAAATCGAAGCATTTGCTCAGCTATTAGCAGAAACTGTCTTAGCCACGAAAAAGTAGGAGAACAGCTAGCAATCTCGCTGAAAACTATTTATAATGAAAGAAATGATGTTAAAGAGGTGAAGAACATGGCATTTGAAACAACAGCAACCGTTTTAGGCGCAGCAACCCAATACCGCATTGCTCCTGAAGCAAAAAAATATACGTTGCGGGACAATGGCTTTACAGAAACGAACGGCGGCAACTTCCAATTGATTCGCGGCCTTGAAGCAACACCCCAAAGCAAAGAAGGCTTTAAATTAAAAATCACTGTTGCAAAAGATCTGCAAACCTTCAAGATGTCCATCACGACAGCCAATGGGTTAAAAGCAGTCAACATTTTCAAAGATGAACAGCACAAAATGCTGCAAGAAAAATTTTACTTTTTAATGGATGGTTTTATCAGCCGCGGGTTGTTTGTCAAAGCGTAAGCTTTTGTCAAAAGCAGCTATATCGTTCAAAGGGCAAGAAGTGTGTCACTCCGCCAAGCAGGCATGGGATTGATACACTTCTTTTGTATCTTTGGCGGTTTCTTTTTATACTATAGAAAACAAACCCAAGGTGTTCGCAGGAACAGGATGAGTTAAGACGAGAAAGAGGGAATCAAGATGAAACGAACCTTAAACAAGCAATCAGTGCTAGCCGTCGGCATGGGGACTTGGCATATGGGGGATGACCCAGCTAAGGAAAAAGCCGAGATCGATGCGTTGCAAGCGGGCATCAAAGCTGGAGCGGCTGTCATCGATACCGCAGAAATGTACGGCGAGGGAAACGCAGAAACGCTAGTTGGCAAGGCGATCCAGCCCTTTACACGAGGGGATCTTTATTTGATTTCAAAAGTCTATCCCTGGAATGCCTCCGCAGATGAATTGCCGAAAGCTTTAGACCGCAGCTTAACGCGTTTAGGCACCGACTATCTTGATCTGTATCTGCTCCACTGGCGAGGAGATGTGCCGTTAGCAGAAACAGTTGACGCACTAGAAGCTGCCAAAGCCTCTGGAAAGATTCGTGCATGGGGTGTCTCTAATTTTGACGTGGCAGATATGGAGGAGCTGTTGCGGTTAGAAAACGGCGATCAATGTGCCGCCAACCAAGTACTCTATAATTTAGGTGCCCGGGGGATCGAATACGATCTTTTGCCTTGGCAGGCAGAGGCTGAGATTCCTGTGATTGCCTACTCACCCATTGCTCAAGGCGATCGGCTAGGGCACCACTTCAAAAATGATGAAGTGTTGAAAGAGCTGGCAGAATCCAAAGGCTGCACGATCTTTCAGCTGCTTTTGGCATGGACCCTTCGACAACCCCACGTCTTAGCGATCCCCCAAACCAGTGACTCGCTGCATATGCTGCAGAACATTGAAGCTTGCAAAATCGTTTTTTCCCAAAGCGAATTGGCAGCAATCGATGCGCGGTTTCCTGCACCGACGAAAAAGCAGCCGCTAGCGATGATTTAAAGACGCTGATCACAGAAAAAGCACCAAGGTAAGGAGCGACTATGAAATTTTTTACGTCTGATACCCACTATTTTCATGCAGCCTTGCTCGGGGACAATGACTTTGCCCCACGCCCCTTTGAGACAGTGACGCAAATGCATGAAACGATGATCGCCAGCTGGAATGAGGTCGTTGCGGATAAAGATGTCGTCTATCATTTAGGGGATGTCGCGATGCACCCTGATTACGAAGCGGGCTTTCCAGAAATTGCTGCGCTGTTAGCACAGCTGCAGGGAAAAATCGTTTTTATCAAAGGCAATCATGATACCCGAGCTTTCTTTGCGTACTTGCGCAAGCATGATCCTGGTTGTTTGGGAGCCGAAAAGTATGCGTTTGAAGATGTCGGTGTCTTGCTGAAGTTTGCTCATCAGCAATTTATACTGACCCATTATCCTATGCTGCTGGGGATCACCAAAAACAGCCGTAATCTGCATGGGCATATTCATCATCACAGTGTACCGATCGCTGAGAATCTCAACGTAGGAGTCGATGCACCAGAATTGGCGTTTCTGCCACAGCCGCGTCCTTTTGGTCGGCCAGTTTCCGAAAATGAACTGGCGGTGTTGTATCATGCAAAACAACAAGAACTTACTAAGCTGGCTCGTTAACAGATAACAAAAAAAGCAAGCGTCCAAACAGATTTGGGCGGCTTGCTTTTTTTGTGATGACTTTGACAGCAAGCTTTGATTAAGGAAATTTTTTTGATAAAAATAAACTTTATATGTAAAAAATAATCGATTCCAAGAGTTATTATTTGATGGATATTTAAGAAATGTGTATGCTTTAAGTAGAAAGCAGTAAAGGAGGTTGCCAATGCGTAAGATTTCTAAAGTGATTTTTATCATCGGATTGCTTTTACTCTTACTTGTCTTTTATTTTGGGATCATCGCCAATCAGCAAGCGGCTTCATTGCCTGTTTACTTGATTCCTTTGGATGAATATCCTTGGGTCGGATCTTCCATGAGTATGCTGCTCTTTTGGTTATCTGTTGGCTTTGCCATTTTTACCGTGATCGCGCTCTTTGTCGTTTTGTTTTATCCAAAACGTTCGGACCGCTTGATCATTTCCCACAAGACAGGCGATTTAGTGATTCAGAAGAAGGCGTTAGAGCATTTTGTGCTTGAACGGGTGAAACAAGCAGATTTCATCCATCAGCCGTCCGTAAAAATCAAAATCGTCAAGAATAAAGTATCCGTAAAAATCGATGGAGAAATGAAACAAACAGCAGCCATCCCGCAAAAACAAGAAGCATTGGTTGGTGAGATCAGCAGCAGTCTGCAGCAGCTTTTCGGTATCGAAAGCAATATCCAAACGGAAGTTGTCTTAAAAGATACGCAAGAAACGCCAGCAGCCCATAACCAGCCGCGTGTAGTTTAGGAGGAACAGGTATGAGTGAATGGTTCTACCACTATAAGATCCCGCTTATCTTTGCAGGTTTCGGTTTGATCCTAGCGATCCTGTTTCTAACGATCGGCTTTTTGAAAACCATACTGCTGGTGCTGTTTACGGCACTAGGTATGTATCTGGGATTTTATCTCAAAGAAGTCGGATTCTTTGAACAATTTCAAAGACCGCGCCGTTAACTTTGGTAACATTATTAGTTTAATTTATATCAAGATTATAGTAGGAGGAATGTACGATGGAAAACCAAACAAAACCAACAACAGGTGTTAAAGGAGAATTAACTTACGAAGATAAAGTGATTCAAAAAATCGTAGGCATTGCATTAGAATCTGTAGACGGACTCTTAACAGTCGATGGCGGTTTCTTCTCAAATATTGCAGGTAAATTAGTCAACACCGATGATGTGACTTCAGGGATCAACGTTGAAGTTGGGAAAAAACAAGTGGCAGTCGATCTTGATATCGTTGCAGAATACGGCAGCGACATGACCACGATCTACGACCAAATCAAAGAGGTTGTTTCAACACAAGTCAACAAAATGACGAATTTAGACGTCATCGAAGTAAACGTGAACGTAGCAGATGTCAAAACACGTGAACAATTCGAAAAAGACTCTGAAACAGTTCAAGACAAAGTAAGCAGTGCGGCAGAAACAACTGGCGACTTTGCGTCAAAACAAACACGTAAAGCCAAAGGTGCCTTCAACCGAACAACGACGCGTATTCAAGAAAACAACGAACCACGCGTTCAATAATAGTAAGATAAGCAAAAGGGACTGTGACATAAGTCCATAGAAGAAAACCGCAAGAAATGACGAGAAATCGTTCATTTCTTGCGGTTTTTTGGGTAAAATAAAAAGGAGCACCGGTTGCCGCCAATGCCCCATCATTTAATCCTGAAAGGACTAAACAAAATGTATACTAATTATAACATGAATCAACTCACTTTGGATCTATCTACTTCATTTTCTCCAAAAGAAAATCATGTCGCCGTTTTTATCCATGAACTGGTCGAAGCGCTTCAGATTAATGACCCCTATCTTTTTGGTCGACCAAGAGAATATGATTTAGGTGCCATGATGAAGTTGGTTCTTTTTGCGTATACGCGAGAAACCTTTACAAGTCGCAAGATTGAACGCTTAGCTGAAGAAAACCTATATGCTCGCTGGTTGACGCAAGAACGGGTTCCAACTTATCGAACGATCGCCCGTTTTTGTGTATCTAACGATGTGCAGGAGTTGACCAATAAAGGCTTAGATCAGTTGACAGAGTATCTGCGTGCACGGAATCTGATTGATGATGCGTTGTTTATTGACGGTACAAAAATCTTGGCAGATGCGAATAAGTACAGCTTTGTCTGGAAGAAAAACACGATCCGATTCGATCAAATGAATCGCGAAAAACTGCTTACTATGATGACGGAACTAAGAGAAGCGTATGCCCTGAAACAGATTCCCGAAGGGACGACCTTGACAGTAGACATGATAGATGAACTGTTAACACGGATGGAACTACGTCTGGAAGAACTAGAAAAAGAAGTTGAGGCAACGAAACGTCTTTCGCCAAATCCAGCGAAACAACAACGGCGAACGTTGAAAAGCCAAGTACGCAAATTAAATACAAAACGAGAAAAAGTTCTGGAACATCAAACGCAGTTTTCTACTTATGGGACAAGAAACAGTTATTCAAAAACTGATCATGATGCGACATTCATGCGCGTAAAAGAAGACCCTATGAAAAATGGCCAACTTAAGCCTGCGTATAACCTGCAGATCGCTACTTGTAATCAATTTGTACTCGGCTACGATGTCTTTCAAAACCCAACAGACACTAAGACACTGAAACCATTACTGGAAAAGATGAAGATTGCACAAAAGTCCCCTCATTATTTGGTCGCCGATGCAGGCTATGGTTCAGAAAGCAATTACCGCTATATAGAAGATGAACTTCCCCAGCATACTGCACTGATTCCTTATGGAACGATGTTTAAAGAACAAAGCAAGAAATGGCAGACAGATGATCGGAAAGTAATGAATTGGAATTATGAGCCTAAGGAGGACTTTTACATCGACCCCAAAGGGGTACGATTCAATTTTCATGCTTACCGTCAACGAACAGATGCGGATGGCTTTGTCCGAGATTTTAAAGAATACCAAGCAGAAAAAACGGATGCGAACCAAGCGCTCATTCCTGAAACCTTAACCCCAAAGGGGAATCGCAGAAAGATCACTGTAAATCCGTCTTGGGAATACCATAAAGAAAAACAAAAAGAGCGCTTATCAACGCCTGAAATTCAAAAAATATATGGTCGGAGAAAGATCGACGTGGAAACAGTCTTCGGATTTATGAAGGCTTGTTTGGGTTTCACTCGATACACGGTTCGGGGCTTAGAAAAAGTCAGAAAACAGACGGGTTTACTCATTACGGCAATCAATATGATGAAATTGACAAAAATAGATACTTGAACTACCCAAAATGAATAAAAAAAACAAGGAGCACTCGAAAAATCACATGATTTTCGAGTGCTCCTTATATTTTGGAGAGCGTAACTAGTTAACTTATGTCACGCCCCCTTTTTTTGTCCCACAAAAGGCGTATTTTTGCAGCTTCAGCCGATCAGAACGTCAAAGCCAAAAGCTCCAATAATGGATTCCTTCTGCTTGAAAGACATCGTTAGGATAGCTTTTCTCATAATGGGCTTTTTCGGGGGAATCATTAGGATCGAATACTTGAATCGCTCCTTCTTTGTTCAAAGCCAATACCATGATATGTCCTGAGGTCGTAAAGGTTCCTGCTTGAACCGAGACCACAACGGGGATGCCTTGTGTCATTTTCTCATAGGCAGCCGCAAAGGAACTTCCTAAATCGGCAAATTGGTAACCAAAAGCTTCGGCAAACTGAGGAAAGATTTGCCAACTCGTTCCTTGTTTGGGAAGATAAAATTGATCGCCAGCCCACTTTAATAGTTTGTCAGGATTCGACGGATGATCCGTCCAAAAAGAATCGATCATCGCTAAAGAAGCAATAGCGCACCCGTTTGCTGCAAACGTATTTTGCGTTTCTCCATATCCATATGTGTCATTGCCCCAGCGTTGATCGGTTTGTACAATCAACGGCACTTGCTGCGTGTCTGCCATCGCTTGTTGAATCGCTTGATTGGCTTGGTGAGTGAACTCTTTTGAGACAAGCGCTGTCTGATCAAATTCAGCATCCCTGGCCTGATCCATCACGTAATGAATGACAAAAATACCACCGATGAGAAAAAGTAGTAGCGCCAGGCTCTTTCTTTTCTTTCCGTCGTTTCTCCTAGTTTTCGATATCCCTGTGTGTGATCTCATGAAATGTCCCTCCTCGTAAAGTAGTATCTAAAAGAAGTATAGTCTTTTTCTGATAGCGGCATTTCTGCATTTCCTGAAGAATTCCATACGATTTTATGACAAACGACCGTTTAAAAGGTGAAATGCGGCTTCTTAGCATTCGCTTATCTAGTGGTCTTTGAACAATGGGAGTCGTTTGGACGGCTGTCGATAAGATACACAAAAAGCAGCGCTTCTTCTATTGGGCTGAATGGGGGAAGAACGAACAGCGGGTTTCCTCCAGATGACTTTTCTAAAAATGATTTTGCCCCTAGTGATTTATTACGCCAAGAACAGCAGTAATAAAAGGACGGCTGTGGATCGAATGAAAGAAGAACTTATCTAGTAACAAGGAATTTATAAGAAAAGACAGCAAACAGTGAACTTTTTTGTGTTTTGTTGTATAATGCAAATTACTGAAAAGTTGCGACCTTCAAATCGTAGATGATTTCAGAATCTATAATTGAAATGATGGTGAAACGATCATGTCTAACGAAAACACCCGTGTGGTGGTTGGAATGAGTGGCGGGGTAGACTCGTCAGTAACAGCACTTTTGCTGAAAGAACAAGGGTATGATGTTGTCGGGATCTTTATGAAAAATTGGGATGATACCGATGAAAACGGTGTTTGTACCGCAACAGAAGACTACAAAGACGTAGCCAAAGTGGCTGCGCAAATCGGGATTCCTTATTATTCAGTGAATTTCGAAAAAGAATATTGGGACCGTGTATTTGAATATTTCCTTGCAGAATACCGTGCCGGACGGACACCTAATCCAGATGTCATGTGTAACAAGGAAATCAAGTTCAAAGCCTTTTTGGATTATGCGATGGATCTTGGTGCCGATTATGTAGCAACTGGCCATTATGCGCAAGTGACCGTTGATGAAAACGGCGTGACTCATATGTTGCGAGGCGTGGATAACAACAAAGATCAAACGTATTTCTTAAGCCAATTGTCACAAGAACAATTGAGCAAAACCATGTTCCCACTAGGCGGCATGGAAAAATCAGAAGTACGAGCGATCGCTGAACGGGCAGGTCTAGCAACAGCCAAGAAAAAAGATTCCACGGGTGTCTGCTTTATCGGAGAAAAGAATTTCAAACAATTTTTGAGTAATTACTTGCCAGCGAAAAAAGGCAATATGGTTACATTAGATGGCGAAGTCAAAGGACAACACGATGGTTTGATGTACTACACCATCGGACAACGTCAAGGCTTAGGCATTGGCGGCGGCGGTGCCACTCAAGAACCATGGTTTGTCGTAGGAAAAGACTTGGCGACCAACACTTTGTATGTGGGGCAAGGATTCCATCACCCCGCATTGTATGCAGATCGCTTGGAAGCAAGCCAAATCCACTTTACTACAGAACAAGACCGCGGCACGGAATTTTCATGCACAGCAAAATTCCGCTACCGTCAACAAGATGTACCAGTAACGGTGCGTCTATTAGATGGAGATCGAGCAGAAGTGATTTTTGACGAACCAGTCCGCGCCATCACTCCTGGACAAGCAGTCGTTTTTTATGACGGGATGGAATGCTTGGGCGGCGGTTTGATCGATGCAGCCTACAAAGAAGCCAAAGAATTACAATATGTTTAACCACTAACACAATCAGTCCTAGCTAAGAACACTGAACCAATCAGTTGCACTTAGCTAGGGCTTTTTATCAATCAATTCGAAAATCCGAATAGAGCGAGCGCTTTCTATTTTAAAAAAATAGTCAAATTATGCTATAATTTAGATAGAAAATGAATGTTTTTGATGCATTGGCATTTTTAAAAGAAAGGAGGAGGAGCATGAATCGTACAAAAGCCAATCTCATGAAATCGGGGTTTGTCGTTAGTGTCGTAGGGGTGGTGATGCTTCATCAGACTCAGGTCGTTTCAAGTCAAATCAACCATCTTGCCTTAGCCGTACTATTGGGTTTAGCCGGGTATTTGCTTGTTTTTAAAAAGTTCTACTTTTTGTCCTCTCAAATTGCGGGGCATTCCGATCAGTATAATCAAGCAGAAGTCAAGTGGGGCAAAATTGCGGGAGTTGTCGCCTTCTTTATTGCTCTGATCAATTTGATTTTGGTCATTGTGTGAGTGTGGCGGAAAAAAAGCCGCCAAAAGAAATCTTTGACGGAAACTGGGTTGCTTTGCTCATGATCGATCATCAAATTCGGCTTGGTGTGCTTGAAAAAAGCGGTAATACTGCTGGACACTGGCTAACTGGGTCCACTTCCGAACATCGACGGGCGTTTGATCCAAATCATAGATTTTGGCTTCCTTTAAAGATAAAACGAAAGGACTATGGGTAGCAATAATGAATTGACACTGTTCATAGCGGACAAAATCTTCCAGTAACTGCACCAGTTCCAGCTGACGCTCAGCAGAAAGAGAATTTTCTGGTTCATCTAATAAGTAAAGGCTGTTGGGACGAATCTTTTCTTGAAAGAAGCGAAAGGCACTTTCACCATTGGAATATTCTCGGACATTGTCGATCAAGTGCTTGCGGGTGAATTTGGACTGTGTGTTGGATCGTGCAAGATTGATTTTCTTCAATTCATGGTAATCGTCAAAACCCGTGAAACGAAAGTCTGCATACTTTGCTTGGTAGTATTCTTGGAATACTTCTTCTCGGCGATGATCGATCCCTTGATTCAAATTTCGAATAGCCAGCATGTAATCAAAGACATCATCGCTGGTCAAAAGTACTTTTTCTTGCGGTTCGTCGATGCTGCCAGTAGTACAGTAGGCTAAGTAGTCCTCGGAAAAATTCGAGCGATTATACGCAGCAAAGCGCTGCGCGTGGATCTTTTCGGCAATCACGTTCAATGCGGTGGTTTTGCCAGAACCATTGCCGCCATATAAGATCGTGACCGGTTCAAAATCGATCTGCTGAAAAAGGCGGGCACTGAGAATCTGAAAAGGGTAGTAAGAATCATAAACGGTTCGTTTGATGGAAAGGAAAAAATCAAACTCGGTCTCTTGATCGGGAAAAGTGATTTGTTCGAGATACATGGGGCACCTCCTGGCAATTTCGTGATTGTCATTATTGTAGCATATCCATCGCAGACAAATTTTTTTTACGAGGTTAAAATAAATCTTGTTTGATATTTTTTTAATCTTTTGATGTTATATTCACAACAGGAAACATCTGTGCTAGACTATAGGGGCATAGAAATGATGTAATCTTAAACAACCGATAAATCGTACAAAAAAACGAGGGTTTAATGAATTTTTAAAGCAATGTTTAAATGCTGAAACTTATTCCTTGCAAGTTTAAGTAAAAGTGACTAATATGAGGAAGGAATCGTGAAAGGAGCAATGGAATGTATCAAGTAGTAGTCATGTATGGGGACAATGAACCGTGGTGGTTTTTTGAGGGATGGCAGTCAGATATTCAAGAGGCGTTCACATTTGCAACTTTCAGCGAGGCGCAGTCATTTTATGAACAAAAATGGCAAGAAATCAGAGAAGAGTATTCGTACATAAATGCAAAATCAAACTTTATGACGGCTTTTTGGAATGAAGAAGACGAACGCTGGTGCGAAGAATGCGACGATTACCTCCAACAATATATTGGACTGGCATTGCTTAAAGAATATCAGCAAGTCGTCGATGAAAGCAGGAAAGATTTTTATGAAACAACTAATTCTAGCGGAAAAGCCAAGCGTTGCCAAAGACCTCAGCAAAGTTTTGGGCTGTGAGCAAAAACATAAAAATTATTACGAAGGACCCAAGGCGATCGTTACTTGGGCCCTTGGTCATTTATTGGGCTTGAAAATGCCTGAAGATTTAAACAAAGACTGGGCATCATGGCAGATGGAAACGTTACCGATGATCCCTAAGTCCATCGGGATCAAGCCGTTGCCAAAAACCGGTCATCAACTAAAAGCCATCAAACAATTGGCTCAAAGAAAAGATGTCGGGGAAGTCGTGATCGCTACCGATGCGGGAAGAGAAGGGGAGCTAGTCGCTCGCTGGATTTTGGAGTGGGTTCGTTTTGACAAACCAGTCAAACGTTTGTGGATTTCTTCGCAAACCCCTAAAGCCATCAAAGAAGGCTTTGCAAAATTGCAGTCAGCCAAGCACTACGACAATCTTTACTACTCCGCCCTTGCGCGGGCAAAAGCCGACTGGCTGGTAGGGTTGAATGTCACCCGGGCATTGACGGTCAAATATCAAGACAATCTTAGTGCGGGTCGGGTCCAAACCCCTACCTTAGCTTTGGTGCGCAGTCAGGAAATGCAGATCGAGAGTTTCCGTCCGCAAACCTATCATGTGATTACCCTAAACGTAGGCGATGCCAAGGCCCGCCTGCAGCAAAAAAATCCCTATCAACTAAAAGAACGCAGCGACGCCGAAGCATTGGTCAAGCAAATGAGTCAACAAAATGGTCGCGTGACAGCGATCGAAGAAAAGGTCAAAACAGAAAGTGCACCATTGCCTTATGATTTGACCGAGATCCAACGAGAAGCCAATCAGCGTTATGGATTTTCAGCCAAGAAGACCTTGTCGCTTGTTCAAAGCTTGTATGAAACCCATAAAATCGTCACTTACCCAAGGACGGATTCCAAGTATTTGACCAATGATATGAAGGCAACCATGAAGGAACGCCTGCAGGCAGTTGCGGATTTTGCCCCAGAAGTCAAAGGATACTTGAAAAATGGCGGACAAGTGGTGCAGCAAGCTGTCTTCAATGATAAAAAAGTTACCGATCACCATGCCCTATTGCCAACGGAACAGCGGGCACGTTATGAAAAATTAACTACCGATGAACAACGGATCTATCAAATGATCGTTAGTCGTTTCTTAATGCTCTTTGCGAAACCCCATAAAAAGCAGCAGCAGAAAGTGACCGTGACCTTTGGTTCAGAAACCTTTGTATTCAACCGCAATACCGTGTTAGAAGCGGGATGGAAAACGACTTCTGAAGAAGAAACCAGTGATGTGGCTTGGCAAAAAGGCAGTACCGTCAAGCCTGAGTTTACCATCCAGAAAGAGTTGACTACACCACCGAAACCGTTGAATGAAGGAACTCTTTTAGGCAAAATGGAAAAACACAGTCTTGGTACGCCGGCAACCCGTGCGGAGATCATTGAAAAGCTGATCAAATCTGAGCTGATGGAGCGGACCCCAAGCGGCTTGCAAGTATCGCCAAAAGGCAAGCAGCTGTTAGTCTTAGTCAATCCATCCTTGGTGACACCAGAATTGACGGAAAAATGGGAGAAGGAACTGGAAGCCATTGCGAAAGGCACCTATTCTGCCCAAACCTTCCTCGCACAAATCGAAGCAGACACAAAACAATTGGTTAAAGAAATCAAGCAAAGTGAGAGCAAGTACCAAGATTTCTCATTGACCCAAAAACGGTGTCCAGAATGCGGCGAACCATTGCGGGAGAAAAATACCCGTGATGGCAAGATCTATGTTTGTTCCAGTGGCACCTGCAAGTACCGTCGTCGGAAAGACCCGAAAGTTTCAAACCGACGCTGCCCGCAATGCCACCGAAAGATGGAGATCATTGAAGGCAAAAACGGCGCCTATTTCCGCTGTAAATTCGATGGGACCACCGAAAAAATGGCGGATAAAAAGGAACGCAGCAAAAAGCTGTCGAAACACGAAGAACGCCGCTTGATGAACAAAATCAATCAAGAAGAACCGCAAGAAAGCCCATTAGCAGCTGCTTTAAAAGCTGCGATGGAGAAGAAATAACTGCATGAGGTAGAAAATGAAAAAGAGTGAGGACGATTTTGCTGTCCCTCACTCTTTTTTTGCATCCCTTCACTCATCTAGGCATTTTTTTGACGGTATTCTTTCGGTGAGATTTTTTCTTTCTTCTTGAACAAAAAGGAAAAATAATTTGGGTCATTGTAGCCAACATCAAAGGCGATCTCAGATAGCCGTAGATTGGTCGTTAACAGCAGTTCCTTAGCTAAGGTCAACCGTTGCTCGGTCAAGTATTCGATAAACGTAGAATCAGTGGCTTGCGAGAAGATGGTGCTGAAATGTGCTGGACTCAAATGAACTTTTTCAGCAACTACATTTAAGGAAATATTGGGATCAGAAAAGTGCTCACTAATAAAGGCTTTGGCTTGATTGATGACGCTTTGATATTTCGCCATTGCAGGATTGATGGGTTGTTTGGTTAATAATGGCAACAGTTCTGCCAGAGTCGTTTGATAGTTCTCTGGCTCATGGGTCAATGCCGCTAGATAGTCTAAGTCATGGGCGTGCTGAACGATCTGGGGCAGCGAATGACTGTCTTTTTTCTTCAACAATGCCAGCAGTTCGACTAAGACGAACAAACGGTACATTTGCGTTCGCTCAACGGTTCCTTGAGGCGCCATCAATTCAGCGATCAGCTCAGGGATCGTCTGTTTCCCAGCATTTGCCAGCCGTGAAGCAAGGTCGGTTTTGAAAGGATTGGTGGGGGACAGTTCCCCTTCGCGAATGTCGTCTTCATAGCTGATGATTTTTTCCTTGCGGATGCTGCCATAGGTTTTTAGCATGTCACGAGCTTTCTGATAAGAAAGAGAGATGCCCGAGAAGCGATCTGCTACCGGTCCGATCGCCACTGCTACTTCTTCCCCAGAACCATGAACGAGGCTTTGAGCGATCTGATAGGCTTTTTCTAAAACTTGTTCTCGGTCATGGTCAAAAAGCAAAAACTTGATGAAGCGGCTAGAAACACTGGAGAACAAGACGGCATCGTCTTGTTCATAGGCTTTGGTCAGCTGCTGGCTAAAGCGAGTGTAGTCAGAAAAGCTTTGATTGAAGGGGGTTTTTGCTAAGAGTACACAAAACTGTTTGCCTGAAAAGCGCCGGCCCAGTTCTTCTGCTTGCAAAAAGGCTTCTGAGATCGTGATCTTTTGTTTAAAGAGGTGATTCAGAAAGTGATTCTTTTTGATTTCCATTTCGAATAAATCGTCTTCTTTGGATAATTGTTGATGAGTGGCTTGTTGTTCATCTAAATGTTGAACGACGGTTTTGATGGCTTGTTCTAATTCTTCGTTTTTGATGGGCTTGAGCAAGTAATCGTCTGCTTGCAGCTGCAGTGCCGTTTTTGCATAGTCAAAATCATCAAAGCCGCTAACGAAAATAATGCGAACTTGCGGCAATAATTTCTTGGCTTCTTTCGCAAAGACCAAGCCGTCCATAAACGGCATTTTGATATCACTGATAATAATATCAGGACGCAGATCAAGGATCGAAGCCAGCGCCAATTCGCCATCTGCGGCTTCATCGCTATAAACGATCGGGTATTGTTTGGCGAGAGTCATGATTTGGTGGCGCAAACTATCGCGAATCAGATGTTCATCTTCAACTATGAACACTTTGTACATGGTTGGGTTCCTCCCTTTTTGGTACTGTGACGTTAATCGTGGTGCCTTCTTGGTATTGACTGTGGATCGTCAGTTGCGCTTCGCTGCCGTAGTTCAGCTGGAGACGGCGATAGACGTTATATAGGCCATAGCCGCTCTCAGAGGCGGGATCAGTGGTTTCTTTAAGGTTACGACGAATCTCCTCCAAACGCTCAGGGTCGATTCCAACGCCGTTGTCACTGATGGTCATTTGAATCTGGTGAGGCAATTCTGACACTGTGATTCGAATCATGCCGACACGACGGACAAATTTGGTGCCATGATAAACGGCGTTTTCAACAAGGGGCTGCAGGACCATTTTCAAAACCTGTAGTTCTGGACTGACAGTTTGATCTTCAAGGGTGTAAGACAGCATCCTGCCATAGCGGATCTGCAAAATCTTCAAGTAATCGTCCACATGCCGCAATTCTTTTTCCAGCGGAATCCAGTCTTGCCCTTTGCTTAAGGAGATGCGGAAAAAATCTGACAGCGCATAAGTCATTTCGGTTGCTTGCTCGTAACGGGCAGCTTCGATCAAAGAAACGATCGCATCTAAACTATTATAGATGAAATGTGGAGTGATCTGGGCTTGTAAGACCCGCACCTCACTTTGGGCTAAGTGATACTGCTTCAAGGCATTTTCTTCCAAGAGCCGAGTCAAGTCATCTGCCATTCGATTCAAGCTACTCGTCAGAGTCCGCAGCTCTGGGGTTTCGGGCAGTTCTGCTCGGTAGCTCAAATGTCCTTGGGATAGTTCATTGGAAAGGTCTAACAACTGATCCAGCGGGTATTGCAGATTGTCACGAACAAAGCGGCGGTTTTTATTGATAATCGCAAAGATGATCAAAAGCAACACGACCTGAAAAAGGATCAGCAGCAACACGGATTGGACTAGTTCGTGATTGGTTTGGCTGGCTAAGCTGATCTCTACCCCGACAAACTGCTGCAAAATATCGGATAGCAAATCGATCACCGAATCCACTTGGATCATGACGTATTGGTTTTGTTCCACCGGTTCATCGTTGAGAATATTATCGATCAACTGTTGCTGATAGGTTTCTAAAGAATCGAGCGTCCGAAAGGCGACTGCTAAAATATTGAGCTCTTTGGCAGTGCTGGTATTTTCTTGAATGTGCTGCAGATCGCTCCTTAGTTCATCGATCACATTGGTTTCTTGGACTTGTGCGACGGTTTTTTGACCAAAGACTAAATCCCACATTTCTTCCAAGACAATGGCATCGACTTTTTCCGATAATTGATTGGCTTCTTCAATATTGTTGATGGTGTTTTGGTAAATAAAAATCTGCCGCGAGTAAAAGACACTGCTTACTACGAGGGGGATAAAGGCGACCAGGATCATCAGTTTGTTGGTCTGCTGGAAGATGCCCTTGATACTTTTTGTTTTCATCTTCATCTCCTCAATAATTTCTCGGTGGAATCTGATCAAAGTCCATATCACTGGAAAAAACTGTTTCATGGACATAGATTTCACGAGGAATGGCATCGGCGCCGCGAGCCAAGTAGCGCGAGATGGCATTTTTGACGAACACACCAGCGTCTGGGTTGCATTCAACGACACAATTGACGATCCCTTGCTTCAATTTGTCGATCATTTCTTTTTGGGCATCGATCGATACGATCACCAAATCCTTCCCTGGCTCAATATCGGTTTTTTCGAGGGCTTCAAGAGCGCCAAGAGTCATCTCGTCATTGTGACTGAACAAGACATCGATCTGCTCCATTTTGCCTTCTGCGATGTATTGTTCAATGACTTCTTTGCCTTTGCGGCGAATGAAGTCACCATTTAGCTCATCTTTGACTTGGATCGTTACATTGTTGTGGGCATAATCACGCTTGATGGTTTCTCGGAACCCTTCTGAGCGCAAATACGTCGGAGAAGTAGCATCCAGTCCCGTCAATTCTAAAACATTGATCGTTTCATTTTGATGTTCTTTATAATAATTGCTGACGTAGAGACCTGCACGATTGCCCTCGGCTTTGAAGCTTGGCCCGATATGAGTCAGAAACAAGGAGGGATCGCTGACGTTGACATGACGGTCCACCACGAAAACGGGAATCCCCGCTTGCGCAGCTTCTTCCAAAATCGGTTCCCAATTGTTTTCCTGAATCGGGGTAAAGACGATGGCATCGACTTGATACACGATAAAACTGCGGATATCTTGAATCTGACGTTCTTGATTCATATAGCCGTTACGATAGAGCACTTCATAGCCTTCCTTCTCTAATTCAGTGCGAATCGATTCGGTGTGGCGTTTACGCCAGCTGCTTTCTGTTCCCGATTGAGAAAAACCGATCACGATACTTTCTTCCGATGTTTCAGCGGTCGTTTCTTTGACTGCTTGGCAACCAGCCAAGAAAGACAAACACAAACAAAGGAGTAACCCAATTTTTATATTCCTCATTTTTTTCACCTCTATGGTCTATTCTACTAAAAAATACGGAAGCGCTTTACACAAAATATCAAATCAAATAAAAACCAAGGGAATCTTAAAAAATCCAAGATTACGAAAAGAAATGGGGGCAACTGAGTCGTTTTTTCTCAAGAAATCCAAGAAACCTCGAAAAAATCTAAATGTAAGCGATTCCTTAACTGGCTATACTGAGAATGTAAGAAAAAGACATGGAGGGATCACAATGAAAGGTACTTTTGGTAAATTGGTCGTCCTAGCATCCACCTTATTGGTTGGCGGATTGTTAGCAGCTTGTGGGAATGGATCAGACAGCGGGGCAAACGGTGACGGAGACAAAGGATTTGTTGGGATCGCGATGCCGACCAAATCGGCAGAACGGTGGATCGCAGATGGCGACAACATGGTAGAAGAATTAGAGAAGCTCGGCTATAAAACTGACCTGCAATATGGAGAAGACAAAGTAGAAAACCAAGTGGCACAAATTGAGAATATGATCACCAAAGGCGTTGATACTTTAGTGATCGCCTCGATCGATGGTTCGGCACTGACAGACGTGTTGGAAAAAGCCCATAACGAAGACATCACAGTCATCGCCTATGACCGTTTACTGATGAACTCGGAATACGTCGATTATTATGCCACCTTTGATAATTTTGGAGTCGGCGTGCTGCAAGCGTCTTATATTGAAGACAAATTGGGTCTCAAAGACGGTGAAGGACCATTTAACATTGAATTATTCGGCGGCTCTCCAGATGATAACAATGCACTGATCAATTATAATGGGGTCCTTTCGGTCTTCCAACAATACTTTGACAGCGGACAGCTAGTCGTTCCTTCTGGTCAAACCAACTTCAACCAAATCGCTACTTTGCGTTGGGATGGTTCAACTGCGCAAGCTCGGATGGATAACTTGTTGAGTGCCAACTATACGGATCAAACATTGGATGCCGTTCTTTCACCTTATGATCCAATCAGCCTAGGAATCATTTCATCGCTTAAAGGCGTTGGCTATGGTTCTTCCGATAAACCACTACCTGTGATTACCGGTCAAGATGCGACGGTGGCAGGGGTGAAATCGATCATCGCGGGCGAACAGACCCAAACGATTTTCAAAGATACACGGGTGTTGGCGAAAAACACGATCGAAATGATCGAAGCCATCACCAATGGCGAGGAAGTGCCAGTCAACGATACGGAAACCTATGACAATGGCGTCAAAGTCGTACCAACCTACTTGTCAAATCCCGTTTCTGTGGATAGCGACAACTATAAAGAAGAACTGATCGATACCGATTACTATACAGAAGAAGAGCTAGGCATTTAAGCAAGAAGCGCTGATCCAGCGAGAAAAGATACATGGTTTCCCCGAAAGCAGTAGGGAAGAACGAATCATCCCCACTATTCGTTCTTTCCGCTTTTCTTACAAAGGCAGCGCACCACTTTTACATAAAAAGGAAAAGGGTGAAAGAACATGGCAGATAATATTTTGATGATGAAAGGCATCGTCAAAGAGTTTTCAGGGGTTCGCGCCCTTGATAACGTCAACCTCTCGATCGAGCGAGGAGAGATCCACGCACTGTGTGGAGAAAATGGCGCTGGCAAGTCCACGCTGATGAATGTCTTAAGCGGACTCTATCCTTACGGCAGCTATGACGGAGAGATCTATTATGAAGGGGAGTTATGCAAGTTCAAAGATTTGCGGGACAGTGAGGACAAAGGAATCGTTATTATTCATCAAGAGTTAGCATTAAGTCCTTACCTGTCGATCAAAGAAAATATCTTTCTAGGAAACGAACAAGCCAAACACGGCATCATTGATTGGGATCTGACCGAAAAGAAAACAGACAACCTCTTAAAGATCGTTGGCTTGAAATTAGACCCGAATACGCTGGTTTCACAAATCGGTGTCGGGCATCAACAGCTGGTGGAAATTGCCAAAGCATTTTCAAAATCCGTCCGATTGTTGATTTTAGATGAGCCAACCGCGGCGTTGAATGAAGAAGAAAGCGCCAATCTGTTAGAGCTGATCAAAGAGTTTCGCAACCAAGGGATTACCTCGATCATCATCTCTCACAAGTTGAATGAAATCGTCAATGTGGCGGATCGCATCACGATTTTACGTGACGGGCAAACGATCGAGACGCTGAGTGGTGCCGAAATCTCTGAAGAGCGCATCATTCGCGGCATGGTTGGGCGAGATTTGACCAATCGCTACCCCGAGCGGAACCCCACTATTGGTGAACCGTTTTTTGAAGTCAAAAATTGGACGGTCCATCATCCAATCGACCATACCCGTGTGGTGAATGAGAATTTGAACTTGATGATCCGCAAAGGAGAGATCATCGGCATCGCTGGTTTGATGGGTGCGGGACGGACTGAGTTTGCCATGAGTGTCTTCGGTCATTCCTACGGCAGTTCGATTTCGGGGGAAGTCTATAAAGACGGCCAACCGATTTCTGTCAAAGACGTGCCAACCGCCATCAAAAATGGGTTAGCCTATGTGTCGGAAGATCGAAAAGCGCTGGGCTTGAATCTGCTGATGGATATTCGCGAGAATACCACCATTGCTAGTCTTGCCAAAATCAGCCGCCAAGGGGTCATCGATAAAGAAAAAGAAGTCACGATGGCTGAAGAATTCCGCAAAAAAATGCGGACGAAAACCAATTCGATCTATCAAAACGTCGGCAGCTTGAGCGGCGGGAATCAGCAAAAAGTCGTTTTGGCAAAATGGCTGATGACCACACCAGACATCTTATTTTTAGATGAACCGACCCGTGGGATCGATGTCGGGGCGAAATACGAAATCTATACGATCATCGAAGAGATGGCAGCAGCTGGCAAAGCCATTTGCATCATCTCCTCGGAGCTGCCAGAACTATTAGGCATGTGTGATCGAATCTATACGATGAATGAAGGCCGCTTCACTGGCGAGGTCCTGCGGGAAGAGGCGGATCAAGAACGATTGATGAATCTAATGACATTAGAAGAGAGTGGGGTTTGAGATGGAAACAACCAATAAATTAAAAAAAGAACGCAGCCATTCGCTGAAAGAAAAGGCACTGGAAATCTTTAGCAAATACAGTATGATCATTATCTTAGCAGTGCTGCTGGTGGCCTTTCAGCTCATGACCGACGGGATTTTCTGGCGGCCGCTGAATATCACCAACCTCGTGTTACAAAACAGTCATATTCTCGTTTTGGCAGCTGGTATGCTCTTGGTCGTCTTGTTAGGACACGTTGATTTATCCGTAGGGTCCGTGATGGCGTTTGTCGGTGCGATTGCAGGCGTCTTAATGGTCAATAACGGCATCAGTCCTTGGCTGGCAGTGCCTCTTTGCTTACTGATGGGCGCAGTGATCGGTGCCTGGCAAGGGTTCTGGGTCGCGTATGTCGGTATCCCAGCATTTATCGTGACCTTGTCTGGTTTACTGATGTTTCGAGGACTGACCCAAGTCGTCTTAGGGGGTCAATCATTGGCGCCGTTTCCCAAGGCATTCCAACAAATTTCTACTGGGTATTTGCCAGATATTGCAGGCGGTCAGATCCATTTACTTTCCATGATTTTAGGTGTAGTGATCACGGGCATCCTGATTTTAGGCCAATGGCGGACCCGTGAGCGTCGCAAAAAAAATCTTTTTGAAGTGGAATCAATGGCAGCCTTTGCCTTTAAAGCCGTCTTTACTGCGGTCGTATTTCTCGGCGCTACCTATATCTTTGCCTCTTATCAAGGGTATCCGATCATTTTGATCGTCTTAGGGGTGATCGTGGCTGCTTATGGCTTTTTGACTAACAAAACCGTTGCTGGTCGTCAA
Organism: Enterococcus sp. 6D12_DIV0197; assembly: GCF_002174385.1. NCBI lineage: Bacteria > Bacillati > Bacillota > Bacilli > Lactobacillales > Enterococcaceae > Enterococcus > Enterococcus sp. 6D12_DIV0197. Next base: position 623,780 of record NZ_NIBN01000001.1, read on the forward strand.
ATCTATGCAACCGGCGGCAACAAAAAAGCAGCCGAACTTTCTGGGATCAAGACGAAGAAAATCACCTTCTGGGTCTTCGTGAACATGGGGATGATGGCAGCTTTGGCGGGCTTGGTTTTAGCCGCTCGGTTGAACGCAGCCACCCCGCAAGCAGGAACGTCAATGGAATTAGATGCAATGGCCGCAGTGTATTTCGGCGGTGCTTCCACCTCAGGCGGTATTGGTACTGTGATGGGTGCGATCGTTGGTGGGCTCGTGATGGGTGTCTTAAACAATGGGATGTCGATCTTAGGAGTCGGTGTCGATTGGCAGCAAGCCATCAAAGGGTTGATTTTGCTGCTGGCCGTCGTGTTGGATATCTACAATAAGAAAAAGAAAATATCGTAGGAGGGCCTGTTTATGGAGGAACAAGCACAAAAGACGATTTTATTGATTTGTACCGCAGGTATCACTACGGGTCTCTTAGTGAAAAACATGCAGCGGGCTGCAGATGAAAAAGGATTAGCCGTGCATATCTATTCGGCACCAGCCATCATTGCTGAACAGATCCTGCAGCAGCAGACTGTCGATGCCTTGCTGATCGGTCCGCAGTCGAAGTACGAAGTCAATCGATTGAAAGACTTTCTCATGGTCAAAGCGGTGCCTTATAAATTGATCAAAGAAACAGATTACGAGTTGTTAGATGGCGAAGCTGTCCTTGCAGACAGCCTGACCCTCTTGCAAAACGATCGCTAACCAGCAGCTTGGCAAAAAGCTAGGTGGTCAGCAGTTGAATAGGCTCCCCAGAGTAGTGCTTGTCATCCCCCACAAGCACTACTCTTTTTGTGGTGCTTTTCTGCCTACACTAGCCAAGAAAGCCCCTCTTAAGCAGCAATGCGTGGCAAGCCCGTTGGTTCGTTTTCTCGTGTTTAGGACATCGCATCATAGACAAACAAAAGAGAAGTTGAGGGGGAAGAGGACGAAGCTGACACCACGCGTATGCTGTCTAAAGGCAAGTGATGGGCGAGTGTTTCACGTACTTAAAGCATCGTGGCTGTGGGCGGTAGGAGGGGGGAAATGAGCTGATTACACCGCTTCTGGTTTCTCGTTCGTAACTAAGCGTTTCGTAGGAAACACAACGAAACCCAAAAACAGACAGTCTGCTGACTGTCTGTTTTTAGGGGATACAAATAAGGAATAAAAGTGGATATTAGTTAAATGCGACTGCCTAGGGGGCAAATCCGAGAACAGTGCATGGTAACTACAAATTAAGGAAGTGTGATGACATTTTCTGAATCTTTGTCGAAGAAGTGTGCTTTGTTGATGTTGAAAGCCAAATCAACCGTTTCACCTGGACGGTGGAAGTCACGAGCATCAACTTTCGAGATAAATTCAGTCGCACCTACGCGTGTATAAAGCATCGTTTCTGCACCTAATAATTCAGATACGACTACTTCGGCACGTACAGTTGCTTCAGGAGAAGCTTCCAATGCGATTTGTTCACTGTGAATATCTTCTGGACGAATACCAAAGACTAATTGTTTGCCTTCGTACCCTTTTTCCACAAGAATCTTGTTCTTGCCTTCAGGAATACGTAAGTTCAAGCTTTGTCCATCAGAGATCATACCGTTTTTCAACGTAACATTGAAGAAGTTCATTGCTGGTGAACCGATAAAGCCGGCAACGAAAATGTTTTTCGGTGTGTTGTAGACTTCTTTTGGTGAACCGATTTGTTGAATGAAGCCATCTTTCATGATAACGATCCGGTCAGCCATGGTCATCGCTTCTGTTTGGTCATGGGTTACATAGATCGTCGTTGTTTCTAAACGTTGGTGTAATTTTGCGATTTCCGCACGCATGGCAACCCGCAATTTCGCATCTAAGTTTGACAACGGCTCATCCATCAAGAAGACTTTGGCATCACGGACGATGGCACGGCCTAGGGCAACCCGTTGACGCTGACCACCTGAAAGGGCAGCTGGTTTACGATCTAAGTATTCTGTCAATCCTAAGATCTCAGCGGCATTTTCTACCCGTTTTTTAATTTCTTCTTTGTCGTATTTACGCAATTTCAAACCAAATGCCATGTTGTTGAAAACAGTCATATGGGGATACAATGCGTAGTTCTGGAAAACCATCGCGATGTCGCGGTCTTTTGGTGCCACATCGTTCATTACTTTTCCACCGATGCTCAATTCGCCTTCAGAAATATCTTCTAAACCAGCGATCATTCGAAGCGTTGTTGATTTTCCGCAACCAGAAGGTCCAACGAAAACGATGAATTCGCGATCTGCGATATCTAAATTAAAATCAGTTACCGAATACGCATCATTATTATCATATTTTTTGTGGATATTTTTTAAGGCCATTTCTACCATTGGGATTACCTCTTTCCATTTAGTTTACATGAACATCATAAATGAAAACGCTTCGAAGGTGCAACGGAAACATGCACAAGAAAAAAACGTTTTCTTGTGCATGTTGTTTAATTGCTCTGATGGGTGAACTGATCGATCAATAAATAGCAAAGCAGCAGATCATCCATATTTTTTAAATTTAAGCGCGTCAGTGTTTGAAACTTATCGATCTTATATAGGAGAGAATTCCGATGCATAAACAGTTCTTTGGCTGTGGAGCTTGCATTGCCTTGATTGCGCCACAGGGATTGAATGATCGTTTCGGTCTCTTCTTCAAACCAATCTAGATACAAGGTACGAAACAAGGAAATATACTCGGAAAAGCCGTTGCGAAAAAGAGAGAAGACCACTTTGGGCAGATCCATACTTTTACTGGTAGTTTTCGTTTTTAACTCATTTTTGAACAGGGTAGATTCACTCGTCCATAAGGTAGTGAAGTCGTGGCGTGGGTGATGGAAGGGACCGACGAATAGCTGAGAATAGCAGTCGAAATCCATATCCAAAGCCACGAATAAGCCGTCAAGATCTTCGATGGGCAAATTGGCACCATCTTGTTTTTCTACGATCACCGCATGGTTTTCGGTGAGGAAAAAAAGATCCACTACGCTAGGGAGCATTTGCTGGATCTCTGTGATCCATTCGGATTGTAAGGAGTCGATGGTTCGGGTGAAATGAACTTGCAGCAGGCGAATCCACTCTGGCTCTTGAACGGGCTGATGTTCAAATAAAATCGGATACCATGGATGGTTTCGGTTATCGATTTCTGGTTGCAAAGAGCCGTTTCCCAGTTGGATCAGCAGTTTTTCACTGTCACTTAATTGGTCAGTTGGCAGCCAAATATATTTTTTGCCGAAAGCGATGGATTCGATGTCCTTCGTTGTGGATACTTTGTCATGCAGCGTTGCCTGGGGGAAACGCGCTTTGATGTCATTAAAAGAAAAAATGAGAAAGACCTCCTTTGAGATGCTCTACGTATTCTTCATTTAGTATAGCATGTTCTAAAAAAACCGTTCAAAATTTTCTCAGGAAAAAAACACAGCCCTTCACCGAAATCTCTGCCTTCGCATGGCAGGAGGGCGGCTTTTTTCTCCGAAGTGATTGCTTCTATAATCCTAACAGTTGTTTTTTCTTGAATGCAAATTCTTCTTCAGTCAAAATTCCTTCGTCGACCAGCACTTTTAGTTCGCGTAGTTCAGCAATGAGCGCTTCCGTCGGCTTCGCAGCTGGTGGTGTCGATGGGTTCGTTAACGGGACCGACCGCTCCCGAGGGAAGTTGGTGAGGTAGCGCTGTATGATCCGAGCAATCACCAGGTCTTTTTCGGCAAAGCAAAGGGAGTGATTCGGTTCCATTCGTCTGAAGGAATGGGTTTCTCTGATCGCTCCGCCGCCAATATACAATTCTAAAAAGCCATTGCCTTTCCAAAGTCCTGATTCAGCAACTTCTTTCAGATTGACACTGGTGATTTGGGGAATCTGCAGAACCTGTTTCGCTTTCTTCTTGTAATCGATGATCGTGAGGGTATCTTCTGAAATGACCCAAGCATCACGATAATGATAGGAAAGTAATTTGATTTTTCCAGCCTCTTCATCCACGTAACTTTTGGCTGATTGCCCACCAAGTGCTGCCAAATGATCCGTTAAAAATTCATAGGCTTTTTGGGCATCGATTCGATTGGTGAAATAGAGCAATTGAGAATTACCTGGTACCTGCAGTCGGAGGTAGTCCACTAAGAGACCTTTGCCTATATGTAATTCCACATCGGCAATTTTTGCCATGGGGATCTTTTCATCTGGGATTTTTGGATGGGTGTTGTTTATCCAGACGCCTTTTTTCGTAATGAGCCAACGACAGCTGGCATCATGTCTGCGATTTTCTCGATATTTTTTTGAATACAAAATAATGGGTTCCTCGTAGGTTTCATTAGGTGTTCTCGTCAAAATACTTACCTCCTTAAACGTAATAAGCAACATTTTATTCAATTATACAACAAATAGTGTTTTGATTCGTTTTATTCTGATTAAAATAAAGGGTATTTATCATTTATCTTCTTTTCGTTAGGTTTTTTTAGAAAAAAAGCCATAGCAGCAATTGACACGGAAGCGGTTTCTTGGTATCTTAGATGTACGGACAACTTTTGAAAGATGGGATTAAAATGGCGAATAAGTACGAACAACTTGCGGATATCTTAAGAGAGAAGATCCGCTTAGGCACCTATCAAGAAGGCGATGCGATCCCTTCAGAAGCAACCTTACAGGAAGAATTTCATTATAGCCGTCACACGGTACGCCAAGCGATCGCTGTTTTGGTCAATGAAGGCTATTTAAGAAAAGAACGGGGCTCAGGTACCTACGTTTCAAAACCTGAGACTGTCAATCATAAAAACCGCAAAACGATCGGGATCATCATGACCTATTTGTCTGATTATATTTTCCCTTCGATCATGCGCGGCGTGGAACAGACATTGCGGGAGCAAGGCTATTCACTGCTTCTAGGATCAACCAACAATGACCATGAGCAAGAAAGAGCGTGCTTGCAGCAAATGATGGATCAAGGGGTAGACGGGTTGATCGTTGAGCCAACGAAGAGCAGCCAGTACAACCCAAATCTTGCTTATTATGTCGCCCTCCAAGAAGCCGGGATTCCTCTCGTCATGATCAATGCCTATTATGAAGAACTAGACTTGCCGCATATTTGTGTCAACGATACACGTTCTGGTTTTTTAGCAACCAATTATTTATTAGAACAACAGCATCAGCAGTTGATGATGATCACGAAAATCGATGACTTACAAGGGAAATATCGGATGAAAGGGTTTGTCAAAGCATTGACCCAAGCCAAGCGGACGTTTGCAGCAGAAGACGTCTTGACGTATACGACCGAGACGAAAGAAGCCGTTATTGAACAAGCGATCCAGCGCTTGACGGCTGCCGATAATCAAGTCACAGGCATCGTTTGTTACAACGATGAGATCGCGCATCGCTTGATTCAAGCATTGACGGCTGCTGGGAAGAACGTTCCTACTGATTTTTCGATCGTGGGTAACGATGACTCGCCTCTTAGCACCTTGTCCACACCGACGATCACCACACTGACTCACCCGAAAGAAGCGATGGGGGAATTGGCGGCACAATGGATCACTACAGGTAAGGCAACAGAAGCGCAACGCTTTTATTTTGAACCGGAGCTGATCGTTCGCGGTTCAGTCAATAACCAAAAAGGAGAATAAGAAGATGACGCAACAAGTAAGGCAAGCAATTATTGACGGGCGCACGTCTCTTGGGATCGAGCTAGGCTCGACACGGATCAAAGCTGTCTTGATCGATGAGCAGTTTCAGACGATCGCTTCAGGTAGCTTTGAATGGGAAAATCAATTGGAGCAAGGGATTTGGACCTACTCACTAGAGGCGATTTGGCAAGGACTGCAAGCCAGCTACCAAGAGTTGGCGCACAACATCCAACAGCAATTTGAGGTACCTTTGACGACGATCGGCAGTATCGGTTTTTCTGCAATGATGCACGGCTATATGGCTTTTGATCAGCAAGGCACGCTGTTGGTACCTTTTCGGACATGGCGCAATGCGATCACGGAAGAAGCAGAAAAAGCCTTGACGGCATTGTTCCAATACAACATCCCGCAGCGTTGGAGTATCGCGCATTTGTATCAAGCGATTTTGAATCAAGAAGCCCACGTCCCAGAGGTTGCTTTTTTCACTACCTTAGCCGGCTATGTCCATTGGCAGCTGACAGGGGAAAAAGTTATCGGAATCGGCGATGCATCAGGGATGTTCCCAATCGACAGTACGACAAAAGACTATGATGCGAATATGCTGCAGCAATTTGATGCACAAATCAGCAGTCTAGGGTATCCTTGGCAGATCAAAGACCTTTTGCCGCAAGTGTTGACAGCAGGCGAACCAGCCGGCACATTGACGGCAGAAGGGGCAAAAAAACTCGACCCAACTGGTACTTTGCAAGCTGGCATCCCGTTATGTCCGCCAGAAGGCGATGCGGGCACTGGCATGGTTGCCACGAATAGTGTGGCACAGCGAAGCGGGAATGTTTCAGCCGGGACGTCTGCTTTTGCCATGATCGTCTTAGAAGAACCCTTAACTAAAGTGTATCCAGAGATCGATTTGGTCACGACGCCTTCTGGTGATTTGGTGGGGATGGTCCATACGAATAACTGTACCTCGGAGATCAATGCCTGGGTCAAACTTTTCCGCGAATTTGCCGACGCAGCTGGAATGAAACTCTCCACGGAAGAATTGTTTACGACCTTATTCAACGAAGCATTGAAAGGGGATTCAGACTGTGGCGGGATGCTTTCTTATGGCTATTATTCTGGTGAAAATATCACTAAGATCCCTGAAGGACGGCCGCTTTTCGTCCGATCGCCAGAGAGTTCTTTTACTTTAGCAAATTTCATGCGCTTACATCTGTTTAGTGCCTTTGGTGCGATGAAGATCGGGATGAAGATTCTGGAAGCCGAAGACGTCGCTATTGATCGAATCGTTGGTCACGGTGGGATCTTCAAAACGCCAGAAGTTGCCCAACGTGTCTTGGCAGCTGTCATGGAAGCCCCAGTCACGGTCATGGAAACGGCTGGTGAAGGCGGCGCCTGGGGGATCGCCCTTTTAGCAGCGTACCTTCGCCGTCATACGCCAGAACAATCCTTGGCAGCATTCTTAGCAGATCAAGTGTTTAAAAATGACCACGGCGTGACCTTAGCCCCGACAGAAGCCGACATTCAGGGGTTCACCGTCTTTACCCAACGTTACCAAGCAGGGTTGCCGATCGAGCAAGCGGCAATCGATGCGTTGATTTAAAAAGAAAGAAGGGAATTTTGTGTTAGAAGGATTAAAAGAAGAAGTCTTTCAGGCCAATTTGGCATTGCCTAAGCAAGGATTGATCAAATACACCTGGGGCAATGTGTCAGCAGTGGATCGCCAACAGCAATTGTTTGTCATCAAACCTAGCGGTGTTGACTATGAAACCATGCAAGCCAGTGATATGGTGGTTTGTGATTTTGAGGGCAACGTAGTGGAAGGAGCGAAAAATCCTTCCTCCGATACGCCAACGCATGCCGTTTTATACAAAGCATTTCCAGAAATTGGTGGAATCGTCCATACCCATTCTACTTGGGCGACGAGCTGGGCTCAGGCAGGACTCGATCTGCCAGCGATGGGCACGACCCATGCCGATACGTTTTATGGAGCAGTCCCATGTGCGCGCTTTTTGACGCAAGCCGAGATCGATGAAGGCTATGAAGCACAAACAGGACAGGTGATCGTCGAAACCTTTAAGGAACGCGGCATCACGCCAGAAGAAATTCCTGGTGTCTTGCTTCACGGTCATGGACCGTTTACCTGGGGCAAAACGGCGGATGCGGCGGTGATGAACGCAGTGGTCTTAGAAGAAGTTGCTAAGATGAATTTTATCACGCGTCAGCTGAACAGTTACGCACCCGAATTGCCGCAGCGGGTCTTAGACAAACATTATTTACGCAAACATGGAGAAAATGCCTATTACGGGCAAAAATAACGAAAAAGGAGCAAGTAGAATGTTAGAAATCGGGAAAAAAGAATTTTGGTTCGTCGTAGGATCACAGCACTTATACGGAGAAGAAGCATTACAAGAAGTACGGGACCACGCAGAAGAAATGGTCAAAAGCTTAAATGACAGCTCAAAGCTGCCTTATCCAGTCGTTTTACAAGAACTCGCTGTTACTGCCGATACGATTACGAAAATCATGAAAGAAGTCAACTATCGGGATGAAGTCGCTGGGGTGATCACCTGGATGCATACCTTCTCACCAGCAAAAATGTGGATTCGCGGCACGAAATTATTACAAAAACCATTGCTGCACCTTGCCACTCAATACAATGAACAAATTCCATGGGAAACCATCGATATGGACTTCATGAACTTGAACCAAGCAGCTCATGGTGACCGAGAATATGGATTTATCAATGCCCGTTTGAAAAAGCAAAACAAAATCGTTGTCGGCTATTGGAAAAATGAAGCCATCCAAAAAGAAATCGCTGCTTGGATGGACGTGGCAGTCGGCTACAATGAAAGCTTCCAAATCAAAGTCGCTCGTTTTGGCGACAACATGCGTAACGTTGGGGTGACCGAAGGCGATAAAGTCGAAGCACAGATCCAATTTGGCTGGACCGTTGATTATTTTGGGATCGGCGATTTGGTTCAAGTCGTCGATGCGGTGACTGACGAAGAAGTCGATGCACTCTTTGAAGAATACAGCCAGCTGTATGATTTCGATTATGGCGATTACGACAAAGAAGAATGGGCACGTCATGTCAAAGCCCAAGCCAAACAAGAAATCGGTCTGCGCCGCTTCCTTGAAGCAGGCGGCTATACGGCATTTACCACGAACTTTGAAGACCTATATGGTATGCAGCAGTTGCCTGGTTTAGCTGTACAACGTTTGATGGCAGAAGGCTATGGGTTTGCTGGTGAAGGGGACTGGAAAACCGCCGCTATTGACCGCTTGATGAAAATCATGGCCCACAATAAAGCGACTGGCTTTATGGAAGACTATACCTATGAGCTGACACCAGGAAAAGAAGCCATCTTGCAATCCCACATGATGGAAGTCGATCCAGTATTAGCAGCCAACAAACCAAAAATCGTGGTTTCGCCATTGTCGATGGGGGATCGTGAAGACCCAGCCCGACTCGTCTTTGACGGCCAAGGCGGCGAAGGTGTCGTGGTTTCGATGGCCGACTTTGGCACCCACTACAAATTATTGATCAATGAAGTCGATGCCTTTGAGCCAACTGAAGAAGCACCAAAACTACCGGTTGCACGAGTAATGTGGACACCAAAACCAAACTTCCACGATGGCGTCAAACAGTGGATCGAAACAGGCGGTGGCCATCACACCGTTGTCTCACTCGTCCTAAATTCTGATCAGATCGAAACATGGGCGAAGCTTGTGGGATTAGAATACGTAACGATCAAATAAGTACCCAATCACAAAAGAAACCGTTGGCGATGGTCGGCGGTTTCTTTGCGTTTTTCTTAAGCTTTCTTGCCTTCTATCTGCAAAGTGCGGATAAGCAGACCCCTGAAATCACCAGCAATCAGCAAAATTGACTTTTAAATATAGGGGGCATAGACTTTTATGTAAGAGTGGAACAATGGACTAAAAGGAGGAGCACAATGAAGACAACCTACGATACACCAGAGTATTATCAGAAAATGAACGCTTGGTGGCGAGCAGCCAACTACCTTTCCGTTGGTCAGATTTATTTGAAAGACAATCCCTTATTGCGCCGCCCCATCGAAGAAAAAGATTTGAAAGTGAATCCGATTGGTCACTGGGGAACGATCGCAGGGCAAAATTTTATTTACACCCATCTCAATCGCGTCATCAATAAGTACGACTTAAACATGTTTTATATCGAAGGACCAGGCCATGGCGGACAAGTCATGGTTGCGAATGCTTATTTAGACGGCAGCTACAGCGAGATCTATCCAAAAGCCACCCAAGACGAAGCAGGGATGAAACATCTATTCAAAACCTTCTCTTTCCCAGGTGGGATTGCTTCTCATGCGGCACCTGAAACGCCAGGTTCGATCCATGAAGGCGGCGAGCTAGGCTATTCCATCGCCCACGCTACTGGAGCTATTTTAGACAATCCCGATGTCATTGCAGCAGTAGTGGTCGGTGATGGCGAAGCCGAAACTGGACCATTAGCGGGCAGCTGGTTTTCAAATACCTTTATTAATCCAGTCAATGATGGCGCAATTTTGCCTATCTTGCATTTGAATGGCGCCAAGATTGCCAATCCAACGATTTTGGCTCGTAAAAGTGACCAAGATCTCACGAAATATTTTGAAGGTATGGGTTGGACCCCTTATTTCGTAGAAGGGGACGATCCAGAAGCCGTTCATCCGCAATTGGCACAGAAAATGGATCAAGCCATCGAACAGATCCACGCGATCCAAGCAGAAGCCCGCAAAGGTTCTGCGGAAGAAGCCGCTATGCCTCATTGGCCTGTTTTGATCGTTCGCACACCGAAAGGCTGGACTGGACCGAAAGTCTGGGATGGCGAGCCGATTGAAGGGGGCTTCCGTGCCCACCAAGTGCCGATCCCTGTCAATGCGAAACATATGGAACACGTGGATGCTTTGACGGATTGGCTGCAGTCTTATCGTCCAGAAGAGCTTTTTGACGAAAACGGCCGCATCAAAGCTGAGATTCAAGAATTGGCACCAAAAGGAGAGCAGCGGATGGCGGTCAACCCAATCACCAATGGGGGGATCGATCCGCAACCGCTACGCTTGCCAGATTGGCAAGCACATGCCATTGCGATCGAGACACCAGGGGAAACGACTGCCCAAGACATGATGGTCTTTGGGAAATTTGCTCGTGACATCATCAAAGAAAATCTTGACAACTTCCGCATTTTTGGCCCAGATGAAGCCAAATCCAATCGGTTGAACCATGTGTTTGAAGTCACGGACCGCCAATGGTTGGAGCCAAAACATCCTGATTATGATGAATGGCTGTCTTCAGTGGGCCGTGTGATTGATTCACAATTATCAGAACATCAAGCAGAAGGCTTCTTGGAAGGCTATGTGCTGACGGGTCGTCATGGCTTCTTTGCCAGCTACGAGTCATTCTTAAGAGTCGTTGATTCTATGATCACGCAACACTTCAAATGGTTACGAAAAGCCCATGATCTTGACTGGCGCAACCCGTACCCCTCATTGAATTTGATCGCTTCATCAACGGTCTTCCAACAAGACCATAATGGGTACACCCACCAAGATCCAGGGATCATGACCCATATTGCAGAGAAAAAAGCCGACTTTGTGCGGGTCTACTTACCAGCCGATGCCAATAGCTTGATGGCTGTCATGGCAGAAACGCTCGCTTCTGAAGAAAAGATCAATCTAGTGGTCTCTTCAAAACACCCACGTCCGCAGTTTTATTCGGCGGATGAAGCGAAAGTGCTTGTCAAAGATGGCTTGAAAGTCATCGACTGGGCATCGACAGATGAAGGACAAGAACCCGATATTGTGATCGCAGCTGCTGGGACGGAACCGAATTTGGAAGCTTTAGCTGCTGTTTCGTTGCTGATTGAAGCCTTCCCAGAGTTGAAAGTCCGCTTCATCAATGTGGTCGATCTATTGAAATTGCGTCGTCCAGAAGTCGATCCTCGTGGGTTGAGCGATGAAGCATTCGAAGCCTACTTTACGAAAGACAAACCGATCGTGTTTGCTTTCCACGGGTATGAAGGACTGATTCGCGATATCTTCTTTGGCCGTCGCAACCAACAGCTTCATATTCATGGGTACCGAGAAAATGGCGACATCACGACACCGTTTGATATGCGGATCCTTTCTGAATTGGATCGCTTCCACTTAGCCAAAGACGCCGCCGAATGGGTCTATGGAGAAAAAGCAACGGACTTTGCCCAAAAAATGGCAGACACCGTTGCGTATCACCATGACTTTATTCGAGAAAACGGCTATGATATCGCCGAAGTCGAAGAGTGGGAATGGAAACCATTGCGTTGATTTATTCTCCACAACGCCAACGTAAGACAGTTTAAGAGCAAAAAAGCACAAAAGAAACAAAACGATCCGCAACAGCGTCGGGACACCTTACGAAGGTAGCCCGACCGACTGTCTGCGGATCGTTTTTTTAAAAGACGTCGAAACCGTAATTTTTGATATGCTGCTTCAACAAGGCGAGATAGTCCAAGGCCATCTCGCTCAGTTCCATTTTCTTGTGTTTGAGGTAACCTAGGATCATCGCATCATCGACTTCCAAAGGGATCGCAACGATTTTTTCATCATTCAGCTCACTGCTGATGATCCCAGAGCTGATGGTATAGCCGTTGAGACCCACCATCAAATTGAAGATCGTGGCACGATCGCTGATGCGGATGTGTTTTTTGCGCTGTAAAGTGCTTAAGATCTCTTCAGAAAAGTAGAAGGAATTGGTTTCCCCTTGTTCGTACGACAGATAGGTATATGGTTCCAAATCAGCTAATGTGATGCTTTTTTTCTGAGTCAGGGGATTTTCTCGGCCGATGAAGACGTGGGGTTTGGCTTCAAATAAAGGAATGAATTGCAGGTCTTTTTCGTGGATCAAACGGGTCAAGACCGTCGTGTTGAAATCATTCAGATAAATGACCCCCAATTCGCTCTTAAACGTCTGGATATCATCCAGTACATTTTGTGTCTGGGTCTCCCGCAAGGTGAATTGAAATTCATCTTCCCCTAACTGTTTGACCAGCTCCACGAAGGCGTGGACGACGAAGGCATAGTGTTGTGCGGAAACACTGAAAACATGCTTGCGATGGCTGTCTTTGCGAAAGCGTTCGTCCAAGAGATTGACTTGGTCTAAAACATTTCGAGCATAGTTGAGAAAGGAACGGCCATCATCGGTCAAGGTCACCCCTAATTTACTGCGGTAAAACAGCTGCAGATCATACTCTTTTTCCAACTCTTTCATGGCTTGAGAGAGGGAGGGCTGACTGATGAAAAGCTGTTTAGCGGCTTCATTGAAAGAGCCAGTTTCTACGATTTTTTCCAAATATTCAAGCTGCTGGATACGCATGGGATACAACCACCTTTTTATGTTATAGGTATTGCCTATGGAATATATAAGTTTATAAGTATTATCTATAGTATAAGATGTTTGCTAGAATAAATCTAACAATTTTGAAAACTTTGTATAGGAGGAATGGATATGGCAACAGACAAATTTCAGCTTGTGGGGTCATTGTTACGACCACAAGATTTATTGGACTACAAAAATCAAATCGAGCATCGGGAGGATATCCGCTACCCGTTTTATGATGCGTTTCCTGGCTACCAAGAAACGGAAGCAAAAGCGATCGCTGACATCATTGCAGCGCAAAAAGAACACGGCATTACAGTCATCACAGACGGCGAACACGGCCGCTCGATGTGGCACCTGGATTTTCTCTGGGGATTAAAAGGCGTTGAGCGCTATATCTCCGATCATGGGTATGCCTTTGAAGATTTGGACGGTGGACATTTTGAGACACGTAAAGACATCGGCATCCGAATCACAGAACCATTATCTGGCAAAAACCATCATTACTTGACGTTATTTAAAGAAACCAAACGCCAAGCTGGCGACCTGCCAGTCAAAATCACCGTCTGGGGGGCTGCCCACGCCTTTACCGAGCTGACTGTCTTTAACGACCTCGTTGGTGAAGGTCAGGTGTATCCAACGAAAGAAGCCTTGCGGGAAGGGCTGCTTAACGCCTACAAGGAATTCTTGCAGGAATACCGAGAAGCCGGTGGTGAGATCGTTCAGTTCGATGATTGTTTATGGGAATTATTCGCCGAAGACAATGACAAGAGCTTCTTCACCCAAGGCAATGACGGCTTAGAAGCGTTAGCCGATGAATTCGTGGCGATCAACAACGAAGTCGCTGACTACGCCCACGAATTAGGATTAAAAGTCTGGACCCACAATTGTCGCGGCAATTACCAAAGCCGCGCGGCAGCCAGCGGTACTTACAAAGCGATCGCCGAAAAATTCTTGCGTGATCAGCATTATGACCGCTTTTTCCTAGAGTGGGACGATGACCGTGCCGGTGATATCTCGGCTTTAGAAGCGCTGAAAGATCGTCCAGAAGTGGAAGTTGTCTTAGGCTTATTATCCAGCAAAACCGCCACATTAGACGATGAAGAGCGAGTGATCGCTTTATTAGATAAAGCTAGTCAAATCATTCCTAAGGAGCGGCTTTATCTTTCTCATCAATGCGGCTTTGCCTCTTGTGACTGCGGCAATGAGCTTTCGACTGAGCAGCAATGGGCAAAAATCAAGCAAGGGCAAGCCTTAGCTGAAGCATACTTCGGTTAAGCAGTTGCGTCTTCTTTTCCCTGAATCTTCCCCTCGAAACCGGTACATTTGACAAAGTTTCGAAAATTTCAGAAAAAATGTTTGACATTTTCTTTAAGAGCGAGTAAAGTAAGACACAACTTAATGAAACAGACATCGAAAAGAAGAGTAGCAAGGCTTGCTGTTTGAAGAGAGTCTCTGGTTGGTGCAAAGAGATAACGCATGGTTGTGAAACACATCTTGGAGTCGTTTTTCCGAAAGAAAAGTAGGAGAGACCGGGTTTGCCCGTTACAGCAGCAGTCATTGATTGATGACTTTCTGAGTTCAGTTGCTGTGAAGCACTGATAAACAAAGGTGGAACCGCGTTGATAACGTCCTTTAGCTGTAATGGCTAGGGGACGTTTTTTTTCTCTTTTTTTGCATCTCACCGAAAACCGAAAGTGGAAGGATCACAAGGACTGCACGAGGCCTTTTCCTGTGAAGGAAAGGCAAATTGAGGTGGAACCACGTATCAAGCGTCCTCTGGCAAATGCCAGTGTGCGCTTTTTTTGTTTTTCTTTTTTAGAAAAATGAAACTTGCCAGTTGCCCCTCACCAGCCAACGCCCAGCGTCACATAAGCGTCGGAGCAAACCGTCGCGAAGCTGTATCGCTGCCAATCGAAATTGAAACCTATCAAGGAGGAAGTCACCATGTTTGAGTATTTAGTCAATGTTATGCCCCAACTAATTTCAGGAACTGGAATCACCGTTAAATTGTTCGCACTGACCTTAATCGGGTCCATTCCCTTAGGCATCTTGTTGGCCTTTGTTTTAGCCAGTCGCCTGCGTATTTTGAAATTGATCGTGCAAGTCTACGTTTGGTTGATGCGAGGAACGCCTTTATTGCTACAGCTGATCTTCGTATTCTACGGTCTGCCGATCTTAGGGATCGTCTTTGACCGCTTTGAAGCAGCCTTGATCGCCTTTATTATCAATTACGCTGCTTATTTTGCCGAGATTTTCCGTGGAGGGATCCAATCGATTCCAGCCGGACAATACGAAGCCGCGAAAGTCTTGCGTTTGTCCCCGATCCAAACGATCCAAAAAATTATCATCCCACAAGTCGTCAAGATCACCCTGCCATCTGTCGGCAATGAAGTCATCAATCTTGTCAAAGACACATCCCTCGTTTACATCTTAGGATTGTCAGACGTGATGCGAATCGGGAAAATCGCCATGGAGCGAGACAGTACCTTGCTTCCGTTAGTTGGGGTCGGCTTGATTTACTTGGTGATGACAGGCGTCTTTACGTTATTGTTAAAACAAATCGAGACCAAACTGGACTATTACCGTTAGGAGGAACCACATATGTTAGAACTAAAACAAGTATCAAAGTCATTTGGCGCTAAAAAAGTCATCGATCAGCTAGACTTGACGATCGAAGACGGCAGTATCTTAGCGGTGGTCGGTCCTTCCGGTGGCGGGAAAACCACCTTGCTTCGGACACTGGCTGGTTTAGAAACGATCGATTCTGGAAGCTTTTTGCTGGATGGCAAAGCCTTTGATCCCACCGACACAAAAGAACAAGAACAAGTCGTCGGTGTCGTCTTCCAAGACTTCCAATTGTTTCCGCACTTGTCAGTTTTTGAAAACATCACTTTGGCGCCAAAAATGGTGCTAAAACAAGACAAGGCCGCGTATACAGCAAAAGCCGAACAGTTGGCAGAAAAACTAGGATTAAGTGACCTACTAGCCCAATATCCCTTCCAATTGTCCGGGGGGCAGCGGCAACGGGTGGCTATCGCACGAGCGATGGCGATGAATCCCAAAGTGTTGGCCTATGACGAGCCTACCAGCGCCTTAGATCCAGGCTTGAGACAGCAAGTCGAACAGCTGATCTTGGATCTGAAAAAAGAAGGAGTGACCCAGATCGTGGTGACCCATGATTTGGTTTTTGCCGAAAATATCGGTGATCAATTATTAAAAGTAGCAGGAGAATAAGGGGGAGAATAAAATGAAAAAATTACTATTGATGGGAATCGCAGCAGCAAGTGTATTTTTATTAGGGGCGTGTGGCAGCAGCAATGACACCACAACCAGTGCCGCTGACAAAGAAGAAGTGATCGTCGGCCTAGACGATACCTTCGTACCGATGGGCTTTAAAGACGACCAAGGCAACATCGTTGGGTTTGATGTGGATTTAGCCACAGCGATTTTGGATCTAACAGGAACCAAAGTCAAATTTCAACCAATCGATTGGTCCATGAAAGAAACCGAACTAAGCAATGGCACCATCGATATGATCTGGAACGGGTATACCAAAACCGCAGCTCGTGAAGAAAAAGTATTGTTTACAGATACTTATATGGAAAACAAACAAGTCTTAGTCACAGCGAAAGCCAGCGGCATTACTAGCTTTGATGATATGGAGGGCAAAGTCTTAGGTGCCCAAGAAGGTTCTTCTGGTTATGAGACCTTCAACAACCAACCGGAAGTTTTGAAGGATCTCGTAGACGGCAATGACGCAACCTTGTATGCCAGCTTTAATGAAGCCTTTATCGATCTAGAAAACGGTCGGATCGACGGTCTTTTGATCGACCGCGTCTACGCAGAATATTATTTGACTCAAACAGGCAAAACCGATGACTTCAACGAAATCGAAAGCCCCTTTGAAGCAGAAGATTTTGCTGTAGGTGTGCGTAAAGACGATCAAGCCATGGCAGATAAAATCAATGATGGCTTGAAAGAATTGCAAGACAATGGCACCTTTGCTGAAATCTCTGAAAAGTGGTTTGGCGAAGACGTCACACCAAACTAAAACAAGTCAACAAGAGGCACTGGCTGCTTAGCAGTTGGTGTTTTTTTTATACATTCATTTCTTTTGCGTATTTAAGGAAAGAAGGAACGATTGAAGTATATACTTGTGTATACATAGGCGTGCTCATGTTATAATGATAGGTAGTAAGGAAAATCCGATAAAGAGGGGGGAGCCGAGTGGAACATTATAAAGAGACCGCTCATTTGATTAAGTGGGGCAACGGACAGGGGGTTCGCTTGTCTAAGAAAATGATTCGGAAATTGGATCTCCAGGTAGGTTCTGAACTAGAAATGGAACTGGCAGAAGAAGTCAATGGCAAAAAACAGTTAGTTATTACAGAAAAGCAGTCAGTAGGAGAGTTGTCCCCAGAGGAGAAACTTCGTTTAGTCGATTCATTGCAAGGCATTTTAGCAGATTCATTTGAAACACCTGACGTTGTGGACATCAAAAAAGTAAGAAACGAACGGCGTAGGAAAAAATATCTGGGAGAATAAAATAAGCATGACCAAATACAAAGCCAAACGAGTCGTGATTGACACCAATGTGATCCTTGACTATTTATTAGGAAGAGGGTCTAAAAGCCATCAAGAAGCCATCAAACAGATATACAACAGTTCCATTTATGGACTTTGCGAGGGCGTGATTACGGCAAGTACCTTAACGGATCTTTTCTATATTCTCGATGGAGCAGCAGGAGTCGATGCTCGGAGGGAAGTCAAAAAACTGATCCAAGTGCATACCGTCTTAACCGTTACGGAAGCAGATTGCCTTCAGGCGCTTGATTCAACAATGATAGATTTTGAGGATGCTGTTTTAGCAGCTTGTGCGAAGCGAAATCAAATCGACAGTCTAGTAACGACCAATACAGCTGATTTTGAATCATCGGGACTGATTGTCTATACAGTCGCTGAATTTGTGCAGCAGCTAAAAAGAGGATGATCACTGCTATATCTGGCAGACATCCTCTTTTTTCCTTAAATTCCAACAGCTAACCAAAATTTCTCACAGGAAAACTTTTGTTCGCCTTCTTTTTTCGTTATAATAGGGAAAGATGAAAAGAGGGATAGAAATGGCGCAAAAAAAACGCGCAAAGAAACGCAAAACAAAAAAACAACAAAAACAGCAAGAGAAATTAATGCTGGTCGGCGTCGGCCTGCTCTTTGTCTTGTTTTCGATATTTGGCTTTTTCCATTTAGGTTTTTTAGGAACCTTGATTGCCAACGGGTTTCGGATCGTTGGCGGAAACACGTACCAATTTTTGAGTGTTGCCCTAGCCGCTTATGGTGTCTGGTTAGCGATCAAAACGACCGATGCTCGATTTAAGAGTATTCGGCGAGTGATCGGCTGTGTATTGGTGTATTTTGGTTTACTGATCATCCTCCATGCGCAAATCTTTAGTAATGTGGTGGGAGAACAAGCCAATATCTTCCAAACGACATGGATGACGCTGTTAGGCGATATCCGGCGCAGCCAAGTGACCCAAAATGTCGGGGGCGGAATGATTGGCGCCATGCTCTATGGGGCGACCTATTTTCTTGTTTCCCAGATCGGCAGCTACATCATCGCTGTTTTACTCATGCTGATCGGTGCGTTCTTGTTCAGCCAAATGAGCAGCCACGAGTTAGTCGAGCACCTGCAAGCAGCTGGTGACAAGCTGCAGCGGTTGTTAGAAGGCTCTCCAGAAAAGCAAGCCGAACGAGAAGCCCGCAAAGCGGAACGAGCAGCAGAGAAACAAGCTGCGAAAGAAGCCAAAAAAGAAGCCGAGCGAGCAGCAGTCATGGCGGAGATCAAAGAAAAGAATCAAGTCCGACCAATGACAGAAGACGAAAAATCAGCAAAAGAACAACAGATGCAAGCGCCAGCTGATTTTGAACCAGAGCAGCTGAGCTTTGTACCCATCGACCACTTCCAGGAATTGCCGCAAGCGGCGGGACCAGAGGCCGCTCAAGCACCACATCCAGCAGGAAACAAACCGGGACCAAGCAAAAAGGTCAATGAAGACGGAGAGATCCTTGATGATGATGGTGAAGTGTTGGAATTTGAGATTTCCGAAGAAGCTGAAAATCGTGATTATGAATTGCCTTCAGCGCAATTACTCGATTCGATCCCTTCAACGGATCAAAGCAGCGAGTACAAAAAGATCGAACAAAATATCGGTGTGTTAGAAACCACCTTCCAAAGCTTCGGTGTTGACGCAAAAGTCGTCAAAGCCAGCTTAGGACCAGCAGTAACCAAATTCGAAGTTCAACCAGCAGTAGGGGTCAAAGTCAGCAAAATCGTCGGGTTGACCGACGATATCGCCTTGGCCTTAGCTGCCAAAGATGTGCGGATGGAAGCGCCGATCCCAGGGAAATCATTGATTGGGATCGAAGTTCCAAACAGTGCAGTCAGCATGGTTTCATTCCGAGAAGTGATCGAAGCCCAACCGGATCATCCAGATAAACTACTAGAAGTACCTTTAGGACGCGATATTTCTGGCCGTGTCCAAACGGCAGACTTAACGAAAATGCCCCATCTCTTGATTGCCGGATCGACCGGGAGCGGGAAGTCCGTAGCCATCAACGGCATCATCACCAGTATTTTGATGCGGGCAAAACCCCATGAAGTCAAACTGATGATGATCGACCCGAAAATGGTTGAATTAAATGTTTATAATGGGATTCCCCATCTCTTGACACCTGTCGTGACAAATCCCCGCAAAGCGGCGCAAGCGTTGCAAAAAGTGGTCAAGGAAATGGAAGAGCGCTACGAAAAATTTGCGGCAACTGGGGTCCGAAACATTACTGGCTACAACGATTTAGTGATCAATAAGAATTTAGAAGACGGCGAAAATCGTCCGATCTTGCCATTCATTGTAGTGATCGTCGATGAGTTAGCCGACTTGATGATGGTTGCTAGCAACGAAGTCGAAGATGCCATCATTCGTTTGGCGCAAATGGCACGGGCAGCAGGTATCCATATGATCCTAGCAACGCAACGACCAAGTGTGGATGTCATTACAGGGATCATCAAAGCCAATGTTCCATCACGGATGGCCTTTGCGGTTTCCAGCGGTGTCGATTCGCGGACCATCATTGATGGGAACGGAGCCGAAAAACTGCTGGGACGCGGCGATATGCTGTATCTGCCGATGGGTGAGAACAAACCGATTCGGGTCCAAGGGGCCTTTATCTCCGACCAAGAAGTCGAACGAGTGGTTGAATTCGTGACCGATCAGCAAGAAGCCAATTATGAAGAAAAAATGATGGTCACTGAGGAAGAAACGAGTACCGGCAGCAGCGGACAACCGCAAGATGAGCTATTCGAAGATGCCAAAGCCCTTGTGGTGGAAATGCAGACCGCCAGCGTTTCTCTCTTGCAGCGACGTTTTCGCATCGGCTATAACCGAGCGGCTCGGTTAGTGGATGAATTAGAAGATCAAGGCGTCGTTGGCCCTTCTGAAGGCAGCAAGCCGCGGAAAGTCTTGATCGAGCCGCAACCAGAAGACATTCCTACCTTTGATGAATAAGGAGAACAAGACCAATCCAATGAGAGAAAGGCGAGATAGCAATGAAACGCAAACACATTCTTTACCGTGATGTTGCCGATAAGCTCAAAGAAGACATCATGTCGGGTCGCTACCCGATTGGTTCATTTTTACCGACGGAAACAGAATTGGAAGCCACCTTCAATGTCAGCAAGATCACTGTCCGCAAAGCCATCGAATTGTTAGCGGCAGATGAGTATGTGGAAAAACGCAGCGGACGTGGGACGACGGTTTTAAGCAATCGCCCTTATAACAAGCTGTCAAAAGGCACGACGTTTAGCCAATTGCTTGAAAAGACTGGCAAGGAATACACGAAGAAAAACCTCAGCTATGAATTAGTCGAACTTGCGCCTGAGCACCCCGCGTATTCTTTGATGGGCAAAGAAGTCATGCGTTTACGTCGCATGTATTATTTTGACCACCAACCCTTTATTTACTATGAGTACCATTTGCCAAAGCAGCTAAAGGGTACCTCCATCGAGGTCTTTGAAGAAAAATCATTGTATCGCCTATTGGATGAACATCGAATGATCATCGATCGCTTTCAAGATGCGTTCGTGGCAACGACCTTGACCGAAGAGCAACAGAAGTTTATGATCACGCCAGAGGTCGCTGCCTTGAAACGAACCCGTTATTCGTATGATCTACAAGGAGAAGTGGTAGAATATACAGAAGGGATCTATAACACCGCCTTGCATCCGTATATGATCGAGTTTGAAGCCTAGTCATTGATTAGGCTTTTTTAGCAAAAAGTGGTACCAAAATCAGAAGTGGAGCGTGAAAACTATGAGAAAAATCGCCTTTTTAGGAGCCGGTAACATGGCAAAAGCTATCATCAACGGCTTGATTGCAGCAAACCTGTATGAACCAGCAGAGATATTGGTTTATAACCATCGCTACGAGCCGACTTTGGCACAATTAGAAAAAGAAACCGGGATCACTGGGACAACTAAGCTAGCAGATGTCACCGGAAAAGCAGAGATCTTCGTCTTAGCAGTTAAACCTTTTGTCTTTCCCCGCTTGCTTGCTGATTTAAAAGACGGCTTGACCAAGGAGCATTTGCTAGTATCTATTGCCGCGGGTGTGACGATCGCGCAAATGGAAGAAATCATCGGTGCGCACAAAATCGTGCGGGTCATGCCAAATACCCCTGCACTGGTGGGGGAAGGGATGTCTTCTATCAGTCCCAACGGTCAAGTGACGGAAGCCGAAGCCAACGAAGTCAAACAGCTTTTTGAAAGCCTGGGCAAAGCCGAGCAAGTACCAGAAAGCATGATCGATGCAGTCATTGGTGTCAGCGGTTCTTCACCAGCCTACACGTATTTGTTCATTGAAGCTTTGGCAGATGGAGCAGTGGCAGAAGGAATGCCGCGGCCGATGGCGTATGAATTTGCTGCTCAAGCGGTATTAGGCGCAGCGAAGATGGTACTAGAGACGAAGGAACACCCAGGTGTCTTAAAGGATCGTGTCAGCTCACCAGGGGGCACAACGATCCAAGCAGTCAAAACCTTAGAGGAAAATGGCTTTCGTGCGGCTGTCATCAAAGCAGTGCAAGCAGCTGCTGACAAAAGTCGGGAGATGTCTTGATCCCCAGTGAGTGAGGAAAAAATCTTAGCAAAACGAAGGAGCGTTTATGAAAGAACTTTTGATTTTTGATTTTGATGGATTGTTAGTCGATACTGAAAGAGTCTATTTTGATGGGTGGTTGGCGCTATTTAAAAAGTATGAGCTTCCGATTACAGCCGCTGATATTTTTGGTTGGCGTGGTCAAAGTTGGCAACAGACTGCCACTAAATTAGCCGACCTCGTAGGCGGTCAGCAGCGGGTGCAGGAATTACGAGCAGAACGGGAAGTCTATATTGCCCAGCAAATAACCGATGGCACCTTCAAAACCAAACCCTATGCGAAAGAAACCATCGCCTTGGCTCGTGAGAAAGGCTTCCAAACGGCATTAGCCACCTCGACGATGAAAAAAAGAGCCTCTGAATTGTTGGCGCATTTCGATTTGTTGCAGGCCTTTGACTATCAGACCTTTGGCGATGACGTCTCCGCCCATAAGCCTGATCCAGCACCGTACTTGCTGACTTTAGAAAAAGCGCAAGTCGCAGCAGAAAAAGCTTTAGTCATGGAAGATTCTCTTGTGGGAGCAACAGCCGCGACGCGTGCGGGCATCGATGTCGTGCTGATTCCCGATCAAAGTTTTGATCAAGTCTATTCCCCAGAGGAAAAAGCAGATCTTCAGTTATATGGCGAAGCTACCTCATTGAAGTATGTGTATGAGTTATTGGCAAAGGATCAACTGAAATAATACCTAAAAAAGCTTCCTTTTTCGTTGCAGAAAAAGGAAGCTTTTTTTGTATAGGAAAGGCCTGTAAAAAAACAGATCAAAGGATATGAGTGGTGTGTTTTTCGCCATCATGGTAAAGTTAAAGAAAGTTTAACAATAAGCGAAAAAAAACAAAAAGTAAAGGGGTTTCATTTTGACAAAAACGTCCATTTGTCAAAAGGACTTTTCTTGGTCGATCGTAGCCGTTGGCGGCGGGGGAAAAACATGGTAAATTATCCTTCGACGAAGAACTAGTGGGGGAAGAAAAAAATGAATAAACTAAAGAATGTTTTCTATTTATATAAACTGGACTGGAAACGAATTTTCAGCAATCCAATCTCTGCATTTTTGATCATTGCCTTAATGATTTTACCCTCGCTTTATGCGTGGTTCAATATCAAAGCCCTCTGGGACCCATACGGCAACACCAGTGAATTGCCGATCGCCGTTTATAGTGCGGATAAAGGGGCAGAATTTCAAGACAAGCACATCGATATCGGTGATGAAGTCATCGACACCCTCCATAAAAACAAGCAGTTGGGCTGGCGCTTCTTGGATTCAAAAGAGGACTTAGTAGAAGGGGTCAAGTCAGGAAAATATTACGCGGGTATTTATCTGCCAGCGGATTTTTCAGATGATCTGATCAGCTTTACCAGCGGGAAAATCGAAAAACCGACCATTGAGTATTACAGCAACCAAAAAATCAACGCCATCGCACCAAAAATCACCGAGAAAGGAGCTAGCAGCCTTCAAGAAGAGATCTCACAGAACTTTATTGAAACCGCCAGCTCTACGTTAATAAAAGTCTTCAATGAAATCGGCTATGACATTGATTCCAACTTAGTCAGCATCAACAAAGTCAAATCGATGATCTTAGATACCGATGACAATTTGGCTACGATCGACGGTTACACGAAAGAGATCGTCACCTTGCACGATAAGTTTCCAGAAATCAAAGAAAAGATCGCAAAAGCCGAAGAATTTACCGATTATATCCCGCAAGTGGATGCCATGGGGGAAAAACTGATTGGCCTAAACGACAAGCTGCCAGCATTGAAGAAAGAAGCCAGCATCATTTTGACCTTGCAAGAGAAGATCCCAGAGATCCAAAATGCCGGCAAACAATTGAAGATGATCGATGATGATTTTGATGACATTGCCAGCACCATGACGGACGGCATCGATACCGCCAAACAAGGACTGCAAGTCATTGAACAAGTGCAAGCCGCGTTACCACAGATCGAACAACTAGGCGACCAAGCCGCCAGCTTCGCCACCGCGACCAAAGATGGGGCGCAACAATTGCAAGATGCCCTGCCAAGTATTTCTAGCAGTGTGAAGGTGACAATTGAGTCGATTCGTCAAGTGGCAACAACTACTGCTGGGTTAACCAGCTGGATTAGTCAAGAACTAACCGATAAAAAATTAACAGATGAAGAACGCCAAGCAATCAGTGCAACGATCACTGACTTTCAAAAGAACATCCAACAACAACAAGCAGCCTTGGATTCCTTGATTGCCTTTTTAACCAATATTCAGAATTCTGGCAGTAACGCCGACCTAGAAGGTATCATTACGCAACTGAGCAATGCCAAAACATCGCTAGGTGTTTTATCTGACCGCTTATCGCAATTGAATAACCTTGTTCAAAATGGGTCTGTTGATGAAATTACAGCGTATCTCGATCAAGTCACCGCAGCTGCTCAAAATGTTACTGATCTTCTGGATCCTAAGAGTTTTAATGTTGATGCCATTACTAAAACCATCAACGACATCCTAACCAAACTAATCGAAACCATCACCACCGCCGAAGATGTCTTGAAAAAAGCCCAAGAGATCGATTTTGACTCGTTGCTGTCTTCCACCAAATCAGTGGTCAGCAATGCCGTGACGATTTTGGAAAAATACCAAAAAGAATTGCCTGCCATCAAGCAAGAATTGCATGATGCCAATACGATGCTGAACGGTCACATGGATGAAATCGTCAATGCCATCAACAAAGGAGCCGACCTATACAACAACGAATTGCCAGTGGTCGAAGAAAAATTAGGGTTGGCCGTAGACTTCTTGCAAAACGATTGGCCAACCATCAAATCAGAAATCAGCTCTACAATGGCGATGGTGGATGAAAAACTGCCAGAAGTTGAAAAAGCCTTGGATGCGGCCGTTGATTTGATCAACAACGATTGGCCGAGCATCAAAGCTGGCATCCACAAAGCCGCTGATGCGATCCGAGCAGGAGAAAATGAAGTCGATCTTGGGGAAGTCATCAAATTATTGAAACTTGATGCCACCGATGAAGCCGACTTCTTCAAACAACCAGTGGAATTAAAAAGCAATGAAATCTATCCAATCGCCAACAATGGTTCAGCTAGCACACCGTTTTATACCGCATTGTGTTTGTGGGTAGGGGCATTATTGTTGTCAAGTGTCGCTACAACGGAGTATCATTTAGAGAAGAAAGACAAAAAACGCTTTACACAACGTGAAACCTTTGTGGCACGAATGCTGACGTTCTTGACGATGGCAGTCGCCCAAAGTTTGATCGTGACCCTAGGAAATATGTTTTTATTAGGCGTTGATGTTCACAACCCA
Source organism: Enterococcus sp. 6D12_DIV0197 (assembly GCF_002174385.1). NCBI lineage: Bacteria > Bacillati > Bacillota > Bacilli > Lactobacillales > Enterococcaceae > Enterococcus > Enterococcus sp. 6D12_DIV0197. The sequence goes on from NZ_NIBN01000001.1 coordinate 649,278, forward strand.
GTGTACAGTGTCTTCTTCGCATTACTCGTCGGACTCGCCTTTATGATGATCGTTTACGTACTGGCAGGACTGTTCGGCAACCTCGGGAAAGGGATCGCCATCATCATTTTGGTTCTCTCCATCTCAGGTGGGGGAGGAAACTACCCGATCCAAGTTTCTGGGAAGTTCTTCCAATTCATTAATCCGCTGCTGCCATTTACCCATGCAGTCAATCTGTTAAGAGAATCAGCTGGCGGGATCTATTGGCCAAATGCCGTGCCACAATTGGTTATTTTAACGATTTTGTTCCTGGTCTTTGGGATCGTCGGTACCTACGCGTATCCTTATCTAGTCAACTCTACGAAGAAATTAAGCGACATTTCCAAAGAAAGTCATTTCTTCCACTAACATCGAAAAGCAGAAAGAGCATTTGTTCTTTCTGCTTTTGTGCCATCACGTGAAATTTCTAATAATCAAAAGAGGGAAAAAGGGCCGTTTTTTCATCTGATTTTCATTGACTTTTCGCGGTTACAAGAGTAGCATACAGTCTTGATAATTCAATATTTGTGAGGATATCGTTACAAGTTTAACGAAGGATTTTTTCATGAAAAGGAGTGTAGAAAAAGTGGAGTATTTGAAACGTTTGTTGGTCGGACGTCCATTGAAATCCGCAGAGAATGATGAACAAAAACTGAGCCGGACGGCGGCCCTTGCGTTGCTATCTTCTGATGCTTTGTCTTCGATTGCTTATGGGACAGAGCAGATCGTTGTCGTATTAGTGGCACTTTCCGCTGCTGCCATCTGGTATTCATTACCGATCGCTGCTTTTGTTATTATTCTTTTGATTTCATTGACCTTGTCTTACCGTCAGATCATTCATGCATACCCTCACGGTGGTGGGGCGTATGTAGTAAGTAGTGAAAATTTAGGGAAAAATGCGGGCCTGATTGCCGGCGGCTCACTGTTGATCGATTATATGCTGACAGTAGCAGTATCCGTCTCAGCAGGGGCAGAAGCCATCACTTCTGCTGTGCCAGCGTTGTTCGGCCATCAAGTGGCGATTTCTGTCGTGATCGTGCTCTTGATCATGATGATGAATCTGCGAGGGCTGCGAGAATCAGCTAGCTTCTTAATGATTCCAGTCTACACCTTTATCGCAGTGATCACAGTCTTGATCGTGGTCGGCTTGTACAACATCGTAACTGGTGCGCAACCGTTGAATGCAACCGCACTGCCAGGCGCTGTCGTGCCTGGGGTATCCGTAGCCTTGATCTTACGGGCTTTCTCATCAGGTTCCTCTTCTTTGACGGGGGTCGAAGCGATCAGTAACGCGGTGCCATTTTTCAAAAAACCACGGGCGAAAAATGCAGCTGCGACCTTGACGATCATGGCTGCGATCTTAGGGTTCTTCTTCGTCGGTATCACTTTTATCAACTATTGGTACGGTATCGTACCAGAAGCAGAAGTGACCGTCCTATCTCAAATCGGCTCTGCTGTTTTTGGTCATGGGTTTATGTACTACGTTTTGCAATTTGCCACAGCGCTGATTTTAGCAGTTGCCGCAAATACAGGATTTTCCGCCTTCCCCGTGTTGGCGTATAACTTAGCCAAAGACAAATATATGCCACACATGTATCAAGACCGTGGGGATCGTCTCGGCTACTCAAACGGGATCATCACCTTAGCTGCTGGTTCCATCGTCCTATTGTTTATCTTCCAAGGATCGACCGAGCGTTTGATTCCGTTGTATTCCATCGGGGTATTCATTCCTTTTGCACTATCCCAAAGCGGAATGGTCGTCAAATGGAAAAAAGAAGGCAAAGGCTGGTTCTTTAAATCGATCGCCAACATCATTGGGGCTTTGATTTCTTTTGCGATCATTGCCATCTTGTTCGTGTATCGCTTAGGCGATATTTGGCCATTCTTCATTATCATGCCGATCCTCTTGTATATCTTTTACAAGATCCATGATCATTATAAAAAAGTCGCAGAACAGCTGCGATTGGAAAAACAAGAAGCACTGCATGTTTATGAAGGAAATACCGTGATCGTTCTCGTCGGAAATGTTACCCGAGTAAATATCGGCGCATTGAACTATGCCCAATCGATTGGTGATTATGTCGTGGCGATGCACGTCTCGTTGGATGAAGATGTGAAGAAAGAAAAAGAGATCGAACAAGAATTTAAGCAAAAATTCCCAGACGTGCGTTTCTCCGTCGTTCATTCTTCGTATCGTTCGATTGAAAATCCCATCTTGCGTTATGTGGATCTAGTCAGCCGCAATGCAGCCAAACACAATTACACAACGACCGTCATCATTCCACAGTTTGTCCCAAGACGTCGCTGGCAAAATATTTTGCACAACCAAACAAGCCTGCGCTTGCGTTTCAGACTCTCTTGGCGTGAGAACATCATTGTAAGTACGTACAGTTACCATTTGAAGAAATAACAAAAACGCTAGTTTAGCGACCTGATTCCCAAAAGAAATGTTTGGGTCAGCCGCTAAGACTAGCGTTTTTTTTTAGCTATAAAACATTTTCAGTTTGATATCCTGATCGTAATTCCCAAACCCCTTGCCAAAGAGGGTACAACCGCCGACATGCTCGGCATCTTCTTTGACTTCCACTTTTAAGTGCCACGTATCTTCGTAGGCAGGTATATCCTTGATCGTAATGTCGGAAAGAGGAACACCTTCCATGTAGGTTCCGTGATCCATGATGCGGATCGTCTTCAATAACCCGTACTGATTGAGATTGTCTGGATACCAATCCGGTGTATACTTGCCGCGAATATCTGCAAAATCCCCTGGGCTAGTCCATGTACCAAGCTCCACACCATTTAAGCTGAAGGTGATGTCTGACGGCCAGTTGTTATTGGAAAAAGGAAATTCAGACGAAACTTCCATTGAAATCTCCATCATTTCAAGTTTTTCTTCTCTTGCTAAAAAGTTTGGCGATTGGTATTCAACAAATCCTTTCGTAAACCACAAGATGCGGGCATCCATTCGTCGAGGATCCATGAAAAACTTCGGTTCATCTACCATTCCCACAAAATCAGCTGAAGTAGCAAGCCCGCACGTTGGTTCTACCGAATAATTTGTATAATGACCGATCGGTATCGCCGTTTCTTTCGTATCAAAGGCATTAAAGATTTTCTCAGGAAAGTTGATATCGATATGATCCACTCTCAAACTGGAAATCTTTTTTTGCCCCACACGCTCTGTTTTGATGATTTTGGCTTCTTCTAATTTTTTGATGTGCATCGTAATGATAGCGCTGCTTAAGCCCAACTCCTGTGCCAACTCTTTGACATTCATCTTGTTTTTAGCCAGCAATTGAATGATTTTGATTCGCACGTTACTGGCAAGTGCCTCATAGACAGGCAATGCTTCTTGATTGATTTCTAATTGCATCGTGTCACCTCCGCTTAAACTGTTTGATTTACTTGAATGTTAACATATTTGCTAATTTGTGTAAATAGCGTTGTTTATTTCGCTAGCTATTAATATATTTATTAATTAATATAGATATTATCCTAAATAAATTAATCAAAATATTGTTGACAGCGATTACAAATCAAGTTATGATTTATTTGTAAATTGAAAGTGTTTGCAAACGCTAGAAATGAATAATGCAATTATAAATGCTGGGATAGCAAATAAGAGAAGGAGGATAGGCGTGTTCGGCTTCAAAGACCAAAATTCAATTTCTATGAAAGAGGGAAAAACATGAAGAAGAAACTTATTATTATTGGTGCTTTAGTTGCAGTCGTTGCAGTTGCCCTTATTGGTTTTAATCGTTATCAGGCAGCGGAAAAAGAAAAATACACGATTAATTTTTGGTCACCCCTTACTGGTGATGATGGCGCTTATATGGATCAGATCGTAAATGAATTCAATGAACAATCAGGTTCCGATTATACAATCAATCATGTGATCACGTCTGATATGTACACTAAATTAAGTACGGTTGTAAGTTCTAAAAGTGGGATTCCAGATTTGACTTTGATGCATTCTTATAAAGTAGAGGAATTTGTCAATTCCGATATTATTGATCCGGTTGATCGTCTGGTTTCTTATCAACCTGAGTTAGAAGAAAGCAATTATTTAGATACGGCGTGGAATGCAGGGAAAATCGGCGATACTCAATATACGATCCCATTAGATATCCATGCCAGTGCCATGTATTACAATCAAGATCTTTTAGAAAAATACAATGTCACTTCTTGGTTAGACGATAACATCGTGACGTTTGATGAAATGATGTCATTAGCAGGGCAGATGGAAGAAGGCGATTATGTCGTAAATAATGCGTTACTTTCTTGGGTTATCTTAGCGCAAATCCGTAACTTAGGCGGCGCGATTTCTGACGATGCTGGGAACCCGACGGTGAATACGCCAGAAATGAAAGAAGCGTTAGAAAGAATTAAAGCGTTAACAGATGCGGGCCTGATGACACCTTATGGAGAAGATGGGTATTTGATGTTCCAAGGCGGAAACGTACTCTTATCAACAGATGGTACTTGGACTTCTACCGCTCATGATGCGGTTGAGGGCTTGAATTGGGGAGTAACAAATATTTATTCGACTTCAGATGACATCGCAACCAACCGAGCAGCTTCTCATATGTTTGGCATGTTGAAGAGTGAAAGCAGAACAGAAGAAAAAGAAGAAGTAATCGCACAATTTTTAGAATTTGTTCGTACAAACTCGATCGAATGGGCAAAAGCCGGTCAAATCGTTGCAAGTAAAGATATTTTAGAAAGTGATGATTACCAACAATACCCACAATCATTCTTTACTTCTACACCAGAGGAAGAAGAAACACTTTACATCTTTGACTACGTTTATTTCTCTTATGTCTTAGAAGCATTAGATGTTTATAGTACAGATATCGCTTACGGTGAATTAGATATGGATGAAGGATTAGAAACGATGCAACAATATGTCGAAGACAAGATTGCAGAAGTAGCTAGATAAGTGAAGGGGGATAATTCTATCCCCTTTTCCAATTTTTAGAAGGGAATGAAAGGAATGAAAAAAAAGAGCATTAACTGGGCATCGATCGCATTCATTGGACCACACATGGTACTCTTTATTATTTTTGTATGTATTCCAACGATCTATGGTATTTATGCTTCATTTACGCAATGGAATTTGATCTCTGATCCAGTCTGGGTCGGTTTTAACAACTATAAAACATTATTGTTTGATAGTTCCTCGACGTTCTATACCCAATTTTGGAATGGTTTGAAAAATACCTTTATTTTCGTTTTGATCATGGTGCCGTTACAAATCATCATTCCACTGATGATTGCAGCTGCATTGCAGCATAAAAAAGTGAAGCTGAAAGGACTTTTTCAAGCAATTCTATATATTCCAGGTCTTATCTCTGTTTCAGCAGGTTCTTTGATTTGGTCATTGATTTTCCACTCTCGATTAGGTGCCGTCAATAATATTTTTGGATTCGATTTCTCTTGGGCTTCGCGACAACCCTATGCTTGGATCTTAATTTTTGTTGTCAGCATTTGGGGAGCAATCGGTGGTAACATGATCATTTATCGCTCAGCTTTAGCGGGTGTCAATGAAGACCTTTATGAAGCGGCAGAGATCGACGGAGCGGGAGCATTCCAAAAATTCTTGAATGTGACCTTGCCATCTATTCGCTTTCCACTTTTATATACGATCGTGATGACAACTGCTGGAGCATTTAATGTCTTTGCACAGCCTTTGATGATGACAGGTGGAGGTCCAAACCAAAGCACGACTGTATTGATGATGTATATCCGCTCATTGGCTTTTAGTCAAGGAGAGTCAATTGCAGGAATGGCTTCGGCAATGGCAGTCATCTTAGGATTGATCATTATGTGTGTGTCCGTATTTCAATATTTTCTTTTAGATAGAAGCAATACTTAAGGGGGCAAAAAAATGAATACACAAAAGAAACATATACCTAGTATGGTCATCGCATATTTGTTTCTGATCGTTTTATGTATCATCTGGGTTATTCCATTGATTTTTAGCTTCGCCACTTCTTTTCGTTCTCAAACCGAAATCGTCTCCACTGGGTTTCGTTTATTACCCGTAAACTGGATATTAGATAACTATGTAGCGATTTTGACTAATACGTCTACTGCACCAATAATGCAGTGGTTATGGAATTCAATGTTTATCGCAGTCACGCACACTGTTTTAGTTGTGATCGTTGTTTCAGTGACCGCTTATGGCTATGGCAGAATGCGGTTTAAATACCGTGATCGTATCTTTTATCTTTTGATGGGGATCTCGATGTTTCCCGGTGTAGTGAATTTGATTCCGTCTTACAAAATCATTGAAACCTTCGGCTGGGTCAACTCTTCTCTTGCCATGATCATTCCAGGCTTAGCAGGGATGGGAAATATCTTTCTTGTGCGACAGTTTATGAAAGGTATCCCGCTTGAATTTGACGAGTCAGCACGAATGGATGGTGCAGATGAATTTACAATTTTTGCAGAGATCATCGTTCCTTTGATCAAACCTGTGTTGATCGTTGCAGGCCTCTTTTCTTTCACAGGTTCATGGAATGATTTCTTGTGGCCAGTGATCGTGTATACGGATGTTAGTAAAATGCCGATCACAGCCGGTTTACTATTACTACAAGACATTTATGGCAACTACCGAATGATTGGTCAATTGATGGGCTCGGCATTGATTGCGATCATTCCCACCGTCATGCTGTTTCTATTTGCTCAAAAATACTTCATTGAATCTATGAACTTAAATGCAGGAATAAAAGGATAGTGAAGATCATGAATCGAAAATTGGAAAGAAATTTACTACGTGCCAGTGCGGTCTGGGATGTCTGTATTGGTCTTGTAACGATGTTTGGGTATTATCCTTGGTTTGAAGAACAAGGGATCGCAGCATTTCAAAATCAAAATCAGTATGAATACTTGCAGTCAAGTCTGGTAGGAATGATATCGAAGGTAGTTATGATCGTTGCGTTAGCGACGATTTTGATGGGCGTTATCAGTTGGATCAACGCGAAGAATATGCGAGACAAACAAATAAACAAAGGAACGATACGTTGGATGATCGCCTGTGTCATCATCCATTTGATCATCTATGATGTGATCGGTGTTGTCCTCTATTTACTAGCTACGACGATGTATATGTCTAAAAACAAAGCAATAAAAATACTAAAAACGGAAAATGGAATTATTTAAGAAGGTGTAGAATTTATGGCAGAAAATTATTTGGAACCGATTGTATTAGAACGTGCAGACCCATGGATATACAAGCATACCGATGGATATTATTACTTCACTGGATCAAAACCAGGGTATCAGGAAATCGAATTAAGGCGTGCGAAAACCTTGAAAGGACTGGCTGACGGTGAAGTAAAAGTCATCTGGACGGCTCATGCCGAAGGCCCCATGAGTGAACTGATTTGGGCACCAGAGATTCATTTTATTCAAGGGAAATGGTACATCTATTTTGCTGCTGCAGATCATGGAGAAGTCAGAAATGATCAGCATCATCATCGGATGTTTGCGATCGAAAATGCGAATGAAGATCCCTTTGCAGGCGAGTGGGTAGAAAAAGGACAGATCAGGACGCAATTTGAGAGTTTCAGTTTAGATGCTACGGTATTCGAACACAGGAACCGATTGTATTATGTCTGGGCACAAGCAGATCCAAACATTCCAGGCAATTCCAATCTTTATTTATCAGAGATGGAAAATCCTTGGACATTGAAAGGAAAGCAGATTCTGCTGAGCATTCCTTATTATGAATGGGAAAAAATTGGCTTCAAAGTGAACGAGGCACCAGCTGCTTTGATTAGAAATGGAAAAGTGATCATTACTTATTCAGCCAGTGCGACGGATGAAAACTACGCGATGGGACTGTTGTGGGCAGATGAGGATAGTGATTTATTGAATGGATATTCTTGGCATAAGTTGAAGGAACCAGTCTTTTCAAGTTCTGAACAAAATTCCCTATACGGACCAGGACATAACTCCTTTACAGTCGATGAGGAGGGGAAACAAGAGATCTTAGTGTATCATGCAAGACCAGAAAAAAATGATTACAGTAATCCTTTAGAAAATCCCAATCGACATGCGTATGTCCAACCGTTTACTTGGAAAAAAAATGGATTACCTGATTTTGGCGAACCCGGTGTAGTCAAAGGATAGATAAAAGAGAGGGAAAAAATGAATACAAAAAGAAAAATGCTCTGTTTAACCATGTCCGTTTTTTTTACTAGTTTATTTCTTGCTGGCTGTCAAACAGGAGATGCTGCTGAGCAACTTTCACAAAAGGAGTGGGAAACAACGACAAAAAATCGAGTGTCGATTCATGACCCATCGATTACTTCTATTCATGTTGGTGACCAAGAGCTGTTTTACGTATTTGGTTCGCATCTCGCCCAAGCGAAAACAGAAGATTTACAAACTTGGGAAGTGCCTTTCACTCACGAATATGAATCAATGGAAGACAATATGATCTATGGTAACACAAAAGAAAATCTAGCTGAGACTTTTGAATGGGCAGGCTATGATGATGCCGATTCACAAGGTGGTTACAGCCTTTGGGCACCAGATGTCATTTGGAATGCTGATTATGAATGGTCAAATGGAGACAAAGGAGCCTACATGCTCTACTACTCAGCTAGTTCTACTTGGCGGCGTTCAGCGATTGGATTGGCCGTAGCTAAAACGATCGAAGGACCCTATAGCTATGCGGATACCGTGATCTATTCTGGCTTTACAGAAAAAGATTCGACAGATGGTAGTGAACGCAATACCAACTATCAAAATACCCATTTGGCCAAATTGATCAAAGAGGGGAAAATCAGTGGGTTCAGTGAAAACTGGGCGATCGAAGATGGTCTGACGTATAACACCGATTATGCACCAAACGCCATTGATCCAGCGTTGTTTTATGATGAAGAAGGGAAACTATGGATGACCTATGGTTCTTGGTCTGGCGGTATCTTTTTATTGGAAGTTGATCCAGCCACTGGAAAACCAATGTATCCTGGGGAAGATAGCACGACGGAAGATGGGCGTATCATTGATCGCTATTTCGGGATCAAGCTTTTTGGCGGCTATCATCAGTCAGGAGAAGGTCCCTATATTGTTTATGATGAGGAAACCGATTATTATTACCTATTCGTCACTTACGGTGGTTTAGCAGCAAAAGGTGGTTACAATATGCGACTATTTCGCGCTGAAAAACCAGAAGGACCTTACCTTGATGCCCAAGGAAATAGCCCAATCTTAGAACAAGGGGACCAAAATTCAAACTACGGCATCAAATTGATTGGCAACTACCAATTCTCGTTTCAACAAATGGGGTATCGAGCAGCGGGACACAATTCGGCGATCATCGATGAGAATGGTCAGTGGTCCTTGGTGTACCATACGCGCTTTAACAATGGAACCGAAGCCCATGAAGTGCGGGTCAACAGAATGTATATGAATGAGGAGGGCTGGCCAGTTCCAGCACCCTACGAGTATCGAGGCAATGAACAAGTAGCGGATGCTTTGACAGAAGATGACATTATCGGGCGCTATGAAATCATTAACCATGGTACCGACAATGGAACGACCATGCTAAAAACGCAGACGATCGAGCTTCAAAAAGATGGAAACGTTACTGGTGACTTGACCGGAACTTGGACGTACGATGCGGGATACTTGGCATTGACTTTTGAAGAAGCTACCTTCAAAGGAATTTTATTAACTCAGGAAATAACAGAATTTGAACAGCAAAAATTAACGTTCTCAACGATTGGCGATAATAATGAGTCCATTTGGGGAATCAAAGAATAGGAGTATAACAATGACGATTAATATTCAAAACACAAAATCAGGAACAACGATCAGCAAATATATCTACGGTCATTTTGCAGAGCATCTAGGCCGTTGTATCTATGAAGGATTATACGTTGGAGAAGATTCGCAGATCCCAAATAAAAATGGGATGAGGATCGATGTGGTTGAAGCACTGAAAAACATTCAAATCCCTGTGCTTCGTTGGCCTGGCGGCTGCTTCGCCGATGAATACCACTGGAAAGACGGGATTGGTCCTAAAGAAAACCGCAAAACGATGGTCAACACTCACTGGGGCAGCGTGACTGAAAACAATCATTTCGGGACCCATGAATTTTTTGAATTGATCAAGCAGCTGGAATGTGACGCGTATGTCAACGGCAATGTCGGCAGCGGAACGGTGCAAGAAATGTCGGAATGGGTGGAATACATCACGATGGATGGCATTTCTCCGATGGCTGATCTTCGCAGAGAAAATGGCCATGAAGATGCGTGGGAAATGAAATTCTTTGGCGTAGGAAACGAAAACTGGGGCTGCGGCGGCAATATGCGGCCAGAGTACTATGCGGATCTGTATCGCCGCTATCAAACCTATGTCCGCCAATACGGTGACAAAAAAATCTACAAAGTTGCTGGCGGAGCGAATGTCGCAGACTATCATTGGACAGAAACGCTGATGAAAAACGCCCATTGGTTGATGGACGGCCTAAGCTTGCACTACTACGTTCATCCGCAGGGCTGGGAAGAAAAAGGGAGCGCCTTGGAATTTGATGAGGCAGAGTGGCAAGTGACCTGTGAAAAAGCAGCCTACATGGATGAATTATTGACCCGCCACAGCGCGATCATGGACCAGTATGACCCAGAACAGCGTGTGGGAATCATTGTTGATGAATGGGGCACTTGGTTCTCAGCAGAACCTGGGACGAATCCAGGCTTCTTATACCAACAAAATACGATTCGTGATGCCATGGTCGCAGCGATCACCTTGAATATTTTCCATAAACATGCCAAGCGAGTGCATATGGCAAATATCGCACAAACCGTCAACGTCCTGCAGGCGATGATTTTGACAGATGGCGAACAAATGGTGAAAACCCCAAGCTATCATGTCTTTGATTTGTACAAAGTCCATCAAGATGCTGAAACCATTGATAGCCATGGAACTAGCAGTGATACCATTACGTATACGATTTCGAAAAAAGAGGATACGATCCATCTATCGGTTTGTAATTTTGCTACCCAAGGCACGGAAGAATTAACCTTCTCCCTGGAAACAGCGATCAATGAAGTGAAAGAAGCTCGTTATATCGTGGGGGACAAAATGAACGCACACAATGATTTTGATCATCCTGAAGATGTGGTGATCCAAGACTTCACCGCTTACGATGTTAAAGAGAACAAAGTCAGCTTGCGGGTGCCAGCAATGAGTGTTCTAACGATCTCATTGACAGTCTGATCCCATGACTTGTAAAGGATGCGAAGTGAAAGATGCTGCTGCAGCAGCACAGGAAGACATTGAATCCTTGATTGCAGAACAACTTTCTTTAGAAAGCGACTTGGCTTCGCCGGAGATCGTCAGTAGGAGAATCGTTGTTTGTGAGACTTGTCCATTGCGATTGAATCATACCTGTACCAAATGCGGCTGCTTTTATCGGTTTCGCGCAAATTTAGCTAAGAAAAACTGTCCTGCAGGAATGTGGGAACAAACAGGACAGCTCGTCAAGTAGCTGTCCTGTTTGTTTCAATTGGTCAAAAGGATTAACAGATAAACTATTTTTTTGATTACGCTTACATAATCGTTGTAGATACGCTATGATTAAACGAAAAACAATGTTAACAAAGTGGAAAGTGAGCGAGTGATTCAATGAAAATAAATCAACCTGCAGCGCTTGCTTATTATGAAGCTGCGAACCATGGCACGGAAGATTTCCCATTAGCATATTATCCTAATTTAGTGAGTGTTTGGCGAGAATTCTTTTTTGTGCCACATTGGCATAAAGAAATCGAAATTTTATGTGTCCATCAAGGACAGCTAGAATTAGTCGTTAATGGAGTCTCACGCAAGATTAAGGCAAATACGATCGTCCTGATTCCTCCCAACACTTTACACACTGCCTATCGAATCGCACAACAAAGCTGCCGTTTTTCGTGTATCGTTTTTTCTGAACAATTAATCACGAGTCGACAATCAGATAGAATTCAAAGCCAACAAATCGATCCTTTTTTGATACAAGAAGGTGTTACTTCTTATGTGGATTTTCCAGATAAAAGTCAACAAAGTCTCACCTTGTTTCAACTATTTGATCAATGCTTTATGGGGAAATCGTCCTATCGTGAATTACGTCTGAAAGGGATTGTTATCCAACTCTTGTCACATCTATTAGAAGTTGGGACCGACCAGCCAGCAAAAAAATCAAGCGAGCGCCTCCAAGAAAAACGGGAAAAAATAGTTTTATCTTATATTCATAGTAATTATCATGAAATGATCCAATTACAAGATTTGGCCGATTCTGTTTCCTTAAGTAAAGAGCAATTTACACGATTTTTTAAACAATCATTTCGAACTTCCCCAATGGCTTATCTAAATCATTATCGCTTGATCCGATCGGCAGAATTGTTGCGAGAGACTGATTTGACCATGGTGGCGATCGCTCAAGCTGTCGGTTTTTGTAATAGTAATCATTTTTCTGTGTGCTTCAAAAAGATGTTTGGTGAGACCCCTACACAATATCGGAAAAATGACATGATTACGATAGAACACGCCATAAAGTCGAAGGATAGCCCTCTGTAATCCAGCTATACTGAAAAAAAGGAGGGTTCAAAAATGTCGTTTTTTTCAATAGGTGAGAATTACCTCGAATTTCAAAATGGAAATGAAGTCGTGCGCATTATTGCTTGGGGCACGAACAGTTTGCGGGTGGTGAGTGCACCGTCTGGTGAACTAGATTTATCCTGCTGTGCATTATTAACACAAGATTCTAAGGCCGAGGTTGCGATTGAGGGGGATGTAGGATCTATCGGTAATGGAAAAATCCACGCAGTAGTCACCAAAGAGTCAGGCTGGAACAACTGTGGCAAGATCACTTTTTACAATCAAAAAGGTGAAGTGATTTTGAAAGAAGCAGCATCTGGCGGTGCGCTCTTGAAAAAGGCGCGGTTTTTCAAGTCGATTATTGGAGGAGATTTTCAACTAAAAGCTACTTTCGAAGCCAATCATGAGGAGAAAATCTATGGTATGGGGCAATATCAACAGGATATTTTTGATCTAAAAGGGTGTAATTTAGAATTAGCGCATCGAAATTCACAAGCTTCGATCCCCTTTTATTTATCAAACAAAGGATACGGCTTTTTTTGGCACAATCCAGCAATCGGTTCGGTCTCTTTTGGTAAAAATACGACCGAATGGCGTGCCGAAAGTACGAAGCAATTGGATTACTGGATCACTGCTGGAGAGACACCAGCTCAAATCGAAGAACAATTTAGCCAAGTGACAGGACGGGCACCTATGATGCCCGAATATGGTCTAGGATTTTGGCAATGTAAACTTCGCTATGCGACACAAGCGGAAGTAGTGGCGATCGCTAGGGAACACAAAGAGCGGAACATTCCCGTTGATGTACTAGTGATCGATTATTATCATTGGCCGCGCTGTGGTGATTTTCGCTTTGATGAAAATTTCTTTCCAGACCCCAAGGCGATGGCAGAAGAAGTACGAGATAAATATGGAATCGAGCTAATGGTATCGATCTGGCCCCAAATCGACACGCGTAGTGAGAATTTTCAAGAGATGAAAGAAAAAGGCTTATTAGTCAAAACGGATCGCGGCATTGATGTACAGATGTTGTTTCATGGGAATAACATTTTTTATGATCCAACAAATCCTAAAGCTCGAAACTATGTCTGGGAGAAAGCATCAAAAAATTATGTCAATAACGGCATTCGCTTGTTTTGGTTGGATGAGGCTGAACCAGAATTTGGTACGTATGACTATGATTCCTATCGTTATTATGTAGGGAGTGTGTTGCAAAAAGGCAATATTTATCCCCGTGAGTATGTTCGTGGTTTTGATGAGGGAGAAGCCTCCTCACAAAAAGAACATTCAATCAAATTGGTTCGTTGTGCTTGGGCGGGCAGCCAACGATATGGGGCATTGGTTTGGTCCGGCGATATTCATTCGACTTATCAAGACTTTCGCAACCAAATCGTTGCTGGCATGCAAATGGGGTTAGCAGGCATCCCGTGGTGGACAAGTGACATCGGCGGATTTCATGGTGGTTCTGTGACAAGTCTAGATTTTCAAGATTTATTGATCCGCTGGTTTCAATACGGGACTTTTTGTCCAGTCATGCGATTGCATGGTTCACGTACTCCCCATAAAAAAATCTTCAAGGCAGATGGTGAAGAAACAGAGCAAACCGGAGCAGCTAACGAAATATGGGCGTTGGGGGAAAAGAACTATGAGATTATGAAAAAATTTATTGGAATTCGTGAATTGATGCGGGACTACTCGCGTGAATTGATGCGCGCAGCTCATGAAAAAGGAACGCCAGTCATTCGCCCAACTTTTTATGAATTTCCAGAGGATCACCAGGCATGGGAACTGACAACACAGTATCTCTATGGTTCTGATATTCTAGTAGCGCCCATCGTTGTAGCGCATGCTACTGAGCGTGAGGTATATTTGCCAACAGGAGCAAAATGGACCGATGCTCGAGATGGAACTATCTATGAAGGTGGACAATGGATTGTCGCACAGGCACAAATTGATTCCTTACCAATCTTTTTACGAGAGGGAAAACAGAGTTACTTGATTCATGAAGTGTAACTGGAAATGGTTACGGTGAGTTGTTTGTAAGACTAGTAGGTACCTTGTTGAGAGGGGAAGAACCATATGAATAGAAAAGCAACACAATGTGCTCAGCACATTGTGTTGCTTTCATTGAGAGGACTATTGTAATGGGCTTTTGAGTAACAAGACACCATGAGTAGGAACCTCAGCATCGGCAATTGTTTGTTCTTTTTGTTGCCATAACTCAGTGCCGCTTTTAATTGGTAGTAAAGCAGCGATCGATTTTGGGATGGTTTGCGTTTGATCAGAAACATTGAAAATGGCATAGTAGACGGCTGTGTCGCTCAACGCCTCCCAAATGATCCACTCTTGATCACGATAGAACTCTTTTTTCGTATGAATTCTTCGATACATTTCTAAGACTTCAGTATTCGTCAATAAACGTAAGGTAAAGGGATCGATGTCTGGTAAAGTACCACCGAACATCAATGGAGATTGGAAGATCGTCCATAAACTCATCAATAAGTATTGCTCGTCTTCCGTAAAACGTGTCCAGCTATCACCACCGCCACCATCAACTGCCCGAATGCCGATATGACCCAACGGCAGCATATCACAGTCAGGCCAGTTACCTGGACGGACGAAAGGTGCCCACTCTGCTGCTCGGTCAAACATGGCGTAAAGGGCGTCCCAATGATCCCAAAAGTCATCCGTCAAGCGCCACATATTGGCATGATTTTGAAAGAAACTACCATTTTTGAGGGCAGCTGGTCCGGGAGACAAAGAAAGGACGATCTCTCGACCCGATCGATCGATCGCACGGCGAATCGCTTTGATTTCTGCTTTATGGGCATCACCGTAAATTTTCGAATCGCCGATATCATCCACCTTTATAAAGTCAACACCCCAAGAAGCATATAATTCGAGCAAAGAATCATAATAAAGCTGTCCTTCAGGCAAGGAAACATCGACCCCATACATATCGGAATTCCAAGGGCAGATTGAATTCATAGCAATGTCCCGTGCCCGTTTATCCGTTCCTTTGATCGGCGTATTTTGATGAACTGCTTGTCGTGGAATGCCGCGCATGATATGGATACCAAACTTCAGCCCTTTTTGATGCAGATAGTCACCAAGTCTTTTGAAACCAGCGCCATCTTTTGCTGAAGGGAAACGGTTCTCAGCAGGAATCAAGCGAGAATAGTCGTCCATACACAACGGATAAAAATCATTGTACCTTGTAGACTTTGCTTCTGGTTCGCTCCATTGAATATCCACGACGACGTACTCCCAACCATAAGCTTTCAAATGCTCTGCCATAAAATCGGCATGGGCGATCACTTCTGCTTCGGTTACAGAAGCGCCATAGCAGTCCCAAGAATTCCATCCCATTGGGGGTGTTTGTGCAAAATGTAAAAAAGACATTGATTTCCTCCTAGTACGTTTTTCTTATAGTATAGTAAGCAATAAAAAAGAGAGGGAAAGTTTTGTCTACTAGAAATAAAAAAGAAAGAAATCGTCAACGAATGAAAAAGGAGTTGATCAATGGTGTTTCCACAAGAAACAAACTATGCGAAGATTACAGCATACTATAGTGTTGCCCTTGAGCGTTTTTCCATGGATCCACATCAACACCCAGCGTGTGAGATCATGTTTGTGACCAAAGGGAAGTGTAAGATAAAGGTGCAAGATCAAGTAATTGTTCTGGAAAGAAATGATTTCGTTTTCATAAACGCGTTTGTGGAACACGCCTTACTCGTTGAAGGAGATTCCTGCACCTTACTGAATATTGAATTTCTTCTGAGTGAGACACCGTCCGGCCTTTGTGTTCGTGATGTTTTTGCATACATCAAAGCAAATGTACAATTGAATGAGCCTTACGCGAAAAGTCGCGATGTCCGCCAATTTGGACAAGCGATCAAGTCATTGCTGCAGCTGCTAATGATCGATGATACTCAAGAGCAACCGTCTGCTGAACGGCAATTTACGATCGAGCTCTTGTTTAAGCGGATGTTGATGGAATTAGCCTTTTCATTACGTACGAAAGAAACCAAACGGGGCAATTGCTATGTGAACGCTGCGGTCAACTATATTCAACAGCATTTTGATGAAGATATTCAAGTCTCTCAAATCGCAGCGGCTGTGGGGATTACGAAAGCCTACTTGCATAAACTCTTTCATGAGCAACTGGGAGTGACGGTCAACCATTTTCTCACTAGTGAGCGTCTGAAGCAGGCAGCATTTTTACTAAGCAATAGTCAGCTGCCAATCGTCGAAATTGCCGCTCAAGCAGGATTCAACAGTAGGCAGCACTTTACCAATACCTTTAAACAGAAAAAAGGCATGAGTCCTAAAGTCTATCGTCAAATCTACACCCATCAAATCAAAGAAGAAGCAGGACAACATATATTAGGGGAACATACAGCTTTTTTAAGAATGAAGTAAAGACATATAGTTAGAAAGTGTGAAGCGATTGAAGATAAAAATGAAACTTATGGTAACGATCATTATTGCGAATGTCGTTACTTCGTCACTGATCATTCTCTTTTTTTCTAATACCGCGAATAAGATCATTGATAAAAATATGGAGATCCAAGCGAAAGAGATCGAGGTCTCTATTTTACGTAATATCCATACGATCAGTACGGATCTTAATCATATCAATTATAAATTGATTATGGATGGCTACGACACGTTGAAAGAGGCCAGTGAACAACCACGGATTACGAGAGACACCTTTGAGAGCATCAAACTGACTATGGAATTGAAGGAGATCGTGGAACCATTGTATCAATTTCAATCTTATTTGCTGGGAATGGCGATTTATTCCAAAGAAAATCGGTTGATGTCGTTTGGGTTAGTTGATCCAGTTGTTGAAGAAACGTTGATTGGTTACACCAATGAGGCCGCTTATGCAAGAGAAATTGATGATTCGACTGTTTATATCAAAAATGAAATCAAAGTCGGACAAGTAGTCCTAGGGCACTTGGTGGGATTTCTTCATACAAGCGAGTTTCTTAATGATCAATTAGAAAACCTCCCAGCTGGGACGCAGATCGCCTTGTTAGATCAAAAGCAAACGGTGCTTGCTGAAGTTGGCACCATTGATGAAGACCAAGCCAATTTGTATGAGAAATCATTCTATAGTGAAGAAGTCGAAGCGTGGTTTCATCTCCATCTCCCCAAAAAACCATTTTTGGGACCGTTGACACAGAATTTGCGACTGATGATTTTCCTGTGTATCGTGATCGTCAGCATGAGTATTTTTGTGGCTACGCTGATTATATTAAAACTGTCGAAACGAATCGATCAATTAAACCAAGCAATGGAGCGGGTCAAGAATAAGGACTTATCGACCACTGTTGAGATTCAAGGAAATGACGAATTAAAACAAATGAGTATAGTCTTTAATTCGATGGTTGCCAATATCAATACTTTAATGGAAGAAAATAAAGCCAGAGAAAAAGAGAAAAAAGAAATTGAAATCGACTTTCTACAAGCTCAAATCAACCCCCATTTTCTGTCCAATACGCTAAACTCGATTACCTGGATGGCTGAATTACAACAGGCTAACAATATTGCCCATCTTTCGAAATCACTTGTATCATTGTTGCATGCCACGATGTATAAGGGACAAGACTTGATTCCTTTGTCTGAAGAAGTAGCCCATGTCAAAAGCTATGTTTCCATCCAAAAAGTTGCCTATATTGATAGCTTTGATGTTCATTGGGCGCTTGATCCAGCGATTTTATCTTGCCGTATCCTTCGATTTATTTTGCAGCCCATTGTTGAAAATAGCATTTTGCACAATTTTGTTGGAACGAATAGCGAAAAAGGGCAAATAAAAATAAGTGGAGAAAAAAAGGGAGATAAGCTTTGTTTAATGGTTGAAGATAATGGCAATGGACTAACAGAAGAAGCGATAAAACAGATAAATGAGCGAGAAAAAAGCAATGGAAAACACTATTCGAAAATTGGTATCCATAATATCGATAAACGAATCAAGCTCTACTATGGTCCAGACTATGGGATCACATATGAAACAGAGTTAGGGGTTTATACCCGGGTCATTATTGAGCTTCCTATGATTGGAGAAAAAGACGATGAAAAAAATAGCCCTCTTAGATGATGAGTTGATTTCACGCAACAAAATAAGTACTATTTTACAAAATTTCCCTCAATTTGAAATTGTACTCAGTACGGCAAATCCTTACGAGTTGTTAAATTATCTGGAGATTTATTCTGTAGATCTCATTTTTTTAGACATGAATATGCCAATTATGAATGGCTTAGCCTTTTTAGAACAATTGGAACTGATCGATCGCACGACTAAAGTGATCGTGATGAGTGGCTACGCCGACTTTAATTATGCGAGTGGTAGCATGAAATATGGAGTCGTTGACTATCTTTTGAAACATGAATTGAGCGAGGAAGTGATTTCGGAAGCGCTGAAAAAAATCAATTTTTTTACAGACGAGCCAATGGCTGCGCCTGCTTACGAGACACCCTCTCTACGAGACTTTTTTCATGGAAATACAAGCTTCTTGATGCAACAGTATCCGCATTTTGTAACTGAAAAAATGGTAGGACTTGTTATGATACCTATCTCTATCAGCAAAAATGTTTGGGACAAAGAAAAGTATAAACGAAAAGTGAGCGCTGTTTTAGAGCAATTGATTTTAGACACAAAGAATGAAACCATAGAAATGCTCTCTTTCGTGACTGATGATGGGAAGCTTTTTATGCTTTACTCGTTTGCAAAAATCAAATCCTATAAAGCGATCAATGATTACTTGGAAACGATCAAAACCAAGTGCTACCATGCTGCCAAGCGCTTACTAGATGTTGAACTTTTTCTCCTGCGATCCCCAGTAAGCAATCAACTGTCGGAGGTATTAGAACTATTTAAGAGCGATGAACGAATCTCAGATTTACTCTTTTTTTCACGTCCGAATGAGTTGCTGCATTTTTCAAGCCAAGAATGCAGTAAAAACGTCTTTCAACAGCATGAGATCGCTTTGTATCTGAAAAAAATCTATTTTTATACCAAATACATCGAACCAGAAAACATCGAATATTATAGTAAAAAACTGTTTGAGTATATAAGAGAAAAACGGGTCGCACGTTCGCTGGCCTTAGAGCTAATTGCACAAATTGATTTTCAAATCAGTTTAGCGATGAGTAATAGCTTTAGACAGCCGATGGAAACGATGATTCAAATCAATTATTATCAACAGTTCGATACGTTACTAAGAATCGAAGCAGATTTTTTTGAAGCCATTTCATTAAGTGTAAAAAATTTCCAAAAAGAAGTCTTTAAGCCTGTTGACGAGCCGGTAAAAAAATGTATTCTTTATCTTCATCAACACTTCAAAGAACCGATCAGCTTGCAGACCTGCGCCGAAGCGATTGATTTAAATTATTCCTATTTAAGTAGGGTGTTTAAGCAGCAATGGGGACAGTCTTTTTCAAAATACTTGTCTGAGTTGCGGATCGATTATGCAAAATTATTGTTGAGTACCTCGTCTTGTAGTGTCAATGAAGTCGCAAGGCAAAGCGGATTTGCGAACTATAATTATTTTTTTCGTGTTTTTAAAGAACGTGTAGGAATCTCTCCATATCAGTTTAACCGCAACATTATGGACTATGAATGAAGCGGATCATGTAAAAATGGTTGGCGAGTAAAAAAAAGAGAGTAGAAGTAAAAATTGTTAATAAAAGCGTTTTCATTTTCGACGTTATACTTAGTGTAACAAGAGTGAAAGGGATGAGAAAATGAAAAAATTAGGTTTGGTGTTTTGTTCTGCAGCATTGATCGGATTGCTCTCTGGATGCGGGGGAGGATCTTCAAGTGAGGGAGATGGAGAGTCGTCAAGCAACCAGTTAAATGTGTTAGTGGTAAAACATGGCTTGACGCAAAAGAACAAAGATATTGAGTGGTTGAACAAACTAGAAGAAGAACTTGAGCTGACCATAAAGTGGGAGGAAGTTTCCGCTGATTGGGATCAGAAAAAAGCCCCAATGTTGGCTTCTGGAGATATTCCCAATTTGATTCTGGGACCAAATGTTGTGACGGATGCGGAATTTGCGAAGTTTCCTGGCTTGTTCACCGATTTATCTGATCACTTAGATGCCCTGCCAAATGTTCAAAAGATGTTTGAAGAAAAACCAGAAACAAAAGCACTTGCTACTCAACTGAATGGAGAGATCTATGGCTTACCAAAATACCAGCGTTTTTGGCCTAAATCTGCTTCTCGTCAATATATCAATCAAACGTGGCTGGACAATCTTGGGTTAGACGTACCTGAAACATGGGATGAACTATTCGAAGTGTTGGTCGCATTCAAAGAAAACGATGCGAATGGAGATGGGGATGCCAGCGATGAAATTCCAATGGATTGGAGTCCAGTTGGAACCGGCGGTTTTGGCTATTTCCAACCAATGCAGCTTTTAGCAAGTACGGGTATCGTTGTTTCTGAAGGAGGAAATACCGGCTACTTTGCTGAAAATGGACAGGTAGGCAACTTCTTTGTTGATGAGCGTTACAAAGAAACAGTGGAATTTTTGAACAAGTGCTGGGAAGCTGGCTTGATTAATCCTAAGGCTTTTTCTCAAGATTATAGTGCCTATCAGTCCACTGGTAGAGGAGAAGGCGAGACGGCAAAAGTCGGTTTTACTTGGGGCTGGGAAGCTTCAGACCGATTTGGTAATCAGTTAGCAGATCAATATACATCAATGGCACCATTGATTCAAAAAGCTGGAGTGGAACCGACATGGAGCTATGAAACCTCGCTTAATTATGGGGTAAACTTTGCCGTTGTTTCCTCTCAAACCAAAAATATGGACGGAGCCTTAAAATTCGTCAATGCGCTATACGATCCAGAAATCGGAATCCAAGCATTGTTTGGGTCATTGGGCACTAACATCGAAAAAGACGGGGACACTTACCGCGTCTTGCCACCTGCAGATGAAAATGTCGATCCAGGGACATGGAAGTGGACAACAACTTGGGCGGACAATAGTCCAATGTATATTTCAGACGCTCTTGATGTCGAACTTGGCGCAGATATGAAAGCGAATGAGGTCCAAGATGAAGTGTTGCATCCTTACGTGGATAAAATCGTTCCTGAAGAACAAGTAGTACCATTCAATCTCTTGAAATTTAGTAATGAGGATGCCACAACACTAGCAAACAACAATACAACGATCCTCAATGAAGCAATGACAAAATTTGCTAAATGGGTGACAAAAGGCGGCATTGAAGATGAGTGGGAGCAATATGTCACAACCTTGCAAAATAGCGGCTTAGATCAAAATATCGAGATCGTTCAAAAAGGATTTGATCAATATTACGGGAATTAAGTGAGTGGTGAGGCTGGTCAGAGTTGAGTAAAGCAATCGCAAGTTCATGCTTGAATAACAAAGACCAGCCATTTACCTAAATCTATCAAAGGAGTGAAGATCATGGACACAGTTCTCGTGAAAAAAAATAATCGGCTACTTTCTCATTTCAGGCGACAATGGCAGCTATGGTTGATGGTTTTACCGGCATTAGCGATCATTTTGGTTTTTAATTACATACCAATGTATGGTATCCAACTAGCATTTCGGGAATTCGACTTTACGAAGGGACTCACTGGTGGCGAATTTGTCGGTTTCAAGTATTTCCAACAATTTTTCGAAAGCCCGATGTTCCAAACCGTGATAGTCAATACGTTGCGGATCAGTGTGACAACGCTGATTTTTGGGTTCATTGCCCCCATTTTATTGGCATTGATCATCAATCAAATCAGAAACCCTAAAAGAAAAAAAGTCATGCAAACTGCGGTTTATTTACCTCACTTCATTTCTACGGTCGTGATGGTAGGGATATTGCAAGTCTTTCTTTCACCAGAAACAGGTGTTTTAGTCAACCTCTTGAACTTGGATTCTTCTGTCAACTTAATGGGGAGCGACAGTACGTTCGTGCCCGTCTATGTCATTTCTGAGGTTTGGCAGCACTGTGGCTGGAACAGCATTATTTACTTAGCGGCACTTTCGAGTATCGATACGCAACTCTATGAATCAGCAGATATCGATGGCGCCAATCGTTTTCAAAAAATCCTCCATGTTGATATACCAGCATTAGTGCCAACGATGGTTATTTTGTTGATTATGAATATGGGTGGGGTTTTAAATGCTGGCTTTGAGAAGATTTTCCTGATGCAAAATAGTTTGAATTTGAGCGTCTCAGAAGTCATTTCTACGTATGTGTATAAAATTGGGATTTTAAACAGTCAATTTAGTTATTCAACAGCGATCGGGCTATTCAATAACATCATTAATTTTCTCTTTTTAGTTTTAGCAAATGGTCTTTCGAAAAAATACACGAACCGTAGTTTATGGTAAAGGGGTGGCTATATGAATCTATCACTAACAAACAAACCTAAATCAGATCTTCTTTTTAACCTAGCGATCATCATACTTTGCTTGAGTATCTTTTTGATTGTCGTCTATCCGCTCTTTTTTGTCGTCATCGCTTCAATTAGTGATTCCAACATGGTTTCTAAAGGATTAGTCACACTCTTTCCTAGGAATATCAGCTTTTTTGGTTTTGAAAAAATTTTACAAGATGCTAGGATCTGGACGGGCTATCGCAATACCTTGATTTATACGTTAGGAGGAACGGCGGTCAATTTAATTTTTACTTTGCCCGCAGCTTTTGCCTTATCAAGAAAGGAATTTAAACCTCGAAAACTTTTGATGTTTCTCTTTACCTTTACGATGTTTTTCAATGGTGGCTTGATCCCTACGTATTTACTTTATCGAGATGTGGGGTTGATCGATAGTATGTGGGTCTTTATTATTCCCTCGGCAGTCAATGTCTATAATTTGATCATTGCAAGAAGCTTTTTTGAGACAAGCATTCCGGATAGTCTCTATGAAGCAGCCGCTCTAGATGGTTGCTCCTATGCAAAATTTTTTGTTACTGTAGCGCTACCGCTATCCAAAGCAGTCATTTCTGTGGTGGGTCTTTACTATTTGGTCCAACATTGGAACGATTTCTTTACAGGACTCGTATTTATTCGCGACTACGAAAAACAACCTTTACAGATCGTTCTGCGAGATATTTTATTATCAAATCAAGCATCTGCAGGTGGTGCGGGCGCTTTGGGTGATGGCTACGGACAACAATATGCAGATCAGATCAAATATGGCGCCATCATTGTTTCGACCTTACCGATTTTGGTGATCTATCCTTTCCTACAGAAATACTTTGATAAAGGAGTCATGATTGGTGCAATGAAAGGGTGAGTACATGAATAAGCTAGTCGATTTACATGTGAGCATTGGGAAAAAAGGCTTACTGTTATTTCTGTTGCATTGCTATTGGCTGCTGTTTACCTTATTCGGCTTAGTTCTTTTCGGACTATTGCCAGCAACCAATGCGGTTTACGAACTTTGCAATGATGAAAAATATCAAGAAGCAAATGCGATAAAATTGTTTCAGTCCTTTGCAAAAAGCTTTCGAAAAAACTTTTGGAGAATGAATCGATTAGGACTCTTTATCCTTCCTTTAGCAGCCCTTTTTTCGATTGACTTGATGCTAATGAGACACTATGTCTTTACCGAAGCCGATACAACTGTTTATTTGTTGATCCAACTTCTGATAGTGATTAGTCTCCTTTTTTTAGCTAATCTCTTTTGGTTTTTTCAACACGAACGAGCTTGGAGACCCATGCTTAAAAAAAGTTTGATTCTAATGCTTGGCAAACCTGGATTGACCGGTCAAATTTTCGTCCTTATGGTCGGGATCAGCTGTTGCTACTACCTACTACCGGGTTTATTCTTCGTATTTGGTGTTACACCGCTGGTTTATTTTCAACTTAATTTGTTTAAACAAAAAGATGCGTATGTCTTTTTACCTAAAAAAAAGCATACGACTGTCTAAGCTCGTACATTTACCATAAAATCTTAAAATAAAAGAACAGGAGAACGAAATGAAAGAATTCGCATTAAACAAGATCCAGCTCACGGACGAGTTTTGGCAAGGATACCAAGAGCTTGTTCGCAAAGAAACGATTCCTTACCAATACCAAGTCCTAAATGATGAAATCGATGTAGATGTTCAAGCAGAACGGGAAGATCCCAATTTGCCAGCTGGGAAAAGCCATGCATTGGCGAATTTTCGCATCGCTGCAGGGCAAATGGAAGGGGAACATTTTGGCTGGTTTTTCCAAGATAGTGATGTCTACAAATGGATCGAGTCGGCTGGGTATAGCTTGTTGAATACTAGCGATCCGCAATTGGAAAAGACAGTAGATGAAGTGATTGACTTAGTTGCTGCTGCGCAAGAAGCGGACGGCTACTTAAATACCTTCTTTCAATTGACCCGACCGAAGTTAAAATACCGTCAGCTGTATTTCAGTCATGAACTTTATTGTGCCGGGCATCTAGTCGAAGCGGCTATCGCTTATGATCAAGCAACAGGCAAGGATAAATTACTGACCGTGGCAGAGAAAAATATCGCCAATATTTGCACGTATTTTGGGCGGGAGCCTGGAAAAATTCAAGGTGCTGATGGCCATCAAGAGATCGAATTGGCTCTGGTGCGTTTGTATGAATACACCGGTAAACAAACCTATTTGACATTAGCTGATTTCTTTCTTGAAGTACGTGGGGAAGATCCTGCCTTTTACGAAAAAGAAATCTTGAAAAACCAAGCGGATGGCTTATCGGATGAAACGCCAAGGGTAGACCTCACCTATTTACAAGCCTACGATCAACCTAAAAAGCAGCATGAAGCCAAAGGTCATGCGGTACGAATGCTGTATATGGCAAGCGGGATGGCAAAAGTCGCCCAGCATACCCAAGATCAAGCATTAAACGACGCTTGCGAAGCGATTTGGGAAGACATCGCCTGTAAGAAAATGTATGTGACCGGTGGCGTCGGCTCAACCGTTCACGGGGAAGCCTTTGTCGGTCCCTATGATTTGCCAAATGATACGATGTATTGTGAAACCTGTGCAGCCATTGCATTGGTCCAATTTTCTTTTGAGCTGTTCAAACTAACCAATGAACCAAAATATTTAGCGACGATGGAACGAGCGTTGTATAATAGCGTCCTTTCTGGTGCGGCAATTGACGGCAAACACTTTTTCTACGTGAATCCTTTGGAGGTCAATCCCCAACGAGATCAGGAAAATCCTGGCAAAGGCCACGTCAAAGCTCAACGACCTGATTGGCTCGGTTGTGCGTGTTGTCCGCCGAATTTTGCGCGGATGGTCGCTTCGCTGCAGCGCTTGGTTTACACTTGCGATCAAGAGAAGCTTTACGTGAATTTATTTGTAGCAAGCCGTTTAGAAGAACCTGATCAATTTACGTTTGAACAAACGGGCGGGTTTCCTTTTACAGAGGACCTCACGATTCGCTATCAAGGCATTCCAAAGACGCTCATCATCCACAAACCTAATGGACTAAGTAAGTTTCAAATCGATAGTGAACACGAATGGCAGGAGACGAACGAGGCAATCATCTTTGAGGCAGTCGAAAACGTGACGGCCAATATCCGTTTTGAACAACCATTGCAAATCTTGCGTGCGAATCCTCAAGTTATTCAAGACATCAATCAAGTCGCATTGCAACGTGGCCCATTCGTGTATTGCATAGAAGAAGCCGACAATGGTCAAGCACTCTGGCGTTGCCGCATCGACCCACAGGCGCTGGAGGCGACCTTTTCGAAAGAGGATACGTTGTTGCCAACTACTTTACGCTTGGCGATCAAAGGCTACCAAAGCGAAGAATGGTCGGGAACAACCCTTTACGAAGAACGAGCGGAAACGGTCATACCTCGTACGTGGCAACTGATCCCATACCATTTATGGGGCAATCGGGGCATAGGCGAAATGCGCGTTTGGCTGCCGCTCGTTGGAAAGGAGTAAGAAGTAAGCAGGGCCAAAGAGCTTCCCTAAACGAAGGCTCTTTTTTCTATGTAAAAATAACGGGGAAAGTTCGCTGTATATGAGTACGTTATTGTATTTTTGATGTACTCAATCAGGTACGCTATAATTATATCAAGAAAAGGAGGAGTGGCAATGGCTAAAACAACGATGAATCCTAGCACTGCTCGTAAAAATTTTTATCAGTTATTGAAAGATGTAAATGAAAAGCATACTGAAATTGAGATTATTAGTGATCGAAGTGGAAACAATGCGGTGTTGATTGGGCTAGGAGACTGGAGAGCGATTCAAGAAACCCTTTTTCTTGAGCAAACAGGTACTCTAGAAAAGGTACGAGACCGCGAAAAAGACGACAGTGGCTTTACGGATATCGATGATATTGATTGGCAAGCTCTTTGATGAGGAGCGATACGGTCACAATCAAAAACTCTGCGAAAGTGGATCTAAGGAAAATCAAACAATCGAATTTAAAAAAACAGTTTGAAGAAGTGATTCAGGCCTTGAAGGAAGATCCATATATGCCCACGCAGTCTTTTGAAAAGCTGAGACCTACACATGAAGGCAGATATTCACGTAGGCTGAGTAGGCAACATCGAGTGGTTTACAAAGTTGATGAGAAAAATAAAGTTGTGGAAATTTATTCTGCATGGACACATTATGAATGAAGTGTGAAGAGCTGATTTTTTAGCTAGTTGACCAAGAGCTTCCCAAAAAGGAGGCTCTTTTTTTTTCTAAACTCAACCTTCTTGGATTTGTTGCATGATTTCTTTAATTTGTTCCTATATTCCGATCTTTGAAAGCGTTATCGTTTTAGTGTAGGAATGTTGGCGAGTTTATGTAAAACAAGGAGGAAAAAGTGTGACAAGGAAAATCAGTAAAGTTGGCGCATCTTTGTTGGTATTAGCAGCGGCAACGGCAATCGGTGGCTGCACCCAAAGTGAGGCGAAGACAACTGGAAAAGTCGTTTACCAAGAAACAGCCAAAAGTACGTTGGAAAAAGCGATGGACAATCAACCGGAGTCGTCTTATTGGTTCCCAGAGGATTTGTTGGCATGGTCTTTTGAAAAAGATCCAGATGCGAAATACAATACCAGCGTTGTTCCATTAGCGGAGCGGGCAGCTAAAGAGACGTTGCCGAAGATGAATGACACGCAAACGGTAGAAACCAAAGTCGTGGCGCTTTCGATCATGAATAGCAGTACGAGCGGCAATGCACCACGAGGGATCAATACCTTTGATGCCAATGTCTTTTCTTATTGGCAATACATTGATCAATTGGTTTATTGGGGCGGCTCTTCTGGCGAAGGGATTATCGTACCTCCAAGTCCTGATGTGACAGATGCTGCTCATAGGAATGGCGTGCCGGTTTTAGGAACGATCTTCTTTCCGCAAACTGCCCATGGTGGGAAGTTGGAATGGCTAGATACGTTTTTAGCTAAGGATGAGGACGGCAATTTTCCGATCGTAGAAAAAATGATCGAAGTTGCCAATACGTATGGCTTTGATGGCTGGTTCATCAATCAAGAAACCGATACGGCGGTCACTAGTTTTGATGATGCAGCGGAAGGTGTCGAACAATCGGGGACTGATGGTAAAGGATTAAATGAAAGCCACGCCAAAGCGATGCAAGAATTGATTGCCCAATTCAAAGAACAAGCCGACGAGCATTTAGAGATCATGTGGTATGATTCCATGACGAGTGATGGGAAAATGGATTGGCAAAACGCTTTGACGGATAAGAACAAAGCCTATTTAGTGGATGCAGAGATGAACCCATTGGCAGATAGTATGTTCTTGAATTTCTGGTGGACCACTGACAAACTGGCGGACAAAGAGCTGTTGAAGGCCTCCAATGAAAAAGCCCGTGAAATCGGTGTCGATCCTTACAATCTTTTTGCTGGGATTGATGTGCAAGAAAATGGCTATTCAACGCCTGTACGCTGGGATTTGTTTACGGATGAAAAAGGCGTTCCTTATACCTCATTGGGCCTGTATGTGCCTAGCTGGACCTATTCTTCTGCTAGTACGCCGGATGATTTCCAAAGCAAAGAGAATGCTTTTTGGGTCAATAACACGGGCGATCCTCGGGAAAGCCAGCTGCCAGAAGCGACAGAGTGGCCTGGGATCTCCACCTATGCCCTGGAACAGACCGCTATCACAGAGCTGCCTTTTGTGACGAATTTTAGTCTGGGGAATGGCTACAACTATTTTATCGAGGGAGAAAAAGTGTCCAGCCGCAATTGGAACAACCGAAGCTTGCAAGCTGTTTTGCCGACCTATCGTTGGGTCTTTGACCATGGAAAAGACAATGATCTGGCTGTATCAATCAATTATGCGGATGCCTATAATGGCGGAAATGCACTGAAACTACGTGGACAGATGACAAAAGGCAGTACCAGTCACATGGCATTGTATCAGACAGCATTTCCTGTGACGAAAAAGACGAAATTGACGACGACTGTCAAAGCAACGGTACCGACAGCTCTTGATTTGGTCGTGACTTTAGCTGATGGTTCAACACAAACGATCAAAGGAGACAAAGAGGTCGCAACAGACTGGACGACGATCACTTACTCATTGAAAGACATCAAAGGGGAAGTGACAGCGATTGGTTATGACATAACCACGAAAGAAACCAGTGATGTCTATGAGTTGAATCTAGGGCAATTAACGATCGGAGATCAGAAAGCGGAGAAATTCGCTGCCGAAGCATTGACGGTTGAGGATGTGCTCTTTGATGAAGAAGAGGGCAACTATGCGGGGGTCCGTTTAACGTGGGAAGCTGCCAAGGACAAGACAGCTGCGGTTTATGAGGTCTACCAATTGAACGATGACGGCTCACGCTCCTTCTTAGCAGCTACGCCAGCAACCAACCACTATTTGAATGCCGTTGAACGACCAAAAGGGACGAAAACCAAGTTCGCGGTGGTGGCAGTGGATCGCTATGGCAATCGCGGCAAGCTATCCGATACGGTGGAGATCACTTGGCCAAACAATCAGCTGCCAAAAGCAGCCTTTACAGCCTCTAAAACCTTAGCGGCACCGGGGGAAACGATCACCTTCACGAATACCTCATCTGCGAATGCCGAAGCATTTGAATGGACGTTTGAAGGCGGCGATATCACAAGCAGTACAGAAGAAAATCCCCAAGTGACCTATTCGGAACCAGGTACCTACAAAGTCACGCTTGTTGCCAAAAACGAAGCAGGAGAGACCCCTCTGGAAATGGCGGGATTGATCACGATTTCTGCTGATGCGCCGAAAGAGTTGCTGCTGCTTTCAAAAGATGCCGAAGCAACTGCTTCATCGTTTGTCAATGATGCCGAAGCACCAGCTTTTGCCCTCGATGGTGATTTGAGTACGAAGTGGTGTGCGACAGGCAATGCGCCTCATGAGTTGATGATCGATCTCGGTCGACCACAAACGGTCAGTGAAGTACGCCTCGCCCATGCGGAAGCTGGTGGAGAAGGACCAGACATGAATACGCGGGCGTATACGGTGCTCGTCAGTGAAGATGGCAAAGACTATGAGCCAGTTTCACGAACGTTGAAAAATGAAGCGGGCACTAGCACCAATACGTTTGCCGTCAAGAAGGTGCAATATGTAAAAATCAGTATCGATAAACCAACACAAGGAGCAGACTCAGCAGCCCGAATCTATGAAGTCGAAGTATACGGAATGGATAAATAGCAAAAAAGAGCAGGGCGTTAACCCTAAAAAGGGAAGCGGCTGAAGCGATGCTTTTCTGAAAAATGACCGAACCAAAAAAGCCGTTGCGACCAATAAATGGTCACAACGGCTTTTGCTTTTTCCAAATAAGTTTAGCGTGAAGTACGGCTGGCGGGATCTAAGCGGCGTTCAATAAAGCTCAATCCAAGATCCGTAATGATCGCCATCAAGGCAGTTGGTAAAGCACCTGCTAAGATGATCGATGCACCATCCGTCGCATTGGTTCCGCGGATGATGATGTCCCCCAGTCCACCAGCACCAACGAAAGCGCCAATGGCGGTGATACCGATCGCCACGACTAAGGCGTTTCGAATCCCTGCCATGATCACCGAAACAGACAATGGCAATTCGATCATATACAATCGCTGCCAGCTAGTCATCCCCATCCCTTTGCCGACATCTAACGTATTGCGGTCGACTTGGCGCATGCCGGTATAGGTATTTTTGATGATCGGTAACAAAGAATAAAGGAAAATCGTTAAAATCACGACATTCACACCTAAGCCCATGCCGATCATTAAAATCGAGATCATCGCTAAAGATGGAATCGTCTGGATGATATTGGCGAAACGAATCACCCAATCTGCCAAACGCATTTTTTTAGAAATCAAGATCCCGATTGGAATCCCGACGATCGAGGCAAAAAGTACCCCGTAGATTGAAATCAAGAAGTGACGAATGAACTGAGCAAAAACATAGCCGCCATTTTCTTGGAAATAGAAAAGAAATTGTTGGAATAAATTCATGTCTGCCATTTCGTCACTCTCCTTCGAAGTAATTATTTTCTTCTAAGAAACGTTCGGCAACTACCGTTGGTTCTAGAAGGTCATTATCCACTTGGTAATTCAATTCTTGCATTTTTTCGGTATCGATTTTGCCTGCTAATTTGTTCAGGGCATCGCCGATTTCAGGTGTTTCTTGCAACAATTTGTCATCGACGATCGGTGCGGCATCATAAGGCGGGAAGAAGTTTAGATCATCTTCTAGCATCACGAGATCGTAACTGCCGATCCGGCCGTCGGTTGAGTACCCTAAAACGATATCCATTTTTCCGTTATCAACAGCATCGTAGACGAGACCGATCTGCATCGGTAGGATGTTTTGGAAAGAGAACCCATAGGCTTTCTGGAAGCCATCGTATCCATCGCCGACCCGTGTGATCCACGCGGTATCGACCCCTGCAACCAATTGATCTGCGACATCTTTCAAGTCACTGACTTTTTCCAATCCGTATTTTTCGGCAGTATCTTTTCTGACAAGAAAGACATATGTGTTATCAAAGCCGTAAGAAGGGAACCAAGTCTGTTGGTACCGTTGCTCAAATTCTGATTTGACTTTGTCAAAGGCGGCTTGCGGATCAGATTCTGGCTCCAACCCTAACGTCGTGGTCAAGTCAGTTCCTGTGTAGCGGGCAGCTGAGATCGACGCATCGCCATTCATCATCGCTTGGTGATTGATGGTCGTTGTTGCTAAGTTGTTAATGACGGTTGTGTTTTTATCCGTATAGTGTTCGACCATACCTGCAACCACTGCGCCAAGAATTTGGGCTTCGGAAGTGATGCCACCTGTGATCGCCACGGTATTCTCATCAGAAGTCGAGGCTAAACCGGGAAAGGAACAGCCGGACAGTAAAGCGACACTTAAGGAAAACAACAGCGCTAATTTTGAAGTTTTTTTCATTACGCATCCCCCCTTAAGGCAGCTGGTGTCAGTTTGTTTTCTAACAAACCCAGTAACCAGTCAGCTAATAAAGCAAAGATCGTCACTGGAATCGTCCCAGCGAAAATCAAAGGCGGTTGGTAGTTATTTAGTCCGCTAAAGATCAAATCACCAAGTCCACCGGCACCAATGTAAGAAGCCAAGGTAGCCCAGGCTAAAACATACACGGCCGATAAGCGGATCCCTGCCATGATCGTTGGGATCGCTAGAGGTAATTCCACACTGATGATCGACTGCAAGTTGGTCATCCCCATCCCTTTGGCAACATCGCGGTAATTCCAATCGACTTTTTTCATTCCAATGTAGGTATTTCGCAAAATCGGCAATAAGGAATAAATGAAAAGAGCGACGATAGCAGGGACTTTTCCGACACCTAAAATCGGGATCATCAATGCCAATAGTGCCAAAGAAGGCACGGTTTGCAACGCACTGGTGATGCCGATCACGACCGTTGCTGCTTTGGGGAAACGGGTCAAGATCACACCAATCGGTACAGCAACAAGAATCCCTAAGAGCAAAGCCGCAAAGGAGATATACAAATGTTCGAGACTTTTGGTGACCAATTGGCCGCCATATTCATTAAAGAAGCTTTGCATGCGCTAGACCTCCTCAGTTTCTTCAGGTTTCGCCGACTCAATGGCTTCCATGATCGATGGCTCATCGCCCCAAATCACGTCATAAACGATATCAACTAAGGAAGCACGGGTCAAAATCCCGACTAAATGTTTGTCGGCATCTACTACCGGCACATATTTTAAGCCGCGTTTTAAAATGCGTTGCAAGGTATCCCGCAACAAGGCGGTTTCACGAACGAAAAAGACATCTTTGTTCAAGATATCGCCGACACTAGTAACTTTGCCACGGTTGCGGTCGATGGATTCGACATCGATGTAGCCTTTTAGCACGTTGCTATTATCGGTAACCAGCAAGGTATCGACCCGTTTTTCCCGCATCAAGTGAATCGCTTCTTGTAAGGATTTTTCTGGTGTGATAGCGATCGGGGTATTCAACATCACGTCTTTGACTGGCGTTGTGTCAGGTTTTGCTTGCAACAAGCGGTCTTCACCGATCAATTCTTCCACAAACGGTGTTGCTGGGTGTTGCAGAATATTTTCTGGTGTATCAAATTGAATGACTTTTCCTTCACTCATGATCACGATGCGGCTAGCAAGCTTCAATGCTTCGTCCATATCATGGGTAACGAAGACGACGGTTTTTCCAAGCCGTTCTTGCAAGTCTTTGACCAAATCTTGTAAGGAGTCACGAGTGATTGGGTCTAGTGCGCCAAAAGGCTCATCCATTAAGATGACATCTTGGTCAGCTGCCAGGGCACGGACAACACCGATCCGTTGCTGTTGGCCCCCAGATAATTCGTTGGGGTAGCGGTCGAGCATTTCTCGCGGCAATTCCACCAAGTCGATCATGCGCTCGGCAGTTTTGTTGCGTTCTTCTTGGCTGACTTTTAACAATTTTTGAACCAGTGTAATGTTTTCCCGAATCGTCATGTGAGGCATCAAACCGATGCTTTGGATCACATAGCCGATTTGACGGCGTAATTCCACTGGGTTGATCTCTGTAACGCTTTTTCCATTGATCAAGATTTTTCCTTTAGAAGGATCCGTCATACGGTTGATCATCCGCATACAAGTCGTCTTTCCGCTACCACTTGTCCCGATGAAGCAAATGAATTCGCCTTTTTCAAAGGAAAGATTCACATCTTCAACAGCGACTTTACCACCTTTGTAAATTTTGGATACCTGCTGAAACTCAATCATGATGTCACCTCTATTTTTATTTAAGCAATCTGAATAATGGCTTAGAATCTGTACTAAGTATGCCGAAAAGTCCCTTGTTATTCAAATAATCTGCCCATTTTTTTCATAATTGTATAGACAAAACCGAAAATAGCGCCAGAAGCAAGTCCAAATTAAGGAGCGATGCATAGGGAATAGAAACGGCGAAGATCCCCCGTTATTTTTCATTGGGAAAAAGGGGGTTTTTCTGCAGAACGCCTTGGCAGCAGTCTCTTTATTTTTTTCTAAGAAAGGGCAGAATAAAAAGCTGTTTTTTCAATTTTTATAAAAACATGCTAGAATAGAGAAGAATTTAGGGAAAGAGAGGAACAACATGCTTACAACTGAAGATTTTGATTTTGAATTACCGGAAGAACTGATCGCCCAAACGCCATTAAGCGATCGCTCAAGTTCCCGTTTATTAGTGGTTGACCGTGAGACTGGCAAATTTGAGGACAAGCACTTCTATAACATCATTGATGAATTGGCACCAGGGGATGCTTTGGTGATGAATGATACGCGGGTATTACCAGCTCGTATCTATGGCGAAAAACAAGAAACAGGTGCCCATTTGGAAATCCTTTTACTGAATAATATTGAAGGGGATACGTGGGAAACCTTGATCAAGCCAGCCAAAAGAGCCAAAGTCGGCACGAAGATCACCTTTGGCGACGGACGATTAGAGGCAGTGGTGGAAGAAGAGCTCGATCACGGCGGCCGGATCATTCGTTTTCAATACAAAGGGATCTTTTTAGAGATTCTGGAATCACTTGGCGAAATGCCGTTACCGCCTTATATCAAAGAACGGCTAGAAGACCCAGACCGCTATCAAACGGTTTATGCCAAAGAAAACGGCTCAGCTGCTGCACCGACTGCCGGCTTGCATTTTACCCCAGAATTGCTGGAGCAGATCGCAGCAAAAGGCGTCAAGCTGGTTTATCTGACTTTGCACGTTGGTTTAGGAACGTTTCGTCCAGTGAGTGTCGATAATATCGCTGATCATGAGATGCACAGCGAATTTTACCGTTTGACAGAAGAAGCTGCCGCTCAATTGAACGAGGTTCGGGCAAATGGCGGCAAGATCGTTGCAGTCGGAACGACTTCGATCCGTACGTTAGAAACCATTGGGACTAAGTTTGATGGGCAAATCAAAGCCGATAGTGGGTGGACGAGTATTTTTATCACGCCAGGCTATCAGTTTAAAATCGTGGAAGCTTTTTCTACCAACTTCCATTTACCAAAATCAACCTTAGTGATGTTAGTCAGTGCCTTTGCAGGACGCGACCTAACACTTTCTGCCTACCAGCATGCCATCGATGAGCGGTATCGCTTCTTTAGCTTTGGCGATGCGATGTTCTTAAAATAAACAAAAAAACTGAGCGACGTAAGCGGCTCTTTAAGTTGAAACAATTTCTCAACTTTTAGAACTGCTTTTTTGTCGCCCAGCTTACTACTAGAGGAAGGTATAAGTGGTGGTCGCTTTTTGTGGTCCATGCAAAGCAATGTTTCTCGAAAATTTGTTTTCATTTACAAACTTACACATGTTTCGTGTATTCCGATACAAAATGAGACGTATCATTTTTCGATATGGAAATGTTCGATCCTTGTTACGTTTTTCTTCTTGTTACTTTACACGTTTGGTACTAGGTGAAACTTGTACGTTCAACAACTTTTAGTAGATTGAGTTTGCGATATTTACGAAAACCACCAACAGAGTTGCTACCTTCCTTACACGTATACTATAACACGAAACGGAAGCGTTTGCAAAAGAAAAAGGTCGTTTTCCTCAAAAAAAAAAGACCGGCGAACCGATCTTTTAAGCAAGTGCTCGTTTAGGCAGATTGTCATAAAACGCTGCTTTGGTTGCACTGATGTAAGGTGTCAGCCATAAGTAGCCGATTCCTGCAGTCATGATGGCCAAAATGTGCCAGCCAATGAAGCTCAGATCAAGGATGAACAGTTGACCTTTGTAGCCTCTCATTAAATGACGACTACCTGTGATGCAGCTGAGAAAATCTGGTCGCATGCCCGTTTCTTCATAGGTATCATAAAAGACAAAATATGCTTGAGAATAAGAATAAGCTTTAATGATCCCAGGAATGATAAACAGGAACGTCCACAACGTCGTGAAAATAGTCGACAGAATATAAATGACGATGATCCCTAACACGAAAGCACCACTGAAGCCACGAAAGACATCAGAAAAGGGTTGGATCGACTGTTTTTTACCGCGTAAAAGATCAAGGAAAGTCCAAGAGATCCCAGCACCGAATAAGGCAGAAAATAGACCGCTGATCAAACCGCCGCCGCCACTGCCACCACTGCCGCTAGCGGAATTGACTGCATCGGTAGAACCAAGATCATTGAACATACCGCTTTGATATAATGGAATAACAGTAAGGACGATAATGACGAATGCGATAGCGATCGAGATCAAAGTCGGTACAATACACATCAAAACACTGTCTTTCCAGCGTCCTCGCAGCATTGCTTTTGCTTCTGCTTTTAGTTCTCTATTTGATTTCATTTCAAAAAACCTCCCTTCAATATAAATAACATGATAGCAAACTTTCGCTAAATCTTCAAAAAAAAGTAATAGATGTTTCGCATGACTAGGAGAAAATACTCTTAGTTTCTTTAAACTTCCTTGCAAAATGTAAGGGCAACCCTTATCATAGATAGCGTTGCACAGTTAATCGAGTATAGAGAGAAAGTAGGGAAATGAATGACGGAACCAGCCATTCGTTATCGTCTGATAAAGAAAGAAAAGCATACCGGTGCCCGTTTAGGCGAACTGATCACGCCTCACGGAACCTTTCCAACGCCAATGTTCATGCCAGTCGGCACATTAGCAACGGTCAAAACCCTTGCCCCTGAAGAGTTGAAAGAAATGGGTGCAGGCGTCATTTTAAGCAATACCTATCACTTGTGGTTACGTCCAGGAGAAGACATTGTTGCAGAAGCAGGCGGCTTACATAAATTTATGAATTGGGATCAACCAATCTTAACAGATTCAGGTGGTTTCCAAGTCTTTTCATTAGCCGAAATGCGCAACATCGTCGAAGAAGGTGTCCATTTCAAAAACCATTTGAATGGGTCGAAAATGTTTTTATCTCCTGAAAAAGCGATTGATATCCAAAACAAATTAGGGTCAGATATCATGATGAGTTTTGATGAGTGTCCGCCATTTGATGAAAGCTATGACTACGTCAAAAAATCGGTGGAACGGACGTCTCGCTGGGCGGAGCGTGGCTTGAAAGCCCATGCCAATCCAGATCGGCAAGGCTTGTTTGGGATCATTCAAGGTGCAGGCTTTGAAGACTTGCGCAAGCAAAGTGCCCAAGACTTGATCAGTATGGACTTCCCAGGGTATTCCATCGGCGGCCTGTCAGTTGGCGAACCAAAAGCGGAAATGAATCGCGTGTTGGAATTTACGACTCCTTGGATTCCAGAAAACAAACCACGTTACCTGATGGGCGTTGGGGCAGCTGACTCCTTGATCGATGGCGTGATTCGCGGTGTCGATATGTTCGACTGCGTTTTACCAACACGGATCGCAAGAAACGGTACCTGTATGACTTCAAAAGGTCGTTTAGTCGTGAAAAATGCGCAATATGCCCGTGACTTTCGACCAATTGACGAGAAGTGTGATTGCTATACATGTAAAAACTATTCTCGTGCGTACATCCGCCACTTGATCAAATGTGATGAAACCTTTGGTATGCGTTTGACGTCTTACCACAATGTCTACTTCTTATTGAATCTGATGAAAAATGTCCGTCAAGCCATCATGGATGACAACTTGTTGGAGTTCCGTGAGCATTTTATTGAAGAGTATGGGTTCAACAAGGAAAATGCGAGGAATTTCTAACATTCTCTACTAAAATGGTGGGAATAATAGAGGAATTCTGATAAAGTATCTTATAGGAAAGAAAATAAATCGAGGTGAAAAAAATGGCACAATCTTTACCAATGCTCTTTATGCTGGTTGCTTT
This sequence comes from Enterococcus sp. 6D12_DIV0197, assembly GCF_002174385.1. Taxonomy (NCBI): domain Bacteria; kingdom Bacillati; phylum Bacillota; class Bacilli; order Lactobacillales; family Enterococcaceae; genus Enterococcus; species Enterococcus sp. 6D12_DIV0197. Next base: position 687,037 of record NZ_NIBN01000001.1, read on the forward strand.
AGTGGCAATGTGGTTCTTTATGAGTCGTTCACAAAAGAAACAACAGCAAGAGCGTAAAAATCTTTTAGAAAATATGAAAGCTGGCGATGAAGTCGTAACCATCGGCGGACTCCACGGCGTTCTTTCTGAAGTCAACACAGAAAAAAGTACCGTGATCATCGACTGTGAAGGAATTTTCTTAGAGTTTGATCGTTCAGCGATCCGCACAGTGAAACCCGGAACTGTTGCATCCGTTGAGACACAAATCGAACCAGCTGATGTCGAAGACGCAACGAGCATCCAAGACGAAACCAAAGAATAAGCACAAACGCACCGTCGCTTTCTCAGAAGCGATGGTGCATTTTTTTAGTAGTCGGACAGTTTCTAAAGTAAAACAAGCACCGCAGCAAAACAGAGATCGCTCGTTTTGCTGCGGTGCTTTGATTGCCTTCGTTACTCGATCGGAATCAGTTTCTTTGACGCTTGTTTGCCTTGGTCTTTTGGCAACGTCAATTTCAAAATTCCTTCAGCGTAAGAGGCTTTGATTTCATCCTCTTTGACGTTTTCTAACAGGTATTGCCGCCGAACGCTTGTCAAGCTGCGCTCGCTGCGAACCAGACGTCCTTTTTCATCTTCGGTCGCATGATCCGTCTGGTGTTGTCCCGTAATCGTTAAAACCCCATTTTCATAGGTTACTTGAATATTTTCTTTAGGGATGCCAGGCAGTTCTGCTTCAACGAGAAATTCCTTGTCATTCTCGTGAATATCGGTTTTGATCAGGTTCGATGGAAACCCATCAAAAAAACTGCGGCCAAAATCTTCAAAGAAATCAAAAGGTGTCATACTGTATGAATCTGAGCGGCGTGGCACAATCTCATGTGTCATAAGAATCATCCTTTCTTTATTCTTTTGTTTTTACACTTTTTATTTTATTCATTTTTTAGCGAATTTCAAGTGATTTACTCGCTTTAAAAAAATCTTAAAAAACCTTTGATACCAACGTTTCACTCCTTGATTTTGGCGTGTTTTTACATTGCTTTATTCCTGTTTTCCCCCTCATTTCGCCTGCTTTTTCTGCGTGACAGTATATACTTAATGATATATACTAAAAGCGAAGTGGAGGAGGAAAAACATGGCACGTTATAGAAAACGAATGCTTGTTGCTTTGATCTATGCATTGCTGTCGTCGATTGCCCTAAATCTCTTTTGGCTGCCGGGAAATATTTATGCGAGTGGGATCACTGGTTTGTCGCAATTGCTGTCGCAGCTTTTAGATGAGCAGTTGAATCTGCAGCTTTCGATCCCGCTTTTGGTGCTTTTTTTTAATGCGCCATTGTTAGCGGTTGCTTGGGTCAAAATCGATCGAGAATTTACCATCATGACGGTTTGTACCGTCGTCCTGTCTTCTGTTATGATGAAGGTGGTTCCGGTCATTGCTTTAACGACCGATCCGGTGATCTGTGCCGTGTTTGGCGGATTGCTGCACGGGGTGTCGGTGGGCTTGACATTGAACGACGATTTTTCAACGGGTGGGCTTGACATTTTAGGGATTTTAGTGAAAAAAGCCACTGGTAGAAGTATCGGCAGTTTCTTTATCGGCTTCAATGTCAGTTTGCAGCTAGCAGCTGGGCTGATCTTTGGTTGGCCTTATGCTTTTTATAGTGCCATTTCCTTCTTCATCAGTGGGCGGATGGTCGACTACGTCAACCTGAAGCAGCGGCGTGTACAGCTGCTGGTCGTTACAGAAAAAGCAGAACCCGTCATTACGACGTTGCAATGTGCCTTGCAGCGAGGCATCACGGTCATCAACGATGTCGAAGGTGGATTTGATCATCAACAGAAAAAACTATTATTACTGGTCATTTCCCATAGAGAACTCAAGACCGTCGAAGGCATGATCCAAGGAATCGATGAACAAGCGTTTGTCAGTGTTTCTTCTGGCGTCAGTGCCAATCGATCGTTTTATGAATGGTAGCAAAGTGAAAGAAAGTAGGAGAGACGTTGAAAAAACAAGCAGTATTTCAAGAAGTTGCCCAGCAGATTGCGCAACGGGTTCATGAAGGTACGTACGTGACGAGCCAAAAGCTTCCTTCCGATTATGATTTAGCAGAGGAATTTCAGTGCAGCCGTTTAACGGTGCGCAAAGCCATCGATCTATTAATTGGCCAGAATTTGTTAGTGAAAGAAAAAGGCAAAGGAACCTATGTCATGAAACAGCCCAAGATCCAAAGCGGCTCTGGCGGGCTCCAAAGTTTTACCGAGACCGCCAAAATCCAAGGGAAAAAGACCCGTACGGAAGTTTTGCATATCGAAACCGTCAAAGAGCTCCCGATAGAGATTGGTCAGCTGTTTGGCGATTACGCCAAGGAACCGATCGTTTATTTGGTGCGCTTGCGTTACTTTGATGATGAGCCGATGACGGTGGAAAATCTTTACGTACTGAAACGCTATCTGCAAGAAGACACCGCAGAACTCACGAAAGCTCAATTAGAGTCGTCTTTGTATCAAGTCATTGAAGCCAACATTGAGATTGGTTATTCCCATCAAGAGGTGGAAGCTGTGAAAAGTCCTGCCGATATTGCGAAACTTTTACAGGTGCCTCAAGAGGAACCGATGCTTTTGGTCCATTCGATGACCTATTCCGCATCAGCCAAACCGATCTTATATGATATATCCTATTACCGAGCAGACAAATATACCTTCAAAAATACATTAGTGCGTCAAAAATAAAATCAATCCTTTAGAGGTGAAGACAATGGATCCACTCACAGCAAGTATTGAAGCCAATTGGTCAGAATTTCTCACGCTTTTGAGCGAGGTGATGCAGATCGCAAGCGTCAAAGGTGAGCCGGCGCCTCATGCGCCTTATGGCACAGGACCACGAGAAGTGTTAGCATACGTCATGGAAAAAAGCGCAGCATACGGGTTTCAAACAACGGTCATCGATGATGCGATCGGCTATGCCCATTGGGGACCAACGGATACCGACTATATCGGTGTGTTAGGACACTTGGATGTCGTCTCGGCAGGTTCTGGCTGGAGCTACCCACCGTTTGCACTAACTGAAAAAGACGGCAACTTTTATGGCCGAGGGATCTTAGATAACAAAGGCCCGATCATCAGCTGTTTGTTTGCCATGAAATTATTGAAAGACCTTGGTCATCAACCGCAATTACCGTTGCGGATCATTTTCGGTACAGATGAAGAAAGCGGCATGTCGGATATCCCGCATTATCTAGCGGTTGAGCAACCACCGCGTTTTGGTTTTACGCCAGACTGCAAGTATCCAGTGGTTTACGGCGAACGAGGTGTCGTCAATGTGCAACTTGATTTTCCATTGCCCACCCAAGAACAGCAGCTGTTAGCTGCGTTTTCTGGCGATCAATTCCGCGATCATGTGCCAGACCACCTATCGGTAACCGTAGGCAGCCAGTCCTTTGAAGCACTAGGCAAACGCTCCCCTAGCAATGCCCCTGAGCTAGGGGACAATGCCATTACAAAACTTGCGCAGCAAGCGGCACCGCAACTGGCTGCGACACCGTCATTGCAAGCAGCTTTGCAGTGGATCACCCAAAGTTTTCACCAGCAGCACTATGGCGAAGGCCTTGATTTGGTACTAGAAGATGCCGACTCAGGAAAATTGATCTTGACCCCTGTGGTTCTCCAAAAATCCGCCAGTGGACTAGCGTTAGAAGTGGCCTTTCGCTATCCTGTATCGGTAACGGAGGAACAAGTGCTCGCTGGGGTGCAAAAGGCATTGCCAAAAGGGGCAAGCCTTACGATCCTTCGCAGCATTCCAGGGTTCTGCCGATCAAAAGATGCCCCCGAAATCCAAAAGCTATCGACAATCTATCACCAAGTAACGGGCAATGATCCAACCCCCATGACGACTACAGGAGCAACCTATGCCCGCAAGATGCCAAACATCCTTGCTTTTGGTCCGTCTTTTCCAGGGCAAAAAGGGATCGCTCATAACCAAGATGAGTACATGGCGGTTGCCGATCTACGGACGAATCTTGAAATTTATTTGCGCAGCTTACAAGCACTGTCAAAATAAGCGAAGACACGAACGAAGAAGAGTTTTTCCAATTTTTTTGAGAAACTCTTTTTTTAGTATAGACATAGTAGTATATACCGTATAGAATATACTTGAAAGCGCTATGAAAGATGGAGGGATATTTATGTGGGGAATGATTGCTACATGGCGGATGGCACACGATGGCGTGCTCGCTGCTAAAGCAATATTAGAGCAACAAGGCTCCTGCCAAGATGCAGTAGAAACAGCTATTAAAGCAGTGGAAGATTATCCATTTTATAAATCGGTGGGGTATGGCGGACTGCCTAACGAAGAAGGCGTGTTGGAAATGGACGCTGCCTTCATGGATGGTGATACCTTCAAAATTGGTGCCGTCGCTGGGATCGTCGATGTGGAAAATCCTATTTCCGTGGCACGCAGCCTAAGTGAGGAGAAATTCAATAGTTTTCGGATCGGCCAAGGAGCGGTCGCTTATGCGCTTGCCGAAGGATTCCAGCCCAAAGAGATGCTGACACCGCGAGCCAAAACCATTTGGGAAAAGCGCAAAGCAGAGATCGCTGCCAACAACCTCGATCCCTATGACGGCCACGATACAGTGGGAGTAGTTGCGCTGGATGAACACCAAAGCATGGCAGCAGGAACCTCTAGTTCTGGTTTATTTATGAAAAAAAGCGGTCGTGTTGGCGATTCACCTTTGTCTGGATCTGGTTTTTATGTGGATAGTGAAATCGGCGGTGCCGCTGCCACAGGGTTAGGGGAAGACTTGATGAAAGGCTGCCTTTCCTACGAAATCGTTCGTTTGATGGGAGAAGGGCTAGCACCGCAAGAAGCATGTGATCAAGCCGTTTACGACTTTGAAGCGCGATTGAAGAAGCGCTACGGCAAAGCCGGCGCCTTCTCGCTGATCGCCTTAGATAAACAGGGTCGCTGGGGGGTGGCAACCAATGTAGAATTTACCTTTAGTGTCGCAACCACCAATCAAGAGCCTGCTATTTTTATGGCAACACCAGGACCTGAGCAGACAACCGTGATCGAACCCATCACGAAAGAATGGTTGGAGGCGTATGAAGAACGGATCAAAGCACCAGTTTGATCAAGGAATCAACCAGCTTTACCATGAAAGACACAAGATGAGAGGAAGAATGGAATGTTCAATAAAATTGAAAATATTTTGATGCCTCTGGCAGTCAAACTCGGACAAAATAAAGTCTTGATCGCTGTACGCGATGGTTTTTTAATCACAACGCCGCTGGTAATCGTTGGCTCGATCTTCTTGCTGTTTGCCAATTTCCCGATACCAGGATGGTCAGAATTTTGGGCAGGTCTTTTTGGCAGCGGGTGGGAATCATGGGTGACTAGAGTTTCCGGTTCTGTCTTTAATACGGTCGGTTTTTTCTCCTGCTTAGGAACAGCCTATGCCTACGGAAGAGAAAAGAAGACCGACCCAATCCAAGCAGCAGCCGTTGCCGTCATCGCCTTTTTGATCTTAACGCCGAATAAATTGGTAGTTGAAGGCGTTGCGGACCCAATAAGCGGGCTTTCTTTCAATCATTTAGGAACAAACGGTATTTTTGTCGGCTTGCTGACAGCGATCCTTTCTGTTGAAATCTATGCCTATACAACGAAAAAAGGGTGGACGATCAAAATGCCAGATGGGGTTCCGCCTGCTGTTACAAAATCATTTGCCGCATTGATCCCGAGTGCCCTCGTTATGCTTTTATTCTTTATTATCAACATTTTATTTGGATTGACCGCGTATGGTACCGTACATGACTTTATTTTTAATGTCTTGCAAATGCCTCTCAAGGGAGCGGGCAATACCTTGACTGCCCAATTGATTTACAGTCTGGCATGTACGATTTTCTGGTTCTTCGGCATCAATGGTCCAGCAGTCGCCAATTCCGTCTTTTCACCGATTTTGCGTATTTTAACGATGGAAAATCTAGATGCATTTCAAGCGGGACAAGCGTTACCGAATATCTTTACCGATCCATTTTCAAACTTCTTTACTAATTTTGGCGGCGGCGGTTCGACGTTGTCACTAGTCATCATCATGGTGCTGTTTTGTAAATCAAAACGAATCAAAGAATTAGGGAAACTTTCACTAGTGCCGGGGATTTTCGGGATCAATGAACCAATCATTTTCGGCTTGCCGGTCGTATTGAACCCAATTATCATTATTCCCTTTATTGCCGTGCCGATGATCAATCTTTTGCTGTCGACTCTCGTAACGAATCTTGGATTGATTCCTTATACAACAGGGGTATCTTTACCATGGACAACTCCGATCGGTTTTTCCGGCTACTTGAGTACCGGTAGTCTGGTAGCGTCAATCTGGCAGTTTGTTTTGTTAGCCATTGGATGCTTGATCTATTATCCGTTTATTATGACGCTGGACAAACAATATCTGAAGGAAGAACGTGAAGCAGAAAAAGCCAAAAATGACGCTTTGGAATTATCTTTTGATGATCTTTCCATCGATCATTTGCTTTAGAAAGGATGCAACCATGAAAATTATTTTTCTATTAGATCAGATTCAAGCAGGATTAGGCGGCAAGGAGCATGGTGATCAGCCGCTTGGCGGACAAAAAACGGCGATCGGATCAGTCAAAATGTTTGAGAAATTGCTGAAACAAAAGGAAATCGATGTTCTCGCCACTATTTATTGCGGAGATGACTATTATTTACAAAATCCGAAAGAATCGTCACTAAAAATTGCTGCTATGGCTCAAAAACTCGGAGCAGATGCGGTCTTATGCGGACCTTGTTTCAACTATGAAAAGTATGGCGAGATGGCTGCCCAAACAGCGCAGATCATTGAAGAAAAAGTACAGATCCCAGCAGTTGCCGCCATGTCGCCAGAGTGCCAGCAGGCAATTGAAACATATAAAGACCAAGTCACTATCGTGAAGATGCCGAAAAAAGGCGGTACTGGATTGACCGAGGCAATGAACGATATGCTGACGCTTTGCCAAATGAAAGCAGCACACCAAGAGATCACTGCCTTCGCTGAACAGCACTGCTATTAGAAAGGGCGAGAATATGGAAGAATTAATGCGTCAGTTAGAAGAAGTCGTTTATACACCTGGTGTTTCCGGACGAGAAAAGCCGATAGCCGCATTACTGGCAAAAAAGTATGCGCCTTATTGCGATGAAATCATCTACGATAATCTAGGATCTATTTATGCCGTCATTCGATCAGAAAGACCGGCGGCTCCTAAAGTGCTGGTGAGCGCTCATATGGATGAAGCAGGCTTTTTCGTGAAAAAAATCGAAGCAAATGGACTGATCCGCGGACTCATCATGGGAAAAATCGAAGCCAACAGCTTGCTGGGGCAAGAAGTTCGGCTAATCACCCGTAGCGGTGAAAAGTATTTTGGGGTGGTTTTAGGCATCGATAAAGACAATCATGGCAAAAGTCAAAAAGATGAAGTACTGTTGGATTTTGGTTTTTCATCAAAAGATGCGGTTTTAGCGGAGGAAATCACTTTAGGCGACATGGTGACCTTTGCGCCGAAAATGAAAGAAACCAGCAATGGACAAGCATGGATTGCGTCCAATTGGAACGGGCGCATCAATGTTAGTCAAACCATTGATTTAGTCAAAGCAATGGCAGCTGCTAGTGTCAAATTGCCCTACGATCTGATGATCGGCTGTACGGTGCAGGAACAAGTCGGTACCAGAGGAGCTCAGACAGCAGCCAATGTAACAGCACCGGATTTTACGATCGTTCTTGATACTGCCCAGGCAATGGATTACCAAAACGAACAAGAAGATCAGCAAGGTTTTTTGGGTAAAGGTCTTCTGCTGACGTATTACAATCCGACCGTTCTGCCAAATCGCTTGCCGCTGGAGCGGTTGAAAGCAGTTTGTCAAACTGCGAATCTACCCTGTCAGAGTTATTTTTCCTTTGAAGCATCAGATGGGGCTTGGTTCAACAAATTGCGTACCGGATGTCCTATTTTGTTAGCGAGTTTGTCTGTGCGAAACAAGAACACTGCTTCTCAAGTCGTTGCCCGCCGCGACTATGAAACAGCACTGCAAGCATTGGCGCGTTTTTTGACTGAGCTTGACGAAGAAGCAATCCGTTCTTTCAAAGAAGAAAACCGCTAGGAGACGATTTTAATGACAAATCAAACAATAGATATTCAGCTTCTGAAAGCCCTAAGTGAAGCTGATGGTATAGGCGGGCGGGAAAAAGAAGTGTCTCGTATCGTCAAAGCATATACACAGCCATATGTTGATGACTTGTTCTATGATGCCTTAGGTTCGCTGATCCTCGTCAAAAAAAGCACACAGAAAAATGCACCGAAAGTCATGCTTTCTGCTCACATGGATGAGGTAGGTTTTATGGTAAAAGAAATCACAGATGCGGGCTATCTAAAACTTCTGCCGGTAGGCGGATGGTGGGGACACGTCATGCCGGCACAGGAAATGCGTGTCACCACAGTATCTGGAGAGAAATTTGTGGGCGTCATCGGAAGCCGTGCGCCTCATGGTATGCCGACAGACGAGAAAAACAAAGTCATTCCGGCAAATCGTTTTTACTTAGACCTCGGTGTGGCCTCGGCAGAAGCTGTAAAAGATCTGGGGATCGCCATTGGGGATATGGTCACGCCGCATACGATGTTTCGTGAAATGAATGATCCTGATTTTTTGCTGGGGAAAGCTTGGGATGATCGCGTTTGCGTAGCAGCTTGTATCGAAGTAATGAAAAACTTAGCTTCTTCAGAATTGGCAGTGGATGTTTATTTTGCTGCTACAACTCAAGAAGAAGTCGGTATTCGCGGTGCACGCACGGCCGCACACCAAATCAAACCGGATTTAGCGATCGCATTGGATGTGACGACAGCTGAAGATACCTTGTTTGATCAGGGCGGATTGACATTAGGCGGAGGGACCGTGCTTTCCGTACTTGATTCATTGACGATCGGCAATCCCGGTCTTGTGGCAAAAATGGAAGAACTCGCTTTTGAGCAGCAGCTATCTTTCCGACACGATTTTATGACTGTTGGCGGCACCGATGCCTGCAATATCCATAAAGCAATGAAAGGCATCCCAGCAATGACCCTGTCGATCCCCACCCGCTATATGCATTCTTCCCGCTTGGTGATTCATAAAGAAGATTATCGTCAAACCATTCACTTGCTATGCGCCTTCTTGAATGTACTTTCAGCTTCCGATATTCGTGAATTTAAAGAATCAGCGGGGGTTTTTCCTTCAGGCGATTAGGCAATTAATAGAAGACTGCTGGCGATAGAGGATTCGTCAGCAGTCTTTTTGGTTCATCGACTAGGAATGCAAAAGCAGCGGATTAAGCCAAACTTGGCAATCTGTTGCTTCTTGCTTCTGGAAGATATATGATCAATAAAAGGAGTTGAGAAGATGTACCATACCGCATTTGGAGTATATGGAATTTTGTTTCAAGGCAACTGCTTGGCCGTTATCAAAAAGAAGGCGGGACCTTATCAAAACCGTTATGATTTACCAGGCGGCAGCATGGAGGCAGGTGAATTGCTGGAAGACACGCTGTGCCGAGAATTTAAAGAAGAAACCGGCATGACCGTCACTAGCTATCATCAATTAGGAACAATTAATTTTCTCTATCCTTGGCGATACAAAGAGACAACAATGAACAATCATATCTGTGTTTTTTATCAAATCGAAGAAACAGCAGGAGCACCAATTTCACATGCCCCGCAGTTTGATGGACAAGATTCGTTAGGCTGTGTCTTTTTGCCGCTGGAACAATTTCACGCCGCCAATGCCTCACCGCTAGTGTTGAAAGCTTGTGAGTATGGACGTAAAAAGCAATTCATTGAGAAAGGGCAGCGGATTACGGAATGGTCCGTTTTAAGTAAGCCACATGTTCACGAATCTTTATAAATAATTTAGATATTGTTCAATATAACACATTCATTTTTCTTACTGCCTAGGACAGTTTTTTTAAGGAATATTGCGGTGCAAAACGATGAAAACGCTTAATTAAATGGGAGTTTAATAAAACTGTGAAAAAAATCACAAAAACTATTTACAAACGAAAAAAGATGTTGTATGATCTGTATGTGAAGTAGTTAACAAACAAAACATGTTTAAAAACTAGGAGGACATACAATGGCTAAGACATTGGAAAAAGAAGTGACAATCGACGTACAAGCAATGATTGACGATTTAGCAACGAAGGCAAATGTGGCGTTAAAAGAAATGGAAAGCTTTGATCAAGAAAAAGTGGACCACATTGTTCATGAAATGGCAATGGCAGCATTAGACAAACATATGCCTTTAGCTAAAATGGCAGTAGAAGAAACTGGCCGTGGTATCTATGAAGATAAAGCGATCAAAAACATGTACGCTTCAGAATATATTTGGAACAGTATCAAACATGACAAAACAGTCGGCGTGATCAATGAAGACAAACAAAAAGGCTTGATCGAAGTCGCTGAACCAGTTGGTGTCGTTTGTGGGGTAACACCAACAACTAACCCAACATCTACAACGATCTTTAAAGCAATGATCGCTTTGAAAACACGTAACCCGATCGTTTTTGCTTTCCACCCATCTGCACAAAAATGTTCAGCAGAAGCTGCACGTATCGTTCGTGATGCAGCCATCGCTGCTGGGGCACCTGAAAACTGTGTGCAATGGATCGAACATCCATCAATCGAAGCGACTGGCTTATTGATGAACCACCCAGGAATTGCGATCGTATTAGCAACTGGTGGCGCTGGCATGGTCAAAGCAGCATACTCAACTGGTAAACCTGCATTAGGTGTTGGACCAGGGAACGTACCTGCATATATCGAAAAAACAGCGAAAGTGAAACGAGCAGTCAATGACTTGATCGTATCAAAAACTTTTGATAACGGAATGATCTGTGCCTCTGAACAAGCAGTGATCGTTGATAAAGAAGTCTATGCCTCTGTGAAAGCAGAATTTGAAGCACATCAAGTCTATGTTGTAAAAGCAAAAGAATTACAAAAACTTGAAGATGCCGTGATGAACGAAGGAAAATATGCCGTAAATCCAGCAATCGTTGGACATTCAGCAATGGAAATTGCGAAATTAGCAGGCATCAACGTACCAGAAGGAACAAAATTATTGATCGCTGAACTTGACGGTGTCGGTGCTGATTACCCACTATCAAGAGAAAAACTTTCTCCAGTTTTAGCAATGATCAAAGCAAACAACACAGAAGACGCGTTCGAAAAATGTGAAGCAATGCTTGATTTAGGCGGATTAGGCCATACAGCGGTGATCCACACTGAAAACGAAGACTTGCAATTAGCATTCGGCCTACGCATGAAAGCTTGCCGTATCTTAGTTAACACACCATCTGCAGAAGGTGGTATCGGAAATATCTACAACGAAATGATTCCATCATTGACACTTGGTTGTGGTTCATACGGGAAAAATTCTGTATCACGAAATGTTTCTGCTGTGAACTTGATCAACGTGAAAACTGTAGCGAAACGGAGAAATAATATGCAATGGTTTAAATTGCCACCAAAAATCTTCTTTGAAAAGAACTCTCTAATGTACTTGGAGAAAATGGAAAACGTTGAACGTGTCATGATCGTTTGTGACCCTGGTATGGTTCAATTCGGCTATTGCGATACGGTTCGTGAAGTACTTGCTCGTCGTAAAAATGACGTGAAAATCGAAGTCTTCTCTGACGTAGAACCAAACCCATCAACAAACACCGTTTACGCTGGAACAAAAATGATGGTTGATTTCAAACCAGATACAGTGATCGCCCTTGGTGGTGGATCAGCAATGGATGCTGCCAAAGGCATGTGGATGTTCTATGAGCACCCAGATACTTCATTCTTCGGCGCGAAACAAAAATTCTTAGATATCCGTAAACGGACATACAAGATCGACAAACCAGAAAAAACGCAATTCGTTTGTATCCCAACAACGTCTGGGACTGGTTCTGAAGTAACCCCATTTGCGGTTATCACTGACAGTGAAACACACGTGAAGTACCCATTAGCTGATTACGCATTGACACCAGATGTTGCAATCGTTGACCCTCAATTCGTAATGTCAGTACCTGCTTCTGTTACAGCAGACACTGGAATGGACGTTTTGACTCATGCGATCGAATCTTATGTGTCAGTAATGGCATCTGATTACACTCGTGGATTGAGCTTACAAGCAATCAAGTTAGTCTTTGACTACTTAGAAAAATCAGTGAAAACACCTGATATGGAATCTCGCGAAAAAATGCATAATGCCTCAACAATGGCAGGTATGGCCTTCGCCAATGCATTCCTAGGTATTTGTCACTCAGTAGCCCACAAAATCGGTGGTGAATATGGTATTCCTCACGGACGTACAAATGCGATTCTTTTACCGCACATCATCCGTTACAATGCCAAAGACCCACAAAAACATGCAATGTTCCCTAAATATGACTTCTTCCGTGCCGATACAGATTACGCAGACATTGCGAAATTCTTAGGCCTTAAAGGCAAAACAACGGCTGAATTGGTTGAAGCATTGGCAACAGCTGTTTACGAATTAGGACAATCTGTTGGTATCGACATGAGCTTGAAAGCGCAAGGCGTCACTCAACAAACACTAGATACAACAGTTGATCGCATGGCTGAATTGGCTTATGAAGACCAATGTACAACAGCAAATCCAAAAGAACCACTAATCTCTGAATTGAAACAAATCATCGTTGATGCCTATAACGGCTAAACAATGAATCAAGAACACCCTGCGGTATCTTAGCTGCCGCAGGGTGTTCTTTTGTCGTCTCTTTTTTTGGAAAAGTAAGCCGACAGTTGCCGCCTTTTTGCCCAGATCAGTTAAGAATGCGAAAAATAGCAATTGAACAGGGGGGATCATAAAAAAGGAGTGGATTTCTCCACTCCGTAAAAGTCTCGTTTTTTCAGGATGTCACCAAGGCTGCTGCTTTTTTTGCTTAAACAGATATACTCGTTACTTGCTGACGTTTTTCTTCAAGCGTAGCATCTGGAAGCTTTGTTTTTCTAAGACGACACGCAAAATGCCGTCATTCAATTCCGCTGTTTTTCCATTGACGGGCACAACGTTGTTCGGGGTTGCTTCGGTATTGACGGCATGCAAGTCTGGGTGGTGCAAGACTTGATGGGTAGCGATTTGCAATGAATCATATTGACGCAAGTCGCAAGTGAATTCGTTGGCATCCTGCAAATCCTTATTTACTAAGAAAAAGGTCAAATAGTCATCTTCGTTTTCGATCGCAATGGCATCCACATAAGAAGCTTTTCCGTGGCTGCTATCGAAATCAGCTCCTCGAAGGATGCTATGCAACACGTGACCGCGACCATAGTTGCTGATCATTTCATAGGGATAAAAAATCGTTTGTTTCCAAGCGGCAGTATCGGAAGTCATGATCGGTGCGATCACGTTGACCAGCTGTGCCATGCAGGCGATTTTGACGCGATCTGCGTGATGAAGCATCGTGATCATCATGCTTGCGACGAGTAACGCATCTTCAAAGTGATAGACGTCTTCTAATTGTGGTGGGTGTTGACTCCAAGGTTCAATTTTTTGATCCTGTTCATTTGAGTGATACCAGACGTTCCATTCGTCGAAGGAAATATTGATCGTCTTCTTGCTTCGGCGTTTGGCTTTCACTGCATCACAGATTGCTGCGACTTGACTGATGAACTGATCCATTGCGACATTGCTTGCTAGATAATCTTGGCTATCGCCATTACGGTTGCCATAATATTGATGCATGGAAATGTAGTCGACTTGATCGTAACAATGACTTAATACTGTATCTTCCCACATGCCAAAGGTCGGCATCGTGAGAGAAGAACTACCACAAGCGATGGTTTCGATCGTTGGGTCCACCAGACGCATCGCTTTGCCAGCTTCTTCTGCGAGACGGCCATATTCATCGGCTGTCTTATGTCCTTCTTGCCAAGGACCGTCCATTTCATTGCCTAGACACCAAAGTTTGATGTCATGAGGATCGGCCACCCCATGGGCACGACGGAGGTCACTATAATAGCTGCCGCCTTTTAAATTGGTGTATTCGATCAAGTTTTTTGCTGCTTCGATTCCTCGTGTCCCAAGATTGATCGCCATCATCGGTGCCGTATTGACTTGCTTGGTCCAATCCATAAATTCGTTTAAGCCGAACTGATTGCTTTCGATTACCCGCCAGGCCAAATCGATTTTTGCTGGCCGTTGCTCTTTAGGGCCGACGCTATCTTCCCATTTATACCCAGAGACGAAATTGCCTCCTGGGTAACGGACGATCGGCACATTCAACTGCTTGATTAAGGCAGCGACATCTTGACGAAAGCCTTGCTCATCGGCAAAAGGACTTTCTGGTTGATAAATCCCTTCGTACACACAGCGCCCTAAGTGCTCCACAAAAGAGCCGTAGATCCGTTCGTCGACTGGTGCCAAAATAAAGTGTTTGTCTAAATACATCGTAGTTTTCTTCAATTTTGCAACCCCTTTCTTTTCTTTCATTGTAGCGATAGTCCATGAAAATAAACACTACATTCTGTCTTATTCTATTGACGTTTTGTCCGTTTTCTTTATACTAAAGGCAAGTAGGAAGGAGTGAGAAGTTGAACGTAACCTATTCAGGATTTCAAATGCACAATGCTGTTTCCGATCATATTTATCGCCCCTCTGGCTTAAAGCATTATCTTTTCGTGTTGACGTTGTCTCCAATGGTTTTCACTTTTGAAGATGGTCATCAAGAAACTAGTGAAAAAGGTAGCTGCATTCTTTTTCCTCCAACCGTCTATCAAGATTATCGTGGCAAAGAAGATTTTTTTAATAGCTTTGTTGAGTTTCAAACGGATCAGGTGATCGAAGAAACCTATGCGATCCCTTGTAACCAACTGTTCCAGCCGAAAAATATTCAACAAATCAACAAATTAATCCAAAAGATCAATCATGAATCCTTGTTGCCACAACGGCACACGGAAGAATTGATCGCGGCGTATATGACAAATCTATTGGTCTTACTTGAACGCAATTTTGAAGAAAGCATCCCGCAACCACAAAACGAACACTATCAACTGTTTCAAGCGATGCGGTTGAAAATGTTAGTCAATTGTGAACAGCAATGGGATTTTTACCAGTTTAGCCGAGAGCTTTCCATCGGTAAAAGCCAATTCTATAAGCTCTATCAACAATTTTTTCATACCACGCCCAAAGAAGATTTATTGCAAGCTCGGTTTCAAAAGTTTTTTTATTTACGCAGCAACGAAACACTGACGATTCGAGAGGCGGCGTTTCAATCTGGGTTCCAAAACATCAACCATTTTAATCGGCTCTTTGCGAAGCGCTATGGCTGTGCACCGACAAAGTACCAACAGGAGCAATAGGCAGGTCTTATCGGTAAAAACGCAGAAAAAAGTCCGACGAATTCTTGACGGATGAAAGAGAAAACGGGACAATGTCATTAGGAGGTGGCATATGGATACAGAAACGATCGTAAGCGAACTTTCTAAACGTTCAAACGAATTGGAAGCGCTACAAATAAAATTGAGTCAAAGCCAATTAATGAACAATGAAGCGGCACAAACGTTCATTTTTGACTTAAAGGATTATTTAGATAGCTTAAAGCTCGTAACGGATTTAGTACCGTCAGCGGCAACTACAGCAGCGGAAGTTGACCAGTTGTCGTACGTCTTAGGTGAACAAAATCAAAGCATCCAACAGCTGCTGGTTATTTTGGAAGAAGCCGAAGCAAATGACGACCAGCGCTTTTTCGGTAAAAGTGCGGGAGAGGTGCGGCGGATGATTGGCAGTCTGACTGGGATTTTGGAACTAAACGGTCTGTTGCTGCAAGACAATCGTGGTTTTCAGCAAGTCGTGAAGGAAACTGGACCGCTTCAGGTGACTGAAACAAAGGAAGTCCCTGAGAAAAAAGGGTTTCTCCAAAAGCTTTTTGGGAAATAAGCACTGATCGTCGATCAAAACATGAATCACTTGTACCCAAAAAACGGCACTTCACAATACGTGAAGCACCGTTTTGTGGTACAAGTATTTTTTTGCTTTTTGCCAATAGAGACGGAGGGATCAGAAGGTATTGATGCTGAAACCTTAGACTGAAATCGAACTTCTGGGGGGACATTCTTCAATCCCGTAAATCAGAAAGGGGTTTTCGGTAGCTTTTCTACTAGCATTTGCCAGTAATTTTTTGCTAGTAGCTAAGCTGAATGGTTTTTCTCTGATCCCCTTGGCTCATTGCTACTTTGTCCGCTGTGATAGTAACATCAAAGGGTGGAATCTGATCAGAAAAGGCATTGCCTAAACACGCAACGAGCCATTCCTGTTGTCCGGCGAGAACGGTTTTGCTTATTTGAGGGATGACTGTTCGACTATAAAGTAGATTCGTGTTGGGTTCTGGCATCAAGAGGGTACCTTCTTGATGCGTCGGGAAGCTTTTGATACCGACACAGCCAACCGAGCTTTGATAAAAGATGCCTTCTTTGCTAGAAAGCGCAGCACCATCAGCTGGTGCTGCAAAGCTGCCATTGACCAGTTGCAACCTTCGATCCGTTTGAATCCGATGGTAACGCAGATGCCAAGGATACATCGGAATCACAAAGGTTTCGATGACGACCTGCTCGTAGGGGCGCCAGCGACTATAGACGTAGTCATCTTCAATCGCAAAGGCTTCGTAACCAAAAGCTGTTTTAAAATCCGTCTGCCCCTCTGAGATCGCCAATGTATTATCATAGGCACCTTGTTTCAATAAAACGGTTGCTTTCGGTACGCTAAACCCAAACGTTGTCGAATAGACAAACTTTTCGTATTTGGCATTGCCGTGAGCATGTTCGTGGGAATGTTGCCCCGCAGTGAAAGCTTGCAATTCTGTGCCTTCTTGGTTATGCACCAAAAGCATCCGACTATGCGGATTGCGCACCGTTGTGGCAAAGGTTGGCGCCTGCTCCTCAAGCGTCCAAAATTCAGCATCCGCTGGGATGGCCAATACACAGAAATTTTTGAAAGCCCAATAAGGCGATCCTGGTGCGTTATAGCCTTCAGCCATATTTAGGTTGGGGTAGGCATAGCCAATACTTAAAAAGCCTTCTTGCGTAAAGATTGGTTGGCGAAACCAGTAACGCATGTTTTGTAGCAGTAAATATTTTCCTTCATTTTTTGTGAAGCCTTCATATTCTATATCGGCGAAAGCACCGACAGCAAAGAAACTTGATTGCGCAAACCGATACGTTAGACTACGACCAAAAGGCAATGCCGCACCGGTTTTTGTGAACCACTGCTTAAAGGATTGCGCAAACGTAGCGGCTCTTTGACGGTAGTTAAACTGATACGGGCATTGGGAACGACAAGTAAGAACACTGTAAAGGAGTCCGTAGTATTGCATCCCAAAAGGAATATAATAGTCGATTTGGTTTTCATAGCCATCAAAATACCAGCCGTCTGCTAAGTAATACCTCTCGATCTCTTCTTGATCAGCCAAAAGGGTGGTTTCTACAAAAGGCAATGCTGCCATTTCAAAGAAGGTATTAACTAAAATCCGAAAGAAGAGCCAATTGGTTTTAGGGATCGTGTGCTGATTGATCTGATTGAGCCAATCAAAGAGATTTGTTTGCTCTCTTGGTGTGAGGAGATCCCAAAAGACGGGTTTGGTAAAAATCAAATAGCTAGCAAGGGCACCCATTTCCACAAACAATTGGTCGTAGTCATGCAGTTTTCCCCAGTACTCCTGAGAGGTCGGGGTGGTGCCTGCAACGATCCCGGCATTGGCTTGTTGAAAAAGTTTTGGGTAACGAAGGCACGCTTCTTCTTGGCTGAACAATGGGCCCAATCCCCAGAGTGTCCGTAAAAAGCCTTCGACGTCACTCTTTTCCTGAGTGTACACTGCTCCTGAATTTCCTAGGTGGACCCTCCCGGGAGTTCCTTGTTGTGCCATACATTCGTATACGGGAGTGACCAGATCAACAAGGGCCTCTTCTAGATCGGTTTTGGTTCGAAGAGGGTTCTTACTTAATGCTTCTTGGAAGTTTCTCATGTAAACAGCTCCTTTTATTTGTTATTTTACTTTATTTAGTAAAATAAAGAAATGGAAACTGTTACATTTTTCGATTTTAAGTAAAAAAATAGTAAAAAATCGCTGGAAACAGTTACATTTTTTTGTCGACATCGCTATAATGGAGAAAATATGAGAGGAGCTACATGCAATGACCCAGATTTCCTTAACGATTTATGACCAAAAGCATCAAGTAAAAAAAGGCAAACGAACACCTGAAAGTGAACCTACCCTTCTTCAAGCGACGGCGGAAGACTTTGTCACGTTGGCATCCCAAGCGTATTGTTACGAGGACGGAGATAAAATCGTTGTCTCGCTCTCACGCAGTGGACAATTTGTGTGGGTCACACTCGATGAAACGCTGGCGACTACTTTGGTGTACATCAAAGGCAACGAGTGGATCTACCCCGTACATCTTAGTGAAAATGCCAAAGAAGCCGCGCCAGAAGGCCGTTTTGCTGGGAAAAGCCATTATTTGAGTGTGCGGGTAGCAACAAAAGAAGAACTAGCGGCTTACCGCAACGTCGCCTTAAACCCTCATGATCAAAAAGAATTCTTGGGTGCCTATCCGCATGCCCATGCCAATGTTGAAACAAGAGATGATGCGACGTTTTTCGCTTGTAACGCCATTGATGGTATTTTTGCCAATACGTCTCATGGCAATTATCCCTATGGCTCATGGGGGATCAATCAACAAGCAGATGCCGCTTTGACGATCGACTTTGGTCATGAGGTCCGCATCGACCAATGTGCGCTTACGTTACGGGCGGATTTTCCCCATGATAGCTATTGGCAACAAGTCACGTTGGCGTTTTCCGACGGGAGTCAAGAAATCTTGCAGACGGTCAAAAGCAGCCAGCCTCAACGGTTTTCTTTCCAGCCGCGAACGGTCACTTGGGTGAAATTGCATGAGCTGATCCAAAATGACGATCCCTCACCATTTCCAGCGTTGACCCAAATCGAAGTCTTCGGACGCTCCATTCAGGAGGAAAACGCGTGAATCCAGCAGATGTAAAAGAAGAAATTTTACAGGCGGCACAGGCTTATCTTGAGACTGGTGAGATTCCCTATTTGCCTTATCAAGGCTATCAAGAGTATCTCGAATCGGGGAATCGTGTTGCCTTCGAATCCCATTATTTTGCCCGCCGACGGATGTTGGTGGTTTTAGGACTTGCTTATGAAATGGAGCGTAAGGCAGCAATCAAAGTGCTGTTGGAGCAAGTGATTTGGGAAATCTGCAATGAATATACATGGTGTCTGCCAGCGCATCTGCCGATTGTCGATGGCCAGTTTTCTTCGCAAGCGCGCCACACAGTCGATCTTTTTGCAGCTGAAACTGGGCAATCCTTAGCAGAGTTGTTTATGTTGGTTGGGGGAGACCTTTCACCAGTCATCACAGAACGAGTGTTGTATGAGATCGATCAACGGCTTTTTTTACCCTTCGAGGAGCAAACCTGGGAGTGGGAGACAAAAGAGAACAATTGGTCCGCAGTTATTGGTGGCTGTCTTGGAATGACGGCGCTCTATGTATTGCCGAAAAAAAGCGAGCGACAATTGCGGATGATCAAACGATTGGATACTGCAATGCAAAGCTATCTCAACAGCTTTGGCGAAGATGGTGCTTGTGTAGAAGGTGTCGGATACTGGGCGTATGGGTTTGGTTATTTTCTGTATTATGCGCAATTGTTGGCAGAAGTATTGCAAGAAGATACCTACCTAAAACAGCCTAAAACCAGAAAAATTGCTGCTTTTCCTTACTACACGATGATTTCTCCAGGCCATTACATTCCTTTTTCTGATTATTCGGCGATCGAACTGCCTAGTGGCTTGGTCAGTTATTGCTACGAGCATTTAGGCGTGGCGGTTCCCCAATTATCGGGGGTCAGTCCGTTAGATTTTGATCCTTGCTACCGGTTTGCCCATAGCTATCGAAATTTGTATTGGCATAACGAGGCGATCACACGAGAAACGAATGCCTCGTTTCATCACTATTTTGAACAAGCGCAGTGGTTCATGGCAAAAGATGTGCAGCAGGATCTCTTTTTTGCTGCCAAAGGGGGGAGCAATCAAGAAAGCCACAATCATCTCGATGTCGGTCATTTTGTATTAGGAACGACAGAGGAGTTGTTTCTGACGGACCTTGGTGCAGGGGAATACACCAAAGAGTATTTTGACGAGAACACGCGTTATCACTACTTTCCCGCAGCCGCAATCAGTCATTCGCTGCCGATCATCAACCAGCACACCCAACGCCCAACAGCCGAGGAAGCAACGGTGCTCCAGGTCGATGACCAGCAATTTGACTTACACCTCAGTGCGTTCTATCCGAAAGCAGCGGTCACTGAATACCAGCGGCGCTTCGTTGTCTCGCAGCAACAAGTAACGATCGAAGACCATTTTGTCTTTGACGAGCACCAACCAAAGAATCTGGTGGTGGAAAACTTTATTACGAACATACCACCAATGGTGCAAGATAAGACCGTTCAACTAATGACAAAAAAAGCACGCTGTGTTCTTGGTTTTACCAGTGATAAGATCCAAATACAGCCAGTCACTTATCAAGATCACCATGGTGTACAGGCACAAGCGTATTTGATTCAAGCCGAATACGCGCTTGAGCAGACAGGGGAAATCAAAACGACCATTAAAATAAAAAAAGGGTGAGAAGGATGCGGTGCTTCCTTGCAATGACATTGATCAATGCGAGAAGACACCGCAGCTTCTCAGCCTTCTTTTGGTTTTGCGGTAGATTGACGAATCACCAGCTGGGTACTTAAAAAGATGCGTCTGGCGATCCCAGGATTTTCGATGCGGTTATAGAGTAGCTCTAACCCCGTTTCACCCATCTCTTCAGTAAATGCTTGGACTGAAGAAAGGGGTGGAGAGACATAGCGGGACACCGAAATATCGTTGATGCCCATAACACTGATGTCTTCAGGAATCTTGATTCCATGAGCCGTTAACGTATGGATGACCCCGATCGCAAAGGCATCATTGGCTGCCAAAATCGCAGTCGGCAAGCGGTCTTGCCACAAAGCCAAAGCCTGCTCCGTTAATTCTTCCCCCGTTTGGACATCCAACCGACTATTTTCTTTCACGATGAAATAATCCTCATCAAACAGCTGATAATGCTGCATCATATCGACATAGGTGTTGACCGTTGGCGTTTTGTACCGCCGATACCCATACATATTTTGACTTTCCTCGGCGCCGATAAAGGCGATTTTTTGATGACCAAGTCCCATCAAGTGAGAAAGAGCCAACTCCGTTGCTTGCGTAAAATCGGTATTGACAGAATCGTAGTCATCCAGGGGAAAGTTACTGCCAATCACACAGAGGTTGGGGTGTAGCTCATGGAGTTTTTTGACCCGCTCTTCTGTAAACTTGCCGATCGCCAGTAAGCCGTCGACGGACTGGATCACTGACTCATCAAGGTTGGAGATTTTTAACAGATCGCAACCCAGTTCGGCGGCTCGTTTTTCCACACCCAAACGAATCGACATATAGTAAATGTCTTCCAATTCTTCATCATCCATCCGCCACTGAACGATCCCAATCGATTTGTTGTGTTTTTTTGGTACATCCACTGGTAGTTCACGCTGCTTTTGCTTGTTTTTGTATTTCGTATAATTTAGTTTTTCAGCTGCCTCGAAAATCTTTCGTTTGGTTTCTTCGGTCACTGAAAGACTAGGATCGTAGTTCAGAACCCGTGATACGGTTGATATTGATACCTCAGCTATGGTCGCTATGTCGGTAATCGTAGCCATAGAATCCCTCCTCCAATGCTTCTCCTCTTCAGTATATTTCTTTTTAGTAAAAAAACCAAGAGAGAAATTGCCCTCAAGTAAAAATTTTACTTTTTTTAGGAAAAACTATTGATTATTTTCCTAAAAAAAAGTATGATTTGAAATGAAGAAAGCGTTTTAAAAATGAGGGTGGCATGAATGAAGTGGATTAATTCGTTATTTATCCTGGGTCTACTTATAGGGTTGACTGCTTGTTCTCCAAATGAAGCAACGCAGACGCAAGCATTTTCCCAAAGCAGCGAAAAGCAATTAAAAGAACGAGCGCTTTGTTATTCTGACGAAGATTTTTCGCAAGGTGTCGTCCCGTTGCATGAATTCGTGAAGCTATCTGGCACCATCGTAAAGAGTGATGCGAAAACAGCAGACATTGAGAAAGGGGATCGATTTATTCTAGAAACAGCGGCTGGACAGTACCAAGTATTCAATGAACAAAGTCAACAACTGAAACTGCAAGATGTGGTGACGGTCTACGGAGAATATTATGGTTTTATTAAAGCGACATTGATTGAAAGGAAGGATGCGGATGCAATCACAGAAGCTGCAGCAATTGAAAAAAAATAAATTTGAAAGTTATGAAGATGTAGCAGCCGGCTTCAAAACGATCATGGACCAACTCAAACCCGCTTTTGCAAGCAGTCGTCCCGGTCATTTGGCTTTAGGCAGCCATGGGACTGTCTATGAGAAAGAGGTACAGGAACTTGAAGCGTTCTTGCGACCGCTTTGGGGACTCGCGCCTTATCTAACCCAGCAAGAAGATTCATTCATGGAAACCTATCTCTCAGGAATTATTGCTGGTACAGATCCAGAGAGTCCCGATTATTGGGGTGTTGTGGAAGACTTCGACCAACGAATCGTGGAGATGGCTTCGCTAAGTACCTTTTTATTATTAAACAAGGAAAAAACGTGGGATGTTTTATCCCAACGCCAAAAAGATGATCTCCATGCGTGGCTGATCCAAGTCAATCAACGAGAAATTCCCGCAAACAATTGGCATTTCTTTCGGGTTCTCGTCAATGTAGCCATGAAGCGTTGTGGCCGCAGCTTTTCCCAAGAAAAGATCGATGCTGACTTGGCATTGATCGAGACCTTTTATTTAGGGGAAGGATGGTACTGTGACGGAGTAGCCACTCAAATCGATTACTATGTATCTTTTGCGATCCACTACTATAGTCTTCTGTACTGTCGATTTGTCCCTGAGGATCTTGAAAGGGGAAGGAAGTTCAAACAACGAGCCACCGATTTTGCTCAAACCTTCAAACATTGGTTTGCAGCAGGTGGAGCTGCCGTTCCATTTGGTCGAAGTTTGACGTATCGCTTTGCGCAAGTTTCTTTCTTCAGCGCATTGGTTTTTGCGGATGTTGAAGCATTGCCATGGGGAGAGATCAAAGGGTTGATCAGTCGTCACCTGCATCAGTGGATGCAGCAAGACATTTTTACTTCCGAAGGGATACTGACGGTCGGCTATTCGTACCAGAATCTGATCTTTGCCGAAGGCTACAATGCACCAGGTTCACCTTATTGGGCGTTAAAAACCTTTCTTTTGTTAGCGGTACCAAAGGAGCATCCCTATTGGCAAGCCACCCCGACGCCATTAGCGATCACTGAAAGAACACTGGCTCATCCCATCAGTAAGAACTTTTATCAACACAATCAAGACTTGACGCATGCCTTGATGTTTCCTGCAGGACAATTTATCAACTATCAAAGTCATGCCAGCAGCAAATATAGCAAATTTGTCTACTCAACGACGTTTGGCAATAGCGTGCCCAAAAGCAATTATTGGTTTTATGAAGGAAATTATGACAATACGTTGGCTTTATCAGAAGATGACCATTACTTTCGCACTAAAGGATTGGATCGCCAGTATCAGCTTTTACCTGATCGGATCATTCATGAATGGAATCCATGGGAAGACGTCCAGATAAAAACAACAATCATTCCACTGATAGGCAGTCACCTTCGCATTCATGAGATCAATTCTCAGCGCGCCCTTTCTTTCTATGAAGGTGGGTTTTCATCACCGAAAGAGCCTACTGCCATCACTGAAAAAAACGCACGCAGCGCTGCGGTACGAACATCGATCGGCTATTCGAAAATCGAGGCGATCGCTGGCTATGAAACGAGCGATGTCCTACGAACGGAGCCAAATACGAACCTCTTGTATCCTGCAACGTGGCTGCCGTATCTAACTGCTCAACGACAAGCGGGAAAGCACCTGTTCGTTTCCCTCGTCACCGGCTTGCTTCCACAAGAACAAGAACAAGCAGTGACCGTCGAAGTGACAACAAACAACATTACGATCAATCAATCCGGACATATGATCCAGGTTGAGCGAATAGGAGGAAAAAATGGAAACCAGCTATGACGTACAGCTATCACAATGGGTAGCCGAGCAAATCGACTTCACCGTTAATCAAGTAAGAAAGAATACTAAGACCTTTGACACGTTGGTCCCACCGGCAGCAAGTGAACAGCTTGTCTATCGACCAGAAGCCAACCATGATTGGACGGCGAGTTTTTGGACTGGCATGTTGTTTTTGAGTAAAGAACTGACGGGATCAACAGAATTTGATGAAACCATCGAAAAACAACTGCACTCTTTCCAAGAACGATTGGACCAAAGAATTGGACTAGAAACCCATGATATCGGGTTTTTGTATAGTTTGACTGCGATTGCCGACTATCGAGTGAACGGACGGGAAACTTCGAAAAAACTCGCGATTGCCGCCGCCGATCTATTGATGGCCCGTTACTCACCCAAAGCCCAGATCATTCAAGCGTGGGGCAATCTCGATGATCCGCAACAACGGGGGCGCATCATTATTGATTGCTTGATGAATTTGCCGCTATTGTATTTTGCTTCCCAAATGACGGGGGATGAATCCTACAAACAAGCAGCCTATGCTCATGCCAAGCAGACCCAGAAATACATCGTGCGAGACAACGCCACGACGTACCACACCTATTACTTCGACGTTGAAACTGGAGCGGCGATCGGCGGCAATACCCAACAAGGCTATGCCGATGATTCCTGCTGGGCGAGAGGGCAAGCGTGGGGAATCTACGGATTTACGCTGAGTTACCTTTACACCGGTGATACCAGTTTCTTGAAGACTGCTCAAGACCTTGCGGATTACTTTATTGCTGAATTACCGGCGGACAAGGTCAGTTATTGGGATTTAGTGTTTAACGATGGTAGTCAGGAAGAAAGGGATAGTTCGGCCGCCGCCATCGCAGTCTGTGGCTTGCTAGAACTGGCGAAACATTTACCGATCACGCAGCCAAACCAAGCCGCCTATCAGGAAAACGCCTTGGCGATCTTGGCGTCGTTAGCCCAAAACTATACAACGATCGACCATCCCGAATCAAACGGACTTTTGATGCATGGGGTTTATGACAAGAATTCCCTCAAAGGGGTCGATGAATGCATGATCTGGGGCGATTATTATTATATGGAAGCGCTGATGCGGGTGTCACAAAGTTGGTATTCCTATTGGTAGTTTTAGGGGCGACCCTTTAAAAAAATGTTTAATGGAGGAATGAACATGCACTTTTTGAAAAAAGGTTTATTAGCAGCAACGATGTTTGGGACAATCGCAGCCTTGGCAGCGTGTGGAGGCGGAGCGACAGATGATTCCGCTGCTTCTGAAGATGGCGACATCAAATTGACCGTAACCACTTGGAATTACGATACGACACCTGAATTCGAAAAACTATTCCGTGCCTTTGAAGAAGCGAATCCGGGCATTACCGTTGAACCTGTCGATATTGCTTCAGATGATTATGATACCAAACTGACGACGATGCTCTCTTCAGGAGATACGACAGATATTTTGACCATGAAAAATTTACTTTCTTACTCTAATTATGCGTTGCGGGACCAATTGGTGGATCTCACCGACCATATCGGATCATTGGATATTGCCCCAGCGCAAGAAAGCTATGACATGTATGACGTAGAAGGCAAAACCTATGCACAACCGTATCGGACGGATTTTTGGGTCTTGTATTATAACAAAAAAATGTTCGATGAGGCAGGTTTAGACTACCCATCAAACATCACCTGGGACGAATATGAGGAGCTTGCCAAGCAGCTAACAAAACCAGACGAACAAATTTATGGTGCGTATCAACACACGTGGCGTTCCACTACCCAAGCGATTGCAGCTGCCCAAAATGGCGCCAACTTGATCGATCCTCAATACGACTACTTGGAAGCGTACTATGATCGTGCATTGCGGATGCAAGACGAAAAAGCGCAAATGGACTTTGGGACAGCAAAATCAACGAAAGTTACGTATCAATCACAATTTGAAAATGAAAAAGCAGCCATGATGTACATGGGAACTTGGTATATGGGAGCGTTGATGACCAATATCGACGATGGCAAGACAGATGTTGAGTGGGGCATTGCGGAAATGCCGCAAAATGAAAAAGGGGAAGTAACGACATTTGGTTCTCCGACTGCTTTTGCCATCAATAAAAATTCAAAACATCAAGAAGCTGCACAAAAATTCTTAGACTTTTGTTCTGGTGAAGAAGGCGCCAAAGTATTAGCAGAAGTCGGTGTCGTTCCTTCGTATAAGACTGACGCCATTGATGAACTTTACTTCTCCCGTGAAGGCATGCCCGCCGATGAAGTATCGAAAAAAGCCTTCAATCCAGAAACCGTCGCGATCGAGTTTCCTGTCGATGAAAATGGACCAGCGATCGACAAAATCTTGCAAGAAGAACATGACTTGATTCTTGTAGGGGATGAAACACCAAAAGAAGGCATTGCGAATATGGAAAAAAGGGTGAAATCTGAAACCGAATAGTCCTAACGAGAGAAGGGACTTGGGCAAAAAAGTTCCTTCTCTTTATTAATGAAAGGGGGCCTGCTGGCAAGCAGCAGGAGACAAATATGGAAATAACCTCAAAATCAAAAGCAGCCAATAAGTTGAAACGCAAAAATACGCTAACCGCGCTGTCTTTTATTGCACCGAACTTTATCGGCTTTTTCTTATTTACCTTAGTGCCCGTTGTGTTCTCATTGATTCTGGCTTTCATGGAATGGGATTCCTTTCGTTCACCTGAATTTGTGGGAATGAAAAATTTCAGCAAAATGCTAGGGGACGACACCTTTTGGATATCGTTAAAGAACACCTTTCTCTATACGATTGGCGTCGTTCCATTGACGTTAGTATGTTCCTTAGGCTTAGCGATTTTATTGAATAAAAAAGTACGTGGAATGAAGTTTTTCCGTACGGCCTTCTTCTTTCCTTATGTCACCTCGTTAGTTGCGATCGCTGTCGTGTGGAACATGTTGTTTCACCCAACGATGGGACCAATCAATCAGTTTTTGAAATTTTTTATTGAAAATCCTCCTGGTTGGACCTCCAGCTCTGATTGGGCTTTGACGGCGATCATCATAGTCAGCGTCTGGCGTGGCATGGGGTATTACATGATCTTATACTTGGCAGGGTTACAAAGTGTGCCAAAGGAATTGTATGAAGCGGCTTCGATCGATGGCGCCAACAAGTGGCAGCAGTTTCGCAACGTGACTTTGCCGTCCTTACGACCAACGACCTTCTTTGTTTCGATCATGCTGGTCATCAACTGTTTCAAGATCTTCGATTTGGTCCAAGTCATGACTGCCGGCGGACCCGGTCGAGCCACCAATGTCTTGGTGTATCAAATTTACAACGAAGCGTTTGTGAAATTTAATTTTGGTTACGCATCTGCGATCGCCATGGTCTTGTTTGTGATCGTTTTGGGCATCACGGTGATCCAGTTTAAGTGGAACCAAAGACAAGAACGGGTGTAAGGAGGGAGTACAGATGGAAAATACACTGAGTAAAAAGAATGTTCAAGCCAAACCAAAACAAAAAGCCAAGCTGTCGGTCGGCAGTGTCTCCTTGATTCTTTTATTAACATTTCTCGCGTTAGTGACACTGATCCCGTTTCTTTGGATGATCTCTGCTTCTTTTAAGACCAATAACGATGTTTTTAGCGTACCGATCCAATGGATTCCAAAAAGTTGGCACCCTGAAAACTATACGGTGATCTGGGATCGCATTCCTTTGCTGACTTTTTTCAAGAACACAGCATTTTTGAGCGTCATCATTACCTTGATCCAACTGTTTACCTCTAGCTTTGCGGCCTATGGGTTTTCGAAGATGCATTTCAAAGGACGCGACCTGTTGTTTCTGACATACATCGGTACGATTGCGATTCCTTGGCAATCATATATGATTCCTCAGTTCATCATGATGCGCCAGTTCGGGCTGACAGACACGCTTTGGTCTTTGGTCCTCTTACAAGCCTTCAGTGCCTTTGGCGTCTTTTTGTTGAAACAATACTATAGTAGTATTCCTGACTCATTGTGTGAAAGTGCGCGGATCGACGGCCTGAGTGAGTGGGGGATCTATCGAAAAATCATTCTACCACTGACGAAGCCCGCTTTAGCGAGTCTGACCATCATCACCTTCGTCAATACATGGAACGATTATATGGGACCATTTATCTACCTTTCCTCAACCGAAAACAAAACCATTCAGTTAGGGTTGAAAATGTTTGTCGGCTTATATGATGCCGAGTACGCCCTGATCATGGCAGCATCTGTGGTCTCCATTTTGCCAGTAGCGATCGTCTTTTTAGCAATGCAAAAATACTTCGTAGAAGGAATCGCTACTTCGGGAATGAAAAATTGAGGTGATCAATCATGTTTACCAAACCTACCTTTGAAAACAATCTTTACATGCGGATCTTCCGCTGGCTATATATTGGCTTTGCCCTGAATATCAGTTTTTGGGTCGTGAATACACCCTACACCCTCACGGCAATGTTCTTGGCAGTCGATCCTAGAAACCTCCTTTGGTTTGCATTGGCACTCTTGCTGATTGGTCCAAGCATGATCAGCCTCCTGGCTGCGATCGATCGCTTTGCAGAACACAAAGACATCGATCCAGTAAAAGATTTCTGCTACTTTTTACGAACCTTTGCCGTGCGCGGGTTTCTCTATTGGCTCATCGGCTGGCTGGGAAGTGTCATTGCGATCGTGGATATTCTGTTTGCGGTTCAATTTGAAAGTGGCAAATGGCTCGTTCCTTTCTTTCTTTTGTTAGGGATGCTTTCCATAGCTCTTAGTATCAACGCGTGGTACTTCCAAGTGCGTAATCCAAAAGCCGCTAAGAAAGATGTCCTGCGTACCGCACTTTTCTTCACTTTGAAAAAATGGCCTGTTAGTTTGTTAGCAACCTTTTTGTTTGTTGCCGTTTTTGTCGCCTTGATTTTGAAGCCGCAATTTGGCTTTACTCTTTTTCCAGTCCTTTTTTTCGGACTCCTTTATTTAAACTTACGGAAATTTCAGATAAAATAGAAAGAAAGTCGTCTACGAATAAAGGAGACGACTTTTTTAGGAGAAAGGGGGGCTTGAAGATGGCAGAAACAGTCACACTTCAACCGATTACGGAAGAAATGATTGCTGAACTTTGGTCGATCAGCTATGGGCCTAAGGCAGATTTAGAATGGAAAAAATGGGACGGACCGTATTTCCAAGACCCCGTGTTGACGTGGGAAGAATTTCGAACGGGGTTTGGTGCTAGCTGCATCGACAACCCGTTACGTAAAGCGATCAGCTATCAAGGAAGAATCGTGGGGATCGCGACCGCTTACTGGGAAGACAATACCTTGCAGCAGTGGTTGGAATTCGGGATAGCCATCTATGATGCTTCCCTTTGGAATCAAGGGATTGGCAGCCAAGCAATTCGCCAGTGGATCAATGAGTTGTTTGAATCACAGCCTCATATCCAGCGTGTCGGTTATACCACGTGGTCGGGCAATCACCGCATGATGAAACTAGGAGAAAAGCTAGGGATGACCAAAGAAGCCCAGATCCGCAAAGTCCGTTTCTGGGAAGGCACCTATTATGATTCCATCAAGTATGGCATCTTGCGAGAAGAATGGGCACAGCAGAAGTGAAGGTAGGGGATGCGGCAGCCAATGTCGTATTCCTTTTTCTTTTTTACAACAAATCAAAAAAATTTCTAGTATTACAGACAATAACCATGTACTATCTCTATGTAATACTTTATAATAATTCCAATGTACCTGTCTCTTATACACATCTAGATGTGTATAAGAGACAGATGTAATACTTTATAATAATTCCAATGTACAGATTAGAAATATTTTAAAAAAGTCGGGAATAGCGTTTGAAGTTCATTCTCAATTAGTCTAAAATAGTGAGAAAGAAAAGATACTGGAGGGAAAGAAATGTCAGTTTTAGAAATCAAAAATCTACACGTCCAAATCGAAGATAAAAAGATCTTAAAAGGCGTTGACTTAGTGTTAAAAACTGGAGAAATCCATGCCATCATGGGACCAAACGGTACAGGGAAATCAACCTTGTCCGCTGCCATCATGGGCAACCCGAATTATGAAGTGACAGAAGGGGAAATTTTGTTCGACGGCGAAAATGTATTGGAAATGGAAGTGGATGAGCGGGCTCGTTTAGGTCTGTTCTTGGCGATGCAATACCCAAGTGAAATTCCAGGCATCACCAATGCGGAATTTATGCGGGCAGCGATCAATGCCAAACGTGACGAAGACGACAAAATCTCTGTCATGGATTTCTTGAAAAAATTAGATGAAAAAATGGATTTATTGAATATGCCAGAAGAAATGGCGGAACGCTATTTGAATGAAGGCTTCTCTGGTGGAGAAAAGAAACGAAATGAAATCTTACAATTGTTGATGCTAGATCCAACCTTTGCGATTTTGGATGAGATCGACTCTGGTCTAGATATTGATGCCTTGAAAGTCGTAGCAAAAGGCGTCAATGAAATGCGCGGCGAAGGCTTTGGCGCTTTGATCATCACCCATTACCAACGTCTGTTAAACTACATCACACCAGACGTGGTTCATATCATGATGGAAGGCCGTGTCGTGATGACCGGTTCGGCAGATTTAGCCAAACGCCTAGAAGCAGAAGGCTATGCTGGGATCAGTAAAGAGTTAGGAATCGACTACAAAGAAGAAGAAGCGTAAGGAGGCAAGGTAAATGGCAAAATTACAGGATTATCTTGAACAAGTCAACGTTTTTTCAGCGTTAAAAGAAGAGCCTGAATGGATGTTGGAATTACGCCAAGCAGCCCTTGCGAAAGTGGATGAACTTGCGTTTCCAAAAATCGAGCGGGTGCGTTACGAGCGTTGGCCATTGTTCAATATCGACGAACAAGCACTTGCTGGTGAGTACGCTTTGCCAGAAGAAGAAGTGGCAGGCGCAGTTCCCGCCTTTGACGCGATGGATAACCATCCGACTCTCGTTCAGTTTGATGACACCACCATCTTTGAGCAATTACCGCAGGAGTTGATCGACAAAGGCGTGATCTTCACCGACTTGTTTACAGCAATGAAAGAAGTACCAGAGTTGGTCAATCAATACTACATGACCAAAGCAGTACCAATGGATGAAGACAAAATGACCGCAGCACATGCGGCGTTTATGAATAGCGGCATGTTCTTGTATGTACCAAAAAACGTGGTGATCGAAGAACCCCTTGAAGCGATTTTCTATCACAATGGCAATAGCCAAGCGCATTTCTTCAAACACATTTTGATCGTTGCTGATGAGCACAGTGAGTTCAGCTACTTGGAACGTTTCCAAACCAAAGGCGACCAAGCGAAAAAACTGTCTGGCAATATCGTAGTGGAAGTGATCGCCAAAGCAGGTGCGAAGGTCAAATTCTCTGCGATTGATCAGTTAGGTGTCAACATTACTACGTACATGAATCGTCGCGGCTACGTATTACGAGATGCGATGGTAGATTGGGCGATCGGAGTCATGAATGACGGCGACGTCGTTGCGGACTTTGATTCTGATCTTGTAGGCGAAGGCGCGCATTCGGAAGTCAAAGCGGTCGCAATCAGTGCTGGGCGTCAAACACAAGGAATCGACACTCGCGTCACCAATAAAGCACCGCATTCCATTGGACATATCCTGCAACACGGCGTTATCAGAGAACGCGGCGTCTTAACCTTTAACGGTATCGGACACATTTTAAAAGGAGCCAAAGGAGCGGACGCGCAACAAGAAAGTCGGGTCTTGATGCTTTCTGACCAAGCCCGTGGGGATGCCAACCCAATCCTTTTGATCGATGAGCACGAAGTAACCGCCGGACACGCAGCCAGTGTGGGACGGGTCGATCCAGAAGAAATGTACTACTTGATGAGTCGTGGGCTGCGCAAAGCAGAAGCGGAACGTTTGGTGATTCGTGGCTTCTTAGGCTCCGTCTTGACCGCGATCCCAGTCAAAGAAGTGCAACAAGAATTGGTTGCCGTTATCGAAGGGAAGTTACTCGCATGATCGATGCCCAAAAAGTGAAACAAGCGTTTCCCATCTTGGATCAGCTCGTAAATGACGAACCATTGATCTACCTCGACAATGCCGCCACTACGCAAAAGCCAGAGGCGGTGCTGCAGGCGATCACCGATTATTACCATCAAGACAATGCCAATGTTCATCGTGGGGTCCATACCCTCGCAGAACGGGCGACCCATTCCTATGAAGGCGCACGGGAAAAAGTGCGCAGCTTTATCCATGCGAATGAAACGGCGGAAGTGCTGTTTACTCGAGGGACGACCACTGGTTTAAATTGGGTCTCCCGCAGCTACGGCGACCGTTTTGTCAATGAAGGCGATGAAATCGTGATTTCCTATATGGAACATCATTCCAATATCATCCCTTGGCAACAATTAGCAGCCCGAAAAAAAGCTACCTTGAAATATATCCAGCTGACGCCAGAAGGCACCTTGGACATGGAAGATGCCAAGAAACAGATCACAGAAAAAACCGCTATCGTTTCGATCGCTCACGTTTCCAATGTTTTAGGCGTGATCAATCCGATTGCGGAGCTAACCAAATTGGCGCATCAGCACCAAGCCGTCATGGTGGTGGATGGTGCTCAGGCTGTTCCACATATGACAGTTGATGTCCAAGCACTGGATTGTGATTTCTATGCCTTTTCTGGCCATAAAATGTGCGGACCAACTGGCATTGGTGTCTTGTACGGCAAGCGGCAATGGCTGGATCAGATGGAGCCCGTCGAATTTGGCGGTGAAATGATCGATTTTGTCCATCTGCAAGAAAGCACGTGGAAAGAACTGCCGTGGAAATTTGAAGCTGGTACACCAAATATTGCTGGTGCGATCGGTTTAGGTGCAGCGGTGGATTACTTAACAGAAATCGGCTTAGAAAACATCCACGCCCATGAAGCAGACTTAGCTGCTTACGTTTTGCCAAAACTGCAAGCCATTGAAGGCTTGACCATCTATGGCCCCCAAGAAGCAGCAAAACGCACGGGAGTGATCGCCTTTAATCTAGCAGGCATCCATCCTCATGATGTTGCCACCGCTTTAGACATGGAAGGCATCGCGGTAAGGGCAGGTCATCATTGTGCCCAACCCCTCTTGAGCTATTTGCAAGTCCCAGCGACTGCACGGGCCAGCTTTTACCTGTATAATACAAGAGAGGACGCCGATCGATTGGTTGACGCCATCAAGCTGACGAAGGAGTTTTTCCAACATGGCACTAACGAAATTAGATAATTTGTATCGACAAGTCATTCTGGATCATTCCAGCCACCCACATCATCGGGGCACCTTGGATGATTCAACGTATAAAGTCGAATTGAATAACCCTACCTGTGGCGACGTGATCCACTTGGAGCTCGCTGTCGAAGGAGACACCATCAAAGATATCGCGTTTACTGGCGAAGGCTGTTCCATCAGTACCGCCAGTGCATCCATGATGGGGGATGCGATTATCGGTAAGACACTAGCAGAAGCTGGTGAGCTATCAGGCTTGTTTTCTGAACTCGTCCAAGGAAACGACATTCCCCAAAGCGATCGCTTAGGCGATGCTTCCATGCTTGGAGGTGTGGCGAAGTTTCCTGCACGCATCAAGTGTGCGACTTTAGCTTGGAAAGCATTAGAAAAAGCCATTGCTGCTGACAGTACACAAGCATCTGTCAGTCACAGCCACGCCAATGAATCTGACACTGAAGAAACCAGCGAATAGACAACCGCACTACAAAAGGAGTGAGAACCATGGGTGTACCCGAATTAGAAGAATATAAATTTGGCTTCCACGATGACGTGCAGCCTGTTTTTAGTACCGGCGAAGGATTGACCGAAGACATCGTCCGTGAAATCTCACGGGTCAAGCAAGAGCCAGAATGGATGCTTGAGTTCCGCTTGAAGTCTCTTGAAGCCTTCAACAAGATGCCCATGCAAAACTGGGGCCCAGACCTGTCTGACATCGATTTTGATGCCATCAAATATTACCAAAAACCAAGTGATCGTCCTGCCCGTGATTGGGATGACGTACCAGAAAAAATCAAAGAGACCTTTGAACGCATTGGTATTCCAGAAGCCGAGCGGGCATACCTGGCTGGCGCTTCTGCTCAATACGAATCAGAAGTCGTTTATCACAACATGAAAGAAGAGTTTGAAAAACTTGGCATCGTCTTTACCGATACCGATTCAGCCTTGAAGGAATACCCTGAGCTGTTCAAACAATACTTTTCAAAATTAGTCCCACCAACCGATAACAAGCTTGCTGCTTTAAACTCAGCCGTTTGGTCAGGTGGTACCTTTATCTATGTACCAAAAGGCGTTCGTGTCGATGTGCCATTACAAACCTATTTCCGAATCAATGCCGAAAATACCGGTCAGTTCGAACGCACATTGATCATCGTTGACGAAGGCGCTAGTGTTCATTACGTTGAAGGCTGTACCGCCCCAACCTACTCAAGCAATAGTTTGCACGCAGCCATCGTTGAAATTTTTACCCTAAAAGACGCTTACTGTCGCTACACCACCATTCAAAACTGGTCAGACAACGTCTACAACCTAGTAACCAAACGGGCCAAAGCCTTAGAAGGTGCTACCGTTGAATGGATCGATGGCAACCTAGGTGCCAAAACAACCATGAAATACCCAAGTGTGTATCTTGATGGCAAAGGCGCACGAGGCACGATGCTTTCCATTGCCTTTGCAGGTGCCAACCAAATCCAAGATACTGGTGCAAAAATGATCCATAACGCACCAAACACCTCCAGCTCCATCGTCTCAAAATCAATTTCTAAAGACGGCGGTGCAGTAAACTACCGTGGACAAGTCACCTTCGGCAAGAAGAGCGCAGGCTCTATCTCCCATATCGAGTGTGACACTATCATCATGGATGACCTATCGAAATCCGATACCATCCCATTCAATGAGATTCACAACAGTCAGGTGTCCCTAGAACACGAAGCCAAAGTCTCCAAAATCTCAGAAGAACAACTGTACTACCTAATGAGCCGCGGTCTCTCCGAAAGCGAAGCAACCGAAATGATCGTCATGGGATTCGTCGAACCATTCACCAAAGAATTACCGATGGAATACGCAGTCGAATTGAACCGGTTGATTAGTTATGAGATGGAAGGGTCTGTGGGGTAATAGGGGTACACCATTACATTCAAAGCTTCATTGACTTGATTAGTATGTTACTGTTTTCCATAAAATAATATGAAAAAAGGAGTACTCTTAGGAGCGCTCCTTTTTGTCGTTTTTTTTATTTGACAAAAGAAATATGGGGCACCACGAAAAAACTGTATCCAAAACCACACCATGTCTATTTTCCTTACCTTATCTGGAACTCAAACAAATGAATTGACTTGATCGTTTAACAAACAGAAGAAAATACCAACTATGAGATAAAAAAAGACCAACAAAAGTTGATCTCACTTACTCTTTATAATGAATACTTCCATCTGGCTCTAATCTTGGTGTAAGTGCAACACTTTTTCCACTAGCACCTGTAACTATCGTTTGAATATACTGCACTTGTGTCTCAGGATCGGTAATAATAAAGATTTCATTAGTGCTTTTTTTATAGACTTTTTCAACTGTAAACTCTGTATTGGTGGTCATACAATCACTCCTTTAAAATTCAGTACCAACAAAGATATCAAACTCAAAAACTTTTTTAAGTAAAAAAGGCAACTCAAGAATTCCCTTTATCCGATATATTCTGTTTATTTCTTCCTGTCTATGCCATAAGTAGCGAAAGCAGGGAGAAAGAGGACTGCCAAGAAGATACCTACCCATTTGAATACTTTAGGAACTTTACTCAATAAAAAACGCCTCCTTGATAACAATGATCATAGACTGAATTAGTTATTAGACGTGTACAAAAAATAAAGAAAAGACCATTTTTGCAAGAAAGGAACCAGCGGCAAAAGCAAGCGCAATCAATAAAATTTCCCAGAGACTTAACCGAGTACTACTCTTTTTCATCGAATCACCTCTAGAAAAAGAATACCACGATAAATAAATAATATCAAAAGTAAATGGTACTAAATAAACAAACATCCAATTTATTTAAATAAAAAAATGCGTTAAACGAGTAGTAAGTAAAAGGTAGTATGCTAATGCGAGGTCATGATCATCCATGTGATACCATATTTATCTTCAACCATACCATAGAGCGAGGCCCAGAACACTGGTGCAAGAGGGTCAATCACTTTTCCGTCTATCGAGAGGCTATTGAAAATAGTAGTAACTTCATCAGCGGATTCTTTTACAAGACAAAAGGAGAAAAAATCATTTGCTGGTCTATTTAGTCTGCCGTCTGTCATCATGATTCTCTGTCCGTCGATGATGATTTCTGAGTCCATAACGAAATCATCAGGCATCTCAGGATCTAAACCTGAATCTACCGGAGCTTCACTCGCATAAACGATGGACTTAACTTGAGCATCTAACGACTCTTGATAAAATTTTATTGCATTTTCACAATTTCCTTGAAAACTTATAGCTGGGATAAGCATACAAAAATTCTCCTTTTTATTGATAGTATCATAAAGAAGTTACTCGCTTCTTTCAGTTTTTTCTTAGGAATCGGAAAATTTTGAATTAGCTATCTGCCAAATAGTCAACTAGAACATAGATGATACGAATCTATATCTATTAAAGAACAAAAAAATAGATTACTTCGCCGTGTTCATCAACGTCTTGAGGAATAAAACCTTGGTTTTGCCAAAAGCGCTCATTGTGTTCATTGGAGGCATTTAAAGCGATGTATAGAGCGTTCTTTGCTTTAAGGTAATTCTTTAATTCAGAAACAACGCGGCTACCTACTCCTTGGTTTCTAAAAGGTTTATCGATACAAAAATCGAGAATAAATGCTTTTGAATCTTCTGAGTAGTAGATTTTGTAAGTAGTAAATCCAACATATTCTTGTTGATTATTGTATATGAATACAAATTCCAGCTGAGAATCTCCTTCTGTTGGGGAATTATGAAGATCCATGATTAGTTCGTAGTATTCGGAAGAGCGAAACCAGTCTACGATTTCATCTAATTCAGCACCGCTTTCTGGAAGGTTGGGGAAAATGTCACTTTCTTCATATTGTCTTTTTTTCTCCCAAAACTGGTTAATCTCTGATTTAGACTTTAACTCTTTGAAATAGAAATCCATGTATATCTCCTTATATTTTTAAGTTAAGTGTACAAAATATCTGATTATTAGTCCATTACCGACAAAAAACTGATTGATAACGGTATCAATCAGTAAGGGCGTAAAACAATCGAGGAGAGTATTACTTAGCATCGTTTTCTTTAAAGTAGTCAACAATGTACGCTTTAATTTTTTCAAAATCTTTAGTCAGAAAAAATTTAGAAGGAACTTTTATGATGGGGAGGTTATTTTCATTATCAAAAGGAGCGAATGGCTCAGGAAGAACCAAGTAATCAACAGTATCTTTATCTCTCAGATAATTGATTGAAACATCGTAAAACGGTGAAAAATAGTCTTTGAGGCTTGTGTCTCTTTGATAAAGAACACCTGGAGTTAATGGTGTGTAAGATAATCCATTGCTCAAAACTAAGACAAAACAAATTCTTTTCATAAACAATCACCTTTCCTTTCGATTAGATACTAGCGTCATCTCAACAGTCAAGGATTCGTTATTCATTTGGTAAATCCATTTTAATAGACAAATGGATAAAAAATAGTGAGTAATAGAAACATAATTCAGTTGTTGGGTAGAAGGGAACCAGCAATCACAAGTTGTTCCTTTAATTTAAAAAACAAGTGATAAAAAAACACCAAGAGCAATTATGATTAAGATTTCAAATGCTCTTTCCAGAAACAAATTGTTGCTTTTTAAAAATATCGTTTTCTTTTTATAGGGGAACCAAAATGACTGGTTTGCGTAGTCTGGCGGATATACGGAATCTAAAATACCACTGATAAACAGTAATGGAATAGCTTTGAAAATATTGTCATGGAAGGCTAAATAAATATAGTATGTTAACAAAGACATTTGAGCGATCCGCAGATGTCTTAGGTTGGTAACTGTATAGTTCATCAAATCATCCTTTCGTAAATGATTATCTCATATTGAATGATTTGGTCAAATTAAAATTATAAAATATTTATTTATTTTAATATTGAAAAATAAATTATTTTAATTTAATAAACAATTTATAAATATCCTAAACAGAGGATGTTTGATGAATTAGCAAATGGGATTTTCAGCTATTTATTTTAGAACGTTTTAGAGAGGATTCGTTTGAAAAGAGTTTCAGGATAATAGGTTAGTCTATTAAATCATTAGCAAAGTATGCACGTTGGACGAAATTAGTAGATTAATCAACAGGGATTTTTTAGATAATGGTTATTTTGCTAAAACAAAAAATTACCAATTTTGTCTTTAATGCTTTAAGAGCAAAATATGCAATGATATACTAAAATAAATAACCTTAATGGAATAGACACTAAACGGAGACTCTAAAATATGACCAACCAACTAATCATAGAAGATCATCATTTCAAGAAAGGTGAGCTATCTAGCATAACGACGGCATATATCGATCAGTACCCAGTCGTTTACATACTCTACAACCGAAATGAAAAGAAAAGACCTGTTGCGTACATTGGTCAAACGGTTCAAGTGAACAAACGATTGAAGCAGCACTTGAATAACTCTAAGCGCAAAGAAATTAAAGAAGTCTTACTGATTGGACATGAAAAATTCAATCAATCAGCGACCTACAATATCGAAACCAATTTGATCAATCACTTCATTGGGGATGAGCAGTTTCAGTTACAAAATGTCAGTCAAACAAGACAGGTGCAGATGCATCAGTATTATGAAAAAGAGTATTATGATGAAGTGGTCTTCCAAGAGTTATGGGAAGAATTGCAAAGACGGCAATTGGCGAAGCACTCAATCGATACGATTCGCAACAAAGCTTCTCGCTTTAAGCTAAAAGATCAATTAAGAATGAAAAGTAGTCCACAAATAATTCAATGGATCGATGATATCGTAGAAAAACGTGTAACACCGATTCCAGAATCAACAGCATCTTTTGAGCTTCAGATTATGGAAACCCATGATGCGTTGAAGAATAAAATCTTTTCTCTCGATAAAAAGGAAGGTCTGTCACGGATTATCTCAACATTCGATTATGTTCATAAGAAAGACGGAGCTTCATATCTTGTAGATCCTGGCGGGATCAACCTGCCATGGAATACGACCGATACGAAGCGAACATGGGCGGAGCGACCAAATACAATCAGTGAAGTCGGTTCAATCTACACCGTCCAAGGCTTTGATTTAAACAATGTAGGAGTCGTCATTGGTCCTTCCGTTGATTACGATCCAGAGACCGACCAGCTTGTCATCGATATCGATAAATATGAGGACAAAGGGGCGTTTACGGGACGTGACGATATGAACCAAGAATTGACGAAGAAAGCCAAAGAAACGATCATCCTTAATTCATTGAATGTATTAATGAAGCGAGCAATCAAAGGGCTTTACATCTATGCAATCAATCCCAATCTCCGCCAAAAACTCATAACCCTACAAAACGAAAGGAGCCAGTCCAACCATGCAAAATCACCCCTCTTCAATGGAACGGATCAATAAATTCCGAGATGATCGCAATTGGCGACAATTCCATAATGAAAAAGATCTAGCTATTTCTATCTCCATCGAAGCCGCCGAATTGTTGGAGATTTTTCAATGGAAAACATCTGAAGAAGCCACTCAAGATTTCGAACATCTAAAAGAAGAAATTGCCGATGTTCTGATTTATTCCTATATGCTGGCAGACAATTTGGGCCTTGATATTGATGAGATCATCAAAGAAAAGCTGGAAAAAAACAACATGAAGTATCCGGTGAAAGAAAGTAAAGATTCGAAAAAGAAGTATAATGAATTGTAATAAAAAGAAGCAAGGACGCTGCAAGTTCTTGCTTCTTTTTTTGATGGAATAGGAGCAGCAACGGCTTTCTGAATTCATCTCGATTGGTTATGAACGTCAAAAATCTGTCATAATTGAGAAAGTTGAAGATAACTTCAAATTGGTTACAATTTTTCGGAAATTTGAAGTTAACTTCAAATATGCGCTTTTTTGATAAAAAATGAAGTTAGGCTTAGTGTCTGCTCGAGCAAAAACAAGATTATCCTATCCGAAAATGAAGGCAGGGTCATCGGGAAAAAATCGGCAATAATGAGAGGCGTTTTCTATCAAAAATATTTCTCCTCAAAAACCTAAAAAACCTATTGCCCCCCAAGCCCTCTTACTGTATAGTAAACAAGAATATTTCATGAAAATAACCAAAAATAACTAATTAAAAAGACTTTGTTATTGAAAATTGCGATTAAACGATGCTGTAAACGGAATGTAAGAAGGAGAAAACAATGACGTATCTAACAAACAATCTTGTGAATTGCATGATCACTTTAGGGTTTATCTTCATCCATCTATCTTCAAATGTTATCTCATCTAGAAAACTAAACGTGCAATACATGAGCTCCTTTGCCGCTGGCGTAGGGATCTCCTATGCGATCGTTCATCTATTGCCCCATTTGGCGTATTTTCAAACGGTGTTGATCGATGAATTTGGCTGGGATTCGGGGATTTTTTATAGTCATGGGGTCTATGGCATCGTTTTGTTTGGCTTAGTCTTCAGTTACGTGATCTACAAAATCGATGAGCGAACGTTTATGGTGTTAGAAAAGAAAGACATCACCAGTGCCAAAAACGCCTTTTTTTGGTCGGATATCGCTTTTCATGTGATCTACAATATCATGATCGGCTATATCGTGATTGCCAATACGCTATCAGAGCGTTTTTACATTTTGACCTACTTTATTGCCTTTGGTTTGCACTTTCTCATGAACGATTGGCTGCTCTATCACCATCATGGTGCCCTCTATAACAAATATGGCCGCTTTGTGCTTTCCTTCAGTATTTTCGCGGGAGCTGCGTTCTCCCTCTTTGTTTCATTGCCCTACTATTTGGTGGTCATCATTGAAGCCTTGATCACCGGCGCTTTGCTGGTGAATATCATCAAATTTGAGTTACCCAATGAAGGAGAAGGCAGTATTCGTGGGCTATTGGTAGGCACGATCTGCTCCGGAATTTTGTTTGTATTTGTCTAACGCAAAAAGTAGGACTGAATCATGGATGATTCGGTCCTCCTTTTTTTATAAATACGCAAAGTAACAGATAATTCTATATGAATCGAAAAACATCACAACAGTTTTTATATTTTTGACCATTATTTACAATTTTATTGCGATGTTCGCTTGCTTTTCCAAAAGACATTCTATAGAATGTAAGCGAATAGAAACCAAAAAAAATAGGCACCCCGTAATTCTGTTGGCGCAGACTTACGAGGCCCTGATCAGTCACTTCTCTAAACAGGATGACCAATCAAGTTGCCATAGTTGATCCCTAAAGGCTCAACGTGTTTATTGTACCGAAAATCTCGCGGTTTTTCTAGTGATTCCAGCGATTTTATCGGAAAAAACGCGGGATGCTGGAGGTTTATTTTGCTGTGTCAAGTCATTGGACATTTCCTGTCTGATGACTTTTTTTGCGTTTGTTTCGTTTCTTATTGGCGCCGATAAGAAAGAACCTACGCCTTTCTAGTGACGATTAGAAAGAAGTCGATTACACCTGACGAGGTGAGACAGACAGTGATGTCCACGGTATAGAAGAGGGGATAGCGATGATGAAATCTTACTTTGTGTTGTCCCTCAGTCTATAAGGAACCAGTGTGACAGCAGACGAACTAGGGTCAGCTTTATCCACTAGAAGCACGTAACTTGCCTAGGTTTCTATTCTAAAAAAAAGAAGGTCGCTTTCTTTACCATGGCAAGCGGGTTCATCTCTTTGAATCCGCTTACCTTCAAGAAGTGAAATATTAAATAGAAAAGAAGGTCTTTTTATGAAAAAAATGAACCATTATCTTTTATTGATGATCGCAATGCTCGTATTGGGCGGATGCACGGAGATGAACCAAACGAAAACCTCCGATACAACAATCAATACAAGTGAACAAACAGAACAAAGTATAGCATCAGCAACTGCAGAAGAACAAACGGAAGATGGGTTTAGCACTTTAGAAAACAATAACCCAACACAAGAACGAATCGATTATTTGTTAGATAAGGCAATGTATTATTATTGGCACGGGGGAGACCTCAAGGAAAATGAACGTGAGGTTTTTGCTGGTTTGACCCTTAAAGGGGATCAAGAAGTACGTGAAGAACTGCTGAAGCAAGTGATACGCCTAGATCCGGTCACCACCGATTATCGACGCTCATTAGCCAGCACAAAAGTGATCAATAATAAACTTGATGAAGCAGTGGCGATTTTCAAAAGTGTAGTTGAGCAAGAACCAGAAAACTATCAAGCACTTGTTCAGTATTACGTATATGCAGGTTTATTAGAAGGCTCCTTTGATGAGACAGTGTATAAGAAAATGGAAACCTTAAATAAAGTCCAAACAGAAAAATTCAAAGATGGATTTGAACGCATAGAAGCGGTACGCAAGCAAGAAGTGCCGACTGCGATCAAAGAATACGAAGAAAATCACTTATTTATTTTACTCGGTTATGCCTTAGATGATGAAGGACAAATGCAGGAAACGTTGATCAATCGCTTAGAGCATGCACTGAAACTTTTGGAGAAAAATCCCACAGCGAAAATCATTGTGACAGGAGGCGTTCCGAAGAAAGAGAATACGGAAGCAAAACTGATGCAGCAATGGTTGATTGAAAATGGCATTGACGAGAAGCGAATTATTCAAGAAGCATTGGCAACAGATACGATTGAAAATGCCTTATTTTCAATTGATTTAGCAAATGAGCTTGATTTCAGTAATAAAATCACAGTGATTAGTTCTGCGAGTCATGTCCGCCGCGGAAAAGTTTTGTTTGAAACTGCGGATCGTATTATCAATGGTCAGCTGCATCCACAAGGAAAGCCTAAATACGAGATAGACATCATTGGTGAACCAGATAATGAAGAGCTGATCAAAACCTCAACGGAACAAGAGCGCCTTGTTTTGTACCGTGATTTGCTGCGGATCGAAGGCATCTGGCAATACCCAAACTTGCAGCGATGAGAAACGTATTCGATTCAAAAACACAACACACAAATGACAGAGTTGGAGGAATCAAGAGAGATGAAAGGATATATGCAACGAATCGGGCGTTCATTGATGCTGCCAGTGGCTACATTACCAATTGCTGCACTTTTTATGGGGATCGGCTATTGGATCGATCCTAGTGGTTGGGGAGGCAACAATTTACTTGCTGCCTTTTTACTGATGACTGGTAGTACGATTTTAGATAATTTAGGTATTTTGTTTGCTGTCGGACTGGCATATGGTATGGCTAAAGATAAGGATGGTGCTGCCGCTGTTTCTGGACTAGTCGCTTTTTTAACACCGATCACGTTGCTAACACCGAGCGCTGTAGCTATGTTTCAGGGTATAGATGCTGAAGCGGTCAATATTGCTTTTTCTGCCATCAATAACAAAAATGTTTTTATCGGTATTTTGGCAGGGATCGTTGCTGCTGAGACCTATAACCGATTTGGGCAAGTCAAGTTACCGATGGCATTTTCTTTTTTTAGTGGCAAGCGACTGGTTCCGATTTTGACAACAGCGGTTATGGCCATCGCATCGGCGGTTTTAATTTTCCTTTGGCCAACGGTATACAGTGGACTCGTGTCATTTGGTAGTTGGATCTCCAGCTTAGGAGCCATCGGTGCTGGTTTATATGGGTTCTTTAATCGGCTGTTGATCCCGACTGGCTTGCATCACGCCTTAAACAATGTTTTTTGGTTCAATATTGCAGGGATTGATGATATTGGCAAGTTCTGGGCGAGTGAAGGAGTCAAAGGTGTGACTGGGATGTATCAGGCGGGGTTCTTTCCAGTGATGATGTTTGGTCTACCTGCCGGTGCTTACGCAATTTATCAATGTGCAAGACCAGAGAAGAAAAAACAAATTGGCTCGTTA
This sequence comes from Enterococcus sp. 6D12_DIV0197, assembly GCF_002174385.1. Lineage (NCBI taxonomy): Bacteria > Bacillati > Bacillota > Bacilli > Lactobacillales > Enterococcaceae > Enterococcus > Enterococcus sp. 6D12_DIV0197. Next base: position 731,240 of record NZ_NIBN01000001.1, read on the forward strand.
ATGGTTGCGGCAGCCTTTGCTTCTTTCTTTACTGGGGTGACTGAACCCTTAGAGTTTTCTTTCATGTTCGTTGCTTGGCCGCTATACCTCATCCATGCTGGATTGACTGGTTTATCATTGATGATTGCGGCAACTTTCCAATGGACGGCTGGTTTCAATTTCAGTGCAGGTTTTATTGATTTTCTTTTGAGTTTGAGGGTTCCTATTGCCAATAAGCCTTATATGTTACTTGGTTTAGGAGCGGCGATGGCAGTTGTTTATTACTTTACTTTCTATTTTGCTATCAAAAAATTTAATCTAATGACACCTGGCAGAGAGAAAGATGATGTTCCTTTTTCCAAAATGAAGGCAAAAGAAGGCCAAGATAATCACCATGCGCTAGCCCGAAAAATTCTTGTCGCATTAGGAGATACCAAAAACATTCAAAGTATCGATCACTGTGCCACGCGCTTACGAATTGCCGTAAAAAAGGTAAGTATCGTTGATCAAAAGGCACTTAAACAACCACCAATTGCAGGACTTGTCGTTATTGATGAACAGCATTTACAGTTGATTATTGGAACGGATGTAGGGTTCGTTGCTGAAGCATTGGACCAAATGATGAGATAGGTTGTCATTGCTCATGAAATGACAGATGGATAGAATGGTTGGGTGTCTTTGTACAAAAAGTACAAAGATACCACCATTGTGAAGCGCTTTATTCTATGATACCCTGATAACAGATAGGAGGAGATAAGGATGTTGCGTTTCCAAATATGAAAAGGGTAGGCTGGTGTTGATGACAAGTTGTCCTTGTACGAAACATTCGGAGGAAGAGAAAATGAATACCCAATTAATTGATAAGAGATTAGAACAAAAGCAAAAAGAGTACGCTTTTTATGGCAACATTCGTGTGGTCAAAGCTGACAAGGTTTTGGTGGATCGCTCTTTTGGCTATGCAAACGATGCAGACAAATTGCCAAATCGTGCCCATACCCGTTTTGGCATTGCCTCAGGTTGTAAGCTTTTTACGGCACTAGCCATTTGCCAATTAGTTGAAGCAGGCAAACTGAGCTTTGACACGACACTGCAGGAGTGTGTTCCAGATATATTGCCAAACTTTGATCCAGCTGTGACTGTTCATCATTTGCTGACACATACCTCTGGTATCCCTGACTATTTTGATGAAGAAGTATCCGATGATTTTGAAGCACTTTGGCAAGATTTGCCGACCTATCGAGTGCGAACCCCCCGTGATTTTTTGCCGCTTTTTCAAAAAAAAGCAATGGCTGATCCAGTGGGAAGCAAGGTCAAGTACAACAATGCAGGGTACATCCTCTTAGGAGTGATTGTAGAAGCAGTTAGCGGCTTGCACTTTACCGACTATATTGAAAAGAATATTTTTGAAAAAGCAGAAATGACAGATGCTGGTTACTTTGCCCAAGACACGCTGCCTCGCAATACGGCATTGGGATATATTGAAACGGAATCAGGACTTAAGACCAATATATTTTCCATCCCAGCCAAGGGCGGACCGGATGGCGGTGCTTATGTATCAGTTGAAGACTTAGAAAAATTCTGGCATGCATTGATCAGCGGGCAATTACTGAGTAAAACAATGACCGAGATATTTTTGACACCACAAGTCCATGAGGAAGATGAATTTTTTTATGGCTATGGCGGTTTGATGAAAGTGGTAGAACAAAAAGTGGTGAAGTATATCCAGATGGGCTATGATCCAGGTGTCAACTACCATTCCGTCTACTACCCAGATCAGCAGTTGTTGATCGCGGTATGTTCAAACAAATCGGCACATGCCTATGAAATGCAAGAAGTGTTAGAAGAATTTTTCGTAGACTAATGAAGTAAGACCGAAACAGAGAGGAAGTCTGCTGTTTCGGTTTTGTTTATGTATGTAACCTACATAGTAAGTCTTTGAAAAATGAAAGAAAGCAATTGGTTTTTTGTTTTCCTAAACGAAATCTATATTTAATAAACGAATTGGCGAGCAGTTGTTTTCTAAAGTACCTTTGATTAAAATAGGCACAGCAGCTATCATATATTAACTAAGCAAAGGAGTATGCCACATGCTAATAGGCAACAAAGTCACTTTAACCCCTGCGGAAATCAAAGATAAAGAAGCGATCTATCAATGGTGTTTTCACTCTGAAACCACAAAATATCATTCCGGACCACCTTCTTATCCTAATGCACCGATCGCCACTGAAGCAGAGTTTTTTAAGGACTATCAAGAGTATTACTTTACTGGTGCTCAACCGCAAAATGGCAGAGGCTTTTTGATTCTACATGCAGGTGAACCGATTGGCTTTATTAGCTACTCCTCGTTTCATCTAAAAGACGGCATAGCAGAACTGGATATCTGGTTGAACCGGGAAATTCATTGCGGCAAAGGATTTGGCACCGATGCGATCGTCACCCTCGGTGATCATTTACATGAAACATTCGGCATTCAAAAATTGATGATGCGACCATCGAGAAAAAATATTGCTGCAGTCAAATCTTACGAAAAGGCTGGTTTTACGCAATCTTCCCAAGACCTTGCTGACTATTTGTTGGAAGAGTATCTTGATTTATATGCCGAAGGGGATTATGGGGCAGAAGAAACGGTGACATTGATCAAAACGTTTCCGTCAACTGCATTGAGCTGATCTATAACAGTCGGCTTCAAACGGTTAAAGGTTATTTCATGAAAACAGTCCATTTCACTTTGCAAGCAAGGGGAAATAGACTGTTTTTTTACCTTTTAGCAATTTAAGGTCATTCAAAATACTCGTTCTTCGCTCTGTCTTCTAACTTCGTTCGCACGCTAAATTCCTTCCTATGCAACAGTTATCGAAAAATCGCATAAGCCCCCACCATTGCTATTCCAACATTTAGAACAAAACATAAAATAAACATAGTTTTTTTTCAATATTCCGAGAAACAGCGAGAATGTTTGTGCTATAATGGTCGCTCACTGAAAAAATTCAACAGAATCTGGGAGGGTATAGCATGCAGGAATACATTACGATCCACAACGCCAGGCAGAACAATTTGAAGGGCTTTGACTTGAAGATTCCCAAAAGAAAAATCACGATTTTCACGGGTGTCTCTGGTTCAGGCAAGTCATCGATCGTCTTTGACACGATCGCACAAGAAGCTGGGCGACAGCTGAATGAGAACTTTTCGAAATTTGTCCGCAACTTTTTGCCAAAATATAGCCAGCCCGATGCGGATGCCATCGACAATCTTTCGATGGCGGTAGTAGTTGATCAAAGCCGTTTAGGCGGCAATTCCCGCTCCACATTAGGGACGATCACAGATATCAATCCCTTGATCCGCTTGCTTTTTTCTCGTCTTGGTCAACCGTATTTAGGTCCTGCATGGAATTTCTCCTTCAATGACCCTCATGGGATGTGTCCCACTTGCGAAGGGATTGGGCGTATCGTCGGGTTAGATTTAGAAAAGGCACTGGATCTCGAAAAGTCCTTAAACGAAGGGGCGATCCTGCTTCCTGGCTACAAAGTCGGCTCTTGGCTGCTGAAGTCTTTCACCAATACGGGCTTTTTTGACAATGACAAGCCGTTGAAAGAATATAGCGAAGAAGAAATGAACCGCTTTTTGTATGCCCAAGGAGAAAAAATCGATTCCTTGTATATGGAAGGGATGAGTTCCACCTATGAAGGCTTAGTCGCTCGTTTTAATCGCTCCAATATCAAAGGTGGCAATGAAAGCTCCGCTGCTACGCAAAAGAAAATCGCTTCTTTCATGAATGAGCAGAAGTGTCCTGACTGTCAGGGAAAACGATTCAATCCACAAGTACTCGCGTGCAAAATCGCGGGCTATTCGATTGCGGACTTTTTGGCGATGCAAGTGGATGAACTATTGACGGTTCTTCAAGAAATCTCGGAGGAGAGTGTCCAACCACTGCTTCAAAACATCCAAGCGAGAATCACTGATCTAATCAATATCGGGTTGGATTATGTTTCCTTAGACCGTGAAACGACGACCCTTTCTGGTGGGGAAAGTCAGCGGGTAAAAATGGTCAAACACTTGTCTTCTAGCTTGAACGATGTGATCTACATTTTTGATGAACCGAGTATTGGGCTGCATCCAAGGGATGTCCATCGATTGAATGAATTGTTAGTCAAACTACGGGACAAAGGGAACACCGTCATCGTAGTGGAGCATGATCCAGATGTCATTAAAGCAGCTGACCATATTATCGATGTTGGTCCTAAAGCGGGGAAAAATGGCGGCTATATTACCTACGAAGGAACCTTTGAAGGATTGCTGCGCTCAGATACACTGACTGGCAAAGCATTTGGACAGATGGTGGACTTTAAAGAAGCACCTCGCCAGAGTCAGCAGGTTATCGAAACGAAAAAATCGACGCTGCATAACTTGAAAAATACAGTACTGCGGGTGCCATTAGGAGTATTTACAGTGGTGACCGGTGTCGCTGGTTCTGGAAAGAGTAGTTTAGTGAATGGGGTTTTTGCTAAAGAATACCCCGAAGCCATTACGATCGATCAATCAGCGGTGGCGGGAAATATCCGCTCCAATCCAGCGACCTATTCTGGGATCATGAATGACATTCGGAAGTTATTTTCCCAAGAAAACAAGGTCTCAGCAGGTCTTTTTTCCTACAATTCCGAAGACGCCTGTGAAACGTGCAAAGGCCACGGTACCATCAAGATGGAACTGTCCTTTATGGATTCCGTCGAGGTTTTGTGTCAGGCCTGTGGCGGCAAACGGTTTAAAGAAGAAGTCTACCAGTATCGCTTGAAAGGCAAGTCGATCGATGAAGTCCTTGCCATGAGCATCACAGAAGCGGTGGAATTCTTTGAGGAAAAAGCGATTCAAAGAAAACTAAAACAGATTTTGGCTGTGGGACTAGGATACATGACCCTTGGACAGCCATTGAATACCTTGTCTGGTGGTGAATGCCAGCGACTGAAGTTAGCAAAAGAATTAAGCAAAAAAGGCAATATCTACATTATGGATGAACCAACAACCGGATTGCACATGGCAGACATCAAGAGCATTTTGGCGATCATCGAACGACTAGTGGAAAAAGGCAACACGGTGATCGTGATCGAACACAACCTTGAGGTCATGAAAGCAGCGGATTGGCTGATCGATGTCGGTGTTGATGGCGGGATTCGCGGTGGCGAAGTGTTGTACGAAGGGATTCCAGAAAAACTGATCGAGTGCCAGTCCTCGATTACAGCCCAGTATTTATTTTAATGAGAAAACCAAAAAAAGCCGCAAGCAGCTCTTTCATCGAGCGCTGCTTGCGGCTTTTTTCTTTTTCCTCCAGCAAAAAAGAATATGATAAGTCTAAAAAGTGAATTTCTCCTCGTTATTTTTTTCATTTTTAGTAGGTTTTTTGATTAAAAATATATAAATTTGAGTATATAATTACCAAATAGTGTGCTATTTATGTAATAGTATAGAAAAGAATTTCTTGAAAAAAGGAGTGGGATGAATGAGAGAGTTGCAATTGGCCTTCATCAGCAACCGTACGACTGCGCGCTTGTTTCGGCTGCTGAGTACGATTGAGCGAGACCGTGTGTTCACGATTGGCGACTTAGCAGAGCGCAATCAGGTGACGCAACGAACGATTGCCAATGATATCAAATACATGAAAGAATATTTTGGGGACAGTATTGCCCTCGTTTCGGGCAATAGCGGGTTTGTTTTCGAAGAGAAAAAGCCAGCAGACTATCAAAAAAGAAAGCAAAGCTTGTTAAAAAATGAATGCTTATTTGAAATTATCGGGAATATTTTCCATGGCAAACTATCTAAGGTGGATGAGCTGGCACATCATTATCATTTTTCAGAGAGTACGTTTCGGCGTCTACTCAATCAGCGAAACCCTATTTTAAAAAGCTATGGCTTGCAGTGGGCATCTAATCCCTTAACGATTGAAGGAAGTGAAGCCAACTTGCGTAAGTTTTTCAAAGATTTTTATTACGAAGGTGTGGAAACGATCTATACGTTGGTTCCAGATCAAGCCTTGCATGACTTGATCTTAGGTCAATTGGAGGACAAGTTCGGCTATTATGAAATCGGATCTGGGGCGACTCCCGCAGCGTTTTACTACACGTTTTATATTGCCATCAAGCGTGCGAGCCTCGGCTATCGTATCACTATGCCGAAAGAACTGGTTAGACAAGCGTATAAAGGGAACAGTTTTTCCAAGCTCTACGCACTGAAGGAAGGCATTGAAAAAATCTATCAGGTTCAGCTGCCCAAAGAAGAATTCGCTTGGATCTACTTAGTCACCTTGTGCAAGCGAACCTTGGATCAAGAAGAACGAGAGGAAAAATTTTACCAACAATTTCATCAAGGCGAAGCCATCACAACTGTGACGGACTTGTTTCTTAAAAACCATGAGGTGCCCCAAGCACAAGCCAAAACGGTTGCGACATTTTTACGTTCTTTCTTTTTATCGAGAAAAATTAACCATGCGATTGCGCCGGTTTTGAACAAGGAAATGGATGATATCAAAGAGGTGATCATGCGTTCCAACAGTGAGAGTTACCAAAAGAACTTACAATTTCTTAAGGAGCAGAGCAAAAAACTCTCCTTGTCTACTGCTTACTTAGAAGACATCTGTGTCAGTTTAACGATTTATAGCGAGCTGATTTTCGATTATTATGCACCAGCAAAAACCATTTATTTCCTCTTAGAAGGGGATCATTTTGTGTGCCAGCATATCCAAACAAGAGCGATCCAGCGATTTGGCAGCAAGCATAAATTGACGTTTGTTCAACTGCAATATTTAACAAAACATACGCTTAATGCTGCCCATATCGATTTGATCGTGACCAATTACAATCGCTACCTTGTTGATTATAAAGTCAAAACAGATTACTTATTGTTAAAATCTCTCCCGGATGATCGCGATTGGGAACACCTCGAAAGGAAAATAAATCCCCATCAAAAACCGCTCTTTTAAACCAATTGCTGTGCTGTTCACGCGTTTAAATAGGTATGTTATTTATTCATCTATTTCAGGTGTTTATGAAAATAATGATTTTCCTTTGAGAAACGACCACGCTATTCTTAGTTTAGTAAGCAACACGCGTGTCATACTTACAAATAGTTTGTCCCAATAACCTTCGTTTTTGAGAATCCAGAACTCATATGTAGTTATTATTTTATGAAAACTTAATCTAACAACTTTCTCCAGACATTTGATTCATCAAAATGTCTTTTTTTGTCGTTCCCTCAAAAACGAAGAATATTGAGACAGCTTTGCGTGAAAAAGCAAGGAGCTATTCCCTAGCTTTCAGCTTTCTTAACGCAACAAAGACTTGAAGAAAGGAGGATATGATGAAATTACTTACATTGTTTTCTGCCGTATTACTACTGAGCAGCACGGGCGTCAACACGACGATGGCGTTCCAGCAAGTTGCTTATGCAGAAACAGAGTCACTTTCTGAAGGGACGCAACAATCTTCTGGGGAGGAAACCAATAATTCTGCTGATCAATCGGAAACGCAAGAGTCAACCGAGCAAAGCAGCGAGGAACAAACAACCTCATCGGAAGCCACCGATGATTCAACGACCGCTAGCCAAGAAGAAGTAGAAGAAACTGAAGCACTGCCCGAAACAGAAACGCCAGACAGCTCCGAAGATGAAGAGGAGCCTGAATCTGAAAACGAGCAAGTCGAAGGGTTCGATGCAGAAGCTGCAACCATCCCACTGACTGTAGCAAGTGAGGCGCAATTGCGGGCAATTTTACTTGGGGAACCCTTCACCGATGAAGAGGGCACGGAGTATCGTTACGAAGAAATCGCTAATGAGCAATCGCTAGTGCTTACTTTTGCCAGCAACTTGGCATTAACTGAGCCAATCAGTGGGATCCAACGGACGAACGTTACCCTTCGTAGTCAAGAAATGCCTGTGATCGTTTCACAGACGGCAGCCGAGAACCTGATGCAGTTTGCGGCACCCGTTCAACTGGCTTGGCAAGGGGTGCAGCAACAAGGCATCCAGTCAGCGCAAGGGTTGGCTCAAACAACTGGGGCATCAACGATCACTTTTGAAGATACCCAACTGGAGCTGACCACTACCGCAGGACGCGTGGTGAATAACAACCAAGCACATCTTCATTTCAAAGGAACCAATGTGGTGACGACAGCGACGTCTTCCATTCCAACCTTATTCACGGCGGAAAGGCTTTTGGTTGAAGGGCAATTGACGATCAATCATCGCTCCTCAAATGCCACACCGATTTTTGAAATGAACCAAGTAGCAGTCGCTAGCCAAGCTGAAATTTCTGTCACTCGCAGTACCAACAGCAATACTGGCACCGTCTTTCACATGACGGGTACCGCAGCAAGCCTTGATTTTGGTCAAGGAAGTGTGACGACGATTCGCCAATCTGGTGCGATGGTCTCCTTGCCAAATGCCAATCAAGACAGCCGATTGACGTTAGCCACAGGGGCAACTCTGGATGTTGGTACAGGACAAGGACTTTCCGGGAACTCTACCAGTACGTTAGGAGAGATACGGTTACAAGCAGGTAGTCAGTTAAAGCTATCTGAGTATGGAACAGTCAGTACGACACCCGCCATCAATGTCGGACGCCGCTTCATCGTTGAAAATAGTACCGCAGACCAACCTACCATCATCGAGGGAACGCGGACGGGCACAACGACCGGGGCATTTATTCATGTTCGTTCCTCTGAGGCGGAAGTTCGCTTTGGTGCGTTCACCCAAATGAATGTAAATCAAACAGGGCCACTATTAACTGCTTCTTTAGCAGATGTTCTTGTGGGAGAAAACACACGGATCGATGCTGCGACCGGCAATGGCTTTACTGGTAGCACCATGGTCAAGAGTTTTCGGATGGAAGATCATAGTCATATTGAATTGCAAGAACGGACAAGCAGTAATTCAAATGTCCAACGGTTCTTTGTCCGAGATTCCTTTGTCACAGGCAACGATGTCACCTTGAATGCGAAACGACAAGTGACGACTGGTGACGCTGCTTTCATGCAATTACAAGCGGCGAATGCTCGTTTTATTTCAGGCGATAATAATCAAATGACCATTTCGCAGCGAGGAGCCATCTTCACTGGTTCAGCCACCACAAGTGAGCTGCACTTTGGGAAAGAAAATACCATCCAGCTCACCTCTGGGCGAGGATTAACAGGGAGTACCGGATCTACACGAAGGATGGTGGTGGGCGAAGAAACAAAAATTTTTGTATATGAACATGGCACAAATGATAACCAGCATTTTGTTCGCTTGCGTGATGAACTAAAACTGGAAGCTGGTGCGGAATTGCATATCCAGCGAACATCTACCCGAACAGCGGAAGCCATTCGGCTGACCCGCGCCAACTCTCAGTTTACGATGGAGGAAAGAAGCAAACTGTCTGTCGAAGTCCGGGGGATCGCCTTTTATGGAACCACGACAACGAATGTCTATGTGGGTGACAATGCTGAAATAGATTCGAAAGCTAGTTACGGCTTTACAGGTCGACGAACGATTCGCTCGTTTGTTACTGGGAAAGAGGCAAAAATCAGTCACACTGAGGCAACCAGTGGAAACCTGACTGTGGCAACGGGCTTATCAGATTCGCCTTTTCGAGTGAGCCATACCTTTACACTGGGAGAAGATGCAGAATTTACTCTTCTACGTGAGCGCAATCGAAATGATGCTGGTGCGATTCGAATCAATAATACGAGTGGTGTAGCTACTTTGAAAAAAGGCGCAAAAATGTCCATTCAGCAAGTCGGCGGTGCTTTCTATGCTCCCCGAGGTGCAAGTTTTGTGATGGAAGAGGGGTCATCCTTTTATGCCAATACCTCTAATGGCTTCAACTCAAGTACCCGTCGCTTTAGTCAAATGACGATCGGGAAAAATGCCGATTTCCACCTAACAGATGCCGCTATGACCGTCAATCGTTCCACTAGTCGACCAATGATCGACATTGCCAATACGACCACAGTAGGAGAAGATGCCCAATTTCTGGTAGAGACAGAAGTCAATCGAAGCGAACTTATCTATTTTAGAAATTCGCGGGCCAACTTGAATATCAATGGGGTACAACGATTCGAATTGGTTCACCCGACGACACGAGCGGGTAACAGCCGTACCACTTTGCAACGCTTGATTCGCTCAGGAACTAATACGAATGCGGATGGGTTGAGTATCAATTTTGATAATCAGAAAGTGTCTCTTTGGACAACCACTGGTGAAGCACCAACAGAAGAATTCATCAATGTTTCTGGTACGTTGCGTATCAATCGCAATAGCGGATCGAATCCCTCGTGGGGTTCTTTCAATGTCGAGTCGCGTTCTCGTTACTTGAGTGTTCAGAATGCGGATGGGTCGCTAGAATCTTTAAATGGTGTCGACTTTGCTGCAGCAATCAGCGGAAACAACTACCGTCGTTTGGTTTTTTCAGAACCAGAAGGCCTCGTTGCCCGAATCGATGCATTGAGTGATCAGTCGACTGAAATCACTGGTTCCATGTACGAGGATACCGATGTCACCTTGATCTCCTATACCAATACTGACGGAGAACTCGTTGAATTAGACAAAAACTCTGAACGAATTGAATGGGGCGACTATCGTGATGAAAATCAGCTGTATCGCTATTTCCGTATTCCATTAAGAGAAAATGAACGATTGGAAACAGAGACAGAAGTGTCGATTTTCTTATCAAAACCTTCGATTGAGACCTATGTCGATGTCACAGCTCGTCAAACCGTCATCAAAGGGGTAGACCTTGAAGCGTACAATATCACCTTAGATCGTTATAGGATCAACGAGTTACCTACAAAAGAGGCATTGGATGCTTTGATCCTTCAAGAAAGTCGCGCGCAAGCCGCAGACGTCTTGACGGAAGCGGATATGACGGATGGCTTTCGCATCGTAGAAACGGATCTTACACGAGAAATGGACGAAGACGGCAGCTACTTCGCTGTTCTTGAGGTGGGGAATAAAGCCTACCAGATGACTATCGGTATCGATGTGACATCGAAACTGGAGCATATGCGAGTGACGATCCCAACCAAAATGGTCTTTGAATCCTTGTACAATACGGCGGAATCGAATCGTAATTTTGAAAGCCAAGCGTATGAGATCCGCAATCAATCGCCACTTGCTGTGGATACCTATATCAATCAATTGGCGATCGATGATCATGCCGGAATCATCTTGTTAGAAGAGGGAGAAGATCCCCTCGATTACGCTGAAAGTGAAAGTGAAAGCGAAGAGGAAGACCCAACCCTTACTTATGACGATATCTCAACCCCGCTGTTGCGATTGAACCTAAAAACGGAAGAAACCCAGATCCAACTCTATGAAACGATGGAAGAACAACACTTGGTTCGCTTAGAAGAAAGAAGTCGCGTGCCGATTTCCTTAACGGGGGATTTCTATGGGGATTACCCGCAATGGGTCGTTGATTCAGAAGCCGATCAAGGTGGGTATTATGAAGACTTGCTCGTACCGAATTATCGCATCGTCTTACGCTTTGTCCCACGAGACTAAGGAAAAAAGATCGTACCAAAAGTGAAGGAGGTGAATCCATTGGAGCAAACGAGTCAAACCGAAACGAAGGATCGACGGAAATGGATTTTGTGGTTGTTGCTATTGCTAGTACTTATCGGTGGGATCGGGTACTACTTTTACCAATCAAAAGCAGCAGTCCCTTTGATCAGTGCCGACCTGTTGCCAGAATCTGGCGATGCCACCGATCAGCGGGTTTCTGAACGAGCACAGGAAATTGCAGATGCGAATTATTTCACCCTGCAAATCAATCCAGAAGCCATTTTTGAAGATGGTCAAAGTACGGGATCCATCGAGATCGTCAATCCGGGCACCAATGTGTACCCAATCGCCGTGGATATCTCTTTACTGTCGAGCGGGGAAGTCATCTATTCTTCCGGTGCGATCTATCCAAACCAATTTGTTGAAAATGTCGCCTTGGCGACACCGTTGGCAAAAGGGGAATATCCCGCCAAAGCCACGATCAATATTTACGACCCTGAAAGCAAAGAAAAACAAGGGGTCACTGAAGCTGAATTAACGATTATCGTTAAGAATTAAAAAAAAGGAAAAGTGAGGAAGTAAAAATGAAAAAATTTGTAGCAGCCATTCTAAGTACAGCAACGATCGCAGGAGTAATCGCAAGCGGCACCACCGCTTTTGCGACACAAACCATTGACGGACGTGAAGGCGATACGTCAGGAGATGTCCAAGTAAACGGGATCATCGGTGAATTCGATAATACAACCCCTGGACCAAATCCAGAGCTAATTGATCAATGGATCAATGTAACGATTCCAACGACTGCTTTGTTCTATACGACAGAAGCGTCAAGTCATAAAGAGATCGTTTCGCCTACGTACACTGTGACAAATAACTCAGCAGTTGGTGTGATCGCTTCTGTTGCAGGTGTTGATACACCATTGAATATGTCTGAAGTAGACTTGTTAAACGTAAACGGGATTGAGTTGTTTGAAAACGGCACACCAACCGTAACAGAAACAGAATTGTTTACCCTTGAAGGCAACCATGGAACGAATGAAGGCACGTTTGCGTTCACTGGTGAAGCAACCCCTGTCAATGCATCAGAAGAATCAAACCCAAGTTTCAAATTGGTCTTGAGCTTTGCGCCTGATGTAGAGGAAGACTAAGAATTGAAATCCCAGTAAAGAAGGGATCTATCGTATGAAAAAACGAAAACGAATCGTTCTTTTCGTCGCTGTGTTACTGACTCTGACTGTCTGGGATCTATCGGCAACCAGCGTCGCAGAGGCGACGACAGGGCAAGTTTCTGTGACTGGTCGAATCGGTGAAACGGTGACGCAAGAGGAAGAAACAGACGATGACAATAAGAAAACGATCGTAGCAGATGGTTCTCAAATCGGACAAGGAAAATTACCGAAAACAGGTTCATCAAACACAAGCAGTTTGATCATTCTTGGGTATGCACTCCTAGTACTGTTTGTCGTCGTAGTAACAAGAAAAAAGAAACACGGTGAAAGCGTCGCTCCTTAACTATAGGCATCGCTAGAAGCGTAAAGGAGAAACTGTGGGGAAAACTTGCAGTTTCTCTTTTTTTGATGAAAGATTTAACAAATAAAAAATGGACCAAAAGAAGCAACAGTACTTAGTGATACCACAAACGCTGTATAAGTGAGGTCAGTGATAGCTTTGAAAGAAGGATACAGAAGATGAAAATCAAGAAAGAAGCGTTTGAAAGAACCATCATAAATAGTGAATATATCGGGTACTATACCCATCTGCTGAGTGCAGATAGTTGCCCGTATCACCAAGGAAAGCAACTCGATACCATGCGTTACTTACTAGAAAACGATCGTATAGAAGAAATAAAAGCCAATGCTCGCTATTTATTTCCTTTACGTAAATATAAATTACCCAGCAACCTGCAAAAAGAGTATCAATTATTGGAAGAAAGTGTCTCCTTTATCTCAAGTTTAAATACTCATCTGCTGATTCCTCAAGCAGCGATTGAGCAAAGTCTTTCAATCAAGGCAGAAAATGGAGCAAAAGATCAAAAAGAGCATTACAAGCAGTTGGTCAGAGGATTGCTGGATATTCTGCATTGACGCCTGTACCTGGGTGATTTTTCAGCAGCTAGAAAAAATAGTGAATGAATAACTAGAAGAACAAGCTGAGCTTTAGGAAGAAAATAACGGGGCTTGTTCCCCTCAAAGAAAGGAGTAAAAAAGCATGACGGTATTTACATCAAAAACAGAATACCTTGATGGATTTCAAAAGAAATTTGCGGAGTCACACCGCGCCAATGGCGATTTAGCGGCGTATGTTGAAAAGCAATTGGCCCTCCTTGATGAATTGGTAGCAGCCATTTCACCAGAAACATTTTGGACGATCACCCCAGATATTTTGGGCATCGACGCCAAACTGGTCTTAGTCACAGAAATGATGCGATTCGACGATTTTTCCGACAATGAGATCATTCGAATCGTTGAAAATGATTACCGCTTTTATCTAAAAGAACTGTGTGGTTACAATCTAGGAACAAAAGCGAAACATTCTCTGGTTTTCAATGTGAGATGAATCAAGGAGGGAATGGTAGGCATCACTTCTAGCAAGACGAGAAGGTAAGAAGTGATGACTATTTTTAATACTTTTGCAATTAGGGAAGGTGAGCGATTGAAATAGAAGGGGTGTATCGAAAAAAGAGTGAATAGACAAAAAGCATTCAGGAATTGACTTCTTGAATGCTTTTTGTCTATTCACCTATCAAAAAAAGGTCTTTTCTTTGATTTCTACTTTCTCTCATGTGAAATCACCGTTTAAACGATGCCGAATCAGCAAAAATTCTGCAAATAAAATTATTTGTGTTATATTTGAAGGGCATCTGTTCATTTTTTTAATAATCGTTTATTTTTGATCGCGTATAGTGAGAAAAATAAACGATGCGAGGGCTATTTTTTTCGCTTTAATTGATCAGCTGGGGCAGGTTTGTCCAAATAAAACCCTTGTTGAAGAAAAATCTCTTCTTCAAGCAGGTACTCATGGATATCCGAGGTTTCGACCCCTTCGACAATAAATTGGATTTTACGATTGCTGGCGATATTTCGCCAGAAGTCGATCAAAAAGAAAATCTCTTTTTGGGACAGGACTCGCAACGAGATAGGCGAAAACTTGATCACATCGATTTTATCCAGCATCGGTGCAATATTTGTCAGTGAATGAATGCCTGTCCCTACATCATCCAATGCGACAGAGAAGCGCATCTTTTTTATTTGGTTGATTTTGTTCATAAGAAAGGACTTGGGATCACAAGCGATAGAAGGTTCTGTATCGTCTTCGGTGATCTCAATCAAAATACGATCATGGTAGGGAGCTAAATCAGCTAACATCAAAAAGGTTTCTGGGTAGCTGAGTTGTTGCGGGTGGATATTGAGACTGATTTTTGTTTCTTCGTTCGGATGAAGCAAGCTGAAAATTTCATTTCGATACCACTGCAGTAAACGAGTATGTAATTTTTTGTATTTGATCACTTGCTGGAAGAAGGAAAGGGGAAACCTATTTCTTTCGGTACTTCTCAATAATAATTCGTAGCCAATCACTTTCTGACTATCTGCTTTCATTTGAAAGATAGGCTGGGCATCAAAATATAATTGGGGAAATATCGATAAGAGTTCTTGTTCTATTTTCTCAGACATTGGTTTCTGCTCCTTTCTGGGGTCGCTTTATTTTTAGTTTCATGAAGTGCAGGAAAAAAGCTTATTTCGTGCGCTGCATCGTTAAAGAATCGAACCTTTCAAAATCATGGGCGAACGATTTTAAAGAAAAATCTATGAAAGAAAGAGGGAGTAGTGTGTTTGTCCATCTGATTTATGCTGCGATCTATTCTGTGTTAGTCGTGAGCTTGCTCATTTCGTATGATTTGTTTATCAAGAACTTCAAAGAATTGAATTTACGCCTGTCGTTTAAAATTCTTATTGGTATTGTTTTGTTTATTTCGCAAGTCTACTTTATTATATCATTTTCTTTGAACAGTATCGGTTATGTTGCGTATGAATATACGATTCCAATCTTTATTTATTATTTTGGCATTCTCAAAGAAAAAATCTATCTGGTTGGGTTAGTACCCGTCATTTTGCTGACCTTTTTTGCATTGATCAATAAATTTGAATGGGAAGCCATGCTCTTTATTATCGGATTAAATTACATCATTTTAATCGTTACGGGCTTATTAAAGAAAAGATTTTATGGACAACCAAATCACACGGCATTTTACCTATTTTCGATTTTCGTTACGGTTGTCTCGCCGATGCTCAACGCATTGCTTTTTTATCGCCGCGAAATTAGCGTTTGGGATGTAATGTCTTTAGGCATTGGATCTGTGGGGATCGTTTCTTTATGGAAGTATTATTTGCAGAATCAAAAAAATTTCCTGGAAAAAATTAACACAAAAATGATTGAACGCAATTATGATGAGTTGACCAAGGTGAAAAATTTCCGCAGTCTGAACGAGGATATTTCAAAGCTGGCGCTACTTGAGAAGGACCAGCTCGTCGTGGTGATGATGGATTTAGATCATTTTAAGCGCATCAATGATCACCATGGACATCAAATCGGCAATCAAGCCCTATCCTTCTTTTCGGAAAAACTGATGACGTTTCTCTACCAGAAAAGTCCTTCCCATTTAGTCGAAGTCTATCGATATGGCGGCGAAGAATTTTTAGTCCTATTTAAAGAGAATACTTCTGATGCTGTGAAAGCAATTATTGAAGAATTCCATTTGTTTTTAAGCAATGAACAGTTGAAATTAGAAACCGCCCAACTGACTCTTTACTTTTCGGCAGGGATTTCAGAAGCAGCCTCTGCGTTAGACATTTCAGAAACCTTTTACCAAGCAGATCAAGCATTGTACGAAGCCAAAAGGAAGGGCAGAAACCGCACGATTATTTTTTCTTGAGACGTTTGCTTTTCTCAAGTAGATCAGGTGTTGTAAAAAAACAAAAGGAAAGACAAGGTCGTATGTTTTTTTTAGACGAATATTTTTCAGAAGAAGTTTTAATAAAGAGACAAGGTTCGCAGGCTTCTTTGTCCAGCGTCGTAGCTTTTTCAAAAGGAAGAGAGGAAGCAATCTGGTAAGTATAACGGTTTACCGATTATCTTGAGAGGTTAATTGAAGGGAAAAAACAAGTAGAGTGCTTTTTAAGAAGTGGGAAGAAACCACTTCTTTTTTTGCACCAAGCATTGGGCAGTCGCGCTTGGCAGCATCGACTTGGTTTTCTGGCGTGTTTACAGTCTTTAAAAGCAATGGTATATTTATTTGATAAGTAAATAAAATTATTTTGTACCTGTGTGTAACGATTACTGACTAAGGAGACTTCCCCATGAAACCAATTCGGCGAATACTGTACCAAAGTGTTTTGTACGTAGCTATTCCTTTGATCGTGAGTCTACTGATTGGTTACCTAGCCAAATGCTCACTCCTGATTCCTGCCTCCATTATTTATGGCGTTCTGTTGGTGTTTATGATCCCTTCCGACAGCTTTTTATCAAGCAGCGTGGACTACCAAACGAAACGTATGAATCCAAGTTTTCGTCCTCCGCCATTACAGAGAAGGATTGAAGGTGCGCCAGAGATGATCAATTTCCTCTTCGTTTTAACGGCACTGGTTTTGTGTTTGCTGCTCTTGTTGGTTGGGTAAAGGGAGTTCATAGAAATCATATACTAAGAAGAATGACAAAAAGAAAAGGAGAACAGCGATGAAATTACTCAAACAAATCAATTTGATGGATGATAAAAAAACAATAAAGAGATTGAATCTCGCGGCGATCCCTAGTTTTATTTTTTTCTATGTGTTCTTTACACTCTTTGTCTTAGGTGGTCATGGGTCAAATGCTGAAACTTCGTTTGTTTTCGATCTTTTGATCTTAATGGTTGCGTATTTTATTCTCATCATTATTCATGAATTGATCCATGGTGCCTTCTTTAAGCTTTTTGACCCTAAAGGGAAGGTAAAGTTTGGGTTCAAAAATGGGGTAGCATATGCCACGAGTCCCCATTCCTTTTATTCAAAAGGGAAATTTGCCATCATTTTATTGGCGCCATTCCTTGGCATTTCTGTGGGTCTCTTTCTATTTTATTTATTTGGCTGGTTGACGGCATCTCTTTTTATCTTGATTGCTACCGCACATGCCGCTTCTTGTGTGGGAGACTTTTACTTTCTTTTTCTGATTGTTAAAGCACCAGCGAACAGTTGTGTAGAAGATACTGAAGTGGGGCTGAATATTTATCAAGGAGAGTAGTTTATTTTTCAATTGATCTTGGCAAAATCAAAGAGCAAGAAAATGTATGCTAGAAAATCTCTTACAAAAAAACAAACACCTCAAAAGTGTTTGTTTTTTTATAGGACTGTTTATAAAAAACGTATATAGCAAGAAGACTGTTCGGTCGACAAAAAGAAAACTTGTTTTAAACGACCGTTTTTTACTAGCGCTTTACCGATACAACGGCAAGCTGCCAGCGACTTTATTGATACTCTTTTTCTTGCCTTTTAAACAAAGACCAAAATAAGCCAGTGTTTCTGTGGGAATTGTCTCAAGCGTCTGACGGTATTGCTCGTAAGAATTGGTGGTCTGAGCAACGTCGGAAAAATCAATGATGGTTACTTCTGGATCTGCTTGTTGACTGATCGATTCACGAATGGTCTGCAACTGTTCCTTGTTCGTTTTTAAGATAGGAATGGGAAAGTTGACAATGCCAAGGTGTTTTCTGCCTGTGGAATCGTAAATATCCTCTCCGATTCCTTCGGGAAACAATTTGCCTAAGGTTGCGCCTAAAATTGCTGCAGTATTTGCAACTAAGCCAATCGGTAATTGTTCATCGATAATCATGACACATTTTTCTTGGTTATTCATACGTTCTCACTCCATCTTCTTGGTAAATTGTTTGGTAAGCTTTCGGGGTGACCCCAATCAAGCTTTTAAAGATACGGGTAAAATGACTTTGGTCACTAAAACCTGTCAGAAAAGCGACTTCTGCAATTGCTTCTTGTGCTTCTAGTCTTTTCTTGGCAGCACTGATGCGCACCGTACTTAAATATTGAAACGGCGACAGCCCATACGCTTTGGTAAACTGCCGAATCAAGACGTACTGATTCATTCCAAGAACGTCACTTAATTCACTCAAGGACAATTTTTCGGCATAATGTTGATCGATATAGGCTTTTGCCGTTGTGGCTTTATTTGACACCGGGTCCGTTTGTTCGTGGGTGAAATCCGCATACTGAACAAGCAGGTCGTGAAGCAGACAAGTAAAGCGTTCTTGCTTTTCAAACTCATCACCGCGATCCGACAGCAGCAGCTGATGCACTGCATGAAATTCCTCTTTTTCTTTCACTTGGCGAATGACCGGTTCAGGAAAGTGGGGCGTCAATTGAGTGTTAAAAATTTTTTGTACTTGTACCGCCATGTTCTCCGGGGTTAAGTGGATATTACGGTAAACCAGCTTCTCCTCCGTGAGTTGCTGGCAGCGGTGGGCAGCCTTTGGTGGAATCAAAATCAAGTCGCCTGCTTCAACGATATAGCAGGTATTTTGACAGGTGAATTGACGCGTCCCAGCTTCCATCAAGCCAATCACATAATATTCGTGCCAATGGTTAGGAAACTCCTGCTGGATGCCGTTAAATAATAAAGCTTCTACACCAAGGGTGCTATCTTGAATGATTTTTCGTTCATTTCTCATCTGCATTCTCCTTTTTGTTACTATAACAAAAGTGGTTTTTGGTGAATAGAATGATATTGACTTTTGACTATTTTTCTTGATGGAAGACACTTGGTTGGGACTGAGAAAAGGGACTGGAGAAGGTCGGAAAAGAGTGGATCAGGCTTGAAGAGAGAACAGCGGGTTATTTTGACGAATTTATGGAATGAATCACAGCAGATGGACCATGAGCCGTGAAAAAATAATGATAAATCCTTGGCATTTGAAAGTTTTATTGATGGAAGTATGGTACCATTTGACTGCAGTAAAGTTTGTGACGGTGGCTATCTTTGAAAGGTGGTGGTGCTTATGAATGTAAGTACTAACTCTTCAGAAAGGAGAAGCCTTTTTGTCCACAGCGGAAGCAATCGGGCTAATGATCAGTTTTGGTACATTTACCGCCATGCTGATCTTTGGTATCCTAGCCGCAGTGAAAAATGACAAAAAAAAATAACCGTCAACTTTAGCAGGAAAACGGTTATTTTTTAAGTTAATAAACCTGTCGCCGTCTTAAATGGCGCTGCAGAGGGGTTGTGGCCACAACTCCTCTTTACATAGTTAGTATAGCAAGAAGAGAGTGATTTTTCAACTTTAACAAGGATATTTTCAAACAAAATCGATAAGCGACATAGGCAAAACCTTATTCTCAATTGGAATAAGGTGTTCGATGTAGTCATTTTGGAGAAGTGTTCGAACATCTAAAAACGAATGCAATGTTTAAAGAAAAGGGAAGCATGATTATCGAAACTAGCGGCTAATAAGTTCCAGATAAATTCTGGTACATTTATTGCCATGCTGCTCTTTCGTATCCTAGCCACAGTGAAAAATGACAAAAAAATACCCGTCGACTTTAGCAGGGAAACGGTTATTTTTTTACTAACAAAACCCTGTCGCCTTCTTAAAAGGTGCGAAAGAGGAGTTGTGGCAACAGGTTTCTTCTATACAGATCACTATCGATCATATTCGTGAATGCTAATCTACCAGTCGCTCGAGATCGTAGGAAAAACCGTTTTGCTTACTTAGTTCCTTGTAAAACAAGCCGCTTTTCTTTATTGTACGTTTCTGTGTGGCTAAATCTAAAGAAACTAAGCCGTAGCGGTTTTTATATGCATTGATCCATGACCAACAATCAATGAATGTCCATAGATGGTATCCTTTTATATTACAGCCATCTTGAATTGCTTTCCATAAATAGGCGAGATGGTCTTGGATAAATTCAATGCGATAGTCATCAATCACCTGTCCATTTTCATCCATGAACCGTTCTTCATTAGCAACACCCATACCGTTTTCTGAGATAAAGGATTCAATATTTCCGTAGTTATTTTTGATGTCCATACATAAATCATAAATTCCTTTTTCATAGATTTCCCATCCACGATATTCATTCATTCGACGGCCAGGCATAATATGCGGTTCAAAGAACCATTCTGGTAAGAATGGACTTTCTAGATTAACGGCAGAAGTTCTTGCTTTGACACGGCGTGGTTCATAGTAGTTTAGACCAAGTATCTGTGCGGTATTCTCTTCAATAATTTTTAGGTCTGTGTCATTGAAATCAACGGGTAATTGGTCATATTCCTCCAGCAACGAGACTAGTTTTTCTGGAAATACTCCTTTGACCATGGGATCTAAGAAACTACGAGTATAAAAAAGATCCGCAATTTCTGCTGCTTTTTTATCTGCTGAATTTTGGCTTCTTGGGAAAGTCGGACTCAAATTGAGAATTACTCCGATTTTGCTAGATAGCTGGTATTTTTTAAAAGTTTGAATGGCTTTTGCATGAGCTAATATGGTAAAGAACGCTGCTTGAGCACCACGCTTAAAATCAATGAGATTTGGATAGTGAAAATCTTCTAAATAAGAGCCCAAGATTGGCCCCAAAGGTTCGTTAAAGGTGAACCAATGATAAACTAAGTCGCCAAACGCTAGAAAACAGGTATCAGCAAAATTTACATAAGCATCAACAACTTCACGTGATTCCCATCCCCCTTTATCTTGTAATTTTGCGGGCATATCAAAATGATAGAGATTCGCAAAAACTTTGATATTATTATTTTTCATTTCGGTAAAAAGATCTCGATAATAGGCTATCGCTTTCTCGTTTGGTTTACCAACCCCATCATTTGGAAACATTCGTGCCCATGAGATAGACACACGAAATGAATTGTGCCCCGTTTGTTTCATCAATTGAATATCTTCGTGGTAACGATGGATATGGTCTGTCGTAATACTAGGTCCAATTCGTTTATAAAAACGATGAGGTTCTTCGTGAAACCACCGATCCCATACGGTCTCTGCTTTTCCTGTTTCTCCACGCCCTTCAGATTGTTCTGCTGACCAAGCGGAGCCCCACCAAAAGTCATCTGGAAATGTTAACTGAGTTTGTCTTGACATTATCGTTTCCTCCTGTTCGTTTTTAATAGTGTAACATTGCTTTTAGTATAAATAAATACTTTTTATTAAAAATATATATCTTTTCGTGATGGGTATATTTTTAGCTGTAAAAAGACAATTTTTTATGTTAAAGTATAAGTAATAGAGATGAGTATGAGGGAGTAAGTTATGAAGAAACAGCCAAAATATATGGAGGTTTATACGGAGGTAAAGAAAAAAATTGCCAATGGAACCTATCAAATCGGCGAAAAATTACCTACAGGCGATGAACTTGCGCATGAGTATCAAACAAGTAAGCTCACTGTGAAGAAAGGTATTGATATGCTAGTATCAGAGGGAGTTTTACGAACACGTAGTGGATTCGGAACGGAAGTTCTACGCAGACCAATTGATAATTCGAAAGTGTTTGGACCAAATGAAGGTCTTTTTGATTTAGTAGGGGAAGAACATGTGACTTCTGAAATCCATACGTTCTCAATTGAGTTGCCATCGAATGAAGTGGCAGAAATTTTAGAAATAAATCAAAAAGAGTATGTCTATAATATTATTAGAAGTCGTTTTATTGATGAACAACCGTATTCTATTGAGCAAACGTTTATGCCACTTTCTGTTATACCGGGGTTAGAACCAAAGCATTTGAAACGTTCTGTATATGGCTACATTACAAATGAGCTTGGTCTAGAGATTAAATCTTCCCATATTTGGATCAAAGGTGATGTGGCAAATGACTTCGATGCGGAAATTCTTTCTGTAAAACCAGGCGAGTTTATGATAGAGGTAGACAAAGTGGTGTCATTGTCATCTGGTGTACCGTTTGAATATTCTCTTTCGAGACATTTATACAAAGATTTTATTTTTGAAGCAGTTTTTGTTGAGAAGTGAAGACCAACGAATTTCGTTGGTCTTTTTTTGATTTTAAAAAAAGATATATAATTTTAAATAAAGATATTTACTTTTTTAAAAAGCTGGTGTATGATCATCCCATAAGCAATCGCTTACAACTAAAAAAGGAGACTGATCGGGATTATGAGTAAAAAAGATGCTATTTTTGAAAAGTTCGGAATAATAGCCACAAGGCTAGGGAACCAGATTCATCTTCGAACACTAAGGGATGCTTTCGCCACTTTTATGCCTTTTATGATGTTGGCGGGATTTGTTACATTGATCAACTATGTTATTTTAGAGCCAACAGGATTTATGGGAAATATCATTGATCCAGCAACATTAACGACGATTCAAGAAATCGGGACTTCCATCAGTAATGGAACGCTAAGTATAACGACGCTATTAGTTGTTGCGGCAGTTTCTTATCATATGTGTGTTAGCAGAAATTATACAAATCATATTGCTGCTGTTCTAGTCGCTATTTCAACGTTTATTGTTCTCACCCCTATGATGACGATGTTTACACCAGAAGGAAGTCAAGAAGCGCTGGAGGTAGGCGGGGTTATTCCCGTCACTCATACTGGTGCGTCAGGAATGTTCGTTGGAATTTTTGTGGGCTTAGCTGCTACGGAACTCTTTATTAAGTTATCAAATAACAAAAAGTTACAAATTCAGTTGTCAGGAAATATCCCACCAGCTGTGTTGAAGTCATTTAACGTCCTTATTCCAATCATGATTACCGTGACTACCTTCGCAATTGGTTCATTTGCTGTCAATCAATTATTCAATATGGATGTTAATTCGTTGATTACTACTCTAATCACTGGACCTTTAAGTAGGGTAACGACAGGTTTACCAGGGTTCCTCTTAATTACCTCAATTGCAAATCTATTTTTCGGGTTTGGAATTCATCAAGCAGTGATATCAGGTTCACTTCTCGATCCGTTCTTAATTCAAAATATGCAAGAGAATATGGCTGCTTATGCGAATAGGGAAGATATTCCACATATCATAAACATGGCATTTAAAGATACGTTTGCTGTTATGGGAGGATCAGGAAATACTATTGCTTTGCTAATTGCTATTTTTATCTTTAGTCGTCGTAAAGACTACAAAGACTTTGCAAAATTATCCGTAACTCCTGCACTATTTAATATCAGTGAACCGATCATTTTTGGTTTACCAATTGTTTTCAATATTAGTTTGATTATTCCATTTGTATTGGCGCCGATTTTTTCCCTAACAGTTGCATATTTTGCAACAGCTGTTGGTTTAATCAATCATGTTGTCGTGCAGATACCTTGGACCACTCCTCCTGTCATATCTGGATTTTTAGCAACTGGTGGCGATTGGCGAGCATCAGTCTTGCAAATTGCGATCATTGCTGTGAGTGTTTTTATCTACTTACCATTTTTACGTATCGATGAAAAAGTTACCTCAACAATAGGGAATGAAGAGGCAAATGATTGAGAAGAGGAAACTTCACAAGATTTTTTGAAGTCTTCTCAAACCAAAGGTAAGAGAAACAAATAAATTGAACAAATCTATATATCAAAAAGAGACCACATAGATACATGTGAGTCTCTTTTTTTTGTGGGAATATCGATCGGTGAACTTGTGAATAGAGGGAAAGAATTACCTGAAGAATTTTTTTTTACAAATCTATTGAGTTTCCATTCTATTTCTCACGGTTTTCGCTAACTTTTCAATAATGTACATTGCCGGTATCTGTGTTGTAATATCAGCTTCATTAATTTTTTCTAGCGAAATATTATAGGTTATTGCAATATCAGCTAATTTAGAAAGTGTTGAATTAGAGCTGCTGGTAATTCCTATTACTGAGCTTTCTGATAGATTCAAATGATTTAAATATTGAATGATTTCTGTGGTCTCGCCCGAAACGGATAAAGCGACGATACACATTTTTTTTGCTAACTCAGTGGATAGGTAATTAATAGGGTAATTACTAGGATCTTCAATGCGAATCGCCATGTTAAATAGTGACGAGAAATAAAGAGAACCATATTCAGCAACAACATTTGAGGAGCCTACGCCAATAAAAATAATCAGCTCTTTTTCCATCAATAAGTGAACTGCCTCATCAAATTTATCTTCAAAGAATTTGTCTTGTGTCCGTGCTAAAAAATTCAAGAGTTCACTCTCAAAATCAAGTGTTTTTACCTCTTTTTCTTCTTTAAGAGATTCGAGATACGCACTGAGGTAAATTTTAAATTCAGAAAAACCGGTACAGCGAAATTTTTTACAAAAGCGTAGTACGCTGGCAGTACTCGTATGACTTTTCTCAGCTAATTCACGAATACTCATGGAAGCAACTGCATTTACGTCTGAAATTATTGCTTTATATACTTCAATATCCGTTTCATTTAAGTCTGGTTGATAGTCAAGAAACAACATAGTAATCCCCTCCTGTTACAAATTGTAACAGGATTGTAACCGGTGTCAATCTTTTGCTTTTGTAACCGTTTACTTAAAGGCGGTATTTATGGAGATAAAAATAATCTATACTGACCATGTAGTTAAGTTAAAGGAGTGTTTCAGGATGGATAAAGGAATAAAAATTGCAACAATTGGCGGTGGATCAAGTTATACACCAGAATTGATAGAAGGATTTATTAAACGATATGCTGAATTACCGATTTCAGAATTATGGCTTGTGGATATTGAACAAGGAAGAGAGAAATTAGAAATTGTTGGGGAACTTGCTAAACGTATGGTAAAAAAAGCGGAACTTCCAATGAAAATTTATATGACTCTTGATCGTGAAGCGGCATTAAAGGATGCGGACTTCGTTACGACCCAATTTCGTGTAGGTCTTTTGGAAGCGCGAGCGAAAGACGAGAGAATCCCTTTAACATATGACACGATTGGACAAGAAACGAATGGTCCAGGAGGGCTTTTTAAAGGATTACGCACGATTCCCGTTATCTTAGAAATAGTGAAAGACATGGAGCGTCTTTGCCCAGAAGCATGGCTGATCAACTTTACTAATCCAGCTGGCATGGTGACAGAAGCTGTCTTACGCCATAGCAATATGCGTAGAGTAGTAGGTTTGTGTAATGGACCAATTGGAATAGAACGTGGCATTGCAGAAACATTAAAAGTACCCAAAGAAGAATTATATGTTGAATTTACTGGACTAAATCATATGGTTTTTGCGAAAAAGATTTATCATAAAGGGATTGATGTGACCCAAAAAGTACTTACATTGATGACGCAAGATGCTGGTGATGCAGTTGGTCTGAAAAATATTGCTGATTTAGAATGGGAACCAGATTTTTTCCGAACACTTGGCATGATTCCTATCGGCTATTTAAGGTATTACTATCAAACAGCCACTATGTTGTCTGAGCAAAAACAATCAGCAGAAAAAGAAGGAACTCGTGCAGAAGTTGTGCAGAAAATCGAACATGAATTGTTTGAACTTTATAAAGATGAACATCTAGCAATCAAACCACCTCAATTATCAGAACGTGGGGGCGCTTATTATAGTGAAGCAGCATGTAATTTAATTAATTCCATCTATAATGACAAACGTGATATTCAAACGGTCAATACAAGAAATAATGGAGCCATCAGTGATATCGATTGTGATTCAGCGGTTGAAGTAAATTGTTTGATTACAAAACAAGGACCGATCCCTTTGACTACAGGTGAATTACCTATTCCTATCAAAGGGCTAGTTCAACAAATTAAGTCTTTTGAACGTATAGCGGCCCAAGCAGCTGTTACGGGAGACTATAACACTGCTTTATTAGCGATGACGATCAATCCCTTAGTTCCAAGTGATAGGACAGCAAAGCAACTACTTGATGAAATGCTTTTGGCACACAAAGAATATCTGCCGAATTTTTTTAAAGGAGAATGACAATGAATATAAAATACTATGTTGAGGCAAATTACCAGGAAGTCAGTAAGATCTGTTCAAAACTCATTTTAGATGTCTTGAAAGAAAAGCCAAATGGGTTATATTGCTTTGCAGGTGGTGATACACCCGTAGGAACGCTTAACATCATTGCAGAAGCAGCAATCAATAAAGAAATAGATTTATCCCAGGCAAAGTTTATTGAACTAGATGAATGGGTTGGAATCGATCCGAAAAATGAAGGCAGTTGTATATCCTATTTGAAAAGAAACTTATTCAATCGGGTTCCTATTGACCTAAAGCAACTTCACACATTTGATCCTTTAGCCGATGATTTAAATGAGGAATGCAAAAAAGCTGATAAATTTATCGAGGAGAATGGAGGATTAACACTGAGTTTGCTTGGGGTTGGAGTAAATGGTCACTTAGGTTTTAATGAGCCTGGTTCGTCCTTCGAAGATAAAGCTCATATAGTGAACTTAGACGAATCAACCCAAAGTGTTGGGAAAAAATATTTTTCAGACGAGAAAGTTGATCGTACGAAAGGAATTACGTTAGGGATAGGACAATTATTACAATCTGGAACAATGATCGTACAAGCTAGTGGAGCAAAAAAGAAATCTGCGATACAACAATTTCTAAGCGGTACGATTACAAAAGAGTGTCCAGTTACTTCTCTATGGTTGCACAAAGATCCTGTGTTGGTGGTTGATAAGGAAGTCGTGAACTAAAAGGAGGAAAAACGATGCAGGTCATTGAGAACAAGGTATTGCCTATATTGCTGAAAATAGGCAATAGTAAACACTTAGTTGCTATAAGAAATGGGATTTCCATGACGATTCCTTTTACTATTGTTGGAAGTATCTTCCTAATCATTGGTAACTTTCCAATACAGTCATGGATGGATTTTGTGTCAAATTGGGGGCCGCAGTTGAATGCACCAGTCAATGTTACGTTCGGAATCCTTGGACTGATATCTGCAATTGGCATAGGCTATCATTTAGGAAAAGAGTTTGGTGTTGATGCTATTTCTAATTCGATGCTCACAACTATCGGCTTTCTTCTAGCAACATTAAACGATGACTGGACGATAAATTTGGCTAATTTTGGTGCTAGTGGTATGTTTACCGCGATCATTGTTGGGGTATTTGTCACTCATGCTTTTAAATGGTTTGTCACTCATAATATTGTAATAAAAATGCCAGAAGGTGTGCCGCCCACTGTAGCAACTTCTTTTGCAACGTTAATCCCAGGAGCATTTATTCTGACCGTTATATGGATCGTCAGAACTTTATTAGGGGTTGATATCAATGAAATCATTACTATTGTTTTCCAACCTTTAATGCAAGGGATGGGAACACTCCCAGGCATGCTGCTATACACACTTCTCGTTTGTTTGCTATGGATATGTGGAATCCACGGAGACAATGTTTTGTCTGGAATTGCGACCCCTGTTTTCCTAAGTTATCTTGCTGATAATACGGCAGCTTTTCAAAGTGGTGTAGAAGTTCCTCATGTTTTTGCCGATGGATTTTGGATTGTCTTTATGTGTTTAGGCGGAACTGGAGCAACACTAGGTCTAGTGTTAAATATGCTCCATTCCAGAAGTAAGATGTATAAGTCGATTGGACGATTATCATTGCCGTCAGCTATTTTTTGTATCAATGAACCGGTTATTTTTGGTTTGCCTATTGTGATGAATCCTGTAATGCTTATTCCCTTTATAGCAACGCCTATGGTCCTATGTATCGGTACGTATATCCTAATGAATATTGGTATAGTAGGACCGATTGTTATTCAAGTTCCATGGACTATTCCTCCTATTATTGGTCCTTATTTAGCTACTAATGGTAGTATTGGAGCAGCTGTTTGGTCTGTTGTATCAATTGCTATCTCATATTTTATTTATATGCCATTTTTCAAAATATTGGAAAAGCAGCAAGTAAAAAACGAAGCCGCAAAGACACAGGAAACGGAAACAACGATTCCTGTTAGTATAAGTGAGTAGATAGAAAAAGCTTATTTTCCATCATTCATTAAGATAAGTCTTTTAGGTATCAGAAAATAACTTTAAAAAAGTATATTGGAAAAATGACGATTGCTTTTAATGATTCTGATAGTTTCAATAATAAAACAACAAATAGCATCAGTATCTAAGCGAATCAGTAAATGATTCGCTTTTTTTAATGTTGTATTTTTTATCCATTTGTTTCTATCAACAAAACCTTCTCGGATACTATATTGGATGTTATGGTAATCCTTGAAATCACCTCTTCGGTCCATCGTTAAAAAAAAACGAAGTTTCAGTTGTACCGAGAAATGATGGCGATTTCATTTTGTGCAAGCTATAGTTTAGGTGGGGGTAGCAAATATGATTCATTTCAAATTGACGTATCTGTTTTCAGAACCAAATGTTGAGGCGTTTCTTGATTTGACGAAGTGGAGGGATGAGGAATTTTTGGCGGAGATTGCCAAAATCAATCAAATCACTGAACAGCGGTTGAATCAACGAATCATGATTCATGAGGGAGAAGTTTTGATTCCTTCACTGATTCAACGAAAATGGCCGGAAATTCTTTTCGATGTCCAGAAGAATACGTTGTTTTTTTCGGAAGAAGAGCGGCGGTCCATGATTTATCTTCTGACTTTTTCAGCAGTGAAAGATTTATCCGTCTATCAGTTTCAAGAGCTGTTCTATGTCAGTAAAAATACGATTTTGAAGGATGTAAAGGGGATCAGAGAGGAACTTGCAGCTTTCAAGATTCAACTATTGTACTCTCGAAAATATGGCTTTTATCTAGAGGGAGAGGAATATCAGATTCGCGCTCTTGCCTTTCGAAAGGTCAGCACGTTATCCAATACGAAAAACGGGAACTTGCTCTTATTTGAGGGAATCTATGAGCAGGATAAAACGATCTATGTTCAAATCAGAGATCGTTTGTCCGCAACACTGACTGATTTCAATCTGGTGATCGTTCCGAGTCGCTTCGAAGAAATGCTTTATTTTCTTAATTATCTATCCTTTCGGATGGCAGAAACGGCTGTTTCTTTAGCGGAGACAGAAATACCGCTGCTCCAGTCGCTGCATGTCCATCAAGTCAGTCAGCAGTTTTTAGCAGAATTTCCTGACATCAAAGATCGGAAAACAGAAGAACTTTATGTAACGATCCTGTTGAAAACGATTCTGCAAGGAGATATCGAAGATACTTCATTAGAGTTTTTATTGGAATGTGCCAGTAAGATCATTCATGAAATGGAACGGCTGGCAGCTATCGAGTTTGTGGACTATCGCACCCTTTTGATGAACACATTCTATCATCTTGTCCCAGCGTATTTTCGAATCCGCTACGGTTTTCCACTGGAGAATGTACTGATTGAAGAAATCAAGCTGCAATACAATGAGTTGTTTGAACTGACGAGACGAGCACTGGGTTCTTTAGAAGACCTAGTCGGCACGATCCCTGATGAAGAAATCGGTTATTTTACGATTTTGTTTGGTGGAGAAATCAGTAAACAAAAGGCCAAACGTGATTACTTCCAACTGAATGCATTAGTCGTTTGTCCCAGTGGCATCAGTTCATCCTTGATTTTGGAATCAGAATTAAAGGAACTGTTTCCCCAGATCCATTTTTTGCCGGCTCGTTCGATCGAAGAGTATGAAAATGTTCGGTTTAATGAAGAGATTGATCTGATTTTTTCCAGTGCGCCGATCAAAACCAAACGACCCTGTTATGTGATCAATCCGATTATGACACCCATTGAGAAGGATGAACTGGTTAAAAACGTACAAGCGGCATTTTTCCCTTCAAAAACTGGATTGCATTCCATTGACGATGTGTTAGAAGTGATTTTGCCCTATGTTGATTTAAAAGCAGGAATCAGTAAGCAAAAGCTGAGAAAAATTTTGCAAAGAAAAATCAATCGAGAATTGAATAGAAGGGAAGACCAACGTCCGATGTTATCAGATTTATTAACAGCAGAAACCATCCAATTTACCGAGGTGCCGCTGACTTGGCAAGAAGCCATTCGAGCAGCTGCTGCGCCATTAAAAAAGACCAATAAAATTGAGGAGCAGTATATTACCGCCATGATCAATAAAGTGGTGGATCACGGTCCTTTTATCCATATTGGAAAAGGCATCGCTTTGCCTCATGCACGTCCAGAAGATGGGGTCAATGCCATCGGGATGTCGTTATTAAAAGTCAAAGAACCAGTGCTTTTGAATGATGATCCGCAACACCCCATTCACGTGTTTATATGTTTGGCGGCGGTTGACAATGAACTCCATCTAAAAGCGTTAGCGAGTTTAACTAAAATTTTGTCGAATAATGAAAAACTAACTGCGTTACTTTCCGCAACCAATGCGGATCAAATAATTGAAGTGATTAGAGAAGGAGAAGATGAAAAATGAAATTTGCAGCAGTGTGTGGGTCAGGATTAGGATCAAGTTTTATGGTGGAGATGAATATCAATTCTGTTTTAAATGAACTGGGTGTCTCAGGCGTGGAAGTGTCCCATTATGATTTAGGAAGTGCTGCACCCGATATGGCGGATGTTTTCTTCGTTGGCGGCGATTTAGCCGATAGTGCGCAGCATCTAGGTGAGATCGTAGTTTTAGACAGTATTATCGATCTCGATGAATTGAAGCAAAAGGTTCAAGCCGTTTGTCAGGAAAAAGGATTACTATAAAAAGGAGTAGACAGTCATGAACGAATTTTTAGATATTCTTGTTGATATCGCGAGTACCCCAGCGATCTTAGTTGCGCTGATCGCCGTTTTGGGGAATGTGCTGCAGAAAAAAGACATTGCCACGATCGTCAAAGGGGGCATCAAAACCTTTGTTGGGTTTCTCGTGGTCACTGCCGGGGCTGGGGTGATCGAAAGCTCTCTGGCGCCATTTGGGGAGATGTTCCAAGCAGCCTTTAACATGCAAGGGGTCGTACCAAATAACGAAGCGATCGTTGCGCTAGCGTTGACAACTTACGGCACCTATACCGCACTTATTATGTTAGCCGGAATGGCCTTCAATATTTTGATTGCCCGTATCACTCGCTTTAAATACATTTATTTGACTGGGCATGCCACGTTGTATATGGCGTGTATGATTGCGGTTATTTTGAGCGTTACTGGAATGAATACTTTTAATCTAGTTTTATTTGGGGGCTTAGCGTTAGGGATCTGTAACACGATTTTCCCAGCGATCGCACAACCGTTTACCCGAGAAATTACTAAAAATGATTCCGTCGCATTGGGGCATACGGGGAACTTCGGCTACGCATTGAGCGGGTTGATTGGGAAATACGTCGGCAATAAGGAAAAATCTACCGAAGACATCAATTTTCCGAAAGGCCTGTCTTTCTTGCGGGATTCTACTGTTAGTATCACGATTACGATGGCGGTTGTATACGTGATCGTAGCAATTTTTGCTGGGAGTGAATTTATTACGGAAAATCTTAGCAATGGCACGAACTCGATCATTTATTCGTTGCAGCAAGCAGGTTCGTTTGCCGCTGGTGTCTTTGTGATTTTAGCTGGTGTCCGTTTGATTTTGGCAGAAATCGTACCAGCCTTTAAAGGGATTTCTGAAAAGCTTGTTCCTAATGCGATTCCTGCATTGGATTGTCCAATCGTCTTTCCTTATGCGCCAAATGCTGTTCTGATTGGTTTTCTAACCAGTTTTGTCGGTGGGATCGTTAGTTTGATCATCATGGTCTTCACAGGAACAACCGTTATTATTCCAGGGGTCGTACCCCATTTCTTCTGTGGCGCAACGGCAGGTGTTTACGGCAATGCAACGGGTGGTGTGCGAGGCGCCGTCATTGGGTCCTTTATTCATGGGATCATTATCAGCTTTATGCCGATCTTGTTGATGCCAGTCATGGGGGATCTTGGGTTCCAAGGATCAACTTTCTCTGATACCGACTATGGGGTTGCAGGGATCTTCCTAGGAAACCTAGCCAATATGGGCGGTCAAATCGCCATCTTCTCAGGGATAATTGCGGTAGTCGCGGTCTTGATCGGATTGACGATTTTCAAGAAAAACAGTCGGGCAAAATCTGTTTCTGAATAAATAGAGGATGGAGGGATAAATAGTGGCAATCAGTGAACAAAAATACCACGAGCTTGAAGAATTAGCGGCAAAGATTCGTTTAGATACCCTTTGCAGCATCAAGAAAATGGGACAAGGCCATCTGGGCGGCTCCTTTTCAATTGTTGAATTATTGGCCGTTTTGTACGGCAAACAGCTGCGAATCAATCCACAAGATCCACAGTGGGCGGATCGTGACCGACTCGTCTTGTCAAAAGGGCATGCTGGCGCCGCACTGTATAGTGCATTAGCAAATACGGGCTATTTTGATCGGTCGTGGTTATGGACGATCAATGAGGGCGGCACGAGACTGCCTTCCCATCCGGATCGCTGGAAAACGCCAGGGGTTGATGCCACCACAGGTTCACTGGGACAGGGGACTTCCATGGCTGCTGGGATCGCGACAGGCCTGCGCTTGGCAGGCAAGGACAATTTTGTTTATTTGATCGTCGGGGATGGTGAACTAAATGAAGGACAGTGCTGGGAAGCCTTCCAATACATTGCCCACTTTAAACTGAATCACTGTATCGTCATTATTGATGACAACAAAAAACAGCTAGATGGGCCAACCAAAGACATTCTTGATCCTTTTGATATCCAGCAGAAGATGACTGCTTTTGGCTTTTATACAGAAAAAGTTCCAGGGGCAGACATGCAAGCCATTGATGAGGCAATCGAGCGCTGCAAAGCAATCGAAGACCAAGCGGTTTGCATTGTCTTGGACAGCGTGAAAGGACAAGGCGTTCCTTTCTTTGAAGAACTAGATGCCAATCACTCCGTGAAGTTTACCACGGATGAGATCAATCAAGCGGCAGAAGCGGCAATCAAAGAATTGACCATAAAAATCGAAGGAGGACGCTAAGGCATGTTTACATTAAGCAAAACCACTGCTGCTGGTAAAGAGCTGCGAACTTGTGTCGTTGACACATTGGTGGAACTCATGGATGAAAATAACCAGCTAGTTGCGTTAGATGCCGACCTTGGCTCTGCCAGCGGCTGGACCACGATTGCCAACAAACATCCCCAACGCTTTATCAACATGGGGATCGCGGAAGCCAATATGGTTGGTGTCGCGGCTGGCTTGAGTTTAACTGGTTATACACCTTTTATCCACACCTTTGGGCCATTTGCAACGCGTCGGGTATTCGATCAGCTGTTTATTTCTGGCGGCTATGGCGGCAATACGATCAATATTTACGGTTCTGATCCAGGGTTTGCAGTCGGGCACAACGGCGGCACCCATACGACATGGGAAGATGTGGCTTTGATGCGAATGATTCCCCAATCGGTCGTCTGCGATGCAGCGGATGAAGTCCAAATGGCGTGGATCATAAAAACCTTTAGCCAATTATCAGGCATTCATTACGTACGAGGCAATCGGAAAGCGGTTCCGATGATTTATGAAAAAGGCTCGACCTTTGAACTAGGAAAAGGCAATATTTTAAGACCAGGCGATGAACTGTTGTTGATTGCTAGCGGACAATTGGTTTCTGAAACACTGCAAGTGGCAGAAGAATTAGCAGAAATAGGAATTAGCTGCGAAGTGATCGACATGTTTACCATCAAACCAATCGATAAAGAATTGATCCTCCGCGAAGTTCAGGGGAAACGGCAAGTCATCACCATCGAAAATCATTCTATTACCGGTGGACTAGGAAGTGCCGTCGCCGAAGTGCTTGCTGAAACAGGCAGTGCTGTCCCCTTAAAACGTATTGGTGTCAACGAACGATTCGGTCAAGTCGGCACACCCGATTTCCTGCAAAAAGAATATGGCTTAGATGCTGCTTCAATCAAGCAGCAAATAGTCGAGGGGAAGGTCAAGGGATAGAAAAAGGAAGCATCAGCGAATCAATGGTTGATGCTTCCTTTTCATTCCTTTCAGATCTTGTAAAAAAAGCGTCAAACAGCGTGTCAGTCCTGCTGTTTGACGCTTTTTTATGAACTAAGACAAAAACCAGCGCCGTAAGTTTTCTGCTTCGGTTAATGGAAAATAGAACAGCTTACTTTCGGTGAGCGTATCTTCGGTTTTGATGGTTAGCTGTGACTTGCCAAGCCCTCTTTTGTGCTGCCAATGCGTGGTGGTGACAGTGAAATCTTGGATTTTATTTTTCTTCAGATAAGCGGTCACCTTCGTAAGACCGCGGATCGTTTGGCACAACAATACGTGGTTATCTAAAAATTGATAGCCTTGTATTTTGCCTCGCCAGATGCTTGATAACACGAAGGAGCCAAAGAACACGAAGAAAATCAGCGCTAACCACCAGAAAAAGAAGGCAGAGATTCCTACAGCAAGCAGTCCGATCAGCAGCGGCCAACGGCAGAAGTACCAAAAGTTGGGTCGTGGATTTTTCACTAGAGCGGTTTGTTGAAACGACCATTCGGGTAAAAAGCGGGTCAATGTTTCGGTCAGCTGCGCCTCTTTCAAAATGGGGAACAGATAGACCGTATCATCGCTTTCTGACGAACTGCCAGCAGCCAGCAGTAATTTGACGGAGCTTAGATGAAAGATTCTTCGATAAAGATTTTGTTCGACACTCAGCCCTTGGATCCTAGCGAGGGGAATCGTTTGGTGACGTTTAGAAAACAAGCCTTGCGTGATCAGCAGCTGTTGTTGGTTCGTTTCCACCGTAAAGCCATAATAACGGAAAAGATTCCTGGCGATCGCAAGGAAGAAAAACAAAATCAGCAGCCCGAGTAAAAGTGCAGCACCTAATAAAAGGCCAAGTTGCTGCAATTCCGATGCATAGGCAAAGAGATTGGGAATGTTGTCGATCACGTTGTAGCCGATGACTAGAACCAAGGTGAAAACAGAAAAATCAGTGAGAGAAAACAAGAAAATCTCCTTAAATTTCAAAGTGAATGTTTCTAGCGGCGGCTTGGCTGACTTCTCAGCTGAAAACGCAGCATAATCGTCGGTTGGTTCTTCTCCACTAGTTGTTTGGGCATTCGGCTGTTGTGGTGTCGCAGCCGCCTTTTTTGACGCTTCGATGGAGGCAATGAGAGCCAGCGGCAATGCAGGGAAAAGAATTTCGGCTTCACCACTCGAACTTGCGGCGCTTTCCAACTTCACTTCAGCTAATTTAAATGGACGTAAATAAAAGTAATGATTTTCTTGAATCGTTTGGATGCGTTCAAATGGCAAAATCGTTTGTTTTTGGATAAAGAGTCCTTTGTTGACTAGTACACTCGTTTGATCGATTTGAAAGGTAAAGCGGGCGTAAGACAGTACCGCAAAAAGCAGACAGACCAGTAAAAATAGCAGAATGCCACCCAGAATCATCGGAAAAGAAGGGGCGTCGTTGAATAATTTGAATACAAGCAGAAATGCTAGTACCAGAAAATTTTTGCAATTTTTGAACCAATAAAGACCGATACACAGCAACGGCAGTCGTTGTTTTTCATAGATCATCTTTGACCACCTCGACTAAATTCATGATGGTTTCTCGCAAGCGTTCGGCTTGCGCCACTGGCAAGCCTTCAATGGTGTGGTTGGTGGCAGCCGTATGGATCTGTAAGGAGACTAAAGCGTATTTTCGCAAAAAGATCCCTTGGTCTGTTTCGATGTGCTGGATTCGACGGATCGGAATATACGTGGTGCTGCGAAATAGATAGCCACGTTGAATAGCGATATCCTTTTCTTGGATCTCGTAGCGATGGAATTTGTAACGATAGCTCATCAGCACAAAAGAAAGCAGATGACTGATCAAAGTCAGTGCCAATAGGCTTGACCAAAGGGCGAACACCCAGAAATGAAGCCAGTTTTGCATGGATAAAAACCAAAAAGAAGCAGCGAAAAGTAAACTGAAAATGATCAGTGAAGTAATTGTCCGCAACCGCCAAACACGGATGATGGTCTGAGGCATTTGTTCATTTAATAAGGGATAATTCAAGGGAAACGTCCTTTCTACATAGAAATAACTGGTTTACCCACAAATATAGTGGAGATAGAAGAAAAAAACAAGCTTAGAAATTAAAAATAGTTAATTGTGATTTAAATAGTGTGGCTCTATCGAACAAAAAGAGAAAGCCGCTTTTAGCTAACCAATGAGTATGGGGTTGTTCATCATGAAAAAAGGCAAGTAGGCTATTGACTCTCCCTCAAGAGAAGACAGTATGCTTTAGTAGAAAGGGGCGATTGCTATGGAAAAAATGATTGAGGTTGCCGAACTATCTAAGAAAATCAACGGTCGGAAAATTATTGATCAACTTACCTTCACCGTAAAAAAAGGAGAGGTGTTCGGCTTATTAGGACCGAATGGAGCTGGTAAAACGACAACGATTGAAACAATTTTAGGTATCAAAACACCAGAGGAAGGTTCTGTCAAAATTCTCGGATCAGATCCTCAAAAAAAGCGGCGTGAGGTATTTGAAAAAGTGGGGGTACAGCTTCAATCTTCAAGTTATCAGAACAATATTCGCGTCGGAGAATTGTGCAAAGAGATGACGCTCTTGTATCGACAGCCTCAAGACTATCAAGAACTTTTGCGTTTGTTTCAGCTGGAACCATTCGAATCGCAATTCATCGACAAACTTTCTGGTGGGGAAAAACAAAAGCTTTCAATTGTACTCGCGTTGATCCCGAATCCTGAGGTGATTTTTTTGGATGAATTGACAACGGGACTGGATACAAAAGCACGGAGAAGTGTCTGGCAAACGCTCCTCAAACTAAAAGAAGCGCAAATGACGATTCTATTGACGACCCACTATATGGAGGAGGCGGAGATTCTTTGTGATCGGCTATGTATCATTGCTCATGGGCGCAAGGTAGTTGAAGGCAGCACAAAGGAGCTGTTAAAACGAAGCGGTCAGCAAAAACTTGAAGAGGCATATCTTTGGTTTGTAGGGGAGGAGATAGAATGAGCAAAGTAATGAAACTAGCAAAAATTGAAGGAAAGTTAGCGTTGCGAGGAATTGATGGGATCGTCTTTGGTATTGGCATGCCGCTGGTCGTCCTGTTTTTGACGAATATGATCGGTGGAGAGAAAGTGATTGGTGCTACTTCATATACATTTCAAGAGGGCAGTTTTGCTTCGTTGCTGGTGGTAGGGATTTGCGCAACAGCCTTTATGGGGATTCCGTTAACTATCTGTGATTATCGAGACAAAAAGATTTTGAAACACTTTTTTGTTACCCCAGCTTCTCCAGTTCATCTGATTGCGGCTCA
Source organism: Enterococcus sp. 6D12_DIV0197 (assembly GCF_002174385.1). Classification (NCBI taxonomy): domain Bacteria; kingdom Bacillati; phylum Bacillota; class Bacilli; order Lactobacillales; family Enterococcaceae; genus Enterococcus; species Enterococcus sp. 6D12_DIV0197. The sequence goes on from NZ_NIBN01000001.1 coordinate 768,888, forward strand.
AGTGGTAGTAGCTGCAGCGACTGCACTACTCTCAGCGATAGGTGTCGCATTCGTGTCGGTGGTATTTCTCGACTATCAAATGAAAGGCAGCTGGATAGTATTGATAGCTAGCTATTTTTTCGTTATGATTGCCATGTATAGCCTAGGACTATTGATTGCTAGTTTGTGTAAAAATATCAAGATTGCCAATCTCGTATGCACAGTGGTTTATTTTCCCATGTTGTTTCTTTCTGGGGCAGTGATTCCCTTTGAGCTCTTTCCAGAAGGTGTACAAAAAGTCGCTAATGTTCTGCCATTGACACAAGGCGTTAAATTGTTAAAGAGTGTGAGTCTCGATCAACCAATCGGTGACCCTCGATTCATTCTTTTTCTATTGACAGTGGTGACGATCATAGGATTTGGTTTGGCAGTTAAGCTTTTCCGTTGGGAATAACAGGAAACGGAGGAAAGAGTTATGACACAAGAATGTGAAAAAACACCAGATAAGCTGTATCGAATCGGCATGTTTTCTAAAATGAATCAAGTGACGATAAAAACACTGCGTTATTATGATGAGGTGGGGCTGCTTAAGCCCCATTTTATCGATCCAGATAATGGGTATCGCTATTATATCTCTAGTCAGTTGGCACCATTGCATCGGTTATTAGCTTTACGCAGAATGGGGTATAACATCGATGAAATCAAACAAGTGCAAGCAGGAGAAAGCGAAAGGAGAATACTGCATCGCAAGAGACAGCAATTGATGAGAGAGATCACGGAACGGATGGCGATGCTCACGCAGATCGAAGGGTATTTGCAACAGGAAGAAGCCAATTACCAAATGATCGTGAAACGTTTGCCAGCGGTTATCGTCGCTTCAATGAGAATGGTCGTGCCAAGCTTCGATCGGTTGTTTTCTATGATCCCAGAAATGGGGCTTGAGATGGAAACAGCTGGTTGCGTCTGCGCATTGCCCGAATATTGCTTTACTATCTATCATGACAACGAGTACAAAGAAGAAAACATTGATGTGGAAGTTTGCGAAGCGGTCACAGAAATGAAAGATAATCAAGGAAATTTGGCCTTCAAGCAGATAGAAGAAGTACCAGAGGCAGTTTGCACGGTCCATAAAGGAGCCTATACTGAGTTTCCGAAAGCCTATGCTGCGGTTATCCAGTTTGCTGAAAATAACGGCTATCGAATCACAGGGCCTTTTCGTGAAAGCTATATTGATGGTATTTGGAATAAAGAAAGTGAAGAGGAATGGCTGACTGAGATCCAGCTTCCTGTTGAAAAAATCAGCAGGTGAAGGGAAGTAAACATTCAGCGTTCTTGCAAAATTTCTACTCCGTAAGGCGTGAATTTCGGCAAGACCATCGTTTAATCGAGTGTCTACAGTCAATTCCCATTGACAAATCGACTGGCGCCTTCTAAACTAAAAGCAGAAAAACAAGAGAAAAAGGTGATGTCTCCGGCCTATTTGCTGTTATTCCTTCGTTAACAGGGGTAGGACTGGAAAAGAGTAAATAAAATCAATTTCATAGGCAAAAAATTGACTGCTTGCAGTTTTATTTGAAGTGCCTATCATTGATTTTATTTTACTCTTCGCTTTTTGATCTTCATCGCTTGAAGATTGACCGCAGAGTAAAATCTGCGGTCTTTTTTGTTTTTCAATTATTTTGAAAGGGGAAAAGAAGATGTACCAAGAATTGAGAAAGGCAATCGAGCGGCCACCGCTCTATAAAAAAATGACAGGGGCGTTTTGGGATGATGCGTATATTTCCAAGCAAACGTTAAAGGCTCATTTGGATCCTGATTTTGAGGGAGCGAGTAGAAAGGCTGACTTTATCGACGAATCCGTTCGCTGGATCAGTCGCATTGTTCCACCAGAAAAACAGACGCAACTTCTTGATATCGGCTGCGGACCAGGGATCTATGCGGAAAAATTTGCAGCGCTAGGCTATCAAGTGACAGGTGTTGATTACTCCAGAAGGTCCATCGCCTATGCGAGAGATTCCGCGAGTAAGCAGCAATTAAACATTACCTATCTATTTGATAATTATTTGGAGATAGCATTGCCTCAGCAGTTTGACTTTATTACCTTGATTTATTGCGATTATGGAGCCTTAAATCCAGAGGAACGAAAACTGCTGCTAAATAATGTGCTGGCGCATCTAAAACCGGGTGGCAAATTTTTGTTCGATGTATTTACGATTGCCCAGTTTTTAACGCTTGATGAAGAACAGACCTGGGAAAGTCATGAATCAGCAGGGTTTTGGCGGGGCGATCCTCATCTTGTGCTGAATCAACGATGGAAATATCCTGATCACGTCTTGCTGGAGCAAACAACGATTTTAGCAGAAACTGAGCTCACCAATTATTATTTATGGACGACCTATTTTACAAAAGATGCATTGCTGAGGGAAGTTCAGGCTGCAGGCTTTGATATCTGTGAGGTATTTGGCGATGTCAAAGGCAGTCCTTATAGCGAAGAAGGTTCAACAATGGCGATACTACTGAAAAAACCATGCACTCATTGAAAGAGTGGTTTTTATGTAAATAGAAGCAAAAAGAAACGACGATTTTCTGTCGTTTCTTTTTGTTTGGCGCAGGTCTGGTCGATTGATTCCTAGGTACGAATGATGTGGCTCTTTTCGTACTACTCAGCGAAACGTCGAACCATCGTAATATCTGTTTCCAAATAGCCCATTTTTTTGTATAGCTGATACGCAGACTGATTATGGGCAAAAACGTGCAAGCCGATTTCGGTGATGCCTTGCTGGATCGCCCACTTTTCCAAAGCCTGTAACGCTTTGGTGCCATAGCCTTTTCCTCGCTGGTCTTCCTCGATGATAAAGTCATAGATGAAGGCTTTCTGGGCAGCTGTGTTGACCCAAATCACCCCGATCGGTTCATTAAAATCAGCTGCAAATAAAGAAAACAAGTGATTGTTTTCGGTGGCAGTCCCTTGAGGAAGCAGGGAAGCAAAGCTTTCTTTGGCTAGGGCGAGGGCCTCGTCTTTGGCCCATGTGCCTGCTTGGACTTTGTCATTGGCGTATTCGAAAACTGCATTGGTTAAGTAGGCAGCATAGTCGCTGTCTTTCATTGGGATTAAGTTCATCTGTTTCTCCTTTTGTCCTTTTCGGCTCTTCTTAACCTACGGAATGATTGTAGGCAATGAGAAACAAGGACATTTGATATGAAACGGTTTGTTTCCCCTTCAGTTGAGGCGCTCTGGCAGCGGGTCTCGTCGTTGAAACAAAAATAGGTCATCCGGTGCAAACTGGTGGCGTGCATCGCAAGTATAGCCTCGTAGCCAGTCAACCCCATCGATGCGGCGAACGTAGAATCCTTTGGGGAAATCGTCGGTTTTTTCCAAAGGCACAGAAGCGATCGTGATTGCGGCAGCTGGCGCTTTTCCTTGGGATTTCAGTCCGGTACTATTTGCCAGTTGGCGATAGCTAAGACGAAAGTGTAAGGCCATTTCCAAGGTACAACAAGTCAATCCATAAGAAGGCGCAGCTGCAAAAATCTCCGTCAAAGAGCCGCCTTGGGGGAGTCCCAGTTCTTTAAGGGGAACAATCACACAAGCAGCACGCTGTTTATCGGCACTGAGGGAGAGCTGGGGATGGCGCAAGAGCTGGTTGGCATACGCGTTTAAGTGAATCTGATTTTCTTTCAACTGCTGGCAAAGGCGGTTTAGCGAAACCCCGCCATACTGTACGATCACTTCCTTCAAATCAAACACTCCTTTCAATAGGGAACCTTTTCCTAAAAAAATCAGTTCGCGCCCTCGTTCTCGGACAAATTGGCATAAATCGCAGCAACTTCTTCTTGGTAACGATTCTTTAGTCGAGGGGGACTTAAAATGCATAGGCTTTTTCCAAAAGAGAACAAATAGGGCACTACCCAGCTTTCCTCGGGCAAATCAACGGTAACCACAGCAGTGCCTTCCTCCGTCAAAGTAATATCCTGATGATCGAACTCATCATATACCCGATAAAGAACGTCGGCTTGAAAGAACAAACGCGCAGGATAGGTGTCAACAGTCAACTCAATGGCAGAATCAGGCGCAGTGACTGGGAAAAAATGCTGGTCAGAGACGTAGACCTGACTCATGCGGCTGATTTTAAATATCCGAAAGGCATTCTTTTGCTGGTCGAAGGCTTGCAGATACCAAGCTTGCGAGCGAAAAAGCAGTTTATAAGGCTGGCAGATGCGTTTTTGCAGTCCCTGTTTACCGACATAATCAAAGGTGATCACGTGGTTTGTTAAAATACTCTTTTTTAATAAATCAAACGTGTCGTTGCCGTTTTCTCGCCGATGCCAAGTGGAAAAATCCACTTCTAGCCAATCAGCATCGGGCTGCTTAAACAAGGATTGCAGTTTTGCCAGCGATTGCCCACTGATCTGTGGCGTCAGCTGGCGAATCCCTTTCAACGCCAAAAGTAGGTTTTTCCGTTCTTCCTCTGATAATAACACTTTATCCAACACAAAACTGCTTAACAGATAAACGCCGCCATTTCGACCCGTTTCAGTATAGATGGGCACGCCAATACTGCTTAGGGTATTGATATCTCTGGTGATGGTGCGAGTCGAGACTTCAAATTGTTTGGCCAATTCAGAAGTGGTTGCTTTTTCATGATTCAACAGGTGGTAGATAAGGCCGAATAGGCGTGTCGTGCTCACTTGGTTTACTCCTTTTATAAAAAGATGATAAAACACTGACACAAGGTGTCTAGGTTTCTATCGTATCATAAAGACAAAGAAGGAGGAAATCCAATGAAATTTTCGATAATGGCAACGGAAAGAACCAATAATTTTACTGATCCAGCGATTCAAGCAAAAATCACTGGCTTATGGGAGAAAAACAGCGAGGCGGTCAAGAAAGCCGCAGAAAAAGGAATGGTCATCGCTTGCGTTTACCACGAGTATGAGTCAAACTATCAAGGAGACTATGCCGTTTCGCTTTGTTTCGAAGAAACGGAGCAAGCAGACTTTGATACAGAAAAATATACTTGGAAAAAGTATCCGATCGATCGGCGCGATGCGCAGGGCATTTTGACTACTTGGCGTCAAATCTGGTCTGAGGAAGAAAACCAGCAGCTGCAGCGCAGGTATTCCTTTGATTTTGAACAGTATGCGCCAGACGGCGAAGTAACGATTTTTATCGCCATTGCTGAAAGCGACAAAGAGCAGCTATTTTCCTGAATAGGAGGACAAACAATGAGACAATATGAAAGCAAAGCAGCGCTGATCCAAGAGATTACAGAACGTTACCAAAAATTTCGCCAAGAATTTGATGAAATTCCTGAAGCCCTGCGAAATCAACGGATAGCAAGTGTCGACAAGACCCCTTCAGAAAACTTGTCTTACCAAATCGGCTGGGTCAGTTTGTTATTGTCATGGGAAGCACAGGAACAGCAAGGGATGAGCGTTCACACACCTGCTGAAGGGTACAAATGGAACAACCTTGGCGGATTGTATCAATCTTTTTATCAGACATACGGCAGTTTGACCTTAGCACAGCAGCAGGAGCTCTTAGACCAAAAAGTGACGGCCCTTTGCCAGTGGATCGAAGGCTTATCCGATCAGGAATTGTTTGAAGCAGGGCAGCGGGATTGGGCAACCACCAAAGCACAGTGGCCAGTCTATAAATGGATCCATATCAATACAGTAGCACCCTTTACCAATTTCCGAACGAAAATCCGAAAATGGAAAAAGGAAGCACTGCATTGATCAATAAAAGAAGCAAGCGGGTTGAGCGTTTTTTAGCAACTGAGGAACAGCTAACTTAAAGAATTGTTAAACAGTTGATCTGTGAAGATCAGCTGTTTTTTTGTTTTGTGTCATCGCAAGAAACCACCTGGAAAGCCTATACTAGCTTATTGTCTAGTCGGTTTAGGTTAAGGAATAAACTGTTATTTTAATTCCTAAAGTGACGCGAAGGTGACAAAAATGAAACGCCAATTCTTAAAAGGGTATGCTATATTTTAAACAGTACTTGTTTTTTTACAGAAAAAAAGCGGGGAGTCGATGGCCTATCTTACGCAATCGACGCCAATTGGTTTTATAGAAAACACACAAAACCATTCCCAAGTCTGATGCAAGTTTGCTGAATATTCAGCAAAATAAAAGTAAATGACTAAGAATAGAAAGGGTGAGGATCATCGAAAACAACCAAACCATTGGCTTGACGTCAGGAGAAGTCAAGGCGCGGGTGCAGCGCGGTCAAGTCAATAAGACAAAAAAGGATACGACGAATACGTACCCGAAAATCCTTTTTACCAATATCTTTACCTTTTTCAATTTGATCAACTGTGTCCTATTCTTTCTCGTCTGTTTGACGGGTTCTTATCAAAACGGTTTGTTCGTCTTTGTTGTCTTCAGCAATGTGATCATCAATCTCTTTCAAGAAGTTCGTTCCAAACGAACGCTGGATAAGCTGGCACTGCTAAAAGTTGCCAAAGCCGATGTTTATCGGGATGGCAAGCTGGAGAACTTGCCGATACACAAACTCGTAATGGATGATGTGTTACGACTGAAAAGCGGGGATCAAGTGCCGACGGATGCCAAAGTCATTCAAGGATCTTTAGAAGTCAATGAATCCTTGCTGACTGGTGAAATGGATACGATCTACAAGCAGCCAGCAGACGAGTTGTTTTCTGGCAGTTTTATCACTGCTGGCGAAGCGTTATGCCAAGTGATCCACGTAGGCGCTGACAACTATATCGCAAAAATCAACAAAGAAGCCAAAACCATCAAACGACAAAAATACTTGATCCAAGGCAGTTTAAACAAAATCATTCGTTGGATCAGCCTGATTTTGGTCCCATTATGTACCCTCTTATTCGTTAAACAGTTCTATTTCTCTCATGCAACTTTCAACACCGCCATCTTACGGACGGTGGCGGCAGCTGTGGGAATGTTCCCCGAAGGTTTGTTTTTATTGACCAGTGTCACATTGACCATCAGTGCCGTCTATCTGGTGCGCAAAAAAGTGATGGTGCAGGAATTGAACTGCATTGATGCCTTGGCACGGGTCGATGTTCTTTGCTTAGATAAAACGGGCACGATCACCGAAGGCAAGATGACGGTGGAAAAGACGATTTCCTTTCAATCGGAAACACCGCTGGCAGAAATCACTGGTAACTTAATGGCGCAGCTGCCCGATCAGAACCCAACAGCAATGGCGCTACGGACCTTTTTCCCAGAAAAAACGACGTACCAGATGCAGCAAGTCGTCCCCTTTTCATCTGATCGTAAATTCAGTTGCGTCACGTTTGAAGGACAAGGCACTTATTTCATCGGAGCTGCGTCGATTTTACTGGGAACCAACCATGAAGCTGTCTTAAAACAGGAAAGGCAGCTGGCAGAAGAAGGCTACCGGGTGATCGTTTTGGCGCACAGTACGCAAGGCTATGAGGAGGCAGGACTGCCGACGGATATTGAACCGCTGGGCTTTTATTTACTGTCAGACACGATTCGTGAAGATGCCAAAGAAACCTTGGAGTATTTTCGTTCACAGGCAATCCAATGCAAGATCATCTCTGGCGATGATCCAGTGACAGTCAGTCAAATCGCGAAAAAAGTCAATCTACCAGGGGCAGCTGATTTTATCGATGTGTCAAAATTAACAGCGACCGAATTAAAAGAAGCTGTCAGCAACTATCAGATTTTTGGTCGAGTGACGCCGCAACAAAAGAAAGAAATGGTGCTCTACTTGAAAGAACAAGGGCATACCGTCGCAATGACTGGCGATGGCGTCAACGATGTTTTGGCGCTGAAAGAAGCCGACTGCTCGATCGCAATGGCTTCTGGTGTTGATGCTGCGCGTCAAGTGTCAAATCTGGTTCTTTTGGAAAATCAATTTGATGCTTTGCCATCGGTCATGGATGAAGGCCGCCGAGTGATCAATAACATTACCCGCTCAGGTTCATTGGTGCTAGTGCAAGTCTTATTCTCCATCATGATCACCATGGGGACGTTGTTATCAGGAACGACCTATCCTTTTGAGCCGATCCAATTAACGATCATCAATGCCTGCTTTGTTGGCATTCCGACCTTCTTTTTAAACTTTGAACCAGACTTCAATCGGATCAAAGGGGACTTTATGACGACGATTTTCAAAAATGCTTTTCCAACAGCCTTGACGATTACGGTAGGAACTTTGCTGATCATCAACTTTGGTTATTGGTTCAACAGCAGCAGTAAAGCTCTATCGATCATGAGCATTATTTTTACTGCTTGGAACTATCGCTTGATCCAGAAAAAAGTCTATCCAGCGATCAACAGCTATCGAACGATGATTTTTTTCAGCACTCAGATCTTGTACTTTGCTGCTTTGATCGTCGGTCGCGACCTCTTTAACCTAGGCAATACCAGCTATCTCAACCTCATTCTCTTGATTGCCTTGTTGAATTTTTCCGCCTACATGCAACGCTTTGCGGATAAGGGCATCGAGCTGCTGATGCGAAGATATACGAAGAAACGAGCGCTGCAGAAAGTGCAAAACTAATAGAACAAGCCTGAAATGATGGATACCACTCATTTCAGGCTTTTTACCATATTAATGCGAAAAATGATAAATCAGTCATCATCCTTAGAAAACAGAACCAACTTTTTAAAAGTGGTTGTTTAAAACAGTCAATCAATTTTTGGGAGAATTATCGGTGTAATCGGATAAATCTTCTGGTTGATTTTTTAATTTGTCATATTAATACGAATTTCAATCTTATAATTATGTAATTTGATAAAAAACGTTGCTTTTCGTTTAGAAAGCGATTGCAATATGTGTATCGGTTAACCAAACTTGAGGTGATTCATATGAAAAAAGCAGTAACGATTCAAGAAGTTGCAGAACGTGCAGGAGTATCAAAGACCACGATCTCCCGTTATCTGAATGGTAAATATGGCAATATGTCCTTGAAAACAAAAGAAAAAATCAATCAAATCATTCAAGAACTGGATTATCGTCCGAGCAAACAAGCGCAAGGTTTAAAGCTGCGGAAAAGTTCGTTGATCGGTTTACTAGTCGCTGATATAGAAAATTTATACTCTGCTTATTTGATCAAGGCAGCCCAAGATGCATTAAGCGACACAGGATATCAGATGATCATTATGAACACGAACAACAATGAGGAAGAGGAGCAAAAAGCACTTCAAAAATTGATTGATCAAAATGTCGACGGGATTTTGCTTCAACCGGTCTCAACAGAATTGGAAGCGTTTAAAAAAATCATTGATTCGGATATCCCAACAGTACTGGTGGACCGCTCCATCGGCCGCTCTGATTGGACAGTAGTTCAATCAGATAACTTTACAGTCACGAAGAAATTAACGCAAGAGATCATAGAAAAAGGATATGAAAAAATCATATTAGTCACAGAGCCTATAGGAAATATTAGCCCTCGTGTAGAGCGCTATGAGGGAATAAAAATTGCTGCCTTAGCAAAAAATATCTCAGTTGAAGTCGTTCAGTTATTCTCAAAAGGAGAAGGCAGTGCAATTATTGATTATGTAAAAAGAAATCCTTTAGAGAAAAAAACGGCATTTTTTGCATCCAACGGAAATGCACTCTATGAGATTGTTGTTGCGTTGCATCATATGGGACTTGTATTTCCAAAAGAGTGCGGAGTGTGCGGATATGACGACTGGTTCTGGGCAGAATTGATCACACCAGGCATTACAACAATTCACCAAGACCCCCATAGAATTGGACAGCGTGCGGTTACGATATTGCTTGAAGAAATGACCGCTCCTCAGCCTGCGGAACGAATTGAAGTAGCTGCTGCAATTCATCTAAGAGAATCACTATAAAAAAGATTGTGAGGAGTATTTATTGAAGAACATCTATATCAATACGATCATTATGACTGGCACAGAATGTAGTTCACAAAAAGATTTTATAAAAGAAGCAGCACTATTAGATCTGCCGATTCAGGGGGTGGAAGTTCGCAGGGAATACTTTCCATTTGATCAAAAAGAAAAAGAAGAAGAAATTTCGCTTATTTTGGAAACCGGTAAACGTAAAAATTGGCAAGTCCGTTATTCAGTTCCTGAACCATTATTTACCCCTACGGGACTGAATGTCTCGTTTGGACAATGGCTGGAAGAAGCCAAAAGGTTAGGCGCGGAATCAATAAAATGCAATATTGGTGAAGTAGAAGGAATTTCGAAAAAAGCAAAGGCTGAACTTGATCATTATTTAATGAAATATCCGATCGAGGTAACGATTGAAAATGATCAGACTCAGAAGAACGGCTTATTGAACCATGTTTTAAAAGCGCTTTCTCTCCTCGAAGAGCATCATTTACCAATCGGATATACATTCGACTTAGGAAACTGGCTAGAGGTAGGGGAAGATCCTGAGGAAAGTTTTCGACAAACCAAAAGCGAGATTCGAGCGTTGCATTTGAAAAATTTAAATTTCGAGGGTCAAGTTGTTTTGTTAGAACAAGGCTGTATTCCTTGGAAAGAATATCTTGCTAAAGAATGGCCGATCGTCTTGGAGTATCCAATGAATTTTGAAGAGTTAGAAAAAGAAGTGATTCAAGTAAAGGAGGGAAAGTGTGTTGGGAAAAGTAATAACGATAGGTGAACCTATGGCCATGTTTGTTGCCCAGACTCCAGGAAAGTTAAAAGATGTTACAGGGTATGACCGCTTTATTGCTGGCGCTGAAGTGAATGTAGCCGTAGGAACGGCTCGCCTCGGTCATGAAGTCCAATACATCACTCATTTAGGAGAAGATCCTTTTGGGGAATACATTCATGATTTTTTGAAAAAAGAAAAAATCGACACTGAGCTTGTTTGCTTTGATCCAGAACACCCTACCGGTTTTCAGCTAAAGAATAAAGGCGCAAAGAATGATCCTGAAGTCGTATATTTCCGTAGAGGATCGGCAGCATATCATATGGATCAAGAAAAATTGAAAGATATTGATTTTAGCGAAGCTGATATTTTTCATGTTACTGGTATATTAATGGCTTTAAACGATACTACTTTTCATTTAGTAAAGCAATTGATAGCGAAGGCAAAGGAACAAGAAACTGTGATCGTTTTTGACCCAAATCTTAGGCCAGCTCTATGGAAAAGCCAGAAACTGATGATTCAGCGAATCAATGAAATTGCTAGATATGCTGATTATTTTTTACCAGGGATAGAGGAAGGCGCTATTCTGAGTGGGAAAATAACAAAAGAGGACATCGCTGATTATTATTTGGATATGGGAATCAATACAGTAATTATTAAGACAGGAGAAAAGGGGGCTTACAGCAAATCGTTGTGCGCCAAAAAGTCTCAAGTTATTGAAAAAGCAGGATTCCATGTGGAAAAGGTTATCGATACAGTTGGTGCTGGAGATGGTTTTGCCGTGGGGATTGTCACTGGATTGATGGAGAAACTTTCGATAGAAGAAATGCTGGAAAGAGCTAACGCAATAGGAGCGATCCAAGTAAGTCATATCAGTGACAATGAGAATTTGCCTAACAAAAAGCACTTAGAGGACTTTATTGAACAGCATAAAGAAAAGGAGGGAATCAATGAAATTACAAGTTGCTATTGATAGAGTTAGTCTTGAGCAAGCAAAACAATTCGTTGGGCGAATCGATGGGGTAGATATCATCGAGATTGGTACATCTTTGACAAAAGACTTTGGACTAGACTGTCTGCGAAAAACAAGAGCATTGGCGAAAAGCAGTAAAATTCTCGCAGATATCAAGACGATGGATGAAGGAGAATATGAATTTCGCAACTATTATGAGGCTGGTGCAGATATATTAACTGTTATGGGAGCAGCTGACCCTGAAACGATTGATATTTGCTGCAAAATCGCTAAGGAATACAACAAAGAAGTAATGATTGATCTTTTGGGCTGTGATAAAAACAAAATCAAGCAAATCTCTCACTATGATGAAGCAATTTATGCTATCCATGTTTCTAAAGACAGTGATAAAGCGACCTCCCTTGTGGAAGAAACGCAACATTTTAAAGAAGCTTTTCCTCACGTGAAACGGATCGCAGTCGCTGGCGGACTGGATCTTGAAAAAGTAAAAACATTAGTGTTAAGTGAGATCGAAATTGTCATTGTTGGAAGTTCAATTTTAAAAAAAGAAACTATTGAAAATGAAATAAAAAAATACTTGGAGGTGATTCGATGAAGCAGATGGATTTGATCTTGCGAGAAATCAAAGAAGTCATGACCCGTCTCGATTTCCAACAGATAAATCAGATGATGGACGCATTACAGCAGGCAAAGCGGATATTTGTTCTAGGAGAAGGGCGAAGTGGATTACAGGGAAAAGGTTTTGCAATGCGGTTGATGCATCTAGGTTTCCCCGTATATGTCATAGGAGAATCAACTACTCCCTCAGTAAATTCTGGAGATACATTAGTGGCGATTTCTGGTTCAGGAACTACCAGTATGATCATATCATTGACGGAAAAGGCCAAAGCAAATGGAGTTAAAATCATTGGACTAACAAGTTCGGATACTTCTAAACTTGCCCATTTGGCAGATCATCCAGTGATCATTCCAGGTGCTACTAAAACAGGAAGCGGAATTCACTCGATACAACTCTTAAGCAGTCTGTTTGATCAAACACTCCATATCACCCTTGATTATGTGTGTTTGGAACTTAGTCAAAAAAAATCGGTCAGCAATGAGCAAGCAAATGAGCAGCACTCGAATATGGAATAGAACACAGCGTTCAGCAAGTCATTTTTTATGAAATTTGTCTACAAATCTTCAAAAAAATAGATATAACAAATAAAAATGGGTAAGGAGAGAAAGAATGGATTTTATTATTGGCATTATATTGTTGATTAGTTACTTCTTATTGATACGCTTTGCTGCAAAGGGAGGAAATCTCATGATCGGCTTCTTCGTTATGGCGATCATATGGGTCTTTTTCAGTATCGTAGGCGGACAGTTGACTTGGGAATCCGCCATGTTGGATGTGTTTCAAGGAGGACCGGAAAGTTGGGGTGCTACGGCTGTCATAGTTATTTTCGGAAGCTGGTTTGGTAGGATTTTGATTGAAACGGAAATTGCTTCAAGCTTGATCAAAAAGACGGTTGAATTGAGTGGAGAAAATCCATTATTTACAACCGTATTGCTATGTGTTGTGACGACATTGATCTTCACTTCCACATTTGGAGCTGGTGCAGTTGTCGCGATCGGAATCATTGTTTTGCCGATATTGATGTCACTAGGGGTACCGAAGCCGCTTGCTGTGACCGCCTATCTCATGAGTGTTGGAAGCGGCATGTATGTAAATATCGTGCTGTTTAAACAGATGCAAGGGATTTTTACAGAGTATTTGTATGACTGGAATTATTTGCGTTTCGGATTTACAGCGGCTGGTGTTCAAACGTTGATGGTGATCTTTATGCTGTTCTTCGGCTTGAGAAAAAGAAAGACCTATAATTTAGCTGCAGTAGTGAGTGCAGTTCCTAAAGAAAAAGAAGTGCCTGTCTATGCATTGATCACACCTGTCATTCCTGTAGTTCTAGCGATTTTCTTTGGTTGGCAGCCGATTCCAGCATTTATTGTTGCTTCTCTTTATGCGCTAGCTGTTTGTGGAAAATTACCAAATTACAAAGAAGGCACACGCTTGATCACACGGACTTTTTATGATGGAGTCGTTGATGTTGCGTCACTGTTGGGTTTCCTGTTCATTTTACCGATGTTCAACCGAGCTTCTGGAATTGCAGCTCCTTTTTTCCAAGCGGTAATTGGTGATTTTGTACCTACAAGTACACTGGTGCTATGTATCGCATTTGCTGTCATGATTCCTTTCGGTCTATTTCGCGGACCTTTGACCATTTTTGGTGCTGGCAGTGCAACAGTCGGCATTCTTCAAGGGATGGGGATATTTCCAGTAAGTTTGCTTTTTCCATTGATTTATATACCGACAATTGCAATGAATCTCTCGACGTGTCCAACACAGTCTTGGAATCTGTGGGCATTGAATTATACCAAAGTTGGGGCAAAAGAGTTCATGCGGACAGGTGTTGCTTGGGGCTGGGCGGCTGGTGCGATCAATGTAGTTATTTGTTACTTGATGTTTGGACGATAAGGAGGAGAAACAGTCATGAAACGAGCGATAAGAGTCGGAATTGATGTTGGCGGTACGCACACAAAAGCAGTTGCAATAGACAATGATACTTTTGAAATAGTGGGGATTGGGTCTGTTAAGACGACACACGATGAAAAGCTTGGCGTATCGGCAGGAGTTGTCCAAGCGTTTGAAAAATGTCTATCAGAAAATGAGATCTCTCCAGAAGAAGTAATGTTTATTGCGCATAGTACCACACAAGCAACAAATGCGTTATTAGAAGGAGATGTAGCAATTACGGGTGTTATTGGACTAGGAAGCAGTTTTCTTGCAAAGAAGCAAGCTGTTATCGATGATATCGTACTGGATGAAACAGGCAAAAGAAAAATTCAGACATTTAATAAGTATATTCCCCTGAAGAAGTTTGATAAACAAATGGCGAAAAAAACGGTGGAAGAATTGCTTAGTCAAGGAGCAGAAGTGATCGTTGCCTCAAAAGCATTTGGTGTTGATGATAAGACGGAAGAAGAAACTGTAGCAGAAATCGGAAAAGAGATGAATGTTGAAGTCTCTCAAGCAAGCGATATTAGTAAAATGTACGGATTATCGAGACGTACCCGAACAGCAGTGATCAACGCTTCAATATTGCCGAAAATGTTCGAAACTGCTGACAGTACAGAAGATAGTGTTCGACAAGCCGGCATAAAAGTACCGTTAATGATCATGCGTGGTGATGGTGGTGTCATGGATATTAATGAAATGCGTAAAAGACCTGTTCTTACCATGCTTTCTGGGCCTGCAGCTTCTACCGTCGGAGCATTGATGTATCTAAAGGCTTCGAATGCGATTTTTTTTGAAGTTGGAGGAACGAGTACCGATATCGGTGTAATTAAAAATGGGCGTCCTATGATTGATTATTCTGTCGTAGGAGGGCATAAAACCTTGATCAGTTCCTTAGATGTTCATGTTTCCGGCGTTGCCGGAGGCAGCATGGTCAGAGCAGGAACAAATGAAGTTGTTGCTGTTGGACCGAGATCCGCCCATATTGCAAAATTACCTTATGCTGCTTTTACAAACCCAGAAGAGATCATAGAACCAAAAGTCGTTCGAATCCAACCGTTAGATAATGATCCATCAGACTACATTGCCATTGAAGGAAAAGATGGGAAACGTTTTGCAATTACAGTAACTTGCGCAGCAAACGCATTAAAATTAGTGAAACCGGGCGACTATTCATACGGAAACTATGAAGCCAGCTATAAAGCAGTCAAAGCTCTTGCTGATGATTTAGGCGTATCAGTCAAAGAAGCAGCAACTCAAATTATGGATCGTGCCTCAGATGTGGTCATTAAAGTAATTAATTTCTTAGCTGATAAACATAAAGTTGAGCGGAATCAAATTTCGTTAGTTGGTGGCGGCGGTGGTGCGACATCGTTACTTCCATACACTGCAAAGAAAATGGGGCTAGGTTACGATATTGCTAAGCATGCAGAAGTGATTTCCTCGATTGGAGTAGCGCTAGCGATGGTTCGTGACGTCGTTGAGCGGGTTATTCCTAATCCAAGTCCACAAGATTTAGAGGATATCAGAAATGAAGCAATCAGCTCTGCAACTAAATCTGGGGCATCACCAGAAACGATTGAAGTGCAGATGGAAATTGATGCTCAGACGAATAAGGTCAGAGCGATCGCTACAGGATCGACAGAAGTAAAAACGACCGATCTTTCAGCAAAAGTCGATCTTGAAGAAGCCAAACAATTAGTGGCAAAATCAATGCAGACAGAAGAGGGGAATGTCTATTTAATCGAAGAAAATGACTTCTTTTTCTGTTTTGGAACGATGAAAAAGGGTCAGCAAGAGATCAGAATCATCGATAAAAAAGGATTCATCCAAGTTCAAAGAGGTGACGGGGAGGCAATTAAAACCTCGGTAGGCGGCATCAGAAACGTAGTAGATAAGTTTTGGGAAGATTTGGCAGTCTACAAGAGCGATATAAAGCTGGCACCAGACATTTATCTTTGTATCGGTGCAAAAGTCGTTGATTATACTGGAATGCTGGAGTTATCCCAGCTGCACATGGTGATGGATACAGAACTTATGCAACATGGCGGCAGAGAAGAAGTGATCGTAGCAGCTGCCCGAAACAACCTATGATTTATAAAAAAATAGATGATTTTTTGGCATTGCCTGAAGAAACAATCCAGTTTGTACAGCTAAAAGAGGATCGCTTTTTTTCAAAAATCCCTTCTGAGGAGTATAGGTGTTTGATTCATAAAGCGAGTGATTGCGGAAAATTAGCGGCACAAAGGATGCTGGAACAGAATCCCTCATTATCTTTAGCAGAGATGATTGGTAAATTGGGGATAGAATTGTCCTTTTCAGAAATGACTGTCGACAAAATGTTTGCCTCTGTCGGCTATTTTGAATCGCCTAATAAAATCATTATCAACTCAAAAATACACGAGCAGGAGTCTTTTTTTGAGAATAACGAGCTGAGCTGGCTGAAATATTCTGAGTGGAAAAATATTGTCATTGCACATGAATTGTTTCATTATTTTCAAGAACAGGATAAAACGCTGTTCATAAACAACTATAAACTTCCTTTATGGCGTATAGGACCCTATCAACACAAGACAAAATTGGGAAGTTTGAGTGAAATTGCAGCGATGGCTTTTGCAAAAAAACTTCTTTCTTTGACGTTTTATCCAGGATTTCTCGAATATTTGATTCTCTATCCTTATTTTCCTGAGGAGATAGAAAGAAAAATAGACGATGTCACACGTATGGCTCGTTTGGGTATGTCATATTAATAAATAGCTAATGGATCAGAGAAATAATACTTAGCCTGCGTGTAACGATCAGGCTAAGTATTATTTTTGATTAAAAAACTTCGTGTTTACTAAATGATATGGAATGGGTATGATATCACTCAAAAAATTGCTTGCTATGAAACTCGTTTCATACCGTACAATCAATCAAGAGACCTTTTCAGAAAATTGTCGAAAGTGGAACAACTAATTTTCTATGGTAGACTTAGGTCACGAGCAAAACAATCAGATAGGAATGAAAGAAATGGCAACGATTCGCGATATAGCAAAAATTACTGGTTTTTCGATCACGACGGTCTCTCGTGTGATCAATGGCCATCCTTATGTTGATGAGCAAAAGCGAGCAGCGATTTTGGCGGTGATGGAAGAACTGGATTACAAACCGAATAAAATCGCCCAAAAGCTCAGCTCGGGGAAAACCTATAATATTGGAGTCATCGTACCGTTTGTCAATCACGCCTTCTTTGATGGAATTTTAAATGGCATCATGGAAGAAGCCTTTGCCCAAAAATACAAGGTGACGTTGCTGCCGACCAATTTTGATCGGAAGCTGGAGCTAGAATATCTAGAAGAATTCGCTGCAAAGGGATTTGACGGCTTGATCGTCATCACCCGCGCAAATCATATCGAGACATTTTATCCCTACATGGAAAAAGGACCGATTGTTTTTTGTGAAAATTCGACCGGTACTGCCGTTCCTTTCGTGGCGATCGACTTGGTCGGCTCTGTGACAGCCAGTATCAAGTATTTGAAAGAACAAGGTGTAAAACGCTTGGGACTGACGCTAGGGCGCAGCAAACGCCTCAGCTGCAATTCAGTCAACACGATCGCAAAAGCCAAGGAGCTGTTTCCTAATTTTTCTGAAGCAGATATTTATTGGGATTGTATCAAAGCACAAGACGGGATTTCCGCAGCTGCATTTTTTAAGGAACGAGGAATCGATGGGGTGATCACAAATGGGGACGAGATCGCAGCGATGATCTTAAATCAATACCCTCACGGAACAGCACCCGTCGTGATTGGGCAAGAAAACCTGCTCATCAGTCAAATGCTGCACTTTTCTTCCGTTGAGTTTCATCTGGATCAGTGCGGCAAAGAAGCCTTTCGCTTGTTTCAAGAAAGAAAACAAGAGCAGATCATTCTGCCTTACGAACTTATTATCCGTGAATAATCATTGTTATAAAAAGAACACACCTTTTTGTCGAGAGGTGTGTTTTTGCCTGCTTATTAAAGGGGAATTGTAGAGATAAAATAAAAAAATAAAGAAAAAATTTATTTTGAATGCTTGCTTTTCACAGAGTAAAGGGCTACCATTGGTCTGTGGCTTTTTCGCCACAAAAATAGGAAACGTATCAGACAAGAGTACTTGGGGAAGATTCTCTTGGGGGAAGCCTGATACGTTTCCTTTTGTTCATTCTAACACTATTTATATATAAAGTAGAGAGATATTGAGTAGATAAATAAAAATACTACTGTAATTGATGAATAGGAAAAAGGCAATCTCACAGACGAGTATCTCTGGAGCGATTTCCTACAACATGCTGGATGGCAAATTGCTCCATCATGTTTTGATTAATTACAAAGCATCAACTAACTAATTGTGTTGCACCCACTAGAAAATTACATAATTTCGCAACACCTGTTTCAGCTGTTTCTTTGATTAGAACAGTCGCAGTATTTTCGTAAACATGAATCACACTAACTTCTTGTAAACCGGTAAAGCCAATAACATTTGCCTGATAGTTTTGACCAGGGAACACTTGGTATTTTTCCATGTTTTTATCTCCTTCATTAATCTTATTTCAAAAGAATAATAATTAAAATTTAAGAAAAAGTAAAGTGAAACGATTTTTCATTCAAAAACTCGTCCTTTCGGCTGTTTATTCGAGTGGAAATCAACCTTTTCTGTAATTTTTCATTTGGTTTTTCAATAAATATACGATGGCTAGTTGAATATTATTCAATGGATCGTACCAATTTAGCGAGCGATCGACTACAAAGTTGAGGGAAAGAAAGCCAGAAATCCCCAGCTATATTGTTTGTTTTGTCCCGTCTTCACGCTTATAATAAAGGTAGGAAGAATGATCGGCGTCACCACTTCCTAATTCAATTGAAAAGGGCGTGCAAGTTATGGAAAACG
Source organism: Enterococcus sp. 6D12_DIV0197 (assembly GCF_002174385.1). Lineage (NCBI taxonomy): Bacteria > Bacillati > Bacillota > Bacilli > Lactobacillales > Enterococcaceae > Enterococcus > Enterococcus sp. 6D12_DIV0197. The sequence goes on from NZ_NIBN01000001.1 coordinate 787,893, forward strand.
TATACCGAAATAACTTTGTCAAAAGAACGGTTCAACTGATGTTTGCACCAAAAAAAATCAGAAAACGTCCACCCGAACAATGGATCAAAATGCCTACCGACCGAGGTATTCGGAGAAAGGACGCGTGATCCAGCATCTCGTAGCTATGCGTGAAATAGTGTTTGAAGAAAGTAGAAAACAAAGGCAAACCTGTTTGTAGGTTTGCCTTTTTTATTTTACCAAGTAGTGATGGCGTTCATTATTTTTCCAAAATGATATCCAATAGGAAATAACATTCATCGTCAGAAATCGTGATCATAAACTGTTTTTCAATTTCTGTTAGTGCCGTTTTGATTGATCTTAATGTAGCTTCATCATGTTCGTTTGTATCGGGATAAGCCAATTCATTCCCTTTTAGTAACAAACGTTCAATCAAATAAGCCGTATGGACCAATGTGTTTAAGATGATCGAATTGGAAAAAGTCATGCCAAAAGCTGTTTCTAATTGGACGACCAAAGACTTTAAAGTGTCTTTTAGTTTAAAACCCGAAAGCAAGTAGAGGTATTTGTCTACGGATTCGATCCCCATGTCAATGACGATATCACGTGTGTAAAGCTCTGACGTAGCAGTTTGCTCTTTTTTTAATACACCACCAGCAAGTTTGATTAGCTTGTGCAGACCATTATTTAAGATGATTTCTTGCAAGGAGATGAAAGGGATAAAGGCAATTTTAGGATCTAATGTACCGACCGTTGCGAGAATTTCGTAATCGTTATGTTTATCAATGAATTCGGTGACGGATCGTGCATCATTGCCACTGATCGGTTTGATATCCACGTCGTAAATACCGAAATTCTGAAAGCTGCTCTTTAGATTTGTTTCTAAAAATTTGGCAGTTCCTTCACCAGTACGGCAAACAGTATAAATGACTTTTCGCTTTTTGATACCAAAGTATTGATTGATTTTTTGCTGAATACCGTGGCTTCTTTTTTTCTCCAAATCAGCCAGTGACATTGCGGTCAAAGCCAGTTCCATTGAAAGCAATTCTTTGTTTTTTGCGGCTTCAAGCAGTAACAGAGTATCGATTCGTTCAAGAATAAATAAGTTCTTACCGGTTTCTTCTTTGATTTGTCCTTCAATCCCAGTCATGGAGCCCATATCGACAAACAATAAACAGTTTTCATAGTCTAGTTCCACAATCAATTGCTTGATTTTATCATAGACTTCTTTTGGGGCAGCCTGAAGTGGCATATCAATCGGTACTATAATCTCTTTACCTAAAAGCTGATTGATCGTATGGCTTAATTCAGTCGCCACTCGGTCACCATGTGCACAAACGAGTATACCAAAATCGCTAGTTTGTTTTTCGTTGTTTTTTATCGATGTAATTATTTCCGATAGAACAAGAATGTCATCTTCAGAGAAGAAGAGTGAATATTGGTTTTCTAGCTTTCGTATGATCCTTCTCAGTGCATTCGTCACTTTTTTATCAGCGATTTTTTTGCTCAGATCCAAAGTCGGTGCTTTTCCTTCTGCAGAGCGACTGTACATGTACAAAGCAAAGGCAGTACTGATAGTGTCACTTATGATAATGTCACATTCTTCATACAAAATATCGGAAACGATCAACATGATATTTTTTATGTCTTCATTCAAAAGGAAAGTGAACTGTTCGTTCATCAGCCGTTGCTTAGCGATTTTTTGACTGTAATCATTAAATGCTTTGGTGATTGAGTAGCCGTCTTTCTTTTCTTGGAAAAATTCCAGAAAATCATAGTCACCTTCAATAGGTTCATGCAAGAAAGATTCACTCCCGAAAATAAAAGCTTCTCGGTCGATCAATGTGTTGATGATCTTTTTTTCTTTTTGAGTGGTCGAAATAAAAGCAGACATGACTGAAGGTGGGAAGAACTCTTGGGTAATCAAGACTTTTTCAGCCTGTGTCTTTTTCTTTTCTAAAAGCCCTCGGGCTACGGACAGCTGGATATCGCTTTTCAGTTGTCCGATGTTTCCAATTGGCGTGTAGGTCAATAAGGAGGCAACGGCTTTTCCATCAACAGTGATCTGAGCGTTGATTTTTTTACTTTCACGGTCATAGAGATGAAAAATAAGTTCCAGGCGTTCTGAAAGATCACGATTGTTCAAACTAGGCATCTGAATGGAAACTGGAATACGTCGTTTAAAGGTATCCAACAAAACAGAATTAGGTGGTTCAGTAGTGGCAATGATCAAGAGTGCAGAAGCATACGATTTATCTTGCGTTTCTCCTAGTTTATAGTAACTGCCTTTATCAATATATTGGAATAGCATCTCTTGACCTTCAGGAGGCAATCGATGGACTTCATCAAGGAATAATACACCGTTATCTGCAATCTCAATCAAGCCTTTTTTATCTGCTTCAGCCCCAGTATAAGCGCCTTTCTTACTTCCAAATAGCTGTCCCAGTAGCAGTTGCGGGTTGGTGGAATAATCCGCACAGTTTAAGGTGACAAACTGTGCTTCTTGAGAAAACACCCCTTCTTTTTTACCATGCTCGTACATTTTTTCAGCCAGTAGGCTTTTTCCAGTTCCTGATTCACCCAAGATCATCGTATGTAATCCTCTCGGAGGATAATTGATTGCGGCTTCGGCTAATTGAATAACGGGTGCTAAGCTTTTATGGGCACCAATCAGTGTCTCGAATGGTCGGTCTGATGATTTACTTTTTGACAAAGCGACGATCTCCTCAATGCTAGAAATCGTTTGCAATGGAATATATGGCAAAGAAAAGAGCTTCTCAAGGCTACGCTTGCAGAGAAAACGAGTAGGTTTTCCTGTGATTTTGATCAGTTTGTCTTCTTTTACTAATGCATTTAGATCAGCCGAGACATTGTTTCGCATCAGTCCTAATTGCTTTGCCACAAACATTGCGGTGATTCCAACATCAGGTTGTTTTACTAAATCTGATCGCGTCAAATCGGCGGTTACTTCTAAACAAAAAGCATATATTTTATCTATTCGTTTCATCAATCGTTCACCTCATGTCTAACTATACCGATAATCTTCGTAAAAGCAATACTCCTTCCTAAAGGGATGTGTCTCTCATGCATTGTTGGATCGTCTCATGTGTATTGAAGCGTATCGCAGCGAAACATTTTTATAAAAGTGAACAATTATGTGTATTGGATGTGTCTTATTATCTGTGGGAAAGCCTATTATTTCAGTAAATAAAAAAGTTGGCACGCAAATTGCATAAAGAAAAGTGAAAGGAGCGAGGATATGGAAAACAAAATAGGCGTCTTATTAGCAAGCCATGGGAAATTTGCTCAAGAGGCATTGAACAGCTTGAAAATGATTTTGGGAACGGTAGAAAATATCGAAGCAGTAGCTTTAGAACCAGGTACTGATCTTTCTGGATTTGTCGAGGTGATGGAGGCAAAGATCGAGAAATTAAATACCGAGGACGGTTTGCTGATTTTAAGTGATATTTATGGCGGCACTCCTAGTAATGCTGCAGCAATTATTTTATTAAATCATCAACAGGAAAACTTTATCGCCTATTCTGGATTGAATTTAGCGGTTTTATTGGAGATCGCTAATAATCGTAATCTGTCATTTGTGAAGTTCGAAGATAGTATCCAGCAAGTGCTGCCGTTGATTTTTAAGAAAATCGAAGTGGCACCACTAGAAGCAACAGCAAAAGAAGAGGAGGAATTATAGAGTGGCTATTGAACTAGTTAGAATCGATGATCGGTTGATCCATGGACAGGTAGTGACGACTTGGGTCAAACAGAAAAAAATTGAGCAAATTTTGATTGTTAATGATGATATTGTAAATGATCCTGTTCAAAAATCAGTTTTTGACATGATGGCACCGCAGGATGTTTTAGTGAAAACATTTGGTGTAGATAAGTTTATCGAGGTCTACCACAAGACGACGATCAAACGTAGAACGTTGATTCTGCTGACCAATTCGATTGATGCACTCAGTCTTTGTACAGGAGAAGTTGCCTTTGAGACGTTGAATGTTGGTGGGATGAAAAACAAACCGGGCAGAAAGCAATATACCAAAGCTGTTTCTTTATCCGAAGATGAATTGAAAGCCCTTCAACTTATACAAGAAAAAGGAGTCGCTGTAGAAATTCAGATGATTCCTTCGGATAAGATCATCACCTTAAAAGAGATTGAAAGGAGTGAAAAATAATTATGTTGATACAGTGTTTAATGTTGGCGATTTGGGCAGGGATTTGTACGGTTGATGAAAGAACCTTATGGACAGGTACCCCGAAAGCAATCCTAGCAGGATCTGTTGCGGGTCTGATTATGGGGGATGTAACGACAGGGTTAGTGATCAGTGGAACGTTGCAGATGATGTGGCTTGCTAATGCGGCGATTGGGGCTTATGTACCACCGAATGAAGCGACAGGTGCAATTATTGGGGTGGCAATTGCAAGTATGACTGGAGGAGGCTTGGCTACGGGTTTAGCAGTTGCTGTTCCTACGGCATTGTTGTGTCAGCAAATTATTATGTTGACGAATACAGTCAATATTTTCTTCCTCCATCAAGCGGATAAAGCCGTTGAAACGGGTGATTTTGACAAAGTAGCACGCTATAACTATTTGGGGATTCCATTGAGTTTTGTTGCGGGAGCGGTACCGGTCTTTTTGGCATCATACTTTGGTGGACCAGCGGTGGAATCTGTTCTTGATTTCATACCGGAGCAAGTGTTTGACGGCTTGACTGTCGCAGCGGGGATTATTCCTGTTGTGGGGATGGGAATGCTACTTATGATGATGATGGGGAAAAACATGTGGATCTTTTTGCTATTGGGCTTTGTTTTATCCGCTTATTTAGGGTTAGGGACCATTGCCATCTCATTGATTGGGATTAGTTTAGCAGCGTTGTACGACTTGATAATCAATAAAAATGAAAAAGAAGCAGTCAGTGTAGAAACAAGTGAGGGGGACTATGATCTATGACGAACAAAGTACAACAAGATGATGTGATCAAATCAGAACTAAGAAAATCATTTTTCCGATCAAATTTGTTGATGGCGACAAGCAACTTCGAGCGGATGCAGGCATTAGGTGCATATTATTCGATCGTTCCAACGTTGAAACGGCTATACGGGGATAAGCCTAAAGAAGAACGTGTGGCAGCGATTCGTCGGCATCTGGAATTTTTCAACACTAACCCATATGTTTATGGTCCTATTTTAGGGATTACAATGGCGATGGAAGAACAGACACCGAAAACCCAAAAGGAGTCAGTTATTGCGGTTAGAACGGGACTGATGGGCCCGTTTGCCGGGTTAGGGGATAGTTTGTTAGCAATGACTGTTGTTCCGATTTATATGAGTATTGCATCAGGGTTAGCGATTGAAGGTAATCCAATTGGTCCGATCTTATTCTTTGTTTTATTCTCTTTAACTATTTGGCCCATCAAATACAAAGGATTGATGCTTGGTTATGAAAAAGGCTCGGCTCTTTTAACGGGGAAAGACGGCAACAACATTTTGAGACGTCTTTCAACAATGGGGAATGTCGTAGGTATGATGGTCGTGGGCTCGTTGATCGTCACAACTGTTCGAATCAACACTGCAATTGAATACACAGTGGGAGAATCAACGATCAATGTTCAAGAAATGCTTGATGGCATCATGCCAAACTTGTTTCCATTCCTGTTGACTATCGGAATTTACTATCTTCTAAAGAGAAAGAGTGCAAAAAATGCCGTTCGCATTATTATTGCTATCATGGTTGCTGGGGTAGCACTTTCTCTGCTAGGAATTTTGGCATAATCAACAACGGCTGCTAGTGAATGTCAGCAGTAAGAGAGGGAAGGTTCTATGGAAACAATGCGTGTCAACGGCAAAGAAAATAACTGGTCGGTGGATCTTGAACAGCCGATTAAAATTGATTGGTCAGCACTTGATATCGACGTACTAAACGCAGAACTGATCATCTATCACGAAAATAAACAGATATATCGATCAGCCGTAGGTAGTGATGAAGTATTTCGATACTTAAAGTTGTCCATATGTGGTAAAGAGCGGAAAAAATTTGTTGCTCAGCTTTTGGATTTGTCAGAAGAGACCGCTGAGTCAATAGTAAGAGCGGCGACAGTGTTTTATTCAGCTAATGGAAGATTAGAAACGGCTTCTTGGATCACACGCTTAGATGATCCGATTGAAAAAGAACAGACCTTTTATCGTCCACGAGGCAATATCTGTTTTGAAAGAGAACTGATGATCAAGAATAAACAGGCAGATACCTTTTTGGATATCGCAGGGCTTGGGTATTATGACGTCTATATTAATAACAAGAAAATCAACGATTATTTTTTAAATTCTGATGTAACCAATTATTCGGCTTGTGTATATTACGACACGTATAAAATCAACGATTTTTTGCATCAGGGTCAAAATCTGATTCAAGTGTTTTTAGGAAATGGCTGGTATACAGCAGCCCCATTGAAACTTTTAGGGAAATACAATATGCGCCATCGTCTAGCAGTCGGCAAACCGATGATGATTTGCCAAGTAAGTCAATATCAAAATGGAACGATTACTGAGTGCTTATGCTCTGATAGCAGTTGGCAAGCATCGGCGACAAATCTCGTGTTTGATAATCTTTATATTGGGGAAATAAGAGATTTTAGCGGTCGCTTCATGGCTGCACACGAATGCCGAAAAGTTGACTTGACGACAGTTGAAATACCTGGTCCCGGTGGAATACTTACTCCTAGTTTTATTGAAAAAATCAAACGAGAATCTGGACTTTCACCCAAGTCGATCATTAAACAGGACAATCATTACTTGATCGATTTCGGTCGGATCATTTCGGGTCAAATCAGATTGGCTGTTACGGCAGATAACCAGCAGATTTGTATCGAATATGCCGAAAAAATAACCGAAGCGAATGAATTGGACTATTCTACAACGACAACCAGTACGTATGGGGTAGATGATCCTGAGATGCAGATTGCTGCGGAAGATCCTGTGATTCAAAAGGATCAATTTACGACAGGTGTGGGTGTGACTATTTTCGAAAATCAGTTTACGTATCATTCTTTTCGTTATGTTTCCATCTATGAAAAAAGAGGTGCTTCTTTCGAGATCGAGAAAATCGAAGCATTTCCGACTTATACAGAAATGAGTCAAATCACAACATTCGATTCTTCAGATGAATCATTGAATCAGCTTTTTGAGGCACATGTTCAGACGAAAAAAAACAATATCCATTCCTATTATGAAGATTGCGCGCGGGAACGTTTAGGTTATGGTGGGGATATCGCAGCCTTGTTGGAATCACAGCTTACGTTATTTGATTCCGAAAATCTGCTGAAAAAAGTATTGGCTGATTTTCTCTACGACCAGACGATAATCGGGGGAATCACGCAAACAGCACCTTATATGGGGATTCAGACCTATGGACCAAGTGATAAAGCTGGGTCTTTGGGATGGCAGTTGGTCCTACCAGAAATAGCGATCAAATTGATCAAATATTATGGGACTCACTTCTTAACAACGCCTATTCGAGATGGGTTGAAAAAGCACTTGAATTATTTGCTAAGCTTTAGTTATGACTATATCAAGCAATGCTGCCTTGGCGATTGGGGTGCTTTAGAGACAAAGATAATTAACGGAAAAGAAACACCACCTGATCGAGAATTTTGTTCTGCTGCAATGTACTTGATCTTATTGAAGAAGTATCGATTATTGTCGCCTAAATTAGCCTTATCAACGGAACAAAATGAACAGCTGAATGAAAGAATCGCTCAATCGGAGGCGCAGATCAATGAGGAGTTCAAAAATCCTGATGGTACTTTTCAAAGTGGAAGCCACTCGTCGTCCATCTTTGCATTAAAAGCTGGTTTAGTAAAAGATGAAGTTGTTTTTATCGAACGTTTGGCGGCTCAGATTCAAGCAGCGGATTCGCTTATTACTTGCGGTATTTTTGGCATGGCATGGTCATATGAAATCTTTTCAGATCAGCCACAGTTGATTTATCGTTGGTTAACTAGAAAAAAACACCCGAGCTTTTTCAATATGATTCAGCAAAACAGGGGGATATTGAGCGAATATTTTGAAGCGATGCCGGGTTCTTCGCTGAACCATGCAATGTTCTCATCCTATGGCAGCTGGTTTGTCACAAATCTACTAGGTCTGAAGGTAACAGAGGACAGTGAAGGTACTGACTGCTTGTTCTTCTCCCCTTATGTGCCAGAGGATTTACATTTTGTTAAGGGAAGCTATCGATCCATACATGGAATGATCACCACTTCTTGGCAAAATTCCGAGACGATTGTCACTTGTCAGCTTAAAGTACCTAAAGCCATAAAAGTGATATTTGGCGCACAAGTTCAAGTTCATCAAAAAGATAGTTGTGAGCAGGGAGATCAATACGTTTTGACGATTGCTCCAAGCTAATTCAGAACGATGAAACGGAATAAAGTAAAAACGATCAGAGAATGGTTCTGATCGTTTTTATTTTTCACATGAAGAATAGGAGGAATACCAGAAAGAGGGGAAGAAAAATTTAGGTAGTCTTTTTCATACTTGAATTCTGTTAAAATACATATATAGGTTCAAACAAAAAAATAATCTTATATTTTTTAAAGAAGGTGAAAGCATGGACTACCAAGAAATCGCGCGTCATTTTCAGACAACATCGTTTGATCCCCAACCGTTTGTGCAAACGGCGATCGATGATCGAAAGGTAAGGGAGAAGCTAGTGGAGAATGTCGTTGATGGTCAAAATCATATCAATGAGTATTTTAATAGTTATTTGATCATTAAAGAAGTAGCCATTAGAAATCCTGAGTTGATTTATGATGAGTGGGAACGGATTTGGGCATTGCATACCCACAAAAATTCCTATCATCGGTGGATCGCCCACGATTTGATCACGCAACTTCTGATGATCGATCATGAAGACAAGTTTGAAGCAATCAAGCGAGAATATGTACTGCTGCCAAAAGAAGAAAAAATCAGTAATTACAAGAAGATGTCTGAAAATATCCAAAAGGCTATGAAGCTCAAAGACCTCAGCAAAGAAATTTCACTGTTATGGAAAATTAAGTACATGTGATGAATGAACGGATAATCAGGTTGGTGGTATTGCTTTCTATTAGCTAAATCATAGAAAAAACAGGCTATCTTTTTGTGATTCAAAAAAGAGCAGATGTATCAGTAGCAAGCATCGATTATAACGTTGAAAAAATTGATATCTCTGCTTTTTTAGCCTGTAGTTGACTCATTATCCGATACTGAGCGTGCCTATTTCAATATGTCGCTGTATGAAATAACAGGGAAATCTCCCTTAAGTCCTTGTAAGAAGCCAAGTGAAACTTTATACTAGAATGTAATACTTATTCAAAAAAAGGACAAATAAAATGAGGACATGAGCTTTTATGAAGAAATATTGTAAGGAAAATGTGCTAGAAGCGGCGATGACGCGTCTGGAATATATTTTTGATACGTTTCCCCATGTGTATTTCTCTTTCAGTGGTGGAAAAGATAGCGGGGCCATGATCCAATTGGCAGACCAAGTCGCACAGAAAAAAAAGAAAACCTTTGATCTGCTGATTTTAGATATCGAGGCAAATTATGATGCTACGAGAACGTTCATGGAAAAAATCAAAGCGTTACCAAGTATCAATCAAACCTTCCACTTCTGTTTGCCCTTTTACGAGGACAACAATACCAGCGTCTTTCAGCCACAATGGCTGATGTGGGATGAACAAGAACGTGAGAAGTGGGTACAGCCGATGCCAAAAGATGCGATTTCACTTGCTGATTTGGATGAATCATTGATGGAAATCTATCAGAGTGCAAATATGAACCCTGATAAGTTCTTACGAAACTTTGCTCATTGGTACGCAAGCTATCATCAGTTTGAGCCTGTTGCTTGTGGTGTGGGGATACGAACCCAGGAAAGTCTGTATCGGTATCGATCGATCACATCGCCAAAGTATAACTTTCGGAAGCAATGCTGGATCAAACGGCAAGTAGCAGATTCAATGGTCGTTAATTTTTACCCCATCTATGATTGGAAGACCGAAGATGTGTGGGGAGCCTATGCCCATTTTGACTGGCCGATCAATGGCTTTTATGAAAAGTTGTATGATCATGGCGTTCCGATCCATCAAATGCGGATCTGTCAGCCTTACGGTATGCAGCAACGAAAAGGCTTGTACCAATATGCTTTGGTGGAACCGGAAACGTGGGAACGCGTCGTAAATCGTGTGTCAGGAGCCAATTTTGGTCGCTTGTATGCCCAGACAGGATTGCTGGCGCATTACAATACGAGAAAGCCCAGTCATATGACTTGGCAAGAGTATGCGGTCTTTTTACTGGAATCAATTGGACTTTATTCAAAGAAATTACAGGATCATTATTACCGCAAAATCACGATTTTGATTGATCATTATCGAGAAAAGCACGGGATCGAAGTGGAAGATATACCCGATGTGACCAAACGTAAGGACTGGCTGAAAAACGAAGTACTCTGGCATGACTGGAAAGGGATCGCTCGTGCGTTAGAAAAAAATGATTTTTCTTTGAGTACGCGACAATATAGTTTGACGAAAAAAGATGAGTCTGAATTGTATGAGTTGGCGGTCGATTTTGGCGCGGCTTTGGGGATTGAGCATTTACCCAAGTATCAGTTAAAAAAATTGAATGCCAAATACGAGTATTTAACGAAAAAAATCACCTAACGATGGACGAGTGCGTCCTTAGAGAGGAAGGGTTTTGTGAACGAACGATTGGTTTTATTTTTTCCACCGTATAAGAAAAGCCAATTCTATCAATTGATGGGGGCTTTTTTTGCGGAACGGGTGTATCAGCAGCAATTTCCGTACTTAGTCAATGATGAGAACTGCTACTGGTACGTGATTCTTGATGACGAAAAACGGGTGACTGCTTTTTCTTATTATGAAAAAGGCGCCAACAAAGTGGAGCTAGGGGAATTTTATGAAAAAGATCCAGCCGCTCAATTTAAAAAGTTTCTTTTACGGAAAATGTTGGTGGATATCAGCCGCAACTACCCAGAAGCAGAGATTCTCGCTTCTAGTAACCAGCCTAGTGAAATTGCCCTTTTGGAATCAAAAGGGTTTGCGGTCTATCGCCAAACAAAAAATTATTCATTTCTAAAAAGGAGTGTAGTCCCTCATGAGCGATATCGATTTTCCAGTGTTAGCGGCAAAGCTGATCCCAGTCAGCAAGATTCACGCGAATACGTATAATCCCAACACCGTGGCTGCTCCAGAAATGGATTTACTGGAACTGTCGATTCGAGAAGATGGCTTTACGCAGCCATTGGTTTGTTACCACGATAAGGAGCAAGACAAGTATATTTTGATCGATGGGTTTCATCGGTACATCGTAGCAAAAGACCGCTTGGAATTGCCAAGTGTTCCGGTCACGGTGATCGATAAGCCTTTTGAGAATCGCATCGCTTCAACGATTCGCCACAATCGAGCACGTGGTACCCATGGCATCGAGAAGATGGGAAATATCGTGCAGCAGTTGGTGGCTAACGAGTGGTCGGATGAACGAATTGCCAAGGAATTGGGGATGGACCGCGAAGAGGTCTTTCGCTTTAAGCAGCGTTCAGGTTTAAAAAGTGCCTTTTCTAACCATGAATTCAGCAAATCTTGGATTGAGTTTGAAAAAAGATACTACAAAGGCAAAAAAGAGACCTGAGAGGTTGAAAAAACCATTGAAAAAACTATCTAAAAAAGCTATCTATTAGAAGATAGCGATTCGTTAATAATTCTTTTTAAATTTTGAATAGGTGTTTTTTACAACGATAACGATCAAATTGACCACCATCGACAAGCAAAGCGTCCCTAAGAGAATAGCTAGGATCACACCTAATGCGTCTCTTAAAAAGCTGAAGATCGCTTCAATGATAAACATGGTTTTTCCTCCTTTTCTCATCGTCTATTTTTTCTGACAATTGCAAAAACAGCTTCCTTGAGCAATAACTACCCAAAGACTTTGCCCTGCGGGGTACAAGCCTCAGTTTCTTGAGAACTCGTCGCTTCAAAATTGAGTATACTTTGTAAATGATGAAAAAACGTTTCTATTTTTTACAATCGGAGAAAAAATCGGAAATGTTAAGAATAACGACATCTTTTCTGATTTTTCTTCGGTTTACATGAATAATCGTATCAGGTTGCATAAAAAAAGTAAAATGATAACAAAAAATCGAATCGAGAGAAAAGATACCATCTCATAACTTTATAACCGTAAGCGAATTCAAAAACCCTGCTGCACCAAGTCTTTAATACGTAAAGACTTGGTGCAGCTCTTTTGTTTCCCGCAGTGACGAAGTTTACAAAATGACTGACATTATTTTTCTGGAAAAAGCATCATTGCATAAAAATCAATGCGGATTAAAACCGTTTTATAACAAAGATAGTAAGCGCATTTTTAGCTCGACGACAAAATTTTTTGTGATGCTGGGAGAAAGCATCAGTGGATGTTTTGACAATAAGCCGATCGACATGTGGGGATCAGGCAAAGGAAGCGAGATGATTTTTACTCGAGCATGAGTTTGCTCAATGATGGAACGAGGGATCAGACTGCAGTATCCAGTTCGTTCGATCAAGTAAGGAATCGTACTGATATTGCTGACAGACTCCCAATGGATCGAAGGAACCTGATTGTCAAGATAGCTTTCAATTTTTGTGCGAGCTGGACAGTCAGACTTGGAACGATAGAGATGGCTCCCTTCAAGGTCGGCTAGCTCATTGATGATTAATGGGTTTGAGAGTGAGGTAATGCAGCAAAGCTCTTCTTGAAACAATTCCTCGTAAGCAAAATGTTTCTCGTGAGGAAGTGAGCATAAGGCGAAATCAATTCGGTTTTCATTTAGTGCATTGGCTAATTCCAGTGTTGATCCCACGACGATCTCGAAGTTTATTTTTGGATAGTGCTGCGAAAAATCGTGAAGCAGTGCAGGCAAAACCAAAATGTCATAGGGTTGAAGGATGCCCATCCGCAACGAATACTCGACCGTATGGGAAGCATTGATCAACTGTTCTTTGACCCGCTCCCAGTGGGCAATCAGTTCGGGTACTTCCTGTTTCAACAATTCGCCTTCCAAGGTCAATACATTGCTTTTTCCTTCCAAAAATAACGCTACTTCTAATTCGTCTTCTAACTTTTTGATATGGTTCGTAACGGTCGACTGGGCATAGTTTAGTTTGGCGGCAGCTCTAGTAAACGTACCTTCCTCGACGATTGTTTTGAAGGATTGCAGCTCCTTGATAAAATCCACGTTTGTTCCCCTCTCTTTTTACCTATTATACAAAAAAGGAGCGGGGAGAAAATTTCTTTTTTTTCTAGTAAATAAAAAAAATAGATACAAATGTTATTTAAAGTATGCAGTCTGTTTTGACCGTATGTTTCTTTGTTTTTAAAATAACGCTTCTCACAGTTGGGGCTAAGAGTAGCCGCTAAAATTTCATTCATTAAAAAATCCACGAAGCAGGCCAACTTTTCAGGGATTACGAACAGCACACGAAAACAAGACAGTGGCTTTCTCCGCTGCGCTTGAATGGAAAAGCGTTTATTAGGAGAAGAATCTTGCGAAAAAGATCTGATTTTTTTCTGATGTGAAAAAAATAGACACGCTAAGAGAAATGAAAAATGGATACTTAGGAAAGGGCAAAATAGCGAATCATGCAATGAAAAACTGACGGCGCTTCCTTCAAGAAGGCCGCCAGTTTCCTTAGCTCAACGAATCGGTGTGATTCTTGGCTGAATCAGCTGTTCAATCGTTTTGTGGATGATCGTCCAATCCGAAAGGGTGGGGACATTGGAAATGCGCAGTTGCTGAAATTTGGTGTTGCTTTTCAGATGTAAGTCAAAATTGCTGACGATCAAATCTATTTCCCGATGGATCAATTCTTGTTCATCAGGAGCCACTTCAAAAAAGTAACTGATTTCTGTATGGTCGTTTTTAAATAATTCCGTTGATGCGGCTAAGAAAGCATCTAATCCAGCACCGCCTTGAAAAGCAAAGGCTACTTTGAGGTGTTTTTTCAGCTGGGGATTAGGCGCTAACTCGCTTAACAAAGTCAATGTGACTGCGATATGTTCCAAGTGTGTAAAGGAAAAGAAGCGGCTTTGATCGTTGAAAGGTTTCAACCACTCATTCCAAGAAAGGTAATCCGTCTTGAATGTCGTTTCAACAAAGGCTTTGATCTGCGGATCAGCAAACTCATAATTGGCAGAAATCATCGTCAGCAGGCGAAGATTTACGAGATAAGCGATGATCTTGTGGGCAGCTGCAGGTGGAATAGCGACGCCAGATTTCTCTAAAAAGGCAGCCGCTTCTGCAATAATTTCTGGTCTTTCTGTATGGTGAAAAATGTAATCCGCATCGCTTTCGCCGTTGATGTCCATCGTACTATAGGAAAGACAGTGGAGCGCATTGACAAAGATCCAAAGCAGCTCTTGTTGCGGCAAGTGGATGATTCGGTATTTTTTCAAGTAATATTCGTTTAATATTTCTGAGAAAATAGCGAAGCGTTCTTTCTCCAATAGATTGCGTTCTAAAGACGGCGGCAAGGTCAAAAAGTAAGAATAGCGCCACCTACGCTTGGCGATACTTAGCCACAGAGCAAGTCGGTAATGGCTGTAATGCAAATCTTTCGTGTTGGCTTCCTTGGCTTTTTGGACCAGCAGGCGGGCATCCGCTGGACTATCCTTATCTAAAATCGTGCTATCGCCATAAGCAGAAAAAAAGACGAACAGACAAAATCGGATGTCCGCTTCGGTACCAATAAAGTCAAGATGATTCGTGGCAATAGTTACAGAATAGGTTTGCAACGACTTGTTCATGTAGCTGATCGTCCGTAAAAGATGACTGCGAGAATAACCGAATTCAATCGTTGCTCGGTGAATAGAGTATTTTTTATTATCAATAATACTCGTCATGATTTTAAACTCCAGCGTTTCCATCCCCAGGTATTGGATGGCAGAATTGATGGAAGCGTTCGGCGCATAAGCGATCGAGACGATGTTCGTTTCTGAGAGTGTGATCTTGACCAGTTCTTTTGGCAAACTGTCACTTAAAATACTCAGCTCTTTGGTAACTGTAGGCAAAGATAGCCCTAGTAAGGTCGCTAATTCTTGTGGATGATACCCTGTCGGTGCAGCATTTAGCACTTGCAAGATTTTTACTTGTCGAGAAAATGCTTTGTCCCGATGCAAGTTGATAGATAAATTTTCTAACATTGAAGTCACCACCTATCCATTGAAATTACGCTCGTTTTAAGTAAATTATATAATACTCTGCGCCAATCAAGAAGTCTTATCCCTTGAAAATTGGCGGATTTCATGTTAATAGTGCGCCGCATGTTTCATCGAGTGTGAAGCAGTCATTGAAAACAGCTTTTTTAGAAAAAACAACCTTGCCAGTTGCAGACCTAAAACGCTTGGATAGATTGGTCCAAAGATAAGTGTGAATAACGTTGGGGAAAAGAAAAAGGAGAAAAAATGATAATGAAGAAACGCGTAGTTATAAGTAAGAGCGCTTTAGTAGGGATGCTGATTTTAGGGACAACCTTTCCAAGCACATGGCCGATCGCTCAGGCAACAGATACACAGCAAACAAAGCAGCAAACACCATCCATAGACTCATCGGTTCCCTTGCTGGCAGATTCAACAGGAAACATGAACACAGGAGAAACAAGCAGTGTCTTGCTAAGTGTGACAGGTATCTTATTCTTAATCGGCGGACTGGTGTTCTTGTACCGTAAGAAATCATAGAGAAAACAACAATAGGATCAACAGAAGAGCCAGAAGAATAAAACATACAGGACGAACAAGCTGGATGAATTGCTTTAAGAGAACAAATATCGATCTTTAAGCAATCACAAACATCAGCAATGTTCGTCCTGTTTTTTATATAGTGAGCAGCCGAAAGTACTAAGTTCAGCCAGCACGTGTATTTATGAAATGACATCATCCTTCTCCAGACTAAGATAGCGATAAAAAGTCGAGCGCTTTAAGCCTGTTTGGGCACAGATATCCACAACGGCTTTTCCTTCCTTTTGATAAAGGTGCAATGCGTGTTGGATCAGTGTGGGATCGATTCGTGGACGCCCGCCAATATTTCCTCTAGCACGTGCGGATTCTAAGCCTTCTTTGGTCCGTTCAACGATGATGTCTCGTTCGAATTGGCTGAAGGCTTGGAAAACAGTCATCATTAATTTTCCTTGAGGGGTTTGTGTATCAAAATTTTCTTTGATACTGATGACTTTTACGCCTTTCTTTTCAAAAAAGTAGACGAGATCAATCAAGTCTTTGGTACTTCTTCCTAGCCGCGAGAAACTTTCAATAATGATTTTATCGTTTTCTTTCACTCGTTTTTTTAGTTTATTTAATTCAGGACGATTTGCGCGTACACCACTGATCTTTTCAGTATAAATTTTGTTGCATTCATACCGGTCAAGTAAATCCAATTGACGAGAGAGATCCTGTTGTCTTGTGGATACACGGGCGTATCCATAAACCATATTTGTCATACAAATTCCTCCAGTTGCACAAAAGAGTCTACATAGAGAATACCTTGTTTGTTCACTTAAGTACATATTCTAACACCAACTTAAGTAAATTTGGGAAATAGCAAGGTTTTTTTATAGACGCAAATATTGTACTATAGAAAAGAAACCAGTCGGTGAAGGAGAAACACGGAGGGCAAAATGAGAGAATTGCAGTTAAATTTTATGCTAAACAAAACGACCGTTCGATGGCTTCAAATGTTAAATACCTTTGAGCGAGAACGGACTTGTTCCATCGCAAGTTTAGCCAACAAGCTTGATGTGACCCAAAGGACGATCAGCTCTGACATCAAGGAATTGAAAACCTATCTGCAGGAGGCAGCGGAATTTACTCTTGAAGCCAATGGCTATCATTTTAGGGAAACTGATCCGAAAAGATACTTGTCTCAAAAAAAGGAGCTTGTTGCAGAAGAAGGCATGTATCAAATCGTGGAAGCCATTTTCCACGGGGAATTCTGTTCGGTTGAAGAGTGGGCGCAGCGCTTGTATGTATCAGAAAGTACGATGCGTCGCTATTTGAATACCGCTTCTGCGACGTTACGAAAGTATCATTTGGAGTGGATCTTGCAACCGGTCAATTTGAGTGGATCAGAAGCCAATATTCGCAAGTTTTTTAAAGATTTTTATTACGAATCAGATGTCACGCCGCATACGCTATTGCCCCCCAAAGAACTGATTGCGTTAGTCAGTGATGCCTTCTCAAAAATTCCCACAGCGCTGGTGAATACAGGCGTTTCTCCGAGTGATTTTTATTATAGTTTGTATATTGCGATCAAGCGCTATCAACTGGGAAAGACCGTTCAGATTCCTCGATCGTTGGCAGCAATCGTCGAAACGCATGAGGCATTTGCGATAATGAAGAACTTAGCGCCTAAAATCGAAGCGTTATACCGAGTAAGACTACCGCAACAAGAAATGATGTGGCTTTATTTAGTGACCGTGATGAAACGGACTTTGACCGAGCCTGAAAAAGAGCAGCAATTCGTTGCAGCGTTTGGGCTGTATCCTGAACTCGAAGAACTGAGTCAGCGCTTCGTGCAAGAATGGGGCATTTCCTTTCAAGAGCCTCAACAGGTTCAGACGATGATCCACGCCTTTTTCCTGTCAAAGAAAATCAATGAGCAGCTGGCGCCCGTTTTAAATCACTTGCTAACAGAAGTAAAAAATGAAGCGCAAAAGCATGGTTCTGCTGCTTATCAAAAAAATCTGGCATTTATGAAGCAGCACCAAGCGATTCTAGGAATCAAACAGGAGTATCTGTCAGATATTTGTGCCGCACTGACCCTTTATAGTGAAGCAATTAGGGAGCTTTATGCACAAAAAGTCAAACGGATTGCGTTGATAATAGAAGGTGATCTCTATGCCTGTCACACGATCCGTGCGCGCTTTTTGCGTTATGTCGGCAATGATCATCGGGTATTCTTTCCAAAAATCAATGAATTGACGAGCGATTATTTGAAGGAAAACGCCATTGATCTTGTGGTCACGAATTATAGTGAATATTTATCAGAGTTCATCTTATCGACTGATTCTCTTTTACTCAAAGCAATCCCCGATCATCAAGATTGGCTAAGAGTGATTGAAAAAATCGATCCTCAGTTAGGGCAAGCGTTAAGCGTTCCCACAACCTGATACACGTGTTGCAAAACAGCATGACGAGGACATAGGTGGATAGATCAAAGAGAAAAGCCGCAACCGTTACGATCGACGGGTGCGGCTTATATTCGTTTGTCTAATAAAAAAAGGAGTTATCTGAAAATATGCCCACTGTTCCTGAATACCAAAAGATTGGGTTGTTTTGGTGAAAGAACAGCCTACGCGAAAATAATTAGTTGGCATTTACTAGTTTATCAAAAATCGCTTCAAAGGTTTCGAACGTATCACTATCTAACTGACAAAGCCATAAAAGGTAGCTTTTTTCTTTGAATGTCCATTCGATTGAAGGGTAAGAGGCAATCAAGGCATGGTATTTCTCTCGTTGTTCACTGGTAGCTAATAACCACCGCTTCTCAAAAATCTTTTTCTCTTCCATTTTTTATCTATCCCCCATAAAGAAACGTTGCCTGAAACTTCACTAACGGGCAACGTAAATCTAATGATACGCAGATCTATATTCAGTATACCAAAGAAAAATGAATTTTTTTAGAAGGTGTGTAAAATTACAACGAATTTCTTTTATTTTGCTTTTTTTCGGACATTTTTATAGAAATCGAATTGGCAGAAGAAGAGATCGTCAAGATGATCAAAAAGGACAAAAATGTCTATTACCGACAAATGGCAGGGATCGGCACGAACCAGAAAGCCCCCCATGGGTTGATCTACCTCAGCGAGAAATGAACACTCTGATTGGCTTGATCGATCAGAGTTTCAACCACTCGTTATGTAGGAGTTGTTCTTATAAAATAACGAGTTGCAGCTGCAACGATCCTACAAGATAGTGCCTGAGAAAATGTCCTATGCGTTGTTCAAAACCACCAGACGCAAGATTCGTGGATTGATTTGGTTAAGTAATCGATTCCAATCCGTGGCATCTGGAAAAGATTTTAGCAGGATACACTCGACTTCAAGCAAATATTCCATCGTATATTCCGAATAGTTGGTTACTAGCAGATCAATTTGCTTTTCCTTTAAATAGGCTGGGGAGAGTTCGCTGGCATCAGGATAATACAACGTGTGGAAGCGTCCTAGATATTTCCGTACGATACTTTCGGCATATTCGCAGACATATTCATTTCCTTCAAAAATCACAGCGATCGTCCGTTGTGTCCCCCAATTTTCTTCTTTGATCGCTTCCATGTGAATCGTTAGACTGGCACAAAAGTCTTCGAG
This sequence comes from Enterococcus sp. 6D12_DIV0197, assembly GCF_002174385.1. Taxonomy (NCBI): domain Bacteria; kingdom Bacillati; phylum Bacillota; class Bacilli; order Lactobacillales; family Enterococcaceae; genus Enterococcus; species Enterococcus sp. 6D12_DIV0197. The sequence goes on from NZ_NIBN01000001.1 coordinate 807,266, forward strand.
ATAAGAAGGCGAATAGAGCTTTTTGACTAGCTTATGCTTTGCCAAAAATGCATAGTTTCTCTTATATTCGTGGGAAAACTTGTCTTTGACGAATTGGGTAAGATCGTCAATATTGACATTCATGATGGGAGAGAGCATGTCGCGTATTTTCACGATCGTAAAAAACGACTCTAACCAGTGTAAGTCTTTTTGTTCATCGTAGGAATTGCCGCGATTAATGGCATAGAAATCTTTTGCCACTTGTTTGATCTCAGGCCAGCGATTGTAGGATTGGCAAAATTCTTCGATCGAAGGATGATTGATTTTTCGGCGACAGATGAGGCAAAGAAGCAAATAAATGATTTCATCTTCAGGTAGGCGATAATGAAAATAAGAATAAAGGATCTCCGTCAACGTCTCTGGAGAAATCAATGAATCGTAAGCATAAAAAATCTCCTTCAGCTCAGGAGAAAGTTCGACCTGCAACCCTTTCTTGCTGCGTTCCAGCGTAATGTAGAGAATATAGGAAAAGTAAGAAAAGGTAGAAGCTGGCTGTTTTTTTGAATGCAAAAGATTCGTGATCTCAATCACGGCATCTTGGACATCCAATGACGGGAAGATCGTATTGACATTGATATCGGACTCATAATAAAACAGACAAAAAAAGCGGCGAATATCGATCTCGGAACCCACCAGTGTGACAGGATTCGTTGATAGGCGAAGGTTGAAGGGCTTTAATAAGCCATTCATTTTTTTTAAGTAGCCAAGCAATGCTTGTTCAGAAAGATTAAGGGTCAGGCTCCAATCCAGCACCGATTGTAATTCATCGAAAAAAATACTTTCGAGAATCATAAAAAAAGGTTCATCTTTGACTAAATTTTGTTTTTGTTTGATATATGCCTCGGGATCCAGTTCTTCAAATAAATAACCAAACTTCGAGGAGTAGATTTCGATTGCATCATTGAAATGTTCACGAATCATAGCAATGTCCGCAATGATCGTGCGAGTACTGCTTTTTGTTACTTCTGATAAATCGCCCAATGTTGAAGACGGATTCTTCTCAAATTCATTTAATAATTGCAATCGTCGAATTAAAGAACGATTTTTGATAAATTTTAACTGAAAATTTTTCATAGATGCCCCCGTTGAATTTTAAAAAGAATTAATCATATTATAAACAATTGCTTAAAATACTTCAATTTTTATGTTTATTTTTAATTTATTTGACTAAATACAAAGTTTTTATTATTCTAATGGATGTAAACGTTTGAAACTATTTTGAACAATGTAGGTTTTTTCACCGACAGGTGAAAATTGCTATTTTTTTTTAAAGAGATTTGACGCTATAGTGAGACCATAGTCCGATGCTTAGGAGTATTTGTTTTTTCTCAAGAGGAAACCTGTGAATTGTTGGTTGGATCAAAAGAGAGAAGATGGAAAATAAATGGAACTAGCAAGTGCGTGAATGTGCCATCAATACCTAGAAATGCAGTGTCGTTGAAGGCTGTCCACGAATGAGATAGAAGGAAAAGAGATTGGTTGAAGAAAATTTACGGTTACTAGAAGAGGGAAACTGGGAACGATCGTACAGATAGATTACGAGGAGGCTAATATGCTGGCAGAAAAGATAGCGGGAGCAGAAGAATATTTGGCGCATTTTCAAACAGAGCTAGAAAAACAAGGGGTGTTACGCTTTTTTCCAAAACTAAATGCCTTTTATCATCGGTTAGCAAAAGAGTTTTTAACGATTTTTCATAGCAAGGAAGAAAACCTGTTTGTTCAATGGGGCAACTTATTGGCGATTGATGCACAATTGCAAATATTGATGGAAATCAGCAACAATCGCAAAGAAGGATTGCTAGATGACCTTGGGATGAGTGAGGAAGAAGTCATTGAAATGATTGAAAATGACCATAAGTATTTTTATCGTGAAATCACGGGGGCAAAGCTAACGCAAAAACCTAAAATGGGCTTGATTTATTTGAGCGAACATTTAGCAGAGTCCTGAACATTCATTCTTGGTGCGCCGAGTTGTGTCTGAGAATTGGGAAAAAAGCTTGCGATAAATGGAAAACGATGACGAGCAATAGACTATTGGGGAAGTTTTATAGATAGAGCGTTTTTGGGATAGAAATGAAGAGTAGTAGTGGGGCGAAAAGGACGATTTTCAGGTGGTAAGGACCCTTGAGAATAACCAAGAGCAAAAGGGCTACTCAAACAACGCAGTGGGGAAGGCAATTGGTTGGTCTTCCTTGCTTGAGTAAGAGCTTTTTTAGAAACGTTAGACTGACTGGTCAGGATCGTGGCAATGACGAACGCTGGTTGACCTTTTCGGCGAAACGAGTTACCTTGTAAGACAAGTCACAAAGAATACAAAAAGCGTATGAAGGTAGGACATCAATGGAATGAAACTTTTTATCATTTTTGCCTGTTTATCGGTAGGCATATCGGTGGCACAATATGGCGTATATTATTTCTTTCCCAGCATATCTGTGATCCTTCGCAGCTGGTTTCAATTGGGACAAGTCATTCTTTTGCTAGGCTATTTCTTTCTGCTGGTTATGTATTTTTGGGTGCAGCGCGACAGAACAAGGAAAGAGAAGCAATCTTTAGGAGAATGATCAATAGGTAAAGCACAAGGATCTGCAAAGAAGCGTTTCTTTTAAGTAGGAAGAAATAGCTTATTTGTAAAAAAAAGTATACATAAATGAAACGACCCAGACGATCCTTTTCGTAGGGGCTTACTTAACATAAGAGAATTGGCAGCAGATGTTTGCTTCTTTTGGTGAAAACCTAGGAGTGATCGTCTGCTGCTTTTTTGGTGCAATTGAACAGCCAATAATATATGTTTTCGGACGTGTGGAAGGGAACTGTAGAACAAGAAATTGAGAAATTCTTAAGGGGAAGGTTAGAAGAATCGATTCGTTCTGTAAATAATAACCAAAAATGGATGACTGAAGAATTATTTGTAAGAGAGTCAACAAAATGATTCATTTAGGAATTGTTTATTTGGCAAAGCGGCATTTCTAAGGAGTAATGAGGGATGTTAGATAGAGAGGATAAAGCAATGGACAGGTAACGCCAAATTTTTAGAGCCGCAATAGCCATCGGAGTACTCTTTGTTTTGACAGCATCACCTGTATTGAGAACAACGGATTGCTCAGTAAAGGGCTGGATAAGTGAAAGTGTACGGTAAAAGTGGCGAGCTGAAAGAAGAACCATAGCTGCTGCTCCGTTAATCGTCGAGGAACCACCCAACCATTTTCCGCAGAAAAATACCCAACCGAGCGGAAGGCTACCACTGATAGACATGCTCCTTGTTCTTATCAGTTTAGTGATTCTAAGAAAAACGACATAAAAGAAAGAATACCCGACAAATGTAGCTTGGGGAATCAAATGAAAAGAGAGGAACGTTCTTAATAAGGATGACACTCCTTTTTTGACGTTATTTTATTGTACTTTTATACAAGGAAGAACTGCGGTGCTTTGGAGAGTGATAAATGTTTTTTCTATGATAACAAGCGTTTTGACATATGTTAAGGATTGCTCACTTTAGTCAGATTCTCTGGTGAACAATTTATTTAAAACGGGGGTTTGTTTTTTTATCTAGGCATCGATTTCATCAGCCAGTGAATTTATTGATTTTTCCCGCATCACAAAGATAGCTATAATGAAGTATATCGAGGGTAAAAACCAGCGTTTTTGAAAGCCAACTGAAACAAAGACCGATCGACTTTGTTCAAGGTTACCGTTTAAGTGAGGGTGTCTAAAAAATGGTGGTTTTTAGGCTTGATGATGTCAAAAAGGGGGAGGGAGAATGAAAAGAGCGAGGGGAAATGTTTGGGTTCACCTGATAGTCTTCGCTGCTTTTTTTCAAGTGATCAGTGCTTCGACGATTTTGGTTTCGGCACAAGAGCAGCGTTCCGTCGATACAGAAGGCTCAGTGCAGTTCACGGGTGTCTATGAACCAGACAAACCAGAACCTTCACCACCGAGCGGACCGTCACAGCCTGGCGACGATGGGGGACGTTTGCCCCAGACGAATACCCGGAAAAGTTCCAGTGCCACGGCACTCGGATCCTTGCTGCTATTGATCGCTGGCTATGCAACAGTGAAGAAGACACGCAGGTACCAAAAAGAACAAGCAACCTCACGAACACCAGAAAAATTGAGCAAGAGAGAATAAGGGAATGATCTTATGAGATTTTTGCGATTTGCAACGAGTACCATACTTGCCGCAACCCTTTTGATTGGCGGGTTCCAAGGGACCGCCGCTGAAGTAAGAGTCGCTGAAACCGATGGTCAAGTCAGCTTTGTGCCCAATGACCGAGACCCGACGGAAGTCATCCCACCTGATCCAGGACCAGAAGGACCGGATGTGGAGATCCCGCCGATCGGACCAGACGGACAAACAGGGCCATTGACGATCGCTTATGCGCCGACTTTGGATTTTGGTACCCAAGAAATCTCCAACCGCGATGCCGTCTATTCGATGGTGGCAGAAAAACAACAACTAGCCGATACCCAAGGGGAAGAAAACAAAGTGCCCTATGTTTCCTTCGCCCAAGTACAAGATACCCGTGGGTCAAATGCTGGCTGGCGTTTGACGGTGGCATTGAGTGCGTTTGAGTCTGGGACGCAGCACAATGAACTGCGAGGGGCGCAAATCTTCTTTGCCTCACGCGAAGTCGAGTACCTCAGTTTTAATCAAGAGAATGCACCGAGTGCCCATGAAGCGGGCTTACGTTTGGATGCCAATGGGGCGGCACAAGCTGTTCTGACCGCCGATGCGGGCAAAGGGGCAGGCACTTCATCCGTTGTTTGGGGCGATCAAGATGAGCTGAATGCACAGTTCCATGACCAAGCGCCGGTGGTTCGCAATGAGGCGATCCAGTTGTTCATTCCGGGAGCCACCGCCAAAGATGAAGCCCTCTATGTGGCGACATTGACATGGCAATTGAGCACCACCACCCCCCAATCAGGAGAAACAGTTCCAACGGCGCAAGCCGATGAAAAAAACTAATTTAAAAGAAAGAAGGAATAAAAATGAAATGGATTCGCTTAGCAACAGTCGCTGCACTGACCTCTACGATCTTCGCAGGTGGCGTACAAGTAGTAGCAGATGAGGAAGAAAATAATGAACCAAGAACACCACTTTTTGAGGTCGAGACACCAAATGAGATTAACTTTGTCGAAGGGGATGATGACGTTGATGACGTTGAAAATCCACTTGAATACCCACCAGTTATCATTGATCCGCTTCCAGTAAAAGGTCCATTAACGATCGTTTATGTGCCAGAAATGTTTGATTTTGGTCAACAAGCCATTACATCATCTTCAGCTGAATATTCTGTGATTGCTGAAATGCAAAAAGTAGATGAAGAGCATCCTCTTGCAATTGATAATAGCCTTACAGGCGAAGTTCCTTACGTTTCCTTCGCCCAAGTCAGTGATACACGAGGAAACAGTGCGGCAGATTGGACGTTAAGTCTTGCTTTAACAGATTTTGTCGGTAAAGATACAGGCGATATCCTTTATGGCGCCCAGCTTCACTTCATTGATCCGCAGATCAAACACAATGATGGTACTGGGCCTGCTGACGAAGCGCCTGTAGCACCAGTAACTGAAACTGATGGCGATCGTGTGATTTTAAATGCTAATACGGATTTAGAATCGAGCATTCCAGTCATGACCGCAGGAGCCAATCAAGGACAAGGACGTTCCTCTGTCTTCTGGGGAGACCAAGACAAAATGATGGAGCAGTTTAATGATGATGATTTTAACGACACGATTCTGAATGATCGTATTCAGCTGCATCTTCCATCAGCTGCGACTCCACAAAAAGACACCTATACAGCAACCTTGACTTGGTTACTATCTACCACAGTTGGTGTAGATGGTGAAAATGGCGGCGGTGAAGATGGTGGCGATGAAAATGGCGGCGGTGAAGAGGACAACGATTCAAATCAAGAAGACTAATCTTCAAAGCAACGCAACAATAATGTGAAACAACTGGCAGGAGTAGACCGTTATTCCTGCCTTTTTTTGGAAGGAGAACCAACAGTGATCGAACAACCAACAAACCAACGCTGGCTGCGGCTTTTGACTGCAATGATCGTGCTTTGCTCATTGATTACTTTGCCGACACCAGTACGAGCAAATGATGACATAGAATCAGAGTTGAATTTTTTTGTCACCCCGATTTTCCCTGATAGCCAGATCGAAGGCGGTGCTAGCGGCTATTTTGATCTGAATTTAGGCGCAGGGGAACAAGAGGAATTGCAGTTACGCATCCAAAATACATCGGAAGAAACCATCGACGTCGAAGTATCGGCTCATACTGCCTTCACCAACGTCAACGGAGTAGTAGAATACGGTCGTGATGCCGAATATCCTGACCCGACATTGCCTGCCTCGATTGCCGAATTGATTGAAACACCTGGGGTCATCACCTTAGAAGCCCAAGAAGAACAGATCCTTACCCTTCCTCTGACGATGCCTGAGGAAGAATTTGAAGGGGTACTGGCAGGATCGATCCGAGTAGAAGAGGTCCGCGATGCAGCGGCAGCGGAGGCGGAAACAGAAGGAATCGGGATTCGTAATGAGTTTGCCTTTATTTTAGGAGTCGTCGTAAGCAATAACCGCTCGTCAACGGATCCGGGACTTGAATTGCTGGAAGTTTTTGCCAGTCAAGTCAATTATCGGAACGTGATCAGTGCCAAGATTCAAAATTACACCCCGACTTTCGTCAACCACATAGAAATTGATGCCGAGGTTCGTGCCAGCGGCAGCGACACCGTCTTGTATGAAACGCAGCGCACAAGCATGCAGATGGCACCAAATTCCCATATGGATTTTCCGATCCCTCTAAACGGCGAGCGTTTCCGTCCAGGAGACTATGTCCTGACTATGACGGCCCGTTCACAAGGAGAGGAATGGCATTGGGAAGAACCCTTTACGATTGCGGCTGCTGATGCCCGTCGTTTGAATGAGGAAGACGTGACATTGGAACCAGAAACAAATTGGTGGCTGATTGGCGGAATCGCCGCACTTGTTTTGTTGCTGATCATCGTTGTTGTTTTAATCATTAACAAGAAAAAAAAGGCTAAGGAAAACAGTGAGCAATAGAAGAAAAGACACAGAAAAACGAGCGATCACATAAGATAGAAAGGTTTTGTATTTCCTTGTCTTGCTTAGCTGGAGATGTTTCCTTCATGGAGAAAAGGCAAGCGGAAGCTGCAGTTCCATTACGCTTTTTAGTCGTTCTTAAAAAATCAGACAAGCAGACAGCAATACCCGAGCTTTGCTACTAGCGATCATCGATCTACTGGTGAGAGGAACAGTAAAAGCAAAAGGAGGCAACGTTGTTCCGATGGAATCCGTTGATACCATTATGTGAGCGCAGAAAAACGAGGTTTTAATAAGAATCAAGCAGAAGCTGCTGGAAATCGCCTGCAGCTTCTCTTCTTTCGGATGTATGGGGAGGTGAAACGATGAGAAACAAGCCGTCTTTATTGATGAACAGTTTATTTTCAATGACGCGCAAACGGCAACTGACGATTTTACGGCAGTTGGAATGTTACGGACATTTAAGTGGGCAACAGCTGGCACAAGCTTGCGGCGCTTCACGGCGGACGATTATTTCAGACATTGAGGAACTACGCCAATTGTTTGGGGCTTCGACGATCCTCGCATCTGCCAGCAATGGCTATGAATTGGTGATCCAAGAATTGGCGGAGTATCAGGAAAAAAAGCGAGCATTGCTGGCGGATGACCCAAATCTGTTGTTTCTGCATTTCTTGTGTCAGCAAGAAACGGGGATACCTGAAAAACTGGCTGCCATCACAGGGTTAGGCAATCAAACCTTTTTGAAACAATGCCGCCAGCTTCAGACCTTGTTCGCTGCTTATGAGCTGACTTTGAATAAAAAGCAGTGGTGCCTAGAGGGGGCAGAAGGAAATATACGGTATTTCTATAAAGCCTTTTATTTTGAGGAAGAGGAACAGCCTCACCAACTCTTTGAGCAGCTGGCTGAGACGTTGACACTGCGGTATCGTCCCTCCTTGCCGATCGATCCAGTGGTTTCGCTGCAGTGGACGAAGGTCTTTCTTTTGCGGGCGCAACAAGGTGGGCGCTTGGAGGAAAATTGGGAAATGGCTGACTTTTGTCGGTTGTTTCTTGAAAAAACGGGCTTTGTCATCGAAGGCTTGGAGGTCTGCAGGTCCTTGTCGCAGCAAGAACGGTGTGTCCTACTATTCCTGATGATGGCGGATGAAGGGGTACTTTCGTTTTTATTGAAACATCCGTGGGTCGAAGAAACGGTGCCCTTTGATCCAATCGATAGTTTGCGAGAGACGTTTCCTAAGCAAGCAGAGACATTGAGAGAAGATCGCGTATTCGTGCAAGTGACGTTAGCAGTCATGTTATTGGATCGACTCTTCCATGTGCCTCCTCCTTTACAGCGGGATCGTCAAAAGCCAGCAGTGTCTGGTATTGGAAAGTCTACGGCACTTTCTAGCGCTGCTTCTCACTATTTGGTGACATTGGGGGAGACGTATTTAAACAAGCAGCAGTTAAAAAACAAACAGCTGATGGTCACCTATCATTTGAGTGGAAATGAGAAAATCAAAGGCTGGATCAAGCAACGTCTGAGGGATTGGCTGGTTGCACAAGGAGTAGATGTCGTCGTCGAGGCTACGAGTGAGCTGTCGATTTTCACCGCCCGCCAGGTGTTGGTCACTGATCAACCGCTCTTTTTGTTAGAATTGGAACAGCCCATCTATCGGTTGGAACGACCGATTGAGCCAAATTCCATCGAACGCCTCGGCAAGGCAATTTTAGCCGATTTTCTTGGTTCATGTGAAGGCTCGATTCCTAGTGAAGAGCTTCCAGCAGCGTCTGCCCTTCGCTAAAAGCGGTAGAGTCAACGGTATAATCAGTCAAAGGCTACGTACGACGTAAAATTATGGTAGAGGAGCAACAGGTATCATGGGTCGATTCCAAAAGCAATGGGCACTTCGTGTGTTGGGAATAAGTTGTCTGCTACTGCTGCTGTTCTTTTTCTTTTCAAACTACAAAATTGCTCGGGTCAGCGGTGAGTCGATGGTCCCCATCATTCAAAACAACGAGTTAGTCCTTATTCAAAAGAATCAGCTGCCCCATCGCTATGATCTCGTGGCTTTTGAGCATGAAGGGCGGCTGATCGTAAAACGAGTGATCGGGGTTCCTGGCGATTCTTATGCTCGCAGTGGCAATCGCTTGCTATTGGGTGCCTCGGGTTCCTATTATGATTTTTCCTATACTTTTACGCTGACGCAAGAAACGGCGAGGGAACTGCCAATCGGAGGCATCTTGCAACCAGGTGAGTATTTCGTCGTCGGGGATGCCATCATGCACTCGATCGATAGTCGTGAATTTGGCATGGTGACGAGCGAGGCGCTTCGTGGGATCGTCTTGAATTTATTTTAAGGGTTCAACGAGGTCAGTCAGCGTGTCGGATTGAAAATCGAGGCTTATTTAGAGACCGAAAGCTGGAAAGGGGGATGTCCGTGAAGATGGTTTATGGCAGTATACTGTTGCTTTGTTTTGTGGCGATCGGGGTACTTGCTCAACGGGGATACCTCGAAATCTTTGTTCGAAGGCTTGAGCGGCAAACAAACATGACGGAGTTGGAAAAAAGAAAACTGGCTTTTTTTAAGCATAAGATTCGTAATGAACATTCGTTAGCGTTGCTGATGGTCAGTGGTCTGTTTCTTTTAAGTCTGCTGCTTTTTACCTTTCCCCATTTTTCCTTACAGACGCAAGTTCGTAGGATTGAAAAGGAAAGCCAGCAGCTGAAACAGGAAATCTTGCATTTACAAAAAGAACAGATGGAAGGGATGCAACAACCGTTATCGGTGTACCCGTCTGCGGGGCTCCCTTTTGAAAGCCTTGCCTGGCAGACGCTGCTGATGGCGGATGATCGAGAAGCGCGATTTCAGCTAGAAGAAGAATTTGGGACACAAGTGACGCCCTTTTTAGGACCGACCGTCGTATTGATCCATATTAACCAACCGCTGCAAGAAATCACTTTAACGAGTGCCAGTCATTTGCGCTCAGTTGACGATTTTTCCACTTGGGAGGCCAACTTGGAACGAATCATCGATGATCTATCACAGGCACAAGGCGTGCAACGGTGCCATTTCGTTTTACAAGTAGCAGATGCGCCCGATACGTCATTTGAACAAACGATCGTCCGTGATGCCCAGGGACAGTGGCAAGTACTCAGCCGAAAAGAGCTTGCTCAAGCTTCAGACACGGGCGCTTAGAAAGAAACAATCAAAAGAGTTATTGATGAAAGGGAGGGATTCATGGGATGAGTAAGAAGAAGGGGCGTGGGTGGTTTTCTGCTCAGACGCTATTCGATGAAATGAACCAAGTATCATTGAAAGAATTAAAAGGATTTGAAGAAACGTATGAGAAAGAAAACGGATCTGCTGAGGCAGCTGTTGTCAGTGGACCAGTCAAAGAAACGATCACCGATACCTCAAAAAAGAAGACTACGAGTAACGATCAAGGGCTAACGGATACCAGTAGTAAACCCCAAAAAGGCAAAAAGCAGGGGCAACGAAGCGGGCAGACGCTGGTACCGTCTCCTTCAGCACAAGCAGGGCTAGAGGAACGATCAGCGCCAGAAGGATCGCCTAAGCACTCTGCGCAATCCTGGTCGTCAGAAACTGGCATGCCCCATCCGACAAGCAGTAAAGGGAAGAAAAAGCGTAAAAGCACCAAAAAGCGCAATGACACCGTCAATGCGCCCTTACAGGGCTACCAAGAAAAACGCTCTTTTGAAGAGTTTAGCGCAGAAGCCAACAGGGGGCAGTTGGAGCTGGCGCCTGAGCTACCAGCAGATATGAGCTTTGAACAAACCCATCAAGAGTTAGCATTGGCACGTACGAGAATCACCGAACTTGAAAAACGGCTCCATGCAGAAGCCTTGCAGCGCTCACAATCGGATATCCAGCAAGTGAAAGAAAAAGCGATTTTTGAACGCTTGGATTGGGCGAGAGAAAAACAATGGTATGAAAGCAAAGCCCAAGAACAAAAACAGCTGTTGCTCCAAAAAGAAGAGGTCATCACTAATTTGGCGAACCAACTCGCTGAAAAAGAAGCACAGCTGGAGGAGCAGGCTCGAGGTGTTCAGGAAGAAGAAGCCGCTGCGCTTCGCAAAACAGTCAATGAGCTGCAAAAAGAAAACCAAGAGTTACAAAAAGAAAATCAGCAGTTTCAAGCGGAAATGCGGGATATTTTGCTATTTGCTAGAAAGAAAGCAGATCGGACGCTTGAAGAAGCGCAGGTTGAAGCAGAGCGGATGATCTACAACGCTGAAATGCGCTTGAATATCGCTCATCGGACGGCAAAAGAGATCCTTGATGAAGTGAGCGATACGAAAGAAAACATGAATACCCTCTTTGATTATTTGTATGAACAAGTCTATTCACTAGCAGACAAGCAAGTATTTGAAAAATATCCAGAGTAGGTTTGCTTCGGGCCACTAGAAGCAGACAGATAGTCCTGTGAACGATACATAACGTTAGCGATCTTCGCTTTGCGCGGTGAGCGCTTGAAACTTCTCTTTGTTTCTCAAAGACATTTTGATTGGGAAATGGATTTGTTCTGTACCGGCTGCGATCGCTGATTCATAATACCAGCACTTATGGTCGATCAACGCCATCGATTGCTGCAAAGCGTCTATCTGCGCTTGCAGCGCTTTTTTTTGTTCAAGAAACATTTTATGGCGTTCTTGCAGCGAGTCATCACCAAGGCGTGTCAATTGTGCATAATCTTTGATCTCTTTAATGGTCATGCCTGTTTCCTTCAGACATTCGATCAATTCCAGCATCTCAATTTCGGTATCTGAAAACAAACGGTAGCCAGATTCTTTGCGCGCTAACGTCGGCAAAAGGCCTTCTTTGTCGTAATAGCGGATGGTTGACGTAGGGATATTTAAAGCTTTCGCAACTTGGGATATTGTATAGGTCATTTTTTCCACTCCTTAACATTGACTTTGAAGTTAACTTTAATGTTAGTATGACAGTAAGCAAAGGAAAAAGCAATGAGGAGGAAACAGAAATGACAGAAAAAACCATGAAAGCTGCTGTATTAAAAGGACCAGAAACAATCGAGGTCAAACAAGTCCCTGTGCCGAAAGTGGAAGAAGGACTGATCGAGATCCAAGTTTCAGCGTGCGGCGTCTGCGGCAGTGACGTGCATATGTGGCAAGCAGGGAAAGGTTGGGGCAAAACAGGGGAGTCCGATTTTATCATGGGTCACGAGTTTTGCGGTGTCGTGACGGATGCAGGCGATAGTTCCTTTAAAATCGGCGATCGTGTTGCTTTTTGGGCCAATCTTTATTGTGGGAAATGTGATATGTGCCAAAAAGGGCAAGAGCATTTGTGTCGGGAAGTAAATGGCACCAATTATATCGGCTTTGTCTGCAATGGCGCCTATGCCGAACGGTTTGTCGGAAAAGCGTCCAATGCTTATAAATTGCCAGATACAGTTTCAGATACAGCGGCTAGCTTGATTGATCCTTTGATGGTTGCCTATCATGCTGTCCGTAAATCCAACATCAAGTTAAATGACAAAGTCTTGGTTTCTGGAAGTGGGATCATCGGGCAATTGATTGGCGAATTGGCAAAAAAAGCTGGGGCTTCTTATGTGGCGATGTCCAAAATCAACGATACAAAAATAGAGAAAGCCAAGGAATTGGGAATCTTTGACGATTACTTTGACGCCAAGGATCCAAACCGTGGGGAAGTATTGAAAGACGCGTCTGCTGGTGGGTTCGATTTGATTTTTGAAGCAGTCGGTTCCAGCAGTTCCTTAGCGACGTGCATTGAGGCTGCTCGTCCTGGTGCAACGATCGTGGCGATCGGAAATTCCGTTGCTCCCGAAATTCCTTTTTCATTAAATCGGTTGGTCTTGCAAGAAATCAAGCTCATCGGCAGCGTTTCATGCACCCGCCAAGAGTTTGAAGAAACGATCGACTTGATTGCTAGTGGCATGATCGATCCCACAAAATATATCACGGAAGAATACCCATTAGAAAAACTGCAAGAGGCGCTAGAACGCCAAACGTTAGAAGATGATCCATTGGTCAAAGCGGTTGTGACGTTTTAACGCTACCTGCGGCACAGAAGTGAAGAACTTCTGTGCTTTTCGTTTGTAAAAAAGCATCTGGAATAAAAACACAAGCCCCCTCTCAATGTTGATTTGTTGAGAGGGGGCCACTCTTCATTTTATGGCGTAACTATTTTTTCCCAGCATTCTTCACGCTTTCTGCCACGACTTTAGCAACATCAGGCTGAAACGCATCTGGAATGATAGTGGTCGGAGTCAATGCTGATTCGGGGATCAAACTAGCGATCCCTTGTGCTGCTGCGATCTGCATCTCGATCGTGATGTCTCTTGCTCGAGCGTCTAATGCGCCTCGGAAGATTCCTGGAAAGGCCAAGACATTATTGATCTGGTTAGGGAAATCACTGCGACCAGTACCGACGATAAAGGCGCCAGCTGCCAGTGCTTCATCAGGAAAAATCTCTGGCGTTGGATTCGCCATCGCAAAAATCACTGGTTTTTCTGCCATCGTTTTGATCCATTCAGGGTGCAGCACACCAGGAGCGGAAACGCCTACGAAGACATCTGCTCCTTTAAGGGCATCTTCTAGTGTTCCTGTTAGCTGTTGACGATTGGTGACTTTGGCGATTTCTGCGTGATGGGGCGCAAGTTCATGGTTCGTTTCTGAAAGGATCCCTGCTTTGTCGACGACCGTGATGTGTTTGATGCCAGCAGCCAGAAATTTTCGGGTAATGGCAAGGCCAGCAGAACCACCGCCGTTGATCACGATTTTGACCTCTTCAAAGGATTTGTCGATCAGCTTCAGGCTATTGATCAAAGCGGCTAAAACGACGATGGCAGTCCCGTGTTGGTCATCGTGGAACACGGGGATCGGTAATTCCTCAATCAAGCGTCGTTCGATCTCAAAGCAGCGAGGGGCGCTGATATCTTCTAGATTGATCCCACCAAAGGTTGGTGCGATCGCTTTGATCGTTTGAATGATTTCTTCGGTGTCTTGCGTGTCTAGGACGATCGGGATAGAGTCGATCCCAGCAAAGCGTTGGAACAAGGCCGCTTTGCCTTCCATGACCGGCATAGCGGCTTTGGCACCAATGTTGCCCAAACCTAAAACTGCCGAGCCATCGCTGATCACGGCGACGGTATTTTTCTTCGTGGTCAAGGTGTAGGCGAGTTCTTCGTTTTCCGCAATCGCCGATGAAACAGCTGCGACCCCTGGAGTGTAAGCGATACTTAAATCTTCTTTTGAGTCAATAGTGACTTTAGAAACAACAGCTAATTTCCCCCCATTTTCCTCGGCTTGTTTCATAGCTGCTTCTTTGACATTGATCGTTGACATTCTTCATTTCTCCCTTCCGATTTCAAACAATTAAAATAATAGTCGTAACAGTGCGGTCATTGAGATAACCGTGATCGCGCCACCCAAACGTGTAGCTACTTGGGCAAATGGCATCAAATTCATGCGGTCGGCGGTACTTAAAATCGCGACATCGCCGGTTCCACCCATTCCGCTTTGGCAAGCAGAAACGATGGCCGCTTCGATGGGGTACATATTCATAAAGCGAGAAACGACAAAGCCCGTGGCGATCACGGTGAAAACAACGCTGATAACGACTAAAAAGTACTGCCAGGTCAGCATGCCGACGACATCCTTCAAAGGAATATAAAGCAGTCCTAATCCTGCCATGAGTGGAAATGTAAAGTTACCCGAGATGAATTTGTAAAGCTGTTTCGATCCTTTTTGGGTTTCTTTTGGTACGACATTCAAATATTTCAAGAAAGCGGCTGCTACGATCATGAGTACAGGTCCAGGGAACCCAGTGACGTGTTCCAACAGACCGCCTAGAATAAAGAGCGTACAAGCGGTCAGCACACCTGCGCCCATCAATTTGACATCGATTGGCGATTGATCTTCAATCAACGCATCTTTCAAATCATCCCCATCACTCATTTTAACGAGTTGGCCTTTTCCTGAAAGCCGCGGTTTTTGTTCCCCTAAGCGAGTCAACAAGCCAGTACAAACGATCGCGAAAAAGTTGCCGATGATGGTGGCTGGAATCAACTGCCCGACTAATTGCTCGCTACCTAAACCAGTGATGGCACTATAGCCTAAGGAAAGCGGCAAGATTCCTTCCCCAATACCGCCAGCTAAAACAGGAGTCACAATAAAGAACAAAGTGTGTTTCCAATCTAGCCCTAACAGGACACCGACAAGCGTACCTACGCCCATCGCTAAGACCATGCCTAACATCATAGGAATGATCATTCGCATCAACCCTTGGACTAAGATTTTGCGATTCATCCCTAAAATACTGCCGCAAACCAGACAGGCGATATAGAAATAAAGAAAGTTCGCTTGCTTCATTAAGATATTGGTTGATTCCAATACGTTTTGATTGATGAGATTAAAAAAGACCAGGATTGACGGAATCAACAAAGAAAAAATAGCGGGACCACCGAAATTCTTAATGATAGGGATGTTGGCACCAATCGTTCCTAATAACCAGCCTAAACTTAGGATAACTGCGAAGCCACCCAGCATATTGACAGGCAGTTGCTGCAGAAAAGCAGTGATCAAGATAATGGCAGACATTACCAGATAGACGGGCAAGGGAACGGAACCAACATAGAAAGACCACCACTTTGCTTTGGTTTGCGTTTTTTCAACAACGGGTTGTTTTGCGACGACTTGTTTCATTCAAATACCTCCTTTGGATGTCTCTAGTATAAGGAAGCGCTCACAAACAAAGAAGATTATTTAACTAATTTAATTAAATGCAACTTAAAAAAAGACCTTCGGAAAAAGATTCCTATGTTAAAATGAGCGTGTAATGAACGCTTATTAGCAATTGAGGAGGAACGACTATGCGGGAGCGGCCAGTCCGGCTGTGGGTGCTGTTAGTAGGGATTTTTACCAGTACCTTATGTATCGTTCTAACATTATTTTATGTACTGATGATGATGGAACAAAAAGAGCAAATGCACCGAGATGAAGAAACGCTGCTGCTATCGATCGGCCGTCAGTTAGCGTCAGAAGCGGAGGTCAAGCAAGCACTGCGGGATGAGAAAGCCAGTCCCCAGTTGCAATCATATACCAATGAATTAGCAAAAAACTATGGGTTGGACTTTATTGTTTTGATGAACCAAGACGCTATTCGGATCACGCACCCAGATCCTGAAAAAATTGGTCAACCTTTTACTGGTGGCGATGAAACACCTGCCATTGAAGGCAAGGAGTCTCTCTCCATTGGCAACGGCACCTTAGGACAATCCTTACGGGGGTTCGTTCCAGTGAAAGAAGATGGAGAACAACTTGGCGTCGTGGCATTAGGGATTAAAATGACTTCACTGCAATCGTTGATCTTACTATCACAAAAAGGCTATCGGAAAGCATTGTTCATCAGTTTGCTATTAGGCGGGGGGATTGCATTATTCGTGGCATTTTATTTGAAACGCCAACTGCATAATTTGGAACCACAAGAAATCTCACGTTTGTTAGAAGAGCGCAATAGTATGCTGGAAGAAACCAAGGATGTTGTTTTTGTCTTAGACTTAGCCAAGAACATCTTGCTGGCAAATCGAGCCGCCACGGCATTGCCGCTTGCTACTGCATCAGAAGATGGCTTGGTTGGCCAATCCCTGCTAACGATCCTGCCTGCTTTGCAGCATGTTGATTTTGACAAGAAGCAAGAGCGGTTAGTACAGCAAGAAGGGCAGGACTATGTCTTTTCATCGGCGCCGATCATCGTGAGAAATCAGCAGATAGGGTATATTATTTTTCTAAGAAATGCGACAGAGTCCTTATTCATTGCGGATCAGTTGGCAAATACGACAGCCTATGCGACGGCACTGCAAAGTCAAGCCCACGAATTTATGAACAAGCTGCATGTCATCTATGGTTTGGTGGACTTAGAAGCCTATGAAGAGTTGACGATCTATTTAGATGATATTTTGAAACCAGAGAAAGAATTTGCTCATCGGCTAGCGATTCTCATTAAAAATCCCTTGCTGGCAGGTTTTTTGATTGGCGAGCGGCAAAAATTTTTAGAAAAGAAATGCCAGCTGTTGGTAGAAATTTTTCCAGAGATTCCCCAAGGAGCCGTTGCACATGAAACCAAAGTCTTATTAAACCTTTATCAATATATACATCATCTTTTGCTGCAAAAGCATTTGACCCAAGAGGTATTTATGAAAATCGAGTACCAAGAAAATCAACTGCAAACGAGTTGGCAGCTAGCGGAAGAAATGTTGACACCCACAGAACAAGTGACTTTACAGCGAGTTGGCTATTTTCAGCAATTGTTGCATGAAGTCAACGGGAAAATCATTTTTCAACAAGCCCAAGGTGTTTTGGAAGTGACGATCACGAATGATTATCGGAAGGAGCAGCTATGAAAGCCAATATTTTGATTGTTGAAGACGACCCGATGGTTCAATTTATTCATCGCAGCTATTTAGAACGTTTGGCGGTTTTTGAGCGAATTTTTTCGGTGGAAACAGTGGAAGAAGCGCAAGAAATGCTGCAAAAAGAAACCATTGAGCTGCTTTTGCTGGATATCCATTTGAAAGATGGCAATGGCTTGGAGCTGTTGCAAAAATTACGGGAACAACAACAGGCTGTGGATGTCATCATGATCACGGCTGCCGATGAAACACGATTGATCAGCCAAAGCCTGCATTTGGGGATGCTGGATTATTTGATCAAGCCGTTTTCCTTCGAACGATTTGCCCAAAGTATCCAAGTATTTCAGCAACGACGGGAAAGCCTCAAACATCCACGGATCGCTCAGCAGCAAATCGATCTGCTGCTGCAGGGAAACCAAAAAAGTCCGTGGATCGAACTGGAAAAAGGGTTGACAGAAGACACGCTTCAGCTGATCCAAGAAACGATTCGTACCATCAAACAGCCATTTACAGTCCAAGAATTGGCGCAAGCTTGTGCATTGTCCCATGTATCGGTACGAAAGTATGTCGCCCATTTAGAAAAGACCAAAGCCATTTGCAGCGAAAATGTGTATACAAAAATTGGGCGTCCATATAAACAGTATTTTTTGATCACTGACAAAGAAGAGTGAGCTTTGTTATCTTTATCCTTATCAGTGTTTTTGAAGCTAGCCAGTTCTCATGGTACTCGCCAAAAACAACGGTTCAAGTGATCTACCACTTGAAGGGGCGGTGAGCAACGGGCTGCATGGCTGGTGATTCTAGGCGCAATCATGGTAGGCGGTGTGTTTATAAGCGTACTGAAAAAGAAATAGGAGATTGTTCTAACTTAGAATTCTATATAGTCAGCTAGACAAGTGTCTAGCTGCTTTTTTGTGCTTCAATCAGTTGAAATCGGCGCTGTTACTAAAAAAGCTGTAGCTTATTTGTGAGTATAGCTAGAAATTGATAAAGGAGAAACAATAAACAAAAACGTAGCGGAACTATTTAAAATAACACTTAATATTTACCTTTGAGAGCCTGAAAAATAGATGAATATTGATAGAAAGTCAATATTTTTGCACCCTCGTGTGCAAATGCTGGATAAAAAATAGGTGGTAATTTTGTTAGAATCAAACAAGAAACATTGTAAAGATTCGAAGGCAGCGCTAAAGGAGGGACCTACGATTTGATAAATAATTTATAGGAAATTTGCTAAAGGAGATTAAGCCCGTGAACAGTCTTACATTCCAATTGGTAACGAACTCAGTGAATCGAAGAAGCCTGATACTATTGGCGTACATGGAAAACGAACAGATTTTGAGTGTCAAGCAGCTCTCAGAAAAAGCGAGTATTTCTCGGCGGACGATCTTAACGGACTTAAAAGCACTACGCACATTTTTTGGTGATACGATCTCTCTTGAAGGGACCCATCACGGGATGAAGTTGGTGATCAAGGATCATGGTGAGTACTATAAAAAACGACGCTCTTTCTATGAGCGAGAACCACTGATTTTATTAGTACAAGCTTTTTATGCAGGACAAACGTTTCCTTTTCTAGCTTGGATACGAGCCATGCATATTTCAGAATCAACGGCAAATCGACTCTTAAAAAAATTACAGCTGATTCTTGATGAATACGGTTTGGTGGTAACCAAAGCACCGATTGGGCTGATGGGAGAAGAAATCAATCAGCGAAAGTTCTTCTGGGATTTTTATTGCGAAACGCACTATTTTGAGTTGCCAGTTATTGATCATCAGCTCCAAGAAACGCTTTTAAAAAGAATTGAGCAAAACGTGGGGATCGTTTCAAGAAAAAAGCTCCTCAATATTATTCGTTTGTCATTTCAGCGTGCCACTTTTGGAACCTTGATCGTTGATCCTGAGGTCCTAGCAGTGATCCAGCAAGATCCGCTTTTTCTGACGATCAAGGAAACACTTCAAGAAAGTAGCAGTCTTCAACCCATCGCAAAAAAACGGCTCCTTCAGGAAGCGTGTTTTATTTACCTAATGCTCTATGCGCAGTGGGCGCTTCGGGGGAAAACGAGGATTCCCCTCAATACCTTTTCAAAAACGAGTAAGCGATTCGTTGAACTTTTTGTTGCTTTTTTTGAACAGCACAATTCTTACCTTGACGAACCTTGTGCAATTCAACAGGTCGTTGAAGATTTTTTAGTACGACAATATGCAAAAGTTGGTTTAGCACCTATCTACCTAAAAAATCCGGATAGTACGAATCAATTTGTGTTTTCTTTGCCTTTTGATCTGTATGAGCCTTTGATTAGGTTTATGGAAGTGAATGAGATTCCGCAATGTTTCAAAAATCAATTTTTGACGGACTTTTGTTGTTCCTTCGTTCTTTATCTTTTTGGCAATCAATTGATTCGGGTTTCGCAAAAAATCGTGGTGTTACTTGCCAATAATTATGTGATCGATGAATGGGTCTATAGTATCTTTGAACATCATTTTAGTGGTCGAATGGCTGTGCTCTATGAAGAGCAATTAACATCGGAACAGATCAACCAGCTTGACTGTGATATTTTGATCACCAATATCATCCCATTTGATTACTCCATAGAAAAGCAACCGCAGGTCTTTTTTTTGCCTAAATACATTGGGTATAAAGAAGCGATTAAAATGGTTGTCTCCATCCTAAATGAAGGATTGGAGGACTTCGTTTGTGTCTGAAGTATGTTTTTGGGAAGAGAAAAAGGAGTGAAAGGAAAATGAGGGGGAATACATGGCGCTTCGTAAATTGAGGTATTTTATTGTACCAATGTTGCTGTTAAGTTGTCTGCTAGTCGCTGATTTCGTAGAAGCCAAAGAAGTGTCCACCGCTAGAACAGAAGGGGTCATCCGTTTTGTTGGTGGCCAGGAACCTGAAAAGCCAGAGCCCAAACCGCCGACAGGGGAATGGCGAGCACCTGAAGAAGATTCGTCTGATAGCGCAAAAAATGATCGTTTTCCGCAAACGAACAGTCACCAACGACTACTTATTTGCTGGATAGGTCTGCTGCTCGTCATCTTGAGTGTGGTTGTTTACTTGAAACGATGCGCAGGACGATCCGCTAACGAGAAAAATGGCCTTTAGGCAATACGGTCGCGCGCTTGTTTTAGGATAAGGCAGTTGTGGATTTTGAAGAAAAGGAAAGATTAGTAAGTCATCTGGCAACCAATTCTAGCGAAAAAAGGTTTATGCATCGATCAATAGTAATCATCGTAGAGTCTTTCTACGAATAATAATAGTAAAAGGAGTAATTTTTTATGAAACGTATTTATTTAGCAACAATCAGTATCATGAGTATCGCTGTGTTATCTGGGGGAGTGACCGCAGCAGCAACACCCATCCTGCAAGGAAATACCGAAAATGAAGTAGACTTCATCCCTGGGAATGAGGAGGAGATCGATGTTGAATTACCTGAAAAAGAGCCAGAGGTAGAAATTGATCCGATCGATCCAGAGGTAACCGGTCCATTCACTTTGGTGCATGTGCCAAAGCGCTTCGATTTTGGGACCCAAGTGATCAGCACAGGCCCTGGAAAATCCGCCATGTTTGCGGAGCTAGAACGACTGTCTGATGGGTCAGGAACCGCGCCATATGTCTCTTTTGCTCAAGTATTGGATACCCGTGGTGGACACAACGGTTGGACGTTAAATGTCGATTTGGATCAATTTACAAGTACCGATGCCACTTTGAATCATAAATTACGTGGGGCTTATATCGAATTTCAAAATCCACAGATTCGTTCGAATGCATTAGATCCGGCTACTTTCCCAACGGCACCTAGCGATCAATTTAACCATCAAACTATCGACGTTGGGACGGAAGGCAACACCTTGATGTCTGCAGCTCCTGGCCAAGGGGCGGGTCTTTCAACGGTTCAATGGGGTGATCAAACCCTGCTAAATCAACAGCATGCAGCTGGGGAAGAGGATATTCTCAATGAAGCGATTTGGCTCCATATACCGACAGGAGCGAATCCGCAAGCAACCGTTTATACGGCTACTCTGACTTGGCATTTAAGTGCCACTCCTGGTAATTAAGGAATAAGTTTTTTGGAAGAACACAGCAAAGAAGCCGGTCTTTTAGCTTGGCTCAAAAGCACGAATAAGGGCACATGGATTTAACGGATCATTTTACCAGTAAACGCGAGAGCGAATGATCCGCGTGTTGCGATTAGGGAAAAACGAATCGGGAAAGTGAGCAAGGGATATAGGGAATAGGCAGGAGACGAGTCGTTCCTGCCTATTTTGAAAGGAATGATTCATTATGAAGACACAAAGCAAGAGATCAATCAAAAAGAGGCTAGTAGCTGGGTTTGTTTTACTGGTGATGGTACTCGTTGGATTGCCGATGACAGGTTGGGCAGAAACACAATCAGAATTGCCATTTCATGTGGTTCCTAATTTACCGGAAAGCCAATTGCCAGATGGGAATAGTGGCTATTTTGATCTAGAACTAGCGCCAGGGACCGATGATGTTCTAGGAGTGACGATTCAAAATCGCGCGGAAAAGGAAATCACGATCGAAATATCCGCGCATACGGCGTTCACTAACGGAAATGGCGTCGTGGAATATGGCAAAGATGCCGCAGAACCTGATCCGACTTTGCCTTATTCGATAGCTGATCTAATCGAATCACCTGGAGAGATCATTTTGTCAGCCAAGGAAAAAAAGACGATCGAGTTACCCATACATATGCCTGAAGAAGCCTTTGCTGGTAGTCTAGTCGGCGGTTTACGTATTCGAGAGGTCATCGCAGAAACGACTGGATCAGAGGAAGAAGGTGTTGCGATCCAAAATCGGTTTGCTTATATTCTAGGCGTCGTTGTCCGCAATGAAGCTTCTATTATTGAACCAGAGCTTGCGTTATTGGATGTGTTTGCCGGTCAAGTCAATTATCGCAATGCGTTTCGGGCAACGCTGCAAAATCCGTTGCCGCGTTTTGTCAATCGCCTAGAGGTAGAGGCAGCTGTTCGACGAGCGGATCAGGAAGACGTTTTATATGAGGCGCAGCGTGAAGGGATGCAAATGGCGCCAAATTCACACTTTCATTTTCCCGTTTCATTGCAGGGGGATCGTTTTTACAGCGGAGAATATGTAATGAGCCTAACCGCTCGAGCTGAAGGCGAGGAGTGGACCTGGGAATTTCCGTTTACTGTGGAAGCAGACACAGCACGACAGTTGAATCGTGAAGATGTCACCATTGAAGAGGAGCAAAACTGGTGGTTGATCAGCGCATTAGGACTAGTGATTTTCCTTCTTGGCATAATCATTTGGCTGTTATGGAAGAACAAAAAGCCGACCATGGATACGTAAGAAGTAAAGGAGAGCATGGAATGAAAAAGCAAAACTTGAAGTATTGGATTCGCTTGCTGCTTGTTTTTATGGGATTACGCGTGATGAGTGTCCCTCTCATCGTTGTTTTTGCTGAAACCGAGCCGCCTTACCTTGCACAAACGCTAACGGATGAGGGCGTTCTTGAGGAGTTTGCCGCAGAAACCTCTGAGCCTGAAGGGACGGTGCAGTTCAAAGAACCTAAATTTGCTGGTACGGTAGGTCAACCGCTTACGATCGAATTGGTCAGCGACCAAGCAGTGGCAGAAATCTTCCTAGAATTACCAGCAGAAGTCAAGCTGATGACTGATGTATTGGCGCCCGGACAAACAGCAGTAAAACAAAGCGATCAAGGCTGGCAGATCAAAGCAAGTCAAGCGCAGCAGACATTTTCTGTCTTGGTCGTTGCCGAACGTCCTGGAAGTTTTGTTGTAGCCAGTGTAGGGAATGAAGCGATCGTCGAAATAGCTGCCGCAGAGACAGAAAATGAGGAAACACCAAAAGACATGGAAAACGAGTCCCAAAAATCGCCAGAAAAGGACAATGATCCTGCTGAAAAAGCAGCAGACGACGAAAGTTTGCAGCAAGCGTCAGAAGAACAGGTGGCTAGTGCGATCGTACCAAGCTCCTTTGCTGGTGGCACAGCTTTTGTAGCGAACATGTCGGAGTTTATTAGTGCTTTACAAGATCCAGCCGTATCAATTCTTTCCTTACAAGCAGACCTTGTCCAATCTACCCTCAGCATAATGACCATCGATCGTCCGATAATGATTCAAGGAAATGGCCATACACTGACCTTCACTAACAATAGTGCCTATTTTCGATTATTAGCTGTTAATGAAGAAACGATTTTTCGTATTGAAAATCTCACGTACCAAAAAACAGGCAACACCGCTTTGATCCAGACCACCAATGCGTTGAGTCAAAACTGGGTCGTTGAACTAGAGGGAGTGGAAGAAGCCGCGGAGAATCGGTCGCCTTTTATTTTAGCACGGGAAGCGACGGTTCGTTTTACAGGCGGTATCAATCGCTTTGAAGCAATGACGATGGATTCCGATACTCTGTTCAATCTGAAGGAAGTAGAAGCGAGCAATCAAGCACAGGTGGTTATTAATAAGCCGAATATGTGGATTTTTTATACAGCACCAGATATTCAAGAGCCACGATTTTTGCTTGGCGAAGAGACCCAAATGACCATCACTACGCGACAAGGGGATGCGAATACGATCGACCTGCGTGGCGATAATGGTCAAATGACAATTAATCACGGTGCCTCTTTAATCATTCAAAGCCCTGGAACAGCTGTTGATGCGACGATTTTGAATAACAATGCCGTGATCCTATCTGGGAAAAATCCCCGATTTATTGTAGCAGAGAACTCGGTTTTTTCCATCGATGTTGCGTTAAGAAAACGCGGGCTTGTTCTGACTGGCGAGCAACCAGAATTGACGATCCAATCTGGTGCAAACGTAACGATAAACACAATGCATGCGAGCGCCATTCTCTTAAATGGATTCTTTCCTTCTGCTACGATCTCAGGAGATACAACGCAAGTGCGAGTGAAAAATGAGACGGCAACAGATGCCAATGCGATCGAACTATTAGGAGACGACAGCAATTTTTATCTGATTGATGGAGGTACGCTCATTGTAGAAAGTCAAGGAGTAGCGACGGACACTTCTGAAGAACAAAATATTGCACTACTCATGAAGGGCGCTGATCCAAGAATGATAGTGGGGGAAGCTGCCTTATTGCAAATTGAAACGACACAAAAAAGGCGCGGCATTTATCTGACTGGAGAGAATCCTGAGTTGACGGTCCAGAACGGGTCAAAAGTACGCTTGATAGCCGAAAATGCAAATGCTTTACGAGTCAACGGAAAAAATGCCGACGTCACCATTAGTGGCGAAGACACACATGTACGGATTTTCAGTGAGATTGCAGCGGCAGAAGGAGCAGCAGCTTTTGTTTTAACGACACCGTCGAATGCGGCAGAAGCTGGCGTTCTTACTTTGAGTCAATCAGCAATTTTAGAGGTTGAAAGCATCACTGCTAGTGCGATCAATATCACCAGTCTCAACTTTACCTTTGAAGTGCAAAGCAATGGACAACTAATAGCTAGCAGTCATGAGGCTGACGGTGACCATGCTGTGATTCGCTTTTTATACTTCGGTATGGTGACGTTTCATGTGACGGATGGTGGAATAGTAAATGTTCATAAAAAAGGGGGCAGCGCACCCTTGATCCGAATTCCTAGTGGAGGAAATTCTTTTGAGATCACCGAAGGCGGCATCGTTGATCTTTATAATCCAGGAAATGGCAACGCGCATGATGGGAATGTTGCTGGAGGAAACCAAGGGATTTTTTATGCGAGAGGTATCCATGATAACGGGACAGAGAATAATTTTTCAATCGTAGGTGTCGATAGTAAATTTATGTGTGTAGCAGATAGTGGTCCAGGGATCGACATGCACACCTACTTCAATTCAACAATTTACGTTGAACAAGGATATTTCCAAGTGGAAGGGCGGACCAGTACCCCGAATGGTGGGGTATTTCGTTCAGGCAAACTATCTGTCTTCTTGAATGATCCAGTCTTTTTTGATTTTCGTAACGATCGGCTTGATGGAGGAAACATCTTTAGTGTTTCTAATCTTTCAACATTAACGGCGACGAATAGTGACTTAGCTGTCTGGAAAAATGGGTCAAATCTTTTTGGAGATCCCGATCTAAATTTCCCAACCCTTGATTTTGCTTTTTCAGGCGCTGATTTTGGCCTGTTGGGTTTGACGAATAAGCCAGAGATATTGAATACGGAGACCTTTGGCAATCAGGGACTGACGGCATATTCTCGCGTAAGTTCAAACAATGCGCGTTGGGCGATCGTTGATGAGTTGCGGGTGCCGACGAATGCGGACAAAAAAATTCATGGGCGAGTCAGCTTGCCTGTTGGGTTTGACGGGACTCGACCAGCTTGGGACGATGAAGCGAAAGTGACCGTTGAAATTGAAACAGCAGATGGTCAGAAGGAAGAAGTTACTGCAAAAACCGTTGGACATACAGAAGACACACCGGGGATCAGTATCTATGGAGAAGAGGCGCAAGGAGGAATTTTTGAGATTCCTCTTGTGGCTCCCTTGGAAGCAGGAACCATCGTCCGAGTCATCGCCGTCGAATTAACCAGCGGCGAACTGACAGAAGGTGCCCAGCATCAAATACGAACCGAGCCCGTGCAGGTTTTCCCCATTTTGCCGCCAACGCCCGCAGCTTTTGCTTCCTACGTTCTTCTTGAAGAAACAAACGAGATCCATGGCCACACGGAAGACACAAAGGTTGAGCTAAGTGCTACCCATAATGGTATCTGGTTTGATACAGAGGCGGTGGTTATCGATGAAGAGGGAACGTTTACGATTGATGTAAGTGATCGGCAGTTAAAAGCGGGGGATGAGATCCAAGTCTTTCTGAAAGATTCTGCTGGTTCGGCAAAAGAAGCTGGAGTGATCAATCCGCCGTCAACGAATGACGAACAGGGCAATCAGAATCCAGCTTCAGAACTCGTTTTTCGGGATACTGTGTTTCCCGCTGCAACTACCCTGCGAATCGCCCAGACTGGCCCACTGCCGCCGGTTGATCCATTGGAACCAGATGTAGAGGTGAACCCAGAAAATCCACCGATCATTCCTGAAGACCAAGGATTACTTAGTCTTGATTTTGTTTCTCAGTTCCGATTTGGTCAAGCGCCGATCCGCAGTACCAAAGGAACGTATCACGCATTGCCTCAGCAAATGATTCCTACTGAAGGGGCAAGCGAAACTAAGGAACGTCCAAATTATGTACAGATAACGGATCAGCGTCAGGATACAGAAGAGACGAGTTGGCGTCTATCTGCGACTCTTAATTCACAGGGCTTTCGAAATGAAGACAATGAGCCCTTGATCGGTGCTCAAATCAGTTTAGCCAATCAACGGCTTATGACGACTTCAGAAAATTCCAATGCTAGTATGCCAGAGCTTTCAACGATGAAGGATAGGGTAACTTTGGCGCCAGGCGAAGCGCAGCCTCTACTAACTGGCGATAGTCAGAGTACGGGAACATGGGTCTATCGTTTTGGTGATCAAGAGACGGCAGCCACCAGTGTCACCTTAGAAGTACCTGCTGGTGCAAATCCCAAGTTGGGACGGTACCGTGCAACGATTGAATGGTCGTTAAGTAGTGTGCCAGAGTGAAGAACAAATACTACTCGTCCATAGAAACGAATGGAAAAGACGTGTGCGGCGTTCAAGTGCCGCACACGTCTTTTCAGTTATAGAAGGAGCTTTTTTCGGTGTTTTGCAACGCAAAATTATGGATGATTTTTGGGTTGATGATTTTCAAGAAATTGTTCCAATCATCTGCATCTGGGATCGATTTTATTAGGAGGCATTCAACATCCAGAATATACTCTTCCAAATACTCTGCGTAATTCGTCACGACTAGATCAATCTTGTTTCGTTCCACATAATCCAAAGAAAACTCACTGGAATCAGGGAATTGTAAAACATGATATCGACCAAAATATTTTACAGCAAAAGCATTGATGTGAAGGCAAATATGCGCATCCCCTTCTAAAAGAAAGGCGATCCGGCGTGGGTTGCCCCAGTATTTTTCTTTTAATCCTTCAAAGTACAAAGTGAAGCGGGCACTGATTGCTGGCAGAGCGGTCGCTTCAAAGAGAGGCTCTCTAAGAAGAAACCGTGTATTTTCCTCATACTCTTTAGGGTATTGTGTTTGTGCGTAATTGGAAATTTCTTCCATGCTTTGATTGTAGGTAGGGGATATCAGCTGCTTTATTTTTTCCGTAATAAAGAAAGAATGGAGAAAAACAAACTCTCGGGACTGATCATGATCGGAAATCTGCTGGAGCTGGCAAAAATTGGCAGTCAGTTCTTTTAGCTCAGGCCAATGGTCAAAGCGGGTAACAAATGATATTTCCCTGAGATAGTTGTTTATCCCACGGTTACTTGCTAGTAGAGCGAAAAGATAGACCAGCTCCTCTGACGGTAAAGACAAGGAAAAAGCGGTTTGGAGTCGTTGATTGAGGGGCTGGATTTCTTGGAAGAGTTCATCTGCCAAGACGATCTTTTTTAATTGTTCGGAGACAACGACAGTTTCTCCCGCTTGATGACGCTCAAGGATAATATACAACCAATAACTGATATACCAAAATGAAGCTGTATTATTGGTTTTGCCGCGTATATTGCGAAAAAAATCTAAGACGATATTTTGCACAGCAATGGTTGGACGTACCGTATGAGGCGTAGCGTCCGAATCATAATAAAAGGCATGGAAAAATTTACGAATATCCGCTTCTGATCCGATCAGACGGAAATTCTTATGATCAACAGATAACTGAAAGGGCTTCAGGGCTTTTTCAAAAAGTGTCAAATAGCGTAAAAGGGAACTCTCAGAAAGATAAAAATAGTCTGCCCATTCGGAAACTGTTCGATATTCTCCCTTAAACAGATGCTCAAGAATAACGAATAACGGTTCATTTTGAAGGAGCGCTCGTTTTCGTTCCAGATATTCCTTCGGTAGTAATTCGTGAAGAGAATAGCCATTCGACGTGGATTCGATCATGAGCGTACTTCCAAAGTAGCTCCGTAGCCCCTCCATATCATAAATGATCGTGCGCCGCGAACTCTGGACAGCTTTGGACAACTCACGATTCGAAAGGATCTTATGCCGTTCCAAAAGATTCAATAGTTTCAACCAACGAATGGTGGTCGTAGAAGTAATAAACGTCATCTGAAAATTTTTCATTTGCAACACTCCCATACGGTCTGTTTGATGGATCATCGCTCACGTCTGATTATGGAATATGAATACGGGCAAGGCAAGGGAAAGGTTTTTGGTACCTAACAAGTGTTTCTTGTATAGGAACACATGCGCTACTTGGGGATGAAAAGCAAATAACCGAAAGGGCCAACGATTCGTCTTAAACATCGTTGGCCCTTTCGGCTTTTTCATCAAGCTGTTGCAAACTGGCTGTTATATAGTTGGGCGTAAAGGGAATCTTGTGCCAGTAATTCTGTGTGGGAGCCTTTTTCGACGACGGAGCCGTCTTTCATCACTAGAATCAAGTCAGCGTTTTTGATGGTAGAAAGACGATGGGCGATGATAAAGCTGGTCCGTCCTTGGGTCAAACGATCCATCGCCGTTTGGATCATTTGTTCCGTCCGCGTGTCGACACTGGAGGTGGCTTCATCGAGGATCAGAATCGTTGGGTCTGCTAAAATCGCCCGAGCGATCGTCAATAATTGTTGTTGTCCTTGTGACAGTTCGCTTTCGGAACCAATGACGGTATCGTAACCGTTGGGCAGGGTCCGCACGAAGTGGTCGCATTGGGCGGCTTTGGCGGCAGCCAAGATGTCTTCCCGAGTGGCATCGGGATTGCCATAAGCGATATTTTCAGCGATGGTTCCTTGGAATAGCCACGTATCTTGCAGCACCATACCGAATTTTTTCCGTACTGCTGGTGCCGAAAAGGACATCATGTCTTGATCGTCCAGCAAGATCTTCCCACCATTCAATGGATAAAAGCGCATCAGAAGATTGATCATGGTGGTTTTTCCAGCACCTGTTGGTCCAACGATCGCGACCGTTTGTTTTGGTTTGACGGAAAATTCGACGTTTTCCATCAAGAGTTTTTCCTTGCTGTAGCCAAAGGAGACGTGTTGAAAATCGATTTTTCCTTTGATGGTTTGTGGAACTGGCAGTTGTTGGGTCGCAGTTTCTTCTTCAGGATAATCAAGGATCTCAAAAATTCGTTCGAGAGATGCTAAGGCACTTTGCAAGGTGTTCATAATATAAGAGGCTTGCGTGATCGGTTCAGACACTTGGTTGATGTATTGCAGATAGGCTTGTACGAGACCAATGGATAATTGCCCTTGCAACACCATCAGACCACCAACGACGGCGCTTAAGATAAAGCCGATTTGATTGATAAAGCGCACGAAAGGATTGATAGCAGCACTGACGAACTGTGCTTTTCGAAAGGCTTTAAATTGGGCTTCACTCAATTCCGCCATTTCCGCTTCAACGGCAACTTGTTGGTTGTAGGATTTGATCAGCGGATTTGCGGTATAAAACTCTTCCGCACGACTGCTGACAGCACCTAATGTTTCTTGGTTTTTGGTAAAGTAGCTCAAGTTTTTTCGTGCGAGAACGGTGGTCACAAAAGCACTCAAAAGCAAAATCAGGACTACACCGATCGTCAGTAATGGACTGAGATAAAGCATGGCGATCAAGCCGAAGGTAATGCTGATGGTTGCGGTGATCAATTGCATCAAACCAACTTGCAAGACTTCAGATACTTTATCTAAATCGAGAATCACTCGGCTTAAAATATCGCCAGTATGGTGTTTGTCGTAAAAACTGATAGGCAGGCGATTGAATTTGTCACTGATTTGTTTGCGTAAAGTCAAGGTCAGGGTTTCACTGACACTGGCCATCGTATACTCTTGCAGCAAGGAAAAGAGACTAATCAAAAGCCACGTTCCCGCTAAAAGGACGACTGGACCTAAAATACTTTGCCAAAAATCATTGATCTGCCAGCCTTCTTGTTGAAACAAGGCAATCAGGTTATCCAGTCCACGCCCCAAGATCAAAGGGGCGATGGACATTAGTAAGGAAAAGAACAAGGCGGAAGCGATAATCAGTAGAAAGCGGGCTTTTTGTTCCATCAGCAAACGCAGCAAACGTCGGCTTGTATGTTTCATGTTTTTTGGGGTATCCATTGGTTGTTTACTCATCCTTCATTCCTCCCATTCCTTGAGATGAGGCAAACTCTTGATAAGTTTGGCAATTGCGTAATAATTCTTCGTGGGTTCCTTTACCGACCATTTTGCCGTTATCCAAGACAATGATTTGATCGGCATTTTTGACGGTCGATACCCGCTGAGCCACGATAATGACGGCGACATCTTTCGTGTATTCTTTCAATGCACGCCGCAAATTGGCATCTGTTTGATAATCCAAAGCAGAAAAACTGTCGTCAAAGAAGTAGATTTCTGCTGGCTTTGTCAGCGCTCGGGCAATACTCAGTCGTTGCTTTTGACCGCCAGAGAAATTGCTGCCTTTTTGAGCAACCGGACTTTCATAACCTTCAGGCAAGCCTTCAATAAATGACTTGGCTTGAGCAACTTCAGCGGCTTTTGCCATCGCCTCATGGGTTGCTGGACGATTGCCGAAACGCAAGGTTTCTTGAATCGTGCCGCTAAGCAAGAGCGCTTTTTGCGGGACATAACTAATTTGGTCCCGTAATTCGGCTTGTGAGATCTCTTTGATGTTGCGGCCAAAAAGCGTGATCGAACCAGCAGTCACATCTTTGAAACGCAACAGCGCTTTGGCGATGGTGCTTTTGCCAGAGCCAGTTCCACCAACGATCGCTGTCGTTTTGCCTCGATGGATTTCAAAACTGATATCTTCTAAGACAGGTTCTTCGGCACCTTCATACGTAAACTGCACGTGATTGAAAGCTGCGATCGTTTCTGACACGGCGGTCTTGTTTAAGGTTTGGTCACCGTCGATCAAATCAATTGGTTCTTCCAAAACTTCTGTGATCCGTTGCAAGGAAGTCAAGCCTTTAGGCACCATCACGATCACCATCGCTGCCATAGTCAAAAACCAGAGACTCAGGATCGTGTATTCGATGATGGCAGTAATACTACCAATAGCAAGGTGGCCCTGCAGACTTTGATAGCCGCCGTAGACAAGGATAGTCGAAATCGAGAGTCCCATTACTAAATTGACGGTCGGATTCAAGACAGCAAAGAGGCGATTGACTTGGATCATGGTTTTCGCATATTCCGTCAGTGTTTGATCTGTCCGTTCTTTTTCGTAAGCAGCTTTGTCGAATGCTCGAATCACCCGAGCGCCAGTAAAGGTTTCTCGTAAGATCCGCATCATTTTATCGACTAGTTTTTGCGTGATTTGTGATAATGGGATCGCTTTGCGAATCACTCCATAAGCGATCATTGAAAAACATAGGATCGCTACGATTGGGACCCAAATCATCCGTAAAGAGACGGTGCCGGTTAGAAAAATTGAAGCAGCGACGATCATTGGGGCTGGCAAAATCATTTGCAGCGCCATCATCAAAATTTGTTGGATGTTGTTGATGTCGCTGGTGGTACGTGCCAGCAAAGTGGGCGTACCATAGCCATCAACGGCGGATACAGAGAGTTCTTGTGTTTTTTTGAAAAGGCGCATCCGCAAAAAATGCCCGAATTTTCCTGAAAGATGGGCAGATAAATAACTACCGCCTACAGAGACGATCACGGTGCCGATGGCAATGGCAAACATCCACCAGCCATTGTGCCAAATGGCTGTCGTGTCGACTTTCAAGATCCCTTCATCAATGATTTTTGCCAAAAAATACGGCAACAGGAGTGTGCCGAAGGATTGGACCAGCATCAAAAGAAATAAACTGAAAAAGAAGCGTCGTTCTTCTTTATAAAATAACTGTAATTGTTTCATGATTTCCCTCCAAAAATGTCGTTCTATGGTAGAATAAACTGTAACGTTACGTTACAGTCAAGCAAGGAGTGAAATTTTTTTGAAAAAACAATTGACCATCAGTGAGATGTCCGCTTATGCTGGCGTGAGTCGGCGCACATTGATTTATTACGATCAGATCGATTTATTCAAACCGCAATCGATTGGTGAAAACGGCTATCGCTACTACGGCTTTGAACAATGCCTTGAGTTAGACGTGATTTTGCTCTTGCGTTCTTTAGACATGCCCTTGCAAGACATTCGACAATTTTTGAAAAACCGCAACCCTGAATACACGCAAAAGGAACTTGTGGAACGGCGAGGAGAAGTTCGTGCCAAAATCGCTGCGCTGCAAGAATTGGAACGAACCTTCGATCGCTACATCCAGCGCTATGAAAAAGTACAGAAAGCCGATTTTGAGACCTTTACGATAGCTCACCACGAAGCAGAGGCGTTTATCGTTTCCGAAGAGATCGCTGGCGATGATCCAGAATCTGCTTATCAAGTGTACGCCCGTTTTTATCCGCTAGTGGATTATAAAGATGCCTTCAGTGGCTACCCCATCGGCTTTTTAAGTGCTGGAACGACATTAGAGGATCAGACCTTTCACGCATCGCCTTATCGGGCACTGATCTTGATTCCCCAAGATCGGCTGCATCTCTATCCTGAAAAGCTGATCATCACGCGTCCTACTGGCACGTATGTGTCTGGGTTTGTCAGTGAGGGAGAGGAGCAAATTGCTGCTTTTACCCATCGCATTCAAGCCTTTCTAAAAGAGAATCAGTTAAAGATCGATGGCGATGTTTGGGAATTGTTATGGCAAGATGAAGTCTTTACCGCCCAAAAAGAATTGCAGATATTTGAAGTGATGGTTCCAGTGAAGGCTGAGTAATGGACGAGGCACGCGTATCTGTAGGAACCGAAAATCAAGATACGCAATCGCAATGGTTGTTGCGGGCTTTTCAATGGAAGCAAAATAGAAGCAAAGGAGATGGATGAAGCCAGATCGTATCCCTACAAAGAGCCCTGGGAAGCGTTGAAATTCCCATTTTCCTTTTTTCTCGTTATACTTGAAAGAGCAGATGAGAAAAAAGGGGAAATTTTAATGAAAAAAGAAACAGGATTACGCTCGCTTTATGCGTTGATTGGTGTCGCCATTTTAGGATTCGGGGCGGCATTGCTGCGGGTCGGCGGAGTAGGGCTAGACCCATACACAGCTGCCAATATCGGTGTCGGCGAGCTACTAGGGTTATCCCTTGGGGTCTATCAATTGATGATCAATATCGCTGTCCTAGTATTGATTTTTATCTTTGGCCGTCGCCATATCGGTATCGGGACGGTCATCAATATGGTACTGACAGGATTTTTCATCGACTTTTATACCAACGTTTTTGATTGGTTATCCGTCGGTCCAAATAACTGGTGGCAGCAAGGCTTGTTCTTGTTGATCGGGATCATCTTCTTTACCTTCGGTGCTTCGTTTTATATGTCAGCGAATTTGGGCAGCGCCCCCTATGACGCGATCGCCCCAACCATCGTCGATCAGACGAAAGCCAACTATCGAGTGGTGCGGGTGATTCAAGACGTTGCCTTTGCCTTGATTGGGCTCTTCACAGGCGGGCCTATTGGAATCGGAACCTTCATCAGTGCCTTTTTAGTGGGCCCACTGATCAAATTCTGGGACAACCGTGTCTCTCAGCCATTCATCGAAAGCAGTGTCAAAAAAGCGATTTTTAAATAAAAAAGGTCTGCAGCAAAGAGAAGTCGAAGCGATTTAGTCGCCCACTTCACTCAGCTGCAGTTTTTTTGCCATTTGATCAAGGAATTCTTGCATAATTGCTTCTCAGTCGCTAGAATAAAAAAGCCGAGGAGGGGTAAGTATGCAATTACCAACACCATTTATTGAAAAATACCAACGGTTGTTAGGAGAAGAAGCACCAGCTTTTTTTACCGCTTTGACCGATAATCAGCCAGTCAAAGGCTTTCGCTTGAATGTTGCTAAGCCGCACGCACAAGCGATGCTGGCAAAATATGGACCAGCCGCTGTACCCGCCCCCTATGCAGAAGCTGCTTATATTGGCGAAGTCAAAGGCCGTTCGCTGCTCCATCAAGCTGGCTATGTCTACAGCCAAGAACCTAGTGCGATGATCGTAGCAACGATCGCAGCCGCTCAACCAGGGGAGCGGGTCTTAGATTTATGTGCGGCACCAGGGGGCAAAACAACGCAGCTGGCAAGCCAATTACAAGGAAAAGGGCTGCTTGTAGCAAATGAGATTTTCCCCAAGCGTGCCAAAATCCTATCAGAAAATGTGGAGCGTTGGGGTTTTCCGAATGTAGTCGTTACCAATCAGGCACCGCAAGAATTGAGCCGCCATTTTCCTCAGTTTTTTGACAAGATCGTGGTGGACGCCCCATGTTCTGGTGAAGGGATGTTTCGTAAAGATCCCGTCGCCTTAGAAGAATGGCAAGCAGAAACACCTGATCAGTGTGCGATCAGGCAAAAAGACATTTTGGCAAAAGCCGTTACGATGCTAAAACCGGGGGGGCAGCTGATCTATTCCACCTGTACCTTTGCCCCAGAAGAAAACGAAGCGATGATGGCTTGGTTAATGGAGGAGTATCCCTTCACGATCGAAGCGATCGACTTGGACAATGTATCTCATGGGCGCAGGGAGTGGGGAGCTGCACCTGGGATTGAGAAAACCATCCGCTTATGGCCGCATTTAAACCAAGGAGAAGGTCATTTCGCTGCGAAATTGACCTCGCTAGCAGAAGCAGCGCCAGTGAAAAAGAAGAAAAAAGGCAAAGGAGCGACAGCCAAGAGTCCATTGGATGCAACGACTCAAAAGCTGTGGCAAGCCTTTCGCAAGGAGTTTCCTTTTTTACAGGCACTGAATGCGACGCCTCAGCTGCTAGGAGAAAACCTCTGGCTCGTTCCTGAAGAAATGCCTTCTTTAAAAGGGATCAAGTTTATGCGCCCAGGTTTGCACGTCGGTGTCGTTAAGAAGAATCGGATCGAGCCAAGTTATGCGTTGGCATTGGCGATCCATGCAGAAGAAGGGGCACCGACAGTGCCGATCACTTTGCCGCAATGGCAGCAGTATGTGGCAGGTGAAACCTTGAGCGTGCCAGGAAATGCTGGGTGGGTGATTTTGACAGTCAATGAGATCCCAGTCGGTTTTGGAAAACAAGTCCAAGGAACCGTGAAAAACTTCTTTCCTAAAGGATTAAGATTCAAAGCGATTTAAACGAAATAGTGTTTTTATTTCAGTCCTCGTGCTATGATGGAAGTAGCAAAATAAGGGAGCTGATCGATATGAAAACATCATCAAAAGTAACGATTGGATTAAGCATTGCAGCGATCGCTGGGATCACTACTGCCGTCGTTGTATCAGACAAAGTATTCAATAAAGTACGCTTCGCTTGCAACCGACACAAAGTAAAGAAATTTGTCGATGACAAATTCAACGGCAATGAAAAATTGCTGGATGTCGTAGACGGCTTGTCTGACAATGAATTGGATTCGTTGTTAGGTGTGATGAAAAAAGTCAATGAGGGCCGCAACAAAATCTCTGTTTACGGAGACAATATCAAAGATTCGACAGAACATGTCAAAGACAAGTTGACGAGCTTTGTTGATTCCGTCTTTTAAGTCAATCATTCCATTTGAAACTCGCAGGGACATCGGTCTTTGCGAGTTTTTCTCGTCATTCTAAGCGTTTTTCGTTATACTAACAAGGAAATGCACGAAATGGTGCGAGGTAGAGGAGTGAAAGTGAAGTCGTGGAAAAAACAAGTACCTTGACTGCCGAGGAAAAAGCGTTCTTTATGGAAGAAGCAATCAAAGAAGCCCGAAAAGCAGAAGGGTTGGCAGAAGTGCCGATCGGTGCTGTCGTCGTCTTGGATGGCAAGATCATTGGTCGTGGGCACAATCTACGAGAAACGCAGCAGCAAGCTGCAGCGCATGCGGAGATGTTTGCGATCGAAGAAGCCTGTCGCACTGTCGGAAGTTGGCGCTTAGAACAAGCGCAGCTGTTTGTGACCTTAGAACCATGCCCAATGTGCAGTGGGGCGATGTTATTGGCACGGGTGGAAGAAGTGTATTTTGGTGCCTATGATCCCAAAGGCGGCACTGCCGGTACATTGATGAATTTATTGGAAGATGAGCGCTTCAACCATTGGTCCTATGTGGAAGGCGGCATTTTAGAAGAAGCATGCGGCCAGCTGCTAACAGATTTTTTCCGAGCATTACGAGAAAAGAAAAAACAAAAAAAGGCTGGCAATCTCTAACGAAATACGTTATACTAAGTTTTGCCGAAAGGCTAGGACAATGGAGGTCTTGTGAAGCGTGTCAGATCCGGAAGGAAGCAGCACTAAGCAGGATTCTCCATGTGTCTGATTGAAAAACTGCTTGTTTTGAAGAAAGCAGTAGTACTAATTGAATCGATGATCATTCAAACCTGAGACAGACTGTCTTAGGTTTTTTTATTGTCTGAAAGTCTTTAGTTGAGTCTTCTCTTTGATAAATTTTCATGATCAATTTTTAGCCAATCTAGTAAAAAGTGAATCACGATTGTTTGATTGTAGGTGAA
Organism: Enterococcus sp. 6D12_DIV0197; assembly: GCF_002174385.1. Lineage (NCBI taxonomy): Bacteria > Bacillati > Bacillota > Bacilli > Lactobacillales > Enterococcaceae > Enterococcus > Enterococcus sp. 6D12_DIV0197. The sequence goes on from NZ_NIBN01000001.1 coordinate 844,247, forward strand.
GAATTGCTGATTAGCTAGTTACTTTTTTACGACTTTCTTGTGTATTTTCGAAGGTAGTCAGAGGTTGATCGTTTTAAAGTATCAAATTTATTTTCGTCATATTTCGCAATGTGCACCAGAAATGCAATCGTTTGATTTTGTTCGAAAAAAGTTTCATAGTGGTTAAGCTTGAAAAAAACATCCGTTGCCATGAAAGCCGTTCGTTTATTGGCATTATGAAAGGGATGTTTTTTGATTAAGTTGATTAGAAGGATTGCAGCTTTTTCCTCCATTGAGGGATATAATTCTTTTGAAAAAACGATTTGTTGCGGTTGTTTTACAGCCATGGCTAATCCAGATGGATCACGCAAGCCGATCTCTTCATTTGGTGTTTGACTTTTGATAAGCACGACATTCATTTTTATGATTTGTTTTTCTGATAAGTAGATTGTCAATGATTTGCGAGCTCCTTATACATCTCTTCATATTGAGAAAAAGATTGATCGATTAAACGATTGATTTCGAGTTCCTGCTCAGAAGGTAATGACTTTTTCGTGATTGCAGCAGCTAATTTGTCTTCATCAACAAATACGTAATCATTTTCTTGAATTCCTATTTTTTCTAATAATTCTTTCGATAATGTTAAAACAACTGAATTTCCGCTCTTTCTAATTTTTCGTTCTTGAATACTCACTTTACATCTCCTCCTTATATCGTATATACAGTATATACGATAAACGAGAATTACTCAATAATTGTATGATCGTATGTTAGTGCTATATATTTTGGATCGTATTTGCTTGGAAAAAATCATTCCAACAATTGAGCAAAACATGGCGGTACTTTTTGACAAATGACTGTCTATTTATTCCATTCTTTTCCAAGCATTCCAATGGTTTCCCAGAGATTTTATGCTATGCTTATTTTGTAGAGAATTCCGTCGTCTTTCTACTGGCAACCCTTGATGCCAAAAGAAATGGATAGTGATTTCAGGCGACGTATTTGAAAAGAGGCGCACAATGGAAAAAATTACGATTATCCATACCAACGATCTGCATTCCCACCTAGAACATTGGCCGAAGATGCGGCGTTATTTGGATCAAAGAAAACGAGAAGCGGATACGACCGAAGAGACAGTGATCGCAGTCGACTTAGGCGACTTTGTCGATCGCTGGCATCCTTTGACAGAAGCAACTGACGGCAAGGCGAATGTCGATTTGATGAATCAAGGACATTACGATGCGGTGACGATTGGGAACAATGAAGGGGTCGGCAATCCCAAAGAGGTCTTGCAGCATTTATATGACCAAGCAGAATTTCCTGTCATTTTAGGCAATTTATTTGATAAACAGGATTTACGTCCGCCAAAGTGGGCACAAGAATACAAAATCATGGAAAGCAATCAAGGAGCTAAAATCGGTCTGATCGCTTTTACAGCACCATTTCCGCTAACATACGCCCCAAACGGCTGGGACATTCGCGAACCCTTGGAGATTTTGCCTTCATTGGTGCAGCATTTGCGCCCCGAGGTCGATCTGCTGGTCTTGATGAGCCATCTAGGCATCAATGCTGACCGCCAGATTGCGAGGGATTTTCCAGAACTAGATGTTATATTAGGTTCCCACACGCACCATTTGTTTGAAAAGGGCGAAGTCATCAATGGCGTTCAAATTGGGGCAGCTGGCAAGTTTGGTTTTAACATTGGCGAAGTCGAAGTGGTCTTAGATGATCACCATCGCCCAATCAAGCATCGCGCACGTGTGATTCCGACCGATTCGTTGGTGGCTTTTCCGCAAGATGAGGAAGAGATCGCCGAATATCTATCGATTGGCCATCGCTTGTTGCGGGCAAATCAGGTGGCAGAAATTCCAGCAGCGTTTACGAGGGATTGGCAAAGTCAACATTCCTTGGTTCGGGAGGCACTTTTGGCATTATGTGCCAAAGGACAAACGGAGGCCGCCATCTTAAATACGGGGCTATTTTTAGATGATTTGCCGCAAGGACGGGTCGATCAAGATCAGCTGCACACGATTTTGCCCCATCCGATGCATTTGATTCGGGTGACGCTGCAAGGCGCGGATGTCATTCGATTGATCTTAGAGATGGAAAAAAATCGCAACTTTTTGCGCAATTTCCCAATTATGGGAATGGGTTTTCGAGGGAAGATTTTTGGTGAACTGGTTTATGAAGGCATCCGCTTTGATGAAAAAAACCACCAAGTATTGTGGAAACAAGAGCCCGTCGATCCTGCTCAAAGCTACACGTTGACCCTTGTGGATCACTACTTGTTTATTCCGTTTTTCCCGACGATCGAGATTGCTGGAACCGTTGAGTTTCTTTTTCCAGACTTTATTCGCACAGTGGTCGGTGATTACCTGAGTCAGAAATACCCCATCCAGTAGTTCGTCACTCCTCCAGCTGGATTTTGCGAGAAAACCGCGACTATCATTGGGGAATAAAACAAGGTATAATAAACAACAGGTGGTGAAAAAATGACCGAAAAACAAACGATCACAGATGAAATGACATCTGTACTAGAAGAAATTATTGAAGAACCAGCGAAACAACCGCAAAAAGGCGAGTTGGTGACTTTGTTAAATGATGAAGAATTAATGATTGGCAATCGACAATACAAATTGGTCATGGATTATCGTGAAGGCTTCAATCCAGAAAAACTTGGCGAGCGTTACAGTGAAGTGTTGGCACGTTATGATTATATCGTAGGCGATTGGGGTTATGAGCAGCTGCGTTTGAAAGGTTTTTTTGAAAAAGATAACCGCAAAGCATTACCCGATCAGCGTATCGACATGCTGGAAGACTATTTGTATGAGTATTGCAACTTCGGTTGTGCCTATTTCGTGATCCAACGAGTTGGCGGCAAAAAAGAAAAAAGTACCTCCCGCCGACGCAAGAAAAAGCCAACCCAAAACAATCAAAATCAAAACGCACAACAAAACGCCCATATAGAAGAAAAGCGTGACACCGTACCGCAGAAAAAAAGCAAACCAACGATCAAAAATCGTAAACCAAAAGAAAAGAACGTCAAAAAAACCGAAACAACCACGGTGAAAAAAGGCAAAAAAGAGTTTACGATTCGACAAAGGGAAGAATAAGATGAAATATAAAGGCTATTTGATTGATTTAGACGGCACGATTTATTTAGGAAAAGCGCCGATCCCTGCTGGGAAATGCTTCGTAGAATCCTTACAAGAAAAAGGACTGCCCTATTTATTTGTGACCAATAATACGACCCGCAGTCCTGAAGTCGTGGCGCAGCGATTAGCGGATGAATTTTCGATCCATGTGGCACCAGAAACGATCTATACCGCAAGCTTGGCGACGATCGATTTTATGAAAGACCATGGCAAAGGCCGCAAAGTATTTGTGATCGGCGAAGCGGGGTTGATCGATTTGATCTTAGCTGCTGGGTTTGAGTGGGAGGAAACCAACCCAGATTATGTCGTGGTTGGCTTAGACAACCACGTGACGTATGAAAAATTTGTTTTAGCAACGTTAGCGATCCAAAAAGGGGCAACCTTTATCGGGACCAATCCAGACAAAAATATCCCGACGGAAAGAGGTTTATTACCTGGTGCAGGTTCACTGATCGCAATGGTGGAGACTGCCACCCAAACGCAACCGATCTTTATTGGCAAACCAGAAGCCATCATTATGGAAAAAGCGGTGGCACACATCGGCTTATCAAAAGAAGAGGTCTTGATGGTGGGAGACAATTACGAAACCGATATTCGCTCGGGGATCCAAAACGGGATCGATTCTTTGCTCGTATTATCTGGCTTTACCCCGAAAGCGGCAGTTCCGACATTACCAGTAGCACCAACCTATGTGGTGGATTCTTTAGATGAGTGGGATTTTGAACAATGAAAAAACAAGTGTGGCTTGAACGCTTAGGATTTGTCTGCTTGTTTTTGTTTTTGGTCAGTCTAGCGATCACCCTAACGATCAATTTTCGACCGTTATATTGGTTTGATGTCGATCACTTGAATCTGCTGGATTATACCTCGCTAACAAGAGAAGAGTTGTTGAAGAACTATGGCTTATTGTTAGATTTTCTAAACAATCCCTTTGCAAGTACGCTCGCCTTGCCAGATTTTCCAATGTCTGAAGCTGGCGCTGGGCATTTTTACGATGTGAAGCAGTTGTTTCTATTAAATTATGCCGTGATGATCGTCACTTTGCTGCCGAGTATCTGGTTCGTCAATCGGTTACGGCAAAAACAACAGCAATGGCGCTTGATTCGTCCCTTTCAATGGGGGATGATTTTGCCGCTGATTTTCGGGTTTTTGATGGCTGTCGGCTTTGACCGCTTTTTCGTTACGTTCCATGAGATTTTCTTCAGTAACGACGATTGGCTCTTTAATCCAGCCACCGATCCGATCATCAACGTGCTGCCAGAAACGTTTTTCATGCATTGCTTTATTCTCTTTTTCGTCTTGATTGAAGTCTTCTTTTTTGCCTTCTATTGGTGGGGCAAACGAGGCTTGAAAAAAACAGCATAATGAAAAAAAGACCAACGATCCCCTTCCTTTGAGGGAGGCGAATCGTCGGTCTTTTTTTATTGCGTAATGTAATGAGATTTACTTGGGTGTTGATGGGCTAAGCGACTTGCGGCAGAAGCTGCGATGGCACCTACGATATCATCTAAAAAGGTGTGAACGCGTGGACCGTCGTGCTTGTTCAGTTCTTTCAAAATACCCGGTTTGACTTTATCAATGTATCCGTAGTTAGTAAAGCCGATCGAGCCGTACACGTTGACGATGGATAGAGCGAGGATCTCATCGATCCCATAAAGCCCTTCGTCTTCTTTAACGATTTCTTGCAGTGGATGCAGCAGTTGATTTTCTTCTGCCAAAATATCTAACTGGACACCCGTTAAAATCGTATTGTGGACTTCCCGCTTGCTTAAGACAGCGTTGACGCTTTCGATACACATCTCCAAGGTGATGCCTTCAATGTAATCTTTTTGCAAGAACATCACCAGTTCACCGATGTCTTGCAGCGAGACACCGCGGTCGGCTAACAATTCTCTTGCTTTGTCTTCAAGTGTTTTGCTTTCTAATACCATATAGTTCCCCTCCATGTAAAAATAGTTTATTCAAAAGTCAACATGCGACTGATGGATTGCGATCATAAGTAGTGCCCTATTCCAGTTGCAGGCCATGCCATTTGGGTCTTAATCCCTTCTGACATCCATTGAAGCACAAGTGTTTGCTAGTTCTGCTTTGGCTGCCACTGTCCAAGGATGGGGGACCACCAAGTCACCAGCAAAAAGCCAGTCCATATAATACCCAGCGGCGGCTTCCAAGGAATCATCGAGGCGGTCTAATAAGCCGATTAAGAAAGGCGCTTGATCTTTACGATCCCATTTGATTTTGTCGGCTAAAAAAACAACTAGATCGAGACGACGATAATGGGCCTTTAAGGTGGTATGACAGCTGATGGCGGACAGAATGTCTGGATCAGACACCTGAAAAACCGTTTTTGCCAACAAAGCGGATTGCTGCTGATGCAGCAAAAAAGGTGCTTGCCGCTCCGCGTCTAAGATCGGTTCGCCTACCGCTATCTGCAAGGCGATTCGCTGGTCATGAGGGATGACGACGCTGACATCGTGCAGCAGTGCTGCCAAGTAAGCTTTCTCCGCATTGACTTGAAACCGTTCTGCCAATCGTTTGGCTTCTTGGGCAACGGCTAGATTGTGGACCGCCGTTTCGGCATGATCGAAGGCTTCCAGATACTGAACCATTTGCTCAGTGAGGGTCTTGCCCTGCAAAGGGAGGGTATAGGCGGCAAGTTGACGTTGACCAGCTTGTTTCATCTCAGCTACTCCTTAAAAAGACTTGTACTATGAGCAGGTTGGGTCCGCGTTTTGGGATCAATGTAGTGGAGCGCATTGTTCACTGCGGTTGGGGCTTCCCCGAAACCAGTAGCGATCAGGTCGACTTTTCCATCGTATAAAACGACATCCCCACAGCCATAGATCCCAGGAATAGACGTGCTCATATCTGAAGAGACGAAGACTCCTTGGCGGCTGCTTTTCATGCCCCAATCCTTGATGTTCAATGTGGAAGAAAAACCGTAATTGACGATCAAAGCATCCAATGAAAGGCTGACCGTTTCATCACCTTTGACTTGCTGCAACGAGACACCAGTCAAACGTTGCTCTCCTTGGATTTCTTGGATCACATAAGGAGTCAAAATGTTGACGGCAGAAGCCTGTAATTTACTAACGCTATGTTCATGGGCACGAAATTCAGGACGGCGATGGATCAAGTAGACTTCACTAGCGATCGGCTCTAGCATCAATGCCCAATCGATGGCAGAATCGCCGCCACCGGCAATCGCTACTTTGCGTCCAGCATACTTCATCAAATCGGTGACAAAATAGTCTAAGCCGTATCCTTCAAACCGCTCGCTTTCTGGCAAAGTCAGTTTGCGCGGCTGAAAGGAGCCGTTTCCTAAAGCCAAAATCACGGCTTTCGAGTAATGGATTCCTTTGTCGGTGGTGACTTCGATATAGTCTTCTTGTTTTTCGACCGACAAGACGGTCTCTTCTAAGCAATATTGGTGATTGAAGGTCGTCAACTGTTTTTCCAGGTTTTGGACAAGATCGCCCGCTTTGATTTTCGGATAACCTGGGATATCGTAGATGTATTTTTCTGGGTATAAAGTAGCAAGCTGACCGCCTAATTGCGGCAAGCTGTCGATGATCTTGGTTTTGGCGTTACGCATACCGGCATAGAAAGCAGAAAACATCCCGCTAGGTCCCGCGCCGATAATCGTTATATCAAAAATATCCATGTTATTCCTCTTTTCTAACCACGTTGGGGTGAAGCGTGTTCGTAGTGTACGAATAGCTTCATTATAGCAAAAATTATCCAAACTAGCATTTTTTCAATTTTCTGCTATCATGGATTTATGAGAGAGAAGGAGGAGTTAATGTGTCTGAATTTCCACAGTTAGCATTAGAAAAACAAACTGGCCATAAAGCAGTCATCAAAACCAATCGTGGGGATGTAGTTGTACAATTGTTCCCAGAATTGGCACCAAAAACAGTGAAAAACTTCGTTGAATTAGCGAAAAAAGGGTATTACGATGGGATCATCTTCCACCGTGTCATTCCTGATTTTATGATTCAAGGCGGCGATCCAACTGGTACAGGGATGGGCGGCGAAAGCATCTATGGTGGCAGCTTTGAAGATGAATTTTCAAAAGAATTGTTCAATCTTCGTGGCGCTTTATCCATGGCAAACGCTGGTCCGAATACTAACGGCAGCCAGTTTTTCATCGTAAACAATCAAAATGTTCCTAGCAACATGTTAGGTCAATTAGAAGGTGCTGGTTATCCAGCTGAAATCATCGAAGCGTATCAAGCAGGTGGTACTCCTTGGTTAGATTTCCGTCACACAGTCTTTGGTCATGTGATCGAAGGAATGTCGGTCGTTGATGAAATCGCTGGCGTGCAACGGGGACCACAAGATCGTCCAGTGCATGATGTAGTGATCGAAACGATCGAAATCAGCGAATAAAACAAAAGAACCCAAAAGCAGTTTCAACGGTCATCCTCAAGGAGATCGTTGAAATGGCAGCTTTAGGGTTCTTTTTTTCATAAGAAAGAGTTAACCGATCGGTTGGTCTTTAAACGCGGCGGCGATTTGATTGAGTGCTTTTTCTAATAGCTCTTTAGGACAGGCAAAGTTTAGCCGCATATGGTGACTGCCGCGAGGACCAAAGATACTTCCTTGATTCAATACGACATTGGCTTCTTTGATCAGTTTGCGCTGCAGCTGATTGTCCGTTAGGCCATAGGCAGAAAAATCCAGCCAAATCAAGTAAGTACCTTCGGGCTTTTGAAACGTCACTTCTGGGAGTTGTTCAGTCAAAAAGTCACAGACAAAGGTGCGATTTGCTTCTAAATAGGACAAAAGTTCTTCTAACCATGCTTCAGATTCACGATACGCTGCTTCAGTAGCGACCAAACCAAACGTATTGATTTCCCCTTGAACGTTGCGTTCTTGTGTTTTTACAAATTGGCTGCGCAAGGTTTGGTCTTTGATGAATACCATCGAATTTTTGATCCCAGCTAAATTAAAGGTCTTGGTTGCTGAGGTCAAGATGATCGAAAAATCGGCAAAGCTTGGCTCGACTGTTTGGAAAGAGACAAATTGATTTGGTGCAAAAACGATGTCTTGATGGATCTCATCACTGACAACGATCACCTGGTGCTTTTGACAAATACGGCCGATCGTCAGCAGTTCTTCTTTTGACCACACGCGACCGCCAGGATTATGAGGATTACATAGAAGAAACAATTTTACCTTCTTTTCGATGATGGTTTGTTCCATCGCCTCAAAATCGATGACAAAGTGGCCATCTTTTTCTAGTAACGGTTCTTGAATTAAGGTCCGCTGATTGTTTTTGACAACATGGGCAAAGGGATGGTAGACCGGATCGTGGATCAATACGGCATCTCCTTCTTGCGTATAACTTTGGATCGCCAGTGCAATACTAGGGACCACACCGCTATTAAAAAGGATCGCTTCTTTATTGATGGTATAACCATGACGTCTTTGCTGCCAATCGATGATGGATTCAAGCAGCGAATCAGGGATGGTGGAGTACCCATAGATCCCTTGGGAAACTGCTTTTTCTAAAGCTTTTTTCACAGGTTCTGGTGCCAGAAAATCCATGTCGGCTACCCAAAGCGGCAACAAGTTTTCTTCCTTATAGGTTTTTGCAATGGTATCCCATTTGACGCTATTGGTATTTAAGCGCGGATGAACTTTGTCAAAATTGATCATGCGTTTCCCTCCTATATTGTGCAACGTTGTTTCTGATGCTTCAAATCTACCACTAGTTCAAGTATAATGAAAGTGGAAAAGAGAGGAAAGACTATGAATTATCAAATCGGGAACATTATAGAAGGAACAGTCACTGGGATTCAACCCTATGGTGCATTTGTTTCGTTAGATAAGGAAACACAGGGATTGATCCATGTTTCAGAGATCCAATCTGGGTTTACCAAAAATATCCATGAAGTCTTACAGATCGGGCAAAGGATCCGTGTACAAATCATTGATATTGACGAATACAGCCAAAAGATCAGTTTGTCCCGCCGTACATTGGAAACGAGTTTTGTTCAGCCACCCTTTAAGCGTAAACGCTACTTTACAAATAAGAATAAGCGGATCGGTTTTCGTACGATTGGAGAAGCTTTACCAGTGTGGGTGAAAGAGGCCAAAGAAATGTTAGAAAAAGAAAACAGCAGCAGATAATCGTGCATATTTTCTGAAAATGTGCTAAAATTAGTTTACAAACAGATGAATAACTGAGGTGGGTATTTTGGGATCCAAAAAAGTAGCGGGTACAGTTATGATGCACTTAGCAAATGGTTCGAAACGATTTTTGATGCAAATACACGAAGGCACTGCGGAATTAGCGTCAACGGATTTTTCTGAAGATAAAACCGGCTTGGCTACGATCTTACAATTGTTTAAAGACCGTATCCACCTTGATGTGACAGCGATCGAACTCGTTGAACTCACAAATGGCAATATTGATACGCAAAACATTCCTTTATTTGTTTTTGAAACACAAGAAGCAGGACAAACGCAACAGCTGCCAGAAGGGTATGCGTGGGAAGAGCCCAATATCTTTCGTAAGATCATTGAAGACTACGAGATTGAAGGCGTTCCGTTCTTTTAGCACCTGAATATTAGCGAAAAGACTGAAGACCGTTACGACGGTCTTTTTTTATTGAAAACTTTTTGTAAATAAAATGAAATATTTCCTTGACCTGAGTCAAGAAGAATGGTAAATTAGTCAACGTTGGCAATTGAGCCAGCGGGTCAAAACAACAGTTGAAAAAACTTCAAAAAAAGACTTGACCAAAAATGCAACAGATGATATTATAACGAAGTCGCAATAATAAAACAGTTAATCAATGTTGATAAATCAACAAAATTAATTGAAAAAAGTTGTTGACAAATAACAAATCATTTGTTATTCTAATTAAGTCGCTGAGACAGCCGCTACGAAGTTGAAAAACAATGAGCGAAAAAAACTTTTAAAAAAGAGTTGACAATCAAATGTCGCTCTGATATGATATAAAAGTTGCTAACACAGCACGGTAGACCTTTGAAAACTGAACAAAGCAAGCAAACGAACCAATGTGTAGGACGTTTCAATTTATTGAAACAAATACATGCAAGCAATAGCTAGCAAAGTTAATTTTTATGAGCTTAATGACCGTATGGTCATTCAAAC
>NZ_NIBN01000001.1:856140-946507 GCF_002174385.1 Enterococcus sp. 6D12_DIV0197
GGTCAGAAGTGGAAGGCCAGTGATGGTTGGAGCGGACTGATACTAATCGATCGAGGACTTAACCAAAAAGAAAAAAGCACGTAAACTCGTAGAGTTTTGATTTCTTCGATCCAGTTTTGAGTGAGCAAAACTTACTCAATTGAATAGTGTGGTGGCGATAGCAAGAAGGATACACCTGTAACCATGCCGAACACAGAAGTTAAGCTTCTTAGCGCCGATTGTAGTGAAGGGTTTCCCTTTGTGAGAGTAGGACGTCGCCACGCATTTCAATTTTTCCGGCATAGCTCAGTTGGTAGTAGCGCATGACTGTTAATCATGATGTCGTAGGTTCGAGTCCTACTGCCGGAGTTGCTTGATAGCATCTGCTATCTTTTTTTTTACATAAAATGACAAAAACAAAGACGTTGCCTTTGATGGGGCAGCGTCTTTTTTATTTAGATGAGATCAGAACGAAAAGGAAGAAGTGTTGCTTGTCCTGCTGTTTTTTTCTATACTATTAGAAAAGGAGACGATGGCGTGAGAAAGAAAGTACTTTTTGATTTAGATGGAACGATCATTGATTCGAGTGAAGGAATCTATGGATCGATTCAATATGCGATGGAAAAAATGGGAAAAGAGCAATTAGCGCAAGACGTACTGCGGAGCTTTGTGGGGCCGCCTTTGATTGAATCCTTCCGTGGCTTGGGCTTCGATGAAGCTGCTGCCCAGCAAGCCGTTGCCTTCTACCGGGAAAATTATCGTCAAGCGGGCATGTTTCAAGTCCAACCATATCCGTTGATCGAAGAAACATTGCAGGAGCTGGCGCAGGATCACGATTTGTATATCGCTACGTCGAAACCAGAAGTTTTTGCAAAAGAGATCTTGACCCATCTCAAGTATGATGGCTATTTCAAAGGAATCTATGGGGCGGATCTCGAGAATAAACGTGGGGAAAAAGCGGCCGTTATCCGCTACGCGTTAACTGAGATCGAAAAGGAGCAAAAAGCGCAGCAACCCATCATGATCGGCGACCGCGAGCATGATATTTTAGGGGCAAAAGAAAACCAGTTACCGGCAATCGGCGTTTTATATGGTTTTGGGTCAAAAGAAGAATTGCTTGATGCTGGTGCGATCGCTTTAGCCGCTGAGACACAAGAACTCTTAGCGTTGATTCCAGATTCATTATAGAGAAAAAGAGCTGATAAGCACCTTACAAGGCGTTTGTCAGCTCTTTAGTTACGCATTCGTTTGTTTCAACTGTGGAGAGGATTCCAATAAAAGATTGGTATCCAGATAGCCGCTTTCGTTTTTCAAAATCAAGGTTCCTGAAGTTGGGTGAACATCTAGAATCAGATGACCAGTCAAGAACATTTGATCATAGGTTGATGTAAAGAAAGTAAACTGATTGCTTGAGACTAACTCATTGTATGGGTCTAACAGTTCGTCGATCGGTGTGATCAAAAAACGTTCACCGATCATACAGCATCCAGCTGCTGAAGAAAATTGGTTCGATCCGTCATTACTCGTCAGAATATATAAGTCGTGTCCTTTTGGAAAGCGAGCAGCGGCAGTAGGGGTAATATGTAAGTCCATTTTGCATGATCTCCTTTTTGAAACGAGTGAGCAGCAAACTGTTTCGTTTCGATAATTGTTGATAAACCAAGTGTATCACTCCTCTTAGGGATGTGACAGCAACTTGCTTTTCAACAAACCAAGCTTAAAGTTTTAGCAAGAAAAAGGCGATAATACCGATTATCAGCAAGAAAAGCCCTAAGTACAAGAGCACAGTGACCGCAGCCTGGAAAAAAGAGCGCATTTCTTTCACCTCGAATCATTCTTCTCTTTATTTTACTGCATAATCACAGAGACAAGTAAGGAACTTCACAAATCTTAAAGGAAGTTTTAGGTCTCTTAAGAGTAGACCTTGCCCTTTTTTGTAACGCTTCCATTTTTTGTGGTAAAATAAAGAAAAGGAGGCGATTTGGATGTTACGTAATTGTCAAAATGTACTTGTTGCCTTGGATGGGTCGGATCAGTCAGAAAAAGCGTTCCAAGAAGCACTCGCGATTTGTCGTATGAACAAAGCCAAATTGTATGTCCTCTCTGTTATCAACAATGCTGAGTTATCCACAAGTGCCTATGCTTTTGCGAAAATTTTCGACCAAGAAAAATTGCGTGTGGAAACGGACATGTTGAAAAAAATCTATGATGCCAATCAGCATGGGGTAGAAGATGTTGAGGTGATCGTTGAAGTCGGCGATCCAAAACGCTTTATCATTCATGCAGCAACAGAATTGTACCCGATTGATTTGATCATTATCGGTGCAACTGGTAAAGGTACATTGACCCGAGCTGTCGTAGGCTCAACCACCGATTATGTCGTCAATCATTCGAAATGTACGGTGTTGGTCGTGAAGTAAGAAGTTGAATCAAACGGAAACAGTATGTTATTTTTTAAGTCAGCATAAAGCGTATCCTTTTAAAAAATTCACTGCAGTTGAAAAACTCGCTCTCTTAGCTTTAGGAGAGCGAGTTTTTTGTTGTAAAAAAGATGTGTCTAAAATGGAGCTGTGAGCACCGATTGAAAAATCCGTTTTGTTCGTTTTATAAAAAGATATTTATTTAAATTAATGAAAATGACTATTAGAAGAGATAGTTTGTTACACTTTTAATAAGCAAAGGCTGTAGGAAAAGTATTGGAGAGAGGGGCTGATAATTTACTGAGTTCCACGATTCAGCTGGTTGCAAATGTCTATCATTGAAAAGGAGAATGAAATGAAGCGTGTTGCAGAAAACTATTTGGTTGTTTTTTCGATTCTTTTGCTGATTATATGGCTAGGTTTGATCCAAGTGAAAGAATATTCGCAAGAAGCAGTCCTGGCGATCATTTACTTTATTAATCTTTATACGCTCTTGTTTAAATTTAAAGATGCAGCGAGGATAGTGAAAGCAGTTGTATCTGTCCTACTATTGGGTTTTACGCTCTTATTTCTTTTGTATATCGCAGGGAATTAAGGGCGTACGAATGATTAAGTTCAGAAATTATCGCTATATTTTGGGAATTAGATGCACAAAAAAAAGACAACGTCCGACAAACGTTGTCCTACCAAAGCCACTTGACGGGCTTGAACCGTCGACCTCATCCTTACCATGGATGCGCTCTACCAACTGAGCTAAAGCGGCGTGTTATTTAACACAAGATATAGAATACCGTAAAGGCGCTGCTTTGTCAATGAGATTTTCGGATATTTCTTGAGAAAAACACTTTGCGGGAAGGGAAGTTTCTAAAAGGGGATTTTCTTGAAAAAAAGGAACAAAAAATTGATTTTTGCTCTTGCTAAATTATCTGACTATTTGGTATAGTACAGATAGATTCTTCCGGCATAGCTCAGTTGGTAGTAGCGCATGACTGTTAATCATGATGTCGTAGGTTCGAGTCCTACTGCCGGAGTATCAAAAACGACCTTCGTTTCGGAAGGTCGTTTTTTTGGTTGTGGATAGCCTGGGGATAATGGGTTCTCCAGTTTTTTCTCCAGAACACTCACTCCGCTGAGGAAATCTTCTGGACTAGTTCTTCGTATAAATCCGTCGTTTCGGCGGCTTTTTTATTTGTGTAAAAAACGGTTGGCCCATCTTTGGTGGTGACTTTTAAAATAGGTGTCGAGTTTATGTCCACGAACATTCTGGCAGGATCACCAGCAACGGTAAATTTACCGATTTGGTAACTGGCGGTTCCTACACCCATGGTACGAACACGAGGCGATGGCAAAGCTTCGATCAATTCCACCGTCTCTATATCTGCCAAAGAGACCGTTGTTTTCCCAGTCATTGGTGCATCGAAGGTGACTTCTTGTCCTTGCACTTCACCGGTAATCGCATCAGGAGCGAAATCTAAGCGATACATCGGAATGATGGTACCGACCATTAATACAAGTAAGAAGACAGCGGTGATACCTGAGACGATTTGTCCGCTACGTTTGCCTAGATTGATGCCGATATTCATCCCGACACGGTCAGGAACGAACAGTCGCGCATCATTAGGATTGATGTAAAAACCATATCGCCAGTAAGCATCTTCACCATAATAGCGCGGTTGTCCTGCTGGTTCTAAGAGCTGATCTTGTTTTTTACGCAGATCTAGCAACAAGAAGAAGGTAAAGACGATCAAGAAAACAACCAAAACAACAAAGAGCACTAAGAGGATAGTACTGAATGCTCCAGTAGCGGACATGGATGCCAGCGGGACAGTCAACAAGAGCAGCGTAATGGTACAAGTGACAGCGATCAATAAGGACCAATAGCGCTTTGTTAAATCATTGATGTGCTGGTCGATAGCTGAATCACCGCTGATCCCGCGAACGGGTAAGCGGCTGATGATCACCCAGAGATAGACGAACAGCGCAAAAGTTGCTAAGGAGACGCCGCCCATCAAGTATCCTGTAGAAAGATCAGGCAACTGCCATGCTTGGTACAAACTGATCATCAACAAAATCCCCGCAGGAACGAGGCTATACCACGGCAGCATCCGTTTATTTTTGGCTTGAACGAGTTTGGTATCGATCCGAATCGGATCGATGGGTAGTTCCCATCCATTGGTAAGGATCAATTGCCGCATTTTCCCGATGTAATGCACTTGCACCAGGTAAGCTGTCCCCAGCAAAGCGGCCATATAAAGCCAGAACAGGGTAAGGATGATGGAGTCAGATAAATTGAACAAAAAAAGGAGACTTGCTACACTAAATGTACCAACGATTTGTAAGATACGCTTGCGAAATTCTGTGATCAAGCTGTGGACGCTAGGATCATCCAGATGCTCAGGGGCAAGGGTATTTTCGAGTAAAACATTTTTGTGGGGTTTACTGATCAAGCGTAAACCAAATGCGGTCGTCCCACAGAGGACAAGAGCAATAATGAAAAAAAGATAGGTCATTTGCATTCATTCCTTTCAGGAAATTGGTCCAGCAGTTGTTGAACATCCGTTAAAAGCGCTTGCTTGCTTTTGCCGTGTAAGAGAGCGGTTGCTAGCTGCAGCTGCAAGTTATGGCGATACTCCGCTTCTTGTCCAGAAGTAAACGGTGGTGGCGCGGCAACGGCGGTTCCTTTACGGCGATCCGTGACCAACAAGCCTTCTTCTTTGAGGGAATTGTAGGCTTTTGAGATCGTCATGGTATTGATGCCGATCTCTTCGGCTAATTGACGGACGGATGGTAGCAATTCGCCAGCGGATAAATCGCCTTTTGCGATACCGACAATGATCTGTTCCCGCAACTGCTGGTAGATCGGTTGGTTGCTTTGGGTTTGAATATCAAATATCATCGAAGACAGCTCCTTTGTATTATATATATTAATACAAAGTATACAAAATAGCAACTGGTAATCAAATGAACAAGAATCGTTAGAAAAAAGTAAATAGCTTGTTACAGTTCTGTTTCATGGATCAGGTATCCTTTGACAGATACAACTTAGAGGAGGAACTTTTTATGAGCCAATCGCAAAGAACGGCTTACTTTGATAATGCAAAATTTTTACTGATGATCTTGGTCGTCTTCAGTCACTTACTACAGCCTTTTATCGGCGATCAGAAGTTTTATCATGACCTATATTATTTTATCTTCACTTTCCATATGCCAGCTTTTGTTTTTCTGGCTGGGTACTTTGCCAAACCGTTGACGAAGGGACACAAGCTTCGTGAGCTGATGAAAAAGTTCTTGCTGCCTTATGTCTTCTTTCAGGTGTTTTACACCGTCTATTACTGGTTGATCGGTCTACGGGAGTCGTTAAAAATCCAACTGTTGAATCCGCAATGGGCACTTTGGTTTTTGCTTAGCATGTTCTTTTGGCAGCTCTCCTTGCTGGTCTTTCAAAAAATGTCCAAAAAGCAGGCGATCTTGCTGAGTATCGGCTTGAGTATCTTCGCTGGCTACGTGCCATTTTTAAATCAAGTGTTGACCTTGCAGCGAACCTTTGTCTTTTTGCCGTTTTTCATCATCGGGTTTTATTTTCCCAAAAATGAGATGCGCTTTTTATTGAAACCAAAGATTCGGACCATCAGTTTGCTTTTCTTACCGATCATCTACACCTTTATCGCGTTTTTTCATGGGATGAACAAGTACATGGTTTTTGGTTCCAAGCCTTATGACGATTACTTGAGCTATCCGTTGTTCGGCGGTCCCTTGCGTGCGGTCTTTTTCGTGATCGGGCTGATGGGGATCATCGGCTTTCTGAGCCTCGTGCCTAGAGAGCACCTCTTTTTTACGAAGTGGGGCAAAAACACCCTGCTGGTCTATCTTTTACAGGGGATCTTCATCAAGGGCTTGCGGGCATTAGCGATCACCGACTTGAACCTGTCGGTATTAGGTTTTGTGACGTTGGTGTTAGCCAGTGTTTTACTGACGATCTTGCTAGCTAGTCGTCCGATCCGCTTCCTTTATGCACGATTTGAACGAGGACTATCCTTTGTTTTACTTGGCTTTTTGCTTTTGATGCTAACTCTTTAAATCCTTGATACGAGCAACCGCTCTTAGAAAGATGATCCTTTCATTTTTCTAGGAGCGGTTGTTATTTGAGAGGCAGAGGCGTAAAATGGAAGGAACGGAAAGTGAAAGGATGAAGAAATATGTCAGAAATTTCAAAAAAGACCACCGCTGCCTTTGCGCAAGCGTATCAAGACAATAATAAACAAACGGCACTGCAACGGAGTGTTGTGAAAAATGGGATCACCGCTTCTGCGGAAAACGTGTCAGCAAAAGTCAACAATGTGCCAGTTTTTTCAGTTGATGTGACAACCGGGAAAGTCTCAAACCAAAAACAATCAGGCCGCTGCTGGATGTTTGCCGCATTGAATACATTCCGTCATAAGATGCTGAATGATTTCAATTTAAAAGAATTTGAATTGTCGCAAAACCATACCTTCTTTTGGGACAAATACGAAAAAGCCAACTATTTCTATGAAAATATTTTAGCAACTGCTAACGAGCCTTTAACAAGTCGCAAAGTTGCTTTCTTATTGCAAACACCACAACAAGATGGTGGGCAATGGGACATGATCGTTTCGATTTTCCAAAAATATGGTGTCGTGCCAAAAACGGTCATGCCAGAAAGCAGCAACTCTTCCAATTCTCGTGACCTAAACAATTACTTGAACAAAAAACTGCGTAAAGATGCGGTTGCTTTGCGTCAGCTAGTGGCTGAAGGCAAAACAGCTGAAGACATCCAAACAGCCAAAGAAGCGATGTTGGAAGACATTTATCGTTTCTTAGCGACTTCTTTAGGCACACCGCCAGAAACCTTTGATTTTGAATACCGTGATGAAGACAAAAACTATCACATTGATCGCAACTTAACACCGCAAAGCTTTTATGAAAAATATGTCGGGGTGGACCTTGACGATTATGTCAGCATCATCAACGCACCAACTGCCGACAAGCCTTACAATCAATCGTATACCGTAGAAATGCTAGGCAACGTGGTTGGCGGCAAAGAAGTCAAATACTTGAACGTCGATATGCCGACCTTCAAAAAATTAGCGATCGCTCAATTGGAACAAGGGGAGTCCGTGTGGTTCGGTTGTGATGTCGGTCAATCTTCTACCAGAGATACTGGGATCATGGCATTAGATGCGTATGATATCAACGACCTATTTGACATCGACTTTACGATGACCAAAGCAGAACGCTTAGATTTTGGCGAAAGCTTAATGACCCACGCGATGGTCTTGACTGGCGTTGACTTGATCGACGGCGAATCAACCAAATGGAAAGTCGAAAACAGCTGGGGTGAAAAAGTCGGAACGAATGGCTTCTTCGTTATGAGCGATGCGTGGATGGATGAATACACCTATCAAATCGTGGTTCGCAAAGAGTTCCTGACAGCAGAACAATTGGCTGCCTTTGAAGCAGAACCAACAGTCTTAGCACCTTGGGACCCAATGGGTGCTTTAGCATAAGACAGCAATTTCTAATGATTGCCTGAATATTCTCTGAAATTTTTCAAAAAGATTAAATGGAAAAATAACGAACCAGTTGCCGCAATCCAACCGTTAGGAAAGTAGAAATCCTAACAGTGTGGGGTTGCGGCAACGGTTCTTTTTTTATTTTCTAACAAAAAAGCGGTACCATCCCAGAAAAGTGGGAACTTATTTATTGTAAGATAAAGCAAACTTCTTTAAAATAGAATAGTCACTAATGATGCCACACGTCTCATTAGAGTGAACTGTTGAAGAATGGTCACTGGGAACCTTTACTTCCTCTGACAGACTTTGTCATGTTTATTGAACAAAAGGAGGATTCAAATGACAAATCTGTTAACTATTATTGTTGTTCTACTTTTTGCTGCCCTTATTTATGGGTTCTACTTATTGCAAAAACGTCACGTGAAGTTTTCTACGCGGGTCTTTGCGGCGTTGTTCGTCGGGATCGTTTTTGGTGGCGTGCTGCAGCTGATTTTTGGGACAGGCTCTGACGTTGTCACGCAAGCTCTTGACTGGATCACGATGGTCGGTAGCGGCTATGTAGCTCTCTTGCAAATGCTGATCATGCCCTTGATCTTCGTTTCGATCGTTGGTGCTTTCACCAAGATGAAAGAAAGCGAAAAAATCAAGAAGATCAGTTTTACGGTTCTTGCGACTTTGCTAGGGACAACGGCGATCGCTGCCTTGATCGGAATTGTGATGGTCATGGTCTTTGGTCTTGACGGTGCCAGCTTTACCGAAGGGGCAACGGAAACAGCGCGGATCGCAGAATTAGCGGAACGTTCGACACAAGTCCAAGATCTATCGATCCCACAACAAATCGTTTCCTTCATCCCAAGCAATGTCTTCGCCGACTTTGCGGGTACTCGTTCGACAAGTACGATCGGGGTCGTGATTTTCTCAGCCTTTGTTGGGATCGCCTTTCTTGGTGTCAAACGTAAATCACCGAAAGAAGCGGAAACTTTTGCGAATTTGATGGACAGCTTATATAAAATCGTGATGCGTATCGTCACGTTAGTTTTGCGCCTGACACCTTATGGCGTTTTGGCATTGATGACTAATGTATTAGCTTCAAGTGATTTTGAAGCCATCTTGAACTTAGGCAAATTTATCATCGCCTCTTATGCGGCTTTGATTTTGGTCTTACTTGTTCATTCATTATTGCTGATCGCTGTTCGGGTCAATCCAGTAACGTATTTCAAAAAGGCCTTTCCAGTCTTGAGCTTTGCCTTTACTTCTCGTTCAAGTGCGGGTGCCTTGCCATTGAACATCGAAACCCAAACCAAAGCGTTAGGTGTTGATGAAGCCACGGCTAACTTTGCAGGCAGCTTTGGGTTATCGATTGGTCAAAACGGCTGTGCGGGTGTATATCCAGCGATGTTGGCAACGATCGTTGCACCAACGGTTGGGATCAATGTCTTTGATTGGCAGTTTATCCTGCTGCTAGTTGCAGTAGTTACGATCAGCTCTTTCGGCGTTGCTGGTGTCGGCGGTGGGGCAACCTTTGCTTCATTGATCGTCTTAGGCTCAATGAACTTGCCGATCGCCATCGTAGGCTTAGTTATTTCTGTTGAACCATTGATCGATATGGCACGGACACTCGTTAATGTCAGCGACAGTATGGTTGCGGGAATGGTGACCAGCAGTCGTATCAACGAACTGGATCGTTCGATCTTAGATGATTCTGCCGCCGTGATCGAAGCCGAATAGAAACATTTTGTAACAAGCGAAAGCAAAGAAAGACTGCGTGTGGTCTTTCTTTTTTTTGTCCGTTAAAGCTCAGCTCATAGAAAAATCTAGGTTTCA
Source organism: Enterococcus sp. 6D12_DIV0197 (assembly GCF_002174385.1). Taxonomy (NCBI): domain Bacteria; kingdom Bacillati; phylum Bacillota; class Bacilli; order Lactobacillales; family Enterococcaceae; genus Enterococcus; species Enterococcus sp. 6D12_DIV0197. Next base: position 865,895 of record NZ_NIBN01000001.1, read on the forward strand.
GTGCCCTTAATAGCGAAGTTTCTGCTATACTTTTAACTAGAACATCGCGGGAGGGATAAGCAATGACACAATTGATTCAACTAGAACGAGCAGCAAACGTCAGAGAACTTGGCGGCTATCAAACGACAAACGGCACGACGATCAAACGAAAAAAATTGATCCGCAGTGCGGCGATCAATGAATTGACTGCTTCAGATCAAGCAGTACTGGCAAACTATGGGGTCAATCAGGTCATTGATTTTCGCTCTATCGCTGAAGCCAATGCACAGCCTGATCGACCAATCGCCACAGCAAAGCAGCTTTTTTTACCTATTTTTAAAGAAGACGAAACGATGGTTTCCTTGTCGCCAGAAAGCTTGAAGCAGCGCTTGGAAGATGGGGAAGATGCCGAAGAGCAGATGAAAAAAGTCTACCGTCACTTTGTTGAAAGCGACTATGCCCGCCAACAATATCGGCAGTTTTTTGATCATGTGATCGCCAATGCGGAAGGCGAAGGTGCAACCTTGTTCCACTGTACCGCTGGCAAAGATCGCACAGGCTTTGGCGCCTTTTTATTGCTGCATGTGTTGGCGGTGGCACCAACGACGATCAAAGAAGATTATTTAGCAACCAATCGCTATTTAGCGCCAATGCTAAAAGAAAAATTTGCCCCAATGACCCAGCATTTGCCGCAAGAACTGTTAACGGCGATCACGGTTTTGATGAGTGCCAAAGAGAGTTTTCTTGATGAAAGCTTGGCTGCGATCGATCAGCACTTCGGTTCGGTTGATCAGTATCTCCTGCAGGGACTAGGGCTGACGAAAGAAGAGCAAGCGTATTTGAATGCCCAACTGACTGAGTAAAGAAAGGGAGATCCGTATGGAGGAAGCATTGTTCGCAGCAATCGGGATGACCGGCTCGCTGACGCCCATCAGTGGTGGGGATGTCAATCAAACGTATCGTTTCACTACAGCAGAAAATCGCTATTTTTTAAAGACCCATCCTCATGTTTCATCGGTGTTCTTTCAAGCAGAGATCAACGGCTTAGCTGAATTAGCCCCTTTCGTGCGGGTGCCAAAAATCGAACGTCTCGGTCAGACCGAAGAGAGGGCATTTTTATTGATGGAATGGATCGATGGTGGGGAAGGACAGCAGCGACGCTTAGGTCAAAGCTTGGCTCGGCTTCATCAGCAGACGCAGGAGTCTTTTGGGTTTTACGAAGACAATTACATCGGCTTTTTGCCGCAAGTCAATCCGAAAACCACCGATTGGCTTGATTTTTACACAGTCTGCCGTTTGGATGTGCAAGTCGAACTAGCGAAGCTGGGTAACCGCTGGCATGCCAAACGGGAAGCTGCTTATCTGCGTTTGAAAGAATTTTTGCATGAAAATTGGCGTGATCGCAGCGTCACACCTGCTTTATTACACGGTGATTTTTGGCGGGGGAATGTGCTGTTCGATCAGCAAGGAGAACCAGTGTTTCTTGATCCAGCAGTCGCTTATGGGGATCGAGAAATGGATATTGCGATGTCCCAGCTCTTCGGTGGTTTTCGTCAGGAATTTTTGGAAGGCTATCAAGAAGTCTATCCATTAGATGAGGATTGGCAAGAGCGACTGCCAGTGTATCAATTGTATTATTTATTAGTCCATTTGAATCAGTTTGGCGAAAGCTATGGACCAAGTGTCGATGAAATATTGAGTCGTTTTTAGGAGGCAATTAGAACTATGGCAGCAAAGTATCAAACCACGCATGAAGTGGCGTATTATGAATGTGATGTCAACCAAACGATGACGTTTCCAGCCATGCTAGGCATCGCCATCAAGACATCAGAAGAACAAAGTGCGGCGTTAAACCGCGGACCAGAAGTCATCGCTAGTTATGGCTTGACCTGGATCATTACCAGCTATCACATAACGGTGACTCGTTTGCCGCGCGTAGGGGAGCAGATTCAAGTGGCGACCCAGGCGAGAGAATACAATAAATTTTTCTGCTACCGTTACTTTTGGTTATTGGCAGAAGATGGAACGGAACTGGTCAAAATCGAGGCGGTTTTTGCGTTGATGGACCCTGAGACGCGCAAAGTCAGCAGTGTACCAGATGAGATCGTGGCGCCTTTTGGCAGTGAAAAAATCAAGCGAATCAAACGCTACCCGAAGATCACCCCTATCACGCAAGGACAATTTTTGCCGTATCGGGTGCGTTTCTACGATATTGATAGCAATCAGCATGTCAACAATGCCATGTATTTCAATTGGCTGATGGACGTCTTAGGCTATGAGTTTTTAACAAAACATGAAGTGACACAAGTGACGATCCGTTTTGATCGGGAAGTGGCTTACGGCCATTTGATCGAAAGCCATTTTCAAATCAATGAAAAGACAGTCGATGAAGCCGGCGAGGCTGTGCCGCTGCAAACGATCCACGAGATCAAGATCGGTGAGGATACTTACTGCGAAGCCATCTTTACTTGGCGAGAAAAATAAAACAACCCTTTTGCCTCCATTAGCGGAATGGCAAAAGGGTTTTTGTTTGGTTAATTCTCCATGAAATCAGGCAGTTCATCCATGGTCAACCCACGGTTTTTCGCTATCAGCAATTTGATGCGGGCTTTTTGGCTATTGATGCTATTGCAGAAAATCACCCCAAGAGCTTGCAATTCGATCCCGCCACCTAAGTAGTCATAGACCGGCTCGGCAACGCCGTTGAAGCAGCGAGAAACTAAGACGACTGGAATATTTCTAGCGATCAATTTTTTCAAAGGCTCTATGGTTTGCGGCGGCAAATTGCCAGCGCCTAAAGCTTCGATCACTAGTCCATCGATCAGCGAGTCGGCTAAAGCATCGAACAATTCCCCAGTCATTCCCGCATAGGCTTTGACGATCGGAAACAGACCATCGACACGATCAACATCCAAATGGCGGTTATTTAACAGCTCTTGCATGAACAAGATACGGTGCTTTGTGACTAAGCCGATCGGACCTAATGTCGGGGTGCGGAACGTCGCAATATTGGTGGTGTGGGTCTTCGTAACATAACGTGCGGAATGGATCTCATCGTTCATGACGACTAAGACGCCTTTTCCTAAGGCATCAGGTGATTTCGCCACCCGAATCGCACTTTCAAAGTTATAAAGCCCGTCACTGCCGATTTCATTACTTGAGCGCATGGCGCCAGTCACCACGATCGGTAACTGACCGCCGATTGTGGTATCTAAAAAGAAGGCTGTTTCTTCCAGCGTATCGGTTCCGTGAGTGATCACGACCCCATCGACACCGCTTAAATGCGCCAGCTGGATACGTTCTTTCAGCTGCAGCATTTCTTTTGGGGTCATATGAGGACTGGGAATATTAAAAATGTCTTCGACGATCAATTCAACATCGTCGTCTATGTGGATCGGTGCATCCATCAGCGGATTGCTGACATCAGGGCTGACGCCGCCTGTCAGGGTGTCTTCTTTCATGGCGATGGTGCCGCCAGTGTGCAACACGAGAATTCGTTTCATTTTTTCATCACCTGCAATGATTTATTTACTCTTAACTCAAAACTATTGTATACTATTAAAATAAGAAAACAAGGAGCGATGGGAAAAAATGATTCGAATTGGTTGTACCACATTTAGTGAACATGGCAGTCTCGTGCAAAGAAAAAACTCGAAATTATTTGAGTATGCCCGTTATTTTCCGTTAGTTGAGCTGGATACCACCTATCATTTTTTGCCAAAAGAAAAAGACGTGCGCAACTGGTTGACCCAGATTCCCGAAAATTTCCGCTTTGTGTTGAAAGTCCATCAAAGTGTGACTACCCAAGGGGATTTGCCAGATCAGTTGACCATGACCGAAGCACTGCAGCTTTATAAAGAAGCGATCGCGCCAATGGTAGAAGCAGGCAAACTCTTTTGCCTATTGGCGCAGTTTCCCAACAGCTTTAAATGTACGAAAGAAAATGTCGCCTATTTAGACCAAGTGCGAGAATGGTTTGCGGGCTACCCAGTGGCGATCGAGCTGAGAGACAGCAGCTGGTATCAGCCGAAACTGTATCCTGGAATGATCGATTATATGAAGCGAAAACAGTTTTCCTTAGTAGTTGTTGATCAGCCGAAAAAGCTATCGACTACCATTCCCCTTGATCCAACCGTGACCAATCCCGCGTTTGTCTTGTGCCGTTTTCATGGACGCAACGACAGCGGCTGGACAGCGACGGGACCAGATGCCAAAAATCTGCGGACCTTGTATCGTTATGACCAAGCCGAACTAAGGGAGTTAAAACACGCAGTCCAAGCCATCGAAGCCAATGCCAAAGAAGTCGCAGTGGTCTTCAATAATAATGCCGGTCGTGATGCCGCTGACAATGCTCGCGCATTGATCGATGCGCTGCAGATCGATTACGAAGCATTAAATCCTAATCAGTTGAAATTATTTTGAGGAGTCATATGATAAAAGCAATCTTTTTTGATATTGATGGCACGCTGATTGCCAGCAACGGCAAGGCGCTTGCCAGTACCCGTGAAGCCATCAAACAAGCCCAAGCCAATGGCGTCCTCTGCGGCATTGCCACCGGACGTGGTCCGGTTGATTTAGAGAAGGTGATCGATTACTTGTCGTTAGACATGTTTATCACCTATAATGGCCAATATGTCTACACGAAGGAAAACTTGATTTATGCTAAACCTTTTCCAAAACAAACGCTGGAAGCGATCGTAGAATACGCAGATGAAAATTACCGCCAAGTCATGTTTGGCGGAGAAACGCAAGTGGCTGGCAGCTTAACGATCCGCTTAAGCCAATCACCCGTCATGCAGCGCTACTTACGCTATGTACCGAAAAAATTTCCCGTCGGTTTTTTAAAGAAAGTCTTGCAGCGCTTTAGTCCCAATCGCAACGCCAAACGCTATGAATCGTTGGATATTTTACGAGAGCCCATCTATCAGTGCATTATGCTGAGCCCTGAATCAGAGCGCGAAAAATTACGGTCCAAGCTGCCGCAATGTGATTTTAAGCGATCCAATGCTTATTCTGTTGACATCGTGCCGAAAAACGGTTCGAAAATCAAAGGCATCAAAGAGTTTTTGGCCTATGAAGGGATCGCGATGGAAGAAGCGATGGCATTTGGGGATCATTTTAATGATGTGGAAATGTTAGAAGGCGTGGGGATCGGGGTTGCGATGGGCAATGCCCAGCCCATCACTAAAGCCAGTGCTGACTTTGTGACGGATACTAACGATCATGACGGCATCAAGAAAGCCTTGATCCATTTTGGCATTATTGCCGAGGATGCCCAAGCCAGGGAATGAAAAAAATAAGCAAGTAGCCAATCTATGAAGCAACGTAGAAGACAGCGCAGAACCATAAAACAAAACCATGAGAAAAAGCAGAAAGAAGCGAGCAAAATGAGTCCATTTGAAATGACGGAAGAGTTTCATAAAACCTTTGATCCAACGCGACCGCCATATCCACAAGCTTTTTCAGCGGAAAAAGCCCAGTTTCGTGCTGGTTTTAAAATTGAAGAATTAGTTGAGTTCCTTTATGCTGCCAGCAACAATGACGAAGAGACCTTTCAAGCAGGTCTGGAGCATTTGCATCAAGCGATCGATCAAGCCCAAGCCAAGCTGGCTGCCAAGCAACAGCCTGTCAGTGATTCTCTAGTAGAACAAGTCGATGCGCTTTGTGATCTGCTGTATTTTACCTATGGCTCGTTTTCACTGTTAGGGGTCGATCCAGCGCCGATCTTGGCTATCGTTCATGACGCCAACATGGGAAAACTTTTCCCAGATGGGCAGCCTCATTATGATCCTGAGACCCACAAAGTCATGAAGCCGAGTGATTGGGAAGAACGGTTTGCTCCTGAACCGCGAATCAAGGCAGAAATCAACCGCCAATTGGCACAAAAACAAGCCCGAGAATCGTCAGAATAAAAACCAAACGTGCCAGTTGCCCGTTCCGATTGCTTATCAGCAAAAGGAGTGGTGCAACTGGCACGTTTGGTTTAATCAAAGAAAGTGTAGTAAAGGGTTCTGACAGCGGCTTTTTCTTGTTCTTTGTGGATACCGAACATGATGCTGACCTCAGAGGACCCTTGGTTGATCATCTCTAAGTTGATATTTTTCCGCGCAAGGGCAGCGGTACTGTCGGCAGTGATCCCGACTCGCTGACGCATTCCTTCACCAACGACGACGACCATGGATAGATCGTGGGTCATTCGCAGTTCATCGGGATCGATCTCGTAGGCGATCTTGCGCAGCAGTTCTTCTTCCAATACTGGATTCAACTGGTTGGAGCGCATAATGATCGAGATATCATCGATTCCTGAAGGCATGTGTTCATAATTTAAATCAAATTCACGGAAAATCTCTAAGACCCGTAACGTGAACCCAACTTCGCGGTTCATCAAGTATTTGCGGATATAGATCATACAAAAGCCTTCGTCACTGGCAACGCCGATCACGGGCTGATCCAAATTGTCTCTCTGGTTGGTGATCAAGGTACCAGGATGACTTGGATTATTGGTGTTTTTGATCACCACGGGAATTTTCGCATGGTATGAAGGCATCAAGGCCTCATCGTGCAACACAGTAAAGCCTGCATAAGACAGCTCTCGCATTTCTCGGTAGGTCACTTCTTTGATGGACTCTGGATGATGAACATAGCCTGGATGAGCAGAAAAAATCCCATCGACATCGGTAAAGTTTTCGTACAATTCTACTTGCAGACCAGCCGCCACGATGGCACCAGAAATATCTGATCCTCCTCGAGAGAAGGTACAGATCTCGCCGGCTTCTGTGTAGCCAAAGAAGCCAGGAATCACTAAGATTTCAGGACTGTCGCGCCATTGGGCGATCTTGGCGTACGACTTGTTCAAGATACGGGCGTTTTGAGGTTCATCCGTCACCAGCAGCCCAAGTTCTTGCGGATTCATGTAGCGAGCAGCTAACCCACGGCTTTGTAAAATCCCTGCGATCAATTTGGCGTTGTTGTCTTCGCCGCTTGCCAAGACTGTATCATAAAGATGCGGATTGTCTTGGGTAGGCAGTGTTTGAAAAGCCGCCAATGATTGCCAGATGCGATCTAAATGGACTTGTTCGATACCAAAGGGGGCGGCGATCGCTGTATAGCGGGCATAGATTTCTTCTATTAAATCAGTGATTTCTTCTTGGGCACACAGACGGGTACAGACAGCTAGTAACAGATCGGTGACTTTCTGATCGTCGCTGGAACGCTTACCAGGCGCTGAAACAACAACAAACCGTCTTTTAGGATCACTTTCAATTATCGCAACAACTTTTTCGACTTGTTCGGCTGAGGCAAGGGAACTGCCTCCGAATTTTGCTACTTTCATTTGACATTACTCCTGTTCAAGCTTTTTACTAGAGTACAGTTTCAATAGGGAGAAATCAAGCGGTTTCTTGAAAAAAATCGGAAAAATCAGAAAAAAAGTCACTTGTTGATGTAAATTTCACGATTTGTTTTCATTATCGCTGGAAAAGCCGTGATTTATTTTATACGATGCGAAAAAAGTCGATCTTTTTTGCCTCAATCTAATGCTTGATTTTTTTCTTTATGCTATAATCTAGCGTAGATGCTTTTTTATAAAGGGACTATCTGTCCTTTTTATACTCAACGAACTTATCAATCAATCTGCTGATCAGCAGGTTTTAGACGAAACATGTATATTTGAAAATTGGAGGAACCACAAAATGGGAACTAATATCATCTTTGGAATTGTCATTGCCATCATCATCATCGCAGCGGTCTTGTATGCAATTGGCTTTTTCATGCGGAAGAAAAACCAAGAAAAGCTGAATGACTTGGAAAAACGCAAAGAAAATCTGTTTGACTTGCCGGTGATCGAAGAAGTCGATGAAGTAAAAAGAATGCACTTGGTTGGTCAAAGTCAAAACACCTTCCGTGAGTGGAACCAACAATGGACAGATATCTCCACAAAATCTTTTGCTGAACTTGAAAGTCAAATCTTTGAAGTGGAAGAGCTGAACGAACGCATCCGCTTTTTTAAAGCAAAAGGGGCGATCGTCCAAGCCGAAGCGACCATGGACGAGATGGAACGCCAAGTGGAAGAGATTCGCGCAGGCTTGAAAGAATTACGAGAAAGTGAAGAACGAAATTCACTGGAAGTTCAAAAAGCGCTGGACGTTTACGAAGACTTGAAGAAGAAGCTGCGGGATCAAGGCGAAGAATTCGGTCCTGCTTACAATGAGCTGCAAAAACAAATCAAAAACATTGAAATTGAGTTCACCCAATTTGTTACCTTAAATACTTCAGGCGATCCTGTGGAAGCACGGGAAGTGTTAGACCAAGCGGAAAAACACACCTATGAAGTGGAAGACCTAATGAAACGGATCCCAGCGGCGTACGAAGAATTAAATCGTACCTTCCCTGATCAGTTGAAAGAAATCCAAGAAGGTTATAAAAAATTATTAGAACAAAAATATGTGTTCCCAGAAGCAAACTTCCAAGAAGAAATCAACCGTGTGAAAAAACGGGTTGAAAACTCCATGAACGATCTAGCGAAAACAGAAGTCGCTTCCGTTGAAGTGGCAAGCCGTGATACTGCAAGTGATATCGATGCCTTGTATACGGTGATGGAACGTGAGATCAATGCCAAGAAATATGTCATGAAAAATCGTCAGATCATCGAAGACTACATTGACCACGCAACGAAGAACAACCGTCAGTTGTTGATCGAGTTGGATCATACGGCGCAAAGCTATACTTTGAATCATAATGAATTGGGTCGCGTCCGCGGCTTCCAAACCGAAGTGGACGAATTGGCTCGCCGCAACAACGAGTACTTACCGAAATTGGAAAAACATGAGATTCCTTATTCAGAAGTGCAAAGCTTCTACAAAGATGCCTACAAGATTTTGGATGATGTGGAAAGCCAGCAAGTTGAAATCGATGATTCTCTTGCGGAATTACGTCGTGGCGAAAAAGTTGCACAAGAAAAAGTGGAAAGCTTCGAATTCCGTCTACGCAACTTGAAACGGTTTGTTGAGAAACAACGCTTACCTGGTTTGCCAGGCGAGTATTTAGAATTCTTCTTCGTGGCAACGGATCGTGTCGAAGAATTAGGCAAAGAATTGAACAAGATTCGCATTAACATGCAAGAAATCAATAAATTGGTTTCTGTCTGTGAAGAAGATCTTGATCTTTTAGATGAACAAACAAAAGACTTAGTGGATGCTGCGGCATTGACTGAGCAAATGATGCAATATGCCAACCGCTATCGTCATTCTCATCCAGATATCAAGGCAGCGATCGACAAATCACTTTACTTGTTCAGTAAAGAATATCGCTATCAAGATGCGCTAGATGAAATCGGCACAGCGTTGGAACGAGTAGAACCAGGTGCCTTCAAACGGATCGAAAACTTCTACTTCAATAACCGCGACTTAGTATAATACGAAAGCCAGCAGTGAAAAACTGACTGGCTTTTTTCATGGAAAGAATGGCTCGCTGCATGAGTACCGCTTACGAAGGAAGGAAAAGTTTCCTTTAAAAAAAGCCAAAGCCGACGAGTCACCTTGAAACTCAGCTCAAGAGCAGTTATAATGGGAAAGAATTTTTTTAGAGAAAGGGTCCTATCATTGATCTATTTTGACAACAGTGCAACAACCGCTATTTATCCACAAGCTTTAAATACATATGTCCAAGTCAGTCAGCGAATTATCGGCAATCCCTCAAGCCTGCATGATTTAGGAAATCAAGCCAATCGTCTGCTGCAGCAATCTCGTCAGCAGATCGCCGATCTGTTAAACGTTTCTTCCAAAGAGATCGCATTTACCAGTGGGGGGACTGAAGGAGACAACTGGGTCATCAAAGGGACTGCTTTAGCGAAAAAAGCCTATGGGAATCACCTCATTATTTCCAGTATTGAACACCCTGCCGTCAGTGAAACAGCGGCTCAATTAGCCGAGTTAGGGTTTGAGGTCAGTGTTGTGCCTGTCGACGCCCAAGGCTTTGTCAACGTGTCTGAATTAGCAAACCTGATTCGCAAAGAAACGATTTTGGTTTCGGTGATGGCGGTCAATAATGAGGTAGGGTCGATCCAACCGATCCATGAGATCGCAGCTGTGCTAGCTGACCATCCAACGATCCATTTCCATGTAGATGCCGTCCAAGCCATCACAAAGGTGCCGCAAGAACAATGGTTCAATGAGCGGGTCGATTTTGCCGTGTTCTCTGCGCATAAATTTCATGGACCTCGTGGCGCAGGCTTTATCTATTGGAAACAAGGCCGTAAGCTGGCGCCATTGATGACCGGCGGTGGGCAAGAGCAAAACCAGCGCAGCGGTACCGAAAACGTACCAGCAATCGTTGCTATGGCAAAAGCCCTACGTTTAGCGACAGAACAAAAGGCTGAAAAGCCGAACCATGTTCAATTATTAAAAGGCTATTTGCAAGAAGCACTGGCTGGGTACGAGAAAGTCACGCTTTTTTCTGGCACAGAAGGGTTTGCGCCGCACATACTTTGTTTTTCATTAAAAGGGATCCGAGGAGAAGTCTTAGTCCATGCCTTTGAAGAAAAGCAGATCTATCTTTCGACGACGAGCGCTTGTTCCTCCCGTAAAAAGATGGCCAGCAGTACGCTTCATGCGATGCACGTTCCAGAACAGTTAGCAACATCGGCTGTTCGTATCAGTTTAGATGAGAGCAATACAATGGCAGAAGTCGAGCAGTTTCTGATCGTCTTCCACCAGTTGTACCAAAAATTTTCGAAAATCAATTAAGCACGACAGACCACTATAAAATCAATCCAAATCAAAGGAGTTTTCTCGTGAATTATTCAGAAATCATGGTTCGTTATGGCGAACTGTCAACAAAGGGCAAAAATCGTCGTAGTTTTATTATGCAATTAGCTTCAAACGTCAAACGTACCTTAGCAGATTATCCCCATGTCAAAGTTCATGCCGAGCGAGATCGCATGCACTTGCTATTGAACGGTGAAAACAGCCAAGAGATCATTCCTAAGCTGCAAAAAGTCTTTGGGATTCAAAACTTTTCCCCCAGCATTCGGGTCGAAAAAGATATCGAAGTATTAAAGAAAGCCGTTCAAGACGTCATGGCAGAGATCTATACGGGCGTTGAGACCTTCAAAATCACAGCCAAGCGCAGTGATCATTCGTTTGTGCAAGATAGCAACCAGTTGAATTTGACCTTAGGGAATGCGGTGATCGACCGTTTTCCTGATATCAAAGTCCAAATGAAAAAACCAGACATCAATTTGCGTGTAGAAATACGGATCGATGGCGCTTATTTGTCTTATGAAACGATCCAAGGAGCCGCTGGGCTGCCAGTGGGCACCAGTGGAAAGGGAATGTTGATGCTTTCTGGCGGTATTGATTCGCCAGTCGCAGGCTACTTTGCCATGAAACGCGGCGTTGAGATCGAAGCGGTCCATTTCGCAAGTCCTCCTTATACGAGTGAACAAGCGTTGCAAAAAGCCAAAGATTTAACGAAGAAGCTTGCGCCTTATGTGGGAAGCATCCAGTTTATCGAAGTTCCGTTTACAGAAATCCAAGAAGAAATCAAAAATCGTGTGCCACAAGGCTATTGGATGACCATCACCCGTCGGATGATGTTGCGTTTGACGGATGCGATTCGGGAAGCTCGTCATGGCTTGATCATCTTAAATGGTGAATCATTAGGACAAGTGGCTTCACAAACTTTGCATAGCATGGTCGCCATCAATGAAGTAACCAATACGCCGATCGTGCGCCCAGTGGCAACGATGGACAAATTGGAAATCATTGAAGTTGCTGAAGCCATTGATACCTTTGAATTGTCGGTCCAGCCATTTGAGGATTGCTGCACAATCTTTGCACCTCCTCAACCAAAGACGCGCCCAAGACTGGATAAGGTCCACCAATATGAAGAACGTCTCGATATCGAAGGGATGATGGAACGTGCGATGGCTGGGTTGAAACTGGAAGCAATCACGGCAAATCAAGAAAAAGCAGCAACGGAATTCGCTGAATTTTTATAATAAAACCCCGATTTTAATGCTACGACCACAACTGTTTTTGAACATTTGTGGTCGTTTTTCATCGAGTGAGAGAGTTTGTGAATATTTTCTTGCTATTGAAAATGGAACATGCTACACTCAATATGTGAATCATTTAACAAGGAGGGTGGACAGGATGGAAGCATTAAGAGATAAAAAACTTCCGAAAGCGACGGCAAAACGTTTGCCAGCTTATTTACGACACTTAAAATTACTGGATGCCTCTGGTATTCAGCGAATCAAATCGAAAGAGTTTGCAGAAATCACGCAAGTTCCTTCAGCCACGATCCGCCGAGATTTTTCTCATCTAGGAGAATTGGGCAGAAGTGGCTATGGCTATGATGTTCCTTATCTGATTGAGGTATTGAGCTATATCTTAGAAACCAATGAAGAGAAAAAAATCGCCTTGATTGGTTATGGAAATTTAGGAAAAGCGTTAGCCAACAACAATTTTCGCAGAAATGAAAATCTTTCCGTGGTCGCGGTTTTTGACAATGATCCAGAAATGATTGGTCAGACCATTAGTGGGCGTTATGTCTATGGAATGGATCAATTGGCTGAAGTCGTAGCAGAAAAAGGGATCACCGTAGCGATTTCGACCGTTCCTAGTCGTTATTCACAAATGGCGATCGATGCGATCGTGGATGCTGGGATCACAGCGATTTTAAATTTTGCCCCTGATCCCGTCATCGTGCCAAAAGACGTCAATATCCAATACATTGATTTGACGACAGAATTGCAAACATTGATCTTTTTTGATACGACCTACTCGCAAAAATCGAAAGTCTGAGCAAATCCTTTTCGTTTTTTGACAATCTTTCTTATACTGGGAGAAAATGCTATAGGAGAGATGTTATGCAAGTTACACACAAAGAAATGGTTTATGAGATGCCTGGCAACCAACCAAAAGTAGGGGATAAAGCAGCTGATTTTCGCTTGAAAAGTTTAGAGGACAAGGAATACACACTGACAGATTTTTTAGGAAAACCAACGATCATCAGCGTGGTTCCCGATATCGTGACACGCGTCTGTGCATTGCAGACCAAGCGTTTCAACCAAGAGGCAAGTCAATTGGATGACATCCATTTTGTCACGATCTCTAACAATACAAAAGAAGAACAAGCGCAATGGTGCGGCCAAGAAGGAGTTGACATGATCATGCTTCATGATCCGGCGAATACCTTCGGTGAGGCCTATCAAATCATGATCCCAGACTTCGGTCATTTTGCCCGAGCAATTTTCGTTTTAGACCGTGAAGGCGTGATCCAACACGTTGAGATCGTGCCTGAGATCTCCCACGAACCGGATTATCAAGCAGCCATTGACGCTGCGAAAGCAAACCTCTGATTGACTTTCAAAAAAGTTCATTGTAGAATGTAGCAAGATGAAACAAGAATCTATGATAGCAAGACAATGTTCAAGAGGAGTATCAGTGACCCTGGCGGTCAGAGAGAAGTCGGTCGGTGCAAGACTTCCCCAGACACTGAAAAGGTAGCTTGAAGGTCTTTGATCCGAACCACGGTTTGTTTCTTGCAGACAAAGCCGCACAGTAAGATCAAGCGCGTCGTGAACGTTACCTCACGTCAAAGTGGCAGAGCAATCTGCAATTTAGGTGGTACCGCGTATCAGCGCCCTAATGCCTCGGCATTAGGGCGCTTTTTGCTGTGAATCACTGCGAGTGGCCCACAAAGTGGGACAGAGCAGATGATGAACAGTACTAGGCGACCATAGGGAGCGTAGTAACCATACTAGGAATCACTGCGATTGGCTTGCGAAGCAAGACAGAATAGATGATGAACAGTACAAGAAGTCATCAAAACTGGTCCACGAAGCGAGTGAGATCGTTTGCCAAAAGCCCTAAGACACAATAGCGGATCACGGAAGCGAGCCTTGAGCTCTGTAAGCAACGTTTTTTTACGAACAATAAGCGAGGCGTCAACAAACAGCTGATAATCATCTCTACCACGGCACTAATCCTGAACGATTCAAACATTGTCACGCTTTACCCAGCAACAGGCACAAAAAAACCACACCAACCATTACGTCTAAAAAACGTAACTTTAGGAGGACCAACTATGACAGAAACTGAAAATCTATCCACCAAGTACAATCCCCAAGAAGTAGAAGCGGGGCGCTACCAAGATTGGTTAGAACATGACCGTTTTAAACCAAGCGGCAACAAAGAAGCAAAACCTTATTCTATCGTGATTCCACCGCCAAACGTAACAGGAAAATTGCACTTAGGTCATGCCTGGGATACCACGTTACAAGACATCATCATTCGTCAAAAACGGATGCAAGGGTATGACACCTTATGGCTACCAGGTATGGACCATGCCGGGATCGCTACCCAAGCCAAAGTAGAAGAAAAGCTGCGGGAACAAGGGATTTCTCGCTATGACCTTGGTCGGGAAAAATTCGTTGAACAAGTATGGGATTGGAAAGAAGAATATGCCGGTCACATTCGGGAACAATGGGCGAAACTAGGTTTATCTCTAGACTATAGCCGTGAACGGTTCACATTAGATGATGGATTATCCGAAGCGGTCCGTAAAGTTTTCGTGACGCTATATGAAAAAGGCTTGATCTATCGTGGCGAGTACATCATCAACTGGGATCCGCAAGCCCGCACGGCATTATCTGATATTGAAGTGATCCACAAAGACATCGAAGGTGCTTTTTACCATATGTCTTACGAATTAGCAGATGGCAGCGGTGTGGTGGAGATCGCAACGACTCGTCCAGAAACGATGCTGGGGGATACAGCAGTCGCGGTTCATCCAGAAGATGAACGTTATCAAGCATTGATTGGTAAAAAAGTGATTTTGCCTTTGGTCAATAAAGAGATCCCAATCATCGCAGATGAGTACGTGGACCAAGAATTTGGAACAGGGGTCGTAAAAATCACTCCTGCCCATGACCCGAATGACTTCGAGGTCGGTAACCGCCATGACCTTCCGCGGGTCAATGTCATGAATGATGACGGAACAATGAATGACTTAGCAGGTACCTACGCAGGCATGGATCGTTTTGCTGCTCGTAAGCAAATCGTGAAAGACTTAGAGGCGTTAGGTCGTCTGATCAAAATCGAAAAAATGGTTCATAGTGTAGGGCACTCAGAACGGACAGGCGTAGTAGTCGAACCTCGTTTATCGACACAATGGTTCGTAAAAATGGAGCCATTAGCAAAACAAGCCATCGACAACCAAGAAACCGACGATGCGGTGGACTTTTATCCGCCACGTTTCAACCAAACATTCTTACGTTGGATGGAAAATGTCCATGACTGGGTGATCTCTCGTCAGTTGTGGTGGGGCCATCAAATCCCAGCTTGGTACCACAAAGAAACGGGAGAAATGTATGTAGGACTTGAAGCGCCAGCAGATGCCGAAAATTGGCAACAAGATCCAGACGTATTGGATACCTGGTTTAGTTCTGCTTTATGGCCGTTTTCAACAATGGGGTGGCCAGATGAAAACAATGAAGATTTCCAACGCTACTTCCCAACGAATACATTAGTGACCGGCTATGACATCATTTTCTTCTGGGTAAGCCGTATGATTTTCCAAAGCTTGGAATTTACTGGCAAACGACCATTTGAAAATGTCTTGATCCACGGATTGATCCGTGATGAACAAGGTCGCAAAATGAGTAAGTCGCTTGGAAATGGGATCGATCCGATGGAAGTCATTGAACAATACGGTGCCGATGCATTGCGTTGGTTCTTATCAAATGGCTCTGCACCGGGGCAAGACGTGCGTTTCAGCTATGAAAAAATGGATGCCGCTTGGAACTTCATCAATAAAATTTGGAATGCTTCCCGTTTCGTCTTGATGAATGTCAGCGAAATGACTGCCGAAGACATTGATTTTTCTGGTGAAAAATCAGTGGCGGATCGTTGGATCTTGACGCGCTTGAATGAAACGATTGAAAAAGTCACTGATCTTTTTGAACGCTTCGAATTTGGGGAAGCGGGTCGTCAATTATACAACTTTATCTGGGATGACTTCTGTGACTGGTACATTGAAATGTCGAAAGAAACCTTATACGGTGACAATGAAGCAGCGAAACAAGTCAATAAGAGCATCTTAGTCCATGTTCTTGATCAAATTTTACGCTTGTTGCACCCAATCATGCCATTTGTTACAGAAGAAATCTGGAGCAAACTGCCGCATACAGGGGAATCATTAGTCGTTGCTGAGTATCCACAAGTGGCACCAGAATGGACCGATGAAAAAGCGGCGCAAGGGATGGAAGTGTTGAAAGAATTGATTCGTTCGGTTCGAAACATCCGTGCAGAAGTAAACACACCACTTTCGAAACCAATCACTTTGCTGATCCAAGCAAATGAACCTGAGATCGAAGAATTCTTGATCGCCAACAAAAACTATATCGAACGCTTCTGTAATCCAGAAGAACTAGAAATATCTAACAGCTTACAAGCCCCTGAATTGGCGATGTCAGCCATCCTATCAGGCGCGACGATCTACTTGCCGCTAGCTGGGTTGATCAACATTGAAGAAGAAATCGCGCGTTTGGAGAAAGAACTAGCGAAGTTCACCCAAGAAGTTCAACGGGTACAAGGCAAATTGGCAAATGAACGCTTCGTTGCCAATGCACCAGAGGAAGTCGTAGCACAAGAACGCAGCAAAGAAGCCGATTATCTTGAAAAACAAAAAGCAGTCCAAGAACGGATCGAGCAATTGCGCACGATTCAATAGGAAGCGTCGACTGTCTGCAAACAAGCATCTCTTGTAGATGCTTGTTTTTGCGTAATCGATAGAAACCGTCAAACAAATTTCTCGTTTAAAGGAAAGAAATTGGGAAAGCTGTGTGATTTTTGATAAAATAAGAGCGAGGTGAAGGAGATGACAAGCGAAGAAGCAACAGCGTGGATCCATTCGCGTTTGGCATTTGGGCAAAGACCCGGATTGATGCGTGTCGAAGCATTATTAAAACGAATGGGCAATCCTGAAAAAAACATAACCATGATCCATATCGCCGGCACGAATGGCAAAGGATCAACCGTCAGCTATTTGCGCAGTCTTTTAGAAGAAGCTGGGCAGCAAGTGGGGACTTTTACTTCCCCGCACATTGAAGCGTTCAATGAACGGATCGAAATCAATGGACAATTTATATCAGATGAGGATTTGGTTGCTTGGGTGGAGAAAATCCAGCCGCTGGTTGCTGAAATCGATCGTGATGAAACCCTGACGGGCATCACTCAGTTTGAGATCATTACTGCCATGGCGTTAGGCTATTTTGAAGAAAAAAAAGTCGATGTTGCGATAATGGAAGTTGGCCTAGGGGGACTTTTAGATAGTACCAACGTTATTTCCCCGATGTTGACGGCGATCACGACGATCGGCATGGATCATATGGATGTTTTAGGCGATACCATTGAAAAAATCGCAGCCCATAAGGCGGGGATCATTAAACCACAAATTCCACTTGTGACTGGCAATATCGTTGAAAGTGCGCTTTCGGTGATCGATTTGAAAGCTGCAGAAGCACAGGCACCTGCGTATCATGCAGGGCAAGAGTACCGTGTGACCTATCGTCACCCTGATGAAGAGTGGGGCGAATTGTTTGATTTTGAAAATGAGCATGGCAAAATCAAAGGCTTGAAAACACCGATGTTAGGCCGCCATCAACCAGAAAATGCCGGTGTTGCGATCCAATTGTACAGTCTGTATTGCGACCTACGGCAGCTGCCATTTTCAGCTAAAGAAATTCGCAATGGGCTAAGAAAAGCCTATTGGCCCGCCCGAATGGAACGAATCAGCAGTGAACCACTGGTGATCATCGATGGCGCCCATAACGTGCATGCCATGGCTCGCTTGGTGGATACGATGAAAGAAGAGTTCAGCGACTATCGCATCCATGTGCTGTTCTCAGCCTTAGAAACCAAAAACGTCAATGAGATGCTTCAGCAATTGCTGGCAATTCCGCAAGCCGAGATTTATTTAACGACCTTTGATTTCCCAAAAGCATTGCATTTAGCAGACGGCTATCAGGAACTCGATGAAAAACGAATCTCAACCGTCTCTTTATGGCAGTTTGGCTTGGCAGAATTATTAGAAAAAATGACCAATGAAGATTTGCTGCTGGTGACAGGATCGTTGTATTTTGTTTCAGAAGTTCGTGAATTGTTGTTGGCAATAGGAGGAAGAAATGGCTAAGTTACGTGGTGTGATTTTCGATATGGACGGCTTGATTTTTGACACGGAGCTGCTCTATTACCAGGCTACTCAAATCGTGGCGGATCAAATGGGGATTCCCTATACAAAAGAGTTGTATTTAGCTTATGTGGGGGTCTCGGATGAAGAAGTCTGGGCAGCTTACCATGAGCGGTTCGACGAAGCCTTTGGCCATCAAATGATCGAAGACTTTATCCAAGCGGCTTTTCAGCAAACGCTGGAAATGTTCCAACGGGGCGAGGCTGAATTGAAGCCGGGCATCCACGAGTTATTGCATTATCTTGATGAGAAAAAGATTCCCCGAGTGTTGGCGTCTAGCAACCAGCGCAAAGTGATCGATACCTTGCTGGAAGCAGCAGGCTTAACGGCGGAATTTCCTGAGATCGTCTGCTTTGATGATGTCACACGGGCAAAACCAGATCCTGAGATTTTTGAAAAAGCCCACGCATTATTGGCGGTACCAAAAGAAGAATTGGTGATCCTTGAAGATTCGGCTAACGGTATTCATGCTGCTCATGGGGCAGGGATCTCAGTCATTATGATTCCCGATTTGATCGCGCCGACGACCATCATTGAAGAAAAAGTCTTGAAAGTCTTACCATCACTAGAGGATGTCCCAGATTTTCTAGAAACCGCCTTTTCGATCTAGCAGCGATTTTTTGCGCACCTGATTCATGAAATACTCTCTCCTTTGCGTATCTTTTATTAGACCGACGCAAAGGAGTTTTTTTATGATCAATGAAACAGTGATTCCCCAAAGCTCGTTTCCCCGAGAGCGTTTAGTAGAATATGGAGTGGATGCCCTTTCGAATCAAGAATTATTGGCCATTTTGCTGCGAACTGGCTCACGTCCTCTGAATGTCCTCGAATTAGCGGCCAGTGTCTTGAATCGTTTTCAAGAATTGTATGAACTAAAGCAAGCGACGATCGATGAATTACAAGAAATTCGCGGCGTCGGACAAATCAAAGCCATCGAGATCAAAGCGATGGTTGAATTAGGTGTGCGAATCCAGCGCTCCGCTCAACCAAAGTACGGTAAGGTCAACTCTAGTATGGCGATCGCCCATCAGTTGATCCAAGAGTTGAAGGATTGTCGTCAAGAGCATTTACTAGGGCTATATTTGAATACGAAAAATGAGATCATTCAGAAAAAAACGATCTTCATCGGATCGTTGAATCAGTCGATCGCTCACCCACGGGAGATTTTTCATTGGGCGGTACGCTACAGTGCCGCCCGAGTGATCGTCGTCCACAACCATCCCAGCGGCAGTCCCCAAGCCTCAGAGGCAGATCTGCTGTTTACACGCCGCTTGATCAAGTGCGGAGACTTGATGGGGATCGACATATTGGATCATTTGATCATTGGCGACAACGCCTATGTCAGTTTGCGAGAAGAGGGACTGTGGCAACAGGAAGACGTGTGAAAATAAGCCGAGTTTGCGAACATTATTAAAAATAAAGGTGAATTGTCTAATCGTCTGTCTTGCAAAAAAATACGGGCAAGTGTAAAATATTATTGTAATTTTGTTTGCTGAATAGATGTTGAAACGCACGTTAGGCCTCTATCGCACAAAGGCAATGTTACACACAATTAAGTGCTTATGCACGAGGAGGTTTTTTTTAATGGAACAAGGTACAGTAAAATGGTTCAATGCTGAAAAAGGGTTTGGTTTTATCTCTCGCGAAGACGGTACAGACGTATTTGTACACTTTTCAGCGATCCAAGGTGAAGGATTCAAAACTTTAGAAGAAGGTCAAGCAGTAACTTTCGACGTGGAAGATTCTGATCGTGGACCTCAAGCAGTTAACGTAAACAAAGCGTAAGCTTTCAAACAAACTGCCAGTAAGAGCACTTTGAAATCAAAAACCCCAAAAGACCATCGCTTCGATGGTCTTTTTTTTTGCTTTTTATAAGGGAAAGGAAAAAGGGTAGTTCTCAGTAACCTGAGAACTACCCTCGCATGTGAGACTATAAATCGTCCGGCGTCATGATCATCGAAAGGATCATTGGATGACGCTCGGTTTTTTCAAATAGGAATGGCTGTAACGCCGAAGACATCGCTTCTCTTAATTTGTGTTCTGTTGGGTCTGGTTGGTTCAAGACTTCCCGCAATGCACGGAAGAGGATCTGCTGTGCTTCGTTGATCATCTCGCCAGATTCCCGCATATAAACAAACCCACGAGAAAGGATATCTGGTCCAGCAAGGACTTCTTTCTTCGCTACATCGACTGTCGCGACTGCTAAGACGAGGCCTTCCTCTGAAAGAATGCGACGATCTCGTAGGACGACATTTCCGATATCACCGATACCGCTGCCGTCGACATAAACATCATTGGCATTGAAATGACCAGCCAAGCGAGCGGTATCCGCTGTTAAGGCCAACATGTCACCATTTTCCATAATGAAACAATTTTCTTTTGGTACACCGACATCTTGTGCCAACTGGGTGTGGATGTTCAGCATCCGAAATTCCCCATGGACAGGCATAAAGAATTTTGGCTTCATTAGACGCAACATCAGTTTTTGTTCTTCTTGGCCACCGTGACCAGAAGTATGGATGTTGTTCAATTTGCCATGGATCACGTTTGCGCCAGCTTCCAACAGCAAGTTGATCAGCTGATTGACACTCGTGGTATTTCCTGGGATCGGTGAGCTTGAGAAAATCACGGTATCATCTGGGTGAATTTGGATTTGACGGTGAGTCCCGTTGGCAATCCGACTCAAAGCAGCCATCGGCTCTCCTTGAGAACCCGTACAAAGGATCATGGTTTCGTTTGCAGGCAAACGGTTGATTTCATGAGATTCCACAAAGGTTCCATCTGGCACCTTGATATAGCCAAGGCGCTGTCCGTTGACGATCGCATTTTCCATACTGCGTCCAAAAACGGCGATTTTACGTCCAGTCGCAACCGCCGCATCTGCAGCTTGTTGGAGACGGAAAATGTTGGAGGCAAAGCTGGCAAAAATGATCCGACCATCGATTTTTTCAAAAATCTTTTGGATCGAGCTGCCGATCGTTTTTTCTGATTTGGTAAAGGTCGGAATTTCTGCATTGGTACTATCGGAAAGGAGGCAAAGGACGCCTTCTTCACCAATTTTTGCCATTTTGTGCAAGTTTGCTGGTTCGCCCACAGGCGTAAAGTCAAACTTGAAATCGCCAGTTGCGACGATATTGCCAGAAGGCGTTTTGACAACGACACCTAAAGCATCAGGGATACTGTGAGTCGTTCTAAAGAAGCTGATGGATGTTTTACGGAAACGAATCACCGTATCTTCATTGATTTCGTGTAATTCCGCATCCCGCAATAAGCCATGCTCATCTAATTTGTTGGTGATCAAAGCAAGTGCCAAGGGTCCCGCATAGATCGGGATATTGGCTTCCCGCAACAAGTAAGGGATTCCGCCAATATGGTCTTCGTGACCATGAGTGACGATCAAGCCTTTGACTTTCGGTAAATTTTGAACGATGTAGCTATAATCGGAAATGACATAGTCGATCCCAAGCAGTTCATCTTCGGGGAATTTGATTCCCGCGTCAATTAAGATGATCTCATCTTGGAATTGAACCCCATAACAGTTTTTTCCGATTTCGCCAAGTCCACCGACGCCGAATACGCCAGTCTCATTATTTTTCAGCGAAACTTTCATCTTAAAACTCCGCTAATTTGAAATCAGCGTTTTCTTTTTCGTAAGCTAAATGTTTTTCATCTAGTTCTTGAACGAACTCGATGTTGTATGGGGTATTTTGTTCAACCAGACGGCGTGCGATCACCGCATCGTCTGCTTCAATGTACAAAGAGTGGGTTTGTTCTCTCTTTGGGTTGCGGTCTTTTGTTTCTTGGTAATAAATTTTGTAAATCATATCTTTTCTCCTTTATCTGCTTTTCGCAGTAGTCTATTTGGTTGATGAATTCGCTGCATCACAAAATCGAGGTCCGAATAAAGTGACCTGAAAAGAAGGCTTCGAGAGCCGCTGCATGCTTTTTTCAGACAATCGTTGTGAGAAAAAAGAGAAAGCCTCGTCTTTGCTTTCCAAATGTCGTCATAAAAAATTCACCGGGTTTGTAAGTCGTTCCACTACAAGTATCCCTAGTTTATCACAGAAAAACGAATAAGTATAGAAACACGTCATTTTGAAAAGGCTTACTGAAAGAAAATGAAAGGACTATCGCTGAAGTTTGCTTTTTTTCGTTGAAAGTGCATTACAATAAGAATATTCCTATGCTATAGTAGAAGTAATGAAGTAAAAAAGGAGGGGATTTTTTGAAATTAATGTGGCACTACACGATGAGAAACAAGAAACTGCTGGTTTTTAATTTCATCTGTGTTTTTGGTTTTATTTTGATTGAATTAGGTTTGCCGACGTTATTGGCAAGAATGATCGACAAAGGGATCGCCGCTGGTGATCGCGACTACATATGGAAAATGGGTGCGGCGATGATCGCGATCACCATTGTGGGGATCACGATGAACATTTTGTTAGGCTATTTCACGTCACGTATCACCACTAACATTGTGGCAGATATTCGTGACGATCTTTTTGAAAAAGTCCAAGGCTATTCACATACCGAATATGAAAAAATCGGGGTTTCATCATTGATCACCCGTGTGACCAATGATGCGTATCAAATCATGCTGTTTATGCAAAGCATCTTACGGACAGGTTTAATGACACCCATGATGTTTGTGGTCAGCTTGTACATGGTCATGCGGACAAGTACACAACTAGGGTTGTATGTTTTGGGGGCATTGCCGATATTGCTGATGGCCGTCATCGCCATTGCCAAAATCTCGGAACCCTTATCCACTAAACAACAAGCCAATCTAGATAAAATCAATGGCATCTTGCGGGAAAATCTCTCTGGTTTACGAGTGATCCGTGCCTTCGTCAATGAAAAATTTGAAGAAAAACGCTTTGGCAAAGTCAACCAAGCCTATGCTTCTAGTTCTCGCAGCTTGTTTCGCTTGATGGCAACGGCACAACCAGGCTTTTTCTTCTTATTCAATATCGTGATGATTTTGATTATTTGGACGGGAAGTATTCAAATCGATCAAGGGCAACTGCAGGTCGGTGACTTGATTGCATTTATCGAATACATCTTCCATGCGCTGTTTTCTTTCATGCTGTTTGCGACTGTCTTTACGATGTATCCACGAGCGGCGGTTTCTGCTCGTCGAATCCAAGAAGCGTTAGATGCGACTTCTGAAATCAAAGAGCCAGAACAGCCAGTGACTGAAACTAAGACGAAAGGCTTCTTGGAATTCAAAAATGTTACCTTTGCTTATCCAGGACATGCTCAAAGTCCAGTGATCCGTAATGTTAGCTTTACCGCTTCACCAGGGGAAACCGTGGCGTTTATCGGTAGTACTGGAAGTGGAAAATCAACCTTGATCCAATTGATCCCACGTTTTTACGACGTCAGTGAAGGCCAAGTCTTGGTGGATGGTGTTGACGTTCGGGATTACAGCTTAACGACGTTGCGCAACAAGATCGGGTTTATCCCTCAAAAAGCGTTGCTATTTACAGGGACGATCGCAGAAAACCTACGCTATGGCAAAGAAGATGCCACGCAAGCAGAGCTGGAACGAGCAGCCGAGATTGCGCAAGCGGCAGATTTCATTTCTCGCACACCAGATGGCTTTGATGCTCACTTGGCAGAAGGCGGAACCAACTTCTCTGGCGGACAAAAACAACGCCTAGCGATTGCCCGTGCGGTGATCCGCCAACCAGAGATCTATATTTTTGATGATAGTTTTTCTGCATTGGATTACCAAACGGATGCAAAATTGCGGGCACGCTTGAAAAAAGAAACCACAGAATCGACCGTTTTGATCGTTGCTCAACGAGTAGGAACGATCATGAATGCCGATAAGATCGTCGTCTTGAACGAAGGCGATGTGGTTGGCATCGGCACCCACAAAGAACTGCTGCAAACTTGTCCAGTATACTACGACATTGCGGCGTCACAATTATCAGAGGAGGAGTTGGCACAATGAAAGCAATCTCTTCTTTAAAACGGTTAGGTGCTTACATCAAACCGTACAAAGTACAATTTATTCTAGTCTTGTTGTTTACTGTTGCAACCGTCGGCTTCAATGCGGCAATGCCGTATGTTTCTGGATTACCGACGACAGAGATCAGCCGCAACATAGCCGCTGGCGAAGGCGTTAATTTTGATTACGTGATCCTTTGCTTGATCTGGATCGCAGTCGTCGGTGTCGGTTACTGTTTCTCACAATTGATGTCAGGGCTGCTGATTACCAACGTTGTCCAATCTGCGATGCGAGATTTGCGGCAAGATATTGAAGAAAAAATCAATCGTTTGCCCGTTTCTTACTTCGACCGCAACCAACAAGGGAATATCTTGTCACGGGTGACCAATGACGTGGATGCCGTCAGCGGTGCAATGCAGCAAGCCTTGATCGGGATCGTCAATGCCTTCTTAGGAATCGTTATGGCGGTTTCCATGATGTTTTACATCAATACCTACATGGCATTGGTTTCATTGATCATGATCCCAGCCTCCTTATTGATTTCTCGCACGATCGTCAAAAAGTCGCAAAAAGACTTCCAAGGCATGCAAAATGCGTTAGGGGATCTGAACGGCTACGTACAAGAAAACATGACTGGATTCAGTGTGTTGAAAGTGTATGGACGGGAAAAGCAAACACTTGAAGGATTTAAAAACGTTAACCACCAGTTGCGCTATTACGGCTTTCGTTCTGCCTTTGTGTCAGGCTTGATGATGCCGCTGGTGCAAATGACCGCGTACTTTACCTATATCGCAATGGCAGTCATGGGGAGCTTTTATGTGATCAGCGGCGTAATCGTTGTTGGTCAGCTGCAAGCGTTCATACAATACATTTGGCAAGTCAGTCAGCCAATGGGGAACATTACCCAGCTGTCTTCCGTGTTGCAAAGTGCCTCAGCAGCAGCAAAACGGGTCTTTGAAATCCTAGATGAGGAAGAAGAGCCAGTCAATCAAACGGATATCCAATTGCCAGAACAAATCAGAGGCGACGTGACCTTTGAACATGTCGGCTTTGCCTATGATCCGAAAAAACCGTTGATCAAAGACTTGAACTTTGAAGTCAAAGCTGGACAAACCGTGGCGATCGTGGGACCAACAGGTGCTGGGAAAACCACCTTGATCAATTTGTTGATGCGTTTTTATGATGTCAATGAAGGGGCCATCAAGATCGACGGCATCGACACGAAGAAAATGGAACGTCACGATGTTCGGTCACTATTTGGGATGGTCTTACAAGATGCATGGTTGTACGAAGGCACGATCGGCGACAACATTCGTTTTGGGAAATTAGATGCCACCGATTATGAAGTCGTTGATGCAGCGAAAACCGCCAACGTCGATCACTTCATTCGCACGATGCCAGACGGCTACGAAATGATCATCAACTCTGAAGGGGACAATGTCTCCTTGGGGCAAAAACAATTGTTGACCATCGCTCGGGCAGTCATCTCTGATCCGAAGATTTTGATTCTCGATGAAGCCACCAGTTCGGTGGATACCCGCTTAGAAGCGCTGATTCAAAAAGCAATGGATAAAGTGATGGAAGGTCGTACCAGCTTTGTGATCGCCCATCGTTTGTCAACGATTCGTGAAGCAGATCTGATCTTAGTGATGGATCAAGGGTCGATCATTGAAAAAGGCAATCACGAAACCTTGTTGGCAGCTGGCGGCTTTTATAGCCAACTGTACCAAAGCCAATTTTCAGAAGAAGCCGAGTAAGCCCAAAAGAGCGTCCAGTCAGACTGGCGCTCTTTTTGCATTGTCGCAAGGGTGGTGCTATAGTGAAAAAAGAAAGCGCAGATCCGTTTATGGATTGGAAGGAGAAGTTGATGGACAAAGAACAATCAGGGAATGAAACCCACAAAACAGTTTCGCCAGCCTCGTTGCAAGGAACACCTTGTTTTGTGGCAAAAAATGCGACGATCCTAGGAAACGTGACTCTAGGAAAAGAGAGTACGGTCTGGTTTCAAGCAGTGATTCGAGGCGATGCCAATCGCATCGAAATCGGCGCGCGTACCAATATTCAAGATGGAACGATCATTCATGTTGATCACGATGCCCCGACGATCGTGGAAGACGATGTGACTGTTGGGCATCAGTGTATGCTTCATGGCTGTACCATCAAAAAAGGGGCGCTGATCGGCATGAGCTCGATTGTTTTGAATCATGCAGTGATCGGTGAAAATAGTTTGTTAGGTGCTGGTTCGTTAGTAACGGAAGGAACCGTCATTCCGCCCAATGTGTTGGCGTTTGGTCGTCCTGCACGAGTGATCCGCCCGTTGACAGAGGAAGAAATCGCCAAAAATCAGGCAAACATCACGCATTACGTGGAAAATGGGTATGCTTACCAACAGGGCGAATATGGTGAAGTCTGACGCCGAACCAAAAGACGCAAAAAGGTGTACGAATTGCTTCGTACACCTTTTTTATGCAAGCTTATTTCAATTTGTTTGATTCCATGATCTCGTCGATCAAGCCGTAATCTTTGGCTTCTTGTGCGGTCATGAAGTTGTCACGATCGGTGTCGCGTTCAATCACTTCGATTGGTTGACCGGTACGTTCTGACAAGATTTTGTTCAGACGTTCGCGGGTTGCCAAAATGTGGCGGGCAGCAATTTCGATCTCAGTTGCTTGACCTTGGGCGCCACCTAATGGTTGGTGGATCATGATCTCTGCATTTGGTAACGCAAAGCGTTTGCCTTTTTCACCAGCGGTCAATAAGAATGAACCCATAGAAGCAGCCATCCCCATAACGATGGTTTGAACATCGGCTTTGATAAAGTTCATGGTATCAAAGATCGCTAGACCAGCAGTAACGCTTCCGCCAGGCGAGTTGATGTACAAGTAGATGTCTTTTTCAGAATCTTGCGCGTCCAAGAATAAAAGCTGAGCAATGATCGAGTTTGCTAAGTCATCGGTTACTTGACCACTCAACATAATGATCCGGTCTTTTAATAGACGAGAATAGATGTCATACGCTCTTTCACCGCGAGATGATTGTTCAATGACTGTAGGAATTAAATTCATAGTGATAGTCCTCCTAAAAATCGTTATAGATATAGTTTAGCATAAAGTTTTCGCAATATCTAAGAGATAGTATACCGATTAGGTCAAGAAAGGTCAAATAAAAAGTTCGTTATCTTTTTTGCGAAACTTTCAAATATGATACAATATGAAAAAAGGAATGAGGAAGGATCGAAGAATGGCAGTAGCAATAGCAGGTTTGATCGGCGTCTTAGTGGGCGCATTGTTAGTAACCATCATTTTTAATTTACGCATTCGGTATGAGGAGCAAAAAGAAAAACAACGCCGTTTGTTGGAGCATAAAGTCAAAGAAATCGAAACGTTGGTTTTATTGAATCAAAAAATCAGTGAGATTCTACAAAAACGGGTCATGCTGATGGATGAGTATGTCAGCTTTGATGCCTTTGACGACTGTTATATCACCATCGATGATTTTGCCTATCTACAATCTTTTGCGGCGCAAAACAGTTTTTATCTACCGAATTTTTTCTTGGAAGAATTTTTCAAAAAAATCGGGACACGTCGGGTGATTTTATCCCCGGAGGAAACTGTTAAAATCGGTGGGTATACCTATAAAGGCGGTCGGATCATTATGGAAAATTTCCTTGATCAATTAGTCGAAATGGTCAATGAGCGTAAAACCCAAATGAAAAACATGACGAGCGAACCGTTGACCTATTTTTCAAAAACGATTTGATTCTACTGGTCAGCCGTTTTCCTTGGTTAAGGCAACCAAACCAGAGTATCGACGGTTGCGCTTTTTTAACTGATCACACACACTCTTACTGCGATCATAGTAAGGGTGTTTTTCTTTGACCGAAACAAAGCGTTATTATTCATTAAGAGGATCGAAACAAACAGAGGCTTTTTGGTTCTAGGAGATTCCATGGTAAAATAAAGAGTGAGAATGGAGTGAAAGAATGATGGTACAAATCGTTGCCCACCGCGGGAGTAGCGGCAACCGACCTGAAAACACGCTACCAGCATTTGCGGAAGCGGTGCGGGTCAAAGCTGATATCATTGAGTTAGATGTACATCTATCAAAAGATGGCGGCTTGATCGTCATGCATGATGAAACGGTTGATCGAACGACCAACGGCAAAGGTCGGATCTGTGACCTGACGGTTGCTGAACTAAAAGACCTCAATGCTGGCAGCTGGTTTTCTGAGGAATTCCAAGCCGCCAAAGTCCCCACGCTAAAAGAAGTGTTGGATTTACTTGCAGCGAAGAATTATCGTGGCATTTTGACGATCGAATTAAAAACCGATCATTATGAGTATGAAGGAATCGAAGCCAAAGTATCCGACTTATTGAATAGCCAAGAATGGCCCTTTACTCATTGGTATTGTTCCTTCAATATCGAGACCTTGGATCGGATGCATGCGATCGAACCGGATGCGACCCTTGATTTTATTATGGGACGCGGGGAAGACAAACCACCGTTGGCGCTCAGCCGACCGTATATCGAAGGAATTCATCCTGCCTATCGCTGGGTCCAAGAGACAGCAACGGTCTTAACTGATTTTCCGATCGCGATCCGTCCGTGGACTGTCAACGAAGAAGCGGCGATTCGCACCTGCTTGGCTCTGGGGTTGACGGGGATCATCACCGATTTTCCAGAAAAAGCTCGGGCTATTGTGCAGCAGGTCCGCGAGGAAACAAAAGGATGAAAAAAGTCTTAGTAATCGTGGGACCGACCGCAGTCGGCAAAACCGCCTTGAGTATCCAGTTAGCCCAAAAATACCAAGGGGAGATCATCAGCGGGGATTCCATGCAAATTTACCGTCAGTTAGATATCGGTACCGCCAAAGTGACGAAGGAAGAAATGGCAGGGATTCCTCATCATTTGATCGATATTCGTGCAATGACGGAAGCATACTCTGCCGCTGATTTCCAGCAAATGGGGCGTGAAGCCATCGAGACGATCCAGCAGCAAGGAAAGCTGCCGATCGTTGTAGGGGGAACAGGGTTATACATCCAAGCGCTTTTGTATGACTTTCGTTTAGGGGCAGAAGAAGGCGACCCTACGATTCGTCAGCGTTACGAACAAGAAGCAGCAGCCATCGGCAAAGAAGCTTTATGGCAAAAGCTGCAGGCGGTCGATCCCTTGGCAGCAGCGAAGATCCACTACAACAATGAGCGGAAAGTGATTCGTGCGTTGGAGGTTTTTGAAACGACTGGCGAAAGTATCGCTGCACCAAAAGAGACACCACAAGCTTTGTACGATTTCTTCATGGTCGGTTTAACCACTGAGCGAGAAGTGTTATACCAGCGAATCAATCAGCGGGTGGACTTGATGATGGATCAAGGCTTGATCGAAGAAGCAAAAGCTGTTTTGCAGTATCCAGAAACGCAAGCCGCCAAAGGGATCGGCTACAAGGAATTTTTGCCCTATTTTCAAGGGCAGGCCACATTGGAGGAGACCGTTGAGCAAATCAAGCAAAACTCACGCCGCTACGCCAAGCGGCAGCTGACGTGGTTCAATAACCGAGCGCAGCCCCGATGGATTGATTTAGTGAGGCAACCTGAAGAACAACGTACCCTTGAAACAGAAATCGACCAATGGTTGGAGGAGAAAAGATGAGCCAAGAACGTGTGATTCTTGTCGGAGTAGAAACGGAGAAAAACTATCTTCATTTTGATTCGTCAATGAAAGAATTGAAAAGCTTAACAAAAACCGCCAATGGTGAAGTTGTTTTTTCACTGGTGCAAAAACGGCAGCAAGTCGATCGACAAACCGTGATCGGCAAGGGGAAAGTTGCGGAATTGCAGCAGTTGGCAGAAGCACATGAAGCAGATCTAGTGATCTTCAATCATGAACTGACACCAAGGCAAAGCCAGTTGATCGGTGATGCGCTAGAAGTGCCAGTGATTGATCGCGTTCAGCTGATCCTTGATATTTTTGCGATGCGTGCCCGTTCCAAAGAAGGAAAGCTGCAAGTAGAATTGGCGCAGCTGGATTATTTGCTTCCACGCTTGATAGGGCAAGGAAAGAACATGTCTCGGCTAGGGGGCGGAATCGGAACGAGAGGGCCAGGGGAAACCAAGCTGGAGACCGATCGTCGACACATCCGCAACCGCATCACCATCATCAAACGGGAATTGAAGGAAGTGGCAGCCCATCGAGACCGAACACGCCAAAAGCGCAAAGACAGCCAAGTCTTTCAAATGGGCTTGATTGGTTATACCAATGCTGGAAAATCAACTATTTTAAACATTTTGACCAGTGCGGATACGTATGAGCAAGACCAGTTGTTTGCGACACTCGATCCTTTGACGAAACGCTGGCGGATGCCAGAAGGATTCGAAGTCACCATTACCGATACGGTTGGTTTTATCCAAGAATTGCCGACCCAATTGATCGATGCGTTTCATTCCACACTGGAGGAAAGTCAAAGCATGGACTTCTTGCTACATGTCGTCGATGCCAGTTCCGAAGAACGGGTCCAGCAAGAGGAGACGGTCTTAAAATTAATGGAGGAACTTTCTTTGACCCAATTACCGATGTTGACGGTTTACAATAAGGCGGATCGCATCGACGCCGATCAGTTTGTCCCAACACTATTTCCCAATGTCTTGATCTCAGCAAAGAGTACCAAAGGCAAAGAGCGCTTGACTCAGGCGATCAAAATGGAATTGATGCAGATCATGCAGCCTTATCATCTGGTGTTGCAAGCCGATGAAGGCAATGCGCTGAATCGTTTAAAACGGGAGTCGCTAGTGTTGAGCAATGCCTTCGATGAAGCAACACAGACCTATCATATCAAAGGATTTGCGCTGGAGGATACCTATCCACTACGCAGAATGGCGCAAGAACAAGAATAAACAGAAGCGGTGCAGCCGATGCACCGTTTTTTTTGTGGTGACAAAATTATGGAAGTATAAGTGGTTTGGCTTCCTTCGAGTGCAAAACCCGAACATTTTCGGCTAAAGCACCATTTCTTCCAGAAAAGGACTGCTTGAACATGCGATCAAATCTAGGGTCTAATGAAAAAATCAAAAAAATTTGCATTCATGTCACTTTTTATAACATGAGGGGTTGACACGCAAAAAAAGAATTGGTATAGTTTCCATAAAGTTACGCAGCATCATTGAAACGGAGGGGAGCCAAGTTATGCGGGAAAAAGAATTGCGGCGCTCAATGTCAGTCTTTCCTATCGGAACAGTCATGAAATTGACCGATCTCACCGCCCGTCAAATTCGTTATTACGAAGAACAAGAATTGATCCACCCGGAACGCAGCGATGGCAATCGACGAATGTATTCGCTGAATGATATTGATACCTTGCTTGAGATCAAAGACTATCTTTCCGATGGACTGAACATGGCGGGAATCAAACGAGTTTATGAAATGAAAGTTGCCAAAGAAAAAGAAGCGAAGAACAAACCGCCGCTGACCGATGAAGATGTTCGTCGAATTTTTTATGATGAACTCTTGGCTCAAGGTGGATTGAATCAACAACAGCCATACCAGCAAAAAGGTCCACGAATGTAGAACATTAGTAGATCGTTGCTGTGATATAAAAAAAGAATTGGGAAAAAGGAAGGGATACTATGCCAAAATTTGAAAGAACTGCCGAAGACATCAAACAAATCGTAAAGGATGAGAACGTGCGCTTTTTACGCTTGATGTTTACTGATATTTTAGGAACGAACAAGAACGTTGAAGTACCTGTAAGTCAATTAGATAAAGTACTGGAAAACAAAATGATGTTTGACGGTTCTTCTATTGAAGGATTTGTCCGTATTGAAGAAAGTGACATGTATCTATATCCTGATTTGTCGACCTGGATGATCTTCCCTTGGGAAAGTGAACATGGCAAAGTGGCTCGTTTGATCTGTGATATCTACAATCCAGATGGTACCCCATTTGCAGGCGACCCTCGCGGCAACTTAAAACGGGCATTAGCGGACATGCAATCCCTTGGCTTTACTTCTTTCAATCTTGGACCAGAACCCGAATTTTTCCTATTCAAATTAGATGAAGCAGGCGAAATCACAACTGAATTAAACGACAAAGGCGGCTACTTCGATTTTGCCCCAACCGATCTAGGGGAAAACTGCCGTCGCGATATCGTATTAGAATTAGAAAGCCTTGGCTTTGAAGTTGAAGCGTCTCACCATGAGGTGGCACCAGGGCAACACGAGATCGACTTTAAATATGCGGATGCAGTGGAAGCATGTGACAACATCCAAACCTTCAAGCTTGTCGTGAAAACCATTGCTCGTAAACACGGCTTGCATGCGACCTTCATGCCAAAACCATTATTCGGCATCAACGGTTCAGGCATGCACTGCAACATGTCCTTGTTCAAAGGTGATGAAAATGTCTTCTTTGATGAAGAAGGACCAATGCAATTAAGCCAAACAGCGTATCACTTCTTAGGCGGTTTGATCGAACACGCCCGTGCTTACACGGCTGTCTGCAACCCAACCGTCAACTCTTACAAACGCTTAGTGCCAGGTTACGAAGCGCCTGTATACGTGGCATGGTCAGGACGCAACCGTTCACCATTGATTCGGGTGCCAGAATCAAGAGGCTTGTCAACGCGTTTGGAATTGCGTTCGGTTGACCCATCCGCTAACCCATACTTAGCAATGGCTGTTTTATTACAAGCAGGACTTGATGGCGTTAGACGTGAGTTGACACCACCACCAGCTGTCGACCGCAACATCTATATCATGAACGAAACAGAACGTGCAGAAGCACAAATCGAAGATCTGCCATCAACGATCCACAATGCCATCAAAGCATTGCGTAAAGACCAAGTGATGATCGATGCCTTAGGCAAACACATCTATGCCAACTTTGTCGAAGCAAAACGATTAGAATGGGCAGCCTTCCGCCAAACAGTCTCCGAGTGGGAAAGAGAACAATACTTGGAACTCTATTAAAATCGCAAAAAAAGCCGCTAGAGATAAACAATCTAGCGGTTTTTTATGATGAAACTAGCGTTTATCCTATTGATTCTGGTTTTATTTATTTCCGATCGTCAATAGCTACTTGATCAAAATTTGAGAAAAAACCCATTGCGAAGCTAGAGCGGTTCTGTCTATAAGAAGCGTAACTCCTGACCATTGGGGAAAATCAAAAAATACCAGTCGGGCGAGGACTGGTAAGAGGAAGAAAAATAGTTTTGGTATAAAGCTAGCATAGGCCGTCAAAGTAAAATGAACCTTAAAAAGTAGAAAGTTTCTTGTAAGAAGTCCTTATTCATCAAAGGTTTCTAGCTCAGATAGTATTTTTGCTGGGACTTCTGATTGAGGGATTTCATTGGGACCAGAAATGATGCGGGTCTTACTGATTTCTGCTTTGACTAAAGTATTTGGAGCCAATGGTTTTACATTTTCGCCCGTCAGGTCATAGGTCATGAGTTCTTTTTCACCGTTTTTCTTTACGAATTCAAAGGTGTATTTGTAGGTAAAAGAGCCATCGATTTTTTTACCAGAATCGCTGTAGGTTTGTGTCTTTTCAGGGACTTTGTTGGGCGTGATAGCATAAGCCGTGATGCCGCGATACGTTGTTGCATAGTACGTGTAGCCGAAATAGCCGGCTACGACAATAATCAAAACGCCAAGCGTTAATAGTAGTTTTTTCATGGGTGTCATTCCTTTCCATTACTAGCATCACTATAGCATGTGGCCACTAAAAGCACTCATCGAAAGGGATAACAATATTGTAAGTTTAGCATTTTTGAATAAAAATCCTGTAACTTTCTGTTTAACAATTGTGATAATGAAAAATATTTCTGAAACCTTCCTGCAATATTGTAATGTTATTCTCTTACTTGTGCCCGATAGCGGGACAAATAATCAAAAGAGAGGTTTTTTCATTTGAAAAAATTTGCATTTACAGTTGTTGCAGGATTTGGTTTATTCGTTGGCGGAACAGTTGTTTCAGCAGCAGAACAAACCCATGTTGTCAAACCAGGAGACACTCTATCTGGGATCGCTGCTACTTATCAAACAACGGTCGAAGACCTTTTAGCTTTAAATGATTCGATCGAAAATCCAAATATGATTTTTGATGGCGAAACATTGTTGGTTTCTAACGATGGCCAATCAGTAGAAAACAAAGAAACAAGTACGAAAGAAAGCACAGAAAAAAGTGAGTCTACAGCGACTGCTAACGTGAGTCAAACTCGTTCAAGCGTTCCTGGTGCTGGTTCTGGTGTCTTGAATCCAGTGGATGGGATCAACTATTTCAATGGTGTGAGAGAATCGTACTACTCACAAAAAGTCTTGCCAGGAGGCGGATTGAATATCCCTGGTCGCCATGTAGCATCAGACGGAACCATCCGTGATGCCGATGGGTACATCGTTGTTGCTAGTGATAATCAACCGAAAGGATCGACTGGTCAATCATCTTTAGGTGCCTATAAAGTCTATGACACAGGTGTCGGTCATAGCGGTATTGATGTTTATACAAATTGGTAAACAAGTAGAATACGAGTAGAGACGAGCGCATTTTAGAGCTCGTCTTTTTTTATTGGCGAGAAAAAATCGTCATCTGGTCTAGACTAATTATTGTAATTAAACACAACCTGTGGTATTATTGGACTATACCAAATAGAAACGGAGCGCTGATCATGGAAATTATTCGCGTTAAAGATGCTGCTCAAGGCGGAAAGAAAGCTTTTGAATTGATTCAAGAAGGTATGGCAAATGGCGCCAAGGTCCTAGGCTTAGCAACAGGAAGCACGCCAGAGACCCTTTATGCAGAAATGACTGCCAGTGAAGTTGATTTTTCAGAAATGACTTCAGTCAACTTAGATGAATACGTAGGACTAGGCGGCGAAGACGAACAAAGCTATCGCTACTTCATGAATGCTCATTTATTCAATAAAAAACCATTCAAAGAAACCTTCGTACCAAACGGCAAAGCGGAAGACTTAGAAGCAGAATGCCAACGCTACGATAGCGTGATTGCGGATCACCCAGTTGATATCCAAATCTTGGGTATTGGACAAAACGGACATATCGGCTTCAACGAACCTGGTGCATCCTTTGAAGGAACGACCTCAGTCGTTGATTTGACTGAATCAACCATCAATGCCAACAAACGCTACTTTGATAAAGTCGAAGACGTCCCAACGACGGCAATTTCAATGGGGATCGGTTCGATTATGCAAAGCAAAAAAATCATTTTGATGGCATTTGGCGAAGTCAAAGCGGATGCGATCCAAAAAATGATTGAAGGACCCGTAACCAACGAATTACCAGCTTCTGTTTTACAAAAGCATGATGATGTGATCGTGATCATCGATGAGGCTGCTGCCAGCAACCTGTAAAACAAAATCAGCCCTTTTCAGAAATGAGTCAGAAGGAAAAATGAGCCATCCTCGCAGCTTCCCCCTGCGCTTGTGCAGTAGCGCCAGCGCAGCTGCGAGCAATGGTTTGTAGCTTACTTGCTTATTTTCTGAGGGGGCTTTTTTTATTTGACTGATTCGGCGCTGTTTTTTTCTTTTTTTCATCAGAGATGCTATAGTTAAAAGAGAGAATACGAAGAAAAGAGGGATGCAAATGGTTGATATGCATTTATCCATTCCTGAAGTAGCGCTGA
The DNA here is from genome assembly GCF_002174385.1 of Enterococcus sp. 6D12_DIV0197. Taxonomy (NCBI): domain Bacteria; kingdom Bacillati; phylum Bacillota; class Bacilli; order Lactobacillales; family Enterococcaceae; genus Enterococcus; species Enterococcus sp. 6D12_DIV0197. The sequence continues at coordinate 901,710 of NZ_NIBN01000001.1, forward strand.
GATTGCTGCTGGCAATGATCATGGGAGGAGCGATTGGGTACGAGCGGCAATACAAAAGCCGACCAGCTGGTCTTAGAACCCATATCTTGGTTTGCATGGGAGCTTGTGTCATTGCATTGATCCAAGTGGAGATCGCCACAGGTGCCATGCGAGATGCGCTGGATCATCCAGATTTAGCAGGCGTGATTCGTTCAGACGAAGCACGATTGATCGCACAAGTCGTCAGCGGGGTCGGTTTTCTAGGCGCTGGAACGATCATTGTGACGAAGCGCTCGGTGACGGGGTTGACGACGGCTGCTTCCTTATGGGCGATCGCAGGTTTAGGAATTGCCATCGGGATGGGCTTTTACACCATCGCATTAAGCAGTTTTATCGGGATCTTCTTTGCATTGACGATCGTTAAGCGGATCGTCCGCGTACCGACAGCAAAAAAATTAGAGATCCAGTACATCCATCGCACCGAGACCAAAGAGTTTTTGACGGAGTACTTCCAAGAGAAAAATATCGTGATCGAAGATGTCAATTTTGATGTCAAATTTATGGAAGACTATCGCATTTATACCAACATTTATACGATTGATCTCCCCCGAGGGCTAGGCTTTTCTGAAGTGATCGAAGAATTGTCTGTCTACAAAAATGTCACGAAGATCCGCTTAGTGGATATTGCTTAAAAGCAACAAAAAAGCGAGATTGAAACGTAACGCAAACAGGTATCGTTTGCTTCGTTCCAATCTCGCTTTTTGTTGTGTTTTAGAAACGTGGATCGATCCAGTTTTTTGCCATAGCGCGACTAGCATCCCAGGAATCCCAGCCATACCAAGCAGGCTCATTGATCGTATCGATGGATAACTTATAGGTCCAGTACATATGTCCGGCTCCTTGGTTCCAAGCTGTAATTGAAGCACGCCACAAAGTTTGATAAACTTCTTCTAATTCACTTTTTGTCAAACTACGGTTACTGCTGAATTCTTCTTGTGTTGGATTGATGCCGCCTTTGGTATCTGTACCAACAGCATAGGAGTTGAACAAGGACCACTCTCCAACAAAAACCTCGACATATTGTGCAACCGTGGCGATCTCTTTGGCTAAGCCATCAATGAAAGACACATAGGCTTCCAAGGATTGCTCTGTGCCAGCCATTTCTGCCATCATAACGTATTGGTGCGTATCTAGCATGACATTGTGAAAATCGTTTTGGGCGAAAAACTCTTTCCAAGCATGCAATTGGAAGCCGTCATGAAAGACGATCACTTTGTCATTGCTTAAATAGTTGCGCATTCTTCGATAGGCATCTTGATAAAAAGTTTTCAAAAAGTCTAAAGAAATTGGGGCGCTACCTTTTGCTAACGCAAGATCACGAGGTGGAAAACGATCCATGGGATTCATGCTGTGCCATACTTCACCATCTGTGATCGGTTCGTTTAATACTTCAATGCCCCACAATGCTTCGTGATCTGCATATCTTTGCGCCAAACGTTCCAAGACCGTTAATTCGAAGGCCACTTCTTCGGGCATTTGTGCCCATCTGACTACACCCGAGAGACCACCATTGTCAAAACCATTTTGGCTGAAGGGTGCGGTATGAAGATCGATCAAGATTTTTAGGTCATAAGCCTTCGCCCAAGCGAAGGCTTTATCCAAATAGTCGATACAGCCAATGAAGGGGGCACGATCACCAAAAATAAAATAAGGGACAGGTATTCGAACGGTATTGAAGCCAGCTGCTGAAATGCGCAAGAAATCAGCTTCAGTGATGAATGTTTCACGATGAATCAACAACCGTGCTTGGTATTCAGCTTCTGGTAGATCATAGGCTAAATAATACTCGTCATCGGCAGGTGTTCCTTGAAAGAGACTAGGTGCCATCCATTTTTCTAATACAAGCCAACCGCCTAGGTTGACGCCTCTAAGTTTTTGTTCCATCTTATAGTTCCTCCTTACTAATAGGTGTGGTCGTTTTGTTGAAAGCGAGAAATAGAAAAATCAGAGCAATGATAGCCATGATTCCGGCAGCGATTCTGACTTGCATGACTGCCGTTGTCATGCCAAGTAGTTGACTGATAAAGTTTATGACATAGGGGGAGGAAAAAGCACCAAGATTACAAGCGACCATTGCCAAAGAAACAATTAAGTTATTGGCTTCTGGATCTACATCGCTAAGAATGACACTGTATACATAAGGAACTACAAGATTGGCAAGATAAACCACTAATAGACCAATGAAAAAGACGGTCATCGTAGGTGCTAAGGTTATCGTGAAAAAACCAACCATTGCGAAACTGATGACGACAACTGGCGTAAAGCGCTTTAATAATTTGGTGATTTGACCAAAAGCTAATGCGACCAAGCTGCTAAAAATACCGGCGATCGCTAATGCGGTGGAAAGAAATCCTTGATTCGTCAGCGCCAATTCTTGAATCAGTAATGCAGAAGAAGTAATGACGACCATCAAACTAATGAAGAATAAAAAGAGAGTCAAAATACCTAAAGTTACGCTTAATGGCAGCTTTCTTCTTTTTGTAGCGGTGGTTGATGGCTGCGTTGTTTTTACGGGCTTTTCATTGACGTTGCGGTAACCGAAAAGAAAAAGAAAGAGAATCGGTAAGATGACCAAGTACACTAAGAATGAAGCTTGCCACGAGATCGTTAACAGTAGGCCCGCAGCGAACGTCGCTAGGCTATTCCCTAAAGTCATCACGGCTGATTGAATACCTAATAAATTTTTTTGCTCGGCACCTGTAAAGTTGTCGCCGATCAAGGAGACGGTCATTGAGTTAAAGAGTCCCAGACCTGCGCCAAACAAAATACGGGCAAATAAAATCAAGCCAAAGTTCATTGTAAATGCCGGTAAGATGCCACCGACTAAAGCGATCATCAAGCCTAAACAGACCGTTCGCTTTTTGCCAAGTGCTTTGATAAACCATGAACTTAGCAGAATGAAAATCAAGATTGCCATTGATGGCAGTGTCAAAATAGATTGGACTTGTGCGGTGGTTCGGTCAGAAAAATCGTTCATAATAAAAGGTACGGCTGCTGCTACTGCACCAGCAGCTTGTACGACCAATGAAAGACTCAAAATTCCGATTTTTAACGGCAACCGACTTTTGATTGACATTGAATTTTCTGAAATCATACATATTCCCCTTAATGTAGTGCAAAGCAAGTGTGCTGAGAATACCCACTCATCTTGCTCTTTTGCAACTAACTGTTTTTATTCCTGCAAACGATTTCTTGGTATTAATCATAAAGAATGCAGACAGGACTTGAAATATCAAAAAAAAGGGGAAATTTACCATTTTTCATTTATTATGCGAAAAAAAAGCTTTTTTTGCATCCTCAGAGGAAGATGTAGCAGTCGCTTTTCTCGAATCATTATTTGTCGATTACTTATTTTGCTGCTTCTAACTGGAGCTTACGGTATTTATTCGGCGATATATTTGCCCATTTTTTGAATTGTCTCGTAAAGTGGGCGGCATTTTGATAGCCAATGATCTCAGCGATTTCGGCGATGGTCAATTTGGGTTGATGGAGATAGAATTTTGCCTGGTTGAAACGTAATTGATCTAAGTACTGTTTTGGACTACTAGCATAAACTTTTTTGAAAACCGTCAGCATCGTACTATTACTAATGTTCAATGAATTAGCTGTATAACTCATGGAAAGCAAGGCTTTGTTTTCTTCCGTTGGGCTTTGTGTGTACGTACGAAAATTTTGTTGGATCGCTTCAGCGATCGCTTTTGCTAAAACAAGGGAAGTGTTATCTGTATGCGCTAACTGATTTTTTTCATCTTCGACATAGTCTAGTAAGGCACGCATCAGTTCTAACAGTAAGATCTCAATGGCGATTTTTTCTTTCATTCCAAAGTATCCGCTTGCCAAAAACGCAATGTATTGCTGAAGGATCGCAACGATCGCTTGGTAGGCGGGATTCGTCTTTTTTAATAGTAAAGGACAATACATCAACAACTGTTGCTGAATCTCAGGATCATCAAGATCGAAATGCATACAAAAATACTCTAAACCTTCTGCTACGAGACAAGTATTTTCATGAGCGGTACCAGGCGGTATCAGGATCACATCATTTGCCACAAAATCAAACTGCCTGCCTTCAAAAATTGTTCGCTGCTCTCCATCAATGATCATCATGATCTCAAAAGCAAAGTGGGTCTCTTGTGGTGCACACCATCCTTGGGAAACACGTTGCTTGTGTCCACCAAAGGTTTTTAAATTGATATCGATATCGGGTAATTTGACCAGCTGTTCTAGCCATTTAGGTGTTGGGTTCATTCAGAACGACCTCCTTAAAAATGAAAAATGGTAAGTATTGGCTTTTTTTTGATATTCATTCTACCCTAAAAGTTTCGTAAGATAAATGTAGCAACCAAATAAAACGGTTTCAATTTATCGCCTTCGCCTGCAAACGATGATAAAAAAACTGTCGTTTGGTTGCAAAACGAATAAAAAGTTAAGAATAGGAAGGAAGCTTATGACAATCATCAAAAATCCAGTTATTCCTGGAATGGCGCCTGATCCCTCTATCATTTGTGTGGATGAGCGTTATTATATCGCAACTTCAACCTTCCATTGGACACCTGCGATTCAACTTTTCGAATCAAAGGATCTTGCGAATTGGCAACTTGTTGGCTATGCCTTGAACAATGAAGAAGTGAATTTACGTGGAACCAATACACCAGCTGGTATTTGGGCACCGCATTTATCTTATGATCCACAAACAAAACGATTTTGGCTGGCGTATTCACATATGGTCAACATGGCAGGACGTGAATTTAATGCTGATTCCTATGCCATTTGGGCGACTGACATCCGAGGACCATGGTCAGAACCGATTTATTTTACCTCAATTGGCTTTGATCCAGCGCTGTTTCATGACGAGGATGGGCGGCATTATTTAACGATTTTGGAATGGGAAACAAGAGAAGGTTATCAAGCGCCAGGACATATTGTTCTTGCAGAGATCGACTTGCCTTCAGGTAAATTACTGTCCCCTTGGCATCGCGTAACGCAAGGGTTCACCACCAGAGGGTGTGCGGAAGCACCCCAAATCTACAAGCATCAAGGGGCGTACTTTTTATTGCTGGCATCTGGAGGCACGGGCTATGCTCATGGTGTGGAAGTCGGTCGCGCAGAAACTATTTTTGGCCCTTATGAAGCGCATCCTTCAGGCGAACCGATCCTTACTTCTTCTCCAAGGCATCTGTTTTCTTTGGGGGACCCTGATGCTGGGCATTTTGAAATGGTCAATCCTCATTCAGTGATGCAAAAAGCAGGACATGGTTCGCTCGTCCATACCCATACTGATGAATGGTTCATGGCTCATTTAATGGCAAGACCCTTAGAGGGGCAGCTGTTGAATCCTCTTGGAAGAGAAGCTTCTATTCAAAGGATGCACTGGACCGAGGACAATTGGTTGGAAATGGAAGATGGAAGCAATTTGGCAAAAATGACTTTTAAAGGATTAGCTGGTGTTCCAATTGACAATGAACCAAACACTGATTTATTTGATTCATTTCAAGAGCCGCAGTATCTGTTAGAATTTATGACACCGTATCGCCAACAGCATAAGTCATGGGTCAGTACGCAAAAGCGGCAGGGGTTCTTACGGATCTATGGGGGCAATTCCTTGTTTTCACAGATGAATCCTGCCATCATGGCAACACGAGCAACCTCTTTTACCTATGAGGTGGAGACCTTGTTGGAGTTTCAACCGAACCATTATTCACAAACAGCAGGACTTGGGCTTTATTATGATTCAAACAATTGGTTATATGCTCATGTTACCTATTCAGAAGAAAAGCGATGTCCTTATTTGACTCTCTTACAAGCAAAATTAGGACAAAGGATCGAATATGTAAATACGCGCGTCGTCGTTCCCGAAGGAAATATTCAGCTGAAAATTGGATACGATCACGGGATCGCAAACGTCTACTATCGATTAGAGGAACAAGAGACTTGGCAAGTTTTGCTCCAAGATCTGTCAGTGGCTTACTTATCTGATGAAGGAGTCAATGGAATGCCTGGAGAAATAGGTGGCTTCACAGGATTGTTTAATTTTATTGGTGCCGTGGATGCACATCAACATCAATCCTATGCTGATTTTGCTTATTATAAAGTGACGAATCATTCGCCTGCATCTTAATCAGGCTCCTTATGGAGTGAGCACCCGTATCATTCTTTCACTAGTCAAATAAAAACCTTCAAGAGAAACACAAATGTGTAGCTCTCGAAGGTTTTTTGTATGAAGGAACTGTCATCGCAGTGGATTGCCTGATTACTTGAAAAAATAGCCAGTTAGCAAGACCGATACAATAACGATCACTATTGAAGTCAGCAAATTGACCCCTTCATTCGTTACAAAGGAAAGACCGCCGACTTGTTTGGTGGCAACGTCGTGGTGGACTTTTTTTTCGGTGCATTGGTGACAGACAGGGCATTGATAGCGCACCTGAATCGTTGCGCCCAGTAAGCTGTCCAAAAGACTACCGCAAAAGCCTAAGGCAGTCAAGGTCAACCAGAGATCAAAGGAGAACGGCTTGCCGTTCAACCATAAGGCTGCTGCGAATAAACCGGTGATGGCGAGACTCCCTGCTAGAGAAGCGGCAGTACCCAACCAACTGACACCGCCGGAAAGTCCCGGTGGTAATTTTTTTCCCGTTAGTAAGTGACGCGGTGGACTTGGACTCAGCACGCCTATTTCTGAGCCCCAAGTGTCAGCCGTACAGCTAGCGATTCCCGCCACAAATCCCCAAAGGAATAGCGGTTCTTTCGTCCAAAAGGCAAGCAGTAGAGCAAAGATGCTTGGTGCAATGTTCGCAAAGACTTGTTTTGCATCACGGCGAGCACCTTTGGCAAGCACAGCTAACTCTGGCTGACTGCGCATTTTCTTTAAAAGTCCAATGATGCCAGAGCTGGCAAAGAAAAAGCCAATCAAAAAGATGCTGTACCACGGACCAAAGCCAATGACCAGTGTGCCGCAAAGAATCGCAGCCAGTGCGCCAGAAACAGTCAGCCACTGAAAGACGAATGCTGCCGCTGCAACGAATGTACTGGCAAACAATCCCAGCATGAATTGATAAAAGAAAACCATTTGAACACTCCTTTGCGTATAGTGTAGCATAGGTCTCATTTATTTTACCGCAGTTAACAAAAAAATAGTCAGCCTGATAGCTTTTTACTCGTCAAATGAGAGCGTTTCATTTAAGCTAAGGGAGAGAGGTGATCCAATGAAAATCATTATCGTAGGCGGGTCCTTTGGGGGTGTCAGTTGCGCCCGTGAAGCACGCCGATTATACCCTGACGCAGAGATTTTATTGATAGAAAAAAAAGCCCATCTTGGGTTTGTTCCAAGCGGTTTGTTATTGCTGATCGAAGGCAGGATCGCATCGCTGGAAGAAGCATTCTTTTGTACGAAGGAGCAGCTGGAGGCAGAAACGATCGACGTTGCCTTAGAAGAAACGCTTCTGGAGATTTTTCCTTCGGATCATCGGATTCGAACGGATAAGCGAGAACTAAGTTATGATCGACTCGTCTTGGCAGCAGGCTCCAGTCAAGATTCCACTGTTTTGCCACAACCAGAAGAAGCACTACTGACCTACAAGGAATATGAGGCAGCCAAGCATTTCTTGCAGCAATTGCCCCAAGCAGAGTCGATTACCATCGTAGGTGCTGGTCAAGCGGGGATGGAAGCGGCGAATACCTTGACTGCGATCGGAAAAAAAGTCAGTGTGATCGAATCAATGTCATATCCTTTATTCAAGTACTTTGATCACGATTTTTTGCAGCCCTTTTTAACGGAGATCGAAAAAATCCCCAACTTGCAGCTGCATTGGTCCAAGCCAACTTTGGCAGTCGTTAAAACGGAAACAGGCTTTCGGATCGAAACCGCCGATCAAGGCTATGAAAGCGATCTGGTATTGACGACAGTCAACGTTCATCCTCGCTTGCCAGAGGCATTTGCGGTCTTTGAATTACACAGTGATCAAACCATCTGGACAGATGCCTACTTGGAAACTTCTGCCACGGATATTTTTGCGGTCGGCGATTTGATCCAAATTCCAAATGCTATTACGAAAGACACGGTCTATATGCCCTTAGTCAACAATGCTGTTCGCTCAGGAATCGCAGCAGCTCGTAATCTGGCAAGCAAAACCACCCCGTTTCGTGGCGGATTGCGGACAGTCGGTACGCAACTGTTTGGGTGGTACTTAGCAAGCACCGGCTTGACCGAGTCGGATCGGTTTTTCTTCGAATCTCCGATCGTCTGTCATGCGTTTACTGCCGCCAGTTCCTTGTTTGATCCAACGCAGGTTCATGGAAAAGTGATGATCGAACAAGCCAGCGGCCGAATCGTTGGTGCGCAGCTTTTATCAAAAGCCAATATTTTGGAAAAAATCAATTTACTAGCGTTTGCGATCGAGCAGCAGGCAACGATGGAGGAGTTGACCCAAAAAGACTTTTTCTTCCATCCACGGTTCACTAATGTAATCGACGAAACTTTTCTATGGTCGGGAAGTGATGCCGATGAGACTTGATCAGTTATTAGAAAAAAAAGAAGCAAAGCAATTGCAGCTGCTCAAAAAGCTTTTACTGGTGGGCGGAAAAATGGAGCTGCACGAGCTGGCGAGCTATCTTGGCATCAGTAAGCCTTCCTTGGAAAAATATGTGGAGGAGTTGCAAGATGAGCTGGCTCACTACCAAGAGCAGTGTCAGTTGTATTATCGAAAAGGTGTCCTGGTCTTTGAAATGAGTCCCACTTTTTCCCTTAATCAAATCGAATGGGCGTTTTATCGTTCAGCATTGAAATTTCAAATCCTCGAGCATCTTTTGCAGCATCAAGAGGTGACCACTGTCCAGCTGGCACAAAAATTAGCGGTCAGCGAGTCATCCTTGTTTCGCAAAATCAAAGAGCTAAATGGCTTGCTAGCAGAATTCGAGTTAGAGATCTGGCAAGGAAAGCTGATTGGGGAAGAAACGCAAATTCGTTATTTCTATTTTGAACTCTTTTGGTATGTCCATTCTTTCGACAGTCAGCCGCTGCCGATCGATGAAAAATACGTCGGTCTGATCACACGAGGTCTGAACATGACCTTCACGAAAGAAGCCCAACAGCGCTTGTCCCTATGGCTGAGGATCATGAAGGCGCGACTGAAAATTGCTACTCAATCCTTTCAAGTCTTACGGGAGAAAATGGTACCCTACACGAAAGATCCTTTGTTTCAGCAATTACGGGAGTTGGTATTTCGTGGGTTTGGCCATTATGCATTAGAAGTCAGAGAAGAGGAGGCGATGCTGCACTTTGTCTTTTTACTGTCGTTCTCGGTGTTATCCGAACACGATCTGCAAGTGTATATGCTGCAGCGTTCTCGGTTTACGCCAACTGCCTTGACGGATACCTTGATTTTGGAACATATTTTGCATCTCTACCGCCCATCGTTTGTTCCCCGTGAAATCGAAGCCACTTGTTATGGTCACCTGCTGCAGATCCACAGCCGCGTGTATTTTTTCAAAGGGGATGTGGAGGTTTTTGATCGAGAAAATATTTGGCAGTTAGAAGCGCAGCTATCCAGTCGTAACATCCAGCAAATCAGTCACGAACTATTGGATAAGGCTTTAGCAGAGCTTGATATCAAGCCATCTGATAAAAATAGTTTGTTGATGATGACGATGGTCAAATACTTGAGCGTGATCACGATCATCGATTATCAAATCAATCGGGAGTTTCGCGTCGGGATCGCTTTGAAAATGGATGAACTGTTTAAAGAAGCCCTCTACTATATGTGGCTGCTGTATCTCAAAAATTTGAATGGCGTAGTCGTGGAACGCTATCGCCCGGAACAAGAATATGACTTAATCTTGGCAAATTATGCTATCGATACGAAAACACCGACTTATCGAATCAGTGAACTAGGTACCGCTTATGATCGGGAAACGATCAAAAAAATGATCCGCGAACGCTTTCAATAGTGGATTTCGTCAATTTCTTAGAAATTTGAAAAAAAATTGACGAACCACATAGCGAAAGTTCGGCTAAAATAAAAGCAAGTCAGAAAGCGCTAACAAGAAGAGCGTATAAAAAACTAAAGGGAGCGAATCAAATGGCAGAAAAAAATTATGTAATGGCGATCGACCAAGGAACCACTAGTTCAAGAGCAATTATTTTTGATCGTAACGGGAAAAAAATCGGCAGTTCACAAAAAGAGTTTCCGCAATACTTTCCAAAATCGGGTTGGGTAGAACACAACGCCAATGAAATTTGGAACTCTGTCCAATCAGTCATCGCAGGGGCATTTATTGAATCAGGTATCCGACCAGAAGCAATCGCCGGCATCGGGATCACTAACCAGCGTGAAACGACAGTGGTTTGGGACAAAACGACAGGCCAGCCGATCGCAAATGCAATCGTTTGGCAATCCCGCCAATCTTCACCGATCGCTGACCAATTAAAAGCAGATGGCCATACAGAGATGATTCATGAAAAAACTGGGTTAGTCATTGATGCGTATTTCTCAGCGACCAAGGTGCGCTGGCTTTTAGACAATATCGAAGGGGCACAAGAAAAGGCGGATAATGGCGAGCTACTTTTCGGAACGATCGATTCATGGCTTGTGTGGAAACTGACAGATGGGCAAGTCCATGTCACCGATTACTCCAATGCTAGTCGGACGATGCTTTACAACATTCATAAATTAGAGTGGGATCAAGAAATCTTGGATCTTTTGAACATTCCAAGCTCGATGTTGCCAGAAGTCAAAAGCAACTCAGAAGTCTATGGTCACACCCGCAGCTACCATTTTTACGGCAGTGAAGTACCAATCGCTGGAATGGCTGGGGACCAACAAGCCGCCCTCTTTGGACAAATGGCCTTTGAAAAAGGCATGATCAAAAATACTTACGGCACTGGGGCATTTATCGTCATGAATACGGGTGAAGAACCACAATTGTCTGACAATGACCTACTGACGACCATCGGGTATGGCATCAACGGCAAAGTCTATTATGCCTTAGAAGGAAGTATCTTCGTTGCTGGATCAGCGATCCAATGGCTGCGGGACGGTCTACGAATGATCGAGTCTTCTCCACAATCAGAAGAAATAGCTGCCAAAGCAAAAGGCGATAATGAAGTGTATGTGGTGCCTGCCTTTACTGGATTGGGTGCACCTTATTGGGATTCAGATGCAAGAGGAGCCGTCTTTGGCTTGACTCGTGGGACGACGAAGGAAGATTTTGTTCGGGCAACATTGCAAGCTGTTGCGTATCAATCAAAAGATGTCATCGACACGATGAAAAAAGATTCTGGCATCGATATCCCATTGCTGAAAGTCGATGGCGGTGCAGCCAAAAACGATCTATTGATGCAGTTCCAAGCGGACATTTTAGACATTGACGTGCAACGAGCTGCGAATCTGGAAACAACCGCATTAGGTGCAGCTTACTTGGCAGGGCTAGCGGTTGGCTTCTGGAAAGACTTGGATGAATTGAAATCAATGGCAGAAGAAGGGCAAATGTTTACACCAGAAATGCCAGCAGAAGAAAGAGACAATTTGTACGAAGGCTGGAAACAAGCGGTGGCAGCTACTCAGACCTTCAAATTCAAAGCGAAGAAAGAAGGCGAGTAAGCCATGACCTTTTCACATAAAGAGCGGAAGCAAACCATTCAAGAAGCGGCAAAGACCACCTATGATGTATTGATCATCGGTGGTGGGATCACTGGCGCGGGGGTTGCTGTTCAAACCGCAGCCGCTGGGATGAAGACGGTGCTTTTGGAAATGCAGGATTTTGCCGAAGGAACGTCTTCGCGGTCCACCAAACTCGTTCATGGCGGTATTCGCTATTTGAAAACCTTTGACGTGGAAGTGGTCGCTGACACCGTGCGGGAGCGCGCGATCGTGCAGCAAATTGCTCCGCATATCCCGAAACCAGATCCAATGCTTTTGCCAATCTATGATGAACCAGGGGCAACCTTCTCCTTGTTTTCTGTCAAAGTGGCGATGGATCTTTATGATCGCTTAGCGAATGTGACAGGCAGTAAATACGAAAATTATCTGCTGACGAAAGAAGAGGTCTTAGAACGCGAACCTCAGCTGCAGGCGGAAAACTTAGTCGGTGGCGGTGTCTATCTTGATTTTCGCAACAACGATGCCCGCTTGGTGATCGAAAACATCAAACGAGCACAAGCCGATGGGGCAGCAATGATCAGTAAAGCCAAAGTCGTCGGCATCTTACATGATGAGCAAGGCATCATCAATGGGGTAGAAGTGGAGGATCAACTGACAAACGAGCGCTTTGAGGTTCACGCCAAAGTCGTGATCAACACGACAGGCCCTTGGTCAGACATCGTTCGTCAATTAGACAAGAATGATGAGTTGCCGCCACAAATGCGTCCGACGAAAGGTGTCCATTTAGTGGTCGATCGGGAAAAACTAAAAGTGCCGCAACCAACCTATTTTGATACTGGGAAAAATGATGGTCGGATGGTTTTCGTGGTACCAAGAGAAAATAAGACCTATTTTGGCACAACCGATACGGATTATACAGGCGATTTCGCCCATCCAACGGTCACGCAAGAAGATGTTGATTATCTATTGACCATCGTGAATGAACGCTTCCCTCACGCTCAGATCACCCTTGATGATATCGAAGCGAGCTGGGCAGGATTGCGTCCGTTGATTGTGAATAATGGCGGGTCTGATTACAATGGCGGCGGTAAAGGCAAACTATCGGATGAAAGCTTTGAGCAGATCGTTGAAAGCGTCAAAGAGTATCTTGAAGATGAGCGGCAGCGACCAGTCGTAGAAAAATCCGTAAAACAAGCACAAGAACGAGTAGAAGCCAGCAAAGTGGATCCATCGCAAGTTTCTCGCGGCAGCAGTTTGGAACGCTCAAAAGACGGACTATTGACGTTGGCAGGGGGAAAAATCACCGATTATCGCTTGATGGCGGAAGGAGCAGTCAAACGGATCAATGAATTGCTCCAAGAAAGCGGTGCATCCTTCGAGTTGGTGGATTCAACCACGTACCCAGTTTCTGGTGGTGAGCTTGATGCAGCCAATGTAGAGGAAGAATTAGCGAAGCTGGCTGACCAAGCGCAAGCCGCTGGATTCGATGAAGCAGCTGCGACGTATTTGGCTCATCTTTATGGGTCGAATCTTCCCCAAGTGTTGAACTACAAGACGAAGTTTGAGGGCTTAGATGAAAAAGAAAGTACGGCCTTGAACTATTCCTTGCATGAAGAAATGGTTCTGACGCCTGTCGATTATCTATTGCGTCGGACCAACCATATCCTATTTATGCGAGACACCTTAGATGAAGTCAAAGCCGGTGTCGTTGCAGCTATGACCGACTTCTTTGGCTGGAGCGAGGAAGAAAAAGCAGCCCATGTAGCAGAATTGAACCAAGTGATCGCAGAATCAGATTTAACAGCCTTAAAAGGAGGAAAAAAAGATGAATGAAACAACCCAGATCTTTAGTGAGTTTCTAGGAACGGCTATTTTGGTTTTGTTAGGGGATGGTGTGTGTGCGGCTGTCAATCTGAAAAAGAGTAAAGCAGAAGCCTCTGGCTGGATCGTGATCGCAATGGGCTGGGCGACAGCGGTAACGATTGCCGTTTACGTTTCAGGGTACATGGGACCTGCTCACTTGAATCCAGCCGTTACATTAGGCATGGCGATGACGGGGAATTTTTCTTGGAGCTTGGCTGTACCGTTTATGCTGGCACAAATTGCTGGTGCGATCGTAGGGGCGATCCTCGTTTGGCTCAACTACTTGCCATTATGGGATGAAACAAAAGACCAAGGCGCGATTTTAGGTACCTTTGCAACAGGGCCTGCAGTTCGTAATTTAGTATCGAATACCATCACTGAAGTGATTGGTACCTTTGTCTTAGTCTTTGGCTTATTGGCTTTTGGTGCCAATACCTTTACGGATGGATTAAATCCCATCGTCGTTGGGATCTTGATCTTAGCGATCGGGCTGTCGCTTGGTGGACCAACAGGCTATGCCATAAATCCGGCACGGGACTTAGGACCACGGATCGCTCACCAAATCTTGCCAATCAAAAACAAAGGGACTTCCGATTGGGGCTATGCGTTAGTACCAATCATCGGTCCAATGATCGGGGCAGCGATCGCTGCTGGTTTGTTTATGATGTTGCCATTATAAACGATGTTATTTTAAGGATGATGCCTATTGGTATCATCCTTTTTTAATCTTTAGCGATTGTCATTGAATTTGCTAAAAAAACATGGTTAAATGAAAAAGCTGAAACAGAAAGAAGGAAGGAGCTTTTACTTGAAAAAAATTCTGCGCTTTTTCATGTGGGTGGCGATTGTCCTGATCGGACTCTTAGCTGCCGTTTTTCTGGCTTTTCAACTCTCCCCACGACCGGGGGCTTTTTTGATCGGTCATCTGTTTAACCAAGAAGTGACCATCAAGGATGAGGCAGCTTATCAAAAAAGTTTGCCGAATGTGACGGTCAAACAGGACTTGACGTATCAATCGGATTATCAACGTAGTACCTTTGATCTATATTATCCCAAAGAGGCACAAGAAGGCCCTGTTCCAGTCATTTTTTGGGTCCATGGGGGCGGCTATGTCGGCGGAGACAAAGAAGGGGTCAAAGAGTTTGCGACCTATGTCGTCGATGAAACCAAAGCCGCTGTGATTTCGATTAATTATGAATGGGCACCAAGTCTGCATTATCCTGGACAGGTCAAACAATTAGCCCAAGCGGTAGACTCGATCAAAGCAGATGCCCAAGCATACCCCATGCTGGATTTCGATCAACTCTTCTTCGGCGGGGATTCTGCAGGAGCCCAAATCGCTGGGCAATATGTGGCGCTGCAAACCAATCCAGCGTATGCGAAGGAAATGTCCTTTGATCAAGACATTCCTGCATCGGCCCTGAAAGGGTTTATTTCCTATTGCGGACCGCTTGATTTGAAGCAGATCGCTGGGACTTCTTCAGATGATCGCTTTATGAAATTCTTTGTCAAAACGGTGGCTTGGTCGTTATTAGGCAAAAAAGAATGGCAAGATAGTCGCCAACTGCAGGAGATCTCACTGGTGGATAAATTGACGGCTGATTTTCCACCAACATATATCACGGATGGCAATGCCTATTCCTTTGAAGACCAAGGCATTGCCTTTGCCAACCAGCTGCAAGCTCTTGATATTCCCGTGACGAGTCGCTTTTACAAAGGGGATTCGGAAACGGTGACCCACGAATACCAATTTGATTATAGCTTGCCCCAAGCACAGGCCTGTTTGACAGAAACGTTGACCTTTATCAAAGACCAGTTGGCTCACTAAAAAACACCTTGCTTCTCACCCTCAATTGGCGAGAAACAAGGTGTTTATTTGTCAGCAGATCAATCAAGTCCGATGAAGTAGTCATCGTCTTTCATCGCTTCTACGGAACCAAGCAGATACCCGTTCCCAACTTGTGAGAAGAAGTCGTGGTTGCTGGTACCAGTTGAAATACCGTTCATGACGATTGGATTGACATCGTTGGCGGTATCTGGGAAAAGCGGGTCTTGTCCTAGATTCATCAAAGCCTTATTGGCATTGTAACGCAAGAAGGTTTTGACTTCTTCGGTCCAGCCGATCTCATCGTATAATTCTTCGGTATAACGCTCTTCATTTTCATACAACTCATACAACAAGTCGTACATCCAGTCTTTCAGCTTTTGCTGTTCGTCTTCTGGTAATTCGTTGAAACCTAATTGGAATTTGTAGCCGATATACGTGCCGTGAACGGATTCGTCACGAATGATCAATTTGATGATCTCCGCTACGTTCGCTAGTTTGTTATTGCCTAAGTAGTAAAGGGGTGTATAGAAACCTGAATAGAATAAGAAGGTCTCTAGAAATACACTGGCGATTTTTTTCTCTAGCGGTGTGCCATTTTTGTAGATCTCATTGATTCGTTCGGCTTTCTTTTGCAAATATGGATTGGTGTTGGTCCATTCAAAAATATCAGCGATCTCCGCTTTTGTATTCAGGGTGCTGAAAATCGATGAATAGCTTTTTGCATGGACAGATTCCATAAATTGGATGTTGTTCAAGACCGCTTCTTCATGTGGGGTGCGGACATCTTTACGCAGTTGATCCATACCGCTTTCTGATTGAACGGTATCTAATAAAGTCAAGCCGCCAAAGACGTAGCCCACCGTTGTTTTTTCTAATGGAGATAGCGTCCGCCAGTCATCAAGGTCATTTGATAAAGGGATCCGCGTATCTAACCAGAATTGTTCTGTTAATTTTTCCCAAGTGGATTTATCGATGATATCTTCGATCTCATTCCAGTTGATTGCTTCATAGTAAGTCTTACCCATAGTCGGTTCCTCCAATAATCGTATCAAGACAACAGCCGACCCGCTGTCAAGAAAGAGCAGGGGCAGGCGGTTGGTTCGTTTTCAGGCAAAAGTTGGATTAGATGACGCAGCTTTCACATTGGTTGCTGCCGATCTCTTCTGCATCATCTGTAAAGGTCCGTACATAGTAGATCGATTTGATGCCTTTGTGGAAAGCGTAGTGACGCAAAATGTTCAAATCACGGGTGGTTTGTTTTGTCGTTTCTTTCCATTCGTAAAGACCTTCTGGAATATCTGAACGCATAAACAAGGTCATACTCATACCTTGATCGACGTGTTTTTGAGCAGTTGCGTAAACATCGATCACTTTGCGCATATCCATATCGTAGGCTGATTTGTAGTAGCCGATCGTCTCATTGCTCAAGTAAGGTGCTGGATAGTAGATCTTGCCGATTTTCTTTTCTTGGCGTTCTTCGATCATCCGAGTGATTGGGTGGATGCTGGCACTCGTATCATTGATATAAGAGATCGAACCATTTGGTGCAACGGCTAGGCGGTTTTGGTGATACAAGCCGGTTTCTTTGACGGTTTGTGCCAAGGCTGCCCAATCTTCACCAGTTGGTAAAAAGACGCCTTCAAACAATGCTTTGACTTTTTCCGATTTTGGTTGGTAGTCACCTTGGATATAATCGGTGAAGTAGCTGCCGTCTGCATACGCTGATTTTTCAAAGTTATGGAAAACTTCGCCTTTTTCTTTGGCGATGGCATTGCTTTCAACCAATGTCCAATAGTTCAACAACATGAAATAAAGATCAGTAAATTCAAGGGATTCTGGTGAACCGTATTCCATTTGATTTTTTGCAAAATAGGTATGCAAGCCCATTGCGCCTAAACCGATCGTGTGGTTCAAGGCATTCCCATTTTGGATCGATGGTACTACGTCAATGTCAGACGCATCAGTAACAAAGGTCAAGGCACGAGTCATTGCTCGAACAGATTTCCCAAAGTCAGGGCTGTCCATCAAGTTCACGATATTGGTGGAACCTAAGTTACAGCTGATATCTGTTCCTAAAACTTCGTATTCTTGTTTGCCGTTGATCTCAGATGGTGCTTGGACTTGAAGGATCTCGGAACAAAGATTACTCATGATGATCTTGCCATCAATTGGGTTGCTGCGGTTTGCTGTATCGATATTGATGATATAAGGATAACCAGATTCTTGCTGCAATTTAGAAATTTCGTTTTCTAGATCACGGGCTCTGATTTTGGTTTTGCGAATCCGTGGGTTCATGACTAAGTTGTCGTATTCCTTGGTGATATCGACATAAGAGAAGGGTACGCCATATTCTTTTTCGACACTGTAGGGACTAAAGAGATACATCTCTTCATTTTTGCGCGTCAATTCGTAGAATTTGTCAGGTACGATCACGCCTAATGATAAGGTTTTGACACGGATTTTTTCATCCGCATTTTCTTTTTTCGCTGATAAAAAGCTGATGATGTCTGGGTGGAAGACGTTCAAGTAGACCACGCCAGCCCCTTGCCGTTGACCCAATTGGTTTGAGTAGCTGAAGCTATCTTCAAACAATTTCATTACAGGCATCACACCACTTGCTGCCCCTTCGTAGCCTTTGATAGGCGCGCCGGCTTCCCGCAAGTTTGATAACGTGATCCCGACACCGCCACCGATTCGTGAAAGTTGCAGCGCGGAGTTGATCCCACGACCGATCGCGTTCATGTCATCAGTGATTTGGATCAAGAAACAAGAAACCAACTCACCGCGACGTTTGCGTCCTGCATTCAAGAAAGAAGGGGTTGCTGGTTGGTAACGTTGGTAGATCATTTCATCTGCCAAGCTCATTGCTAACTCTTCATTGCCATCCGCAAAGTAAAGGGCGTTGAAAGCGACCCGATCTTCGTAACGTTCTAGATACGCGGTACCATCATTCGTTTTTAATGCGTATTGTGAATAAAACTTGTAAGCAGCCATAAATGATTTGAAAGTAAAGTGTTGCTCATCTAAGAATTGATACAATTGCTCAATAAAGGCAGGGCGATACTTTTTGATAAATTCTTCTTCTAAATAATCATTTTCAATCAAATAATTGATTTTGTCCATTGCAGTCGCAAAGGTTAAGGTATTTGGTTCAACGTTTTCTTTAAAGAATGCCGCTAAGGCTTCTTTGTCTTTATTTAATGGAATTTGACCATCTACTGGACGGTTGATCTCATTATTCAATTTGAAATAACTGACATCTTTGATTTCTTTCAAGCTCATAAATGGCTAACCTCTTTTCTTGTTTTGTTCGTATAAAAAAGGACTTGCGGTCTGGACGACTGACAAATCCCTCAAAAGCATCACATTGAGAAAAATCTTAGCTCGCTAATTGACGTAGTTGATCTGGACGGAAACCGATGATCGTTTGCGCATCAGAGGTAATGACTGGCACACTTTGGAATCCTTGTTCTTTCAAAAATTCTAATGCTTCAGGCTCATTATCAATATTGATTTCTTCAAATGCAATCTGATTTTCACTTAAAAAGCGTTTCGCCATTTTACATTGCATGCAGTTGTTTTTAGAAAATAGTTTGATATTCATAATTGTTTCCTCCGAGTTGTAATAGTTATAAACCTAGTATAAATAAGTCTCGGAGAAAGTCAACGAAAAAACACTATATCTTGTGCTTGTGAATTCGACATACACAATTTATAGTGTTTCTGTGTTTTTTATGCAAGGGAAAAAAGCGGAAAATACTTAGAATTACAAGGTTTTTGCGTAATTAATACAGGGGATATGCAATCAAAATGAGTAAAAAAAATCCTTATTGTGAAGGAAGATTCAAAGTGAGGCCCAAAACAGATTGACTTCTTATGGAAATGGCTCTATTATAATGATAATCATTCTCGATTAAAGTGGGTTAATTAAAACAACATTTCACAAAAGGAGTAAGAAGCAATGAAAATGGCGCAAACTCGGGCTTCTGGAACATACAAAATCGACTCGTTGGCAACCACCAAAGAAATCACGGCTCATTTAAATGATCTTGGTATTCGCACGGGCGTTGAAATCGTTGTGGTACAAAAAGATCGCAAAGGCGGCATCATTTTACACCAAGGGACGCGGATCGCTTTAGATGAACGGGTCATGGAACAAATCGATGTCACAGAAATCCAGCAGCAAACCATCATTACCTCTTTGGATCAGCTGAAAGTCGGTGAAAGCGGGAAGGTCAATCAGATCGCCGCCAAAGGTGCGGTGCGCCGTCGATTGATGGATATGGGGCTTACGAAAAACGTCCATTTGGTAGTGGTGAAGCTGGCTCCTTTGGGTGATCCGATGGAGATTCGGCTCCGCGGCTATGAATTGTCTTTGAGAAAGCAAGAAGCAGCGTTGGTTTTTGTCGAAAAAGGAGTCGAAGCGTAATGACCTATCACTTTGCATTAGCAGGAAATCCCAATAGCGGGAAAACGAGTACCTTCAATCAATTGACCGGTGCCAAACAAACAGTGGGGAATTGGCCAGGCGTTACCGTGGAACGAAAAGCGGGGCGACTGCGAAAAGACCGACAAGTGTTGATCCAAGATCTACCAGGGATCTATTCCTTGTCGCCGTACACACCAGAAGAACTGATTTCTCGCAATTATTTGATGGAAGCATCATTGGACGCGGTGATCAATATTATCGATGGAACCAACCTGGAGCGCAACCTGTATCTAACATTGCAATTATTAGAAATGAATGTCCCGACTGTGGCAGCCATCAACATGATCGACCTATTAAAGAAAAAAGGCTTGCAGATCAATTTCGAAAAGCTGGCTTACGGTCTAGGAATTCCCGTAGTGGGCATCAGTGCTTTGAAGCAACGCGGCTTAACCAAAATGATCGAGGCAGCGAAGCATGTAGCCAACACACAACCGCTTCCTCCCCGCTACGATGCTCGTCTAGAAGCTGGCTTGACCGAGATCATGGCGATTTTGCCAGAGACGATCCCTCAGCAGCAAAAACGCTGGTTTGCCATAAAACTCTTTGAAAAAGATGAAGCGATTCAGACGATGTGTAAACTGACTGATTCCCAGCAGGCAGTCCTTCAGGAGACGATTTCGATTTTAGAGCTGATCTTTAAAGACAGCAGTGACGCCATTCTCGTCAATGAGCGCTATGGCTTCATTGAAGAATTGTTGGCGCTGGCAGTCATCAAGGAAACAGATCAGCACTTAGCCTTCAGCGACAAAATCGACCGTGTGTTGACCCATCGCGTATTGGCACTACCGATTTTTGCCTTCATTATGTGGGGAATCTACTATTTATCGATTCAGACGATTGGTACGATTGGTACTGATTGGGTCAATGATGTATTATTTGGCAGCTGGATTCCCGAAACAGCAGCGCACTGGCTAGAACAGCTGCAAGTCGCCCAGTGGCTGCAAGAACTGATTTTAGACGGCATCGTGGCTGGTGTCGGTGCGGTCTTAGGCTTTTTGCCGCAGATCTTCGTGCTGTTTTTTTGTTTGGCTATCTTGGAGGACTGCGGATACATGGCACGGGTGGCATTTGTCATGGACCGCCTGTTTCGCAAGTTTGGTCTATCTGGCAAGTCGTTTATCCCCATGTTGATCGCTACCGGTTGCGGGGTGCCGGGGGTGATGGCAAGCCGAACAATTGAAAATGAAAAGGATCGTCGGTTGACGGTGATGGTCACGACCTTCATGCCTTGTTCTGCCAAATTGCCGATCATCGCATTGATTTCAGGAGCCTTTTTCCCTCAGTATAGTTGGGTCGCCCCATCGGCCTATTTTGTCGGCATGGGTGCTGTGATTTTTTCAGGGATCGTCTTGAAAAAAACGCCTTTATTTGCAGGTGATCTGGCACCATTTATTATGGAACTGCCAGCGTATCACTTGCCGCAGCTCACAACGATTTTGAAAAGTGCCTGTGATCGAGCCATTGCTTTTGTGAAAAAAGCCGGGACGATAATTTTTGTGGCTTGTATCTTTGTCTGGTTTACCTCCAGCTACAGCTTTGCCTTGCAGCGGGTCACAGAAGACCAAAGCATTTTGGCCTTTTTCGGACGACTTTTGGCGCCGCTTTTTGCTCCCCTAGGCTGGGGAACCTGGCGAGGCGCCGTGGCGACGATCACTGGCCTGGTCGCCAAAGAAAATGTGATCGGCACCTTTGGGATCCTCTACGGACAAACCGGGGAGTTGTCAGAAAGCGGGACGGAGATTTGGCAAGTGTTGCGCGGCGATTACACTACTGTGGCGGCATACTCTTTTCTCGTCTTTAATTTACTATGTGCCCCTTGTTTTGCTGCTATCGGTGCGATCCACCGTGAAATGGGGGACAGCAAGTGGACGTGGTTAGCCATTGGCTATCAATGCGGCTTGGCATACTGCGCCAGCTTGTTGGTCTACCAATTCGGGCACGTCGTCTTTGAAGGCGGACACCTCACGCTGGGTGTTTTCGCGGCAATCCTCATTGCTGGGCTATTGGTATTTGCTCTGTTGAAGAAACCATTCCGCGGGAGTGTACCCTTGATCCAAATCGTAGGAGGCGAAAAATGATTGCTACAATAATTCTAAGCGGCCTGATTTTTGGCTATGGCACCCGTGTAGTGTACCGCATGGTGAAAAAGGATCATTGTTCTGATTGTCATAGCAGTTGTCCCGTGAAGCATGAGGAAGCAAAGTAGAAAATAGCAGTTGTAAGTAAAAATTTGTGTGAAAATACCTACGGGTAGAAATACAATTGAAACGGTAGATCTTAGCCATGAATAGATTGTTTGCTTTAAGAAGTTCTTAGTTTATTTAAGAGCTTCTTTTTTTATTGTGGGTGCAAGCAAAAGATCTGTCCATTTTTGGTTCACTTTTTCCTTGAGAGAATAAGTTTTGTGAACTGCTCAAGAAGGTTATCGAGAAAAACTGGAGGCTAATAAAAAAAATAGCCAGTATACCTGGTCTTTTTGAAAGGAGCAGTTCACTTAATCTGGAAGCGCGTACAAATATGTGGTCTCAAATCGTCTATTCAGGCCAGAACTTTTCACTTATAGTGTGTGTATAGGAATGATCTCGAGAAATTCTTTACTAAAACCTAAAGAAATTTTTTTAGAAAGGAAATCGTCGTTTGCAAACTACATTATTAACAAAAGAAAACATTTTACTTCAACAAGACAGTACCAGTTGGCAAGAAGCAATCAAAAAAGCTGCCCAGCCGTTATTGAAGAATGGCAGCGTTACAAAACAGTATGTCGAAGCGATGGTTCAATCTGTCTTAGATGCCGGGCCGTATATCGTGCTTATGCCTGGGTTTGCTTTGGCCCATGCCCGATCAGAAGATGGGGTTTGTCGTTTAGGACTAAGTGCGATGACATTAAATACCCCCATCTCATTTGGTTCGCCCAATGATCCAGTGAAAGTCATTTTCTGTTTGGCAGCGATAGACCCGACCAGTCATTTGGAACTGATGGGTGAGTTAGCAGAAGTTTTAGCAAGGGACAATATCATTGATCGTTTAGCAAATGTGCAGACACCAGAAGCATTTATAAAACTATTAGAAGAAACGAGGAGTTAAGATGGGATTCTTTCAAAAAAAGAAAAATGATGCATCGATCCAAGCAGATGCAAAACCTAAGACAAGTAATGGAAAGAAATATTTGATAGCGGTTGCATGCCGTGCGGGGATGGGGAGTTCAACGCTGCTTCACATAAAAGTAAAATCAGTGATTGAAGAAAACGGCTATCCCATTGAAACGATTCATGGAAACCTAGACGTCCTCATTGGTTTTACGGGCGATGCCTTTATGAGTATGGCAGATATCGCAGCGGAACCTGATTTTCAAAACAAACCTTATGAAGTCATAGGCATTCAAAATATTATGAGTAAAGAAGAGATCCAAGGAAAACTAGAAACATTTCTTGAAACGATGCAAACAAAATAAATTGATGGAGCGAGGAATAAATTGAATGGCAATTTTAGTAATGAACCAATTCAGAAATACTGCTGTCTTGCTAATGATTTTGGCTTTGATTGGGTTACTTGCACAAAGAAAGCCTGCGAAGGAGACCCTGAGCGGTGTCCTCAAAGTGGGCATTGGGTTTATGATTTTTAATATTGGTGGTGGTCATGTAGGAACGATTGCTGCAAATTTTGCCACGTTGTTTCAGACCGCATTTGGTGTTCAAGGGACGGTTCTGGCAGTAGAGCCTGCTACAGCGTTAGCCATGGATGTATATGGTTTTGAAATATCAATGATTATGGGCTTAGGGTTCATATTCGGATTAGTTATTGCGAAATTGACGCCTTTAAAATCAATTTTCTTAACCGGTCAGCATTATCTTTTCTTTGCTGCTGTCATTGGGTTGATTTTTATTTCGAACGGTATGCCCACTTGGGTAACAGTTATCTTTGGTTCTTTGGTGCTAGGTTTTGCAGGAGCAGGGCTGCCCAAATTGGCTCAGAAATATACAGATGAGCTGACAGGTAATGCAGGGGTTGCACTAGGTCACTTTAACTTGATTTTTTACTGGTTCTCAGGTGTCATCGGCAGTGTCATTGGAGGGAAAAATTGGCAAGCAAAGAAAGAGAAAGCAGCCAATCGCGAGCTTCCTGATTTCTTCTCCGTATTCCGAGATTTTGTCTTCTCTGTTGCATTTTTCATGATTATTCTTTTCTACATTGCAACGATCGCAGCAGTTTTAAGTGGTCATATGGATGTCGTTCAAGAAATGGCTGGCAACGACTTATGGTTCTTATATCCGTTGATTCAAGGGTTGCAATTTGCTGCGGGGATGTCTGTACTGATTTATGGTGTGCGTCAATTTATTGCTGAATTAACGGCTGCCTTCGTGGCGATCTCAGAAAAATATATCCCAGGATCAATGCCGGCAGTAGATGTTCCTGTGTTTTTCCAATATGCGCCAACCATGGTTCCTGTCGGTTTTATTACCTCGTTTATAGGTGGGTTAACAGCGACGTTTGCCATGGCTGCTATGGGTTCTCCCGTTGTGCTTTTGCCAGCAGCTGGGATTGCTTTTTTCTCGGGTGGAACCATGGGTGTCTTTGGTTCAATAAGAGGCGGGTTGAAAGGGGCGATCATCGCATCCTTCTTAGGCGGTATTTTGCTGACTGCATTGCCTTTGGTGCTTTTCCCAGCTTTTTCTGAATTAGGCATCACAGACGCTGGATTTCCTCAAATCGACTACAATATTATCGGAATTTTACTAGACAAAATCTTAAAACTATTTAGTTAAACAGTATGATTAGCAAGGAGAAGGATGGATACAATTTCTCCTTGCTATAAGAAAGGAAAATCTGTATTGAATGAAAAAAACGTTTTGTTTGCATATAGTTCGAATTTAAAAGCCCAAAGCGATGCTCAATTTTATCGGCTTGAAGAAGAAGAAGTCTATCAACAGATGGTGAAGGCCAAAGAACTTATTCTCCATGCAGAAAAAAATCATAAGCGCGTTCATGTAACAGGCGTGGGAAAATGTTCCTATGTAGCAGGCTATGCAGCTTCACTTTTCTCATCTGTCGGTACGCCAGCCTATTTTTTAGACACAACCGAAACTGTGCACGGATCGGCAGGACAAGTCGTGGCTGGCGATGTAGTGATTGCGATAAGTAATAGTGGGAACACCAAAGAATTAGAATATGCACTTGCTGCCTTAAAAGCCAATGGCGCTGTAATTTTAGCGGTAACAGGAAATGAAGATTCTTCCCTAGCTTCCTGTGCTGAAGTCACATTGTCTTCTTATGTTTCCCAAGAAGGGGACTCATTGAATAAACCGCCACGTTCCTCTGTGATCGCCCAAATGATCCAGCTGCAGGTTTTGTCGGTGTTGCTGCAAGAAGCAAAAGAAATCAATTTAGAAGATTACCTTAAATGGCATCCAGGGGGAAGCTTAGGAGCAACGACAAAAAAGGAGCTTACACAATGAAAATCAGAGGAATTATACCAGCAATGGTCACACCATTAAATGAGAACGGCATCAATGAAGAGGGCACTAGAAAGCTTGTCAGGCATTTGATTGCTGGTGGTGTCCACGGGTTGTTTATTTTAGGAACCAATGGCGAATTTCATACCTTAAGCAAAGAAGAGAAAATCCAGTTTGCAAAAATCGTTGTCGATGAAGTATCGGGCAGAGTACCAGTATTTGCAGGTGCCGGAGATATCGCAACGAATAAAGTGATTGAGTTAGTAAATGAGTTTGCAAAAATCGGCGTTGATGCTGCTTCCATTATTACACCATATCTTTTGAAATATACCGATGAAGAGCTGATTCATCATTACCGTGTGATTGCTGAGCAAACGACACTACCAATCATTTTGTACAATATTCCGCCAAATACTAGAAATTTCATCAATCGTCATGTTTTCTCGGAATTACTCAAAATTGATTCGATCATTGGGATAAAAGATTCGAGCGGTGATCTAGAAAATTTTAAGGGCTATCTTGAATTAAATCATCGACAGGATTTCTCTTTGCTGATGGGAAGCGACTCTAAGATTTTAGAAGCGCTACAGTTAGGAGCAGATGGCTCTGTGGCTTCAACCGCAAATGTTGTGACGAAAACAGATGTGTCGATCTATGAACAATTTGTAGCTGGAAACATAGAACAAGCGCGGCAAGCACAAGCAAGTATTGATGATTTTAGAGAAGCCTGCAAATGCTCAACGATTCCGTCTGGGCTCAAATACTGTTTGCGGGCAATCGGACAGGATGTTGGGTTACCGAAACTGCCTGTTCTAG
The DNA here is from genome assembly GCF_002174385.1 of Enterococcus sp. 6D12_DIV0197. Taxonomy (NCBI): domain Bacteria; kingdom Bacillati; phylum Bacillota; class Bacilli; order Lactobacillales; family Enterococcaceae; genus Enterococcus; species Enterococcus sp. 6D12_DIV0197. The sequence continues at coordinate 927,789 of NZ_NIBN01000001.1, forward strand.
ATCTTACGAAAGAAGAAAAGCAGCAGGTGGATCAAGTGCTTCAAAAATATGTACAAGCGGAAGGATTTACATTGAAAGTAGAACAGTAGGCTGCAGAAATGGGGGAACATTGATGGTGAAAATTGACTATAGGACGAGAAAGATGATGATGGCTCTGATTGAAAAACCGACCATCAGTTACGATTATCTTCAGCGGAATTATTCTATGAACCGCACTCAAATAGAGTATACCATTGATAAAATCAACCAGTTTCTATCTGCCCAAAAACTACCACTTAGCGTGAATAAGGAAAGTGTGATCCGACTGCCTGAAAAAAGCAAGGAATATTTGTTGGAGTCATTTTTACGTGAGCGTATGTTTAAATATTATGAGATGAGTTCAAAAGAACGAGGAAAATATATCTTTTTGACGCTCTTTTACTACGAGAAAGATTATCTGTCGGTCAACCATTTTTTAGATGCGTTAAAAATCGGCAAAACAACCTTTATGAGTGATCTGCGCAAATTACAAGTGGAATTGCAGGGGTACGATATTTCAATCAGTTACTCGAGAAAAGAGGGGTATCACTTAGCAGGTGATGAACTGATGATTCGTTACGCTTTATTTCGAATGATTTTGGAAGATGTGACTAGCAAGGACGATGATTTTATCTACCGTTACTTTATTCATAACGAACGAATACAATTGGCGGATGAGCAGGACACTTATCTTTCTCTTCTTTTAGAAAAACATGCGATAGAGTTAGTTGAAAATAGATTGATTGAATTGAACTATATCCTTATTTTTTTATACCCAAGAATGGGCTTGAATGAATTTGATCTAAAGCCCTTTTCTAATGATCATGAGTTAGTAAAAATGAAGGAGTACCGCTTTGCTGAAGAAGTTTTAGAAAACGCAGGGGTGATGAATAGTATAGAAAAGAACTATCTCTGTGGGTGGGTACTGGGAATGGCATTAGGGAATGAAAAGGAATGGCTTCAAGGAAATTTGGTCATCATTGACTTGGTAGAAAGAATTGTCGAGCGATTTGAATTGCTTTCAGGTATTCGTTTCAAGGATAAACACTCTGTCATCAAGCAATTATATAGCCATTTTCGACCGACTTATTTCCGAATGCTGTTTCGATTACCGATCATCAACCCTATGCAGGAGAAAATTTTTGAAAAATATAATGACCTTTATCAGATCGTAAAAGAAACCTTGAGACCAATCAGTGATAGCTTTGATTCAAAGCTTCCAGATGAAGAAGTAGCCTTTTTAACCATGCACTTTGCGCTTTTGATCAGAAATTCTGAAGAATATATGGTGCAACAAAAAGTGGGGGTCGTTGTCTGCCCAAATGGTATTGGAAGCTCAGCAATCATTTACAATGAATTAAAGGAAATCTTTCCCTCTTTTATCTTATTGGGACCGATTGAAACAAGCGAACTGCATTCATTTGATCAGTCATACGATATCATTTTTACGACAAAACCCAACTTTCAACTTTATCCGTTAAAAAAGCCGATTTTTGTAGTAAACCCGATTATGTCTTACGAGGAACGAACCCAGTTGTTTTTAGATGTCAAATTCGAAACCAGTACAAGCATCAAGCCCAGTACTGTGACGATCGACGGCTTGATGCAGGTTATTCAACAATATTCAACAGTTACTAGTGAGTCAGCTCTGCGGCATCATTTAGAGAAATTTGTACAAGAGACCTGCTCGCCAACGGCATCTATCATGTCTCAAAAAGAGAAAAAGTCAAAAGAACCTGCAATGCTGTTGGATATGATGCGTCCAGAATTGATACAATTAAACAAAAAAGCCAGAACATGGGAAGAGGCCTTTTATCTCGCAGCCAATCCATTGATTGAAAGAAAGATCATCACAAGAAATTACATTGATTCGATCATTCAACAAACCAGATCAGAAGGCGCTTATATGGTGATATTCGATCAAGTTGCCTTACCGCATACGGTTCCGGAAGCAGGTGCAAAAAAACTTGGCATGGGATTGACAACGTTAGAATCTGAAGTATATGTCTTGGGAACGATTCCTGTAAAGTATATCTTTACCCTTTCTGCATTAGACAGCAAGCAGCATCTAAATGCGATGACTCAGTTTATTACCCTTATTGAATCCAAAGATTTTTTTCGAGAATTAGAAAAACATGAATGTCCGGAAACAGTTTATCAATGGTTTGCAGAGATTTTACGTACTGCTGTTGTATAAATTTTTTCGAAAATACTGTAAGTCTTATAGGATAAAACAGATACTCTTTGGTCTTTATTGAGAGAAGCGTGCGAAGTGGAGTCATTTGCCTTCATCATTTGCTGCTGTTCATCCGAACGCAAGCGATGTTACTCAGAACTGTTAACAGCGGAAGAATTAACTAATGATACTATTTATGCCGTTTGAGGTTAGTCCAGTTCTACAAGAAAGATGCATTCGGAAATCAGCTACCATAGAAGTGGAGAAACAGTTCGATCACGATCGGCTGTTTTTTTATTCTTTACAAAACGACCTATTAAAGGAATCTCAAATATAGTATAATTATTTAATGAAAAGATATTATTTAGTGGGGGTCGCAGGAAAGGGAGCAGGGAACCTCGTTAGAACGTAAACGAAGATAGGTTTTTGATAAAGCAGAGTGAAAGGGTGAGGGCATGAGACAACAACGAAGACGGGAGCGTCAGAAACACCAGCGGATCATTGTGGGGTTAAGTACAGCGTTGCTGGCAATCATACTTGGAGTGATTTATCTAGTGATTCAAGTGACAAGCATCCCCGAACAGCGTCATACAGCAGAAACGACAAAGGCAACAAAGCCAATGCAAGAAACGAGTAGTTCTACCGAAACAAAGCCAGCAGTAAAAACCATCACAGTGACAGCTAGTGGCGATATGCTTTATCATACACCTGTTTATTTAAGCGCTTACGATGGGAAGCGTTATGATTTTGACAATGATTTTGAGCAAGTCAAACCGCTGATTGCATCGGCGGACCTTGCTTTAGGTGATTTTGAAGGAACCATCAATCCTAATAAACCGCTTGGCGGTTTTCCCTTATTCAACGCCCCTATCGATGCTGTTGCCAGTATCAAAGACGCGGGCTTTGATGTGATTGATCTTGCCCATAACCATATTTTAGATACAGGGATCGAAGGAATCAAAACAACGGCGGCTGCTTTTCACGACCAAGGCTTGGCAACGATTGGTGTCACGGTCGACAATAGCGGAATCCTGGTCAAAGAAGTCAACGGGATTAAAGTTGCTCTCTTGGCCTATGCCTATGGCTTCAATGGCCTTGAAGAAAGCTTAACTCAAGCAGAGTATGACACCTATTTGAAAGACTTGTCGTTAGATAAAGTGGAAGCAGAGATCAAAGAAGCGGAAAGCTTGGCGGATATCACCATCGTGATGCCTCAGTCTGGTGTCGAGTATTCTTTAGAACCAACGGAAGAACAACAAACTGTTTATCGGAAGATGATCGATTTTGGTGCTGATATTATCTTCGGTGGCCATCCGCATGTAGCAGAACCAACCGAAATCATCGAAAAGGACGGTGAAAAGAAATTTATCATTTATTCAATGGGAAACTTATTGTCGAATCAACGTTATGAAACCGTCAATAACAACTATTGGACCGAACGAGGCGTCATCCCAGAAGTTGAAATCTCCAAAGAAGGGCAGCGGACCTATTTAAGCAAGATTGCCATGCATCCGACTTGGGTCTCCAAAGAACCGATCCCTGATCGTACCTATTATGATCCAGAATACGGCGTCTTGCAGGCCTTTGATTTTCAAGTCTACCTTGCCGAAGATTATCTGCCAGATGGGCAATATGCCAAAAATGTCCCTGAAGAAAAGCGCCAGCGGATCGAAACCGCCTACCATGAAATGCTGGAGCTGTTGGATTTGAAATGGGAGTAGTGAGGACAAGAAAGCAATCCGAATGTATATCGCCTTTTATCTTCTTTTTTATAGAAAAAATTCATTGTTTTTGGTTATATATGATAAAATAGAAGCGTTATTAGCGGTTTCATTCTTATCAGAAGATATGCCAAATGTAAGTATGAACGCTATAAGCAGGTGACTGAATGGGAGGGAACGAGATGAAATTACATGAAATTAAAACGACATATGGGTTAAGTCAAAAAAATTTTTATGGTTGGTTAAAAGATGAAGAAATGATTGTCAAAGCTGATTATGGATATATAGTAGGACCGAAAGCCTTTGAATGGATGAAAACATTGGAACAAGTTCGTACAGGAGCAAATGGATCAATCTATACATCGACACAAGTAGATGTTGAAGACAGTAAAGTCGCTATATTGGTAGAAATGTATGAACAATCGGGCGTTACTGATCTTTATTCACGCAAAAAAAATAAGCAGGCACAACAATCTGAAGAGTTACTGCAGGTAATGGCTGAATTAAAACGTGCAAATAACCGAATCAGTGTATTAGAAAATCAAGTATTGATTTTAACCAAACAGCTGGAGATATTCATAAGTGCGACTTGACTCTATGGGTCAAGTTTTTTTTCGCAGCCGAAACAGAACTCAGATAGGAGGGAATCACAATTATTTGAAAATTAGGTTTTCCTGCTTGACATTAATGGTATAGTAAGGATATTTAAACCTGCCTTATTTGGGCAAAAGGAGGGAAGGAAATGCTTCACATATTTGGGAAAGATTCCTCTACTAGCGGATTGAGGATTTTTACTGGAGAATTTCAGCAAGTGTTCTCAGAGAATCAAAACCTCGTTATTCATCTTTTAAAAGGCAAACTCCAGCTGCAATTTACCGATAAAAAGGCAACATTAGCGGCAAAAGACTTGTTCTTTATGAAAGCGAATACAAACGTTTCTCTTAAGAGTACGACAAATGAGACCTATGTGTTGCTTTATTTTGTGTCAACGTCCTTGCTGAATAGTGTTTTAGACATGACCCGCTACACGTTTAAAACAGAAAAAGTTCAACCTTATTCTCAACAAGAAAAAATCAATGAATCTTCATTGCAAATTGCTAGCTATTTAAAAGAAAGCGGAGGAAACTTGGACTTTCATTTGCTCGCATTGTCTGCCAACTTTTTAGATCACCTCAGTAAAACTGCTCTTATCTATCAACCGCTAAATAAGGCGACTGACACGCGAATGAATGAGATCCTTCACTATCTAGAAACGAATATGACCAAAATTATCACGCTAGATGAAATCGCTGCGTATTTCAATGTATCGTCAGCCTACTTCTCGCGTTTCTTTAAAAAGCAGGTGGGAATCAACTTTACTGAGTATTTAACAAATTTAAGGCTTGAAAAAGCGGCAGCGGCAATTCGTTCTTCTTCTGAACAAATTTCAGTGATTGCCGATCAGACAGGATTTGTCAATATCAACGGTTTTAATCGGAAGTTTAAGGAAAGATACGGCTATACCCCCCGTGACTATCGCAAGCAGTTTTCCCAGCAGCTTCCTAACGAGCCCAGTGATTCGTCTCAGCATTTTTTGCAGCAGCTGCCCACCGATGGCAAAGAAGAGCAATTGACAAAATATCAGGAGATTGTCTTTGATGCAAAAGGAACATCAAACAGCTACCCATGGAAACAGATCATGAATATTGGCAGCGCGGAAGATTTGCTGCAATCTGATTTGCGTAACCATGTTAACCGCCTGAAAAAAGAACTCGATTTGTCCTATATTCGCTTTTGGAATTTATTTACGAAAGGGATGAATATCGATCCTACGATTACTACGGCATATAACTTTGAAAAAATCGATAGCGTGTTAGATTTCTTAGTCAAAGAAAACCTACGCCCTTTTATTGAGTTACGGTATAAGATTCGACGCTTGCATAGCTCCACTCGTGAACACCTCGTCTATGAAAATGAAGACTTCAAATTTCGGTTAAACAGTGAGGAATGGTTTGATCTGTTGAGGCAATTTATGCGGCATATCCGCAATCGTTATGGCTTAAGCTGTATCCGCACGTGGATGTTTGAATTCAGCTTTGAGCACTATCAAGGAACCGATGGACTTGAAGAATTGATCACTCACTACAAAAAGACATATGAGCTGATCAAACAGTATAGCGACACGATAAAAATCGGTGGACCAGGAGCGATGGTGCAAGTCAGTTCGGCTTATGATTACCAAAGAGATTTAAAGCTATTTGAAGCCAACGAGGTGGCCTTCGACTTCTTATCTTATTTGATTTATCCTTATCAAGTAGATACAGGCGGCGAGCGAAATGCGAAACGAATAGCAACAGAAAATTATTTGCCAGAAGTCATTAATGCGCTTAGAGAAACATTGAATCAATCCAGTTATCGTCAAAAGGAACTTTACATCACAGAGTGGAACAACACGATCTCCAATCGGAATGCAATCAATGATAGTTTGTTCAAAGGAAGTTACTTGATAAAAAATTTGGCGGCTATTGTGGAGTTGGTAGATGGTATTGCTTATTGGGTTGGTTCTGATATTTTCAGCGAGTTTATCGATTCACGAGCAATCTTGCATGGGGGGGCTGGATTATTGGCAAAGGGATCAATTCCGAAACCAGCCTTTCATGCCCTTCGCTTTATGAACTTTTTAAATCAAGAACTGATTATCAACCTACCGGGCATAATTGCCAGTAAAAACGAAGAAGAACGAGAAGTCAGCCTGATCTTGTACAATTATCAAGCACCTAATGTTACTTATTATTTAACGGAGGAGAACAAGATACACATTGAGGAAATTGATACCTTTTTCGATGAAGACAAGTGCCAAGCAATTGCGCTTTCTTTTCAGTTAGCGCCTCAGCAACTCTACGAGATAAAATTGTTTCGGGTCAATCATAATAGCGGCAATGTGATTTCTGGTTGGCGAGATCTCGGGTATCGCCATTCGTTAAGAAAAAAAGACCTAGAATACTTAAAACTGAAAGCTGATCCAGATATAAAATTCCAGCAAGCAATGACCGACGTTGAAGGAAAGCTTAATCTTAGGCAAACGTTGGCTGCAAATGAGTTCATCTATATTGCCCTAACCCCTATTGATAGTGAAGTAGCGAGGTAAAAAAGTAATCATTACTTTTTTACCTCGCTTTTTTGTGCTGGACTCGTGATGGTAAAAAAGAAATGAGAGTAGGTCAAATAGAAAGCGGTTACTTTGTTTTGGAATCGCTAAAATTAAAGTGTAAATGAAAGGGAGGGAAAAGAAATGACGATCAGATTAGGAATCGTCGGATACGGCGGTATGGGGAAATGGCATGAGAAAAATGCCCCACGAGTAGCAGGTGTCGAGATTGTGGCAATTTGCGATATCGATCCTAAAAAACTAAAAGATATTTCTGATAGTAAATACGATGTCTATTTTTCAGCTGAGGAAATGTTTGAAAATGCGGCTATCAATACGGTTCTTCTCACCGTACCAAACCATCTGCATAAAGAAATGACGATCAAAGCCGCCAAAGCAGGTTTGAATATCATTGATGAAAAACCAGCAGCCTTAACTGTTAAGGAGTTTGACGAGATGATTGCTGCTGTGAAGGAGAATCATGTATTTTTCACGGTACATCAAAACCGTCGTTGGGATCGAGATTTTCGCATAATAAAAAAACTGGTGGACGAAAACCAGCTGGGCGAAGTGTTTACGATCGAGTCTCGTCTCCATACTGCCAATGGTCGAATCCATGAATGGCATCTCTACAAAAAGTACGGTGGAGGCATGATGTACGATTGGGGCGTTCATTTGATCGATCAAGCGATGCAAATGATGAAAGGTGCAAAGCCAATCACGATTTTTGCGGATATCAAAAGCATCATCAATGACGAGGTCGATGATTACTTCAATTTAACATTGAAGTTTGACAATGGCATTACTTACCATATTGAACTTGCCACCTATCTTTTGAAGTATCAACCTCGCTGGTTAGCAGCAGGGAATCGTGGAACTGCCTACATCAATTCTTTCGCTTGTGACGGAGGGATCGCCAGAACGAGTGAACTACTAGATAAATTGCCTGCTCAGATTGCTGAAACAGTGGCTGGACCGACCCGTCAATTTGCTCCGCAACCAGCCGGTGTGTTGTATGAAGAGCCCTTGCCAGAAGTAGTGACTGAATGGACAGACTTTTATCAAAATGTAGTTGCTGCGATTGAAGGAAAAGAAGAACCATTGATCAAAATCGCTGAAGTACGGGAAGTTCTAAGAATCATGGAAGCCGCTGTTCAATCCAGTGAAACCAATCAATCCGTTGCTCTTTGAACAAATAAGAAGGAGGAAAATCATGAAATTAGGTGTAGTAAGTGCCATTTTTGCCCAACAAACATTTGAGGAAATGATCGCTATTGTTGCAGAAAACGGCTTAGAGTGCGTGGAAGTTGCTTGTTGGCCGCAAGGAAAAGCAGAAAGACGCTATGCTGGCGTTTCTCATATTGACACGCAGCATTTGACTGCCGAAAAAGCGGCAGCACTCTTGGCGATCTGCCATGAAAAAGGTGTTGAGATCTCGGCATTAGCGTATTATCCCAATCCATTAGATGAGGATTTAGTGAAAAGAAAAACCATCATCGAACACTTATATACTGTTATCGATGCAGCCAGTTTACTGAATGTCAACCTAGTGACCACATTTATTGGTCGGATGCCAAGCAAATCGGTTGCAGAAAATCTAAAAGAAGTGGCAATCGTTTGGCCGCCGATCATCAAATATGCCGAGGAAAAAGGTGTACGGATCGCCATCGAAAATTGCCCGATGTATTTTACTGAGGATGAATGGCCAGGCGGACAAAACTTAATGACTACGCCGAACATTTGGCGGGAGGTTTTTGAACTATTGGATAGTGACTTTATTGGATTGAACTATGATCCTTCTCATTTTGTCTGGCAGCAAATCGATTACTTGAAGCCGCTGACAGAGTTTAAAGAGAAAATCTTTCATGTTCATTACAAAGACATCAAACTTTATCCAGACAAACTTGCTGAAGTAGGGGTCATGGCACCTCCGTTAACGTTCATGGCGCCTAAGTTACCTGGCTTAGGAGATGTTGATTGGGGAAAATACGTGTCTGCATTAACGGATATCGGTTATGACGGCTATACATGTATTGAGATCGAAGACAAAGCATTTGAAAAAAATGAAGAAGATGTAAAAAAATCTGTCACATTAAGTACCCACTATTTGCGGAATTATGTGATCTAAGAAGGAGTAGAAAAAAATGAAAAAATTAAAAATCGGTATTATCGGCTGTGGCGGTATCGCCAATCAAAAGCATTTTCCTGCACTAAGCCAGCAACAAGACAAAGCAGAACTAGTTGCTTTTTGTGACATTCAAGTGGAGCGGGCGAAAACCGCCTGTGAAAAATACGGCGTTGTCGGAGCAAATTACTATCAAGATTATCATGATCTACTAGCAGATCCTGCAATCGATATCGTTCATGTTTGTACACCAAACGTGAGTCATAGTCCAATTACAGTAGCTGCATTTGAAGCAGGCAAACATGTTTTATGTGAAAAACCAATGGCCCATAACACAGAAGCAGCTGAAAAAATGATGGCAGCTTGGAAGAAATCGGGGAAGAAATTTACCATCGGTTACCAAAATCGTTTTAGAGAAGAAGTCCGTTCGTTACACGAGAGCACAAGTAAAGGAGAGCTTGGAGAAATTTATTTTGCCAAAGCCCATGCTCTGCGCCGTAAAGCGGTTCCAACTTGGGGGGTCTTTCCTGATAAATCACAACAAGGTGGCGGACCATTGATCGATATCGGGACGCATGCATTGGACATCACTTTATGGATGATGGATAACTATGAACCAGTTTCCGTTAATGGCTCGGTCTTCCATAAGTTAGGTTCTTTACCGGGAGCAGACGCTGGCAATATGTTTGGGCCTTGGGACACGGAAAGTTTTGAAGTAGAAGATTCAGCATTCGGCTTTATCAAGATGAAAAATGGTGCCACGATCTTTTTAGAATCCTCTTGGGCGTTGAATATTTTAGAGTCGAAAGAAGCAGCGACCACTCTTTGTGGAACGAAAGCAGGTGCTCAGATCAACGCCGGTATGAGCTTCAAAACCAATGAGTTGATTTTCAATCAAGCCAAAAACGGCTTACTTACCGAAGAATCCCTCAGCGCTGCTGGAAACATTGCATATTTTGAAGGTGGCAGCAATGCGCCAGAAGTATTAGAGGTCAAGCAATGGCTTGATGCTGTGGGAGAAGACAAAGAACCTTTAGTGAAACCAGAACAAGCATTTGTGGTCACACAGATTTTAGATGCCATTTATCGATCAGCAGAAGAAGGAAAAGAAATTACCATCAACTAAAGGAGGAGAAGCGTCATGGCTTTTGCAATGAAAATGCGATTCGTTGATGTTATCACGGACGGATCATTAAAAAATAGGTATGCCAATGGAGAAAAAGTCGGCTATCAGTTTGACATAAGGCTAGGCTATTATCGCGGCCACTTCTTATCGACCATCGATCGTTTTGAGGTTACGGTCGATGACGAACCAATCTTGCCACAAGATTTGCGTTTTTGTATCAATGGGAAAGAGTTTGCTCCGACCGAATTAAAAGATTGTGTGACTGAATTCTGGCAGTTGACCTCGCCTGCACAGGTCAAAGTGATCAAGCAAGGCGGGTTACCAGCAGGGAAGCATACGATCAAAGTAGAGTTGATGCTGAGGGTTCCTTACATGCAGATCGGTCCTGGACATCAATTCATGCCCTTGGATAGCGGACAAGAAAAAACGATCGAGTTGATCGACTAAAAGGAGGCAAATCATGAGTAAAATCAAATTAGGGGCAACACTATTCACGTTTACGATGGAATATGCCAATGGCACGTATTCATTCGAAGAATGTGTAAAAAAAGCCGCCGAATGTGGCGCAGAAGGTTACGAAATCGTTGCAGCACAGATGATCCCCTCATACCCATACGTCAGCGATGCGTTTTTGGGATTAGTCAATGACTGCAAAGAAAAATATGGGATTGGTCCGATTTGCTATTCTGCCAGCAATGATTTGGGTATGCGCCATGATCGGAATTTAACGGAAGATGAACTATTAAAAGCTGCCATTACGGATATTCAAAGCGCTCATAAACTGGGCTGTAGGGTTCTGCGAGCACAATTTGTGATTCCACCATCAGTATTAGAAAAACTGGCACCTTATGCGGAGTTATACGATGTGAAAGTCGGCATTGAGATCCATAATCCTGAAACACCATCCACCCCTTATATTCAAGAAAACTTAGCCGTCGTTAAGAGAACCGGCTCTAAGCATATTGGCTTTATTCCCGATTTTGGTTGTTTCGCTACCAAACCAAACAAACCGCATTGGGATAAAGCCATCAAGGCTGGGGCTTCTGAAGAACACTTGCAGATCGCTGCTGAGATGCGCTATGCTGATGAGCCTTTAGAAAGCGTAATGACTAAAATGAAGGAACTACACGCCTCACCAGCGATTTTTCCAGCAGTTCAAGGAATGTATGGTTTCGTGCAATTTCGTAAAGAATGGGATAAAGAAGGGTTAAAAGCGATCATTCCTTATACCTTTGAATTTCATGCGAAGTATCATTGGATGTTTGAAAATAATAAGGAAGCCAGTATCCCTTATGAAGAAATCTTACCCGTCATTCAAGAATCTGATTTTGAAGGTTACATTATGTCAGAATTCGAAAATGAAGCGTATATCAGTGGGTATGATATGTTGAAGCGACATATCAAAATGGAAAAAGAGATTTTGGGAATGTCATCGTGTTAGCTATAATCAAATCGAACGCAAGGGGAATAATGATCCACTTATTTCCCTTCAGCGTGAAAGACTGAAAGCAGGATAAAAAATGAAGATGTATTTTGTACGTCATGGACAAACTTATTTAAATAAATACAAAAAAATGCAAGGGTGGTCAGACACGCCGTTAACACCAGAAGGAGAACAAAGTGCAAGTCGAACAGGTGAACGCTTGAAAGAAGTCCCTTTTCACAACGTTTATACTAGTGACTTAGGTCGTACCCTTCAGACGGCAAAGTTGATTTTAGCCCAAAATACAACGAGTACTTCGGTAAAGATCCAAGCAATAAAAGAGTTGAGAGAAACCTTCTTTGGTTCCTTTGAAGCGGTGTTGGGAGAAGAAGTTTATCCTAAAGTTGCTGAAAAACACGGAATTGAATTAAAAGAGGTCTTTGGCAAACTGTCTCTTGCCGAAATCGCCGATACGATGAAAGCCTTAGACCCTTACCATGATGCTGAATCTGCTGCTGAATTTAACGAGCGCTTAGAAAAAGCATTAGAAGAAATCTTGGCGAACAGTTGTGAGGGAATTGACCGTAATTGTTTAATCGTCACTCATGGGAATGTCATTCGCCATCTCGTGCGAAGCATTAGTCCCAAGACAAATGTTTTTCAAGAGATTGGTAATTCCAGTATTACGATCATTGAATACAAAGAAAATAAACTACGGCTGCAAACCTTTAATGAATGAAATCAAGAAGAAAAGGAAGAGAGCATGAAAGATTTGATTATTGGTATTGATTTAGGTGGAACAACGACTAAATCAGCCATTATAAAAACGAACGGCGAACTACTTCATCAGTGGACGATCGAAACGAACACGGAACAAAATGGGAAACAAATTATTCCAACGATCATCGCTTCGATCAAACAAACAATAGTGGAGCAGCAAATCGCGATGGCGCGCATTTTGTGAATCGGTATGGGCAGCCCAGGGGCTGTCGATCGGAGCAATGGTACGGTGTCAGGTGCATATAATTTACATTGGCATCATACCGAACCAATAAATGAGCAGTTTGCCCAAGCATTTGCTTGTCCGTTTTTCTTGGAAAATGATGCCAATGCAGCGGCACTAGGAGAAAAATGGAAAGGCTCTGGTGAAGATCAGGCAAATGTAGTGTTTCTTACATTAGGAACGGGTGTTGGTGGCGGAATGATCGTCAATCATGAATTAGTCGTCGGAAGGCACGGCTGTGCCGGCGAAATCGGGCATCTTCATGTGACGGATGATGAAGAGTTTCAATGTACTTGTGGCAACCAAGGTTGTCTTGAATCGATCGCAAGTGCAACAGGGTTAGTCCACCTGATGAAGAAATTAGCCGAGACATTCAAGGAAGAAAGTTCCTTAAAGGAGAAAGTCCGTAGTCATCAGCAAGTGAGTGTCAAAGAAATATTTGATGCGGCAAAGGAACAAGATGTATTCGCAGTCCATGTCGTGACTGAGTTTTCTTATTATATCGGTCTAGCCTGCGCACACATCACCAATACGCTGGACCCAGATAAAATCATTTTAGGTGGCGGGATCGCAGCTGCTGGGCAGGTATTGTTAGACCACGTGCGGCTTAGCTGTGAACGATTTGTTTTTCCAAAAGCAAGAAACAAAGAACGCCTTACTCTCGCAAATTTAGGAAACACCGCTGGGGTTTTGGGGACTGCGTATCTCGTACTTTCCAAACAGAAAGGATAAGCAATGATGTTCAATCTTTTTAAAAATGATAAAGGTGCACCATTTTACGCACCAAGTAATGGACGTTTGATCAATATTACCCAGATCAGTGATCCTGTGTTTTCTAGCAAAATGTTAGGCGATGGTTATGGTATTGAACCGTCTGATGGTGATATTTATGCTCCGATTTATGGAAAAGTCACTACTGTTTTTCCAACCAAACATGCGATTGGTTTGGTAACGAAAAGCGGAGATGAGGTTTTAGTCCATATTGGGATCGACACAGTAGAATTGGCAGGGAAACCTTTTCAAGTATTCGTACAAGTGGGCGACAAAGTTTCTCCGAAACATAAAATCGCCCATGTAGATCTAAATATGCTTGATAGGTTAGAAAAACCAAAGACGATCATCGTCGTCTACACAAATCGGCAGACCGAGGCCGTATTTGATGAAATTAAAGCAAAGGAAGTAGTTGTTGGTGAGGAAATCGGAAAAATAAACTAATTTTTGATAAAAGGGAGATACTCATAATGGATAAACGAGAAACAACAGAAAAAATTATTCAACTGGTTGGTTCGCAAGAAAATATCAATTCTGTTACCCATTGTTTTACAAGACTGCGCTTCAAGCTAAAAGATCGTTCCAAAGTGAATGATGAGAAGCTCAATGAGATTTCTGCTGTGATGGGGTTATATGACCGAGGTGGAGAGCTACAAGTCATTATGGGAAATAAGGTGACTGAATACTATAGTGAAGCTGAAAAACTTCTTGGTGCTAAAACACAAGGAGCCGTTGATGAAGTGTTAGATGAGGAGAATCCGCCTGAGAAAATGGGGATCATTGACACTATCTCGGACATTGCTTCTGCCATCTTCATTCCATTTATCGGCGTTCTTGGTGCCTGCGGAACCCTTCAGGGGATATTGGCATTATTGGTTTTCTTAAATGTCGTAGATACGACAAGCGGCACTTATTTAGTAATTGACGCGATGGGCAAAGGGATCTTTTTCTTTATGCCATTCTTCCTTGCTTATACAGCTGCAACCAAGTTTGGCGGCAAGCCCTTTATTTCAATGGCGATTGCAGCAGCACTTTTGTATCCCAATGTTTTGACAGCGGTTACAGAGGGGCTGGAGTTGACCTTTGCTCAATTGCCATTATTGATCCGTGATTATAGCAGCACCGTTTTTCCAATTATTGTGGCTGCTTGGTTTGCAGCCATCGTGGAAAAGCAACTGCGGAAAGTGATCCCAGACTTACTGAAAATGATTTTTGTACCAATGTTGACCTTAATCGTGGTTGTACCAATCACTTTCATGGTACTAGGCCCAGTTTTGACTTATGCAATGGATGGTGTGACAAACCTTATCAATTTCCTTTATGAGGTAAGTCCCATCTTGACGGGAACGTTAGTTGGAGGAACTTGGCAATTATTAGTATTTCTAGGCATCAGTAAAGCATTTATGCCAATTTTTGCTACCGAGTTTGCCACACTTGGGTTTAGTTACTTTGGCGCTGTCGTCTTCTTTGTAGCCGCAATGGGCCAAACGGGTGCAGTATTTGCAATTGCAGCAAAAACGAAAATCAAAAATATCAAGGCTGTGACATTAGGAGCTGGTGTATCAGGACTTTTCGGTATCACCGAGCCTGCCTTATTCGGTATCAACGTTCCTGCGAAAAGACCTTTTTTGATTGGCAGTATCAGTGCAGCAATAGGTGGCTTGATCACTTCACTATTTGGTGGGAAATTGTATAGTTTAGCAACCGGCGTACTGGGTGTCCCGTCGTTGATCAATCCAGAAACTGGATTAGATCAAGGGTTTTATGCCACCGTTATTGCTTCCGTGATCACCTTCATATTAGCCTTTGCCCTAACGTACCAATTTGGCTGGAGTGCCGCAAACGACGAGAAATACAAAACAAAATTATGAGTAAGAGAAGCTGTTTTCAGCTTCTTTTTTTTTTGACAAGATACATTACATAAAGTCTTTTATGACTTTAACATAGTCATTTATAACATTTATAAAGCATGAAATTATGAATTTGCTAAGATAAAGTAATTAAATTTTCAGGTCGTTAATGACACGAAAGATTGACTATTTTCTATTGAAAGAAAACTAGTGAGGTGATTTATATTGTGGGCCTTATTAACAGCTGGTGGTGCTCTTATTGGACTTGGAATAGCCTTTAAATTTAGTAAGGACAAAAAGCTCTACAGCATTCACTATTTTGTGATTTTTTTAGGATTATTTCTATTAATGGCAGGGCTAGGCAGGTGGATACGCTCATAAATTTTTAGGAGGAATGCACAATGACGTTTTTAGATATAAAGAATGCCATAAAGGAGTATGCTGGATTTACTTTGAAAATTGATGTCTTTCAGTTAAAGAAAGGCTCAGTAAAAGCATTAGTTGGTAAGAATGGAGCTGGGAAGACAACCCTCTTAAAAGCCATTTTGGATCAAATTAAATTAGATCAAGGGAGCATTCAAATTGGTGGCTCTTCAAATAATGCATCCTCTGTAAAAAATAATATAGGATTTTCCTTTGGTGATGTGCCACTTTTTAATCCAGATTTTCATGCTATAGAAATCGATAAAATTATGAAAAACATTTATCAAAAATGGGATAGTCAATTTTATTTTTCTTTACTAAATCAATTGGCTATTCCGACTAAAAAGACGTTCACTACGTTTTCAACTGGAATGAAAGTCAAACTCAATTTAGTCACTGCTCTGGCTCACAGACCAAATCTGTTGATTTTAGATGAGATCACTTCAAGTTTAGATCCTATTTCGAGAAAGGAAATCCTCTTTTTTTTGAAAACAATGAACGAATCTCATGGAACGACAATTCTATTTTCCACCCATATTATCGAAGATTTAAAAGACATAGCTGATTCTGTTTCGATAATTAGAGAGGGGGAGATTGTTTTAGACGAAACAATTCGTAACATGGAAACAAAATATCAAATTCAACACGAATTTAGTAATAAGGATCAAATTGTATTTGACAATGGCAGTGAGAAATCACTTTATATATCAGCTAATAAAAAAAATAGTAGTATCACAATTAGAGAAATCATCGAATATTGTTTAGAATAAGTCTTTTATAGAGAGGCAGGTAGGACAGATGCTGTCTCTTATACACATCTAGATGTGTGAGAAATCATCGAATATTGTTTAGAATAAGTCTTTTATAGAGAGGCAGGTAGGACAGATGAAAGGATTAATGGTAAAAGATTTTTTGCAGTTAAAGAAGGAATTTAATTTTTTCTATTTAATTCTAATGATTTTACCAACACTCAGCGGATTGGCTAATCCAACATTCTTTTTGCCGATTTTTTCAATATTAATGGGTTTATATTGGGGAACCTTTGTTTTAACGGGTTTGGGAAAAGATGAAAGTTGCAATTGGATAGTGACCACACTTTCATTTCCGTTAACCATCAAACAACTTGTACTTGCTAAATACCTATTTGCCCTTGCATTAAGTGTTTGTTCGATGTTGAGTGTTTTTGTAGTTGGTGTTGCAGCCTCATCCTTTATTCAATTTAATATTAAGTATATAAGTTTGTATGCTTTAATAGCAGGTATATTTTCAATTTGTTTCTGTTTATTAGTGATTCCTATTGCATATAGATTTGGCGCCAATAGTTGTCGTTACTTTGTCTTTGCATTTGCTGGGTTACCTGGTGTGGTAGCGATGATAGCCAATTATTTCGGAATTGATTACCTATCATATGCGACAAAGATAAATCTATCGAAATTTGAGTTTTGGTCATTGGTTATTTTGATAGCGAGCGTTATTATTTTTATTTCTATCTACTTATCTTTTAAGAGCTATAGAAAACCATGAAATGGTTTTTTATATAGATATAGGTTCAGGAAAGGAGGGAGTGCTATGGATACACCAACGATTCAACCAGCTTCGATAACTTGTTGGGGTTGCGCTGCTTGTATTGCGTGTGGATCATGTGTTGTTGCATTAATATCACTCGTATCAGCAGCAAGTACAGTATCAGGGTTAAATATTTAGCATGTCATAACATTGTAACAAGGCTTGTTGAACATTTTCTTGACCAGTCTTGTTACATTTTCATCAAAAAGAAATCAATTTAGTAGCTATAAATATTATAAATGAAGGTTGTGATAGAGTGGAATACGTATTTATTGAACCAGAAATTATTATTTATGAGTATGATAATGAATTAGAAAAAAATTACTTTTTGCAAACAACGGATGCTGACTGGCAGAAAAAAACCAACAAGGGCGCCTCATTCAAGATAAATGCTATTGCCGCTGAAATCTTATTGAAATTTAGCGGAGAAAATACTTATGAAGCTATAGTTAGCTATTTTTGTAATAAATATAATGAAAATCCAGCGAAGGTAAAGAGTAATATTCGTGCGTTAATGTTATCTTTAAAGACTTCTTATGGATTCGAAATGAAAACAAGTAACGAGCCATCTGATAATCATGTTAAGTTACTTGACTACAAAGGGATGTATCCTACTGTAGTTTCAATTGAGTTAACTTCAAATTGCAATATAAAATGCAAGCATTGTTATGGTTTTTTTGGAGAGTGTGCCAAGTCGGAGATTCCTTTGGATCAATTAGAACCATTGTTTAAGGGATTAGTAAAGGCTGGTGTTTTGACTGTTGAACTAACAGGCGGAGATCCGTCTACATATAGGTATATTTCAGAAGCAATTGAAATTGCCGTTTCTAGTGGGATTCATTCAATTATCCTGCTGACAAACGGAATTTCTTTATCAAAGAAACTAATAGCAGTATTAGAAAAACATAAAAAACAAGTTTTTGTGCAAATTGACCTACACAGTTTGGATGAAGCCTATTATGACTGGTTTACAGGTTCTAGGAATAAATTGAAGTTTGTCAAAAAAAATATTCAATTACTGGTGTCAATAGGAGTGGCGGTTAGGGTAGTTACAATTGTGACGCAAAAGAACATCGATGAATTAGAAGATATTGCAGATTGGTCCTATGAGCATGGAGCAACTGCATTTGCTGCTTCTACTGTTGTAAGCATGGGACGCGCCGGTAATAAGCAAATGGAAGAATCTTTGTTCTTCTCAACTGAAGAAAAATTCTTTGATTTTGTTGACATCTATCAGAAAATAAATAAGAAATACCCCGGTTTTATTAGAATTATTAGTGAGGATAGATACCAAGAAGAAGCTTGCGGAGCGCTTATTAACAGTGTGTCTATTAATTCCAAAGGAAAACTAAAGCTATGTACAATGGATACAGGAGAATATTTTGATTTC
>NZ_NIBN01000001.1:947113-948505 GCF_002174385.1 Enterococcus sp. 6D12_DIV0197
AGAGTTTTCACAAATAACTTTGCCGAATGCTGAAACAATCTGTCGAGATTGTGAACATAATTTATATTGTAACAGATGTATTTTGAGGGGGCTACAAAAAGCTGGTGAGAAAAGGGAAGACTGTATTTGGTATAAAAATTATATCTCGAATGAATTAAAATCAATATTTAATGTACCATTAGAGACTCCATAATAGGTTGATGGATAGTTTCTTCGATTGTTCAGTAATGATCGAAAATAATGATAATATACATGGTTTTTTATATTAAATGAATTTTATTTTGGTAAATGGTTTTTTCTCTTCTATCACTTGATATATAATATGTGGTAAACATCAGAAGCTTACAACATATTTTAATAGACTATTTGTCAAGCATACAAACTTCTCTAGTAAAGATGAATACTATATCAAAGATGTTTGAAAGTGGTGATAGCTTGGAAAAATTTAAAGTGGCAATTTGTGATGATGTACCACTAGTAACTAGCGTATTGGAAAACTATCTGGCAGGATTTCCTAATTGTATATTCGAATGTGATTGTTTTAACAATGGCGATCGTTTGAAAAAAATGTTAAAAAAAGATAATTATCATATTTATTTATTAGATATCGATTTACCTGATTCATCTGGTATAGAAATTGCCCGTGAGATTAGGAAATATGATTTAAATGCTTATATTGTCTTCATTACCTCCTATGAAGATTACATGCAAGATGTATTTGAGGTAAATACTTTCGATTACTTGTTAAAGCCGATTGACAAAGAGAATTTATTCCAAACATTAGAACGGATACTAATCTATATAAAAAACGATGATACAAAGTTTACATACTTTAAAAAGAACTCCTGCTGTTTTGTTGCTATGAAAGATATTGTATATTTTGAGAAACAAGGGAGATATGTTGTCTTATATACTCAACAGTATTCTGATAAATTTATAATGACAACAGGAAAATTATTGGAAAGGTTAAATAAAAATTTTGTTCAAATTCATACTTCTTATATTATTAATTTGAATTTTTTAAAAAGAATCAAGGGTGACCAAATACTTCTTGATATTGACCCGCTGTCATCGTCCACAGTCTCAACGCTTCGAGTAAGTAGAAAATATAAAAAGAGTACTAAGAATATGATCTGTCTCTTATACACATCTAGATGTGTATAAGAGACAGACTAAGAATATGATTATGGACTTTATGGAGGCAAGATAAGAATATGATTTATATTATTTTAGTATTTTCAACATTACACATCTAGATGTGTATAAGAGACAGGAATATGATTATGGACTTTATGGAGGCAAGATAAGAATATGATTTATATCTGTCTCTTATACACATCTAGATGTGTATAAGAGACAGACATAGCTGATTCTGTTTCGATAATTAGAGAG
>NZ_NIBN01000001.1:953230-976692 GCF_002174385.1 Enterococcus sp. 6D12_DIV0197
GTTAATACAGAAATTAATTGTTTTTGTCCTGAAAAGTTTGATATCAGCAATGACTTTATCATTGCAGTCATAGGAAACCTGTTTGACAATGCTATCGATGCTTGTAAGCTCCTTCCCATAAATATTCCGAAACATATAAAAGTTAAAATTAAATATTATAACCGCAGCTTATTTATAGATATTAAAAATACGGTTCCTGAGAATTTTGAAATAAATGATTTGATTGAAGGGACAGGAATAAAAAGCATGAAAAAAATGATTGAAGAGAACAATGGCATCTATAGAAGATTCTCTCATGGAAAAGAATTTTGCGTACAAATAGTTATATGGTTTTAGGAGGAGGAAAGGCATGAAAAAAACGATATTAATAATAATAAAATTTATAGCTTTAATGTTAGCATCGTCGGTGGTTAATTTTACTTGTGCAGTCTTATTCTATCAGCCAAAATTATCCGAAGAAGTAAAACGGTTACGAAAGTTTTAGATGGATAAAATAGGTTTATTTATTTTTAGACTTCTGTTACAAGAAAAGTTGATCACGAAAAAAGAGAGTAGTATCTATTTACTTGGAATTAACTTATTGATTAAGTATTTTTTCAGCATAATGATACTCTTGCTGTTTTCTGTAATTAATCAATCACTAAAAGAGGTAGTCATTTTCTGTTTGTTTTTTGTTCCTCTCAGAAGCTATGCTGGTGGATTACATTTGAAAAATGAAATTTATTGCATAGTGGTTTCAATAGCGATCCTACCATTAATATTATTCTCTTCGAATCAATTAGAATTGAATCGAACGATATATATGATAATCGCTACTTTATCTTATTTTACTGTACTGTTGATCGGACCCGTAGATAATAAAAATAAACCTTTTGATAAGAAGGAAATTACATTTTTTACAAAAAAACTGAAAAAGATCTGTTTAGTGCAATATGGGATGACTCTCGCGTTCTATTTTTTTGGTTTTGACAAAATTGTTAGATTGAATAGTTGGAGCATAGTACTTAATCTCTTATCATTAGTTTTGGGAAAATATTACCGTAGGAGAAAACATCGATTTATTCTATAGAATCGGAACATGGAAGAAGCGTGGTGTCTATATGAGTGCTCATTTTGTTGAAAAAACGTTAAAAATGATAGAGGATGAACTTTTCGAAATCAGTTCGACTCTACACTCTGAATATTTAGTTCGCAATGAAAAAGTTGTGGATGATATACAATCAATAATAAGTGAATATATAGATCTAAAATATTTTGGAATATCAAAACAGATAGAATTTGCGGTGGCTATGAAAATAATCTCTTATGATTTTGCAAACTATTTGAGAAGTACGGTAAGTAAAAAATTAGCTGCTATTCAAGAGGAGAGATTAACTAAATTTGATTGGTAATTTTGATTTCATTTGATTTAAAAAAATGATTTTAAGAAGCGATTGATAGGTTCCCATCTTCAGTGGTTTTAAAGTAACTAGATTTAAACACTTGTTGGATGAAGTAGTTTATTTACCTTCCAATACGAAAAAATCATGAAAAACGATCACCTGTTTTACTAATCATTATCCTCCTTATCCCATCGAAAGGATTTTGCTGGGATGAGGGGAAGGATTAAAAGCATACAACATAATCATCAGAAAAGAAGTTGTTTTCAGCTTCTTTTTTTGTGTTCAGGAATAGTCAAAAGCAAAAGAATCGTAAAATGTATCAATGAATAGCCACAAACTATCGATACATTCTCAATCCATCATTTGCAATTTTTCAATCTTGTCTAAGTGAAGCATATGAGAGTAAACCCTTTTCTACAAAACATGACACCAGATCACCATTTATGAACAAAAAATGACACCTCAAGCTGATAAAAATAAGTAATAATGTCAACATAAAGTATTCAGAAATCATTTCCAACTCATTTCTGAATAAATAAGAAAGGAAAGTAGGGTGTGTCATGAGAATTATCATATTGACGAAAAATATATCATATGAGATTGATTTGCAGCGGGAGCTGCAGATTTTGAGCCATGAAGTGTTCGTGGGCAGAAGTACCGAAGAGGAGGAATGGTTGATAGAAAGCGCCAAGTTATTTGACTGTTTATTTGTCAGTGAAACAATTGCTGATCCAGAATTTTTATTGCTCAATCAGACATTGGCTCCTTATTATCAACAGCGGATCGTTCGAATCTTGCCAGGGAATGACGAACAAGAAATGATACTGGAAAAAGCGGAAAATGCGACCTATCTTAATCGGTCATTTGTCGAGTTGAGAGAATTTTTGGCGGCTTTGCCACCAAATACTCGCAAGTTAGAAAAGGCATCAGTAACGAAGGAATCGTTCCCTAAATTTCTTAGTCTGCAAGAACAGATCTTTTTCAATAATCTAGCAGAAGAGCAATTTATCAACCGAGAGGACCTTTGCTGGAAAATTTGGGGCAACGGCGGCACGAATTCCCGAAAATCGCAGCTATCGATTTTGGCGAAACGAATCAATGAGAAATTAGATGAATACGACTATACTGAAAAACGCGTCCGTACCGCTTGGGGCAAAGGATATATCTTGCAATAAAAAAGCTAAAAATGGGTTTAACTTTTTATGTCTGACAAATAGGCCTTCAGGTAAATTTGCCTATCTTGTAGAAACGACTCTGTGTTCAAAGCGAGTCGTTTTTTATATAAGTATATTAGCAATAAATGAAGAAGGTTATGAAAAAATATGATAATGCTTTTTTTTAGTGATAAAATAGAGATAATCAGTAATGGAAAGAAATACTGCGTAAATGAAAAAAGCATTTGTAGAAAATTGATGGAATACCTTTTGGAGGAGGAAATATCGTGAAGCAGGTTGAATGTGTGCTATTTGATTTAGATGGAACTTTATTGGATTCAAAAGAATGTAGTGTGAAGGCGACAAAAGCAGCTTTTAAAGAGATGGGACTCAAAGTACCCAGTGAAGTAGTCATTGAACATTATATGGGGATACCGATCGAAGAATCATTTTTTAAAATGTCTGAACAGCCATTAGATCAAG
The DNA here is from genome assembly GCF_002174385.1 of Enterococcus sp. 6D12_DIV0197. NCBI lineage: Bacteria > Bacillati > Bacillota > Bacilli > Lactobacillales > Enterococcaceae > Enterococcus > Enterococcus sp. 6D12_DIV0197. The sequence goes on from NZ_NIBN01000001.1 coordinate 956,250, forward strand.
AAACCGCAGCGGAATTGATTCGGATTTTCCGAGCCTATTACCAAACCTTTGAAGAAAGTACCTTGAAAGTATTTCCAGAAATTCCCCATGTCTTAGAAATCTTAAACAAACGAAAGGTACCTTGTTTCGTCGTTTCAAGTAAGAAGACAGCGGTCGTCAAACGAAACCTAGCTGCTCAGGACCTTGTGGCGTTCTTTGAAGAAATCATCGGCTCTGATGCGGTGACCCACTACAAACCTCATCCCGAAGGAATCAATAAAGTCGTGGCACACTATCAATTTGACCCGACAAAGACGATCATGATAGGAGATGCTATTTTTGATATCCAGATGGGAAAAGCCGCGGGTGTCAAAACGATCGCCGTTACGTGGGGCAGCCACGATCCGAAAAAGCTTTCTGAAGAAAACCCAGATGCTTTGGTAGACGCGCCACGTGAGATTTTAGATTTTCTATATGCATGATCCTTTTTTGTGCTCACAGTGTAAGAGGACGTTTTAGCCTCGCTTATATCTTGGCATGATCGAAAAAGAAAGGACAGATTGTCCTTTTACAACATGCAATTTGAGAACTTTGACCAATGATCGAAACCAGCGATCATTGGTTTTTTGTGCTGTCGTGAGAATGAAGGTGCCACAACATTGGTTAAAAGCATTCATTTCCATTCGTTCTTTTGTTTGATCGTGTAATCATCGGAAAATCACTGCAAATAAATTCCTTTTGATCTTTCTTCTTGTTGATACAGCAATACTGGTACGCTGGATTTTTCTCTCTTATTCCTCTGCTAGAGCAAAAAGGAATTATAAGCTTGGAGCAACAAAAAACTATAATGAGAGTAACTGATTTCCTTAGATCATGCATTGGAGGTGAGCGCAGAACGGGATGCCACCCAAGGATTTCATGTGATTTGAAATACTAGAAGATAAAGCCTTTGTTTTATGTGAAGGGATGTAGGGGCGATTAACGAAGAAGGAAATCATTACGATTAAATGAGGGATCAATGCTATCATTGAAGAAAAGCCATGGATGGAAAGGAGTGATTCTGTGTTATCAGAAAAAATAAATAACCCGAAGGATTATCTGTCTTATTCAAAGGAAGTATTGTTAAGCGCTGGGGTACTGACAGCCTATCCAAAACTTTTTACTTATTATCAGGAACTTTGTGTTGACTTCGATGACATTTACTATGATCGAACAAAGAACTTATTTGATACCTTTCGAGCGCTTCTGGCTGTGGACGCACAGATCCAAATTCTACTGGAACTTGTGACCAATACCAAAACTGACCTATGTCAAGAGCTGGGGATGAAGGAAGAGGAAATTATCAGTATGATCAAGCATGACAAACGGTACTATTATCGCGAGCTTACGGGTCATGCAACTAACCAACTACCTAAATGGGGGTTGATTTATTTAAGTGAAGAGTAAGCTACGCAAAGGATAAGTCACCTTAAAAGTGATCAAATGAAAGCCATTTGACGATCATCAAAGATAAAGGGCATCGAGAAAAAAGGAGAGCGTGTTTATGTATGAGTCAGTAAAATAGTCTAGCGAGGTTATCTTGTGATTTGTTATACTAATAGCAAGCGGCTGATGGTGACATCTTGGATTCAGCAAATATGTTCATGTGAGCGCTTTATTGATTGGGTTAGGAAAGAGGGAATGAAATGACGAAGAAAATTGTCTTTTTAGATGTAGATGGAACATTGTGCGATGATGCGGGAAACGTACCTGAAAGTGCTCGCCAAGCGATCACAGCGGCACATAAGAAGGGGCATGAATTTTTCTTGTGTACGGGTCGTTCAAAAGCCGAAATCACAGAAGATGTACTGGCACTGCCTTTAAGTGGAATGATTGGTGCCGGCGGCGGTTATTGCGAGGTGCACGATGAGGTGATTTTGCACAAAGTTTTTGAAAAGGAAGCCTTATTAAGACTGATCGATTTCTTAAAAGCAAACCAAATCGAGTATTACTTGGAATCGAATCAAGGATTATTTGCAAGTACCAATTTACGAAATCGTTTGCTGGAGATCATCTTAGCAGGTGAGCCTGTTGAAAGTGAAGCAGGAAAACAACGTGTTCAAACTATTCAGTGGTTCCTTGATTTATTGATTGAGGACGAAGCGAAAATCGATTACGATGACGTGAACAAAGTTTCCTTCATCAATCATTCCATTCCTTATGAACAGGTCCATGACCAATACCACGAACAATTCCAAATGATTCGCAGTACAGTTCCTGTTTTTGGCAAAGACAGTGGCGAGATCGGCATCAAGAATATCCACAAGAAAACAGCCGTCGATTTTCTCTTGAACCATCTAGGGATCGATAACAAAGATACCTTGGCATTTGGTGACGGCCATAATGATGTCGAAATGTTTGAAGCCGTTGCGACAGGAATTGCGATGGGCAATGCCTGTGAACAGCTATTGGCAGTAGCTGACGAGGTGACGGCTCGACCAGAAGACGGCGGGATTGCGCAAGCACTCCAAAAGCACGGTCTGGTGTAACCACCAAGAAGCATGACCAGCACATGCTTTTTTATGCTAGTCAGGTTTCATAGCAACAAAGTTCAGAAGACCTGTGAAGTGATCGACAGAGTAGTTTTTTGCTTCATTCTTGTGAAGAAGACTCTGATTAGAAAGAAGTACTATCAGTGACTATACAACATACAATAGGTAAAAGGGGACAGAAGCCGAATTCTGTGCCTCTTTTTTTATTTCTAGATAAGATTTAACTGGGGACAAGACATGCACCCCAATATTGGAAACGGATACGTTATAATTTAGATACAATCAAACTTGGCCAAGGGAGATTAAAAAAATGGATAATAATCGATTGAATTTCATTTATAAGTTAAATCATATTGTGAACGAAAATGAAGTAGGGACGGTTGAATTTGAACTTGCTAAATTTTTCTTAGAGAACTTCAAAAGCGTGACTCGATGGAACATTTATCAGATTGCAGAAGAGCAGCATGTATCGCGGGCCTCCATTCGACGATTTGCGAAACAATTGGGCTACGAAAACTTTTTAGATATGAAAAAGAATGCGGAAACTTTTGATGATGGAATCAATGAATTTCTGAGGTTTTACGGCTACCCCAATTTTTTGACTAAGCTTCAAGACAATATTACTTCCTTAATGGAAGAATTAAGTCTGCGTTTTAATACACAAGAAGTCGATCGTCTTGTCCGATTAATCAATGATAGTCGAGAAGTTATGATTTTGTGTTCAAGCAATATTACAGGTAGTGTAAAAACATTCCAACAGCGAATGGTTATCTTCGGCAAAAGAATTACTCTATTAACGTCAAAGAGCGATCTGACGTTAGCCTTGGAACACTACCAAGATCCCTTGATCATTGTTTTTTCGCTATCGGGTCTCTTCGTTTCTTCCATGCTTGAAATACTAAAAGAAGTCAAGGCACCAACGATTTTGTTTACAAATAATAGAAACCCAATCTATAACCGCTATTTTGATAAATTGTATCATTTAAGTTCACAAACACATGAAAAAGAAATTAATGAGCTGCTTTACTATACGTATGGCATTGATTTCGTACTTGATCTGCTATTCAATGGTTATTTACTTAAATTTAAGAGAGAAGGCAATGGGCATGCATTATAAAGATAAACCACTATTTCCAAAGGATTTTTTATGGGGCGCTTCAAGTGCGGCGTGGCAAGTTGAAGGGGCTGTAGCAGAAGATGGGCGTTCAACTGCGATCATCGACTTAAACAGCAAAAAGAAAAAGCCCTATACAGATAATTCGATCGCCGCTGATCATTACCATAAATACAAAGAAGATGTCCAATTAATGGCTGATGCGGGCTTTACTTCATATCGCTTTTCGATTGCTTGGCCTAGGATCTATCCTGATAATTCAGGGGTGCCCAATCAATTAGGCATTGACTTTTACAATCAGCTGATTGATGAATTAGTTGAACATGGCATTACTCCAATCGTCACTTTGTATCACTACGATATGCCAGTCTGGGTTGATGAAGAATTTAATGGTTGGTACGACCGAGGCATCATTGATGCATTTGACCAATATGTTAGAACCTGTTTTGAGTCATTCGGCGATCGTGTGAAATACTGGCTGGCAATTAATGAGCAGAACATGCAAATTGTCTATGGAGACTGGTTAGGAGTATGCAAATACCCAGAGACTTGGTTCGAAGATAAGTGGAAAGTCAATCATATTATGAACCTATGTCATGCAAAAGCGGTGATTGCGTGTCATGAATTGGTTGAAGACGGCAAGATCGGCCCGGTTCCTGGGATGGTTCCGTTTTATCCTGAGTCAGCAAAACCAGCAGATCAGATTGCAGCGATGAATGCAGAAGAACTGACGGAAAAAATCTGGAATGATTTTAATGCAAATCGTGAATACAATGGTTTTATTAAACGTTATTGGAAAGAAAATAATATTGACCCAGATATTCGCCCTGGGGATATGGAATTGGTTGCACAAGCAAAAATCGACTTTTTCGGCATCAATTGTTACCGTAGCAATGTAGCGAAGGAGTCACCAGTGGCATCCGATCATCAAGAAATTGGGTTGAACAAATCGGGGATAAAAGGGGAATTTGTTTACCCAAATTATCCAGGGATTTTTGCGCAAACGGTCAATCCTTTTGTCGAGACAACCGATTGGGATTGGGAGATCGATCCAGTTGCTATGCGTTACTTGTTACGCTACATGGAAGACCACTATCATTTACCAATGGTGATTACTGAGAATGGTTACGGGGCGCATGAGAAGCTAGGTGAGGATGGAAAAGTACATGATCAAGAACGAATTGATTTTTTAAATGATCAGATTTATCAAGTCGGATTGGCGATTGAAGATGGCGCAAAAGTCTTTGGTTATAATCCATGGTCCTTTACTGATCTTTTGAGTACGGGCAATGGGATGGCGAAACGGTATGGACTTGTCTATATCAATACAACTGATGAAGAGTTACTGGATTTACGTAGAATCCCGAAAGATTCTTACTATTGGTATAAAGAAGTGATCCAATCAAATGGTCAAACGTTAGTACGTCCAAAAGGATGAGAAATGAGCGATAGAAGAAAGAGCTTCTATCGCTCCTAAAACTACTTTTGTGAAAGCGGTTTATAAAATAAAGTGAGGATGAATCACTATGTCAAACTATCATGAACTGGTTGTGTATATTATAAAAAATATCGGAGGAATCGAAAATGTTCAAACAGTCAATCACTGCGCTACTAGGCTTCGGCTGCAGTTAAGTGATCCGACCGCTTTTGATGACAAGCAATTAAAAGAAAATAAACTTATTTTGGGCACAGTGAGAAGAGGCCATGAAGTTCAACTGATCATCGGTCCTGATGTGCCAAAAGTATATGCAATTTTTACAGAAAAGCGAAATCAAATGAATGGTCAGACGAAGGAGGAACGAAAAACGAAGCACACCCTCAAAGACTACGGCTTGCTGGTTGTCGATTTTATCAGTGGAACCTTCGTTCCAGTTCTACCGGTATTGGTAGCTGCTGGGCTGGTATCGGCGGTATTGAATATTGGCGTGACCTTTTTCGGACTTGCAGCTGACAGCGGAACCTACACGATTTTAAATGCTATCAATGATGCGGGTTTTTATTTTCTACCGATTTATATCGGTTATAGTGCTGCTAGAAAACTTGGAATCAATGGACTGATGGGTATGTTCCTAGGTGCGATCCTCGTCCACTCATTGATCAATGGCGTGGAAGGGTTGAATTTCTTAGGAATCGCTATCCCAACGATGAGTTATAATACAACGACTATTCCCGTAATATTTGGTGTTTTGTTTATGGCGTTAATGGATCGAATCGGGGATAAGTTTATTCCGCAATCGATCAAGTATTTCGTCAAGCCATTATTAGTTATTTTAATTACCGTACCTGTCACATTAATCGTATTAGGGCCAATTGGAAATGCAGTGGGCGGATACATTGCTAGTGGTTTGAGCTTTTTATACGACAAACTCGGCTGGTTTTCAGTTGGTGTCTTAGGAGCAATGACTCCGCTATTAGTCATGACAGGTACCAATCAAGCGTTGTTCCCCTTGGTCTTTGCTATGTTAGGAGACTACGGCTATGATTCATTTGTTATGCCAGCTATGCTGGCAGCCAACGTTGCCGTGGGTGCATCAGCCTTAGCTATTTCTTATACGGAAAAAAATACTGAAAAACGAGCTTTGGCTCTTTCTTCAGGACTGACTGGTGTGATGGGGATTACCGAGCCGGCTATTTTTGGCATCTTGATCAACTATCGAAGTGCTTTTATAGGAGCGATTCTAGGTGGTGCAGTAGGTGGGATCATGGCAGGGTTTGTTCAACTAAAACAATATGCAGTTGTTTCACCAGGTCTGGTTGCGATCCCGACTTTTATCCCGACAGATGGTTCTGGATTCAATAGCAATTTTTGGTTTGCAATCGTCGTCATTCTTCTGGCTGTATGCGTTTCTTTTACTACAACGATTCTCTTAGAACGAAAACGAGTTCAAGCAAATCAAATGAGTAAAGCCGAAGATGCTTTGAAAGTCAGCAGCCCAATATCGGGAAGTGTTATTTCTCTTGAGGCAGTCAAGGATCCGATGTTTTCGGAAAAAATGATGGGGAATGGAGTGGCGATCATTCCTTCTGATGAAAACATAGTTGCTCCTTTTGATGGCTATGTGATTATGACTACACCCACCAAGCACGCGATTGGCTTAAGAGGCGAGAATGGGGTCGAACTTTTGATCCACATCGGGATCGACACGGTTCATCTAGATGGAAAAGGATTTACCCTTTATGTAGCTGAAAATCAATACGTTAAAGCTGGAGAAAAATTGATTTCTTTTGATGAAAAAGAAATCAGTGCAGCAGGCTATGATCTAACGATTCCCATCATTGTCACCAACACAGCTGATCATGAACCCTTTGCTCAGACGATACAGCAAAAAGTAAATAGCAGCGATTATTTATTTTCAGTTCAATAATGGGTTCCCAATCAATTCTTTTTCAAGCTCCTAGGCGCGGACCTCAACTATACCTTCAAGTGAAAGCCCTGTCCTGAATTTTCAGCAGGGCTTTTTATTTGATGCCCTTTCTTTGTCGCTACCAATAAAGTGTATAGAAAAATTCCAGAATATTTCGAAAAATACCATTGCTTATTTATGGCAAAACCATTAGTATTATTAGAAAAACTGATGGTGAATCGATGATAAAGTGAGCCTTTAACAGTGAGAAAGCCGAATCAGTGGCATGAAATAGGAGTGATAAGTGTGGAAGAGTTATGGAATGTATTGAAACCAGCCGAACAAGTCGAACTGAAATTAAGAAAATTGTATACGCAGCATCATTTTTCACCTTATCACTCGAACAATTTTGAAGAGTATCGCAACTATCAGCAAAATGATCAGTTCTTGCGTGGTTCTTCCATCATCACGTTTACAGGCACGGATGGCAGGACGATGGCGCTAAAACCTGATGTCACCTTGTCGATTGCCAAAAATACACCTTCTGGAGAAGCGCGCAGAGTGTATTATGTGGAGGATGTCTATCGACAGGATCGTCAAGCAGGGGAATACCAAAAGATCGATCAAATCGGTTTGGAGCTCATTGATCAAATCACATGGGAAGATCAACTGGAGGTTGTAAAACTGGCTTGGGAAAGTTTGGCTCAGGTGGGAAAAGGGACCTTGGATCTGTCTCATATGGGGATTTTGGATGGCATCTGCCAACGCTTCCCCGAAGCAGATCGACAAAAGGTACTGCACTGCCTGCGGGACAAGAGTTCTCATGGCATGGATGCACTGACTGAAAAAGCTGGCTTGTCAGCAACAGAAGCTGAAAAATTGGCGAAACTGGTACGTTTGTCAGGTGATTTTGAAACCAAGTATCAAAAAGCCAAAGAGCTGCTGGCAGAGTATCCCCAAGCACAAGCTGGTTTAGCAGAACTAAAACAACTGTATCAAGCATTGCAAAAAGAACAACTGTCAGCCTCCATTCGGATAAGGCTGGATTTTTCAATTTTAAATGATGCCGATTATTACAGTGGCTTGCTGTTTCAAGGATTCATCGAAGAAGCAAGAGAGACGATTTTATATGGCGGCCGTTATGATCGCTTGATGAGTCGGCAAGGCAAAGAGCAAGGGGCGATCGGGTTTGGTATGAAGCTCAACCATGTAGGGCAAAAGGTGCCGACTGACAACGAAAGTTCAGGCTATTTGAACATAGCGCTACCTAAAGGCCGCATGGGGGATGCCGTATACGATTTATTCACGAAAGCTGGAGTCGCTGCGCAAGGCGTCTTCAAAGACAATCGCCAACTAATTTTTTGTGATGAAGAAAACAAGCTGCGCTTTTTCTTAGTCAAGCCGAGCGATGTGGCGATCTATGTGGAGCACGGAGTGGCGGATATCGGTGTCGTAGGCAAAGATATTTTAATGGAAAGCAAGGCAGAAGTCATCGAATTTCTTGATTTGCATATGGGGGTCTGCCGTTTGGCAGTAGCTGCGCGTAAGGATTTCGAGGAAGATTTCTCCCGACCGCTGCGGGTCTCCACAAAATATCCGCAGATCACCCGCCAGTTTTATCAAGGGTTAGGTCGCTCGGTGGAATTGATCCAACTGCATGGATCCATTGAATTGGCTCCTTTGTTAGGTCTCTCCGATGTGATCGTTGATATCGTCGAAACGGGGACGACACTAAAAGAAAATGATTTAGAAGTGATCCAAGACATCGCGCCGTCTTCAGCGCGTTTAGTGATCAACCACGCCACGTGGCGTTTCAAGCAAGAACGCATTCAAACAGTGATTGAGAAGGTGAGGGAGCAATTATGAGAATTTTTTCGACCCAAAAAGATACGATCGAAACGATTGTGGCAAGGAAACAGTCGGAAACGAAGGATGTTTCAACCGTTGTCGCCCAAATCATTGCCCGTGTTCAGCAGCAAGGAGATCAGGCGTTGTTTCAATTAATTGAAGAAATCGATCAAGTGACCTTGTCTTCCTTAACCGTCAGTCTTGAGGAGGTTGAAACGGCTGTCCAAGCCGTCTCCCCTGAGCTGCTTGAGGTGATGGAACAGGCGAAGGAAAACATTTTGGCATTTCATCAAAAGCAAGTCCAGCAAGGCTTTGTCTTGACGAAGGAAAATGGCGTTGTGATGGGACAGCGGGTCTTGCCACTAGCAAAAGTCGGGGTCTACGTTCCTGGCGGCACAGCAGCTTATCCTAGTACGGTTTTGATGGATGTCCTGCCCGCAAAAATCGCCGGGGTCAAAAAAATCGTTATGATCACACCGACGGACAGCCAAGGAAAAGTTCCAGCTGCTATCTTAGCGGCAGCTTCCGTTGCTGGAGTGGATGAAATCTACAAAGTCGGGGGTGCCCATGGCGTAGCGGCATTGGCTTATGGGACAGAAACGATTCCCAAAGTCGACAAAATCGTGGGACCAGGAAATATTTATGTCGCCACAGCGAAAAAAATGGTGTACGGCGAAGTTGATATCGATATGATCGCAGGGCCCAGCGATGTGCTGATCATCGCCGATGCCAGCGCAAATCCTCGCTGGCTGGCAGCGGATCTTTTGGCACAAGCCGAGCATGATATCTTAGCGCAAGCCATCTTAGTCACAACAGAAGCAGCCTTGATTGAACAAGTCCAAGTAGAGCTTGACTTGCAGCTGAAGGAACTGCCCCGAAAAGACATTGCTGCTGCGGCGCTTGAATCTAGCGGAAAGCTGATTCTGGTCAATGATTTGTCCGAAGCACTTACCATTGCCAATCAAATCGCCCCTGAACATCTTGAATTAGCAGTGGCAGATCCTTTTGCTTTGTTGGGACAAGTAGAAAATGCGGGCAGTGTCTTTTTAGGACATCATACACCAGAAGTGCTGGGAGATTATTTTGCTGGACCAAATCATACCCTACCAACAGAAGGGACCGCCTGTTTTTACTCACCGTTATCAGTGGATGATTTTATTAAGAAAAGCAGCTACTTGTATTACCCAGAAGCAGCCATGAAGGCGGCTGGTCCAGCCGTAGCATTGTTCGCAGAAACCGAAGACTTGATCGGCCATGCCCGTTCGATCAATGTACGAAGAGAGGGAGAAAAATGACCTTTTTACATCAAAAGTATCACAAGCTGACTCCTTATACACCAGGGGAACAAGTAGACGAGCAAGCCGTTATTAAACTGAACACCAATGAAAGTCCTTATCCGCCAGCGCCAAGTGTTCAAGCAGCGGTTGCCGATGCCGCCCACAAGCTGAATCGTTACTCGGATATTGCTGCTGAAGTGGTGACAACCCCTCTGGCTGCTTATCTTGGCGTTACACCAGCCCAGCTGTTTCTCGGTAATGGCAGTGACGAAGTCTTGTCCTATCTCTTTCAAGGCTTCACGGAAAACGGCATCGCCTTTCCCGATGTGACCTATGGGTTTTATCAAGTGTATAGTGCCTTGTACCAAGTCGCTGCCACCGTTGTTCCGCTGCAAGAAGATTTCTCGATTGCGTTAACGGACTACGATTCGCTCAAAGGGACCGTTATTTTTGCCAATCCCAATGCGCCGACTGGGATTTATCAAGAACAAAGCGAAATTTGTGCCTTTCTAAAACGGCATCCCGATCGCTTAGTGATTGTCGACGAGGCTTATATCGATTTTGGCGGCACTTCAATGGTTTCTTTGATCGATCAATACCCAAATCTCTTGGTTGTCGGAACGTTTTCGAAATCTCGGCAGCTGGCAGGGGCACGTCTGGGCTTTGCGGTTGCCAATGAAAGACTGATCCAAGACTTGAATCGGTTGAAATTTAGCTTGAATCCTTACAATGTTAATAGTTTGACCCAAGCCGCAGGTGCAGCCGTTTTGCAGGAACAAGCGTATGTCGATGAGAAGATCCAAGCAACGATCCACGTGCGTGAGTGGAGCAAGCAAGCCCTAGCGAAGCTCGGCTTTGAGCAGACCGACAGCCAAGGAAATTTTTTGTTTGCAAGGCACCCTGCGATTGCTGGTGAAGAGTTGTATCAGGCACTGAAAGAGCAGAAAATCTTCGTCCGCTGGTTTAATCAGCCCCGCATCAAAGAGTATTTGCGAATCACGGTAGGAACGAGGGCCCAGATGGAACGATTGATGACGGTGTTAACAACGATCATAGAAGAGGTGAAGGAATGAGAAAAGCAGAAGTTACCCGCAATACGACTGAAACCAAGATCCACCTGCAGTTGACGATCGATGGTACTGGTCAGCAATCAATCAAGACTGGTGTGGGGTTTTTAGACCACATGCTGGAATTATTTGTCCGCCACGGTCGCTTTGATTTGACGTTGGTCTGTGATGGCGATACAGAAGTAGATGCCCATCACACAACAGAAGACGTTGCCATCGCCATTGGCCGAGCGTTTTCAGAAAGTCTTGGGGAGCGACGAGGCATCAAACGTTATGGCAGTATGCTGCTGCCGATGGACGAAGCCTTAGTCATGACAGCGATCGATATCAGCGGTCGTGGCATGGCAGTCGTAGAGTTGGCGATACCGAGCGAAAAAATCGGGCAGCAGTTTGATACAGAATTGGTTGAAGAATTTTTCATTGCTTTTGCCCGTGAATTAGGTGCTACGATCCATCTCCATCAAATCGCTGGGAAAAACAGCCACCACATTGTGGAAGCTTGTTTTAAAGGCTTTGGGCGTGCCTTAGGTGAAGCAGTAGCGATCAATCAAGCAGCCCCAGATGAGATCCCTTCAACCAAAGGGACGATCCAGTGATTCATGAGGGAAAAATGATTACGTATCTTCCACACAGATGGATGAGATAAGGAAAGGGGCGTATTATGTTAGCAATCATCGACTATGGGGTCGGCAATTTGTTCAGCTTGTCTCGTTCGCTGGATTATTTGGGGGTTGACTGCCGAATCACGCGTTCACTAGCAGAATTAAAAGCTGCCGACCGCATTCTTTTACCTGGCGTAGGCGCTTTTGGCGATGCCTGCCAAAAGTTGGCAGAGTTGTCGCTGATCGAACCGATCCAAGAATTGGCAGCAGCTGGCAAACCCTTTTTAGGCATTTGTTTAGGGATGCAGCTGTTGTTTGATAGTAGTGAGGAGTTTGGCACACATGCGGGGCTCGGTTTGATTCCAGGACGGATCGTTTCCATGCAAAGCGCCTTTGAAGAAGCCAAACTGAATCTGAAAGTGCCACAGATTGGTTGGAATCGGCTGACTGTCAGAAAGGAAAGTCCTCTCGTCAGCGGGCTAGGGGAACAAGACTTTGTCTACTATGTCCACAGTTATTTTGCTACTGATTGCCAAGAGTATGTCATAGCAGACAGTGACTATGGTCTAGCAATTCCCGGTATCGTGCAAAAAGACAATGTCTTCGGTACTCAGTTCCACCCAGAAAAAAGTGGGGCTGTCGGGTTGAAGATTTTAAAAGCATTTACGGAGGTGCCGCTATGAAAATTTTTCCAGCAATTGATCTGTTAGATCAAAAAGTGGTCCGTTTGTACCAAGGAGACTATGAGCAAAAAGAAGTGTTTGGGGATGATCCAGTGGCATTTGCTCGTTCATTTGAAGAAGAAGGTGCCAACTATCTGCACCTCGTCGACTTAGATGGTGCCAAAGCTGGCAAACTCCATTACTTTGATGTCGCAAAAAAAATCGTCCAGCAAACCAATCTGTTTGTCGAAGTTGGCGGCGGGATTCGTGAGGAAGAAACGATCCAGCATTGTTTGGCAGCAGGCGTTCATCGGGTGATCCTCGGCACGATTGCCCAGAAAGACCCAGCATTCACAAAAGCGATGCTCAAGAAATACGGTAATAAGATCGCGATTGGGGTCGATGCCAAGGAAGAAAAAGTGGCCGTGGAAGGCTGGCTCGAGAAAACGGCAACAGACGCGTTTACTTTTTGCCAACAATTGGTGGAATGGGGCGCGCAAACGATCATCTTTACCGAAATCTCGCGTGACGGTACAGGAGAAGGCATCAATCTGCCGCTATACGAAAAACTCAATCAATTGGATTGCGACATCGTGGCTTCTGGCGGCGTGGCTTCATTTGCAGATATCAAAGGATTAAAACAGTTGGGCATCTCTGGCGTGATCGTCGGAAAATCCTTATATAACGGCAGTCTCCAATTGGCGGATGTCTTAGCAGCAGGGGAGGCAGAAGCATGATCGCCAAACGAATCATTCCTTGCCTTGATGTGCGAGATGGGCGAGTCGTGAAAGGGGTCAATTTTGCTGGCTTAAAAGATGTCAATGATCCAGTGACTTTGGCGCGCTTTTACAATGAACAAGGCGCCGATGAGCTGGTTTTTTATGACATTACTGCTTCTGCAGAAGAACGCGGCTTATTCACGGACATTTTGCAGCGCGTGGCGTCAGAAGTGTTTATTCCTTTGACGGTGGGCGGTGGCATCAATCAAGTAGCAGATTTTGAACGAGTCTTAAACTGTGGCGCCGACAAAGTCAGCGTCAATTCGGGGGCGCTTCGCAGACCAGAGTTGATTGCAGAAGGCGCGAAACGCTATGGCAGCCAGTGCGTTGTTTTATCCGTTGATATTCGCCGAGTCGGTGAGAACTGGCATGTGTTTGCCAAAGGCGGACGGGAAGATACAGGCTTAGAAGCATTGGCGTGGATTCGCCAAGCTGAGCAGTTAGGTGCTGGTGAACTAGTTATCAACAGCATGGATACCGATGGCGTGAAGCAGGGGTTTGATTTAGACTTGCTGAAAGCTGTCAGCGAAATCACCAAACTGCCGATCGTCGCATCAGGTGGTGCTGGCAAAAGTGCCGATTTTATCGAGCTGTTTCAATTGCCAAATATTGAAGCAGGGTTGGCGGCCTCGATTTTTCACTATGGCGAGGTAAAAATCCCAGAACTGAAAAAACAATTACAGGCCGTCGATATTCCCGTACGAATCGTATAGCGTTGGCGTTTTGATAGGCAATAGAAGGAGTGGATAACATGGTGCAAGTACGATTTGATGAACAAGGATTGGTTCCAGTGATCGTGCAGGATGTGGAAACGAATGAAGTTTTGACCTTGGCTTATATGAACCAAGAAAGTTTGACCTTGACCTTGAAGGACCGATTGATGACCTTTTATTCCCGCAGTCGCCAAGAATTGTGGCGCAAAGGAGAAACCAGCGGCAATTACCAGCATTTAGTATCATTGACCGCAGATTGCGATCAAGATGCTTTAGTCGCCAAAGTAAAAAAAGACGGACCTGCTTGCCATACAGGCACAGAAAGCTGCTTTACAGAGGTGCTTTATGGTACAGAATCCTCTCCGACCATCGATGCGTTGTATGAGCTGATAAAAGGTCGTAAAGATACGCCGCAAGAAGGCAGCTATACCAGCTACTTGTTTGAAAAAGGCAGTGAGAAAATCTTAAAAAAAATCGGCGAGGAAGCAACCGAGGTCGTGATTGGGGCGATGAAGGAAGACCGCCAAGAAACCGTTTATGAGATTGCTGATTTGGCGTATCATACATTGGTTTTAATGGCAGAAATGGGGATTGATTTAGCGGCTATTCGCCAAGAGCTTGCCAAGCGTCATGTTGTGGATAAGAAAGTCAAACAAGAACGGATGCAATAACGGTCAGGGTTTTTCAGTAGAAAGAAAGCAACTGACGATAAAAAAAGAAGCCCTTCAGCCATTGCTTGAAGGGCTTCACATCCGTGCGATAAAGTTGATCTGCTGGTTCTTTGAGTGAGCACACAAACTGGCTATTTGTTTTCCAACTCTTCGATCAATTCTTTCATTTCCTTGATTTCTTTTTCCTGTGCGTCAATGATTTTTTCTGCAAGTTCTTTTACTCTTGGATCAGACAAATCGGCATTTTTACTGGTTAGAATCGCAATCGAATGATGGGGAATCATGGCTTTCATCCAGGCCGTATCTCCCACGGCGGTTTGGCTTCTGACCATAAACAGTGAACCAAAAAAGAGTACAACACTGACAACTAAAATTCCGATATTCATTTTCTTGTTGTCATACATCTTCCACATAAATAACAGCATGATGATCGCCATCATCGCGCCCATCATAAGTGCCATAAACAGGCGGGTTTGGCTGAAAAAGATATGATCGAGGGAGTAGACATTGAAATACATCATACAAAACATAATCACCGTTGATACCCCAATCATCACCAAAAATTTCCCGTATTTCTTCATTTCTTTCCTCTCCTTTTTGTTTTTGCTACACGAAATAAAACAATAAAATCAACCAAAAGGGTCAAGAACACTTGCCTTGCTTTTGATTATTTTATTGTTAAGCAAAAAATTTTCTCGTTAAATTAAGTATAGCGGATAAGAAGAGTTTAGAAAAATAATACACTTAAGCAGGTTCCTTTTAGAGATGAGGAAACGATGACCAAGCGTGCATCCTGTCATCCATATAGAGGCAATGCTCGGCTAAGCCCCCCATTTTAAAAGAAGATTGAAAATCAGGGTATTTTAAGCAGTAAATGAAAAAGGACGAAAATACGCCCTTCCTAAAAGAAATCAAACTCGCTTATTTCTTTTTTCTTTTGTTCGTTGAATAGATACTAAGCACAAGGGCTATTCCTATACATAGAATCAACACAAATGTCATTTTTCCCCTCCTAGTTCTTTGTCCTGAAAAGCGAAAATCATACATTTTTTGTTCCTTCAGTGTTCGATTGCTTTATGAGGAAAGAAGGATAAAGCAGACCTCCTTTTATCATCGGTAATGATCGGCAGTAGAAAATACTCGAATGATTTTCCTAATCTATGTACCATGTTACAGTGAAGAAGACAGATGATGGCGACAGAAACTGTTTTGGTCGTTACTGATTGTGTCGTGAATCAGTACAAGTGACTTTCACATGAGCGCAAACGGGTGTTGTCTAAGCGTTGGACAATTGATTTTCTAGCAATCCCAAGCAAAGGAATTCAAAAATGATGGTTCTTAAGCATTTTTATTTGTTATAATCAACCTAAGAAATGGATGGTGTATAGAATGAATCACAATGATCGCTTGACGCGTTTACGCTATGCTTTGGATATCAAGGATACCGACATGGTGAAAATTTTTGAACTTGGCGGCGCTTCTTTCACAAAAGAAGAAGTAAGACAATTATTGAAGAAAAAAGATCCTGAGACCTACGAGATTGAGTGTACCAATGAAGCCTTTGAGCGTTTCTTAAATGGTTTGATTCGCTCGCAACGAGGAACAAAGCCAGATGCTGCAGAACCTGTCTTAGAGTTGAACAATGGCAATGTAAATAATTTGATGCTGAAGAAAATAAAAATCGCCCTTTCCCTAACAACAGATGAAATGCTGGACATTTTCGAGCAAGCGGGAGTCAAAGTTTCAAAAGGTGAATTAGGCGCCATTTTACGAAAAGAAGGCCATCGCAATTACAAGCCATGCCTAGACAAATATGCCCGCAACTTTTTAAAAGGATTGACGATCGAGTATCGGGATAATTAGTTTGACAGGTAAAAGGCAGATAGTGGGAAAAACATATGAAATAGTGGCACTTCGGCAATAGAGACTGATGAGTCATAGGTGAAGAACCCCACCAATTTCCAGATTGATACACACAAGGATGATCTGCTTTTACTTATCCGTCTTTTTTCTATTCAATACATGTATATGTATTGAATAGAATTTGATGAAATCTCAAAATAGCCTGTTTAGATAGTTTCTTTCATACAGAATTGTCTAAATTGTGATCTTAGCAGTTATTTAGCTATTATTTTTCTTTACTCTTGAAAAAATATAAATTCATCATAATCTTTTAAAACAATACAAGGAGGAAGAAATTTGTTCGGATGCGCCCCAAGAAGCTGATCCGAATTGGTTCTTCGATATGAATAATCTGTTAGTGTATTTTGCTTCAGTTAGGGCGGCTGCCATTGGCTATTATCAGAGCATTATGCAAAGCAGTATCATGATTTTCTTAAAATTTGGATGACCTGATTATATACTAATAAAAGTGAAGGTGTGAGTACCTGAAAGTGAAATACCTAAGTTTTATCATAGATGTCTGAGTTGTGCTTTTATGATAATAGTCCATAAATAGTATTCGTCATTAATGAGAAATATGGTAAAATTATTAATGGAATTATGACTTTATTTTTGGTGAAAGTGATTTAATACAACAACGAGTTGACCCATCAATGATAGAAAGCTAGGCGACAATTGCTATGAAAAACAAACTATTCTTTTCTTTAGTATTGTGCGGATTACCAATAATCCCAACTATTTATTTCTTTTCAGATCTTCCTGATCAGATGGTTATTCATATCAATAGTGAGGGAATACCAGATGCTTATGCAAACAAATATTTGGCTACATTTGGTGTTATTCTCTTTTGCATGGTCATTCAATTTGTACATTATAAATGGAAGATTCAGAATAAAAATGAGTTAGATGGTATGGCAGAATTAATATCTTTGCTGGTCATGCCAGTTATTACTAATCTTACGCTATTAAGTATTCTACACTATTCATTAAAGGGGCAAAAATTGATTATTGATCCGACTAAAATAGTTGGAATCCTGTTACTTATTTTGGGTTTACTAATTTTCAACTTTAAATGGAATTTTATGTTCCTAAATCCGTGGAGAAAAATAGAACAGCCACTTAACGATTCACTCATTAAAATCACTTCAGTATTATATTCTCTTTCAGGTTTGTTTCTAATTTTTTTGCATCCCTCGGGCTTGTTACAAATTTTAGTATTAATAATAGTAATTGTGGCTCCTAGATTTTTTCTATTGTTATTAAACTGAATGAAATGGCTTTTTGTCAATAAGGACTAGTGAGTTGTGCAAAATCAAATCTGGGTCAGAATGAATCTCATTCTGGCTCAGATTTTTTGTTATCTTACTTTGAATACTTGATTGATTAAAAAGTTTCTAATTCTCATATTTACAAATGATTTAAGTCCGTAGGATATTTATTTCATTGTCTTTATGTGGCTGTCCTTCGCTTCTATTTTTCCATTGGAGTAAGGATAGAACCTCGCAATGTGATGCCTTCTTCCTTTGAAGTAAAAATCATTCATTTTGAAAGGGGGAAGAGAGTAAAAGTATTAGGTATCTTAACTATCTTTTTAGTTTTTACAAAAGGAGTTCCCTTTATTAGTCAGATTATAGTAAATGGTTTCGTGGTCGTGTTTCGTGCGATTGGTTTGATGGGGAATCTGTATATCCTTATTCAATATCCCATTATGCAAAATCGGCAAACGATTGGAAAAACAATACTGACCTCGCTTTTAAAAGGCAAGCTGACCTGTGATAATGGTGTGTTTTCATTGGAAGATATCTGCTTGGTAGCTGGTCTGGGGGGAATCTCAGGAAAAGGCAATTATCACATAAGAGATGGTTCTTATGACTATTATGTATCAGAACCTGTCGTTTGCGATGATGCCAAAGGGATCGGTCCGTTTTTGTATGCCTATAGTGAGTGGTTGTTGCTATAAAAACTGCTCGTTCTTTCAATTATAGATGCGAATATGAAAAATCGAAGAAAACACAAGTCAGAAATAGATGTGGTTGCGAAGAACACTGCAACCTATTAAGTAAAATCATTTAAGAGAACGCTTCTCAACCTATCGAAATGAAGCAACCCCAAAAGTTAGACCAAAAAATCTAACTTTTGGGGATCACTACAAGATGCATGTTATGTGTCTCTTTTTTTTTATGTAAATTCAAAAACAATGTAAATCAGTAATTATAACGCTAACTGAGGCCAAGCTTGGAGCATGAAGGAGCAGGTGAAGTGAACGATCTGTTTGCTTGAATAACCTGTTTGTTAAAACCTGACAAGTTTGGTCATTTCCGTTACAAATGTTGACGTGTTCAGAATGATGAACCATGTAATACTATCAAAATGAACAGGGGCATCCTGTGCCTAAAAGTTGTAATTAACAAGTCGTCACCATCATCAGAAGGGGAAGTTTGTAGATAGGTGAAAGATAGGAAAGCGTATCGTATTTAAACGAATATAAAAGGAGAATGTTATGAAAAGGAAATTTTGGGGCTATTTGTCATTGGCGATCTTGTTAAGTCAGCCTGTGTTGGCACCTTTGGCACAAGTTATGGCTGAGGAACAGGAAACCATTCTATCAAACAAAGAAATAACGACATTAGGAACATTAGAAAAAGTGGAGGAGACTACTGAAACAGTCGCTTCTTCTCGTATAAAAGAAGAAATCAACGGGGACACCACAAGCAACTCAGAATCGCAAGAAATGGTTAATGATGATGAGAAAAGTGGCTCAACGGAAAGTACAGAAGAACCCCTCCCTGATCCAAGTAAAGACACAGCTAGCTCGGCAACTGAATCATCAGCGGAAATGAAAGAGGCATTCTCTAATCGAAGCGTTTCATTAGACACTTGGATGCCGGATAAGAATTTGCAAAATGAGGTAGCGAAAGGGCTAAACAAAACAGTTGATACGATCACTCAAGAAGATATGGTGAATCTAAAACAGTTAGATTTTTCTTCTTTGGTCAAAGACACAGTAGTCGATTTTACTGGTTTAGAATACGCTAGCAACTTGCAAGCGTTATACACGACGTCTATTATTGCTACGAATGTTCCCCAAATCACTATGGCGGAAAATGCAACATTGTTTACCCGTCCTAATGTACTAGCACACATTCTTCCAAAAGGATCTTTTTCAAATATCCACATAGGTAATTATGATGCCTATTTGACAGCCCAAGAATTAATTGGGGTTGGTCAATATCTTAGTGGATGGGTAACAGATTATCTGACGGTCTATGCAAGTAGCATGACGGATTTTTCTAAGTTAGAGCTATCTCCAGAACACCATCAAAATTCCCAACTATCTATTATGACTCAGGAGAAAATACTATTAGAGCCAATGCTAGTAAAAGACGGCCAATCTGATGTAGTTTATAAAGACCGTATGATGGTTGATACCCAAGGAAATGCGTTGCTCTCTTCTTTGTCCAACAAAAAGTATTCTTATTCGATTCGAGGGATAGATAAAAATGGCTATATCTTTCCCTTATATGAAAATGATGGGTTTGAACTGACTGAAGAAGGGATTCAATTTAAAAATATTCCCGCCAATGTTGACTATTTGTCAATCACTTCTCTTGTTCCTAATCGTTTATCCACCGAGAGAGCTGCTAGTACAGGTACCATTCAATATTTAGTGAATTATCAAGTACCTGTGAAGTATGTGAATACTGCAGAAGATGTTACGGTCAAGTATCATGACGAAAACGGACAGACGCTTGCACCAAATGTCACTTTATCAGGGTTTGTAGGCGACCCCTTTACTACGGAAGAAAAGGATATCTCAGGCTATACACTGAAAAAGATCCAAGGGGATAGGATAGGGACCTTCAGTGATGTCGCGCAAGAAGTCGTTTATGTTTATGAACGTAGTGATGCAGCGCCAGTGACGGTAAGATACGAAGATACAGAAGGCAATGAATT
>NZ_NIBN01000001.1:976792-1022156 GCF_002174385.1 Enterococcus sp. 6D12_DIV0197
CGTAGTGATGCAGCGCCAGTGACGGTAAGATACGAAGATACAGAAGGCAATGAATTAGCAGCACCAACCGTAATGAATGGCAAAGTAGGGTTACCCTATACAAGTGAATCTAAAGCAATCAACGGCTGGTACGTTTCTCAAACACCAACTAACGCTAATGGGACTTATAGCGAAACAGCTCAAGAAGTCGTTTATGTCTATGAGCGTAGCGATGCAGCGCCAGTGACGGTCAAGTATGAAGATACAGAAGGCAATGAATTGGCAACACCAACCGTAATGAATGGCAAAATAGGTCTACCATATGAAAGTGAAGCCAAAGCAATCCCAGGCTGGTACGTATCCCAAATGCCAACTAATGCCAACGGGATTTACAGCGAAACAGCTCAAGAAGTCGTTTATGTCTATGAGCGTAGCGATGCAGCGCCAGTGACTGTGAAGTACGAAGATACAGAAGGCAATCAACTATCCGCTCCGACAGTATTGAGTGGCAAAATAGGGTTGCCATATGAAAGTGAAGCCAAAACGATCCCAGGCTGGTACGTATCCCAAATGCCAGAAAACGCCAATGGGACTTACAGTGAAAGTGCCCAAGAAGTAATTTATGTCTATGAACGTAGCGATGCAGCGCCAGTGACGGTCAAGTATGAAGATACAGAAGGCAATCAACTATCAGCCCCAACAGTATTAAGCGGAAAAATAGGTCTGCCATATGAAAGTGAAGCCAAAGCCATCCCAGGCTGGTTTGTAGCTCAAACGCCAAGCAATGCTACAGGTACATTTAGCGAAACGGCACAAGAAGTCATTTATGTCTATGAACGTAGTGATGCAGCCCCAGTTACTGTGAAGTATGAAGATAAAGAAGGGAATCAACTATCTGCACCGACGGTATTGAGTGGAAAAATAGGTTTACCATATACAAGTAAAGCCAAAGCCATCCCAGGCTGGTATGTTTCCCAAATGCCAACTAACGCTAACGGGACTTATAGTGAAAATGCGCAAGAAGTTAACTATGTCTATGAACGTAGTGATGCAGCACTGGTTATCGTAAGATATGAAGACATGGAAGGAAATCAATTAGCTGAACCAACGATCCTTAGTGGAAAAGTTGGCTTGTCATATGAAAGCAACGCCAAAGAAATATCTGGCTGGCGGGTTTCAAAGACGCCTAAAAATGCAAAAGGTACCTTCAGTGATGCCGTCCAAGAAGTTATTTATGTTTACAGTGCTGATAAAGAGAATGAACCGGGAGAAGATTCAGGAGAAGATACACCAGAATCAGAAAACAAGACGCCGAAAGAAGAGAACGGGAATAGCTCAGGAAATAACAGCAAGCAAACAAACACACAAACCAAATCAAAAAATAAGTTGCCTGCAACAGGAGAACAACTTACAGGTCAACGAATCATGGGCTTTTTGGGAGTCATCACTGTTCTGTTTTCTTTCGTAGTAATTTTGAGACGAAAAAGAAAAACTGAAAATTAAAAGCTGTTCAATAGAGAGGAAAGAGTATCCAGAATTGATTGTGTTCTGGATGCTCTTTGTTTAACCCTATTTAAATATGAGCGAGAATATAGGTTTTTATTAGTTATCTTTCGAATGTTACGTTCTTGAATTCATCATTCAAGCCATCCCGATAGGCAATAGTCAAGACTAATTTTCCTGTTGTTTTGTCATAGTCTATCACGTTTAGTTCTAGAGAGAAGTTCTTAACATTGGCATCAATATAAGAAACAATTTCTTTTTCTTCCTCACCGATTTTTATCGAAAGTGTACTTTCTCCTAAAAAATTCGCCTCCTCCAGAACTGTTTTTGCTGAGCGAATTTCAGGCTGATAGAAGACAGTGTTTGTTTGAGTTAAATAGGTTCTATTTATTCGCAACGGAACGGTGATTTTTCCAAGGTCATTTGAGACAACGATCCCAGGTTTATTACTAGGGGATAGAAAGACAGCGATACCTATTAAAATTAGAACGAAAATACTAGCAACACTTGACCATACTATTTTTTTTGATATTTTCATTGATTTCAGTTCATTCAGCGAAGCATGAATAACTTTCCCCCATTCTTTTTAAATAACGTAAGAAGTTAGCTTGATTATGGCGAAGATACTTTAAAAATGACTGTCACTAATTTTCAACTATATATAATCATAATCTTGATTGATAGAAAGTAGAAGCTTTTGGAATTGTTGAAATGCTCAAAGGCTACCTAACTATTCGATTGTAAATACTCCTAAAAACCGACTCTCTTATTATCGTAGCAAAATATACGGTCTTTTACTTTTATTATTATAAAATAATTTTTTGATAAATAGCGGTTTGGACTGTTTTGTCGTCTTAAACTAGCTGTTAGAAAGAGCAATGTTCTCCAGATGCAGTAACTCGTAGTTCTAAGTAGTTGTAGCCATGATTTTGCTTATCCTAAATGATTCAGAAGGTTATAGCTTAAGAGATAACTTCTTATAAAATGAAATAAGTGATCAATGAATACACACTGAATGAAAATAGATCGTGAAAGGAGTATAATTACCTTAAAAATAAAGTTAAGAGGTATTAGTATGTATAAATTTCTTTTAACTAAATTAGACCAAGATGTTTATGAATTGTTTGCGCATTTTTTTGAGCAGGCTGTGGAGCGTGAAAAACTAAATGTCCTTGCTGAAAAGACTAACTTATCAAAACGAAGAATCGTCTTAGTTTTTGAGCGAGCACTTGATTTGCAAAAGGCGTATCCTTATTTTGAGATTGCGTTGCATGAAGGTAGAGAGATGACGCTTTATTTTGCACCGAATTTTCTTTTGTCTAAGCTTTATTCGGTCATGCTAGCAGAAAGCATGCCATTTCAAATTTTAGACAGACTCTTTAGTGATAAATATGTGTCGCTGGAAGAAACCGCCCAACAACATTATGTCAGTAATCGCACGGTTCAAAGAAAACTAAAGGAAGTAGAAACGATTCTTGAAAATTATCACATTCGATTGAACCTAAAAAGAAAACCGCTTTTTGTGGGCGAAGAATACCGCATTCGGCATTTTTTCCATATCATGTATTGGCAGATCTATGATGCAACGAACGCGCGTTATAGTGGCTTGTCGAATCAAAGTGTCAGTACATTGAAGAAAAAGTTGACAAGTTATCCCAGTTTTTATCGCGGGATTGATCAGGAAAAATTTGTTCAATTGCTGGCATTGAGTATTTATCGTTTTAAAAGAGGCTTTCCTGTAAAAGAGATTCCTCAAGAGATGAGGGAGATGAGGCATCTGACGATTTCCTTTGAAGAATTTAAAGAAGAGCTCATCAAGCCATTGCTAAGAGACAATTTGATTCTAAATGGGCTTCCAGAAACAGAGTTTCTCTTCTTGTATTATATGTTTTCTGTCATGACGACGTACTTACCTGAAGAGATTCCTAGTCAGCTAACAATTGGGGCTTATTTTTCTCCTCAAGCCATCGCTGCAGCAAGGCTATTTGCGGAGACCGCTCAGAAAGTTTTTCTCGTTTCTGAAAGCAATATTGATTATCTGTTGGTCAATGCCTTGAATATTCATTCGGTTTCGCTTCTTTTTGCATCGAAAAATAAGATCGATGCCTTTGGAAAAACAACAACAGACAAAGATTATCGTCGTGTCTTTCCTAAGATTTTTCCGCTTGTTCAGGAGATGTATCCATCGTTAGCGCAACAATCACCAATTTTTGCAACCATGTATGAAGCGAACAATCGCTTGCTTTTTCAATATAGTATGCTTCTTTCTTTGGTAGCAAAAATTGATCGTTCTACGGTTCGAATTTTTCACGAATCAAAATTCGGAAAAATCCAAGAAATCAGACAAAAGGAACGATTGAAGCGCTGGTTCGGGGACACACTTTCATTTGTTTCCGAAAATCCCGATTTTGTCGTGACAGATTATCCCGTCAATCGGCAAGCCTTTATTGACCAAAACCCTAACGTCCAATTTTTTAAATGGAATAGTTTTCCAACAGGTGATCGCTGGCTTGAACTGATTGAAGCAGTTGAAAAATTCCAGAATGAGTTTAGTCAAAAACATACGTAAAACTGTGGATTGCACAGTATGAAAAAAGGAGGATTCTCAAAAACAGAGAATCCTCCCTTTTTTAGTGGGAAGTGAAAAGTTTTGCACATCGTTTCTCAGATTTCCTATGTAGTTTGTCAAACGCTCAAACGGCTACTGGGCTTGTTTACTTTTATGAAACTAAAATTGATACGATCCAACTCAAAGGTACCTAACAGGACTTTATTTGCTTCTAACAAACCAATGATTGGCGTCTCCTTTCCTAAAAAACATGTAATAATGCAGGCATAAAGACATCGTTCAATAGAAACATTTTACGAAAAAGCGAAGCTAAAAAGTGTTCGAATCCTCTATCTAACGTAATGCTAATGATTTCAGCCTAAACGCCGATTTCCTTTCAACATTTCCATAGAGTACGTATCTACTTATTCGTTACAACTACAAACATATAAACAGGGTTTTACATAAGATTCATCAATGAATAGAACAGGAGGGCTAAAGATGGAGTCAGCATTTAAGATCCATTCAATGGAAGAATATTTAAACTTCTACATTGAAGAAACGGAGCGGCTTTTTTTCAAGGAAGAGTTTCCAGAACTCAAAGAAAAGATTCTTGCCAATTGCTTCGAAATCAAACGAGCGATCCAAGAAATCAATCACGAAAACTTTTTTGAACAGTATGCGAGAATCAATACATTAGAAGCAGAGATTTTGATTATTTTGGAATGCAGTGAATTGCGGGGGAGTGACAATGTGGTTCCTTTTGCTGAAGCAGAAATTTTGCAAGTGGCGAAACAAGATAGCAAAACCTATTTTAAAGAAAGATGTGGGCTGACATTGATCGCGCCTACGCCCCATTCATTGCATTTTTCCGTGGAGTAGTTGAAGTAACAACAAAGATCATTCGTTAGAAAAAAGTGTTGTAGGAAGTTTGAAAGGAGCCTTTCATTAAGGTTTGTGCAGGAGTAATTGTTTTACCAAAAGAAAAGGCTGCAGTCTTTTTATGCAACTTTGGAGGCATTGTGGAAAAAAGCTGTACCTTTGATATAAATTTTTTTAACAAATAATTGGAGGTCAAATATGAATGCAATAGAAAAGAGGATCCAGTTTATTGTCGAAGCTGACAAGCTTAAATCTATCCTTAGACAATCGACACTGATCTATGATAGAAACCAACGGGAAAATGATGCAGAGCACACCTGGCATTTGACATTATGTGCACTATTGCTTGCAGAACATGTCGCAACCGAAGGGCAAGTGGATTTGTTGCGAGTACTCAAAATGTTAATTATTCATGACATGGTAGAAATCGAAGCAGGTGATACCTATTGTTATGATGAAGCTGGGTACCTGGATAAAGTACAGCGAGAACGGGAAGCAGCTACAAGTTTATTTTCTACATTACCGAGAGAACAATATGATGAATTTATGGATTTGTGGGAAGAGTTTGAGGAGATGGCAACCGTAGAAGCAAAATATGCAGCGGCAATCGATAGGTTACAGCCTGTCTTGCAGATATACTACTGTGACGGGAATACCTGGTTAGAAAATAACATTGATGTTGAACGCGAATTAAAACGAAACGAGGTCATCAAAGAAATTATGCCAGAAGTTTGGGACTATGTTAGAAAACTTATAGATGATGCCGTAAATAAAGGTTGGCTGAAGCAATAAAGCAAAAATCAATAAGCTGCTAAACATGAGCCGAAGTAGAAGAGCATCATCAAAATGAACACCAAATGTACTAGAAGAGAAGGAATGGTTATGAGTATCGGGGAAGTAGGGTATATTTTTACAAAGTATTTTATCGTAACAGTGTCTATTCTTACATCAATATATACAAGATCGTCAAAAAGCATTTAGATGAAGCGGAAACAATCGTGATTGCGACCGACAGCGACCGAGAAGGTGAAGCAATCGCCCGCTTGATTATCAACCTTTCGGGAAATAGCCGGAAAACCATTAAACGTTTATGGATCAACTCGCTTGAAACTAGCGAAATCAAAAAAGGATTTCAAAATCTGAAGGACGGACAGGCGTTTTATTCCACTTACAAAGAAGCAGAAACCCGACAAATCGTTGATTGGCTGGTAGGAATCAATCTCACCCGTCTTTACACGCTTTATATGCAGAAAAACGGCATGAGAGGCGTGTTTAGCGTTGGACGCGTCCAAACCCCGACTTTGTTCTTGATTTACCAACGCAACGAAGAAATCAAACATGCATTGGCACTTAAACTCTTATTACTGGAGTTAAATTCATATGATTTTTAATCTGCAAAAAAGTTTATAGCACCGTCGCTTATACCAGAAAATATAACAAACGCCGCATTGTTTTTTGTGCACTTTAATAATCTATTCAACTAAGGAATTAAGCTGGCTGTCAAGAGAGTAATATCGTATCGAATCTCAGGTGGAAATTTTCTGCGGTATCTTTTTTGACTGAAATGACATTAGTGTTTTTTGGGGATTGTGTATGTAAGTATTTTTTAAAATCATTTTAACAAGTTTTGGACAAAAATTCTCATGAAAAAACAGAATTTAAATAGCATGATAAATTAGAGAAGATAGTTTAATGTGCTTATAGGAACACCCCACTTTTACAGTCACAATCAATAACCTTGCTACTTTCTTTCGAAATTGATAAGATTCTAAAGGATTGACAACGCTTGATAGTGAGCATAAACTTAATATACGCTAGTTAGTTTACAAGTGCAAACTAAAAAAGTATGATGTGTCGTCTCTGAAATTCTCCCTGATTCAAGTCATAACCAGAGTACATATCGGTTATTTTTTGATTCCATATTTTTTCCTTTATGTGCTGAGGATTAAGGGGTACCAATTGTAATTGCGCGTTATATGGTCTTTGTTTAGAATCGCTCTCCAAAAAGCCAATTTTTTGCATAGAATTTTAGATGTGGTACCATTTATTAGAATTATTATAAATAAGAAGTAGGTATCATTGTTTTAGTAAAAAGACTAGGAGGAATGGAAGATGGAAATAGACTACAAGGATCATGGGAAGAAGCCGTATATCATTAATATTGAAGACGCCACCACAGGAAATGATAATTACCGGACGACCATTTGGACAGGCAGTAAACTGCAAGTCACCGTAATGTCCATTCAACCGGGCGATGACATCGGTTTGGAAGTGCACGAAGGCATTGACCAATTTATCCGTATTGAAGAAGGAGAAGGCGTGTGTAAAATGGGGCCTTCTAAAGATAACTTACATGTTCAACAAAAAGTGATGGATGATGACGCCGTATTTGTTCCGGCGGACATGTGGCACAACATCGAAAACACCGGTGATAAGCCGCTCAGACTGTATACCATTTATGCTGGTCCAGATCACCTTGAAGGAACGGTTCACCCTACTCATGAAGACGCCAAAAACGATCCAAACGAACACTGAGGTACACTAGGATGAAACAAAAGCCCTGCACCCGTATGGATGGTCCACTGGTGCAGGGCTTTTTTATAAAGGAGAGATGTGGTATGAGTGATTCATTGTTTCAATTAGAGAAGGTTGGTTTTCAGGCAAACGGAAACCAAATCCTTCAAGATATCTCTTTTACAGTAAACAAAGGGGAAGTGATTGTTTTTTCTGGTCCTTCTGGAAGTGGAAAAAGTACCCTTTTGAAATTAATTGGTACGCTGCTTTCCCCAACTTCCGGAAAAATTTATTATCGAGGTACGGATCTGCAAAAAATCGATCCTGTGGAGTATAGAAAAGAAGTCTCTTATTTCTTTCAAAACGCTTCTCTATTCGATGAGACAGTTCAAGAGAACTTGTCTTTTCCTGCCCGCATAAGAGAAGAAGGATTTGATCGGGAACGTGCAAAAAAATTGTTAGAACGAGTTCAAATACCTGAAACTTACTTATCGAAAGAGGTCAAGGAACTATCAGGAGGGGAAAAACAACGGGTTGCATTGGTCCGAAATTTGATGTATCAACCGAAAGTGTTGCTCCTGGATGAAGTTACCAGTTCATTGGACCAAGAAAACAGAGCGATTGTCCTTGATTTAGTCCGAGACATGATGAAAGACCAACAAACTACGGTGTTGGCCGTCACTCACAACCAGGAAGAAATCGACCAAGCTTCTCGTCTGATTACTATCAAAGGTGGAAAAATGGAGGAATCGAAATGACAAACAATTTGGAAATCAGTAATCTTTCTTTGCTTTTATCCTCTGTCCTCTTGATAGTTGCCTTGTTGATTGATTACAAAGAGAAATTGGGATTAGGAAACGACATTTTTATTGCGGGATTTCGCGCTGTCGTTCAATTATTCCTTATTGGATATGTATTGAGCTACGTATTACGAGTGGATAACAACTTTCTCACTTTAGCGATGGTTTTGTTCATTGTGTTCAACGCTTCTTATAACGCCCATACACGCAGTGAGGGGATCAACCGCTCTTTTAAAATTTCAACGACGGCTATTGGAGTAGGAACAGCCTTGTCCTTACTCATTCTTGTTTTTTCAGGAGTCATTGACTGGTCCCCTTCCCAAATCGTTCCAATTACAGGCATGATTGCCAGCAACGCCATGACTGCGATTGGAGTGACCTATCGGTCTTTGAATTCAAAATTTACGGACCAACGCCAACAGGTTTGGAAAAATTGGCATTGGGAGCCAATAAAAAACAAGCGTCCATGAGTATTGTAAGAGAAAGCGTCAAAACGGGCATGGCTCCTTCTATTGACCGAACAAAAACGGTTGGACTTGTCAGCCTACCAGGTATGATGTCAGGGTTGATTTTTGCGGGAATTGATCCTGTTCAAGCGATTCGTTACCAAATTGTTGTGATGTTTATGTTGATTTCAGTTACTGCGATTTCTTCGTTTATTGCTAGTTATATGGCTTACCGTGAGTTTTATAACAATCGCAGTCAATTAATTATATGATTTGGGATGATACACTACTCTTAAAACCAGTGGTTACAATTTTATGTAGTTAAAAGAAGACCTCACGAGAATAATTACAAAAAGAACTTCATTTTTTAAGGAAGAAGGATATTTTTGTCATCGAATCTTTGGAACGACTAGGGCGAAACTATGATGAAATTTTTTATATAGTGCAGCAACTGGATTGATTGAATCCTTTAATAAGCAAATCAAGAAATACAGCCACCGCAAGGAACAGTTCCAAAATGAAGAGTCGATGGAACGTTTCTTAGTCTCGTCTTTTGATACTCACAACCAAAAATTCCTAGGTCGCAGTCATAAAGGTTTCCAACAGGCCGAAGGCGAGCTCGAACAAATGCTGAGTCAACCGATGGAGAATTAGAAACAATCTACAGTAGGAAAGAACCATTTACACAAAATTATTGACGCTCCCAAGCTAAAACTCCTATTAATCGACCTACTAAAAATAAATAAAAAATTCTTTTCAATTTTTATTTATGGTATGACATAAATAAAGTAAAGTTATTCTTCTAGGTTAATCTTATTAATACTCTTTCTCACTAGTGTTGCATGCAACACTAGTGAGAAAGAGCATTAAATATACTGCAAGGCAAGACATTTGGTAATTGAAGAATAACAAGCAAAAAAATAGCAGTCAGGTCTCTTGACAAAGTATAGTTGCTATTCTTTTTTTAGGCCCTACTTTAATGAAATTTTTGTTTGGAGGGAACGACTTCATTCCTTTGATTATTTCAGTTGAATTTAATAGAGAAGCCTGGCGTCTATTAAGAAATACTTTTCTTGATGAGCGTCAATTTTTTTAACGGAACTCTATCCTATACTAAATTCAGTAAAGAAAAAGGAGGAATCAAAGAAAGCTATTTTAAACAAACCAAAATTATAGGAGGAATAAATCATGACTGAAAATAAAGCTACTCAAGAAAGAACACCCCAAGAAAGATTGCAAGAAGAACAAGAACACAAGGAACATGTTCATCATACGAAAATTAATGCAGCGGCCATTGCGGATCATCTTTTAGGCAACATGCATACATTACATGTGAAACTGCACCAATATCACTGGTATGTAAAAGGAGCCAATTTCTTTACGTTGCATGAAAAATTTGAAGAGTTGTATAACGAAAATGAAAAATGGTTCGACAAACTTGCGGAGCGTCTAATTACTTCTGGGCATAAACCTGCTTCGACAACGGTTGAATTTGAAAAATATTCGATGCTTTCGGAAGATGCAGTTAATAAATACGCTAAAGCAGAAGACATGGTTGAAAATATTATCGAGGACTTCAGAAGCACTCGTGACCTAACTATTCGCGCGATTCGTTTAGCTCAAGACGAGGGTGACGATGCTTTAGAAGATACATTGATTGCTTTTAAAAATGACTTAGACAAGAACATTTGGATGCTGCAAGCGTTCATTGGTAAAGAAGCATTAGAAGATGATGACGCTCTTGATGAGGATGAAGATTAAGGTAAAAGTAGAAGCTGATTTAGGGATTGGAATTCTTTCCAGTCCTTTTTCCATTTTCTTGATGTGCATCAATTTTTTTGTAGTAAGAGACTTATATAATAAAAGCAGCGAATATAAACAAAATAAATAAAGGGGGAGAATGAATTGACTAAACATACCCATCATGAAATTGGCGACCACGCAGCCTGTATCCGCTTGGTTCCAATATTCAATCACTTAGAGGATAGCGCGATGAATTACATTGCTGAAAAAGCCCACACGAAACAGTATCAAAAAGGAGAGTTTCTGTTTCGTTCACAAGAAAAAGAGGATACTTTATATATTATCAATCGTGGGAAAATCCGTATTTATCGATTGGCAGACTCTGGCAAAGAGCAGCTAGTGCGGATCTTGAACCCTGGTGATTTCACCGGAGAATGGACCTTGTTCAACCCGGATGCAGTACACGAGGAATATGCCGAAGCAACCCGAGATACCGTTGTCTGTATGATTCAGCAAAAAGATGTCCAAGATTTTCTGGAACAATACCCAGCTATTTCTTTAAAACTATTGGCGGAAATGTCTAAACGGTTAGAAAGTTCAGAACGTCAAACGACACAAGTAGCCTTGGAGAGTGTCATTACCCGTTTAGTTTTGTTTTTGGCAGAAAATGTGGAACCTGAAATGGGCAACTCTCCCACCATCACCCTGCCGATGGAAAAAAAGGACATTGCTTCCTATTTAGGAACGACACCTGAGACCATCAGTCGCAAATTTGGAGAATTGGAGGACGAGGGATTGATTCAACAGCTGTCTGGGAAAAGGATCAAGATTCAGGATTTAGATGATTTATTGCTTTACAGCGAATAATCGGACACACTTTTTTCTACACGTTGGTGTTCTGTCGCTCTTCATTAACAACGGGACAGAACTCAGTGCTTTTGCTTCCATCTGTCCGTTTTTGGCTTTTTTAAGACAGAACGACCTTCATTCATTGGAAAAATAAAAGCACAAACATGATAACCCTCAAGTTTTTTTGTTTTATTTTTCTTTAAGATAGGGTTGTCGAACAAAACGTAAAAATAAGTAGGGGTGAATGTGCATTATTTTTGGGTGATAGTTGCCATCACGTTGTCAGCAGCGGGTGCATTCTTTGTCGTCCCTTTCACCAAGAACACGATTGGCGGCGAAGCAAAAACGTCTAACGTTGTTGAGGCAGATAGGTTAGCTATGGAAAAAGAAGAGGAAGTTGTAAAAGGAGCCGGCGTAATCGGACACGGAAAAGTGGCGTATTACGAAGCGAGTGACCAGGGAGATAAAAGTGTATTTACTGTTTGGTTTCCATGGAGCTTAGCCGGAATCTTGTTCAGCATCACCATGACTAGAATGACGCGAAAAATTGAAGAAATGAGCAAATAGAATGGAATTCGTATTAGGCGTTTTGAATCCCCATGCGGTGGAGATTGGTTCTGTTGTGATTCATTGGTATGGAGTCATTATTGCAGCGGGCATATTAGCGGCTCTCCAGTTGAGCACCAAGGAAGCAAAGAAAAAAGGACTGGAAGAGGATACCATTATCGATATGGCCTTATGGGCAATTCCGATTGGACTCCTCGGCGCTCGGCTTTATTATGTGTTATTTGAACTTGGTTATTATCTGCAAAATCCAGGACAAATCCTTGCGATTTGGAATGGCGGCATTGCGATTTATGGGGGGATTGATTGCAGGAGGGGGTACGCTATATTGGTATGCAAAGAAAAAAGGTACTTCTTTGGCACTCGTTCTTGATATCTTAGCGCCCAATGTATTGTTAGCCCAGTCCATTGGTCGTTGGGGCAATTTTATGAATCAGGAAGCTCATGGTGGACCGGTTACTCGTCAATTCTTGGAAAATCTTTATTTATCTGAATTTATCATTGAACAAATGAATATCAATGGTACCTACTACCATCCGACTTTTTTATACGAGTCATTGTGGAGTTTGTTGGGCTTTGTCCTCATCGTCACTATACAGAACCGAAAACAGCTTTTGCGTCAAGGAGAAGTCGCTTTGAGTTACGTTTTGTGGTACTCAGTGGGTCGGTTCTTCATTGAAGGTATGCGAACGGACAGTTTATGGATTGGCGAGTGGATCCGCGTTTCGCAAGCCTTGTCTCTGGCCCTGTTTATTGGCGCGATTGTAGTATGGTTTATACGCAGACAAGATTATCCACCAATTTCTTATTATTCTGATGGCAATAAGGGGCAGAAAAAGACTATTAAGATGGTGAATTGAGCAAAAAGATAAAAAGAAGTGCAAAACTTGATATGCGTCAATTTTCGTTTGCTAAAAGTGAGCTATACTACAGTTGTAAAGAGGAAAAGGCAGTGTTCATTAATCTGCTGCCGATAAAATAAAAACACATAAAGGAGATAGGAATTATGGAAAAAGCTATATTGCAATTAGAAACGTTGTCTTGTCCAAGTTGTATGCAAAAAATTGAAGGTGCCGTGAAATCAGTTAACGGTATTGATAAAGACAGCATTAAAGTATTATTCAACTCCAGCAAAGTCAAAACCAATTTTGATTCAGCTGTCACTTCGATTGAAGAGATTCAAAAAGCTATCGAAAACGTAGGCTATCCGGTCCTTAAAGCAAAAGTCAAGGCCGCTTAACAGATTAAATGAACTAGGCAATTCTGGAAGAAAAGCTATTTTTCCAGGATTGCTTTTTTTGTTGCAATCCGATTCGAGGTGCTTAGAAACGATAAAAGAGAACTTTCTAAACTTGATGTCAGTCAATTAATTACTTAGGCAATTATCTTATACTGTGTTTATCAATAAAAGAGAAATTAAATTTGGAGGGAAAAAGCATGCAACAATATATATTAAGCAAGAAAAATGTTATCACCGTCATCAGTGGATTGTTAATCGTACTCGGTTTCTTCAGTCACTTTGTTTTAGAAAACGTAGGACTTTCAGAGTGGTCTTTGATCATCGCCTCTGTCTTTGGGATTACGCCAATTGCCATTCAAGCGTTTCAAGCAATGAAAGTCAAAGTCATCAGTATTGATGTCTTAGTCAGTATTGCAGCGATTGGTGCGCTTTTTATTCAAAATTATGAAGAATCGGCTATTGTCACGTTCTTATTCTTATTCGGACATTACTTGGAACAACGAACATTGAACCAAACGCGATCTGCTATCAAAGAATTGACTGAAATGGCACCCGAAAGCGCCTTGAAACAAATGGATAATGGCGAATTTGAAGAAGTAGAAGTGGATGATATAGATGAAGGGGATATCTTGCTCGTTAAAACGGGTGCGAAAGTTCCAGTAGATGGCATAGTCCTTACGGGTGAAGGGCATATCAATGAAGCTAGCATTACAGGTGAAGCTGTTCCAGTCAACAAGCTAGCTGATGCAGAAGTTTTTGCAGGAACCATTTTAGAAAACGGAACGATTCAAATCAGAGCTGACCGAGTTGGTGAGGACACCACATTTGGAAAAATTATTGAACTCGTGGAAGAAGCACAAGATTCTAAATCCGAAGCGGAACGGTTCATTGATCGCTTTTCTAAATACTACACACCAGCTGTCTTGGTTCTGGCAATTGTTGTATGGGCGTTCAGTCAAAATATTGAGTTAGCAATCACCATCTTGGTTCTAGGTTGCCCAGGCGCATTAGTTATCGGAGTGCCTGTCTCAAACGTTGCCGGTATCGGGAATGGTGCTCGTAACGGTGTTCTTTTAAAAGGGAGTGAAGTCATTCAAGACTTCAGCAATGTGGATACAATTGTATTTGATAAGACAGGTACTTTAACTGTCGGAAACCCAACCGTTGCAGCGACTGAACTGTATGAAAAAGATTCTGCTGAAACGCTTGGCTATCTGGCCAGTGTGGAACGGGAATCAGATCATCCATTAGCAAAAGCGGTCTTAAATCAAATTGGAGAAACAAATTTTTATCCTGTTGAAGGAACTGAAGTCGTGAAAGGCGGCGGAATCGTTTCAAGTGTAGCTGGACATAGAGTGGCTGTTGGGAATGTGGCCTTGATGGAAAAAGAAAATGTCACTCTCAGCAAAAAAGTGCAAAAAGATGTCAAACGGTTTGAACAACAAGGGAACTCTCTCGTTTTGACAGCGGTCGACGGTGAATTAAAAGTACTGATGGGCATTCGCGATCAAGTCCGTCCGGGTGTGAAAGCTAATTTGCAGGAATTAAAAGACTTGGGCGTGAAAAATCTAGTCGTTCTTTCAGGAGATAACCAAGGAACCGTTGATGTGGTCGCCGGCGAACTTGGTTTGACCGAAGCTCACGGCCACATGTTGCCGGAAGACAAATCGGCTTATATCGGAAAACTTCAACAACGTGGTCAAATTGTAGCCTTTGTTGGAGATGGCGTTAACGATAGTCCGTCCTTAGCTTTAGCAGACATTGGAATCGCAATGGGAAGCGGAACGGACGTAGCGATTGAAACATCCGATGTCGTTTTAATGAACTCGAACTTCAGCAACTTGCCTCACGCATTAGGATTAGTAAAAGCCACCGCAAATAATATGAAACAAAATATCGTGATTTCAATTGGAGTAGTGTTGGTCTTGTTGACCAGCGTCTTCTTCAGCGAATGGATGAATATGTCTATCGGAATGTTGGTTCATGAAGGTAGTATCTTGGTGGTAATTTTCAATGGCATGAGATTAATGAAGTATAAGTTGAAAGGTCGAAAAGAACAAAAAGAAGTATCAGCACCTGCAGAGAAAGTAAAAATATCTTAAGAATAAATTAGAAGAGGCTGAGACAATAGTCCATCCTTGAAATGACAAAAGCGGAAACTCAGATTTTTAAATCTGGGATTTTCCGCTTTTTTGAGTTCTTGAAAAAAAAAGAAGAGTATTGTATTAACGGCAGTTGATCGTAAGTTAATTATTTTAATGGGAATCCGTGACCAAGTTCGAGCAGGTGTTAAACAAGACCTACAAAAATTAAAATCACTTGGTGTTAAAAATCTCACTGTATTATCAGGGGATAATCAAGGCACAGTTAATTTAGTTAAAAAGGAGCTAGGATTATCCGAGGCTCATGGCGATATGTTACCTGAGGACAAGCAAGCGTTTCTAAAAGAAAGACAGTCTACTGGTGAAATTATTGCTTTTATTGGTGATGGTGTGAACGATAGCCCTTCTCTAGCTACTGCAGAAGTAGGGATTGCTATGGGAAATGGGACAGATGTGGCTATTGAAAGTTCAGATATTGTTCTAATGAATTCCAATTTTAATCGTCTCCCCCATGCTTTAGGTTTAGCTAAAGGGACATATGCGAATATGAGACAAAATATTCTAATTGCTGTTGGTGTGGTGATAATATTATTGGTTAGTTTAATATTTAGTGAATGGATGTCTATGTCGATAGGTATGTTAGTTCATGAGGCGAGTATTTTAGTAGTTATTTTAAATGCAATGAGATTAAGAAGATATCAATTAAGATAATTGATCTATGTCAATTATCTTAAAAGAAATGTCCTGTATAATTTATTTAAAGGAGTGATAGATATGACTAAAGCAACATTAAAATTAGAAACATTAACTTGTCCATCATGTTTACAAAAAATTGAAAGTGGTTTAAAACAGACAGCTGGTGTAGAAAAAGATTCTGTAAAAGTACTGTTCAATGCAAGTAAGGTAAAAGTAGATTTTGATGAAGAACAAGTCAATTTGAGTACAATTGAAAGAGCTATTGAAAACCTAGGATATTCAGTTATTAGTTCAAAAGTAAAGGAAGGTGTATAAAATGACAACAGTAAATGAAAGACAAGAAAAATTAGCTGCTGAAAAAGCATATAAAGAACACATTCATCATACCAAGATTAATGATGTAGCTGTCACGGATCATATACTTGCTAATATCCATACCTTACATGTAAAATTACATCAATATCATTGGTATGTAAAAGGCACAAATTTCTATTCATTGCATAGTGTTTTTGAGAATTTATACAATGAGAATGAGACATGGTTTGATAAGATTGCAGAACGTTTACTAGCTTCAGGATTTAAGCCAGCTTCAACAACTACTGAATTTCAGGAATTTACAATAATTTCTGAAGATCCGTCTGAAAAATATTATTCTGCTGAAGAAATGGTCATACAGTTAGTAGAAGATTTTAGGACTAATCGTGAATTTACCGTTCGTGCAATGCGTTTAGCACAAGAAGAAGCAGATGATGCATTAGAAGATTTACTAATTAGTTATAAAGATTACTTAGATATCAATATTTGGCAACTTCAAGCCTTTGTTAACAAGGATGCGTTAGAAGATGATGACTATATAGATAACGATTAATTAGGAGGAAAGCTGTATGGCACACCATCACCACCATAGTCATATAGATTGTATACGTTTAGTTCCGATTTTTAATCACCTAAATGAAGAACAAATGAGTTTAATTGCGCAATCAGCGCAAGAAGTACATTATGCAAAGAATGCGTTGTTATTTGGAAATGGTGATAAAGATGACACACTTTATATTATAAATAATGGGCGTGTACGTGTTTATAACTTAAATGAATCTGGTCGTGAACAAACTGTACGCATATTAAATCCTGGTGATTTTATGGGAGAAGTGGCTATTTTTCAAACTGAAAGTTACCATTCTAATTATGCTGAAGCAATATCAGAAGTGAGCATATGTAGAATTCATAAAAAGGATATGGATGACTATTTAGGCGCTTACCCAGAAATTATGAGAAGAATACTATCAGATGTTACGAAACGTTTACAGGTATCAGAAAAGCAAACGATGCAGGTTGGTATGGAGCAAGTAGAGTCTCGTATTATTGATTTTCTATCAGAATACGTTGAAGATGAAGAAAACCATACTTATGTGACTTTACCAATGTCGAAAAAAGATCTAGCCTCGTACTTGGGTACAACCCCAGAAACAATAAGTCGTAAGTTCTCATCATTGGAAGAGAGAGGTTTAATTAAACAGCATACTCAAAAATATGTTGAGATATTTGATTTAGATAAGTTATTATTTGCATCAAGTTAAGTTAAATGGTTCTGTGTCAAATAGTATTGGTCACCAACACTATTTATCATAGAACCCAATTTTTTAGTACAATGATCCATGGTGATATCCTTTCTTGGTGTAGTTTTGTTTTAGAAGCCTAGAAAGTCAGCATAATTATCAATCTCATTTTCGTAAATATAAGTGGCAATATCTTTCATCACACTTATTTTATTTGTTTTCGTTAATTCAAAATAACTTTCAACATCAGCACCACCATGACCAACTATTTCATCACGTGAATATTGATATTTTTCAGGATTATCCAAATGAATAAAATATCTAATCATTCCACGTCCTGAACCAACTTTTTGTGGTGCAGGCACATTCAAAGGTTCAATAATTTTCTCAACTGCTTTTAACGTAATCGGCCCATCAGCCGATAACATTACATGCCAATGCGGTTTTTTGATCGTTCCATCAGGATTGAAATCTTTATCATGCAAGGGACTTTCAATCCAACGCATATGCGTTTCGTCTAAAATCTCTCGTCAATTTTTTGGCGCACTCTCTGGATACACAATAAATGCCCAAACTCTTTCACTTCACTGACAACACATTCTACTAGCGTTTTTATCTGTTCAGCCGTTACACTCTTAGATTTCTCAAAGAAAGCCGTAAAACCTCTGTAAATGCCCTTAATTTCGTTTTTAAGCGACTTATTCTCTTTTTCTAAATCTTCAATTGTTTCAATATTCCGATTACTCTTACGCACTAAATCATTGTATTCTTTCACTAATTCGCTATATTTCCCTTTAACTTTAGTGATTTCTTTAGGTAAATCAGTTTCCACATATTTCTTTAATCGCTCATTTGAGCTATATAAATCTTCATAGCCTTGTATTAAAGCATTTAATTTATCTTTAGGAATAATCACATTTCCTGTTTTACGTTCTTCATTTTTCATAAATTCATGTCGCAACTTACCAATATCAATGGTTTCGCCACTTGGTACTTTGACCGTTTTCGTTTCGTCTTTTAAATCTAAACTCTCTTTCTTGATTGTTGGTGTTTTATCGTTCGATAACGCTAAAACTTCTGACTTCCGCTGTTCCAGCGTGGTAGTCATCTCTTTCAATTCGTCTTTCGCCTTTTTATATTCAGACACAGTTAAATTTTTACGCTCTGACCCTTTTTCGCCACGTTCAAGGTTAAACCCTCGCTCTTGCAAGTACGTTGGCAACTCGTCTTGTACCGCCTGAAAGGCTTGTCGATTAAAGACTGTCTTTGCAGATAGCTTATGTTCAGCGTTAAATGGCACAATCCCTAAGTGCATATGAGGTGTCGTTTCGTCCAAGTGAACTTGAGCGTAACGAATATTATTATCGCCAAATTTTTCAGCGAAGTAATCTTTCGCCTGTTCGAAAAAATCTTTAATTTCTTTATCGTCTTTATCTTTAAAAAATTGGTTGTCAGAAGTTATGATCCATTCGTTTATTAATACAGCATCTTTTCTGACGGCATGACTACTTGATTTGTTATCGTTAATAAATTGCTGAATATCCGTTTTGTAATTGTCTGTGCGATTGACCAAATCATAATTCAAATACGAGCGTTCCGTATCAATATCTTTGTTTGAATGATTGTCAGTTAACCGTTGATTATGATTACCCATTCCGACTAAATTTCCAGCTTTCATCTTTTGCATTCTTGCGACTAAATAACTCATCATAAGTCCTCCATTCTTTGGTTTGGCGAATTAGCGGTAAAAAAACGTATCTGAGGTTTGAGGTTAGGATTCAAAAAAATATAAGAAAAGCCCCATTTAAGGGGCTTTTTTATCTATAAAATAAAGTTCAGAAAAGTCTCAATCGTGCCACTTTCATACATGATGTATAGTCCAAGTGGAATGAATACTAAGGGCACAATGATTCGCTCGTATTTTTCAATTGTCTCGGATATTAACGGAATAGAAGATAGCACCCGACTAAGCTCGCAAAAGATAATTATGCCGATTGCAAACACAAGCAACGCCACGAGGGTCTGTGACCAATCTAACGAAGCAAAATAAGGTATATAGATACCTAAATTATCTCCGCCAGACGCAATTGTCAGCAATGTGACTGTCCAAAACAGTTGATTTGCCTTGCTTTGTTCTAATCTTTCAATAATTTCTTCCTCTTCTTCTTCCTCACCTTCTCCAACAATTGCAAAGCGAATCCCTAAATAGATAGGGATTAAACCAAGCAATCCAACCATCCATGCTTCAGGCACGAAATTGACGACATAAGCAGCAACTAAACTCGCCCCTACAAGTAAGCCAGTTCCTAGATATTGCCCCGCATAAATATGCCATTTCTGTTTATTCTGTGATAGCTGTGCAAATAAAATAATTAAAATAATTAAATAATCGATACTGGTGGAAATATAAACACCAATAGCAGATATGATTGTCTGTCCCATAAAAAAACCTCCTGTATTAGTCAGTAATAAATCAGCAGATTTTAGGAGAGCACAGACACATTAATTTAGCTATCGCTAATGGGTAATGTCGAACGTAGGAAAGCATTTTACTCCTCCTCAAAACGTAGTTACAAAGTAATTTCTAACTGGAATTCGGTGACTACTTCCTTGTAAAGTATAACCCACTATACTTTACAAGGTAAAGTGTGGGCTCTCCGAGGGGTCTTGCAGACGGCTCTGTCGGCTCTTTTGAGCCGAGTATCAGCGCACCCTTATGGTGCATTTAGCTGATACCTGTTTGACGTTTTGCTACTCTACCTTTTCGGTAGGTATGCAAACCTCAAACCAAAATAAAAACCCCCTTCGACTTTCGTCAGGGGGCTTTTATATTTAAGTGCATTTAATTTTGAAGATTACCCCCAAAATATAGACCAAAAACATCGATATTATTATTAATGGTTTGATGAAAACGAGTGATATTTTTGAACGTAAATTCATCACTATGATTTTCAAAGTATCTTCTTAACTGAATAATATTTTTTAAATCATTATCTGCAACAACAGTTAATAATTCATCTTTAAATTTACCAGTCATCTCTCAAAAATCTCCTAGCTATTTTTCTTCTTTAAGCACATACCGTCAATCATCTTGTTGATTGCTAAAGTATTATTATTAATTGCCACGTCAAACCATTCATGTGATTTTTGAATACAAATCATTAAAAATTGTAATTATTATATTGATTTTTGGGATTCTTTTCCAGCTGGAATGGACGAGTTAGCGAAAATTTTTAGAATGGTTGTCATGGGTGAAGATACCGTAAAAGGAATTGCATTAACTATGGAAATATTGCGGATGCTGCGACTATAGCTAAAGAAGCCTTAGAGGCGTTCTGTGACTTACTACAAGAAGAAGGAAAAGGTTGCTTTAAAGATCCAGAAAAAATTGCCAAATCATTCAACGTGCATTTACCATGAGTTATCGTTTAGGTAGACTTGCACAAGAATCCATCAATGTCGTTCTAAGTGTTCTTGTACGTGAAATTCGTGCGCTTGAAAAGAACATCAAAGACTTGGAAAAGCAATCAAGCAATTATTTGTCGGCATTCGAGAATATCAATATTTGCCCGGTGTTCCAGGTATTGGAAAGGTGTACTCCACTTAATTAATCGTTGAAATCGGTCAAATTGAACGATTGGAAAATCAAACCAAAATTTCTGATATCGAAAAGACGAGTCAGTTGATTGAATCGAAAATTGACGAACTAAAAAAAGGTGTGTGAGATAGCATGTCAAAGAAACGAATTCCGGTATTTTTAGACACGGAACATGAAGATGCTTTGAAAGAATTAAAAACCTATCTGCCCGTTGACGAGGATATTAAAGACAGTCCGATGATTCGATATGCACTACTTGAATTACTTAATCGGGTGAGAAAAGAAATAAATTTCGAAAAAAAAGTATTGGATTCTTTGTCATTATTAGAGATTATGACCAATGCAAAATTGGAGCAAGATCATACCAAAATACAAGAACTTTTTTCTTCTGATGTTTATCAAGAAGCAGTCACAATGAGTAAGAAAGTTGTTCGAAATAAGAACTATCGCTTCAAAAATAGGAAGGACGAATCAAAGAAAGAAGAAAAGAAAAAGGTCAAATCTGTTCAAGAAGATGTCAAAAAAGAACGTGATTTTAATGATATTGTTTCCCAATATTTACCAAAATAATTGAGGGTTGATGATGGCACCTAGGTGGTACTTTTTGTAAAAAGTGCCACCTAGGTGCCATCGGTAGTGGTATCTGGGTTTCACTAAAAAAGCCTCAATGATATCACTTTGAAATCTCTTAAAACCCAATAGGCACAGCCTATTTTCCACCTTCTAACTAGAAGGTGGGGGTATCTACCTTATGCTCTTTCATTGTTCTAACTCTTTTAGGCACTCACAAGATTCATAATGATTAAATAGCTGGAGGTTTTCTCATGCCAAGATTTACTTTAATAATTGAAAACGAGCCATTGGTTGCGTACCTCGAACAGCGAGCTAAGAAACAAACCTTTAATACAGGAAAGAAAGTCACTCGAAACGAAGTGATCAATCAGATTCTTCAAAATGAAATGATCAATGACCTAACGAATAAGAATGACGATCCTAGTCAATCATTTGAAGGTTATTTGGATTATATGGATCGAAAAAATGCGTTACTCGCTCAATTAAAATTGACAGCTGAAGAAAGAGTATCATTAGGTGAGATCTACAAACGTCTCGCTGATTATTCGACTTTATCAAAAGCGCAAATTGAGATCATGCAAAAAGAAACGCAAGAAAAAATATGGTCGCTGAATACAGGGATGTTTGATTTCAACAATGATGATTTGACGCAACAAGAAGTTGAACAATACAAAGAATTATTCGATCGAGCGAACAAAAATGAATCTGTATTGTTTCAAGATGTGGTGTCTTTCGATACAAAAGCATTGATTGAAGCAGGCATTTACAATCCATATTCAAATGAATTAAAAAGGGAACCGTTGATCATGGCCGGTAGAAAAATGATGAACGTCCTTTATGAGAAAGAAAAATTAAATGGATCAACAATCAGTGTCGGCGAAATCCATTACAACACGGGGCACTTTCACGTAAGTTATACCGACAGCTAACGTTAAAAAATACCAAAATCCCATTGTTATCGCCCACTTTCTTTGAATAGTTTTTACTTTCAAACTGTTTAATAAATTTTATCATAGACAAGAAGAACTAAAGATGTGTCTGAGCAGCGTGCGAATGAATCCAACGAAACAGCTGAAAAAAACAAACCAACACCGCCGCCGCTACCAAAACAAGAAACGGATCCATTTGCACAAAGCA
The DNA here is from genome assembly GCF_002174385.1 of Enterococcus sp. 6D12_DIV0197. Lineage (NCBI taxonomy): Bacteria > Bacillati > Bacillota > Bacilli > Lactobacillales > Enterococcaceae > Enterococcus > Enterococcus sp. 6D12_DIV0197. The sequence continues at coordinate 999,523 of NZ_NIBN01000001.1, forward strand.
GTTCGGCAATTGATGTGTCAAATGATGATTTACCTTTTTAATTATACAAAAGCCAATGATTGCAGAAATAAAACTCAAAAAAGTGCCAACGTTTGGTAACGTTGGCACTGAGAGAGTTGAAAATAAAAGGTGCACTTATTGGATTTTTTAACCTCATATAATCAACATAGCTTTAGCTTACTATTTTGGTAATAGCTAGTCAATTTCTAAGTGTTGAAGAATAAATAATGATTGTTGGATCGTTCAAAATAGATTTGTTGATTAAAAAAATTCCTCATGGTATTTTTAAAATGTAAAAATATTTATAAGAAGGAGTTAATTGCATGAAAAAATTGATGGTTATGTTACTTGCGTTAGGATCTTTTATGGTATTTTCACATGAGGCAAATGCTTCTACGGTTACTGATAGCGCAGAGATAAATGGTAATAGTGCAAAAGTAGAAGTGAACGATGAACAGTATTTAGAATTTGAAAAGGGGTATTTAGGTTCTTTAGAAGGGATTTCAATCGAACCAGAAAAAAGTAACAATAACGATTCTAGTTTTATAGCCGCAGCTGTTGTCCCAATCAGATCGTATAACAAAACAATTACAATGACCTTCAGCAATACAAATTTTCCATCAAGTACAAAATATAGTGAATATAAATATAATGCTTGGTACAGAGGAACTTTGACTTTCCAATCATCTAAAAAAAGTGGAAATTCTTACATTGCAACTTATTCAGGTGCATTATTTATTTCTAACTAATATTAGAGTTTGATTCTCTGATATAAGTTAATCTATAAAAAGCCCACGATGATTCTCTCGTGGGCTTTTTCGTGTCTAAAAAACAAATGACAATAGTATAAGCTACACCTTCGTCTTAGCCAAAGCCTGTATGAGTAAACCATACTCATACAACAGTGACTACTTTAATATGAAAAGAGGAAAAACGTTCGATTATTTGATGTTCACCAATTTGAATTACCTGAAAAAAAGGTGATTGATTGGGATAAAACCAAAAGAGAGATCGGATCGATGCTCTCTAGTTATCTTGTTTCAAGAGAAAGGATGGGATTGACGAGGATGCCGCCGATCCATTCTACGTATTCGCTCTTAGACCAAGATATACCAGAAATCAAACACTCTAGCTTTGTTCAAGAAAATCAGCAGTTCAAACAAGAGTTTCTTTATGTTCACCATTTATTTTCTTTGGGTCTGACGGCCACTAGCCATCCATATAAACCAGAAATCACCGATCGGAGACGAAAGATTTTTTTGATGCGTTTTGTCTACGGATTATCAATCATGTGAGCGATCGGATCCATTATCAGAAAAATGTGATCGTCGATGATTCTCAATCCAGCTTACTGCAGTTTGCGAATGCTTTGTCTATTTTAGCTTTAAAAGAACAAGAGATCTCTGCCTGATGCTGGTACTTTTTTCTATTGATCACTTCGGGTTGTGTCCACAACACGGTTTCTGAAGGAGCGGTGGTGGTGGCTGGAGCGACTGAAGGAACAAGCTTATTGGCTTAAATAATGTTGATAAAAAACGCTAAAAACCTTGATAAATATAGGTTTTCAGCGTGGGTTATGGTATAATATGAGTACAGTAAAGTTTGTGACGGTGGCTATCTTTTGGAAGGTGGTGATGCTTATGAAAGTAAGTGTTCACTCTTTAGAAAGGAGAAGCTTTTTGTCTGTAGCTGAAGCATTAGGGCTAATGATTAGTTTCGGTTCTTTAATCGCAACGACCATCTTTGGCATCCTAACAGCAGTGAAAAATGACAAAAAAAAATAACCGTCTACTTTAGCAGGTCACGGTTATTTTCGTTTAAATAATAGTACTGCCACCGTCTTAAACGGTGCTGTAGGGGAGTTGTTAGCGCAACTCCTCTTTACATAGTTAGTATAGCAAGATTTCAGTGAAATATCAACCTTTTGCTCTACAGATGTGCCTTGCACGTCTATTTTTTTTGCCCTCCTAAGTGGTGGAAACGGCTGGAACGTAGAGGGCAAAAAAGATCGCTTTTCTTTCTTAAAAAAAGGCCTAAGTACCACCATTGTTTCGTAATTTAACAAACTATTTCCTCGGTATTCTAAATCCATCAGGTACTTGAAATACCTTTCATACGCATGAAGAAACTGAGTGAACAATGAAAAATTCTGAGACATTGAATAGAGCTACTGTTAAATAATGAATTATATTTTGTCTACCTGAATTTTGTTTTTTGAAGTTTCCAAAAAATAGTTATCAATATAAAACTTGATTTTCTCAAAGTCCCTCTCTAAAAATAAAATTGTAGGTACCTTAATAACAGGTAGATTGCGTTTATTAATGAATGCTACAAAGGAATCTGGGATAACAAGTATATCGACAGTATCTTTATCTTCTGGGTAACCTGCTGTTACATTATAATATTCAGAAAAATAAGCTAATAAATCATCTATATTACGTCTAGCGTGAGTAGCGAATATTGTAGTTGTTCCTATACCAGAATTTGAAGTTAGCGTAAAACATATTTTCGACATAGTTTAATCCCCTTTTTTTATAGTATAACACTAAATTTAAATTTGAGAAAGGGGTTACAATATCATGAGATTAAAACATTTTATAAAATAACATAAAAATAGATGATGCTAAATTGGATAAATACCAAGTGTCTTGAACATATTGTTTGAAGCAAAATAAATTTTACTTTTTAGAATAAAAACGATGTATGTAATTAAAATAAAACGTATTATTAATACAGCTCGTTAAATAATAAATCCTTTATAACTAATGAATCAAGTTGATAAAAGGTAGTTTAATCCTTGCAAAAAAATTGATAGAATTGAGGACGTATTTGAAAAAAAAGGAAATGGAAGACGTTTGCTGGTACTGTTGCAAAGGCATGTAATCCTTAATGAGAATAGTAATTAAAGTTATTTCAAGTATTTTTGCTTTGACCTCGATTTTGCTTGTATTATTTTTGTTTAAAAATCAGTTGACCTCTGGATCAGTATTTTCATATAGTTATTATGAAAAAGAAATCTCTGCAAAAACTTCAGTGACTACTAAATCAGATATTAATAACTTTGACTATGTACTATTTACAAGAGAATCTTGTCCGTATTGCAATGCATTTGCCCCTAAACTATTTTTATCTTCTCAATATGAAGATAAAAAATTCTTGATTATAGATACGGACACAAAAGAAACTAATCCTTCTACTTTATGGTATATTAATGAGTTAGAGATAACCGAAGTTCCAACTATAGTAAATATGAAAACTAAAGAGCGCTTCTCTTATACCGATCAAATTGGTAGCATAAATAATTTTTTAGAATAGAGGTTGATTTGATGTTAGAAAATATCGGTTTTTTTCTTACTGTTGTCCCATTTTTGCTACAAGTGTTTTTGTTACTTATAGTCTATAAAAAGGATAATAATCGAGAAAAATATAAAAATTACTTACTTTATATTATTACTATATTGAATATCATTTCAGTTCTTGCATTTTCTGTAATGCAAGGATACCTTGTAGATGCGTACGTAATTGAATCAACATACGTAATGTTCGTCCCTGCAGTCCTAACAGGAATCGCTGCTTTAATTACATTTATAAAGATCTAATTAGAAAGAGGACAATTATTGTTCTCTTTTTTGTTAGGATAGGGTGCTCTTAATATTGTCGATTCATTGTGCCGCTAAGACAAAAATAGATGAGAATAATATGGTTTTCTATTTTCAAGTTTAATACAAAAGGGTCAGAAACTTAAGGGTTTATGAGCTCTCTTTGATTGCTATAACTATAAAGGAGTTCAAGATAGAATATTCTTTAACAGTTTTTCTATGCTAAATTAACCTATAGTGAGAGTACTAACTATGCTATTAATTCCTATTTACTTAGAAATTATGAGTAAACAACTTGACCTTATATAGATGGTTGTCTATATTACATATATAGACAACCATCTATATAAGGAGGGTCGAAGAATGAATTATGAATCTCTTTCATTAGTATTAAAATCTCTAGCGGATCCAAATCGTATGAAAATAGTAGATGTGCTTTCTTGCGGTAGTTTGTGTGCATGTGATTTACTTGAATATTTTGATTTTACGCAGCCTACACTTTCTCATCATATGAAAGTACTTGAAAAAGCGGGTGTCGTTTGTGTAAGTAAAAAAGGGCAATGGCACCATTATTCATTGAGGGAAGAATTTGTTGTAGAATTTATGGAATCTATTCAACAATTACTTGTAAATAATGAAGACAACTATGTATGCAAAGTAAAAGAAGAATCTAAGTAGGAGGAAAGTAAAAATGAAATCAAAAGGTAAAGCTGAAGGGTTAGGCTTTTTTGAAAAGTATTTAACTCTATGGGTAATTTTGTGTATGATAATCGGAGTATTGATTGGACAGTTTGCTCCAGCTATCCCTGTTACATTAAGTCAATTTGAGTATTTTCAGGTCTCAATTCCAACGGCTATTTTGATATGGTTGATGATTTATCCTATGATGTTAAAAATTGATTTTACCAGTATTGTTCGTGCTGCTAAAAAACCTAAGGGATTAGTTATCACGTGCGTTACTAATTGGCTTATTAAACCGTTTACGATGTATGGCATTTCAGCACTCTTTTTTTATGTGATTTTCCAACAATTGATTCCAATAGAACTAGCAAAAGAATACGTCGCTGGTGCGGTTATTCTAGGAGCTGCACCCTGTACAGCGATGGTTTTTGTGTGGAGCTACCTAACAAAAGGTGACTCTGCCTATACTTTGGTTCAAGTCGCAATCAACGATTTAATTATCCTAGTATTATTTGCACCTATTGTTGCTTTTTTGCTAGGCGTTGATAATGTAAGTGTCCCTTTAGCCACTTTATTACTGTCAACTGTTCTATTTGTAGTTGTTCCACTGTTTTTAGGCTTCATTACTCGAGTGTTGATCATAAAAAAAAGAGGTTTAACCTATTTTGAAAATGTCTTCTTGAAGAAATTTGATTCAGTGACGATTATTGGTTTATTACTAACTCTGATCATTATTTTCTCCTTCCAAGGTGAAAGAATTATTTCCAATCCATTGCATATTTTATTGATTGCAATTCCTTTAACGATTCAAACGATTTTAATATTTACAATTGCTTATAGTTGGTCAAGAGTTTGGAAGTTGCCACATAATATTGCTTCTCCTGCTGGAATGATAGGAGCAAGTAACTTTTTTGAGTTGGCAGTAGCGGTATCAATATCACTTTTTGGATTACAGTCGGGAGCAACTTTAGCAACAGTCGTAGGCGTACTTGTGGAAGTGCCAGTTATGTTACTTTTAGTTAAGGTTTCTAATAAAACAAAAGACGGGTTCATAAATCCGGAATCTTTGAGTGAAATCAAGAACGTATAAAGGATAGGTGTGGAGAAATGAAAATCATCATTATTGGATCTGTCGCCGCTGGAACAAGTGTCGCTGCAAAAGCAAGAAGGAATACTGAAGATGCAGAGATTGTTTTGTATGATAAAGATATGGATGTGTCTTACGCAGTTTGTGGGATTCCATATGCAGTGGGGGGAGAAGTGGAAAACTTTGATGAACTGACGCCTCGTAATGCTGAATGGTTTAAAAAAAGGTACGACGTAGATATTCATACCTCTCATGAAATAACTCAGGTTGACTATGATAAAAAATTGGTTCACGGAATCAATCTAATTACAAAAAAATCATTTACCAATAATTTTGATGTTTTAGTGTTGGCCACAGGATCGGTTTATAATACCCCAGAAATATTTGTTAATAGACATTTTGAGAATGTTTTTCAGGTGAAAAACATTTCGAGTGGGAAAAGTATCAAGAAGTTTGTAGATGAAAACGAGCCAAAAAAAGCAGTTGTCATTGGTGCTGGATATATTGGTTTAGAAATGGCCGAGCAGTTGCAGAGACTAGGTCTTGAGGTCTCGTTACTTCAACGAAGTAAATATCCCATGTCCCATTTAGACTGGGACATGTCTTCAAGAATCATTAATGAAATGAAAAGGAAAAACATTGCCTTTTTCCCAGAAGAAACCGTCAGAAAAGTTAACGGTGATGGTCGTCTGAAGTCTATTGAAACGGCTAAAGGAACTATCTTTTCGGCAGATATTTTTGTATTAGCTACCGGAGTAAAGCCGAACACCGCATTAGCAAAATCCATGGGAATTAAATTAGGAATTACCGGAGCTATAGAAGTAAACGATAAGTTAGAAACCAATCTTCCAAATGTTTATGCTGTGGGTGATGTTGCAGAAAGTTTTGATTGTATAACTAGGCTACCTATTTATCGACCTTTAGCTTCAACAGCCAATAAAATGGGAAGGATCGCAGGAGATGTTATTACAGGTGGCAATCTACGACACAAGGGAATCTTAGGAACTGGTATTTTACGATTCTTTGATTTAACAATTGCTCAAACTGGTCTCACAGAAAAAGATGCTTTAGCAAATAATATAGCTATTACTACTTTATATAATATTAAACCTAATAAGCCGGACTATATGAATGGTAAAGAAATGGTGATCAAAGCAATCGCAAATAAAGAAAATGGGAAGATACTTGGGGCTCAAATCATAGGTTATGATGGGGTAGATAAGCGGATCGATGTGCTTGCTACTGCTATTTCATTTGGCGCAACTGCTGAAGATTTATTTCACTTGGATTTAGCATATGCTCCACCTTTTTCTACAACAAAAGATCCCATTCATTATACTGGGATGGCTTTGAACAACGATATAAATAATGATACCCCGTTAATGACCCCTATAGAGCTATTGAGAAGAATTGATGGCGGCGAAAAATTACAAATTATTGATACCAGATCAAGAAAACAGTTTGAAACTTCGAAAATTGAGGGAGCAATTCACATACCTTTAGCTGAGTTAAGAGATCGATATGAGGAATTGGATAAAGAATGTGTGACAGTAACTTATTGTAATAAAGGCGTTACTGGAAATGCAGCACAAAATATTTTACTGAACAAAGGATTTAAACAAGTTTATAATTTATCCGGAGGAAATAAAAACTATCAAGAAGTTTGTGAAACGATACAAAAATTATGATAGAATTCTAAATATTGGAATAATTAGGAAGAAACTTATTTTGAGGTTTGATGTAACATTTGTATTTTTTTTCAAGCTTCATTTTTTTATATATTATGGACTATTAGAGGTGAAATTGAAGATGGTAGATTTAACTAAAATTGAATACCGAGTTTTGATTTCATTATATGAATGCGAGGGAGGGATAACAAAACGTAACTTTGTAAAAAAATACCCAGAATTTAAGCTGAATACAGCTTATTTAGTTATTGATCGGCTAGTAGACAAAGGGTACTTAGAAATGAATTACTCAAAAAAAACTGAATTATCAGAAAAATTGTTTAGTCCAATCAAATCAATAACTGACTTCTATTCTGATATGTTTGGTATTTGCGCTGTTGATCGTACGGTGAAAAAAGTAATACGTGAACTAACTGATTATAGTCAAACAAGTTTTATTCTAGATAAAATAAGAGAAGCAAAAAGATATGCAAAATAAATTTATATAGTTGGAATGAAAAGGTAAAATCTCATACTTATAGTCTTGGTATACAGTCAAAAAGAAATGGAGAAATGTCTATGGGACTTTTACATTTGCTTTATGTAATATTGTATTCAATTATAGTAATTAGCTTACTTATTTCCTATGATTTATTTGGGGAGCGTCAATAATTTTGTGTAAATGATTCTTCCCTACTGCAGATTGTTTCTAATTCTCAATCAGTTGGCTTAGCATTTGTTCAAGTTCGCCTTCGGCCTGTTGAAAGCCTTTATGACTGTGACCTAGGAATTTTTGATTGTAAGTATCAAAAGACGAGACTAAGAAACGTTCCATCGACTCTTCGTTTTGGAACTGTTCCTTGCGGTGGCTGTATTTCTTGATTTGCTTATTAAAGGATTCAATCAAGTTCGTAGAATAAATACTCTTGCGTATGGCCAAGGGGAAATCATAGAAAGTGAGCAAGTGATCGTTCGAAAGAATCGATTCAACCACTTTTGGATAGCTGGTTTTCCATTTTTCCGCAAAAGCACCACGTGCTTCCAACGCCACCTCTTTAGATGAGACTTGATACACCATTTTAAAATCATCACAGACTTCCTTACGATCATCGACACGCACTTTGTGACTGATATTACGGGAAACGTGTACACAACAATGTTGAAAACGAGCTTTGGGATAGAACCGACTAATCGCTCCTACCATCCCCTTTAAGCCATCCGTGATGAACAGGAGGACATTTTTCAAACCGCGCTCTTGAAGGTCCAATAAAATTTCCTCCCAAATCGTGATGGATTCAGTCGGTGCAATCGCATAGCTCAATACTTCCTTTGATCCGTCCGGGCGAATGCCAACTGCGATATGAATAGCTTCCTTGGCGACGGTTTTCCGCTTTAACGGAATATACGTTGCGTCCATATAAATAGCAGCATAACGGTCATGAAGCTCCCGCCCTTTAAACGCCGTTACCTCTTCTGTAAATGATTTTGTTATATTGGACATGGTTTGGGGCGTGTAGTGATGCCCATACATTTTCTCAATCAAGTCTGCGATTTACGACATGGTAATACCTTTTCGGAAGAGGTGAATGACGGTCTCCTCTAACGTGTCATTCATCCGTCTATAAGCAGGAACAGTCTGTTGCTTGAACTCACCATTGCGGTCGCGCGGAATCTGGAGATGAAGTTCCCCATACTCGGTCTTGACCGTACGGTCATAGGAGCCGTTACGAGAATTACCCGTGTTAAAACCAATGCGATCATACTTTTCGTAATCTAGGAAAGCCGTTAACTCCGTTTTGAGAAGCGTATTGACTGCTTTCTCCAAATGGACACGGAATAATTCATTCAAATCGCCTTTGTTCGCTAGAGTCTTTAGAATTTCTGTAGTAAAATCATTCATAGGGAAGTCCTCTCTTCTGTGAATGTGTTGTGGTAACTCTATTCTACAGAAGGGACTTCCTTTTTTCTATTTACACAAAATATTTTACACTCTCAGATTTTCCACCAACACTAAATATTATAGAACCTAAAAAATTAAAGTATTTTACCCGTGGTGCTAGTTAATTTTTTCCTAGAGGAAAATGTCTAAACATGTTGGTAAATCAACAAAAAAACGCATATAGTAGTCTCAAAACTCCCAAGAAATGAGGACTACATATGCGTTCATCAAAATATACTGAACATTATACAGATACTTTTATAACATTCAAGGAAATTATGAGAACTGTTTCTAACATATACCACAATTGTGTACCAGATAAGATTAAAAACCGAAGAAATACTGATCAACTGAAGCAACGCGATACAGTGATTATTGCTTGTGTTATATGGGGCATAATTAATGGCTATACTAGCCAAAGAGCCACGTATAGAGCGGTTTGTTCCGTCTTATTTCCTAATGGTGACTTTCCTAGTAGGAGTCGATTCACTCGCTTAAGTTCAAACTTAGCTTACACTATCAAGATTATTCGATACTTTTTCATCAAGAAGCTCACCAAAAGTGAACTAGTCGGAATTATAGATAGTTTTCCTAGTCCATTATGTAAACCAGTTAGAAATAGACAAGCAAAACTATTGAATCAAATAGCCAAAGTTGGCTATAACTCAACAAAAAATCTTATTTTTATGGTCTTAAAATTCATATGATCGTTACTAAGACTGGCTTTCCGATTACTTACTCAATCACGAATCCAGGTGTCCATGACGTGAAAGTGTTAGAGACTTTATCGGAAGAAGCGAATCTTCCCAATATCCTAGGGGACAAAGGATATATTAGCCATAAAATCCATGAAAAGCTTGCCCTTAAGGGCATTACTATATCCGTTCCGCCACGTAAAAACATGGATAAATCAGAAAAACTAGACCACAGCTTACTTGGAAAACAAAGAAAAACAGTTGAGACTGTTTTTTCTTCCTTAGAAAAATTAGGTTGTCAAAATTTCAACTCACGTTCTGTTAAAGGGCTAGAGAGTAGATTTGAAAGCATATTACTGGCTTACAGTGTTCTATTAAGTCGAGCACAACGACGTTTTGAAGGAACTTTGAGATATTCTTTAGGATATTAAAATTAACTAGCACCACGGGTGATTTATAGTATACTATGTCAAAAGGAGGAGTTAGATGAACAATCAAATCACACTAGCGTATTTAGATTATGATGATCTAGATGCTTTACAAGTTGTAAGTGTTGTCAGTTTTTATGAATCGTTTATCGATGGCGCAGATCCACTTGATATGCAAGGATATTTACAGACACAATTGACAACTGAAATATTGGCAGTAGAATTGGCACAGTCAACCAGTAAATTTATTGGTATTAAGGATCATCAAATACTCATTGGTTATATGAAAGTCAATGATGAAAAAGATGCTATAGAGATTCAACGGCTCTATCTGCTCAAAGATTATCAAAACAAAGGGTTAGGGCAACGGTTACTCGATGAAGCGAATCGTTATGCTAAAACGAAACAAAAACGTTATTTACGTTTGACTGTTTATGAAAAAAATCATGCAGGTATTCGTTTTTATGAACGTCATGGATTTAAAAAAATCGGGATCAAACATTTTCCTTTAGGAAAACAAGATCGTATTTGTCCGATTTTAGAAAAAGAAATCTAAAAAAACGTCCTCACTTTTGATGCTGAGGACGTTTTTTTAGACTGGTAATGGAACCATAATTCGCTTTCCTTTTTGATAAATCGCTAATTCCGTCACACCTTTTGCTTTTAACAGAGCAAAAAGATCATCGAAATGGAAACGGAAATGTTCAAGGTAATGCCCATCTGATCCAACACTAAACAAGGTACCACCACGTGAAAGATATAAATCGATGACATATTCATATAACGCTAAATTGTCATACAAGTAAGCGCTCTTAGCATTTAATTCGAATGCCAATTTATTTTTGATTACTTGATCTAGAATCGGTAAAAACTGCGCTTCATATTGTTTAAATTCAGCAACGGATAGACCAAATACCCGAAAACCATAGTCAAAATGAGCAAAGACATCTGCTTCTATAACAACTAGTGCTTCTGAAAGTTGTGCAAAATACTGAGGAATCACAATAGCAGGATCCATATCTTTGACTTCGTCATCTAAATAATCAAATTGACCATTATGATGCACACTGAGTAATTTTAAATCGTAATCTTTATCGGCTAAATAGTCGATGATCCGATCCTTTTCAGAAGCGATGTAACCGATTTCGATGCCTTTTAAAACACGATTGCCAAAACGCTTATTTAAGCTATCGATTGTTTGACTGTACATTTCATAATCGGGGATATCATCGACTTTATTAACAGGATTGGCTAAGTCAAAATGTTCAGTTGTCACGACGTAACCATCGTAGTTTGTTAAATAGTCCTCATTTCTTGGGAGTTTTGAGACTACTATATGCGTTTTTTTGTTGATTTACCAACATGTTTAGACATTTTCCTCTAGGAAAAAATTAACTAGCACCACGGGTAGTATTTTATATTCTTATATTAAAAAGAAAGATGCCGTTTGCATCTTTCTTTTTTTAGTTAAAAGGGAGAATTTATAAAATTAATGAAGTTTTAGTAATGAATCTATTGAAAAATTTTTTTCCATTAGTAATATTGTCTAATAATCAGAATATTCAGAAAAAGGAGGGGCAATATGTCGGAATTTTTTCAGTGGAAATTAGTTTGGGAATATTTTCCAAAGGTTTTAAGTGCTTTGCCGGTTACGTTGATGATAGTAGCAGTGGCGTCGATTACAGGATTGCTTTTAGGGATTTTACTTGCATTTATTCGTGTCGAAAAAGTGCAATTTCTGAGTCAACTGGCGGCAGTCTTCGTTTCATTTATTCGAGGCACACCGATATTGGTTCAACTGTATGTTGTGTATTATGGTGTACCCGCCTTATTACAAATGATTCAAATCGATGTTTCCTCATGGAATAAAATTATTTTCATCTATATCACCTACGGATTAAATACTGCTGCCTTTCAGTCTGAAACTTTCCGGGCTGCGATTCTAAGTGTACCGGTCACACAGAAGGAAGCGAGTATTGCTTGCGGATTGACGAAAACACAAATGTATCGACAAGTGATTTTACCGCAAGTTGTCCGTGTCGCATTACCTGCATTTGGTACAACTACGATTGCACTGCTGCAAGACACATCGCTGGCTTTTACCATTGGGGTAGTGGATGTTGTCGGCAAAGCGCGAGCGATAGGCGCAGTGACCTTCCATACACTTGAAGGCTATGTCGGTGCGGCGATCTTGTTTATTACCTTAAGCTTCCTCTTAGAACGTGTTTTCACCGGTCTGGAACGTCGGATGAGTTTTTCGAAAACAAAACAACAAACAGCAAAAGTACCACTGATATCATGGACCAAAAAACAGCAAAAAATCAAAACAACATAGGAAAATTTTGGGTAGAGGGAAAGGGAGGAATTCAAATGAAAAAAACGATTTTAGGTGCAATTACATTGGTGACACTTTTGGTTTTAGGGGCTTGCGGAAGCAGTTCTGCCGACACTGCAAGCAGTGGAGCAAGTGATGCAACAGAAATCAAGGTGGGTACTGGGAATGAAGCATTGCCATATGCTTATTTAGACGAAAATGGTGAATATGATGGCTATGATGTCGCCGTCGTTAAAGCAATCGACGAAAAATTAATTGATTATACCTTTACCTTTGAAGGAGCGGATTTCCCAACGACGTTATCAAATTTAGAAAGCAATAAAGTCCAGATGGCTGCCTATGAATATGAAGTCAATGATGAACGGAAAGAAAAATTCGTCTATGGGGATGTTGGGTATGTGGTCTGGGATACGTATATTGTCTCTGATCCAGATGCCGGTACGGTCTACGATAGCTTCGAAGATTTAGCAGGAAAAAAAGTCTATGTGACGACTGCTACTAACCAAGCAGCAATGGCTGAGGCTTATCTGGCAGAAAATCCCGATGCTTTTGAATTGGTTTATGGGGAATACAACAACGAGCAAATCGTACAAGCAGTCACTTCAGGTGCGGTCGATGCAACGTTAGCACCAGAATATCAAGTCGATAATTGGAACAATTCATTTAGTGAAAATCTAGAGATCGGCAGCGAACCAGTCCACAACTCAGATGCCTACTTATTGTTCAACAAAGAAGCTGACCAAGACTTTATTGATGCGGTCAATACAGCATTAGAGGAATTGAAAGCAGATGGAACGATCAAAGAATTATCAGAAAAATATCTAGATGGGGATTACGTCCCAGAATAGGGAGGAATGGCGATGAGTTTTCAATTGTCTATTATGATCGAAGCGCTGAAAACAGCAAGTCATTATATTGGTACGACGCTTTTTATGGCGTTGACCGCACTAGTCATTGGCGCGGTGGTTGGGTTGATCATCGCCTTGATTCGTCTGTATAGGATCAAGATCCTCGCACCAGTGCTGCAAGTGATTGTCACGGTCTTAAAAGGGGTCCCAGTGGTTTTAGTGATTTTAGCGTTATATCTTATTTCTGCTAAACAGTTTGATATTTGGGCGGAGTCGATGCATTGGACTTTGCGATTTAAAGATTTCAACATGGTTTGGATAGCGATCGCCGCCTTGAGTTTAATGTCTGCTATCAATAGCAGTGAGATTTTCAGGGGCGCATTTGCGGCAGTCAAAAAAGGGCAGTTCGATGCAGCCAAATCGCTCGGCATGACGAACTTACAAGTCATCCGTCGTGTGCTGTTCCCGCAAGCCTGGCCGATTTCATTGCCCATGTTCAGTAATTTGCTGATCTCGTTGGTTAAAGCGTCGGCCTTAGCTTCCATGGTCAGTGTTGTCGATGTTTTTGCGGCAGCTAAAATCACGGCCCAGCAAAATTATCGGTTTTTAGAAGCGTATGTGGCTGTTGCGATCATTTATTGGCTGATTAGTTTGGTCATCGAAAAAGGGGCACAATTACTGGAAAATCGGCTGTTGCGCAAACTAAGGAGGGCCGCATTATGATGAAAGTAACGGATATCCATAAGCGATTCGGCAAACAAGAAGTGTTAAAAGGGATTGATCTTGATGTCGCTAAAGGCGAAGTAGTCGTCTTATTGGGGCCTTCCGGTTCGGGAAAAACGACCTTCTTGCGTTGTCTTAATTTTTTGGAACGAGCAGATCAAGGTGTGATTCAATTGGGAGAAACCACCACCACATTGCACAAAGCAAGTAAAAAAGAAATATTGACCCATCAACGGCAAACAGCGATGGTTTTCCAAAATTATGCCTTGTTTCAAAATAAAACAGCCAAAGAAAATATCATGATGCCATTGATCGTGACCAAAAAACAAAGCAAAGAAACTGCCCTGCGAACAGCAGAGGCTTTGTTGGATCAAGTCGGTTTGTCTGAACGACAAGATTTTTATCCTAGCCAACTGTCAGGTGGACAACAACAGCGTATCGGGATTGCCCGTGCGTTGGCGTTGAATCCTAAGGTCATCTTGTTTGATGAACCTACCTCGGCATTGGACCCGGAACTAGTGGGACAGACATTGGCGCTGCTCAGAGAAATTGCGGAAGCCGGTGCGACCATGGTATTGGTGACCCATGAAATGAAATTCGCGTATGAAGTAGCAGACAAAGTCGTTTTCATGGAGAATGGACATATTGTTGAACAAGGCACACCGCAACAAGTATTCGAGGAAACCAAAGAAGAACGAACCAAAGCCTTTTTAGCCCGCTTTACCACACAGCTGGCCGGCTAACAACTATGTAGGGAGGAAATAGAATGGCCTATCAATTCGCACAACGTATCATGACATTAGAAGCATCTCCATTAAGAGAGAATGCAAAAAAAAATATGGAGTCTGCAGCAGCTATTTCCTTTGCTTACGGATTTCCACCGACAGAAGCATTTCCAATGGCTACATTGAAAGAGATCTCGCAAAAATTATATAACGAAGCGGACCCAGAGTCTTTCTTGCAGTATGGGGCATCAGAGGGGTATCCGCGCTTACGGACCTTGATCAAAGAACGTTTGCGTCAATTGTCAAATATCGATAACGAAGAGGAGGTGCTGGTGGTTTCGGGCTCGACCCAAGCCATGGATTTGGCGGTAAAAGTCTTTTGTAATGAAGGCGATGTGGTGTTATGCGAGGAGCAAACATTTTCCGGTGCGGTGAATGCTATCAAAGGATATGGGGCGATACCAGTGCCGGTACCGATGGATCTTGCAGCAGAATCAATGGATCTTGACGCTTTAGAAACAATCCTCAAAACAGACGCAAGAGTGAAAATGTTGTATCTGATCCCCACTTTCCAAAACCCTTTAGGCACATCAATGCCATTGGAAAAACGTAAAGCCATTTATGCATTGGCATGTCAATATGATGTGCTGATTTTTGAAGACGATCCTTACGGTGAGTTGTTGTATGAAGGTACACCGATCCCTAAGATGAAAACATTAGATACCGAAGGACGAATCATTTATGCGGGATCTTTTTCAAAAATTTTGGCACCCAGCAGCCGGATTGGTTTTATGATGGCTGCTGGTCCTGCAATGGAAAAATTGATTTTGGCCAAGCAATCCGCCGATTCCCACACCAATTTTTATTGGCAAGTGGTATTGGCCGAATATATGGATCATCATGATTTCGAAGGTCATGTGGCCCAATTGACCTTGTTGTATCAAGAGAAATATGCCCGCATGCTGCAAGCATTACAGGCACTGCCAACGGATAAGCTTACCTTTATCAAACCAACAGGCGGCTATTTTATCACCTGTTTCCTATCGACTGAGATGGACGCAGAGCGGTTCTATGATTACCTTGATGAGGCGAAAGTTGCGGTCATTCCAGGCAATATCATGAGTGTTGCGGGAAAAGGCTATGAGCATTCATTTCGGCTGAATTTTACGAAGCCGACATTGGCACAGATCGATCAAGGGATCGCTTTATTAGGTGATGCGTTGGAATACGCTATGCCGCCAGCATATGAAGGGGTCATTTAGGAGGTGTTGCCAATGAAATTGATTTATTACGGGGTAAGTGAAGAGGAAATTGCTTATATCGAACGGTGGCAATTTATCCACAAAACACCAGTGACGATCGTAATGGAGAGCTTGTCTTGGGAGAATATCCATTTGGCAGCAGGGCACGACGGCATCTGTTTGTATCCTAGTCTGGCTATGCAGCAAGATGAGTCCCTGTACCAACGCTTGCATATTTTAGGGATGAAGCAGTTATCGATCAAATCAACGGGGGTCGACGGTGTTCGTTTTGACTGGGCGCAAAAGCATCAGTTGACGGTCACCAATGTCCCTTCTTATAGCCCAACATCGGTGGGCCATTACACTGTGATGTCGATCTTGATGGCTTTACGCAATATTCCAGCAATGATCAAAGGAAAACTTGATCGACGGTCTGTGATTGGTCGGGAGCTACAAGACGTAACAGTCGGGTTGTTAGGCACTGGTCGAATCGGTGCTCTAGTCGCAGAAGCGATTTATCATATGGGGGGACATGTGATTGCGACTAGTAGGAGTGAAAATCCTCGGTTGAAGGGGATTGTCGAATATGTGTCCTTTGAGACCTTGATTGCTGCATCGGACGTCTTGTCGATCCATATCCCGCTGACAAAAGCATCAGAAGGGCTATTTTCGGCCTCTGTTTTTGCACAGATGAAGCCTGGCAGTTGTCTGGTCAATACGGCACGTGGGGGAATCGTTGATACGGATGCGTTGATTGCCGCACTCGCGCAAGGGCGTTTGTCTGGTGCTGTATTAGACGCTATCGCCAATGAAGAACGGTATTTTTTAGTTGGGTGGGATCAAAATCCTTATTATCAACAGCTGAATCAACTTCCAAATGTGCTTTTGACCCCGCATATTGCGTATTATACCCAATTGGCTGTACAAGAAATTGCAGAAACAGCTTTGAACAATGCAAGAGATATTTTGCTAGAAGGACAATCTGCCAATACGATCGCGCTTTGAGCGATAGAAAAGAAAGGGTGGGAGTATGCTGCAAGCAGAAATCAAAGGATTGAAGAAGTCTTTCGATAAACAAGTCATCTTAAAAAATGTTGGCTTACAAATTGAACGTGGGGAAGTTGTATGCATCATTGGTCCTAGCGGCTCTGGAAAAACGACCTTTTTGCGTTGCTTGAATTTGTTGGAGCAGCCTGATGCGGGGAGATATTCTATCGGTGACTTCCAGTATGATCTCGCACATATTGGCAAAACCCAACGATTGGAGATCGCCCGCAAAACAGCGATGGTCTTTCAATCCTATGAGCTGTTCAGCCACATGAATGTGTTGCAAAATGTGGCGGAAGGACTACGCACACCACGGCGTTTCCCAAAAAAACTGGCAGAAAAAGCAGCGTTATCTGCCTTAGAAAAAGTGGGTTTGGCAGATAAAGCTATGATGTATCCTAGTCAACTGTCTGGCGGACAGCAACAACGTGTAGGTATCGCCAGAGCGATGGCTTTGACGCCAGAATTATTACTGTTTGATGAACCCACTTCAGCGCTCGATCCAGAACTTGTCGGTGATGTCCTAAATGTCATGAAGCAACTGGCTGATAGTGGGCAAACGATGATCATCGTGACGCATGAAATGCAATTTGCACAAGAAGTCGCGGATAAAGTGATATTCATGGCGGATGGTGTGGTGGTAGAAGCGGGAACACCAGAAGAAATTTTTGAGGATCCGCAAGAAGAACGTACACAGCAATTTTTGACACAAGTACGTTTTCAATTAGCTGTATAGAAGCGAGGCACAATATGGAAAAGGTGAACAGCTCTAGTCGGCTTTGGTCGAAAGATTTTTACTTAGTGATGGTGGTCACGGTACTAGCAATGACAGCCATCACGACCCAAATGGGGACTATGCCGTTATATGTTGCTTCTTTAGGTGGTTCTAAAGCAGTATCCGGCGCCATTGTAGGTGTCTTGGGGCTATCTGCTTTGTTTTGCCGTTTGCCAATCGGTGTGGCATTGGATCGATATGGACGCAAAGTCTTGCTTTGTATGGGATTAGCCATTCTGTTGATTGATTTTAGTTTATTGAATCTGCTGCAGGGGCTATTGATGCTTTTTTGTCTGCGCATCTTGCAAGGGGTGGGCAATAGTTTGCAAGCGACAGCAGCAGCGACGATGGCAGTTGATACGATTCCTGAAGGCAAATTAGCAGTCGGATTGGGGTATTTCAGTATCGCCCAGGCTGTGCCGAGTGCCATCGGCCCGTTGATAGGACTTGCTGTTGTAGAAAATTATGGATTTCCTGTACTTTTTCGGATGGCTGTCTTGTTGAGCGGAACAGCTTTTTTGTTGAGTTTCTTTTTGAAAGAACAGCCCTTTTCACGGAGGAATACGCACTCTGGCGAAGCGAAATCATCGTTACGAGAACTGCTTCGCATCAAAGCGGTTGTGTTTCCTAGCGGTATCCTTTTTTTGATATGCTTTGCCAATTCTGGCGTGGTGGCGTTTATTGCACAATATGCCCTTGAACGTGAGATTATTGGCGCAGGCTATTATTTTACGGTCATGTCGATCATGACGGTCACAACACGGGTCGTATTTCCACGTTTGCTCGCCAAAATCCAAACGGCTACATTGATTTATGGCAGTTTATTATTGATTTTGGTTTCTTTTTGTCTGTTGCCATTTACGACACAGCTCAGTGGCTTGCTTCTGGCCGCGAGTTGTTATGGTGTCGGTTATGCCGGCTTATTGCCTGTGATGAATACGATTGTATTAGAATCGGTGTCTGAGGCGCAGCGAGGGCAAGGGACAGCGGTGTTTTCAGCAGCCTTAGATGTAGCTTATGGAGGTGGGGCTTTTTTGTGGGGAATCATCGCCAGTCTTTTTGGCTTTGACATGATGTTTTTTGGGTGTGGTCTGTTTGCTTGTGGGGCGATGATTGTTTATCGCTATTTCCAATTATCTCAGCGTTGATGTTAGGAAATTTAACATAGGATGTAATCTGCAACTTGCGCTTCTGTTGTTTTCTCGATAAACTGAGAAAATAATGAGAACGGGGGATGATTATGGATAACTTAGACCGCAAGATACTGAACATCATGCAGCAAAATGCCCGAGTCACTGTCAAACAGATCGCAGAGCAATGCTTTATTTCATCGCCATCTGTTTCTGTGCGGGTACAAAACCTTGAAACCCTTGGGTATATCCGTTCTTATCAGGCACTGATCGACTACCAAAAACTTGGTTATCTGATCAAAGCGTATGTCCATTGCGCAGTGAATGCCAAAGATAAAGAAGCCTTCTATGCCTATATCGCAGACATCCCAAATGTGATCGAGTGTGACTGTATCACTGGAGATTATTCTATGCTCTTGAAGGTTTATTTTAGTGATACGGTCGTCTTGGATCGGTTTATCACAGATTTGCAATTTTATGGGGATACCAAAACCCACATTGTATTTTCAACGAATGTCGGACCACGAGGGTTGCAAATGCCAGTCGATGACCAGTGACCCCTGTATATAAAAAAAGCGTGCCTGTCTATGTGAGATAAGCGCGCTTTTTGGGTTTTCAGAATTGATATCCTCGAGAGGGAACTGGCGTCGAGAAAACGATTTGGGTGTTGGTTCGACCGAATTTTTGCAAGTCATTGATAAAGCTGTCCAATGATTTGGTAGAAGGGAAAACGACTTTGATTAACATTGAATAAGGGCCGGTGACACAATCACATTCCAACACATTGGGGATCGCCTGTATGAAAGGATAGAAACTTGCTTTTTGCTGTGGTTCGATCGACAGGTGGATAAATGCTTTGATCGGCAAGCCGGCTTGTTCATAGTCAATCGTCGCTTGATAATACAACAATTGCTCGGTTTCTTCTAAATGTTTTATTCGTTGGGAAACAGCAGGTGCAGTGATGAATAACGCTTCACTTAACTTTTTGATCGATAACCGACCATTTTGCTGCAACAGATTCAACAACTTTTTATCTAGTTCATCCAAATACTTTCCTCTTTTCTGTTTTTGTACTGTTTCTCTTTGTTTTTCAAAGTGAAAGGAATCAATTTCAAGGATTAACAAAGAGATGGCTGAAAAGGCTCGTGTCTTTTTCTCTTATGTGATATTTTATCACATATAATACAAAAAGGGGCGTTTAAATCATGATGAGGATCGAATCAGATACAATTGGCAGTCTACCTATATACGAGGGGGCTTATTATGGTATTCATAGTTATCGCGCAAAAGAAAATTTTGCTTTCACTGATCAAAAAGTTGATCTGACGATGATCAAACAAGTAGCACGTATCAAAGCCGCAGCTGCGCTAGCCAATCAACAATCTGGCACGCTATCCAAAGAAAAAGCACAAATCATTGTGACTGCTGCGGAAGAAATCATCATGGGCAAGTGGGATGAAGAATTTATTGTTGATACATTTCAGGGGGGAGCAGGAACATCCACCAACATGAATGTGAATGAAGTGATCGCCAATCGCGGGTTAGAATTGATGGGGCATAAGAAAGGGGAATATCAATATCTTCATCCCTTAGACGATGTCAATCAAAGCCAATCCACCAATGATGTCTATCCTAGTGCTGGGAAACTGGCTTTGCTTGTATATATTGAACAATTGGATGAAGCGCTGGTACAGTTGATTGACAGATGGCATATGAAAGCGAAAGAAGTTCAGCACGTGGCAAAAATGGGGCGAACCCAACTGCAAGAGGCGGTGCCAATGACAGTAGGGGAAAGTTTCGCTGCATATGCCCACAGTTTGACGCGTTGCCGTGAACGGCTGCACCACTTATCGGCAGAACTATTGACCTTAAATATGGGTGGGACAGCCATTGGGACAGGTCTTAATGCGTCCTATCGCTATCAAGAATACCTCTATCAAGAATTGAACCGACGTTTTCCAAGACCTTTACGGCCAGCGAATGACCTGATTGATAGTACACAGCATACCGACAGTTTCGCCTCGATTTCAGGTGGATTAAAAACGATTGCCATCACATTGAACAAAAGCGCCAATGATCTGCGTCTCTTAGCCAGCGGTCCGCGAACTGGTTTTCATGAACTCAACTTGCCAGCAAGACAAGCAGGCTCATCGATCATGCCGGGCAAAGTCAATCCAGTCATTCCAGAAGTTATCAGTCAGATTGCATTTCAAGTGATTGGAAATGACGGTGCCATCACCTTTGCGGCAGCTTCCGGAGAATTGGAATTGAATGCTTTTGAGCCGGTGATGTTCCATAATTTATTTGAATCATGTCAACTGTTGACCAAAGCGTGTCAAATTTTTGCCGATAAATGTGTGGCAGGTATTACCGTCAATGAAACAGCTTGTTCGAAAGCTGTAAATAACAGTACAGGGACTATTACAGCCCTTTCACCGCAAATTGGTTATGAAAAAGCCACTGCTTTTGTCAAAGAAGCATTGGAAAAAAATTGTTCCATCGAGGAGCTATTAAAGCAAGAAGAATTCTTGCGGACAGAAACTTATCAGTAAGGAAAAACTGAAATATCCATATACCTAAAAGCCTAAAAGCATAAAAAAATAAAAAACTTATCTGTAGTAGGGATTTGTGTCTGGTAAAAGACACTCAATCTCGCTGAGGATAAGTTTTTTAGATTTTTGTCAATGAGTCAAACAAAAGTATGGTAATCCATCTTAAAATTTATATAGACAGAATGATATTCAGTTTAACTCAGGAGAGTGTAAAATATTTTGTGTAAATAGAAAAAAGGAAGTCCCTTCTGTAGAATAGAGTTACCACAACACATTCACAGAAGAGAGGACTTCCCTATGAATGATTTTACTACAGAAATTCTAAAGACTCTAGCGAACAAAGGCGATTTGAATGAATTATTCCGTGTCCATTTGGAGAAAGCAGTCAATACGCTTCTCAAAACGGAGTTAACGGCTTTCCTAGATTACGAAAAGTATGATCGCATTGGTTTTAACACGGGTAATTCTCGTAACGGCTCCTATGACCGTACGGTCAAGACCGAGTATGGGGAACTTCATCTCCAGATTCCGCGCGACCGCAATGGTGAGTTCAAGCAACAGACTGTTCCTGCTTATAGACGGACGAATGACACGTTAGAGGAGACCGTCATTCACCTCTTCCGAAAAGGTATTACCATGTCGTAAATCGCAGACTTGATTGAGAAAATGTATGGGCATCACTACACGCCCCAAACCATGTCCAATATAACAAAATCATTTACAGAAGAGGTAACGGCGTTTAAAGGGCGGGAGCTTCATGACCGTTATGCTGCTATTTATATGGACGCAACGTATATTCCGTTAAAGCGGAAAACCGTCGCCAAGGAAGCTATTCATATCGCAGTTGGCATTCGCCCGGACGGATCAAAGGAAGTATTGAGCTATGCGATTGCACCGACTGAATCCATCACGATTTGGGAGGAAATTTTATTGGACCTTCAAGAGCGCGGTTTGAAAAATGTCCTCCTGTTCATCACGGATGGCTTAAAGGGGATGGTAGGAGCGATTAGTCGGTTCTATCCCAAAGCTCGTTTTCAACATTGTTGTGTACACGTTTCCCGTAATATCAGTCACAAAGTGCGTGTCGATGATCGTAAGGAAGTCTGTGATGATTTTAAAATGGTGTATCAAGCCTCATCTAAAGAGGTGGCGTTGGAAGCAC
>NZ_NIBN01000001.1:1025953-1030496 GCF_002174385.1 Enterococcus sp. 6D12_DIV0197
CTTTTCTTTTTTTTCTATAGTTATTAGGTGTTTCTTTAAACTGCTCTTTAAAGCAATTTTGGAAATGAGACTGATTTGAGAACGAGAGGTAGTTAGCAATCTCAGAAATACTCATTTCAGTATATCTTAACAAATCTTTACTTTCATTCAGCTTAGTCAACTTAATGAAGTTTCCTATAGTCAAACCTACTTCTTTTTTGAATAGTTTGCTCAAATAAGATTTACTTTTACCTGTATAATCCACAATATCATTCAGAGAGATAGGTGTGTTTGTTCTTTCATCTATGAAATCAATAATTTTTTGAGTTTCTAAAGAAATAGAAAGTCTCTTTTTACTTTGACTGACGCTTTCGCAAAAATCTAGAAGCATCCTTGAATGCAATTCTGCAATGGCGCTAATATCTGAAGTATTCTCACATTCAAGTGAATAGGTATCAATCAACTCATAGGCTTCCTCAACATTCATCCCTCCTGGAATTGCAGCTTGATTACCAACTTTTGTTAAAATAGATAGAAAAATATTTTTCTCTTGTCTAATTGGTGAATTGGCCATCCTACCAGCTCTAATGGGATACGCACTTATCTTGTTATTTAAGAAATTAACCAACTTTTCTCTTTCTCCACGTTTAATATACGTTAACATTTCTTTCTCAAGATAATAAGTATTATGGCGTACTTGATTTTCTTTTTTTTCTATCATTTCATTAGTTTTGATTTGATACGTTTTTTGAAGTTTTGAAAAATCATTGACCATTAAACTCTCATTCACAGAAATGAGCTCATCATTAATAATAAAATTAATAAAGCTAAGTAAATTTGATGCGGATACAAAATTAAATGTAGGGAAAAAATTAAAATTTCTATATTCAAAATTAAGTGATTCTTTTTCTAAAAAGTCTTCTTCAAATGTAGAAGTTAGAAATAAATCGTTTTTGAGAGGTCCTATTATAATATAATCAAATGAATTTTTTATAGGAATCTTACAAAATAAATTTGAAGGGGAAAATGAAAGCAATTCAGGACTTTTTTTTGAATTAAATATTTTTTTTATTTTTCCAAAAGACTGTTGTCTATCTGTAATGTCTTCTACTGTAGGAAACTCAAAGCTTATTTTCTCATTGTTGGAAACAAAAATTGTTGGGATTGAAAACGTTGAATATAGAAATAAGCAAATTTGATAAATCGTATCTTTCATAATACCACCTCGAATAATATTTTACATAATATTACTTTATTTTACAATAATAAAGAAGACTTATATGATATATTCTCTATGAAATCACTTTCATTAGTAGTGTTTAGATTTCAGAAATGAGTAAAGTGAGGCATAATATGAAAAAAATAAGTTTTAACGATAAGTGGTTTGTTACTAAATCTGGAACTGAATCTGTAGTTGAATCGTTCTCAAATAACCAACAAGAAGGTAAGGTGGCAATTACGTTACCGCACGATGGAATGATATCTGAAGAGAGATGTAGAGATACAAAAAATGGGGGACAAACTGGTTATTATCCAGGAGGTACTTATTACTACAGTAAAAGCTTTTATGTTCCCTCAGATTGGAAACATAAAAAGGTAATGATTGAGTTTGAAGGGATTCAAGGTTTATCTAAAATAAACGTCAACGGTAATTTTGTAGCTAGTAGTTACAATGGCTATATTAATACTCTAATTGATTTAAATTCTTTCTTAGTTTTTGATGAAATAAACACTATTGAAGTAAGAGCTAATAATGAGATGGAGCAAAATAGTCGTTGGTATACTGGAAGTGGAATTTATAGAGATGTGAATCTTTACATTGGATCAACAACGAATATACCAGTTTATGGGGTAAAGATAAAGTCGTCAGTAACAGATGACAATTGTGGAGTAATCGATTTAGACTTAACTATTAATAATGAAGATTTCGATAAAAAGAATCTTGATTTATTTGTAGAAATATTTAATAAAGAAAAAGAAGTTGTTACTTGCCAAACATATCCGATAACTATCAATGGTCATAGCATGGAGAAAATCAATCAAAAACTATTTGTTGAAGACCCATTGTTATGGAGTTGTGAAACCCCTAATTTATATAGTCTTGCTGTAAGTATCAGTGAAGACAATCGAATATTAGATAAAACAACAACTAAATTCGGAATCAGAAATTTAACATTAGATCCGTTTAATGGATTGAAAATTAATGGTGAAGTTGTTAAATTACGTGGATCTTGTTTACATCATGATAATGGAATAATTGGCGCTGTTTCCTTAGAAAATGCCGAGCGCAGAAAATTAGAGCAACTTAAAAAAGCAGGATTTAATAGTATTAGAAGTTCTCACAATCCAATGAGTGAATTAGCTTTATCAATTTGTGATGAGCTAGGAATATTAGTTATGGATGAGTTAACTGATTCATGGAACCAAGGAAAAAATATCAATGATTATTCGAATTACTTCTGTGAATTTTGGGAAAATGATTTAAGAAAAATGGTTGATAAAGATTTTAATCATCCTTCTGTAATTCTTTATAGTACAGGTAATGAAATTAAAGAGGCAGGTTCCGCTATAGGAGCAAAAATGAATCGTGAAATTACTAACAAATTTCATGAATTAGACCCAACAAGATATGTCACAAATGGAATCAATGGGATATTAGCTACAGGGGAAAAATTCAATGAAATTATTATGGATATTATCAAAGATATGGAATCGGGAGAGGATCATAAAAATAATTCTGAAACAAATGGGGAGGGAGGAAGTAACGCACTAAATAGTATGCAGGCTGTTTTAGTCGGCGATTTGGCCGATGCAATAGCTACTCACCCTATTATGGATGATATGCTATCTGAATTTGTTGATTCAATGGATATCGCAGGCTATAACTATTTAACAGGTAGACATGAAAGAGAACATGAGTTATATCCACATAGAATAGTACTTGGAACAGAAACCTTTCCAGGAGATATAGTTAATTTGTGGACCATTGTAAAAAATAACTCACACGTAATTGGTGATTTTACTTGGACTGGATATGATTATCTAGGAGAAGCCGGAGTCGGAGTATTTTATTACGATGGACATGCAAACTTTGATCCTCACTTTCCCGATCGAACAGCTTATATTGGTGATATTGATATTATAGGTAATAGAAGACCCATAAGTTACTATCGAGAGATAGTGTATGGACTAAGAAAAGAGCCATATATTGCTGTAGAACGGGTCAATAAATATGGGCAAGAGTCTAGTCATACTCCTTGGATGTGGAAAGATACTATTTCAAGCTGGACATGGACTGGCTATGAAGGAAAACCGGCTAATGTATTTGTCTTATCAGATGCAGATGAAGTGGAGCTGTTTTTAAATAACAAAAGTTTAGGAAGGAAACCTGTTGGGGTATTACACGATTATCAAGCAGAGTTTGAACTATTATACCAGCCCGGCGAATTAAAAGTTATCTCCTATAGAGATGGAGAGGTTGCTGAGGAGACAGAGATAGAGACTGCAAATTCAAGTAAGATTTTACTTATTGAAGCAGATAAGAATGAGATGAAAGCAAATGGACAAGATTTAATTTATGCGATGATTAAATTAACTGATGAAACAGGTAGAATTAACAAATGGGATACAGCTAATGTAAATATAGACATTGAGGGCCCTTGCTCCTTAGCAGGTTTCGGTAGTGCGAATCCTTCAAGTGAAGGTAATTATTTTGATAAGGAATGGGAAACTTATGATGGATGTGCATTGGTAGTAATCAGAAGTAGTTCAACTAGTGGGAATTGTAAACTTATAATCGAAGCTGAAGGTTATGAAAGTTCAGAATTTATTTTTACAATCGTTTGAAATTGGAATTGATTGTACTGTTCCGATGGTAATTTAATGAAAGGAGATAAATTGAGAATAAGAGAAAGGAGATATGAAAGATGATAAAAAATTTTTGTGAAGTAAAAAATGAATGGCGTCCTTTAGTTCGTTATTGGATTCCACAAGCATTACCCAATGAAAATGATTTGAGAAAAGATATTCAAGATTTAAGTAAAAGAGGGTTTGGGGGGGTGGAGATTGTGCCTATGCACCATCTCCAAAACCAAACAGATCTTGATCCTAAGTATTGGTGGGGTAGTCAAAGATGGTTAAATAATCTTTCATACATTTTAGATGAGGCTCAAAATCAAAATATGACTGTTGATTTAGCAATCAGTTTACAGTGGCCTATCTCTTTACCCGGTGTAAAACATGCAGATGAAAAGACAACATTGTATGAATTATCTTATGGTTTTAAAATTATTGAGAATAGTAACGGATATATTAAATTACCACAACCGAGAGTTAAGCGTGACGAAGGAACAAAAAGATTGTTGGCATTATCAAGCTATGAATTTAATAAAGAAAATGAATTGATTTTTGATTCGTATGTTGACTTAAGTAATTTCATCGATGATGGTAATGTCTATTATGAATTTCCTAATGATAGTAAAAGAATTATCTTTGCATTTTGGGAACAGCCAGCTAATCAAAAAATCAATAATTATTTTTATGTTATTGATCATTACAGTAAGAT
>NZ_NIBN01000001.1:1033954-1036417 GCF_002174385.1 Enterococcus sp. 6D12_DIV0197
TGATAATCTTAAAAATTTCTTTGATGGAAAAGAGAGTAACACAGGAATTGCATCAAATATTGAAATTATTAAGTACTATTGAGGAGGAAAAAAAGTGTTAGATAAATTTCAAGGAATCTTAGAAAAATATATTGGACCGGTGGCGACGGCCTTAAACCAGAGCAAATTAGTCCAGGCCTTAGCAGCAGGTATGATCATGTCAATGCCTATTACTTTAGGAACTTCAGTACTGGCTATTTTAGGTAATTTACCTATTCCGGTATGGATGCATCTATTAACGAATATTGGTATATCGCCAATAATTGAAGATGTTTTATCAGTCACTATGACGTTGCTTCCTATATACATTATCACTACAATTTCTTATAGTTACGGAAAACAATTAGAAGTTAATCCTGTAACGTCTGCACTTCTTAGTATGGCGGTATTATTAATTTTAGTGCCACTAAGGATTGGTACTGGTGATAATGAAATTTTAGCTTTATCTACGAACTACTTAGGAAGTAATGGTATTTTTATCGCAATGATGACAGCGCTAATTGTTCCTAGATTATATCAATTCCTATATAAAAAGAATATAAAAATTAAATTACCTGATACAGTTCCTCCCATGGTAACTGATTCGCTTTCACCAACATTTATTGCGATGATTATATTTTTTCTGGCATTTTTAATCAAGTATGGATTTAGTTTAACATCATTCGGAAATATATTTGACGCATTCAATCAAACAATTGGTTTAGTTATTAACTTATTTGGTGCATCAACCATCTCAATGATTTTCCTATTTACAGTATGCAGCTTGTTCTGGTTCTTTGGTGTCCATCCTAGCCCGATATTAAGCTTATATACACCATTTATAATTGCTCCGTTGACACAAAATTTTGAGGCTTTTTTAGCAGGCCAGCCATTACCGCACCTTGAGTTAGTTATTGTATTTGCTGCTTTGTCCATGGGAGCAACAGGAAGTACATTAGGTTTAGCAATATCAAGTTTCTTTGCAAAATCTGAAAAATATAAGACAATGAGAAAACTTGTTGTAGTACCTAATTTCTTCAATATCAATGAGCCAATTATATTTGGCTTTCCAGTTATGTTAAACCCAATCTATTTTATTCCAATGATTTTAACGCCAATTCTATCTGGATTTGGAGCACTATTTTTAACAAAGATACTTCAACCTGATATTAATCCATCTATTTCGTTTCCGTGGATTATGCCACAAGTGATTTCTGCAATATTCCAAGGAGGGTTCAAATATTTTATTATTTTACTTTTAGTTATATTAGTTCAAGTGATTGTTTACTATCCATTCTTTAGATTGGATGATAAAAGAGCATTAGATGAAGAAAATAAAGGAGGACAATTGAATGAGGTTTAATAAAAATTTCTTATGGGGTGGAGCAACTGCTGCTAATCAATTAGAGGGGGCTTATCTAACTGATGGTAAAGGACTGAGTTCAGCTGATGTGATTACTTTAGGAGATAAAAAAAACCCTCGTTTAGTAACATACAAAGATAAAAATGGTGAAAATAAACAAATGCCTCTGATGCAAATGACAGGAGTACCTGAAGGATCTATTTTTGATACGCAGGAAAAATATAAATATCCAAGTCATGAAACAATTGATTTTTATCATAATTTTAAAGAAGATATCAAACTCCTCTCTGAGTCAGGTATTAACTCATTTAGAATGTCAATTGCATGGAGTAGGATTTATCCAAATGGATATGATGAATCTCCCAATGAAAAAGGCCTTGAGTTTTACGAGAAGGTTTTTAAAGAGTTAAAGAAATATAATATTGAACCAATTGTTACATTATCTCACTATGAAATACCACTAGCATTAGTTAATAGTTGGGGAAGTTGGAGAGATACTAGAACTATTGAGTGTTTTGTAAAATATGCTAGAACAGTTTTTGAAAGATATTCTCCGTATGTTAAATATTGGATAACATTTAACGAAATGAACTGTATCGAAGCTCTACCATGGTTAGCTGGTGGGATTGATACCACGGATAAAATAGTTACTGAGAAAGCTGGATTTAATCAGTTAATTGCAGCTGCAAAAGTTGTGAAGTTAGGAAAGGAAATTAATCCAAACTTTCAGTTTGGAGGAATGGTTACTTACCCGGCAATGTATCCTTATAGTAGTAACCCTGCTGATAACATTCTGACCTGGCAAGCATCTCAATTTATTAATTTTTATTTAGATGTTCAATGCAGAGGGTATTATCCAAGCTATAAACTTAAGGCTCTAGAACAAACAGGAATCTCTCTTGATTTAAATCCGCAGAATGAAAAAATATTAAGGGAGGGAACCGTTGATTTTGTTGCAATATCATACTATCAGTCACTAGTAATCGCATCTGATGAGAGTTTAGAAAAATCAGATGGGAATTTAACGACAGGGATCAAAAACCCTTATTTAAAGGAATCTGAATGGGGGTGGCAAATTGATC
>NZ_NIBN01000001.1:1036517-1038214 GCF_002174385.1 Enterococcus sp. 6D12_DIV0197
CAGGAGTACCTGAAGGATCTATTTTTGATACGCAGGAAAAATATAAATATCCAAGTCATGAAACAATTGATTTTTATCATAATTTTAAAGAAGATATCAAACTCCTCTCTGAGTCAGGTATTAACTCATTTAGAATGTCAATTGCATGGAGTAGGATTTATCCAAATGGATATGATGAATCTCCCAATGAAAAAGGCCTTGAGTTTTACGAGAAGGTTTTTAAAGAGTTAAAGAAATATAATATTGAACCAATTGTTACATTATCTCACTATGAAATACCACTAGCATTAGTTAATAGTTGGGGAAGTTGGAGAGATACTAGAACTATTGAGTGTTTTGTAAAATATGCTAGAACAGTTTTTGAAAGATATTCTCCGTATGTTAAATATTGGATAACATTTAACGAAATGAACTGTATCGAAGCTCTACCATGGTTAGCTGGTGGGATTGATACCACGGATAAAATAGTTACTGAGAAAGCTGGATTTAATCAGTTAATTGCAGCTGCAAAAGTTGTGAAGTTAGGAAAGGAAATTAATCCAAACTTTCAGTTTGGAGGAATGGTTACTTACCCGGCAATGTATCCTTATAGTAGTAACCCTGCTGATAACATTCTGACCTGGCAAGCATCTCAATTTATTAATTTTTATTTAGATGTTCAATGCAGAGGGTATTATCCAAGCTATAAACTTAAGGCTCTAGAACAAACAGGAATCTCTCTTGATTTAAATCCGCAGAATGAAAAAATATTAAGGGAGGGAACCGTTGATTTTGTTGCAATATCATACTATCAGTCACTAGTAATCGCATCTGATGAGAGTTTAGAAAAATCAGATGGGAATTTAACGACAGGGATCAAAAACCCTTATTTAAAGGAATCTGAATGGGGGTGGCAAATTGATCCGACAGGATTAAGGGTTGCGCTAGCTCAGATATATGATAGATTCCAAATGCCGATCATGATTGTGGAGAATGGCTTAGGAGCAGAAGATAAAGTTGATGAATACAATGAAATAAATGATGATTATCGAATTAGTTATCTAAAAGAACATATCCATGCACTTAATCAATCCATCAATGAAGATGGTGTAGATGTTATTGGATATACTCCGTGGGGAATTATAGACGTTGTATGTGTATCAACTGGAGAAATAGCTAAACGATATGGAATCGTGTATGTTGATATAGATGATTTAGGAAACGGATCAGGAAAACGAATAAAGAAAAAATCATTCGAATGGTACAGAAAAGTAATTGAATCAAATGGAGAAGAACTTTAACTTAGATATAATTAAACAAAATTGCCGAAAGATAACATCTTTTGGCAATTTTTTTGTAAAAATAATTTTTATAGTAAGCCTGAACTTTGTTTCTTTTAAAATGTAAAGTAAGTATATTGGTTATTTTGTTTACAAAACATCAATTCGATAGATTTCAGTATAAAAAGTGGACTTATGTTCTATTATGGTTTAAGACCAGCATAATATTATTTAAAAAATATTGAAAATAGTAACCATTCAGTATTATTTATTGTTTAAATTTATAATTACAAAATATCGCTGAAAACTCTTGAAAAAGTCAGGAATTTTCTTTTTTTAATTATATCTTTTGGGTTATATATTATTTTTTGAGGAATATTTTCAGAAGATAATCTTTTTTCATAGTTGCAGTTGTTTGTACGCAAATAATATTTAGTT
>NZ_NIBN01000001.1:1038509-1040181 GCF_002174385.1 Enterococcus sp. 6D12_DIV0197
TGTTTGTACGCAAATAATATTTAGTTCATTTTAAATAAGTCCTTATCTTCTGCGAAAAGAAAAAATTAACTATCGAATTCTTTATAAGTTTTTGTATTCATTGTGTACTAACTGTTTGGAGAAAAATTCAAAAAATTATTCCAAAACGAAAGAGACACAATCGGATTCTGTCACATTCGTGAAAATCGCTCCATCCTTAGAGGCTCTAAGAGAAAATCACTTTTCTTTTAGGGCCTTTTTTCTATAGCATGTTTAAATGTGACTTATTATCTGTTATAATCATATTAAGTAACATTTGAGAGGGGGCTAAAAATGAAGAGCGTGGAACCGATTCGCGACAAAAAAAAGATCGATGCCATGAAGGCAATTTTGGCTTCCGGAAAATATGGGCAACGAAATTTGGTGCTTTTTTCGATTGGGATCAATACGGCGTATCGAATCTCTGATTTAAGACAGTTGAAATTAAGTGATGTATTAGAAATTTCCCGTGGTCGGGTAATTGTCAAAGAACGTCTGGCCATGAAGGAACAAAAAACAGCTAAACACAATTCGGTCTTCATTTCGAACAAATTACGAAAAGTGATTCTTGATTATGTTCAATCAGAATTTCCTGAGCAGTTACAAGCACAAGACTTCAGCAATTATTTGTTTCCAAGTCGAAAGGGAGCAGATACACCTTTGACCCGACAAAGTCTTTGGCGGATCATTCATGAAGCAGGAACGGCGGTTGGGTTGAAAGAAATTGGCCCCCATTCGATGCGCAAGACCTTCGGCTATTTTTTGTACAAGCAAGGGACCAAAACAGAAATCATTCAGTCGCTGCTCAACCATTCTTCACAACGGGAGACCTTACGCTATATTGGGATCACCCAGGAAGACAAAGATACTGCCGTAAAGAGTTTGGATCTATGACAGAATAACACCCTACATAATAGAAGGAAAAATTCAAGAGGTGAGAAGATGAACGAAGAAAAGTGGCATAAATTTCCCGATAAATATCACTTATCTCGCAAAGAGTCCGTGTATTTATTGAAGAAAAACATTGTGGAACTGGTGTATAATGCGGGGAAATTTGAAGGACTAAATACAACACTATTACAAACAGAAGAGATTATTAAGTATAATCGGGCTAACAACGTGGCTGTAGATGATGTCCTGACCGTCGTTAACTTAAAAAGAGGCTTTGAAATGCTTTTAAATGACATACAGGAGCCCCTGTTAGAGACAAGTAAGCGGATTAATCGGATCGTTGCAGCGGAAGATGCGCTTTTTCCTGGTGAAATACGAACCGGTGGAGTAGAAGTATCGACCATTCAAGGAAGGTATGTTCCTCCAATGTTAACTGAAGATGAGGTAAAGAATCAATATGACAAGATAATGAATCAAGAGATATCAGAGACAGAAAAGGCATTGCGACTGTTTCTATTCATTTCGAAAAATCAAATATTTTGGGACGGTAATAAGAGAACTGCGTTATTAACTGCTAATCAGATTATGTTTAGCCAAGGTTTGGGATTGTTGTCCATTCCTGAAACTGTATTTGCAAAATTTAATGAACTTCTATCTATGTATTATAATAGCAACCAATCTAGTGATGAATTAAAAATTTTATCATTTATACATGAAGAATGTATTTATGGTATTCGTTATTTATAGTAAACAATAGAACAGC
>NZ_NIBN01000001.1:1040281-1041909 GCF_002174385.1 Enterococcus sp. 6D12_DIV0197
AAATCAGTTGCCGAAATTTCCCGTGAATATGGCATTGCAGAACAAACAATTTATAAATGGAAGAAAAACAATAGTCCAATCTCAGGCAGTTCGACAACCCCAGCTCAAATCAAACAGATGGAAAAAGAAATGATCCGTCTGCGTCAGGAGAACGAAATTCTAAAAAAAGCAATGGCTATATTCACGAAGTAAACTTACACAATAAGATTCTCTTTATCAAAAATCTAAGAAACAGCTATCCCATCCGAATGCTTCTGCGTGTAATGCAAGTGGCACCAAGCAGCTACTATAAAGAATTAGGTTCTGTTGCAAAGTTTTAAAATAAACAACCAGCATTCCGTTTTGACTGCTTTTTAAGCTGGGATACCCAATAAGACCTTGATTTCAGTGCAAACCGAAAAGCCGAAGAGTGTGCCCTCTTTTCGGCTTTTCTTGTATATTCCGCGAATCGTTTCCATGCCTTTAATCGTTGTTGAGGCAGTGCGTAAGCTTCGATAAAATTTATTCCGACGTTTGATTGGTCGATGATCTTGCTCAATCAAGTTATTGAGATACTTAACTGTTCTGTGTTCTGTCTTCGTATACAGACCAGCTTTTTGTAATTTTTTAAACGCACTGCCAATAGATGGTGCCTTGTCTGTGACTAGAACCTTTGGTTCGCCAAACTGCTTTCTAAGACGTTTTAAAAATGCGTAGGCTGCTTGTGTGTCGCGTTTTTTACTTAGCCAAATGTCCAGCGTTAAACCGTCTGCATCGATCGCGCGATACAAATAGTGCCAGGTCCCTTTGATTTTGATATAAGTTTCATCCATTTTCCACGAATAAAAAGACTGTCTATTTTTCTTTTTCCAAATTTGATATAGGGCTTTGCCGTATTCTTGTACCCAACGGTAAATCGTTGTATGACACACATGAATGCCACGATCATAAAGTATTTCTTGAACGTCTCGATAGCTGAGGTTATAACGAAGATAATAGCCAACGGCGACAATAATCACGTCTTTTTGAAATTGTTTACCTTTGAAATGCTTCATCTTCGTTCCTCCAAGCTATCTTTTCTATAATTTTAACTTAAAATAGATTCTTTTGAAAACTTTGCAACAGAACCCGTTTTAGTTTACTTGAATGAACCAACAGAACCAACGCTTAATACGCAAGAATTAAATCGTCAGGAGTTAAAAACGAGTAATGAAAGCCAAGAAATACCGCAGACAGAAATTCCAACTGAAACAGTAAATGAACCTAGTGTTATTAAGGAAATATCGAAAAAGAACCAAGCAAAACAAACGAATAGTAGAAAAGAATCACTATCAGAATCCATAACCAAGAAAAATGTTCCCAAAATTCATTTGTTCATATCTATTTTGACTCTTTTTATTGTATTATTGATAGGAATAAGTGTTATTCAACAAGTACAACTTCAATCAGTCAAAAAAGAGAGCGAATTATTGAAAGAACAAATTGAACGTGTCAAAGAAACGGATATTTCTCAATCCAAAATAGATACTTTTG
The DNA here is from genome assembly GCF_002174385.1 of Enterococcus sp. 6D12_DIV0197. Classification (NCBI taxonomy): domain Bacteria; kingdom Bacillati; phylum Bacillota; class Bacilli; order Lactobacillales; family Enterococcaceae; genus Enterococcus; species Enterococcus sp. 6D12_DIV0197. The sequence goes on from NZ_NIBN01000001.1 coordinate 1,041,794, forward strand.
GAAGATACTTTTTGACTTACTATTTTTCACAGGAAAAAAATCAAGAAAATTATCAGTCAAGTTTAAGAACATATGTATCCGAAAAGGTAGATATATCCGATTGGAAAGCGTTAGGG
>NZ_NIBN01000001.1:1042009-1044799 GCF_002174385.1 Enterococcus sp. 6D12_DIV0197
CTATCTATGTATTATAATAGCAACCAATCTAGTGATGAATTAAAAATTTTATCATTTATACATGAAGAATGTATTTATGGTATTCGTTATTTATAGTAAACAATAGAACAGTTACTGAATTACAATAAGCCAATAAAAAGGAGAGTATGTAATGTCATTAATGTCAATAAATTATTTTGGATATGCTGTATATAATGTAACTGTGGAAGAATCAATAGTAAACTTGTTACGATTTGAGATATCAAAAATGGATGAGAATGCCACTACTACAATTAATATAGATCCTAAATATAATAATTTAATATCGTTTGAAGTAACTGTTGAATCTAGAAACCCTGAGGATGAATATGATAAAATCGTTGATATTATATCTGAAACCAATGCTATCATTATACATTTAGGTAGTGTAGAAGAAAGTTATTCTACTGGTGAACGATGTTACATGGGAATTCAGACTCTGACACCAGCTAATGATTTGAATGATTATATCGTAACTTGCATTGACGACTTTTTTTCTGAATACCAGTAAATTAAAGAGACGAATTTCATGTTATAGCATAACGTTTAAAATGGGTAAAAAAATTAGGCACTAATTTGTATGAACTAAGAATTATTTGAAAAGCAACAATGCCAGGTATGCTGATTTTCTCTCTTTGGATCAATCAATCATACAAGATCAACCTAGAAAACGTTATGTAGACGTTAGTAAGGTTCAAGAACATTATGTGATCGTTCCTCGACAAAACAAGTCGTAAGCATTGCAGCGTTTGAAAAATTAGGTGATATACAAAGTAAAGCTTATTATTCATTTAATTGAGAATGTGCCATCAGACGTTGAGAAACTGAATTTTAAAACGTACCAAGCAAATAGAAAAAAGAAGACGAAAAGAATACAGTAGCGATTTGTCCTAAATCTGGCGGAAATATTATCCTTTAAAAGCTTTTATGGCTGGTGCTAGTATGATTTAGTGGACACATTTTTGGAGAGTATTATAATACTTTCGAAAGGGTGTTCAGATATGGCAAAAAAATACAGTCAAGAAAAGAAAGAGTTAATACTTCAGCTTGTGGCAACTGGCAAATCAGTTGCCGAAATTTCCCGTGAATATGGCATTGCAGAACAAACAATTTATAAATGGAAGAAAAACAATAGTCCAATCTCAGGCAGTTCGACAACCCCAGCTCAAATCAAACAGATGGAAAAAGAAATGATCCGTCTGCGTCAGGAGAACGAAATTCTAAAAAAAGCAATGGCTATATTCACGAAGTAAACTTACACAATAAGATTCTCTTTATCAAAAATCTAAGAAACAGCTATCCCATCCGAATGCTTCTGCGTGTAATGCAAGTGACACCAAGCAGCTACTATAAAGAATTACATCATGAACCGAGTAAACGCCAACAGGAAAATGAGCGAATCGATCAAGCAATCATGGAAATCTACACCGAAAGTAAACAACGTTATGGCGCATGGAAAATTCATCATTGCTTGTTAGTACAAGGCTTTTCCTTATCCATCAAGCGGGTTCAAAAACGAATGAACTTTTTAGGTATTCATTCAATCACGGTCAAAAAATATCGTCCTAGTCACACTTCGAAAAAGCCGATTATTGAACGTACCAATCTTTTGAATCAAGATTTCTCTACAACGACCATCAATCAAAAATGGGCCGCAGATATCACATATATCGCTACTACAAAAGATGGCTGGACTTATCTAGCTTCTGTCATTGACCTTCATTCAAAGAAAATCATCGGGTATACGTATGCCAAACAAATGGCGACAGACATTGTCTTAAACGCTTTGGATTCAGCAATTAAGAACCAACAACCGAAAGAAGACTTGATTATCCAAACAGATCTTGGCTCTCAATACACGAGCAAAGAATTTGAAGCAGCGTTTCAAGAACGTAAAATCGTGCATTCTTATAGTCGTAAGGGAACCCCGTATGACAATTCTGGTATTGAATCTTTTCATGCAATCTTGAAAAAAGAAGAGATCTACCAGTGGGTCTATTATTCTTTTGAGGAAGCACGCCTTGCGCTTTTTCAATATATTGAAGGCTGGTACAATCGTAAACGAATTCATGGAGCAATCCGGTATTTGACTCCTCAACAAGCAGAAGACCAGGCTCGTACTCACATGTAATCTATCCGTACACATTTTTTTGAGAACAAATCCACGAGCTTTCCTCTTCATAGTTTCAGAAAATGGTCAAATGGTCTGGGTTTGACTATTTTCTGAAACTATGAAATAACTCGAGAGTGGATTAGTTTCAAAATAACTCTCAAAAAAAGTGTCCACTTTATTGACATAGATCCAAAGCCAATGGAAAAATCAGAGAGAGTATGTCATTTCCTGCAATTAAATTTAAAGAGTTTGCTTTAGAAAAGTGGGAAGAGTCTGAAATATATCAATACTTTAGTGAGAAAAGATTCTTATTCGTTGTGTATCGACATGACGGTACGGAATACAAATTAGATAAAGCAATGTTTTGGAATATGCCTATGACAGATTTAGAAGGAATTGGAAAAGAAGAATGGTTAGCTAACCAAAAAGTAGTCAAAGAAGGGGTAGAGCTTATACCAAAAGGGAATAGAGTTCTAAATAATTTACCAAAAGCAAAAGATACTAAGATTTTCCATCTACGTCCTCATGCTAGCAAATCTGTTTATGAAATAAATGGACAAGTTTTCGGTAACGGTATTCTTCATAGAGATTCAGATGAATTACCAAATGGAGATAGAATGGTGAAACAATGTTTTTGGTTAAATAATAAGTATCTTGAA
>NZ_NIBN01000001.1:1053785-1057400 GCF_002174385.1 Enterococcus sp. 6D12_DIV0197
TATACAATAAAAATATTTTAGAATTAGTGAAATAAGTACTTATAAACAACCTGAATTAATATTTAAAGGTTGGTGCTAGTATGATTTAGTGGACACATTTTTGGAGAGTATTATAATACTTTCGAAAGGGTGTTCAGATATGGCAAAAAAATACAGTCAAGAAAAGAAAGAGTTAATCCTTCAGCTTGTGGCAACTGGCAAATCAGTTGCCGAAATTTCCCGTGAATATGGCATTGCAGAACAAACAATTTATAAATGGAAGAAAAACAATAGTCCAATCTCAGGCAGTTCGACAACCCCAGCTCAAATCAAACAGATGGAAAAAGAAATGATCCGTCTGCGTCAGGAGAACGAAATTCTAAAAAAAGCAATGGCTATATTCACGAAGTAAACTTACACAATAAGATTCTCTTTATCAAAAATCTAAGAAACAGCTATCCCATCCGAATGCTTCTGCGTGTAATGCAAGTGGCACCAAGCAGCTACTATAAAGAATTAGGTTCTGTTGCAAAGTTTTAAAATAAACAACCAGCATTCCGTTTTGACTGCTTTTTAAGCTGGGATACCCAATAAGACCTTGATTTCAGTGCAAACCGAAAAGCCGAAGAGTGTGCCCTCTTTTCGGCTTTTCTTGTATATTCCGCGAATCGTTTCCATGCCTTTAATCGTTGTTGAGGCAGTGCGTAAGCTTCGATAAAATTTATTCCGACGTTTGATTGGTCGATGATCTTGCTCAATCAAGTTATTGAGATACTTAACTGTTCTGTGTTCTGTCTTCGTATACAGACCAGCTTTTTGTAATTTTTTAAACGCACTGCCAATAGATGGTGCCTTGTCTGTGACTAGAACCTTTGGTTCGCCAAACTGCTTTCTAAGACGTTTTAAAAATGCGTAGGCTGCTTGTGTGTCGCGTTTTTTACTTAGCCAAATGTCCAGCGTTAAACCGTCTGCATCGATCGCGCGATACAAATAGTGCCAGGTCCCTTTGATTTTGATATAAGTTTCATCCATTTTCCACGAATAAAAAGACTGTCTATTTTTCTTTTTCCAAATTTGATATAGGGCTTTGCCGTATTCTTGTACCCAACGGTAAATCGTTGTATGACACACATGAATGCCACGATCATAAAGTATTTCTTGAACGTCTCGATAGCTGAGGTTATAACGAAGATAATAGCCAACGGCGACAATAATCACGTCTTTTTGAAATTGTTTACCTTTGAAATGCTTCATCTTCGTTCCTCCAAGCTATCTTTTCTATAATTTTAACTTAAAATAGATTCTTTTGAAAACTTTGCAACAGAACCCGTTTTAGTTTACTTGAATGAACCAACAGAACCAACGCTTAATACGCAAGAATTAAATCGTCAGGAGTTAAAAACGAGTAATGAAAGCCAAGAAATACCGCAGACAGAAATTCCAACTGAAACAGTAAATGAACCTAGTGTTATTAAGGAAATATCGAAAAAGAACCAAGCAAAACAAACGAATAGTAGAAAAGAATCACTATCAGAATCCATAACCAAGAAAAATGTTCCCAAAATTCATTTGTTCATATCTATTTTGACTCTTTTTATTGTATTATTGATAGGAATAAGTGTTATTCAACAAGTACAACTTCAATCAGTCAAAAAAGAGAGCGAATTATTGAAAGAACAAATTGAACGTGTCAAAGAAACGGATATTTCTCAATCCAAAATAGATACTTTTGGAAGATACTTTTTGACTTACTATTTTTCACAGGAAAAAAATCAAGAAAATTATCAGTCAAGTTTAAGAACATATGTATCCGAAAAGGTAGATATATCCGATTGGAAAGCGTTAGGGAAAACGCTTAAGAGTGTCAATTACTATGGTAGTGAACAAACAAAAAAAAGGTATAGAGTTGAATACCTTCTAAATGTTTCAGTAGACAATCGTAGTAAAATGCAAAAAATCACTTTTGAGGTTGAACCAACTAAAAACGGCTTTCTTGTGACAACTCAACCAAAACTTACAGACTTCTCTTTTAACTGAAATACGCTAAAAAGAGAGTGCTTAAACAATGGGAAAAATTAATTTAAATCAAATTTACACAGCAAAAGAAATGAGTGAAAGGATAGGTAAGAATAGAAATTACCTATCCCAAGCTTACCGTAACAACAAACATGAAATACTTAAAAATTTTAATTATCGAAAAATTGGTGGAACAATTATTTTCTCTGATAATCCCAATAATGATTTATCGCAATTGATTACAGCAAAAGAAGCAAGCCAGTTGTTAGGAAAGAATGATGAATACTTTGCCCACATTTATAAACGGTTTCCTCATAGACTAGAGGGAATCGATCACATTTATACAGGTAAAACATTATTCTTAACGAAAGAATCGCTAGAAATATTTCAAGCTAGAAAATGAACAAAGAAATGCACGGTAGGTATCCCACCATGCAATTCTTTGTTAGATTTAGCTGGGAGTTAAAAACCTCTACCACCGCCACCCATTATTGCTCCGTCTTTGGTTACATGTACGGTTGATTTATGTTTAGGATTTTTAGAAAGATAATTCTGTGCAGCCCTCATACCTCTAGCTATCCATTCTGCTGAAGGTTGTCCTGTAGCATATATAATGACACCGTCAACGATATATCCGGCTAGTATTCCGCCAACAAAGATAGCTATACCACCAATAATAGAACGTGGTTGTATATCTGTATCATTGTCAGGATTTCCTAATAAGGTTACAGAATCAGACAATAGACTTGGAGAGATAGCTGTGTTACTTTCGGTTTCTGGAATTGTAGAAGTCTCACTAGCAAACGCAGGACACGGGGAAATAGCATAGATACTTAACAACTACACAACGGATAGTGATAGAATCGATTTTTTCATTCTAAAATCCTCCTATAAAAAAATTTTTTTTGAAAACTTAAATAATAACCAGCTAATAATAATACCTACAATAATACCTAAGATAAAAAGGAGTATATATTTTTTATTCAAAAATATCACCACCCACAATATGAATTATTTATTTATTTATTTCCGTCCAAATAAAGGTTACAATCCATACTTTATTAAATCCTTTTTAGAATCGCCTATTGGAATGGCGCTACTCACAATTAACCAAACAGGTTCTATTATTTCATCTCTAAATATCCGAGATATTGAAGATATAGAAATTCCTGGTCTGTCAATAGCAGAACAAGAAAGAATAGGAACGGAAGTCAAAGAAGCTGACTTACAGGTGCAGGAAAAAATAGAAAATGCAAAGAAAGAGTATTTAGAAAAATACCAAGATATCTATATAAAAATGGGACTAAACCAATCGTTTAATCAAGTGGGAAATTAAACTTTGTAGATAAAAAGTAAAAATATAAAAAGAGTAATAAAACCATGTTAAAACAGATGTGTATAAGAGACAGATTATGATGCAATCGTTGAAAATGATTACAACCTTTCTGTGAGTTCTTATGTAGAAGCGAAAGATACAAGAGAAATTATTGATATCAATGAACTAAATGCAGAAATAAAAAAGACTGTATCTAAAATTGATAAGCTTCGTACAGAAATTGATGAGATTATTGAGGTGATTGAATCATGATGAAGCTTAACTTTATAGATGAACTTCTTGAT
>NZ_NIBN01000001.1:1057626-1059198 GCF_002174385.1 Enterococcus sp. 6D12_DIV0197
ATGTAAGATATTGTCTAGATGGAATTAGATAGAAAATAAAAAAGTTGCTCGGAATTTCGAGTGACTATTATCATAATTGGAGGTATTCAAATGTCAGGTGCAACACAACGAGCTAAACTACAATCACAAATATGGAAAATAGCTAATGATGTTCGAGGATCAGTAGATGGCTGGGATTTTAAGCAATATGTTTTAGGAACACTTTTTTATCGTTTTATTAGTGAAAATTTTTCTTCATATATCGAGGGTGGTGACGATAGCGTCAATTATGCAGAACTTAGTGATGACGTTATAACCAATGAAATCAAAGAAGATGCCATAAAAACAAAAGGGTATTTCATATATCCTAGTCAGATGTTCTCTAGGATCGCTAAAACGGCTAATACAAATGAAAGTTTGAATACAGATTTAGCTGCAATATTTTCTGCTATTGAAAGCTCAGCTAACGGTTATCCGTCAGAATTAGATATTAAAGGATTATTCGCTGATTTTGACACGACAAGTAGTCGATTAGGAAATACGGTAAAAGATAAAAATAGTCGTTTAGCTGCGGTTATTAAAGGAGTTGAAGGGCTTGATTTTGGTGAGTTCGAAGAAAATCAAATCGATCTCTTTGGTGATGCTTATGAGTTTCTAATCTCTAATTACGCTGCCAATGCAGGTAAATCTGGAGGGGAGTTTTTCACGCCACAGAGTGTTTCTAGTCTGATTGCACAATTAGCGATTCACAAGCAAACAACGATTAACAAAATTTATGATCCTGCAGCAGGTTCAGGTTCTCTACTTTTACAAGCAAAAAAACAGTTTGATGCGCACATCATTGAAGATGGTTTTTATGGGCAAGAGATTAACCCTACAACGTATAACCTTGCGCGTATGAATATGTTTTTACACAATATAAATTACGATAAGTTCCATATTGCTTTAGGAAATACCCTTTTAGACCCTCACTATGGTGAGGATAAACCGTTTGATGCCATTGTGTCTAACCCACCGTATTCCGTCAAATGGATTGGAAGTGAGGATCCAACACTCATTAATGATGAGCGTTTTGCTCCTGCAGGTGTATTAGCACCTAAATCTAAAGCAGACTTTGCCTTTGTCCTTCATGCGCTTAGCTATCTATCAAGTAAAGGGAGAGCCGCTATCGTTTGTTTCCCTGGCATTTTCTATCGTGGTGGTGCAGAGCAGAAAATAAGAAAATATTTGATTGACAATAACTTTGTCGAAACAATCATATCATTAGCACCTAACCTATTTTATGGGACTTCAATAGCTGTTAATATATTGGTTCTTTCTAAGCATAAAAGTGATAATAAAACACAGTTTATAGATGCAAGTGGTATAGAGTTTTATAAAAAGGAAACAAATAATAACATACTAACGGATGAACATATTGCAAAGATTATGAGTATGTTTGATAGCAAAGAAGATATCGACCATGTCGCAAAATCAGTTGATTATGATGCAATCGTTGAAAATGATTACAACCTTTCTGTGAGTTCTTATGTAGAAGCGAAAGATACAAGAGAAATTATTGATATCAATGAACTAAATGCAGAAATAAAAAAG
>NZ_NIBN01000001.1:1060553-1096638 GCF_002174385.1 Enterococcus sp. 6D12_DIV0197
GGCTCACCGCAGAGCTCACCGCAGAGCTTACCGCTCGTAAAAAGCAATATACTTATTACCGTGATCAGTTGTTGACGTTTGAAGAGGGTGAAGTTGAGTGGAAAGCATTGGGTGAAATTTTTGACTTCAAAAATGGTATTAACAAGGGTAAAGAGTTTTTTGGTAGTGGTGATAACATTATCAATTACACAGATGTTTTTAAGAATAATAAACTATTTGAAAACTCTATTGTAGGTAAAGTACAAACGACATCTTCTGATATTGAGAGATTTAGTTGTAGAAGAGGAGACGTATTCTTCACTAGAACATCAGAAACTAAAGATGAAATTGGATATGCTTCAGTTTTATTGACGGATATTTCTATTTGTGTTTTTAGCGGTTTTCTTATTCGGGCGCGGCCGAAGACAAATCTTTTGCTTCCAGAGTATTGTGCTTACTGTTTTAGATCTCACGAAGTAAGAAAAGAGATTATTAATTCCAGTAATATGACAACAAGGGTAACTACAACAGGAACAATACTATCGAAGATTAAAATTCCTATACCTAGTCTTGAAGAGCAAGCCCGAATTGTCTCTATCCTCGATAAATTTGAAGCACTAACATCTTCGATTACTGAGGGGCTACCTCGTGAAATAGAGTTGCGTCAAAAACAATATGAGTATTACCGTAATATGCTTCTTAGTTTTCCAAAAGAGGTGGTATAAAAATGGCTGATTTCAAACCTATCGCAGAATCAAATAACTTTATCGTACTAGATAAATATACGAAGATAGATTCACAAGTAACAAATTATCAAACGGAAGCCGATTTAGAACGAGAACTGATACAAGATTTGGTCAATCAAGGATATGAGCATCTTACCAGCGTAACTACTCCTGAAAAAATGCTTGCTAACGTCCGTGTGCAACTGCAAAACCTTAATAATGTAGAATTTACAGAAGCAGAATGGGTTAGATTTTGTGTGCAATTTTTAGATAATCCAAGTGACAACACTATCGATAAGACTCGAAAAATTCATACAGATTATATTTATGATTTTGTCTTTGATGATGGGCATATTCAAAATATTTATCTCGTAGATAAAAAAAATATCGCAAAAAATAAGGTGCAAGTGATTTCACAATTCGAACTAAAAGGGACTCAAGCTAACCGATACGATGTGACTATTTTGGTTAATGGGCTACCTCTGGTTCAAATAGAATTAAAGAAACGTGGAATCGCCATTCGAGAGGCATTTAATCAGGTTCATAGATATAGCAAGGAGAGCTTTAATTCAGAAAACTCTCTATTTAAGTATTTGCAGATTTTCGTTATATCTAATGGGACTGATAGCCGTTATTTTGCGAATACAACTAAACGAGATAAGAACAGTTTTGATTTTACTATGAACTGGGCGAAATCAGATAATACCCTGATTAAAGACCTTAAGGATTTCACAGCAACTTTTTTTCAGAAAAACACATTATTGAATGTATTATTTCACTATTCAGTTTTTGATTCTAGCGATACGTTACTTGTTATGCGACCTTATCAAATAGCTGCAACTGAAAGAATCTTATGGAAAATAAAAAGCTCATACCATGCTAAAAAATGGAACTCCAGTGAAAGTGGTGGATTTATTTGGCATACAACAGGTTCAGGCAAAACACTAACCAGTTTTAAAGCAGCTCGTTTAGCTACCGAGTTGGATTTTATCGATAAAGTATTTTTTGTGGTCGATAGAAAAGATTTAGACTATCAAACGATGAAAGAATATCAACGATTCTCTCCTGACAGTGTAAATGGATCAGAAAATACTGCGGGATTGAAGCGTAATATAGACAAAGATGATAATAAAATTATTGTCACTACGATTCAAAAGCTGAATAACCTGATTAAAGGCGAATCCGATTTACCTATATACAATAAGCAAGTAGTATTCATTTTTGACGAGGCTCACCGCTCACAGTTCGGTGCAGCGCAAAAGAATATTACGAAAAAGTTTAAACAATATTATCAATTTGGTTTTACTGGTACACCTATATTTCCTGAAAATGCTTTAGGTTCTGATACAACGGCAACAGTATTTGGACGAGAATTACATGCTTATGTTATTACAGATGCCATTAGAGACGAAAAAGTCTTAAAATTTAAAGTAGATTATAATGATGTGCGTCCTAAATTTAAGTCTATTGAGATGGAACAAGATGAGAAAAAACTATCGGCAGCCGAGACTAAGGAAGCATTATTACATCCTGAAAGAATCAAAGAGATATCACAGTATATCCTGAATAATTTTAGACTTAAAACGCATCGGTCTCACGCTAATAGAAAAGGATTTAATGCAATGTTTGCTGTAAGTAGTGTTGATGCAGCTAAGCTTTACTATGAATCTTTAACTACGTTACAAAAAGATAGTGAAAGACCCTTAAAAATTGCGACAATATTTTCTTTTGCCGCTAACGAAGAACAAAGTGCGATAGGAGAAATCCTTGATGAGACATTTGAGCCGTCTGCTATGGATAGTAGTGCAAAAGAATTTCTATCTCAAGCAATAAAGGATTACAACGATTTATTCAAAACCAACTTTGGGGTAGATAGTAATGGTTTTCAGAATTATTATCGTGATCTTGCTAGTCGAGTAAGAAAACAAGAGATTGATCTTCTAATTGTAGTTGGAATGTTTTTAACTGGGTTTGATGCACCAACACTGAATACTTTGTTTGTCGATAAGAATCTGCGTTTTCACGGCTTAATGCAAGCTTTTTCAAGAACCAATCGTATTTATGATGCGACTAAAACATTTGGAAATATTGTTACTTTCAGAGATCTAGAACAATCAACGATTGATGCAATCACTCTTTTTGGTGATAAAAATACTAAGAATGTAGTGCTTGAAAAAAGCTATAAAGAATACATGGAAGGTTTCACTGATATTTCTACTGGTGAAGCCCGTCGTGGATATGTAGATGTAGTGAAGGAATTAGAATCTCGTTTCTCAAACATTGATGAGATTGTCACTGAAAAAGATAAAAAAGATTTTGCTAGGCTCTTTGGTGAATATCTACGGGTTGACAACATCTTACAAAACTATGATGAGTTTTCTAGTCTAAAAGCTTTGCAATTGGTAGATATAAATGATCCTGAGGCGGTGGAGGAATTTAAATCTGCTCATTGTCTAAGTGATGAAGATATCAGTGTTATGAGGGAGATTAAGATGCCTGAAGAAAGAGTTATTCAAGACTATCGGTCTACTTATAACGATATTCGTGATTGGCTTCGACGTGAAAAAGCAGGTAAAGAAAAAGCAGATTCCACGATTGATTGGGATGATGTTGTCTTTGAGGTAGATTTATTAAAGTCACAAGAAATCAACCTAGATTATATCCTCGAATTGATTTTTGAGAAAAACAAGAAGTCAAAAGACAAAGCATCATTAGTTGAAGAGGTACGTCGATTAATTAGATCCAGTGTGGGAAACCGCGCAAAAGAAAGCTTAGTAGTTGATTTTATCAATCAAACAAATTTAGATGAGATTCATGATAAAGCGAGCATTATTGATGCGTTCTTCTCATTTGCGCAAGCAGAACAAAAACGTGAAGCAGAGGAACTGATTAATACCGAAGAACTTAATGAAGAGGCTGCAAAGAGATACATACTTGCCTCATTAAAAAGAGAATATGCTAGCGAGAATGGAACCGAACTGAATGAAATTCTGCCTAAGATGAGCCCTCTGAATCCTAAATACTTAACGAAAAAACAAACTGTCTTTCAGAAGATTGCGACCTTTGTAGAGAAGTTTAAAGGCATAGGAGGAAAATTTTAATAAAGATTTTACTGAAATTAAAAAGCATTAAGTCAGTTACATTAATTTTATTTAATGTCTACTGAATAATTTACAAACCTTATCGTAACAGTGTTTTTAGCTGTTTTTTGGTATAATAGATGCATAGAATACAGAGGGAAACACCAAAAACCCGTGCACTTTTTTCAAAAATCATACGAAGGGGCGATGAATATGTACAGAAAGCAGACTAATCGGCAATTAACCCTTTATGACTTCGATCAGCCGTTGGGGCTCACGATGAACCCAGAAAACCGTTGGGTCAAAAAAGCGGCTACGATTCCCTGGTCAGTCATTGAAGATAAGTATGCCGCTCTGTTCAAAAGTGACAGAGGGAACATCGCCAAGCCGGTAAGAATGGCACTGGGTGCCTTGATTATTCAAAATGAATTTCAGTACGCAGATATCGAAGTCGTCAATCAGATTCGCGAAAATCCCTATCTGCAGTACTTTGTCGGACTGCCTTCGTACAAGGATGAAAAGCCGTTCGATGCTTCTTTGATGGTGCACTTCCGCAAACGTCTCTCTTCCGAAATTCTGATTGAAATCAATGAATTGATCCTCAAACCGATAGAGGATAGAGAAGATGATTCCCACAATGACGACAATGACAATGATGCGTCAGGATCTGAGAATGAAGGAACGCTCATTCTGGATGCCACTTGTGCACCTTCAGAAATCAAGTTTCCGCAAGACACGGAACTGTTGAACGAATGCCGGGAAAAGTTGGAAGGACTCATCGACGCAATCTGCGAAGCAAACCATCTTCCCAAACCCCGCACCTATCGGAAATGGCCCGAAAGGATTATCTCAACATCGCGCGCAAGAAAAAGAAAAGCGGAAAACAAATTCGCAAAGCCATCGGCAAGCAACTGAACTACATCCGGCGGGATCTCGGGTACATCGATGCGTTTCTAAAGCAAGGCTATACGCTAGTGCCGAAGCAAGCCAACCTGTTGGGGACATTGCGGAAATTGTACGAACAGCAGCTTTACATGCACACAAGCAGGACGCACAAAGTGCAGGATCGCATCGTCAGTATCAGCCAGCCTTTTATCCGCCCGATTGTCCGGGGAAAAGCCAAGAATCCGGTTGAGTTCGGGGCCAAACTGGATATGAGCATAACCAACGGTTACGCCCGAATTGAAAAAATTTCCTTCGATGCCTACAACGAGAGCGAATGTCTCATAGTTGCGGTAGAACGCTACAGAGAGCGGATGGGAGTGTATCCTGAACGAGTTTTGGCGGACAAAATATACCGAAATCGCACAAACTTGAGCTACTGCAAAGAACTCGGAATCCGATTATCCGGACCGTCGCTCGGCAGGCCCAAGAAGGATCAAAAGATTGACAAAAAACAAGAATACACTGATAACTGCGATCGAGTAGAGGTCGAAAGAGGCTTCAGCCTGGCGAAAAGAAAGTTCGGGCTCAGGCTTATTCGAACACGCCTTGAAGAGACCAGTCTGTGTGTAATTGCTTTATCCATCCTTACAATGAACCTGTCCAAGGTTTCATTGCGCATTTTTTTGACTCTCATCCAATGGATGAGCTTACCCAGAATTGAACCCCTGGTGAACCCGTAAGCTAAAAATGGGGGATTTATTCAGCAGGCATTATTTACTTTTCGATATCCCAGGTGCTTTGGTAGCTACAGTAGGGATTTTTTTACCATCGTTTCTACTGGTTCTTATATTAGCACCACTATTTTCCAAGCTTAAACAATCCAATACATTTTCCAAAATGTTAATTGGTATAAATGCGGCAGCATTAGCATTGATGGCTAATGTTACCATCCAATTAGGACAAAATATCTTTGTTGAATGGTATTTCATTTTAATTTTTTTTATTAGTCTATTAGGTATTCTTAAATACAAAATTAACTCTGCATTCTTCATCTTAGGGGGAATTCTATTAGGTCTATTTTTATGATTTAGATTAGATGATCTATTGATAAGAGTTTTGCATAAGAATGTTAGGGTATACGATCCGAGAAGTCGCAGGGACAGATAGCACTATCACCTATGACCAAACAGAATACCATGTAACCGTAAATGTGGAAGACCAATCGGGGCAATTAGTGGCAAGTCCAAGCTATGAAGGCAGTGCTGTTTTTAAAAATAGCTACAATCCCGCAAAAGGGAGTGCGGTTCTAGAAGCAAGTAAAGAATTGACTGGCAAAGCACTAAGTGCAGATGAATTTCAATTCCAGCTGTTGGACGAACAAGGGGAAGTGATTCAAACCAAGAGCAATGATGCCAACGGAAAAATTTACTTCGATGCAATCGACTATGACCAAGCAGGCACATACAAGTATACGATCCGAGAAGTCGCAGGGACAGATAGCACGATCACTTATGACCAAACAGAATACCATGTAACCGTAAATGTGGAAGACCAATCTGGACAATTAGTGGCAAGTCCAGCGTACCAAGAATCGATTATTTTCAAGAATACTTATGTATCACCAAAACTTGGGAAAGTAACTCTGAAAAAAGTAGACAGCGAAACAGGAAAACTACTGGCAAATGCAGAGTTTGAGCTGCAAGATTCGAAAGGAAATATTTTACAAAAAAACATAGTTACGAGCAAAGATGGAAAGGTTGAGATAAGTAATTTAGAAGTAGGAGAGTATCAGTTGATTGAAACCAAAGCACCGAGTGGTTATCAAATTGATAAAACACCGATCAAATTTTCAATAAATGATCGCTCCACTAATATATCGAAGCCAAAAGTGTTAGAAAAAGAAAATAAAAGGATAAAAAAATCAGACAGTGCTGCTCTGCCTAAGACAGGAGAAACTGCAGATCAACGATATGTTCTCGTTGGATTGTTTTGTATTATTGGTTTCATCTTGTTAATGATATTTAAAATTTTAAAGGTCAAGAAACAATCTTAATCTTGCATACTATGAATGAGAAAAAGAGCTATCAAATAAGATTAGTCATATCAACAAAAGGAGCTGGATTCCCAGCTCCTTTTATAATTGCTTTATACAGCTCAAAAAGTGGTGATAGTCACTATTTTGCAGGATTGCTTGTTGAATATCTTCACGATCCATCAACTCTAATAAAAGACTATAGATTTCTTCGGTATCTTCATATTCGTCTTTTTGAATCGCAAAGAGAAAGACGAATTTAACCAAATCACCATTTCCCCAATCAACGCCGTCAGGAATGATCGCCACTGAAACGGCTGAGCGTTTTGCCATCAAGGTCATGGGATGGGGGATAGCAAGCCACTCGTTAATATTGGTCTGATTGATTGCTTCTCGTTTTTTCACACTGTCATAAAAATCTTGGGGCACAAAATCTTTTTGGTACAGTTGCTGCGCCATTTTCTTTAGTAAGGTTTCTTTATCTGCATGATTTTCATGAAGAAAAAATGCTTTTTGAAACAATGAATAGATACCATCTTTTGATTCACTGAGCGTTTCAATGAACGGTTCGATTTTGCCAATTTCTTTATCTAGCTTGGCCATGTTGATGTAAATAGAAGGAACCGAGAACTGTTCTAATGGAACGGTTGTGATCACAAAATCAATGGCAGAAAGATCACATTGTTGTAGCTCGACGTAAGAAAAGCGATCAACGACTTCGATCGTTTCTTGATAGTGCTTGATAATTTTTGCTTCAATAATACGACTCATGGCTCGACCGGTTCCGCAAACAAGGATGACGCGATGTTTATGATGATTTCTGATGGAACTCCTTTCCATAGCACCTGCGATGTGCAAAGCGATATAGCCGATCTCATCAGGAGAAAAATAAAAACCGTGTTTCAGGCTTACCGTTTCTAAATGAGTCAAACATAAATCATAAGCCTGTGGAAAAGATTTTCTGATCGTTGCCAGCAATGGATTGCTACGGCGTGCATCCATTAGATTCATATTGATAAAGCCCTCAATATGAGATGTCAGATCTTCTATTAGCATCTTGTCTGTCTCTAACGCATAGTTTGACGTCTGTTTGATCGCAGTTAATAATTCTTCCACAATGGCTTTCGCAGTTTTCGTGGAAGAATCGCTTGCATCGCCTGTTTCAACTAAACGTGGTGCATTCATCGCAAGATAGTAAATGAAGTATTGTTTTTCTCCAGCAGTCAATTGTATATCAAATGCATGATCGATTTCTTCTAAGAAGTGACCAACAACTTTCTGGGCGTCTTCTTTGAGCGCGGGCACGTGCAAGGGAAATTCGTTGATCTGATGGCCAGCTATAAAGCGACTGATTGCTAAAGCAAAATGAGAAAGAATGTTTTTATGATAGTAGTCAGAGTCTAACAAGTCTAAGGGCGCCAGATGATTTAATGACAATTCTTGCAAGCGGGTCAGATCAATCGTATCAAACAACTCAAGTTCCATTTCCGTAAAACCCACCAAATACTCTTGGAGATCTTTTTCAATCAAAAGATCACTGATTGCTTGTCGCTTGGCGAATTCGTTACCCAAGACTTCAAAGCCAATATTTGGACGATTTACTATTTTTAATTGATAGGTCGCTAAATTGTCTCGAGCCGTTTTTAAGTATGAGTAAAAGGTGTTTTTACTAATAAATAATCGATCAAGAAAATCATCTAAGGATAAAGGGTTTTCATTCTTAAATAAAAGGAAAAGTAGATAGGCTTGTCGTTCTTCACTCGTAGTTAGAAAGGACTCGGTAGTCGACATACTTTCAGTCCACCAGTCATGAAATCGTTCTTTTGAACCAATAGACAACAAATAGCCTTGCCCTCGAATCAACTTGATGGAGGCACCCACATTTGTTAACAAATCATTCAAATTTGCAATGTCGGTCCGAACCGTTCGCTCAGAAATCGAGAAGCTTTTTGTTAACTCCTTCATTGGTAGCGGCGCCGTTTGTCTAGTTAATACTTCCATTAGATCATCTAATCGCTGATAAGCAAGTTTTGACACTTGTTTCACCTCCGTGCTCTTTCTCATCATACAATAGAAAGAATAAGAATGAAATGCTTCACCAGTACCGAAAATTTCCAGAAGAGTTGGCAATCATTTTGGAAAACGCTTTACTAATGATTGCCACTTGAATTGGAAATTTGTTGTGTTTACATCGTAAATTAGAAACCGTAAATTAAACGTGTATAGAAAATAAACCACACGAATTACGATAATGGTTTCATAATAAAGGAAAGGAGCAGATGAGATGGATTTTCAGAAAAAAAATATTCTCTTGAATGTGGCTGTTACATCAAAAGAAGAACTGTTTCACGTAATTGCGCATCATGCCTATGAATCAGGGATCGTTACCAATGCAGCAGATACATGTGCGGCATTCATTGAACGGGAAGCACAATATTCAACCGGCTTACAAGAAGGCTTTGCTATTCCACATGCAAAAGCTGAACCGGTTTTGGAACCGACCGTTTTGTTTATTCGTTTAGAGCAAGCCATCGAATGGGAAACCTTCGATGATTCAGCAGTCAAAAATGTGTTTGCTTTAATGGTTCCTAAAAAAGATGAAGGAACGGTGCATCTGCAAATGTTGAGTCGCCTAGCAACCGCATTGCTTGAAGAGACATTCATCCAGCAGATTCAACAATCAGAAGACAAAGCTTATTTAGCAGAATTGATCAAAAAGGAAATGATGGGAGAGAAAATTGTATGAAAATAGTAGGAATTTCCGCCTGTCCAGCTGGATTGGCACATACACCGATGGCGGCAAAAGCTTTAGAAAAAGCTGGTGCGAAACTTGGCTATGAGGTCAAGATCGAACAGCAAGGCTCATTAGGGCAAGTCAATGAGATCACTGCAGCCGAAGCAAAAGAAGCAGATTTCTTGCTTTTAGCGACTGACCAAAAAGTTGTTGGGATGGAACGGTTTGAAGGAAAACCGCAAATTCGAGTAAATATCAATACGTGTATCAAAGCACCGGAAGCGGTGCTGAAGAAATGTGTAGCTGCTGTTGAACAAAGAAACGCAAACTAAAGGAAAGAGGCAAGGATGATGAAAAGAGTTCTAGCAGATTTAAAAGGCCACTTGATGAGTGGAATTAGTTTTGTACTGCCATTGATTATTGGTGCTTCACTGGTTGTTGCCATTCCGAAAATGATTGCTCTTGGTATGGGGATCACAAGCTTAGATCCTTATGCTGACACGGAAGGCTTTAAACATGCGCTTTATTTGATTGAACAAGTAGGGTGGACAGGAATCGGCTTGATCAATACTGTCTTGGCTGGTTTTATCGCGTATTCTGTTGGAGATAAGGCTGCGCTAGGTGCCGGCTTTATCGGTGGTGCAGTCGCTTCTAGCACCAATGCTGGGTTTTTAGGGGCAGTTATTGCTGGGTTCTTAGCAGGATACTTAGTGAAGTGGGCGAAAGAACATATCAAATTACCGGAGTCGTTTGCTGGGGTGATGCCGCTGGTAATTTTACCCTTGATTGCTACATTGTCTGTAGCAATCGTCATGGGCGCCTTACTCTCTGAGCCATTGGCGTGGATCAATACTAGTTTGGTTGAATGGATCCGAACCATGATTGAAAATGATGTTAACAAAATTTTACTGGCAGTCATCATGGGGGCAATGATTGGCTCTGACTTAGGGGGACCTGTAAACAAAGCTGCTTGGATGGCAGGAAATGTGTTACTAGCGGAAGGAGTCTATTTACCAGCCATCATCGTGAACGTTGCGATTTGTGCGGTACCATTTGGATATGCCTTAGCAACTTTGTTCCACAAAAATCGATTCAACAAAGAGCTACTGGATGCTGGGCGTAATAACTTTATTATGGGGTTCATCGGAATCACAGAAGGAGCAATTCCTTTTACATTAGTCAATCCATTACGGCTTGTGCCGATCAACATGTTGGGAGGTGCAATTGCTTCTGGTTTGGGGATCGCATTAGGAATGTATGACAAAATGCCACCAGTTGGGGGAATCTACGGCTTCTTCACTGTTGGAAACGGTTGGGCGTATTTGATTGGACTATTTGCAGGAGCAGCCTTCATCGGTTTTGTCGCGCCTTTATTCGTGAATTTCAATAAGCAAGAAGAACAAACAGAAGATATTGCCCTCGATGATATTGAAGTGAGCTTTGAAAACTAAGCAACAAGGCTGATTAGCTAAATAGTAGCAAAAGAAAAGGCACGATCAGGTGATTTTTCAAGAACGGTTTAAGGTATCTGACAAGGACAAGACTTGGGGAAGAAAACAAGAGTATTTGAAGAGAAACGATTTTCAAAATTCGAAGCATTTATGTAAGGATCAAATTATGCGTACCAGATGGTAAAAAAATTGAGAAAAATTAATAGGCACGAACGACACCCATCGTTACGTGCCTTTTTTAATCACGGGAGAGGAATGATTGAATGAAAAAAACAGTACATGTCGTACCCCACAGTCATTGGGATCGCGAATGGTATTTTACGACGAGTCGCTCGAAAATCTATTTGATGCACGATCTAAAAAACGTCATTGAACAACTAGAAAAGGATGATCCTTATGAAAGTTTCATTTTAGATGGACAGGCTTCTCTGTTAGATGATTACTTGAAATGGCGCCCACAGGACAAAGAAAGGATTCAACAACTTGTCCAACAAGGAAAATTGATCATTGGCCCATGGTACACACAAACCGATCAATTAGTGATCTCGGGAGAAAGCATTGTTCGAAATATGTTATATGGCATGAAAATTTGTGAAGCATTCGGAACCTACATGAATGTCGGCTATGTGCCAGATTCTTTCGGACAAGCAGCTAGTATGCCACAAATCTATCGTGAGTTTGGTATCACTGACACGATGTTTTGGCGCGGTGTCAGTGATGACGATGTTAAACACACAGAGTACAAATGGCGTGGAGAAGATGGTTCTGTGGTCAATGTTTACCAGATCCCAAGTGGGTACTACATTGGCGGTGCCATTCCTGAACGAGAAGCAGAATTAGCAGAGTTCTTACATCAAGAACCGTTTAAAACGACTTGGGGACGCAGTGCAACGGATCAAGTGTATTTTCCAAATGGTTTCGACCAAGCACCAGTTAGAGAAAATCTTCCAGAATTGGTTGATCGAATGAATCAACTGTATCAGGATGAGTATGAGTTACAATTTTCAACGATCGAAAAATACATTGCTGCGGTCAAAGCACGCCATCCTGAGTTGGAAGAAATCGCTGGTGAACTGATCAACGGCAAATTGATGCGAATTCACAAAACGATTTTTTCTTCACGTCCTGATTTGAAGGCGATGAACACTCAGATCCAACATTACTTAGTCAATGTCATGGAGCCTATCTTAACTATAGCTATGCAATTAGGATTTGAGTACCCCGTAGAAACAGTCATAGAGATTTGGAAGTTAATGTTTGAAAATGCGGCGCATGATTCGATTGGTTCTTGTGTTTCTGATACGACAAACGAAGATATCTATATGCGCTATAAGCAAGCGCGAGATATTTCTATGAATCTTGTCGAATTGATGTTACGACAGATTTCTATTGCAATCAACAACCCACAAGCAAAAGAAATTACTTTTACGCTTTTCAATACCTATGACACAAAACGTAATGGGGTGATCGAAGCAGAGGTTTATTTGCCGCAAAAAGAATTTGCGATCCTTGACCAGTCAGGTCAGGCGTTACCTTATACGATTTTAGAGCTTACCGACCAAACGGAGTATGTGTTGAATCAGGGGAACATATTAGATCCAGTCAAGGAGATCTATTTGCCGGAGAAAGTCTATAAAGCAAAGATTGCCATAGAAACGACTGACGTGCCGAGTATGGGGTATACCCAGCTGACAATTGATTTAAAAGGTGATACAAGCGCACCATTGCAGGAGATTACAACCAATACGATCGAAAATGAGTACTATCAGATCACTGTCAATAGCAATGGCTCGTTGGATATTCTAGATAAAACCAATCAGGTGCTTTATCAAAATCAAGGGATCATTGAAGAAAATGGCGACGATGGTGATTCATTCAATTATTCACCACCTGTGAAAGATTTTGTGATTTCATCAATTGATGCGCAACCAACGATCTCGATTCAGCAATCAGCAATCTACCAAAAGATTGATGTGGCATTCACGCTGAGGGTTCCGAAGGATTTAGCTGAACGTGCAGAAAAGAAGGTCTCGGCTTCACTGCCGATCCAATTGACGATCGTGTTGAAAAAACAATCGCAACAAATTGATTTCAACTTAACGGTTGAAAACCAACAAGTGGATAGTCATCGGGTATGTGTGCTATTTGATACCGGAATTGCCTCGAAATTTTCGCTGGCTGACCAACAGTTTGGTACGTTGCAGCGCCCCGTTGTGTTTGAAAAAGAAATGGCTCTTTGGGAAGCCAATAAAGAGCAATGGAATGAGCAGCCGATCGCCATAGAAACTTGTCAATCGTTTGTCGGTTTATTCGATGCATCCCATGGCGTATCAGTCATGCCCAAGGGTGTACGTGAATATGAGATCGTGGGGAAAGCGTTTGACACGATTCGCTTAACGATTTTCCGAACCTATGGCTTCATGGGGAAAGAGAATCTACTGTATCGACCAGGGCGTGCTTCAGGAGAATCAGTGATTGCAACACCAGCTGCGCAGTGTCACAAAAAGATGCATTTTGATTTCTCTGTTGCTTACTTTGCTAAAGGATTTGATCAAGCAAATGTTGCACAGCGTGCCAAACAAGCAGTAACACCGATCACTCTTTATCAATCCGCAGAATTCCTGAATTCCCGCTTGATATTTACTTTAGGACCGGTTGAACCAACCTTACCGGCAAACTTTAGTCTTTTTGAGATCAATGGCAATTTGACCCTGAGTGTATTGAAAAAAGCCGAAGATCGTCCAGGTTATATTTTTCGCCTATACAATGGGCTTTTAGATGAAGTAGGACACGCGACGATCACATTCAACCATCCAGTGAATGTAGTAGAAACAGTCGATTTAAAAGAAGCTACAAAAGAAGCACTTGTTGTGGAAAAGAATGTAGTCACTCTTGAAAAAATAGACCATGCAAAATTTGTGACATTGTATGTGGAGTAATCACTACTGAGAAAAAGTCACGCGAAGCGGCGAGTCCGCTTGTGCCATAGAAAAGTGAAAAAGGCTCGTAAGTCTTATCAAAGTATTTACGAGCCTTTTTTAATACTAATGCGAAACAGACGAAAATCTTATTAGGTTGAATGCCAGTAGCGAATGTATGCCTAAGCCATCCCTTCCAAGGTATGCCAAAATCTTTCCTCTGTATGAGCTTTACGAATGGAGGAAAGCCAGAAGGCGGATTATCGATTTTCTTTTAATTCTTATTTCAATCTCAGTTTATGTAGTTTTTGGTATTTCACATCAGCGACGTAGAACGGGCTTTCTTGACAAACAGACAGTCAAAAAATATAGTTTAATCAAACGCAAAAGACAGGAGAATATCATGAAAATTAGAGCCGCAGCATTGTCTGATCATAAAGAACTAACTCATTTGTCGAAAGTACTAGGCTATCCGATTGAAGAAGAAGTATTGATCGAAGGCCTAAAGAGAATTTTAGCTGAGGAGGATCATCTCTTGCTTGTTGCCGAAATAAAGGGAAAAGCAGTTGGGATGATTGAAGCACAGTCGTATTCAACAGTTTATTCTGCTGGGCAATTTTTTAATGTCCTAGGTTTGGTAGTGGATGATCAAGTGCAAAAGCAAGGCGTTGGCGGGAAACTACTGTCGGCAATTGAAGAAGAAGCCCGACAGCGAGGAATGCAAGGCATTCGATTAAATTCGAATGTTAAACGCCATGCTGCTCACAGGTTTTATGAAAACCATGGCTATCATAGCAGTCATGAACAGAAACGGTTTATCAAGGAATTATAAAAACACAAAGACGCTGGAGGAGTTACAAACGACACTCCAGCGTCTTTTTTTGTATTCACTTTAATTGGTTCAAAAGACTAATATTTATGGAATCAATGCCAACAACAGCCGTTTAATCTCCTCATACACCTCTCCGGTTTCCGGCGTCACACGCTGACGATTCTGAATGATAAAAAGATCACGATAGCGGTACTCTGGATCAAGTTCCTGCCAAGGCAACTCTTCTGGTAATGAAAGTTTCGAAATGATCGATTTGCCGATGTTTTGTTTTAATAGGGACAAAATCACTTCACTGTTATTGGCTTTGATGATTTGCGGATGCAGGTGCTGTGCGTACAGATAGGTTTCGTTAATGTAATACATCCCCGAGTCGTTTTCTCGCAAGACCCAAAAATCAGAAGCGAGGTTGCCTGCTAACACCAATTCATCGCGATAAACGAATTCTTTTTGGATCAATGGCGAAACGATTGATTTTTCAATCAGGCCGATATGGGCTTTGTTTGATTCGACGGCATCGATCACTTCTTGGGAATTCATGATTTTGATTTCAAAGGCAAACGTTGGAAATTCTGCAATCAGCTGCGCCATGATGCTGGGCAGTAAGTAAACAGCGGTGGTATTCGAACAAGCGAGCACACACTCTGTTTTAAAATTTTTGGCGTCTTTGGCTTGCGAAAAAATAGTGGACAATGAGCGAAGAGACTCGACCACACGAGGATACAAAAACTCCGCTTGGCTGGTGGGTAAAATCAATTGTTTTCCTTTACGTTCAAAAAGCTTGAATCCAAGTTCCGCCTCTAATCGTTGGATTTGTAAGGAGATCGTTGGCTGAGTTTTATAGAGCTGTTTGGCGGCAAGACTAAAGTTTCTCGTTTCATAAACAACAATGAAGGTTTTGAGCAATTCAATCATTTTGCGGACTCCTTTATTATTAATAAAATTTATAATTAGTATTTAAAAGTACAATTTTACAAATGGTTATCAGGTGATTATAGTATAAGTGTAAAGAAAAAAGAAAGCAAATTTAATTGAAATTTTCATAAATTAAGAAAGGATGAGTTGATGAAAACATCGATCCAGCATTTTTTACATTCGTTGCCAATCCCGATTTGTGGCTTGATTTTAGGCACTGTGTCTTTGGGGAATTTATTGTATTCAGAAGGAATGGAGACGGTTGGAAATGGGTTTTGCACCCTTGGTATTTTCATCATGGGGCTCTTCCTTCTGAAAGTATGCTTTACATTTAAGCACACGATGTCAGAGTTACAAAACCCAATCGTTGCTTCGGTGGCGCCGACCTTTACGATGGCGCTGATGGTGATTTCCACTGTTTTTGAACGGGTCATTCCCAATGCAGTGGTGAATGATCTGCTCTGGTGGGGGGCTATCGGCTTACATTTTGCTTTAATGATCTATTTTGTTGTCGTGCATATTTTGCCTGTCGACCTTTCGCTGGAATACATTTATCCAAGCTGGTTTATTACCTTTGTCGGGATTGGCGTCATTCCCAATACTTCTGCTGTCTTTTTTAAAGAGCTGGGGGAAGTGATCGTCTGGATCGCATTGGTATTGTATTTTGCGCTTTTGCCGATTATTTTAAAACGAATCGTCCATCAGAAGCTGACGGAACGTGCGGCAGTTCCTTTGATCACGATTTTAACAGCACCAGGTTCTCTTTGTTTAGCGGGTTACCTCTCCGTATTTGAACAAGGCTCTGCTTGGTTTGTCGCCTTTATGCTGTTATTGTCACAAACGATTTATTTTTGTGTCGTCGCTTATATGAAAAACATGCTGGCAGTCGGCTTTTACCCAAGCTATGCGGCATTTACGTTTCCTCTTGTGATTTCAGCGACTGCTATGTTCAAATCAGCGCTGTTTTTTGCGAATCACCCACTGATATTTGGGTTTCTACAAGCCTTAACGATTATTGAAACAAGCTTTGCCGTGATTGTCGTCAGCTATGTGTTAGGAAAATATGCTGTTCATTTGTATCAGCAAACCAAAGCGCTGATTGCCGGTCATAGTTACTAAGAAAGTACAAAAAATCATCCATTTTTTAAGAAAATGCGTAATCTACGCAAAACAATAGTACAAGTATTTGAAAAGAAAGGGAAGGGATCGCACATGAAAAGTACAAGCAGAAAAGTTGTCGTTGTCGGAACAGGTTTCGTTGGAACGAGCATTGCGTATTCCATGATCAATCAAGGACTGATCAATGAATTGGTCTTGATCGATGTCAATCGGGACAAAGCAGAAGGAGAAGCCCTCGATTTGTTAGACGGTATGTCATGGGGACAAGAAAACATCAAAGTTTGGGCGGGAGAGTACTCGGAATGTAAAGATGCTGATATCGTCGTTATTACTGCAGGGATCAACCAAAAGCCAGGACAAACACGGCTTGAATTGATCGATGTGAACGCCGAAATTATGGCAAGCGTCACAAAACAAGTGATGGCTTCAGGCTTTGATGGCGTGCTTGTCATCGCTTCAAACCCAGTCGATGTCTTAACTTATCAAGCATGGCGTGTGTCAGGGTTGCCAGCCAATCGTGTCATTGGTACGGGAACGACCCTCGATACCACAAGACTTCGAAAAGAAGTGGCGGCAAAATTAGCCATCGATCCACGGAATATTCATGGGTATATCATTGGGGAACACGGTGATTCGGAAGTCGCTGTCTGGTCCCATACAACGATCGGTGGGCAACCGATCGTAGAATTGATCAAGCAAAAGGATCGTTTGACCGTTGCCGATCTAGCAGTTCTTTCTGAACGAGTAAAAAATGCCGCCTATGAAATCATTGATCGAAAACAAGCAACTTTTTACGGAATAGGGATGAGTGTCGCAAGAATCGTTCGAGCGATCTTAAATGATGAGCAAGCGATTCTGCCGGTGTCTTCCTACCTTGATGGGGAATATGGCATCAACGATTTATTCACAGGTGTTCCTGCAGTCGTGGACCAAAACGGCGTCCGCGAAATTATTGAATTGACGCTTACCCCTGAGGAAAAACGGCAGTTTGATACTTCGTGTCATCAGTTACGAGCAGTAATTTCCACAATTGGACAAAGCAAGGTCAGCTGATCTCAAGAATACCATTAATGAAAACCTCGTGTTCGTTTTTGCCAAGCATGGTTCGACTATTTACGGACGGCCATGCTTTTTTTACATCTAGCCAAGAATATTAAAAGGAAATGGCGTATTTTACGCGAAACGCCCACTATTCAACTCTCTTTTTTCTCACTCCTTTAAAAAAACATCCTCAGTGAATGACAGAAAAAGAATGATCGATCAACCTTACAAACTTTCCGAGTTGTAAAAAGTGACAAAGTGTCACCTTGTGTGGTATTCTTCGAAAAGTGACACTTTGTCAACATTTGGAAAACAGGAGGAAAGAGCAATGTTTCTGGCTATAAAAGAAATGCGTTATTCAAAATTAAGATATGGGCTGATCGTAGGAATCATGTTTTTGATCGCCTATGTTGTTTTTATATTGTCTGGGTTAGCAACGGGACTTAACTGGGATTTTAAAAAGGCCATCGTCGACTGGGATTCATCCGCGATCGTTTTATCAGAAGATGCGAATGACACATTTGCGGCTTCGCAATTGACGAGAGGGGATCTAGACCGTGTAGCAGGGACTCAAAAAGCCCCGATTGGTTTATATAGCAGTGTCATCACGGTCAATGATGAACAAGTCAATGTGACTGTTTTTGGTACACAAGACGATGCGTTCTTGTTACCAGAAGTCTTAGAGGGCAAGCTGTTTTCAAAAGAAAATGAGATCACGATTTCAGAAAACTTAGCAGAAGAAGGTATCAAGGTCGGGGATCAAGTGAAAATCGGGCGTTCAGATGAAACCTTCAAAGTCGTTGGGATCACCCCAGAAACGTCTTATACGGTGTCACCAGTGATTTATACTTCCCTGGATACTTGGACGAAAATGAAGTTTGCTAATCAACCATTTCCATCTGACAAGGAGCAGCCCATCAATATCATTGTGACCAAATCAAGTGATCCGAAAGTCGATAACCAAGAAGGAACCCAGCTCAAAGTGTTGGCAACGGAAGACTTTATTGAAAAGCTTCCTGGATTTTCTGCCCAAAACTTGACCTTAAATGCCATGATCTACTTCTTGTTTGTTGTTGCAACGGCAATCGTGGGGATTTTCATGTATGTGATCACCCTACAAAAAACGGCGATTTTTGGTGTGATGAAAGCCCAAGGGATTCGGACCAGCTTTATTGCCAAATCAATTATTGCGCAAGCATTTATGGTCGGTGTGATCGGGGTAGCCCTAGCCTTTGCGGCGGCATACGGCACCAGCTTGTTTTTACCAGATGCCATGCCATTTTTCTTTGAATTAAAGCAATGGCTGCTTTATAGCGGCATCTTGATTCTCGTGGCAGTTCTAGGCGGCTTATTCTCCATTCGGACGGTCACAAAAGTCGATCCAATTACGGCAATAGGAGGGTAACAAAGATGAAAGACATTTTAGTAATGAAGGATATTATAAAAAAATTTGGCAAGCAGCATACCGAAGTAACGGCATTAAAAGGACTGAATTTTCATGTTCAAGAAGGGGAGTTTGTCAGTATCATCGGTCCTTCTGGTTCAGGAAAAAGTACCTTTTTGACCATCGCTGGCGGCTTACAAAGTCCAACATCGGGAGAGATCATCATCAACCAGGTGAACTTTTCCCAATTAAATGAAAAGCAACGAGGAAAGTTGCGTTTTAAAGAGATTGGGTTTATCTTGCAAAGCTCGAATTTGATCCCTTTTCTAACGGTAAAGGAACAATTTTATTTGGTCGACAAAGTTTCAGGAAAAGCCAAGGAAAAGGAACGGATTGATGAATTGCTTGCTTCATTAGATATTCTCGATCTTCAAGACAAGTTTCCCCGCGATTTATCTGGTGGGGAACGTCAACGAGTAGCGATCGGCAGGGCGTTGTTTAATGACCCAAGCTTGATTTTGGCGGATGAACCAACTGCCAGCTTAGACACCGATCATGCGTATGAAGTGGTGAAGTTATTGGTGAAAGAAGCGCATGAGAAAAAGAAAGCGACAGTCATGGTCACTCACGACGAGCGAATGATCCAATGGAGTGATCGCATTTTCCGAATGGAAGATGGCAATCTCATCGAACAAAACGCCCCGTCAAGAGAAACTGCACAAGTCTGAGTGGAAAAGTAGAGGGATTTGTTTATAATAGAGGGAGTAGATTGCGAATGATGGAGGAGAATCCCTTGCCAAGTACAACATTTTTTCATTTAAAACAAGCGAAAAAAGAAAAAATCGATGCCGTGCTTTTAGAAGAATTCTTCAGCAAGCATATCAGTCAAGTCAAGGTCTCTGCCATCGTCGAAAAGTCGCACATTTCTAGAGGGGCCTTTTACAAGTACTTTCAAAACTTAGAAGATGCCTATGACTATGCGATCGCCGACTATTCAAACCAAATCCATTCCGCGATTTTTACGTTTATCAATCGCAACAAAAATGATTTTTTCAAAGGGATCGAAGAATACTTGGCTTGGTGCAGTCAATGGTCACCTGAAGATGATCATTGGAAAATGATCCACTTATGTACCCAAAGCAATGCCTGGACGAAGCGCGATGCGATCCCTGACGATTCGCCCATGATTCGCCAATGGTTGGAGCTGTTAGAAGAAAATCGCTTTACGATCCATGATAAGCAAGAAGCCGTCAGTTTCCTTTACTTTATTATGGCGGTTGTGATGGATAGTCTGACAGATTTTATTTCCAATGAATGGAACGCAAAAGAGCTGATCAAAGATTTTCGCTATAAGGTGCAATGGATCAAGTATGGAATCAAAGAGCAAAATGAAGAAGAATGAACGCTTCGGCAAGAGGATGGAGCAAATGCCGCGAGCGGCGAAGAAGTTCATTTACAAAAAAAGAGGTGCCCGACAACTGAAATAGTTGTCGGACACCTCTTTTTTGAGGGAATGATTATTTTTTATTTACACGTTTCGCAATGATCGGCAAGATCAAGCCAATCAAAAGAAAGGCGATTGGCGTAATGATATTTAAGGCCAATTGGAAGAACCAAGCTTGCGGATCTGCCCCATAATCAAGTTTAGGAACCATCCCTAAAATGCAGGCAAAGGCCGTGAACAAGAAGCACCATAAGCCGATCCCAAAGCCAACCTTGGTGTTTTTCACGAATTTATAATCGGAAGTAAAGCGATTGGCGTGTTTGTTGACTAGCATAAAGGCTAAGAAGACCCATAAGTAACGCAATGGCATGACAACTGAATTCAAGTTCAGCAACCAACGATACAGTTCGGTCATATTGCCGATTCCTAGTGCTGGAATGATGATCAAAATGCTGACTAGGATACCAGTCATAATATACCCATTTACTGGTGTTCCTTTTTTGTTTAGTTTTGCTAAGCCATTTGGTACAAATTCTGAATCAGCATCAGACAATAATATTTTCAATGGGGCATCAATTGAAAATGCCAAAGCAGAGATTTGCGCTAACGCATTGGCTATGGAATAAAGAATGACAAAGAAATTGCCGATTCCGTAGAAGTTTCCTAGTCGTTGAAAGGCTTCATAAGCGCCGTTGACCATCAAATCTTCTGGAATATGATTGGCATCAAAAAGCATCCCCATAGCAATCGAGCCGAGCAAGGCACATAACGCCACCATACCGGCTAAAAAGATCATGCCTTTTGGAAATTCTTTGGCAGGATTTTTTGTGTTGTTTACGTAAGGCGAGATTTTTTCACAGCCACCTACCGCAAATACCAGCATCGAGATCGTGGTTAAATAGGTAAAGTCAAATTTAGGGATATAGGTTGAAACAGATGACATGTTTGGTGTAGCAATTTCAGCACCAGTCATTGCTGGAGCAGTGACTGCTAAAAGAATAAAAAGAATCGACATCACGAACATGGCTGTTCCGGCGATGTTCCCAATCATTTTTAAGGTCGTCAATCCTTTAGAGGCAATCCATAAAAAGAATAGAAAAATAGCTAAACAAATCAACGAGACTTCCATGGAGCCCATCGTTGATACAAATGTACCATTTCCTTTAAATAACCAACTCAATGACACTAAGATTCCTTGGGGTTTTTGTGCCAAATAAGGCACGTGAACGACCCAATAAGTCCAAGCAGCAAAAAAAGCCAACCGCTTTGTTGAGGTTTCTTTGATCCATGAGGAGACCCCACCACTTGACTCTTTGAAGGTCGATCCTAACTGACCAACACTTAATGCATAGGGTACAAAATAAAGAGCCATAATTAATAGCCACGAAACAACAACAGTCAACCCTTGTTGAGCGTAGTTGTTTACAACATTTCCCAGTCCCCAAACAGAGACGAACGCCATCAGCGCAATATTATACCAGCGTAATTGTTTCTCATTCATCGCTTTCTCCTTCTTAAAATGATTTTTCTGACTGGTTAAAATAGAGCGTTTTTTGAAATTTAGTGAGAAAAAAATTTCTTTCCATAAGCGCTTGATCACTATCAAGTTTCTTATGCATTTTTTCACAAATGTCAAAGGTCAAATTGAATAAAAAAATTTCATTTGCTTCTTTTTATCCAGTCGTTGATTTTCCATAGTTAGGATAAACCTCTGAATTCTTTTGGTCAAGAAAAATTAAATTGTTATTTAAAAAAAATAATAAATTTCTGATGATAGCAAAAGCAAACATCATCATTCATTAATAATCTGAAAGAAATCCAACTACATTCGGTCAAGGGCATGGATGAAAGAGGGATCATTTCATTTAAATGAATGGACGTATAAAGATGGAAGAAACCCTTTCGAAAGGCTTTCACTGGTACTTTTTGGATAGATTTTTAAGCAAAGGAAACAGGAGAGTAGTCGTAGTTTTTTTGTTTTTTTTAAAAAATTTTATGCGAACATTCTTTCTAAGAAACACGAAAACAAAGTTAGCCGAATGCTTCGTTCCATCGAAATCACTCGTTTTTTTTCGCCAATTTATAGGAGGTGGGTGTTATTCGCTCAAATACTGGCCATAAAAGCAGATAAAAGACGAAGTTTCCGCTGGCATGGAAGAAATCGAACAGTAGTCCTTGAAGGTAATAGGCAAGAAACGAAGGAAACTGATAAAGCCAAACTTCCATCAACGAAACGATCAAGCCATAAAGAAGTCCGCAAAGAAAGGCAAAGAAAGCTTGCAAGAAGCGGTTTTTCTTGATGATCGGTATTTTTCCAATCTGATGAAAAAGAACGATGGTGACAGTAAGTGCAGCCAATTGACTGATCGTCCAGGGACCCATGCCTAGATAGATATTTGTTCCGAGCAAACTTAATAAGGCAATCATCAACGCATCAGATAAACGATAAGAAAAAGCCACTAAAAATAAAAGGGCACTCATAGGCTGAATGTTAGGGATAAAGACAAAAACTAACCGTCCAACGATACAAGCCGCAGTGATCAGTGCTAAATGAGAAATTCTTTGGATGGAAAATATCTTGGTTTGGGGAGGAAGCATGAGAATCGCCGTCTTTCTAATTGATAATCATTCTCATTATACATGGAAAATAATAAAATTCAAGATTGAAATACACATTATATAGTACGATAATAAAAAAACGAGCACAATATGTTGTGTTTTAGAAGGCGAGGGAAAGAAATGGAATACAAAAAACAAACGATTGAGAAATTGAACGAGGATATCCAGTTGTTCCAAGAAGTTTCGGCGATCACACCAGAAATGACCCAAACATTTGAGGGAATCGCTCGTTTGATTATGCTGGATCGTTATTCATACAAAGATCAAACCCATCTAACATTGCGTAAGGATGATTTGGTGATTTTGACAACGAAAGCTGATCCTAAATATCCTGCGCGAGGAATCGGTGTTGTGAAAGCAATCGATGGGGAACTAGTCTCTATCGAAGTGGAAGAGGCCTATCGCTCAGCGTTAGAAGATATTGATGAACAAGCCAATGGACTTGTTAAAAGAAGAAAAAGTGACATTGAAAAACCGTTAGAACTCTTTTTTGAGCAAGTGGCGCATCGTGTAGCCAAAGGGATTTCTGCCAACGAGGCCCATGACCAGGAGCGCTTCTTTGAGGCGTTTTACCAACAGATCGTGGCGCAAAACCTAATTCCCGCAGGCAGAGTACTTTATGGAGCAGGAACAAATTCTCAAGTTACCTACTTCAATTGCTTTGTGATGCCTTTCATCCATGATTCCCGAAAAGGGATTGCTGTTCATCGACAAGAAGTTATGGAAATCATGAGTCGAGGTGGCGGGGTCGGAACCAATGGGTCGACCTTGCGACCAAAATCAAGTGTGGTCCACGGTGTCAGTGGTCGGTCTTCTGGGGCAGTTTCTTGGTTGAATGATTTGGCAAACTTGACGAACCTTGTCGAACAAGGAGGTAGCCGCCGTGGAGCGCAGATGATTATGATGGCAGATTGGCATCCAGATATTTTTGCGTTTATTCTTTCTAAAATTCAAAATCCTGCTGTATTGCTTCACCTAAAAAAAACAATCACAAATGCGACGATCAAACAACTGATCAATGAAAAACTGCAATTTGACCCTCTGACAAAAATGGAAGAAAGAATGTTCACTTATCTAGCACAACTGCCTGAATCGTCAGATAAGGAACATAATGACATGATCCAAAAGGCAAAAGAAAAATTGCGCATAGGTGGCAGCTATACGGTGAAAGAAAGTGATTTCTTAACTGGCGCGAATATCTCAGTCTGCTTGACAGAAGAATTCATGGAAGCAGTGAAGACAGATGGGTGGTATGAGCTACGCTTTCCAGATATCGACAATTATTCAGAAGCAGAGATGGCGCAATATGATGCAAAATGGGCTGAAGTCGGGGATGTGCGAGAATGGGCAGCTACTGGCCATAAAGTCAAAACCTATCAAAGGATCAAAGCTCGTGAGTTATGGGAGTTGATTACTTTTTGTGCAACGTATTCTGCTGAGCCTGGTATTTTCTTTATCGATAATGCCAACAAGATGACGAATGCTACAGCATACGGACAAAAAGTCGTGGCAACCAATCCGTGCGGTGAACAGCCCCTAACCCCTTATGCGGTCTGTAACTTGGCAGCCATCAATCTCGCAAACATGGCAGATCGCCAAAAGGGCACCGTTGATTTTGCCAAACTAAAAGAAACCGTGAAAACAGCGGTTCGTTTCCAAGACAATGTTATTGACGTAACGCCTTACTTTTTTGACAAAAATGAGCAGCAGGCGAAAGGGGAAAGACGTGTTGGATTAGGGATCATGGGCTTGGCAGATTTATTGATCTACTGCGGGAAAAAATACGGATCGGCAGAAGGAAATCAATTCGTTGATCAAATTTTCGAGGCAATGGCAGTCACTGCCTATGAGGCATCCATTGAATTGGCGAAAGAAAAAGGCAGCTTTCCTTTCCTGATTGGAAAAAATGACCAAGAGACGCAAGCGTTGCGGAAGAAATTTATCGATACAGGATACATGAAAAAAATGCCAGCGCACATCCGCGAAGGCGTGCTGCGATTCGGTATTCGCAACTCTCATCTTTTGACTGTTGCGCCAACAGGATCGACAGGCACGATGACGGGAGTTTCAACTGGTTTAGAACCTTACTACTCCTTTTCTTATTTTAGAAGCGGTCGACTAGGTAAGTTTATTGAAATCAATGCGGAAATCGTTGACGAATACCTGATGGATCATCCTGAACGAACCAAAGCGGAGTTGCCGGCATGGTTCATTTCCGCTATGGAGTTGACGCCCGAAGAGCATGTCGGTGTGCAATGCACCATTCAACGCTGGGTGGATAGCTCCATTTCAAAAACGGTCAATGCACCAAAAGGATATACAGTAAGCCAAGTAGCCAAGGTTTATCGAGATCTTTATGAAGGAGGAGCCAAAGGAGGGACCGTCTATGTAGACGGCAGCCGAGATTCACAAGTACTTACCTTAGAAGCGGTTGAAAATGAGCTGACCGCACAAGTTGAACCGCTGCCTGTCGTTCAAGTAGATGAACCCGTCGCCTCTGGTGAAATCTGTCCCATCTGCCATGAAGGAACCATTGAGGAAATCGGTGGCTGTAGTACCTGCACAAACTGTAAAATCCAATTAAAATGCGGGCTCTAAGAAAAAACGAGATTGATAAAATAATTCTTATCCGCATATTGGATAGAAAAACGATTAGTATTTTGACTATTGGAGAGGAAGAAATAGATGAAAAAAGTATTTGTCGTATTCATGCTAGTGAGCACACTACTCGTCGCTACAGGATGCCAACAGGCAAGTGTAACGCCAGAAAGCACGCAGCAAAGTTCCTTGAAGCAAGAACAAGGAACAGCTACGATCGTCATCCAAAATCAAGAAGCTGTGACCTCAAAAGAAGTAACATTCCGAGAAAATGAGTCGCTGCTGGAAGTAATGAAAGAAAACTTTGCGATCAAAGAAAAAGATGGCTTTATCACCTCTATCGACGGCATCAGTTAAGATCAAAAAGCCAATCTATTTTGGGTCTATACCGTCAATGACGAAATGACCGATAAAGGGGCACAAGCGTTGTTTTTAAAGAACAATGACACCATCACATTTGATTTGAAAGCATTCTGAGTTGGCGGGACTACGAGCCTCCGCTAGTACAATGGTAAAGAGTTAGGGGGAAAGAAAAGAGGTGAATAGCGCAATCATATTGAAATTAATAATTTTTAGCAAATAGAAATGAATCAGAACGAATGATAGAAATATTATCTATTGGTCGTAGAAGTATTATTTATAAAAAATAAAAAGCGGCAGCCATTACTTAGGATGCTGCTTTTTGCGTGTTTTGAAAAAACGATCAATCTACTACAAGTTGTCTAGCTTCTCTGATCTTTTTAAGATATGATAATCAGATAAAGAGGACAAGGAGAACGGCGATGAAGGAACAATTACTTGCTTACTTACAAAATCAAACAGCTTTTTTCTCTACCGAAAATGTAAGCGATGTCTTTACTGCGAAGGATATTGCTGAGAAGTTTTCAGTCAAGAGAAACACGATCAGTCACTATTTAAATCAGTTAACGGAAGAAGGTCGACTAGTCAAAATTGCGACCCGGCCAGTGTATTTTTTCCATAAGCAGGCATTTGAAATCCAAAATTATCCTTTAACAAAAAACGTATATGATAGTCTGGCTGCTGTGGCGGCAGAAAAGCCCTTTTTTGATCAAAAAGAAGATTTTTTTTCCAGTGTGATCGGCAGCAAAGGCAGTCTAGCAGAAGTTATTGAACAGATCAAGATGGCAGCCTTCTATCCAAATGGCGGACTTCCCTTCTTGCTGACGGGAGAAAGTGGAACTGGGAAGAGTTTTCTTGTAAAAATGTTCCATCATTATTGTGTGGCAAATGAATTATTAGACAGCGATGCTCCGTTGATCACGATCAATTGCGCGCAGTATGCCAACAATCAAGAGTTATTGACGAGCAATTTATTTGGACATGTGAAAGGTGCCTTCACTGGGGCAGAAGAAGATCGTGGCGGTGCATTTGAAGCAGCAAACGGCGGGGTCCTCTTCCTCGATGAAGTTCATCGACTGAATGCAGAAGGTCAGGAAAAATTATTCACTTTTCTAGACCAAGGCGTCATTTATCGAATGGGGGATACGGGGCGGTCGATCCCATTGGATTGTCGGCTAGTGTTTGCAACAACCGAAGATCTGAAACAAACATTTCTAACAACCTTTTTGCGACGAATCCCGATTCAAGCAACACTGCCCGCTTTGGAAGAACGGACAATTTCCGAACGGAAACAGCTGATCTTGCAAGCATTTTTTGACGAGCAAAAGCGAATCGGCTTACCATTGGAGCTCTCGCCCCAAGTGATCGAAATATTAACGACTAGTCATTTTTCTGGGAATGTCGGCGAATTGAAAAGTACGATCAAAATTATTACAGCCAAAAGCTATACAGCCAGTCTAAAACGGGAAGTAAAAAAAATAGCGGTCACTGTATATCATTTACCAGAACAGTTATTACAATTGACAGAGGAACCCAATGAATTAACGATGATGCAGCCGATTCTTATTGATGGACAAACTCAAATTCAGCAGCTGACTGCGGAAAGTGAGCCAGAACAGCAAAAGATCATTCAAACGTATGAACAGATCTTGCTCAATTATGTCCAAGCGGGACAGGACTTTTCAGCAGCTGCCTCGCCTATTTCTAAAGTGATTGAAAGACTGTTTGAAAATTTATTGTTTGACCATAAGCAGGAACAAAAGCAGCGGACAATGATTTTTGTGACAGAGCATGTCCAGCGAATGATGGAGCAAATCGAGCATTCTTTCCAAATCAGCTTTAACGGCAGTATGGTTTATACGATCAGTTATTATTTGTGGTTGCGCAGGAATGTGGAGTGGCTGCCAGATGATCAAGACAAACTTTTATTGACAGAAAACCTGTTGAAAAGTGTTAAGAAGCATTATTCTACAAGTGATCGCTACACCGAAAATCTGATAGGCTTAGTGCAAAACGCATTGGATATTGAGCTAACGAGTATGGACCGAATCATTTTTACGCTTTATATCAATGATATGGGGTATTCCAAAGAATCGCTGCTTCCACGAAGCATCATAGTGGCCCATGGCTATGCAACCGCCAGCAGTATCGCAAACGTCGCCAACCGCTTACTGAATGAATCGGTTTTTCAGTCTTTCGATATGCCCTTAGAGGTCACTCCTAAGCAAATTGCGGAAAGGGTCACCGCATATATTCAGAAAAACGATGTATCTAATGGACTCGTTGTCTTGTTCGACATGGGTTCTTTGAAAGAAGTCTATCAATATATTCCAGAATTGACGGTACCGATCGTCATGATGAACAATGTAACGACAAGTGTAGCCATCGCTGTTGGAGAATGTATTCAGCAGAAGATTTCGTTTAGGGAGATTCCAGAACGGGTAAATGATTACCACCAAAACGAATGGGAAATCATTCTTCCGAAAGTGAAAAAAGAGAAAGTTGTTATTACAACTTGTTCCACAGGTCTTGGAACCGCCGTACAAATCTCAAATTTATT
Organism: Enterococcus sp. 6D12_DIV0197; assembly: GCF_002174385.1. NCBI lineage: Bacteria > Bacillati > Bacillota > Bacilli > Lactobacillales > Enterococcaceae > Enterococcus > Enterococcus sp. 6D12_DIV0197. Next base: position 1,089,227 of record NZ_NIBN01000001.1, read on the forward strand.
AGAGAAGAGTATTCCTGATCAGTTGAAGATTCGGATTCTTCCTTATGAATTCAATCATTTGGAAAATAGTGAACAGGTGAAGCAGACATTGACTTCCTATGACATTGTTGGTGTTGTGGGAACCAATAGACCTCGCCAAGAGCTGGCTCCCTTTATTTCTTTAGAAGAACTGATTTCGGGTGCTGGAACAGAGAAACTGTTAAGTTGGTTGAAGGAAGAATTGGATGAAGAGATGATCGCATACGTGAACAATCAATTAGTAAGAAACTTTTCTTTGGATCGAGTCATTCAATCAGTGACGATTCTAGACACTGAAAAAGTGATTTCCCAAATGGAATTGTTTGTGGGGGATCTGGAGCGCATGCTGCAGCAGCGGATCGCCAATGATCGCAAACTTGCGTTGTTTGTCCATACGAGTTGCTTAATTGAACGTCTTATTCGAAACGAAGCCATTGAGCATTATCATGCCAGCGACACATTACTCCAGTGTCATGAAAAGCAGCTGAATGAGATCAAAAAAGCGTTTAGTGTCATTGAAAAGGTTTACAGTGTCGGAATACCTGAATCTGAAGTTTGTTATATCTATGATGTTTTATTCGGAAACACAGATTCCTCAATGGATGAAGCAGATTTTTAAGCGATAAGAAAAGCGTGCCGCTATTTTGGCACGCTTTTTGCATTTAGTAAGGTGTAACTTGGAGCAAAGTGAGGTGAAAGCAGTGAAACAAATCGTTATTTTAGCATCACACGGGCGATTTGCATCAGGAATCTTACATTCGTTAGAGCTTATTTGCGGAAATAAACAATCAGTTATTGCCATTGACTGTTACGTTCATGAAGCATTTGATCTAACGGTAACTGTGGATACATTGATGGAAACATATAAAGAGCATGAAATGATCGTTATCACAGATATTTTTGGCGGCAGCGTAAACAATGAATTTTTACGTTACATCAAACAACCCAATTTTTATTTAATCGCAGGTTTGAATTTGCCATTGTTGATTGAATTGACGACACAACTTAATGGAGGAGGTGTAATCTCAGAAACGATCCGCCAAACGTTGGCAAATTCCAAAAATATGATCCAATTTTGCAATGATAGTGCAGCAAAAGAAATTGAAGAAGAAGAATTTTAGGAGGGACGATATGATTATTTTGACACGAGTCGATCATCGACTATTACATGGGCAGGTCGCATTTTCTTGGACACAAAATTTAGGCGCGGACTGCATTTTGATTGCCAATGATGATGTGCCAACAAATGACATACGTAAAACAACAATCAAATTAGCAAAACCGCAAGGCGTAAAACTGGTGATCAAATCAATTGAGGATTCAATTCATGCCCTACAAAGTGGTGTGACGGATAAATACAAATTATTCATCGTAGTTGATTCCATCAAAGATGCGTATAAGTTAGCAGAAAACTATCCAGAGATCGACGAAATCAATCTAGGTGGGATCAAAGCCAAAGAAGGCTCTAAAAATATTGGCAAAGCAGTCAATGTATTACCAGAAGAAGAAGAACTTCTCAAGAAAATGGTCGCTAAAGGAATCGCTGTCGATATCCGTCAAGTACCTTCGGATAAAAAAGTCGCTGTCGAAGATGTTTTATAGAGAAAGGAGCAAAAGAGATGCTGCAAGCAATATTACTTGGAATTGTTGCATTTATTGCGCAGTCTGAATACGCATTAGGGACGTCATTACTGTCGCGTCCGATTGTCACAGGGTTGTTTACAGGAATCGTATTAGGGGACATAAGCACAGGAATTATTATGGGGGCTACACTGGAATTAGCTTTTATTGGTTCGTTTTCTGTAGGTGCTTCTATTCCGCCAGATGTTGTAACAGGAGGAATTCTTGGCACAGCATTCGCAATTACAGCAGGAGCAGGAACGGAGACGGCTTTACTATTAGGACTTCCAATCGCAACATTAACGCTGATTCTGAAAAATGTATACTTAGGACTGCTTATCCCTATGATGAATCAAAAAGCTGATTTATACGCGACAGAGGGGAACTACAAAGGTGTGGAACGAATGCACTTATTAGCCGGTTTTGGCTTGTCTTTGATGTTAGCCCTTGTAGTGACGATTTCCTTCATGGTGGGCAGCAATACGATGAGTAAGTTGTTAGAGATGATTCCGTCCTTTGTACAGAATGGATTATCAGTCGCAACTGGCTTGATTCCAGCTCTAGGGTTTGCCATGTTGGCTAGATTACTGATCAACAAACAAGTTGCTCCTTATTTCTTTTTAGGGTTTGCATTAGCAGCTTATTTAGAGATTCCTGTTACAGGGATTGCAATTTTTGGTGCGATAACAGCTGTTGTAGTTGTTAACTTGAGAAACTTTCGCGGACAAGGGCAATCTGTTCAAATGACTTCAGGGGAGGTATTAGATGATGATGAAGACTTCTAATGAGAAACCAGAAATTACTAAAAAAGAGTTGAATCGTGTCTTCTGGCGTTCGTTTCAAATGGAGTTCTCATGGAACTATGAGCGGCAGATGAACCTAGCTTATGTCTATGCAATGATTCCGATTTTAAAGAAACTCTACAAAACAAAAGAATCGATGGCCGATGCGTTGAAACGGCACCTGGAATTTTTCAACACGACCCCGCATATCGTCACGCTTATTTTAGGAATCAATGCGGCGATGGAAGAAGAAAATGTCAGTGATCCCAATTTTGATTCTTCAGCAATCGAAAACATCAAGACCTCTTTGATGGGACCTTTAGCGGGAATCGGTGATTCCTTCTTTTGGGGAACGTTGCGGCTAATTGCTACTGGGGTAGGAACTTCATTGGCATTACAAGGAAATATCCTAGGTCCTATTCTGTTTCTGCTGATTTTTAATGTGCCTCATCTACTATTTCGCTATTTTGCGACTGGTTGGGGTTATAAACTTGGGACAGGATTTTTAAAGAAAATTCAGGAAAACGGTTTGATGGAAAGCTTAACCTATGGGGCTGCCATCATTGGGTTGATGGTCGTAGGTGGAATGACCGCTACGATGATCGATATCAACATTCCGTTGCAGATTGGTTCAGGGGAGAATGCAGTTACAGTTCAAAGCATCTTTGATGATATCGTTCCGAAAATTTTGTCATTGGGTGCATTTGGTGCTGTCTTTTATCTTTTGAAAAAAGAAGTCAAACCGCTGATTATTCTGCTGGGACTAGCAGTCGTAGGTATTTTAGGATCCTTGATTGGACTTTTTTAAGGAGGAATTGTTGTGGCAACGATGATGGATTATATACAAGAAGAGCAAGCAACGTTAGTTGAGATCTTGCAGGGGTTTGTTCCTAAAAAAGAAGAAAAAAGAGCTGCAATCGAGAATTTATTGATTTTGGCAACGGGCTCTTCTGCCAATGCCTGTTTAGCAGCAAAGTATGCAATGGAGAAATTAGCGCAGATCACTGTCACGATTGAAGAGCCATACCACTTTAATCATTACGGGCATCTTTCTAAAGAAATCGAGACAGTTTTGGCGGTTTCGCAAAGCGGAAAAAGTGCTTCCACGATAGATGCAGTGGCGCAGTTGTCCAAGCAAGATATTTATACGATCGGTTTAAGCAGTGATCCCGAAAGTCCCCTTGCTCAAAAAGTTAACGAAAGCATTGATCTAGGAACTGGGATCGAGACCGTTGGATTCGTGACAAAAGGATATGTAGCAACGGTATTGCAACTCTATTTAATAGGGGTATCTATTGGTTACAGCAAAGGTATATTATCCGACGACCAAGTGTCGACTATCAAAAGTCAGTTAGGGGAGATGATCGAGGCCATTCCTCAAGTTATCGATAAAACAATTGATTTTTTTGAGAAAAACGCAAGTATTTTTAAACTAGCGAACCGTTTTGTAGCAGTCGGTTATGGACCAAACTGGGGAACCGCTAAAGAATTTGAAACGAAGTTTACCGAAACCCTACGAGTCCCTTCTCAAGGATTTGAATTGGAAGCATATATGCACGGACCATATCTTGAAGCAAACCATGAACATGTGCTTTTCTTTATTGAAGCTCCTAGCCTAAATCAATCAAGGTCCCAACTATTGCATGATTATATCGCTTCTTATGTGGGAAAAGCTTATACGATTACCACAGCAACGGCAAAAAATTCCGATACACTTGGGTTGGATGTTGCATGTGAAGAAACGTTTTCTTCTTTGCTCTTAGTTATTCCGTTCCAAATTTTCTCCTATCTCGGGGCTGCTGCTAAAGGGATCGATTTGAGTAAACGTATTTTTGATGACTTTGATCAAGTGCTAAAAAGTAAAATTTAGAGGTGGAAAAGATGCTGAAATTTAATGAACAACAACAAATTGACGATATTCAAGGAATGTTAGATCTACGTCCAGAAATTGAAAAATTAGTCGATGCCCTTGACGAAAAAGGCTTTGATGCGATCTTTTATCTAGGAATTGGCGGTACCTATGCTTCGGCCATGCAAGCAGTTACTTACATCAATGGAAAAAGCGATTTACCAGTTTATGTCCAACATGCGGCAGAATACTATACAACCGGCAACCGTCGATTGACGAAAGACTCATTAGTCATCTTGTCCTCTGTTACCGGAACCACACAAGAAGTGGTAAAAGCTGTCGCAGAAATCAAAAAAGTAGGAGCGACATTATTAGGATTTATTGATACAAAAGGCAGTATCTTAGCAGAACAATGTGACCATGTCATCACGTATCCTGCACCAGGAACAGAACAAATCAAATTTTTCATGGTGGCAGATCGGTTAATGAAAAATCACGGAGATTTTCCTGATTACGACGCCTACTATCAAGAATTGGATCAATATTTAGCGAAAGGATTAGTGGAGGCTGAGAAACAGGCGGATGAATTTGGGCGAGCATTTGCGGAGCAGCATCGTCATGATGCGATGCATTATTTCATCGGTGCAGGAAATCAATGGGGCGCAGTCTATTCTTACGCCATGTGCTACTGGGAAGAACAAAGCTGGTTGCGTTCAAAATCGATCCATGCTGCTGAGTTTCTTCACGGAACCTTAGAAATCGTTGACGAAACCACACCTGTCACAGTGTTTTTGGGAGAAGACGAGCAGCGCCCATTATCAGAAAGAGTTGCTAAATTATTGCCAAGAATTTGTGGAAACTATACATTGATCGATACCAAGGACTATCCTATTTCAGGAATCAGTGAAAAATATCGCGGCCGAGTGTTATCGCACTTATTGATGCATTGTGTGACGCAGCGCATTGATGCCTATGTCGAACAAATGAATTGTCACCCAATGGAAATTCGGCGCTACTATCGCCAATTTGAATACTGATAGAAAACCAAGAGGAAGAGGATCGATAGAAAGATAACCCAAAAGAACACTGAAATATAATGTTTCTATGGAGTGGATAGGGAAGCTATCTGAATAAGAAAAAGTGATCTATTCTTAAACACCATAAATGAAGAACACCTGAATTCTTAATTTAAAAATGTATAGAGTGGGACTGTGACATAAGTCCATAGAAGAAAACCGTAAGAAATGGCGAGAAAACGTTCATTTCTTGCGGTTTTTTGGGAAAAATAAAAGGAGCACCGGTTGTCGCCAATGCCCCATCATCTAATCCTGAAAGGACTAAACAAAATGTATACTAATTATCACATAAATCAACTTACTTTGGATCTATCTACTTCATTTTCTCCAAAAGAAAATCATGTCGCCGTTTTTATCCATGAACTGGTCGAAGCGCTTCAGATTAATAACCCCAATCTTTTTGGTCGACCAAGAGAATATGATTTAGGTGCCATGATAAAGTTGGATCTTTTTTCGTATACGCGAGAGACCTTTACAAGTCGCAAGATTGAACGCTTAGCTGAAGAAAATTTATACGCTCGCTGGTTGACGCAAGAACGGGTTCCATCTTATCGAACCATCGCCCGTTTTTGTGTATACGATGTACAGGAGTTGACCCATAAAGGCTTAGATCAGTTGACAGAGCATCTGTGTGCATGGAATATGATTGAGGATGCGAATAAGAATAGCTTTGTCCGAGATTTTAAAGAAACCAAGCAGAAAAAACGGATGCGGACCAAGCGCTCATTACTGAAGCCTTAACCCCAAAGGGGAATCGCAGAAAAATCACTGTAAATCCGTTTTGGGAGTACCATAAAGAAAAATGAAAAGAACGTTTAACAACGCCTAAAATTCAAAAAATATATGGCGGAGAAATGTCGATGTGGAAATAGTCTTCGGATTTATGAAGGCTTGTTTGGATTTCACTCGATACACGGTTCGAGGCTTAGAGAAAGTCAGAAAACAGTCGGGCTTACTCATTACGACAATCGATATGATGAAATTGACAAAAATAGGGACTTGATTTACCAAAAATGAATAGAAAAACAAGGAGCACTCGAAAAATCACATGATTTTCGAGTGCTTCTTATTTTTTGGGAAGCGTAACTAGTTAACTTATGTCAGGCTCCCTTTTGTGCTCCTATGTTCGAAATTCTCACGTTTCGTAAACTTAATATATCATAGAATAAAAAAACTATATGAGAGGGACTGTCATATTATCAGTAAACCAGAAAGTACCACTAATGAGCGTACCTGAGGACTAATTTCGGCATATAAGTTGATAGGTAGTTTCTCACAACTAGCTAGTGATGACATTTTTCTTGATAATCAAAGGCATACTATTGCGTATTGTGAATAGGTTCAACAGATTTACTAGACGATGTCGAGATCCTCATGGATTCTGTTTCAAATCCAGCTTCATTTTGATTAATCTAGTAAAAGCCGCCGACATGTATGAGATCATTGTCTTCAGCTGAGAAAAGATTTTTTCCTAATTTGGCCTCAATCATAAAAATCATACATCGCAAACTCAAATAAACCGCTGAAGAGAGAGTTAGACCATTCAGAAATTATCAAAGAGTTCAAGAACCAGAAGTAACTATTTAGGATGAAGATATGTTTCGCATAAGATACAAGGCTGCTATAGGTCTCATAAGGGAACTTAGTAATCATTTAATCTCTGCCAAATGATCTCGGCTTTTTTATAGGATCATTCATATAGCATTTCGTCTTATTAGCTATTTATTTTGTCTTGATTTAATCATACTTGAGAACAATATGTTTTTTGTACTACATTAAATGGGGCTGAAGAATCTAATCTGGTTCATCAGTCCGATGAGTTATATAGTTATTTTATATAAATGTCGTTATCTGTTATTCAAAAAAATTGTAATTCATTTAGAAAAACTGCGGACATATAAAAATTAAGGAAAAGTATGTTGGTGATTTTTGATGATCTTTGCTCGAGTTATTAACATTTTAATGATAAACCATTAAGTATGCCAAAGTTCAAGTACATAGAATAATCGTTTATAAGCCGTTTTCTTTTATAACATATTATGAAAAGTTCGTAATTTAGAGTATCAG
>NZ_NIBN01000001.1:1099733-1102208 GCF_002174385.1 Enterococcus sp. 6D12_DIV0197
GATAAACATTGAGGCTGATGAAGTTACTTTATCATTGAACGATTTAGACTTTTCAACTAGAAAAGTAAAACAAATTGAAACTGTGAAGATAAAATATGATGTAAATTCTTCTTTAGATTATTCATTGGTAATATCCACTGAAGGTAAGGGGCTTACTGCTAGGTTTATAGATACTTTAAGCAATACCTATTCTGGAATCCTTTTACCAACATCAAGCCAAGGAGAAGTAAATTTAAATTATGAAGTCGTTTTGAGTTTGGATGAATATGAGCATTCACCAGAGAATAAAACTACTATTACATTTACTTTTGTGAAAAAAAATGTAGATAGTTTTGATAACATTTTAGATTTAAAAAACGACGAGTCAAACAGCTCTCTTGATGAGAACACTGTAAGTGATAATAACTTGGAGGATGACTCAACTAGTTCATCTGAGGAAATTAATGATGAAAAACCAGATGATTCAGATGTTAAGGATATGAGCGAAAGTGAAAATGATAAAAGTGACTTAGATGAAGAAGATAACAATGACAATCAAAATATATCAGACCAAGATAATTCTGGTGAAAATTCATAAGATAGGTTTCTTGAATTTTATCATTATTTAAATGAATCAAAAGAAGTAAATGTATTAATGAATAACGCTATAAGAGGCTATTATCCCTTTTTTTTGAGATTGCGAAAATATTAGATAAGATAGATTAGAGATTTCCTGTATAATTTCAATTGTAATAGATTTCACAATTACAAAAATAGGAGGATATTATTATGAAAAAAACTCTTTTAGCATCAACAGCAATACTTGCTCTATCTGCAATCGGATTTACGAATACAGCTCACGCAACTGAAGACTCAACAAAGCCAGTAAACGTTCATGAAGGTCAAGTAAGCAGAAGTCTTACATTAACTACTCCAGACGTTACGACTGTAGATTTCAATTTTGATGAAATTACTTTCGGGTCAGAACAGCCTAATGGAACACTTGCCCCTCAAGATTTTTCAGTTACGTATGATATCCAAAATAGAACTTTTGCTAATATTGCAGAACGTTACAAAATAAGGGTATCAACTGATGGTGCAGGTTTAGATGCAAACATTAAAGATACATCTGAAAAAGATTTTGATATTTCTGAAACAAATAGCGGAACTAGAAATACAGGTGTTGTTATTATTGAAGCTACTCTTGACCCAACAGTGTTTGATGACTCGCGGTCAGATGAGTATAAAATTACTGTAAGTTTGATTGATTCTACAACGATTGAACCCTGAGGATTAAAATGATTAATACAACAAAGATATAAGAAAACAGGAGTCATGATGGAAAATAAAAGTAAAATGAGAAAACGCGTTTTTATTAACGTGTTTTCTCTTGTATTTGTTTTAGTAATAGGTAACTTATTTTACATAAAGGATGTCATTGCGTCTGAGGATACGGAAGCATCGATTTTAGTAGATATTAATCCTAAAGAATATGAGTATAGAGATAGCTATATGCAATTTACTCCTAAACTTAACAACAATTATGAGTTTACAGCGACGATTACCAATATTGGTAATAAAGATTTAGACGTTAATGTATATTCATCAGTTGCTATATCAACGATGGCTGGAATAACTTATGTGGAAAATACAGACAATCTAATGGATAAAGATTATGACTTTAGTAAGTATGTGAAGATAACTAATGACAGCAGCGAATTAAAAGATGGCATAATCAAAGTTAAGGCTAATCAAAGTGAAGATCTATCCATTATTGTTAATGTAAATAAAGAACTTGATGGAGAAATTTTAGGTGGTTTAAATTTTTCTCAAACGTTGAGCGAGCAAAAAAACGAGGATTCTGCAGATATCGTCCATGTTTATGAAAAGGTAGTCTTGTTCCGCCTTAAAATGAATGAATTGGATTCTGAAAAAGAGCAGCACTATGGGGAATTTGAATTCATAAATTCACAAAATTCTATAGTGTTAAGTTTCTCTATATTTAATAATAACCCGATAGTGGAATATGCAGATAGTGGACCCTACAAGGTCATTAATCCAAAGGGAGATACAATTTCAGAAGGTGAATTTGACGAAGATGTACTTACTTTAACTCCAGTTACTAAAACGAAGTTAAACATTCCATTAGTTAGTAATGCAGAATTAATGTCTGGAGAATATCAATTCATAATAACAGTTGATGGAGAAGACAAAATTACCCAATTTAACTACACCAGGGAAGATCTGGAAGAAATATCCAAGCAAACAGATAATTCAAATCACGTAGTTGTAAGTCAAGACTCAAATATATGGGTAATTGTTTTATTAACGGCAATCGTTACTCTTCTTATTGTCACTATTATTATGCTTTATCGCAAACAAAAAAAGTCTGAATAATAAATATTCAGACTTTTTTTTGTCAACTTTTTATTTTATTATGTTTTGTTTAAAATCTTAAAAATGAGGATAATTCATAGGCTGTTTATAGTGTTATAG
>NZ_NIBN01000001.1:1103510-1282821 GCF_002174385.1 Enterococcus sp. 6D12_DIV0197
ATATTAATTTATTTGATCAGAATGTTTTAGGTTAATTTGTATAACTATTGATTGTGTTTTGAAGAATATGCTTAGGAGATAAATTTAGAGTGTTGTTAAAGATAAGTATTTATCTGAGGAAATATTATTAGTTTTTTGATCCCAATAAAATATCGGTCTAGTTTTTCTTCTAAAGATCCGGGGATATTATTAAAAAATCCTAATAGAAATGATAATTACTAGCGTACTCATTTTCCTAGGTAACTTTCTTAATATATTCAAGAGAATTTAATTTGAGAATAATAGAGAAATGGGATGATGAGATCATATTTACTTAGGCTAGTCATAACCTCACTCTTACGGCAAGTTAATTACTACAGCTTTGCGTTGCTACTGTTAACGGAGATGGCACTCATAGTATTGGTAATTATGTGGAATTCCTTATTGTGTTAGAACTTAATTAGTTTAACTTCAACAAGTATGACTTATGGGCCAAAGGCTCATAAAAATGAACAAGCATTTTTGTTAAGCCTTGATCAATTCGTTGCGCCATATCTTAGGATTCCTGATGTCACTGCATATAATTAAGTTATATCTGCTGTAGTTATATTAGTCGATGTAATTGAATCGTAGAAAATGACAATTGCTTAAATAGAAAACAGTAGAAGTAAAATATAATTTTTACTTTTGAAGTGTTCGCATGTATGTGGTCACTTTTTGTTATTGACTGAAGATTCAATTCTGATTCATCAGTCCCATAAATTAAAGAGCCCAAAATCAATCTGGATCAGAATGAACCTCATTCTGACCTAGATTTCTTTGTTTTCTTACTTTGATTAATTGATTGATCAAAAAGATTTTAATTCTCAAGTTCTCAAATGATTTAAATCCGTAGAATGCTCGTTTCGTGATCGGTAAATGAGTCATCGTTTAGTAAGGAAGACCGTCGTATTGAGATACCTTCTTCATCGCTCAAAAGTTTTTGAAGTTTTACACAGACCTCTTCGAATAAGAAATCCTTTTATCAAAAAAATTCCTTTATTTTCAAGATGATAATTATAAACAAAAAAATGGAACAGCATAAATGTTTTCGAAATGCTTTCGCACCAACATTTACCTGTTCCGTGGGTTTGGCACCCAATGGGCCGTGAGGGGCTCGAACCCGCGACCCGCTGATTAAGAGTCAGCTGCTCTACCAACTGAGCTAACGGCCCGTACCAAAAGTACTTCATTATCTTAGCACTCCATTGTTGAAAAATCAATCATTCTTTTGAAAAAAATATGCGCTTTTTTCAGTTGAGAAACTGGCGTTATCTTAATAAAACACCATTTGTTTCCCAAATTCAAATGATAGGAAATTCTTAAAAGATTGATCAGATTGCTTTAAAAACTCAGAAAACCGTGATAAAATGTATCTAGTTATCAAAACTAGATGATTAGTTTGTGATAATCTAACCTTCTGTTCTTCAAAATGGAGGATGACATGGAAAAATTACAAGCAGACATGAAAAATTGGGGCAATTCATTGCTGAAATTCCACCTGCCGAGATGGGAAGAATTGCCAACGCTGGAACTGTATATGGATCAGGTGATCACATTGATCGATCAATATTTATCGCCGGTGATCCAAACGGAAAAGCATCCGCTATTGACCTCTTCCATGGTCAATAATTATGTCAAAAAAGGGATGATTCCAGCACCAGAGAAGAAACGTTACAATCAAAAGCATCTCGCATTTTTGATTGCGATCACGATGCTCAAGCAAGTGCTGACGATTCCTGAAATAAAGACGGGGATCCTTTTTCAAGGGAAAGTTGTCGGCATCAGAAATGCCTACAATGTATTTTGTGAAGAACAAGAAAAAGCGATCCACCTTGTCGGCAAAGAAGCGATGGGAGAACCCGAACAAATAACGTCGGAACCGATCCCAATTGAATTAGTAGCCATGAAAGGTGCGACGCGTTCCTTTGCCAACAAACTATTGGCAGAAAAAACGATTGAATTAGAAGTCATTTATTTAGACACACATAAAGGAGAAGCCCATGAATAAAGAGAAAATTGCCCTATTAGTTGATTCAGGTACCGATGTTCCCGCACAGATCATGGAGCAATACGGCATGTATATGTTGCCATTGCAAATTATCTACAAGGATCGGACCTATACCGATAAAGTTGATATTACTGCGGAAGAAATCTACGAGCGCTTGCCGCAAGAGATCCCTAGTACCTCGTTACCTGACGGTGCTGCGATCGGGGAAATCTTTGATCGGATCAAAGCCGATGGGTATGAGAAAGTCTTTGCCGTAACCATCTCCAGCGGATTGAGCGGAACGTTTAACGTCGTTCGCCTGTTAGGTGAACAACGGACGGATCTTGAGGTTTTCGTGCTTGATACGAAAAATATCGGAATCGGTGCAGGGCTGCAAGCGATTCGTGCAGCAGAACTGTTAGAAAAAGGCGTGACTTGGGAAGAACTGCGGGCACAATTAACGAATGAAGTGCCGAAAAACAAAGTCTTTTTCAACGTAGCTACCTTAGAGTATTTACAAAAAGGCGGCCGCATCGGTCTGGTCGCCTCCATCTTAGGCAATGCCTTGAAATTGAATCCAATTATCTCTTGTAATGAAGAAGGGATCTACTATACGGTCGCAAAATCTCGTGGACGGAAGAAAAGCTTGGACAAAACCGTTGACTTGATCAAGCAATTCATCGGTGATCATCGCCATGTGCGTTTAGCTGTGGCGCAAGGTGATGCACTGCAAGAAGCCAAAGAGATGAAAGCACGATTAGAAGCCGAATTTCCTAAGGTCAAAGAAATCTTATTTGGACAAATCTCTCCCGCATTAGTCGTCCACACGGGTCCTGGGTTGTTAGGGATCGGTATCCAGCTGTTAGAAGAGTAAAAAAGAAAGGCCCCGTGCCTTTCTTTTTTTGTGCTTTCCTTAAGAATAAGGCCGTGGTTTTTGGGAAAGATGAAAAGCCCGTTTAAATAATGTATAATAAGTAAGAAACCAAAAAAAATTGAGGTGACATTTTTGAAAAAGATCCTAGTCGTGGACGATGAGAAACCAATTTCTGATATCGTCAAATTTAATTTAACCAAAGAAGGATATGAAGTATATACCGCCTATGATGGAGAAGAGGCATTAGAAAAAGTAGCCGAGGTCGATCCTGATCTGATTTTGCTTGATTTGATGCTGCCAAAAATGGATGGGTTGGAAGTTGCACGGGAAGTGCGCAAAACCCATGACATGCCGATCATCATGGTCACAGCCAAAGATTCTGAAATCGATAAAGTACTAGGCCTCGAGCTTGGTGCGGACGATTATGTAACCAAACCATTTTCAAACCGGGAATTGGTGGCCCGCGTCAAAGCCAATCTGCGTCGCGGCTCGGCAGCTGCGAAGGAAGCAGACGATAACGCCAACAGCGAATTAACGATTGGTGATTTAACCATTCATCCTGATGCGTACATGGTCACTAAAAATGGTGCAGCCATCGAATTGACGCACCGAGAGTTTGAATTGATGCACTACTTGGCAAAACATCTTGGTCAAGTGATGACCCGGGAGCATTTATTGCAAACGGTTTGGGGTTATGACTACTTTGGTGATGTTCGGACCGTTGACGTGACGGTGCGTCGTTTACGTGAAAAAATCGAAGACAGCCCGAGCCATCCAAATTATTTGGTTACTCGTCGCGGAGTGGGCTATTACTTGCGGAACCCAGAACAGGAATAAGCTATGAAAAATAAAGTTCGCTTTTTTCAATCGGTGAACTTCAAAATCGCCCTGACTTTTATCTTGATCTTATTGATTGCGATCCAGATTATCGGGGCGTATTTTATTCGCGAATTGGAAAGAACAACGGTCGATGCCTTCAAACGCGACATGGAGGCACGTGCCAGCACGTTAGTGGTAACATTAGGCTCTGAATTGAGTCGAATGGATAATGATGACGGTTTAGATTGGGATTCCATGAATGCTTCCTTGAATCGAATCTTAACGAGTACCAACTCATCGGAAATTTTGGAGATGCGGGTGGTGGATGAGCAAGGGATCATTCGTGCAACCACCAATATCAATGATCGTGGCTCGGTGGGAGAAAAAAATGATTACCGTGATTACGATACGAACCGCAGTGAAGTCCTCTATGATGAATCCAGCGGCCAGCGGGTGTTCAATATCGTGCAGTCGATCCAATCACCGACAGGGGATACCGTTTTAGGAACCCTTTATTTACGGAGCAATCTTGAGTCAAAATACAATGAAGTCAGTACGACTGCGGTCATTTTTGTGACAGCCTCACTGATTGCGGCAGTGATTTCGATCATTGTGGCACTATTGGTCTCTCGTTCCATCACCCAACCGATCGGAGAGATGCGCGAACAAGCGATTCGCATCGCCAAAGGAGATTATAGCCGCAAGGTCGCGATTCATGGAAAAGATGAATTGGGGCAACTGGCGGAGACCTTTAATCAACTAGGAGAACGAATCGAAGAGACTCAAGAGGCGATGGAATCTGAGCGAAACCGCTTGGACAGCGTCTTGTCTCACATGACAGATGGCGTTGTTGCCACCGACCGACGAGGCAAAGTCATTACCATCAATGAGATGGCGATGTCCTTGTTAAATGTCAGCAACGAAGAAGCGATCGGGCAGTCGATTTTGACGTTATTGGAAATCGATGAAGAATACACGTTACGAAAGCTTTTGGAAAATCCTGAAGACATGCTGTTGGAGCGTCCTAGCAATGATTTGACGGGAACAAATATGATTTTGCGCATCGATTTCTCCATGATTCGTCGGGAGTCTGGCTTTATTTCTGGGTTAGTTGCGGTGATGCACGATGTTACAGAGCAAGAAAAAAATGAACAGGAACGGCGAGAGTTCGTTTCCAACGTTTCTCATGAGTTACGGACACCATTAACGAGTATGCGCAGCTACATCGAAGCGCTGAGTGAGGGTGCTTGGAAAGACCCGGAAATTGCGCCGAACTTTTTGAAAGTGACGTTGGATGAAACGGATCGAATGATTCGGATGATCAATGACTTGTTGAGTCTGTCACGGATGGATAGCGGCAATTCGCAACTGCAGTTGGAATACATCAACTTTAATGAAATGGTCAATTTCGTGTTGGATCGTTTTGACATGATGGTGACGAATGAAAGCAAAAAATACTTGATTCGTCGGGAGTTCACTAAACGAGAATTATGGGTGGAAGTCGATACCGATAAAATGATCCAAGTGATCGATAACATCATGAATAATGCCATCAAATATTCGCCAGATGGCGGGATCATTACGGTGAAATTGATGGAGACCCATAACAACATCGTACTTAGCATCAATGACCAAGGACTAGGGATTCCGAAAAAAGATCTCACGAAGATCTTTGATCGTTTTTACCGAGTCGACAAAGCTCGTGCCCGTCAGCAAGGAGGTACTGGCTTAGGATTGGCGATCTCAAGAGAAGTCATCAAAGCTCATGGCGGTGCGATTTGGGCGGAAAGTCGAGAAAATCGCGGGTCAACATTTTACATCATGTTGCCGTATGAACCGTATGAGGAGGATTGGTGGGTATGAGAATCTCAGAAAAAATCATTCGTGTAGGCTTGATCGTGATGATCGCCTTGAGTTTTTATTTCTCCTATATGATTTGGCTGAATCCGACTGGGTTCAACAATGCCAGCACGGAAACAGATACCGGCGTCAATCCTTCGGTTCAAACCTACAAACAAAAAAGCGATTTGTTTTTGCCCCTGTATTTGACTTGGAATGACGAGGACGCGATCAAAGAAACCAACTCTGAAGCGGTGATTCGTGAGATCCAAGAGGCGATCAATGAGGCAACGATCAGTGATTTGACGCTGCGAACCTATGGCGAGGAACAAGCTTTTTCAAAAGCCCAAGAAGTCAATCAAGGGGTGTCCTTAAACTACTATACAACGTTTTACTTGAAAGATTATGAGAAAACCTTTGAAAAAGAGCTGTCCTTAGAGGACGATAGTGAAACAGAGGATTTTCCGTTTTCCCGCATCCAGTTTGACCTTGAAGAAAACACGATCCAATTTGTTGATTTTACCCATCAACGAGTGGTGCGAGGCAAAATCGACTGGGACAAAAGCCAAGTAAAACACTTACTAGCAGACAACCCTCGGGAATGGACGACAATGGTGGCAGATGAAGAACGATCCAGCAAGCAATATTATACGCAGGATTCGATCAAGCTGAAAAAATACAGCTACTATTCTTCGACCCAATCTCAGAGCTTGTTTCGAGAAGCCTTTTTCAGCAATCCTAAAAACGTCAAGATCAATGATGAAAGTGTCGATACCTACTATTATGAAGGTGGGCAAAACATGACGGTCTTGCAAGATCAGCAGCAAGTCAAGTTTGAAACTACCACAGACAGTTCCGATGAAACGGACCTGGCGATGTTGAGTGCGGATTATATTATTCGTTTAGGCAACAATTTTGGGACGATCCGCTATTTTGATCAACAAGACAAGCACTTGGATTATCGGGTTTTCGTTGAAGGCTATCCAGTCTTTAGTACTGGTGGTCAAGGGGTGATCAGTGTTGCTTTTTCAGAAAGTGGTCAGACCGGCAGTCGGGAAATGACGATTTCTGCCAGTTTGAACGCGATTCAAGTGCCGATTCCTTCTGAAACCGAGATTGAATTACCCTCTAGTTTGTCGGTCAAAAATGAGCTGATTGCGGCAGGGGCTGATCCTGAATTATTGCAACAGATCATCGTTGGCTATCAATGGGGGGAGATCAAAGATGCACCACTCGTTGATTTGACGCCTGCTTGGTATGTCAATTATGACTCGTCTTGGATCAGTTATGATGCATTAATGACAAAATTAGCAGAAACGGAGGAGAATTAATTGGATTTTAAACGAATCGAATGGATTTTTTTCCTCGCTTTTCTTGGTCTGAACGTCTTTTTATTCAATGTTTACAGTGAGGCTCGCAGCGAGCATCAGATGGTTTCACAATCAAACCAAACGATTCCTATCGAACAACGCCTCGAGTCTGAGGACATTCGGTATTCTGGCGAATTATCAGATGAGGTCTTGAGTGGCTATTATTTGAGCGGTGAACAGACGGATTTTGATGTGGAGCTACGAAATCCGCAACTCAATACGCAGTTCAAAAGAGGGTCGACGGTCAAAGGGCAGCAGTTGATCCATGTCTCAACCAATGGCTTTTACATCAGTGATGATTCCCAAACGGAAGAAACCGTCAATGGTTTTTTGCAACGAAAAGATCAAGTCCTGTTTGGGGATGAATATGACTATTTGGAAAACCTCTCTGTCTTGAACGCCAATCATCCGACCGTGGTGGCGGTTCAATCCTATGAAGGCATTCCTTTCAATGACAGCTCAAGTCGAATCGATATCACCTTAGAACAAACGGATGATCTATTGCAGATTGCTCGTTACACGCAAACACATATCTCCAATATTACGCCTCTAAGGGAAAAGATGACGGTCTATTCAGAAAAAGAAGCAGTAAATACGCTTTATCTAAACAACAAGCTGCCGAGTCACTCGAAAATTCTCTGGACGGAATTAGCCTATACGATGATTTTGAAGGTTAGGGAAAAAAATGTGTACATTCCTGCATGGTTTATTGCGTTCCAATTAGATGGCGATGACACCATCCAAATCGAAACGGTCAATGCCTTTAGCAATCGGATCATCACGAATAATGCCGTTCAAAAGGTAGAAAATCCATAAAAAAGCGGGTATAATGGAACTCGTTGAAACAACCAGAGAGGAAGTCACGTAAACCATGATGAAGGAAAATGCCTTTCAAGTAAGTATTCTAGCCAGCGGAAGCTCAGGAAATTCGCTCTATATCGAAAGCAATAAAAAGCGGATCTTAGTGGATGCCGGTTTGAGCGGCAAGAAGATCACTTCATTATTGGATGAAGTAGGGCGTAAACCAGAAGATTTGGACGCCATTCTTGTGACCCACGAACATCGAGATCATATCCACGGTGTCGGAGTACTGGCGCGAAAATACAAACTTGATGTCTATGCGAATACAAAAACATGGCAAGCGATGGATCCAATGATCGGTAACGTCGCTGTCGAACAAAAACATATCTTTGAAATGGGAAAAGTGCTGACCTTGGGTGACTTGGACATTGAAAGCTTTGGCGTCTCTCACGATGCTGCAGCGCCGCAATTTTATCGTTTCCATAAAGACGGCAAATCATTCGTAATGTTGACGGATACCGGTTATTGCAGCGATCATGTGCGAGGCATTATCAAAGGCGCCGATGCGTACCTTGTGGAAAGCAACCATGACCTAGAAATGCTGCGAATGGGCCCTTACCCATGGAGCCTCAAACAGCGAATTCTTGGAGATCGTGGTCACTTATCGAATGAAGATGGCGCTCTGGTCATGACGGATATCTTGACCGACAATACCAAACGGGTCTATCTTGGTCATTTAAGTAAAGAAAACAACTTGAAAGAGTTGGCGCACTTAACGATGGTCAACACCATGAAAGAACATGATCTAGGTGTTGGAGAAACATTTGAAGTCTATGATACCGATCCTGACAAAGCGACGGAGTTATTTGCAATCTAATCGATCAACAAAGGATAAAATTGTCGGGTGGAGGCAGCGGGTATGTTTGATGAAGAAAAAATCAAGTGTCTGAACGAGCTTGAAATGGCTGTTTATAAGTACATTGTCCAGCATTTTGAAGAGATCGATCAACTGACGATCCGCGAATTGTCAGCTGCATGCCATGTCTCGACCTCGACGATTTTACGATGTATCACGAAATTAGGCTATCGCGGGTATTCAGAGTTAAAGTATGCGATCTGTCAAAAAAAGGAACAAGATGCACGAGCGTTTGATCTTTTCTATGATGCAACGATCCAAGTCAATACATTCTTAAAAAAAGTCAATAATGAAGATTACCGTAAGTTTATCCAGCCAGCGGTAGAACTGATTCTTTCCGCACGCCATGTGGCGTTTTCAGGTATCGGCACTAGTGGTATTCTTGGCACCTATGGCAGCCGCTATTTTGCTAATTTAGGCATCAATGCCTATAGCATCGTCGATCCCTTTTTGCCAGTACCGCCTCGTGGGATGGAAAATACGTTAGCGATCATTTTATCAGTTTCGGGGGAAACCATTCAAATGATCAAGCAAACGGAGGATTTCAAACGGTATGGGGCAAAAGTACTCAGTATCACCAATGATGAAAAATCGACGATCGCCCAAATGGCAGATTACAATATTTCCTACTATATGCCCGTCGTCAGTGGGGGAAAAGAAGTCGATTTGAACCTGACGACGCAAGTCCCGGTGATTACACTGATCGAACTTTTAGCCCATCAAGTCTACAAGCAAATCTAAGTGATCGTAAAAAAACAGCTTCGGCTGTTTTTTTTGTTGGAACATGTTTCATAACTTAGAAAAGCTATAGGCAAGGGGAATATTATCCATTAAGATTTATTTGTAAGCGAATTCACTGGCCAGTGGATAGAATTTTATTTTAGGAGTGATGTGAGATGAACGAATGGATCAATGAGAAATTATTACCCCCAATATTAAAATTTGTCAATACGAAAGCAATCACTGCATTAAGAAACGGTATGCTCTATACGATGCCCTTTTCAATCGTAGGATCGATTTTCCTACTATTAGCAAACTTTCCCGTCCAGTCGATTGCGGATTGGGTAACGAATAGCGGCTTAGGTGAATACTTCAACCAAGCCTATGGCGCCTCTTTTGCAATTATGGCCTTTTTCGCCGTAATGGGCATCGCCTATTCATATGTAAAAGCAGAAGGTTACGAAGGACTCCCTGCAGGAATGATTGGTTTAGTTATTTTCTTATTAACTATGGAGTCAAGTGTGACGGATGCTGAAGCAAATGTGACCATCGCAAATGTCATTGATAAGACGTGGACCGGTGGACAAGGAATGATCAGTGCCATCTTAGTGGGACTTTTTGTGGGTTGGGGCTATACGTGGTTCTTGAAACGCGACATCCGAATCAAATTGCCAGAGCAAGTACCCACCAATGTCGCAAACTCATTTACAGCATTGATTCCAGCCGCCGTTTTGACGACCATCGCATTAGGCATTTATATTTTCTTTGATAAAGTTTTTCAAACAACCGTGGTCGAATGGATCTACACCGTGATTCAAAGTCCAATGCAAGGGGTGACGGATTCCCTTGGTGGTGCAATGATGCTAGGCTTCTTAGTGCCATTCTTGTGGTTCTTTGGGGTTCACGGTTCGACGATCGTGGGCGGGATCATGGGACCAATTTTACAAGCCAATTCACTAGCCAATACGGCTATTCTTGAATCTGGTAAAGCATTGACATTAGAAAATGGCGGACACATCGTGACCCAGCAGTTTTTGGATCAATTTATGACGGTAACTGGCGCAGGAATGACGATTGGGATCGTGCTATACATGGTGGCTTTTGCCCGTTCGGCGCAGTTCAAACAATTAGGACGTCTTTCCTTGATTCCGGCATTCTTTAATATCAATGAACCAATTATTTTTGCGACACCGATCGTCATGAACCCAATCATGGTATTACCATTTATTTTGACACCGATGGTTTCAGGCGTGATCACGTATTTTGCACTTTATACCGGTATCGTACCGCTATTTACTGCTGTGCAAGTTCCCTGGACGACTCCGCCGATCATTTCAGGTTTTCTAGTAGGTGGCATTCGGACCGCTATTTTACAATTTGTTGTTTTAGCAATCGGCTTCTTTATTTACTATCCTTTCATTCGTAAGGTCGATAGTTTGAACTATAAACAAGAAACAGAGATCGTTTAATACCAAGGAAGCAGGTTGAATAGAAATGAATAAACTAAGAAGCGATTTTTTATGGGGTGGCGCAGTCGCTGCTCACCAATTGGAAGGCGGCTATCGTGCGGGTGGAAAAGGCGTGAGTGTCGCTGATGTCATGACTGTCGGAGGCAACGGAATTCCTCGCCGAATCACGGAAGGTATCCAACCGGGCGAAAGCTATCCCAATCATGAAGCGATCGATTTTTATCATCGGTATCCTGAAGACATCAAGCTTTTTGCCGAATTAGGGTTGAAGTGCTTCCGAACATCGATTGCCTGGACCCGTATTTTTCCAAAGGGGGATGAGCGCGAGCCGAATGAGGAAGGCCTGGCCTTTTATGATCAATTATTCGATGAGTGTTTACGCTATGGCATTGAGCCAGTCATTACCCTGTCTCACTTTGAAATGCCTTATCATTTAGTGACCGAATACGGAGGTTGGCGTAACCGTAAGTTGATCGATTTGTTTGTCCGCTTTGCAGAAGTTTGTTTTACGCGCTATCAAAAGAAAGTGAAGTATTGGATGACCTTCAATGAAATCAATAATCAAGCAAACTATAAAGAAGATTTTGCGCCATTTACCAATTCTGGTCTGTTCTTTACGGAAGGAGAAGACCGAGAAAAAGTCATGTACCAAGCAGCTCATTACGAGCTCGTTGCCAGTGCAAAAGCGGTGGCGTTAGGACATGCGATCAATCCTGCGTTTCAAATCGGATCGATGATCGCGATGTGCCCAATCTATCCGTATTCTTGCGATCCCAAAGACATGATGGCAGCCACGGTGGCCATGCAACGGCGCTATTGGTTTTCAGATGTTCATGCCCGTGGGCACTATCCGAGCTATATGCGCAGCTATTTTGAAAGAAAACAATTTGATTTAGATATCACCCCTGAAGATGAAGTAGCTTTGGCAAAAGGTTGTGTTGACTACATTGGTTTTAGCTACTATATGTCTTTTGCGATCAAAGGCAAGGAGAATGATCCAACCTATGACTATGATGAGAGCCAAGATCTGGTGGACAATCCCTATGTCGATGCTTCTGAATGGGGCTGGCAGATTGATCCCGTAGGCTTGCGCTATGCCATGAACTGGTTTAATGAACGCTACGAATTGCCGCTTTTCATTGTAGAAAATGGCTTTGGTGCGGTGGATACGGTGGAAGAGGATGGACAGATCCACGATGACTACCGTATTGACTACCTAAAAGCCCATATCGAAATGATGAAAGAAGCAGTAGCTTATGATGGCGTCGACTTATTAGGTTATACACCGTGGGGCATCATTGACTTGGTTTCTGCGGGGACAGGGGAAATGAAGAAACGCTATGGTGTGATCTATGTGGACAAAGACAATGAAGGAAATGGAACCCTTGCTCGTCAGAAGAAAGATTCATTTGCATGGTATCAGCAAGTGATTACGTCCAATGGCACGAAGGTCTAAAGAAAAAAACGTTACGCAAAATTTCTGCGTAGCGTTTTTTCTTTAGGGCATTTGGATATAGCCGTAATGAAGCAATAACTGAATAATAATAACTAAAGTGTTCATTCCCACATGGGTGATCATGGAAGTCCAAATACTGCCGGTCAAAGCATAAAGCCCAGAAAAGAACAGTCCTAAGAAAATATAGACTAAGAGATGATTGTCATTGTGGGCAAAGGCAAAGGCTACGGCGCTGACCACTACACCAACCCAAACATTGCTGTATTTCCCAATGATGCCAACTAAGGCTCTGCGGAAGACAAATTCCTCCATAATTGGCCCACCGACCATTGCTGCGAGAGCAAAGAGTGGGTTTTGCACCACGATGGCAATGATGTTTTCGGTATTTTGCGAAGCGCTGACTTCTCCGAAAAAGGATTCGATAAAGATGGCTAGATTTTGCAACAAAATCGCTGCGACAATGCCTGTTAGCCCGTAAATAAGAATCGCTGAGACTTTGGTTTTTTTGTGTTCAAACGATAGCGGTTCTGTTTGTTTGAAATACAAGAAAAACATGATCGCTGCACCAGCTAAGTAACCGATCGTTGTTGCTGCTACTTGATGTCCGCTAGGGACGAAGGCGATCGGTAGAAAAAAGACGATGCCGTAAGTAAGAATCGTGGACAAAGAATATTTTGATAAAGACATAGTTGTTTCCTCACACTCCTTTGCTTCATTATAGACTAGGTTGCTTCTAGAAACAAAAAATCCTACTATATTTATCAATCAATTAGAAATGCAAAAAAAATTTAGCAAAAGGCTTGCAAAAATTTGGGAAAATGAGTAATATTGAAACTGTAAGTTAGCACTCGATACAAGAGAGTGCTAATGCTAAATTCTATAACATTCATTGGAGGGATTTATCGTGTTAAGACCATTAGGTGATCGTGTGATTATCGAAGTCGCAAAAGAAGAAGAAAAAACTGTAGGCGGAATCGTGCTTGCATCAGCAGCAAAAGAAAAACCACAAACGGGTACCGTTATTGCAGTCGGCGAAGGACGCACGCTCGAAAACGGTGAAAAAGCTCCTGTTGCTGTCAACGTTGGCGAACAAGTAATGTTCGAAAAATACGCTGGCACAGAAGTGAAATATGAAGGAACAGAATATTTGATCGTTGCTGCAAAAGATATCATTGCAGTAGTAGAATAAGAAAAATAAAAAATACTTGAGGTGATGAAATCATGGCAAAAGAAATCAAATTTGCAGAAGACGCACGCGCAGCAATGCTTCGTGGGGTAGATAAATTAGCAGATACAGTAAAAGTAACCTTAGGCCCTAAAGGTCGTAACGTGGTTTTAGAAAAATCTTACGGTTCACCATTGATCACAAATGACGGTGTAACGATCGCTAAAGAAATCGAATTAGAAGATCATTTTGAAAACATGGGCGCAAAACTTGTTTCTGAAGTCGCTTCAAAAACAAACGATATCGCTGGTGACGGAACAACGACTGCTACGTTATTGACACAAGCAATCGTTCGTGAAGGATTGAAAAATGTCACCGCTGGTGCGAACCCATTAGGTATTCGTCGTGGGATCGAAATGGCAACAAAAGTGGCTGTAGAAGAGCTACACAACATTTCATCAATCGTTGATTCAAAAGAAGCAATCGCACAAGTTGGTGCTGTTTCTTCTGGTAGTGAAAAAGTTGGTCAATACATCGCTGATGCAATGGAAAAAGTCGGCAATGACGGTGTTATCACTATTGAAGAATCAAAAGGGATCGAAACAGAATTAGATGTTGTGGAAGGAATGCAATTTGATCGTGGTTACTTATCACAATACATGGTAACTGACAACGATAAAATGGAAGCAGCGTTAGAAAATCCATACATCTTGATCACTGACAAAAAAATCTCTAACATCCAAGATATCTTGCCATTGTTAGAACAAATCTTACAACAATCAAAACCATTATTGATCATCGCTGATGACGTTGATGGCGAAGCATTACCAACACTTGTATTGAACAAAATCCGTGGAACATTCAATGTTGTTGCAGTGAAAGCACCAGGATTTGGTGACCGTCGTAAAGCAATGCTAGAAGACATTGCGATCTTAACTGGTGGTACAGTGATCACTGAAGACTTAGGTCTTGAGCTGAAAGATGCAACCATCGATAACTTAGGTCAAGCAAGCAAAGTGGTTGTGGATAAAGACAACACAACAATCGTTGAAGGTGCTGGTGAAAAAGAAGCAATTGACGCACGCGTTCAATTGATCAAAAACCAAATCGCTGATACAACTTCTGACTTTGACCGTGAAAAACTACAAGAACGCTTAGCAAAACTTGCTGGTGGGGTTGCTGTGATCAAAGTTGGGGCACCAACTGAAACTGAATTGAAAGAATTGAAATTACGTATTGAAGATGCATTGAATGCAACACGTGCCGCTGTTGAAGAAGGCATGGTCTCAGGTGGGGGAACTGCCTTAGTGAATGTCATCAACAAAGTTGCAGAAATCGAAACAGATGGCGATGCAGCAACAGGTGTCAAAATCGTTTTACGTGCCTTAGAAGAACCAGTTCGTCAAATTGCTGAAAATGCAGGCTACGAAGGTTCAGTCATCATCGACAAATTGAAAAACGCTGACTTAGGCGTTGGTTTCAATGCAGCAACTGGCGAATGGGTAAACATGCTAGAAGCTGGGATCGTTGACCCAACAAAAGTGACGCGTTCTGCATTACAAAACGCAGCTTCTGTTGCCGCATTATTGTTAACAACTGAAGCAGTCGTTGCCGAAAAACCAGAACCAGCAGCGCCAGCAGCTCCTGCAATGGACCCATCAATGGGTATGGGCGGCATGATGTAAGCAAGCCTTGAGAACTCCTCTTTTGAGGGGTTCTTTTTTTGTGCGATCAAAAAATACTTCAACACAGAAAAAGACAAAAAACCTTTCTTCTTAGTATTCTAAGCACCAAAGAATTGGTTCATTGCTTGAATAAAAGGAGAAAGGATTGGTAGATATAAGCTATCTATTTGTCTTGTAAAGGCAGCGAGTTTTGTAAGGAACGTCAATCACAACCGTTCCCAAAATCCCTGCGCAAAACCAGTAATAAATTCGTAGAGAGCCGGCAGTATCACCGAAATACATAAAACGACAAAGACCATTTTCTGAACAGCAGTTAATTGTTTGAGGAAATGGTTTTTTGTGAACAATAAATACGCGATACAGATAACGGCAAGCAGCTGCAATAGATCAAATAAAATGGACAAGAAAATCACCTTTTCTGATTAGATTGAATGGACGATAGAATGATGGATTCTCTCAACATAGAGCAAAGAGTTGAATGATATGGTTCTGAGAAAACGTGAAGATCAACGTTTATAAAGAAACGGTATTTCGACTCCAAAGAATGCGAAGATCCCGCTTAAAAGAAAGTAAGTCAATAAGCCTAGATAAAAAAGGACTTTCCAATTCAATTTCTTTTTCATTCGATCCACTCCTTTTGTGTATCATAGCATAAAAAAACGATAATATAAATAAATAATCTAAAGATGCAAATTTGCATTTTCCAGCAAGTGTAAGCTCTCTCAAGCTACATTTTCGCTATCTTGAAAAACCTGAGCTAAAATAGAAAGAGGAACAAAATCATGGCTCACTTTGATTTTTAAATGAACAACGAGTCGAAAGAAGGAGACATTTCTTTGAAAAAACCGTGGATAAAACGCAAAAAGAAGCAAAACGAAAATGAATTATTAACGGAACAGTCCGTTCAAGTCGAGCAAAGTCAAACGAGAGAAGAGCTGCAAGAAGAAGCGGAGTTTACTTCTTTTTTTGCGGATGTCATGAAGCGAATGCCGAAAAAATCGGCTGCCCTGGTGATGAAAGGCTATGACGGATCAAAAGCCCAGGCGGAAAAAGTGTTAGCGAAAAGCAAGGATCAATTTGATCAGGTGTTTGAGGAGTTTTTGGTTGGCGTAGATGATGAAACGCGGAAAAAAGCCCACCGCACGATCCATGCGGCTTCTTTGACGGCGGCGATTATCGGCTGTTCACCGATTCCCTTTTCAGATGCAGTGTTACTTGTGCCAGTTCAGATGACAATGATGGCCCGTTTGTATCGTATTTTTGGGCGAACATGGCGTGAAGGGTTAGCGAAAAGTATTTCGAAAGAGCTAGTCGTTGTGAGTTTTGGTCGCAGTGCCGTTGGCAATATCTTGAAATTTGTCCCAGCAGTCGGCACCGTTGCTGGAGCTGCAATCAATGCCAGTGTGGCTAGCGGTATTACCGAAGCATTAGGCTGGGTGACTGTCAAGATGCTGAATGATGGGGAAGATGTGTTTGAGCAAGTGATGTCCTTTAAAGGCCAATTTCACACGCTGTTCAATGCGTTGAAAGTTGGCAAGAAATCTAAGTGAGACAAACAGAAGAAGAACGAAGCAGGTCCAGACGACTTGCTTTTGTTGCTTCTTTTTCTTCACAGCAAATAAAAAAAATTTAAGGAGTGAGTAAAATGAAACAACGAGTGACACGGGAAGAAGTCAAAGAACGGTTGGTCACCGATGCGTATTTTCAAAAAGGTCGTTCCGCTTTAAAGACCCGCCAAACGATTTTGACGATTCTTGCTTGGCTGATGGTCTTGGTTCCCTTTGTCTGGCTGGCCATTCCGTTGACGCTGCCGAATCTGGCGGATCGGATCGCCTTTCGGACCTATTTAGAAGAAGCAGTCACTTTCGAATTTTTAGCGTTATTTTTAGGCATTTCTTTTTTGATTTTAGTTCTTACGTTTACTTTGTTGACCTTGAGGAACAACCGCCGCTTCAAACGATTGCTGCAAAAGCAATCGATGCATGATGAAGCTGCCTTGGAAAAACGCAAAGAGTTGCTAGAAGCATTTTACGAAGAACGCTTCGGGACGAAAGAAGAACGCCACGGGGCAAAATACTACGCGGTTGCACCGGAGCAAAACATCGGAGAAAGAGAGATCCAAGAACTTTTCCGTAGAAATGGGGTGGGCTGATGGTTGTCAATTTTGATACTGGGTTCCCATGGTTGGATACATTTTTAACAGTCGTTTTAATGATTCTCTTTACGTATCCAATTTTAGGTGGCTTTGCTTGGTTCATCGGGGTGATCTGCAATCGTTTTTTGTTCCGTTTTCGTCAATTAGAGTGGATACCGATCCCCGAAGAGATCGAGCCGATGATCACGATTATGGTACCAGCTCACAATGAAGAAATCGTTATTGAAGACACGATTCATTATTTAATGAACAATCTGAACTACAGCAATTATGAGGTGTTGGTGACTGATGATGGCTCAACGGATCAAACTCCTGTGATATTAGACCGATTGATGGAACAGTACCCAAATCTAAGAGTGTTGCGCATCGAAAAAAACCAAGGAAAAGCCCATGCCTTTAATATTGGGGGAGGGTTTGCCAAAGGGGAATTGATCTTGAGCAACGATGCAGATACGGTTCCTGAACCTGATGCGTTATGGAAATATGTCAATTATTTCATCCGCCAAGACTCCATCAATATCTCTGCCATTACGGCGAATATGGATGTTCAAAATCGCACAACGATCGTAGGGAAATCACAAACCGTTGAATTTTCAAGTATCGTAGGAATTATCAAACGGACCCAGCAAGCCGTTTTCGGGGTCATCTATGCTTATAGTGGTGCCAATACGATGTATCGCCGCGCGGCATTGATGGACGTGGGGCTGTTTCGACAAAATCGAGCCACAGAAGACATCAGTATTGCCTGGGACCACCAATTCCGAGGTTGGCTGTCTTTATTTGCTTCACGAGTGATGTTTTTCATGGAGGTGCCAGAAACACTCAAGATGCTCTACCGACAACGGAAACGCTGGGCGAAGGGCGGTACAGAAGTATGGCTGACCAACTTTAAAAAGGTCTTTTTGCATCCTTTTGAAAACATTGGTCGAACCGCTATGTTTGTCGATCAAACATTAAGTATCATATGGTCATTCTTTTTCTGGCTTTCATCTGCCTTGTTTGTCTTCTATCTGATCTATTATGGTGCAACTGGGAATTACGAACGGATCTATCATATGTTTACGATGGCCTTTCTCTTCGTTTGTTTCGAGATGATTGCGGGGGTGATGCAGCTATTTACCAGCCTCCTGGCGGATGATAACCGCAGCAAGCTGAAGTATTTCCGCTTTGCCCCTTTTTACATGCTGTTTTACTGGATGATTAATGCCATAACGATCGTCACTACCTTTATTCCAGCCGTCAAAACCATCCTTGGCTACGGTAGCGGCGTTTGGGTCAGTCCCGAGCGAACGGCGAAAAAAAACGAAGAATCTTAACGAGTTCACCTTTCCTAGACAATAAAAACAAGTCTGAGTTTTCTTCAGACTTGTTTTTTTGCAATTAAGGTTCAGAAAGATAGTAAATCTCACGATTTTGGTAAGGATAACGAGTTTGCGAAAATTCGAAGGGCCGCCCGTCGGAGAGGCGAGCAACTTGTTCTAATTCTAAGATCGGATCATTGGGATCAACTTCTAAATATTTGATATCATAGGAATCCGCTTTGTCGGCACGGATTTTACGTATGGCGGGGCCTATTTTGAGGTGTAAGGAATCAGTGATATATCGATAGATCGAGTGTTCAAGGATCGCCATATCAATATCGGGAATGGTTTTGATGGGCATGATCGTGTACTCCAATTCAAAGGGTTCGTTATCAACATAGCGCAGTCGTACGATATCATAAACAGGTTCGTTTTCTCGCAAGGACAAGTAATCCATTTCGTTGGCTTCTGGAAAACGAACATTGAAACTAATGATTTTACTTTGCACTTTATGCCGCCCGCCATATCGGTTGACTAGACCGATATACTCATTGATCTGTCCTTGATAGGTCGCTGAATTGACATAGGTGCCATGACCTCTTTTGGTGGAAATCAGGCCTTCTTGCTTCAGTTGATTTAGCGCTTTTTGGATCGTCATTCGCGAGGTTTGAAATCGTTTGGCTAACGCCGTTTGTTCCGGTAGTTTTGATAAAGCAGGAAAAACTCCTTCATAAATATTCGTCCGCAACTGATCAACGATCTCTTTGTATTTTGTCATAGTCATCACTCCTTATGTAAAGAAATTCATGGACTTGAGTTTTGTTTGAAGGGGTTAAAAACAAGGTCTATCACTAAAGAATCAGCTGAAATTCACATGTATAGAAAAAGCTTTACATGAGTTTTTGAAAAATTTACATGCCTATTTCACCTAATTATAATAGGTTTTGTAAGCGAATACAAATGATGGAGGAATCAATATGACAAAATTTTACTGGGGAAACAGTGTCAGCAGTATGCAGACAGAAGGTGGTTGGAATGAAGGCGGTAAAAGCTTATCCGTTTATGATATACGGGAAGCTTCGGAGCAGGCTAGCGATTGGCATGTAGCAAATGATAACTATCATGCGTATACAGAAGATTTTGATTATATGCAAGATTTGGGGATGAACATGTATCGTTTCCAAATTTCTTGGTCAAGGGTCGTTCACGATGGAGATGGTGCTTTTAATGAAGAAGGGATCGCCTATTACGATCGTTTTATTGATGATCTGTTAGCTCGAGGGATCGAGCCTATGATTTGTTTGTACCATTTTGATATGCCTCTGCATCTGGCGAAAACCTATAACGGGTTCATCATCAAAGAAGTGAAGGACGCATTCATTCGCTTTGGAAAAGAAATGGTGGATCGTTTTGCGGATAAAGTCCATTATTGGTTAACCTTTAACGAACAAAATCTTTTCCACCAAGACCATGGTTTTAAGATCAGCGGCTATTTAGAAGGGGAAGAAACAACAGAAGAATTGTATCAAATTTTCCACAATGTCATGGTTTGCCATGCAGAGATCTGTAACTATCTTCATGAAACAACAAATGCGAAGAT
Organism: Enterococcus sp. 6D12_DIV0197; assembly: GCF_002174385.1. Classification (NCBI taxonomy): domain Bacteria; kingdom Bacillati; phylum Bacillota; class Bacilli; order Lactobacillales; family Enterococcaceae; genus Enterococcus; species Enterococcus sp. 6D12_DIV0197. Next base: position 1,123,689 of record NZ_NIBN01000001.1, read on the forward strand.
TGGCGGTATGCTGGCGTATTCTGAGGCGTATCCAGCGACTTGTCGTCCACAAGACATCAAAGCAGCAAGAGAGTTTGATGAATTTGCGAACTTTACTTTATTAGATTGCTATGCGCACGGCAAGTATTCGGAAGCACAAGACCGATACGTGAAAAATCATCAACTCAATATGAATATTTTACCTGGGGAATTAGAAGCGATCGCAGCGCAGAAAAATGATTACATTGCCTTTAGCTATTATGCTTCTTCTACCTTGAATGCTGAAAAAATTCCTGAAGGAACGCCGCCGAATCGGTACATGACTTTTGGAAAACAAGACAATCCGTATATTAAAACGACGGAATGGAATTGGCAAATTGATCCGCTCGGCTTCCGTGATGTCTTAAATAAAGTCTATCAGCGGTACCGGTTGCCAGTGTTTCCGATTGAAAATGGGATTGGTGTCAGAGAGCATTGGGATGGCAACGAACCGATTCAAGATGATTACCGCATTGCCTATCATCAAGAGCATATTCGAGCGATGTTTGAAGCGATGGTAGAAGATGGAGTGGTCTGTCTTGGGTATCTTGGTTGGGGGCTGATCGACATTTTGAGCTCGCAAGGTGATATGGAGAAACGATACGGACTCGTGTATGTCAATCGTGGCAACCATGAGTTGCGAGATATGAAACGTGTACCGAAAAAATCGTATGAATGGTTCAAAGAAGTGATCAAAACGAATGGTAGTACGATCTATACAAACCCATATACAGAATAGGAGGAACAAAAATGGCAGCAGAAAAGCGCACGTTTTTAGATAAATTTACAGAGTTTTCGGTCCGTCTCGGCAATCAGGTTCATCTCAAAAGTCTTCGTGATGCGTTTGCGACCTTAATGCCTGCCTTTATTATCGCAGGGATCGCTGTGTTGTTTAATAATGTCTTCTTTCCATGGGTTTTAGAAGGGGCTGCCTTGGCGCGAATGCAAGTGTTTGGCAATTCCATCACCAATGGAACATTGAATATCGCCGGTCTGCTGATCGCCCCGATGATCGCTTATTTTCTTTGCCGCAACAAAAACAATCCGAGCGCCATCAATGCAACCTTTGTGGCAACGACTTGCTTAGTGGTCATGTTGGCGATGGCTCATGCCGTGATGCCAGAAGGCGCTCAAGCAGAAGTGACCATCAGTGGTGTGATGCTATTTGACGATGTCGGGACCAAAGGGATGTTTTCTGGAATCATTTGTGGGTTAGTTGCCACGGAATTATTTATTCGACTGTCAGAAAACAAGCACCTAAAAATCAATTTAGGGGATCAAGTTCCTCCTGCCGTCAGCAAATCCTTCAGCACGTTGATCCCTGCTATTTTGGTGATTTCCTTCTTTGCCGTAGTTGCGACCGTGCTAGCAGCCTTTGATACCGACCTGATTCAAATCATTTCAACAGTGATCCAAGAACCACTGCGTTTATTGAACACATCGATTTTTGGGTTCTTGATCATCTATTCAACGGGCAATTTTCTGTTTACTTTAGGCATTCACCAAACCGTCATCAATGGCACCTTGTTAGATCCGTTGCTGTTAGTCAATATGAATGAAAACATGCAAGCAGTGCAAGAAGGCGCTACGCCACCCAATATCTTAAATTCAGCATTCGTGACGGTTTTCGCACAACTAGGCGGGACTGGATTTACGATCAGCTTGATCATTGCAGTGCTCTTATTCGTCCGCAATTACCAACCTTTTCGGGATGTCGTCAATCTATCCCTAGCTCCGGGTATTTTTAATATCAACGAGCCAATCATCTTTGGTTTACCGATCGTCTTCAATTTACCCATGATCATTCCCTTCGTTGCAAGTCCAATTGTGGCGACGTTGATTGGCTACTTTGCTACCGCAGTAGGATTCATTGAGCCACTTTCTGTGATGGTTCCTTGGACGACACCACCAATTCTTAGTGCATTGTTGGCATCAAAAGGGGATTTCAAAGTTGTTTTGGTTCAAGTGATCATCATCGTCGTTTGTGTAGCAATCTATTTTCCATTTCTAAAAATCGCTCAACGGGTTGCAATCAAATCTGCTGAATTGGAGCGGGCAGAATAAACAAAACAGGATGAATCCTATACTAGAGTGACCTACAAAAGTTAGAACAAAATTCTAACGTTTTGGGGGTCACTATTTTTTGAGGTGATTTTTTTACTAAGTTTCTATTTTGAACTTTAATTAAATGGTATACTATCCCAAAAGGAGCGACTATGAAACTTTCAGAAATGCAAAAAGCGATTTATCAAAACAAAATCGATCACCAATTCAATGTCACAAATATTGAAAAAGAGTTTTTGGCTTTATATGGTGAAGTAGGGGAAGCCTTTGACGCGTATCGGAAGCAACAAGAGGTAGGAGAAGAATTGGCGGATGTGGCGATTTATCTTCTTGGGTTAGCAGAAATCCTTTCCATCGATCTTGAAGCTGAGATTCATAAAAAAATGGCCGTCAACCAAAAGCGTCGTTATACGAGTTATGGCAATGGCTATGCCAAACGAATCGATAATTGATACACGCACAAAAACTAGTAGATTCCTCGAGTATAGGCCCTTACCGAAATAGAAATGGAAGCAGGAGATAGGATGGAAAAGAACGTAAGCATGCGTGAATTGACCACGGCAGATTTAGCAGAAGTCGTGGACCACTATATTGCCGTATTTTCAGCAGAACCATGGAATGACCAATTGACAGTGCCGCAAATCACCGACTATGTATCATCAATGATGGCAATGAATACTTTTGTTGGTTATCGACTAACAGACCGAGCATCGAATGAATTGATTGGTCTTTCATTAGGCTTTATCAAGCCCTGGTATCAAGGAAAAGAGTATGTGATCGATACTTTTTTAATTACTGGCACGCACCAAGGAAAAGGCTTGGGTTCCACTTTTTTAGAAAGGATCAAAGAGGATCTGCTCAAGAAAGAGATCCCAACGATCCTGTTAGATACTGAAGAAAGTATGCCAGCAGCGGATTTTTATAAAAAGAATGGCTTTAAACCGCTACCAGATAATGTGAGCTATTATTTATCTCTAGAATAATAATAGCTTGTCAATAAATAAAAAAGTCTGCGAAAAAATCGCAGGCTTTTTAGTTATGCACAGTTTCAATAGGTTTATCCACAATATGTTGTAGGAACATGTTTTCGCCTACTAAATATTGGGTGTGTGGTTTTTAGAAAAGGATTTCAAAGAGATTCTTATGGACCAATGAGCGTAAAAGTGAAAAAAGTACTGAAACGCTTATAGAATATAGCAAAATTTATCTAGATGAGAGGCTTTGTTGGTACCGATCAGCTAATTTCTATCATCTTCGCGATAGGTTTTACGATACTGTAGCGGCGTTAAACCAAATTTACGCTGAAATCTTTTGCTAAAGTAGCTCAAGTGATTGAAGCCAACGTGGTAGCAGATAGTTGAGATCGGCTCATCCGTTTCGATCAATAGGTTTTTGGCTTGAGACAATCGATAATCAATCAGATAGTTGATTGGGGTCAATGTCGTGTATTGCCGAAAAAGGGCGGTACAAGTACGTGTATTGATGGCAGCAGCTTTAGCGATCGCAGGAACCGTTAATGGTTCTTGATAATGCTCATGGACAAATGCCAGCATTAAGTAGATAGTTTCTTTCTTTGGTGAAGCAGGTCTTGCAGCCATTAGCTGTGAAAGGGCAGCTAAAAACAATTCATAGAGAGTAAATCGTTGTTCAATAAGCAGAGGCAGACGCACGGTTTGAACAAATGCTTGATGTTGGGCGGTTAAGGTTAAGCGCCGATAGCTGCGGGTGCGATCGTGGACTAATTGTTCGATCGCTTCTTTAAAAACAGGGTCAGCAATAAAGCCTGAAGAAAAATCAAAGCAGCAATATCGGACGTTTTCTGAAGCTAAAACAGCACCATGGAGTACACGGCTATTAATAATGATCGCCTCATTCTTGCTTAGCAAAATTTGCTCGTCGTCTATCGTATACACGAAGCTACCTTCTTCGACCCATACAATTTGCAGCTCGTCGTGCCAATGCAGAGGCAATTGGTCGCCACGCTTTTGTTGCAAGCAACGTTGATAAATTGCGAAGGAGCGATTTGTAGTTGTATGTTTGGTCGTTTCTTCGTTTTCTTCTGTGCGTTCAAAGTACATACCGCACCACCTTTTTACAGAATAGTGTTAAAAACAATCAGGATATTGACAAAAGTTCACTATCTGATTCGGTATAATACTAACAAAGTAAAGTGAAAGACAAAAGGTGTTTTTATGAAAAAAACAGTTGGGATTGTTTATGCTTGTTCAGCAGCAGCTTTGTGGGCAGTTTCTGGCATCGCTGGACAAATTTTATTTACGAAATATAGTATTTCAGCAAATTGGCTCGTTTCAACACGATTGGTTCTTTCAGGGTGTTTGTTGCTAAGTATTGGGTTAAAGGATCGCGCCCGATTGATTTCCCCATTTCGTGAGAAAAAGGACTTCATTCAGCTGCTCTTGTTTTCTTTCTTAGGCATGTTTCTCGTTCAATTTACCTACTTTAAAACGATTGAGCAAAGCAATGCTTCGTTTGCAACGATTATTCAATATACTGGACCTTTCTTTGTTTTACTCTATGCTGCGATAGCCAAAAGGCAGTTCCCCTCTTTAAAGACATGTTTCTGGTTATTGGTAACCTTACTTGGCGTGACGGCTGTAGCGTCAAAGGGACAGATTGAGCAATTAGCGACTTCCCAATCTGCACTAGGCTGGGGGTTAGCATCAGCGATATCACTAGCTTTTTATTCTATACAGCCGCGTAAACTTTTGCAAAAATATGGGAGTTTACCAATTGTCGGATGGGGGATGTTGATTGGTGGAGGCTTGGGGAATGTGGTTCATCCAATGTGGCAGATCGATAGTCAACTGAACGTTCAAGTGATTCTTTATTTGTTGGTGGTCATTTTATTTGGAACAGCACTAGCGTATTTGATTTTTTTAACAAGTTTACGCTATTTATCCTCAACACTTGCAACAGTTTTAACAGCAGTTGAGCCATTGCTGGCTGCTTTCTTATCGATCATTGTTTTTCATGATCACTTCACAGTGGTGGAGCTAGTAGGATTTATGGCAGTTATAGGGAGCATCATGTGTTTACAAAAAAATATGGAGTGAGTTAAGTAATGAAGTAATAGAATAATGAAATCTCTCTATGATCCTTTATCAATGAAGGAACATAGAGAGTTTTTTTTGTTATACCCATATCAAAAGGGTTACCCACCAAATATTAGGAGAACTTATTTTCGCCTACTAAATATTGTATGTTTAAAGTTTTTTGATGATGAGAAGGATAGTGGAAAGTTCCAAATCGTTGATCAAAACATCGAAGCTTTTTTCTAATTTTCTTAAGATCTTTGCAATAATCAAAGCATCTTGCTTAAATGTTTTCATTACAGCGAGATTTGCTTTGGCAATGTTGGGTGAACGATTTTCTAATAACCGTTCGATCAGACAAGCTAAGTGCATGAATAAGCCAATGGATTGATCAAGGGAAAGAGGATAAAGGGCGCAAATCTCATCAATGACTTCTGGCAAGACCATTTTTAATTTGCCAATGTCGGTATACTTGAACGAATCAGCTAAGTAATTATAGACTTCTGTGTAATCAAAGAATTGCGTCTTTACGGGCTCAAATAAAAGTAAGCGATCGAGTGTTTCCTTTGGTGTCTCAAATACTTTCCCAATTGAGATAAAGGGAATACCGAAAATGTTAGGATCATAAGTCCCGACAAAAGCATGTACTTTATAGACTTTCTTTAAGTTACTCACTTCTTTGATTAGTTCATTTCTCGAAGAGATAGCCAGTGCTTTAACTTTCATACCAAGTTTCGAGTAACTTTCGATGTACCGTTTTAGTTGTTCTGCGCCTCCTTCTCCGGTATGGCATAAAGTAATGATCAATTCATATCCTTTTTCCGCTTTTTGTAACAAGTCGTTCATACTCATACTGACCGTGTGATAGACATAATCAATATCGGTTTCCATTGCACTTTTTCGAGCTGCTTCGATGCCGATAAGAGTTATAGGTAAGTAAATCAGTCGAAGCTTACAATTTAATTCCTCAGCGATCGTTTCAACAATCGTTTTTATTGAACCCATATCATAAAGAACGATCACACCTTGTCCTTGATCAATTCGTTTGATGACTTGTTTAATTTCGATCATCGACTGGCGAGGTGTGCTATCAAGTTTCATGTCGTAGCTATAAATGTTATTTGTCTGAGTCAGCATGTTTGTTGTTTCAGCCAATGAAGAAGCTGTTCGATTTCCATGCATGATATATAACAATACTGGATGACCGGTTAATTGAGTCTGCTCTTGGTTAATCAGAAAAAGTAAAATCAGAATGATCTCATCTTTTGGTAAATTCAAGTTGAGCTGCTTTTTTAATTCAATCGAAAGCTGAACACTTAGCGCATATTCCTCAGGGTATTGTTGAATAAATTGAGTGACTTCCTCTTGCGAGAGGGTTTGTCGATTGGAAGCCAGTGTCAATAAGGAGTTGATATGAAGACAAAGCCCGTAAAATACGCTTGATTTAAATTCTCTGTTGAGTTCCTTTTTACAGGTTTTTAGCCAGAAATCAACAATTTGAATGACTTTAGCATCGACGATTTTTGCTAATTGAGTAATGTTATATTGATCATCAAAGACATTGTAATAGTTGTACTTATTAAAAAGATTTTGCACATACTTGTTCATTAGGGGAGTGATCGTTAATTCATTGATGCCGCTCTCCGAAAGTGATTGATATTGATTGCGAATCTCCTCATAAAGGTATAAGCGTTCATTTTTTCCAAATTCTTTTAAGTAACCCTCATTCTTATCATAAATAATATGCTCAACATTTCCGAATAGCTCGTCGAAAACCATCGCATTTTCTTTCACCCGTAACAAGCTCTGTTTGATTTCTGGTTTGAAATCAGCGAGGGAAAGAGCAATATCTTGGTCACCCTCATTGATTACGCGAACATACCCTTTGGCACAAGCAGCTGTAATATCCATTTTCAGCTCTTTTACTTGATAAGAAAAATTTGCTAACAATAGACCTCGGATCACTTCTGAGGGAACAACGATTGTACGTCTAGAATGAACGGCTTCTCTGGAAAAGAAATGATTGATCAAGTCAAAACGTTCTTTATAGGAGCGCTTCTCTATTTCAGGCAATTCGATCGTCAGTGGAATCGCTTGATTAATTAAAAGTTCTTTTGAAGGCATGATTGATAAGATCACCATCACATTATTCGGCTGAGATTGCTTTTTTTCTTGAAATAGGGGAATTTTGTTGTTTAAAAAATCTAAAATTTTGTTTTGCTGCTTCGTGTTTAATGAATCGTATGCTTCTAGAAAAAGAATACCAGACCAAGCTTTCTCAAATACGCTATTGGCATAATCCTCGTTGGTTCCGAAAAGATCCTCATCAAGCAAATGAGGATCTTTGGAATAATTTCGACAATTAATTTTTATATAAGGAGCTTCTTTAGTCAGCACCTGTCGCTGTTTGGCAAAATCTACTAGTGTATCAACAAAGTAACTAGTACCACAGCCTGGTTTGGCTTGAATCAGCACATTTAATGGATTTTTTGGATATAAGACGGCGGCTTTTGCCAATTGAATCGCATTTTTAAGACTTTGATTGGCACCAATGATGACGTCAAATGCATCCTTTTCAGCGATTGGTTCTGCTAAAGAATAGAGAACAGGTCTCGATGTGGATTTCACTAACTTCTTTTCTTGAACAAGTTGATTAAGAAGGGTGCTGGCATTCGATCTTTGTAGGTTCAATGCCTCAGCAACCTGCTTTGTAGTCAGACCATTCACTTGTTCTTGATTGGTGTAAATTTGATTTTGGATAAAGTCAAATACGATAGCTTTCATTCTACTCATAGTTTTACTCCTTTGAAACATTCTCAATGTATTGGCTTAGAAATCGCCTATCCCCATTCTATGTCAATTCATCAGGACAAATTAGTCCTCCTCTTCTCATGGATTTTTTTTTGGATATCGAATAGAGTATCAGACATTCTTCCTAAATAGACACCTTCGCTAAAGAGCCGCATCAGTCGGTTTTGTTTTTTCATTTCAAAACTTTCGATGTGCTGTTCGAATTGTATCTCTAAACCGTTTTCATTTTCTTGTGTTGTGTACTTAAGAAAATATGTCTCATAGGAAGAGGAGATTTTGACTTCATAAAGTGTGCCACGAATATAGTTGATCACGAAAACTGAAATTTCCATTTGGGTTTTGGAATCAGTTTTTTTGTAATTCAGTCCTTTCTCAATCTTTGTTTTCGTGAGCTGACATTCGCGAATGAGTTCACTTTCAAGATAGTCATAGAAATCGTTTTCGCTTATTTGTAACGTTCGTTTGATTTTCATGAGTGTATTATAGGGGGAATTAATTGAGGGTGCAACCGACGGTATTTTCTAGAAATTGACAAATTTTATACAACTATTTTATAGGATTATACAGTAGGAAGAAATTGATTTACTTCTTTATACACTAGTTATAGAAATGGATGAATGAAGGTATTATTTTGATTTTTTCAGATTTTAAAGGTTGTTTTTGTGAAACTTAGTGTATAAAAAAATTTTTTTCGCAAAATGTAAGCGCTTGATTAAAAAGGTGTTTATGATAGTTTTGATTTTGTAAGTGAGAAAAAAATTGGGAAGGAAGAGTCACTATGGAAAAAATAAACAATACAGAGTCGGCAGCCATGAACTTGATTGCTAACTCAGGAGATGGGCGTTCCTATGCATTCCAAGCATTAGAGGAAGCGCGTAACGGCAATTTGGAAGAATGTAATCTTTTATTGAGAAAATCGGATGATGCGATCAAAAAAGCCCATCAGGCACAAACAGAGCTATTATTTTCAGAAGCAAGGGGGGAAAAGCAAGAAATCAATGTCCTATTGATACACTCACAGGATCATTTTATGACAAGTATGTTAGCCAATGAATTGATCAAAGAAATCATTCGATTCTATCAAAAATAAAATGGAAAGAAGGGAAATTCATGAAGAAGATGAAAATTTTATTGGTTTGTGCTGGAGGTATGTCTACCAGTATTTTGATGCAAAAAATGAGTAAGTACTGGAAAGAAAATGATATGGAGTTAGACATTAAGGCCGTCGGACTATCGGAATATCAGGATGTTTATCAAGAGTATGATGTAGTGATGGTGGGACCACAGGTCTCTTATCGTTTGAAAGAAATCGTGGAAAATACTGGTTTGCCAACTGAAGCCATTCCATCTTTTGATTATGCAATGGCAAATTGCTCGAATATTATGAAGCTCGCAACGAAATTGTATGGTCAAAAGTAAGACACAATAATAAAAGGAGTGTGGATCATAATATGGAAAAACTTTTTGATAGTCCAGTGATGATAAAATTACAAGATTTTGGACAGAAACTCGGGAGTAATAAGTTTCTAGCAGCTTTGCAAGCATGTATGATGTCTTTGATGGGCATCATTATGGTTGGGGCAATCTCTCAAATCACTGTTTCGGTTTTAGGTCCTACGATGTTTCATGTGATCGCTGCGGAAAGTCAGCTCTACGAAATTATTTATCTGCCTTATAAGTTCACAATGGACCTTTTATCTGTATGGGTCGTCATTCTATTTTCTTTTAATTATGCCAAAAACTTAAAAATGAAGTCGCCCATCATGAATGCAGTTGATGCATTGATTTGTTTTTTCTTGGTTGCTGGCACGTTAATGATCAGTGAAGCAGGAGTTACTAGTATCGATATGACTTACTTAGGATCGACTGGTATGTTTATCGGATTTGTTGTTGTCTTCCTTTCTGTTCAAATTGAAAAATATTGTGCGGATCATAATATTCGCATCAAAATGCCAGACGTAGTACCGCCATTTTTACAAGATGGCTTTGCCTCGATCGTACCGTTAGCAATTAGCGCCTGCTTTTTCTTAGCGTGCAGTGCTGCGGTAGATATCTTTACCAACGGCAATTACACGATTGCCTCTGGTTTTATGGCGCTTTTAGGCATTCCATTGTCTGCATTGTCTTCCACCGTTGGGATGTTTATCATGTGTGTATTTGCAGCGTTATTATGGTGTTTTGGGATTCATGGCACGATGATCTTAGTGCCGATTATTATGCCTCTTGGAATCCAAGCTGCAACCGCAAATGGCGCTGCTGCTGCTGCAGGCGAGCCACTCGTTTTTTATCCCGTGGCTTTGTTTGGTGGGATGGCAATTGCCGGAGGAACAGGGAACACGTTACCACTAGCTTTAATGGGTTTAAAATCAAAATCGAAACAAATCAGCGCGATATCAAAAATCGCAGCTGTGCCAGGATGGTTTAACATCAATGAACCGCTGACTTTTGGTATGCCGATTATGTACAATCCTATCATTTGTATTCCATATGTGCTAAATATTCCTGTGGTGATGTTACTGACATTAATTGGCTATCGAACCGGTTTTCTAACACCTGGTTGGATTTCCATTTCTGCTTTGCTGCCAATGGGGATGGCAAGTTATCTTAGTACGCTCAAATGGCAAAATGCTATCTGGGATTATCTAATGTTGATTCCTGCAGGCTTAATTTATTATCCATTTTTCAAAGCATATGAAAAACAATTGATCGCCAAAGAAGAGTTGGCGGAACAAGAGGAACAATTTGGTGTAGTAGCAGAACAAGAATAAAGGAGCGAACAGAATGAATAAACGATTTCCAGATAATTTTTTATGGGGTGGCGCAACTGCCGCGAATCAATTAGAAGGAGCATTTCTTGAAGATGGAAAAGGATGGTCAACTGCGGATACTGCCCTTTACATTGGAAAAGAGGCACGGACGCAAATGCTGTTAGGGGAACCTATGACTAGAGACCAAGTCGAATTTGCTATGAAGGATAAAAAGGGACATTATCCAAAAAGACATGGTATCGATTTTTATCATCGATACAAAGAAGACATCGCGCTTATGGCAGAGATGGGATTTAAAACATTTCGTTTATCAATCTCTTGGCCAAGGATCTTTCCAAATGGCGATGACCAAGAACCCAATGAAGCTGGGTTAGCCTTTTACGATGCAGTCTTTGATGAGTGTCTAAAGCATGGAATCGAACCGTTGGTGACGATCTCACATTACGAGTTCCCATTGCACTTAGCGCTGACTCAAAATGGCTGGCTCTCACGGGATACCATTGATCATTTTGTTCGCTATGCAGAAACGCTGTTTAACCGTTACAAGGATAAAGTCAAATATTGGTTGACGTTTAATGAAATCAATATAATTGGGATGACTGGTTATCTGAGTGGAGGGATTTTGGCAGACGGAATTGATAATATGTTAGCAGCGCAATATCAAGCAGGACATCATCAGTTTCTTGCAAGTGCTTTAACTGTAAAGAAATGCCATGAAATTATCCCAGATGCCAAAATCGGTTGTATGTTGGCTCGAATGGAGGCATATCCTGAAACATGTAATCCGCAAGATGTTTTGGCTTCTGTAAAAGCAGATGAAATGAATTTCTTTTATACTGACGTTCAAATACGTGGAGAATATCCAGCATATATGGATTCATTTTTTGAAGAGAATGGAATTGTGATCGACGTTCAGGAAGGCGATCGTGATATTTTGAGAGAAGGAACAGTGGATTTTCTTTCCTTTAGTTATTATATGTCAATGGTTGTAGGAGAATCAAAAGAAGAAACTGGCGGGAATCTTTTTGGATCCATCAAGAATCCTTACTTAAAAGCAAGTGATTGGGGCTGGCAGATCGATCCAGTAGGTTTACGAATCACCATGAAAAAAATGTATCAGCGTTATCAAGTCCCTCTCTTTATCGTTGAGAATGGTTTAGGTGCTGAAGATGTGGTGACAGAGGATAAACGGATTCACGATGCGTATCGAATCGATTATTTGCGTGACCATATCGAGCAAATCGGTTTAGCGATTCAAGAAGGAGTTGAGGTGATGGGCTATACTCCTTGGGGATGCATCGACTTAGTCAGTGCTAGTACAAGTGAAATGTCGAAGCGTTATGGGTTTATATACGTGGATCTTGATGATGATGGAAAAGGAACCTTGGAAAGAATTCGTAAAGACTCTTTTTATTGGTATCAAAAAGTGATAGCGACCAATGGTGAAGAGCTGGCATGAAAATTTTATCGCTATAATAATCTTAGCTTTCATGGATTCCCACTCTGCATTGGGGAATCCTACAATCTATATCGAACCCAACAAAGTTCAAAAAAAGTGATCGGACTAAGTATTTTTTAGACAAAAATAGTAATCGTCAAAAAAGACGAGATTCGCCAAAATCGGTGAAGTCTCGTCTTTTTTATAAATCAACAGAAAAAGAAAACGCAGGAGTCTACGCTTTCTTTTTCTGTTCTTCTTTTTTCTTGTCTGTGGTCGGTACGGAATCTAGGGCTTTTTTGAAAATCTCTTCTTTTTTCGTTTTATAGTTATGTTGTCGTTCAGCATACACTTTTTCTTTCGTCTTTGTTTTCATACTCGGTCACCTCTTCCTTTTTTTAAGTATAGCATGATTTCACAAACTTATGCAAATCCTTGGTTTTCTCCTTGGTGTTATAATCTTTCTTGTAAAATACATTGTGAAAATATTTCTTTTGCAGAGATGAGGGACTTCTCTATTAAGAAATTCGCATCCGGTTGGAAGCGACGTAACAGGATTTCATCTAAGCGTCGATCACACAGGTGAAAGCAGCGTTCTTTTTGAAACAATTTTTTCACAGAATCCCTCGTGTAAAAAAGGAATGATAAATGGGTGGTTTTAGTATCGATTTTTGAAAAAGGGGATCAGGAAAGAAATGTTATTCAAATAACAGTCTTGTTTTTCAAAAAGTGGGTTTGTTTGCAAAAAAAATCCTGTTTTTATTCGCGAATTAAAATAACGTTGAATGAAATAGCGTTTTTCTCTAGTTTATAAAAATCTTTGTAAATAGAGTGCCATTTAGCAACACCAAAGAGAAAGTGATCAAAAAGAATAACGCAGGAAAATAAATGACACGTTTTATTAAACGTAAAGTAAAAAAATACAAAACGAAAACAATATCAAAAAATATTAATTTTTGTTAAAATGGGGTACAGGGGGTGTTTTATTGGAATCTCGGAAAATCAAACGTAAGCGTTTAGTGAAACAAAAACGGTCCCTTTTTGTACAAAAAGGCTTGGGTATCACAGCAGCGTTAGCATCGACTTCAGGTGTCTTTACGTCTCTTGCTCATGCGACCGAAACGACAAACGCTTCGTCATCAACCAACACAACTGCTACTCTTGCCAGATCGTCAGCTGAAACGGCGATCAATCGACAATTTAAAACAACAGCTTCACTGAATGTTCGTTCAAATGCTTCAACAAGTGCCTCTATCGTAAGTGGCGTAGGAGCAAATACAACAATCACTGCGGTGGCTCAAAAGAACGGTACCTCAGTGAATGGCAATACAACATGGTATAAGCTATCAACAGGCGGCTGGATCTCAGGTGCTTATGTGAAAAGCACCTCAGGCTCTTCTTCTGCCAATACTGGCTCGTCCAATTCGTCGTCGTCTTCATCGGAAAAAGCAATTTCGAAATCAGTGAAAACGACTACTGCATTGAACGTCCGTTCAAATGCAACGACTAGTTCTAGTGTCGTACGTGGACTAGGCAGCAATGCGACGGTGAAAGTCGTTGCACAAAAGAGTGGAACGTCGGTGAATGGCACGACCACTTGGTACAAATTGTCCACAGGCGGTTGGATCACGGCGGCCTATGTCAAAGATGTTTCCAGCAGCTCGACAGGCAATAGTTCTTCTGGCGGCAACACAAGTGTTTCTGCAGAAACGGCTATCAGCAAGAACGTGAAAACAACAGCGGCATTGAATGTCCGTTCGAGTGCCTCAACAAGCGGGAGTGTGGTTGGCAGCCTAAGCAACAGCACGACGGTGAAGGTCGTTGCCCAGAAAAATGGCACATCCGTTGGCGGCACCAATGTTTGGTACAAAGTATCGACTGGTGGCTGGATCACAGCGGCATATGTACGTGACGTCACGTCTAGTTCTGGAAATACAAGTAATAACAATAATTCAAACACAGGTTCAAGCAACACCGGTTCATCAAACGGCTCAAGCAATGCGAGTGAGCAAGCCATCAATAAAACGTTCCAAACAACCACTGGTATGAATGTCCGCTCAAATGCATCGACTTCTGCAAGTGTAGTCAGCAGTTTGGGCAGCAATGCCACCTTCAAAGCAGTCGCTCAAAAACAAGGCACATCAGTCAATGGCAATGCCACTTGGTATAAGTTATCAACGGGTGGCTGGGTATCTGCAGCGTATGTCAAAGAAGTCAGTGCAACGACTCCTGGCAACAATAACAACGCAGGCAATACCAATGTTCCGATGAGCGTGAACGGAGCAGCGATCGTTGCAGAAGCTAGAAAACATATCGGCACTCCTTATCAATGGGGAGGCAAAGGACCAGATGTCTTCGACTGTTCTGGGTTTACACGCTACGTCTTCTTAAAAGTGACGGGCAAAAACATCGGTGATTGGACAGTCCCACAAGAAAGCGCAGGGACGATCATTCCTGTCTCGCAAGCACAAGCTGGCGACTTGCTGTTCTGGGGTCAAAAAGGGAATACCTACCACGTAGCGATCGCTACCAGTAATACAAGCTATATCCATGCGCCAAGCACGGGTTATACAGTCACTGAAGCACAATCAGGCTTTTCGACTGCTAGCTTCGCTCTACGAGTGAAATAAATGTTTCATTGAATAGGCAAAGGGTTTGTCCTTTGTTAGAAACGCCCCTAAGAAAGCTGCTATCAGTTTTCTTAGGGGCGCTTTTTGGGTTGGGCGCAGATCTTTTTAAAAGGTGGGCCTTTGCCCTGTTTTTTTGACAAAAAGGCCGATTTGTCAAAATCACTTGTTTTTACTAGTACAAATTTTTGTCAAAAAAAATAGTTACTGATACCATAAAAACGTACCAATATTAGGAGGGATCTACATGAGATATACGAACGGAAATTACGAAGCTTTTGCAAGAAGCAGAAAACCGAAAGATGTCGAAAAGAAAGAAGCCTATATTGTTGGTGGGGGATTAGCAGGACTTGCTGCGGCAGTCTTCTTGATCCGTGACGGCCATATGGCGGGTGAGAAAATCCACGTCCTTGAAGAACTTTCTTTATCAGGCGGTTCATTAGACGGAAAATTCATTCCCCATGATGGATTTGTGACCCGCGGCGGTCGCGAAATGGAAAATCATTTTGAGTGCCTGTGGGATCTATTTCGCTCGATTCCATCTTTGGAGGTGGAAGATGCTTCGGTGCTAGATGAGTTTTACTGGTTGGACCACGATGATCCAAATTCGTCTAACTGTCGGATTATCCACAATCGAGGCCAACGAGCAGCAGATGATGGAGAATTTACCTTGTCTGCTACAGCACAAAAAGAATTAACCCAATTATTTATGACTTCAGAAGATCAATTGATCGGGAAAAAAATCGAAGATGTTTTTGGCGAAGAATTCTTTGAATCTAATTTTTGGCTATACTGGTGTACGATGTTCGCCTTTGAAAAATGGCATTCGGCGATTGAAATGCGCCGCTATGTGTTGCGTTTTGTGCACCATATCGATGGCTTGCCTGATTTTACTGCGTTAAAATTTACCCGTTACAACCAATATGAGTCATTGGTCAAACCACTACTTGCTTATTTGGAAGAACAAGGAGTTGACTTCCAATATGAATGCACCGTCAGCAATATCGATGTTCGGATCGTGGGCGAGGAAAAAGTTGCTCAAAAACTTGTGCTGGAAAAAGCGGGAGCAATCGAAGAAATTCCTTTATCAGAAGATGACTTGGTCTTTGTTACCAACGGATCGATCACTGAAAGTTCCACGCAAGGGGACCATTATACTCCAGCGCCTATCTCAAAAGCACCTGGTGGCAGCTGGCGTTTATGGAAAAACTTGGCGGCGCAATCGCCTGAGTTTGGTCATCCAGAAGTCTTTTATGAAAACTTACCTGAAGAAAGCTGGTTTGTTTCGGCAACCGTGACTTGGCAAAATTTTGATGTGGAACCTTATTTAGAAAAATTGACCCATCGCAAGTTGCGAACAGGCAGAATCGTCACTGGCGGGATCATCACCATCAAAGATTCCAATTGGATGATGAGCTTTGCGACCCATCGCCAACCGCACTTTAAAGAACAAAAAGACCAACAAACGATCACATGGGTGTATGGCTTGTTGTCAAATACACCAGGGAACTACATCAAAAAACCAATTGAACAATGTTCTGGACAAGAAATCGTGCAAGAACTGCTTTACCATTTAGGCGTGCCAGAAGCAGAAATCCAACGCATTTCAAAAGAATCAAGTGTGGCAGTTCCAGTCTACATGCCGTTTATCACTTCTTACTTCATGCTGCGTGAACCAGGGGATCGGCCATTGGTTATTCCAAATGGCTCCAAAAACTTAGCTTTTATCGGTAATTTCGCAGAGACTGAACGAGACACTGTTTTTACAACAGAATATTCCGTTCGGACTGCAATGGAGGCTGTTTATCAGCTATTAGCTGTGGAACGTGGGGTACCAGAAGTGTTTGCTTCCGCTTATGATCTACGTACTTTGGCCAAAGCTGTCTATTATCTGACCGATAAGAAAAAAATTACGGAAATGGAGCTGCCGTTTATCGAACGGAAACTCTTGGAAGGCTTCGTTAAGAAAACCGAACATACCTACATTGGCGATCTGTTGAAAGAAAACCATTTGATTTAAATAAAACGCAACGACAACGAGGCGAAAGAAGCTGCTCGTTGTCGTTGCGTTTTTTATTTGCTTTTTAGCGCAGTTTGAACGAATCATTATTCCTCAGATAAAATCCGAACTTGGATCTCTGTCAAATAAGCTTGCTCGTTGCTAAGGGTCGTTTCGTGGATCGATCGTTCATAGAAGTAGTCATCGATTTGCCATTGGTGCGTCGCAATCAGCTGCTTGAGTTTTTGATAGAACTGCTTCAATCCTTCGTCATCCCCCTGATAAATGGCGGTTAAATAGCATCCTGCTGGTTTCACGAAGGAAGTCCCTTGCGGCTCTTCTTGCCGCACGTAAACGTAGTCGATGTCTTGCGTATCGTCTTTGTTCGTCCGAATCATAAAACCGTACTCGTTATTCGAGAATAGATAAGGCTGTACCATCAAAAGATCGTAGGCTTGGGTGATCATCTCTGGGATGGAGCTGCCGTTTAATCTAGGACTGAGGGAGAAATATTCCTCTGGCTGTTCCTTCAAGGTGAAGGGGGAAGTTTTTTCTGCAGCCAGGCGCAAATCCGCAGCTTTTCGTTCGATGATTTTTTTGATGTTAGTCAACTGCTGAATTTTTTCATCGATGGTTTGCCGCTTGGCTTCCAATAAGTTTCTCATGGTCTCGGCATCCCCCTGCAGCGCTGTTTGGATCTCTTTTAAGGGCATCGATAATTCTTTCATTGACAGGATCAATCCGAGATCCAAAAGTTGATCAAGGGAATAATACCGATACCCGTTCTCGTCTTTGCTGTTTGGTTGAAATAGCCCAATCTCGTCATAATAGTGGAGTGTCCGAGGATTGATCCGCGCGAAGCGTGCCATTTCCGATACTTTTAATTTGGTTTTCATGGCGTTCCTCCTTGACTTTACAGTTACTGTAAACTTTATACTAAGGATAGTCAACTACTGGGAGGAAGATAGAATGAATAAAAAAGTAACGTATCGACCATTTAAACGAGAAGATCTGCCTGCGCTTGTGCAAGTAATTATTGATAGCTGGAACTACGACAAGCAATTTGACAAGAAGACCGCCAAGCACTTTGCTCATGTCTTTTTGTGTTATGAACTTGCTCGTGCGACCTATTCGCGGGTGGCTCTTTTAAATGGTGAAGCTGTCGGTATCTTATTAGCAGATAGTAAGAGAGGGAAGAAGCTTCATCCAGCGCGCTATTGGGGGAAAACGATTTGGCATGCTGGCTGCTTACTGCTTACGAAAGAAGGGAGAAATACGCTGCTGCATTATGCCAAAGAGGTGGCTGAGTTAAATCAAGCGATGTTGAAAGACTTACAAACTCCTTTTCAGACCGAAGTTGGTTTGTTTGCCGTTAGTCCCAAAACACAAGGATTGGGTGTAGGGAAGCAGCTGTTTACTTCCTTTTTAGCGATGGTCCAGCAGGAAAAAACGGCTCCGTTTTTCCTTTATACCGATACCACCTGTAATTACGGTTTTTACGAGCATATGGGCTTGAAGCGGGCAGCTGCTGTGAAACGCTGGATCAAAAAACCGATCAAGAAGGAAATCGAGTTTTATATCTATACTTCCTAAGAGTGCAGCGATGCACTCTTTTTTCATTGGCTAGTATGGTAAACTGGAAGCAAAGAAGGTCAAGGAAGCTGTTTTCGTTTTATGGAAACGGCGCTTATTTTGGTCGAAAGCGATGGCTCAATCCGCTTTCGTAAAAAGGATGGGGAATGGGAAAGGATGGTTTATTTGGAAAAAAAGCAGATAGGGTTTATTTTAAGTGATATTGATGGGACGATCTTGGATCATAAGCATCAAATCGATCTGGATTTGATTGAAGAAATCAAACGATTGAAGCAGCAAGTGATTCCTTTTGTTTTGGCTTCCGCTCGCTCCCCGAAAGGAATGCTACCGATAGCTCAAGAATTAGGGATAGAAGACTGGCCCTTGGCTTGTTACAACGGTGCCCTGATTGGAGGGTACGATCAAAAGGGCACACTGGTACCGATTTTCAGTCGTGAGGTCAAAAAAGCAGAAGCAAAAACTTTGGTTGCGCGCATCAAAGCTGATTTTCCTAGTGTTTCCATCAATGTCTACTCTGGTGATCAGTGGTATTGCGAAAGAGTGGACCAATGGGCACGAGCAGAAGCGGCGATCACCAAAGAGACTCCTGTAGAAACTTCATTAGAACAACTGTTGGCACAAGAAGCTTTTGAGGTTCATAAGTTTCTTTTGATCGGCACAACGGCAGAAATCCAAGCGCTTCATGCTGCCTGCCAGAAAGCTGGATTTTTAGAAAGCGCCTTTTACTTATCCAAAGAGAATTATTTGGAAGTCACTCATCAAGCTGTGGGAAAAGATAAGGCGCTAAATGAATTGGCGGCCTATTTTCAAGTGCCGCTGGCGCAAACCTTAGCGATTGGCGATAATTTTAACGACCTGCCAATGATTGCTTCAGCTGGTATTGGTGTTGCGATGGAGAATGCGCCCGAATTGGTCAAAGCAAAAGCTGATTTTGTGACGACTAGCAATACAGACCATGGGGTTGCTGATGCGTTGCGGCGATTTGTCACAGAATAGATAAAAAAACTAGGTTTTTTGAACAAATTGATTGACTTTCATTTCTACTCTCCTTAAACTTTTAGCTATACCTAAAAAGGTAAGTGTTTGTTGGAAAGAAGGAGAAAAATGAATAAGAAGATCGAGAAGACATTGACCAAATTTGCCGAGCCGTTGGGGCTCTCCGTTGATACTTCCACTGGGGTGATTTATGGAACGTATCATAGTTATAAACTTTTTTTAGTTCAAGAGAATAACAATAGTTATTCTCTAGTGGCTCATTTTTCACTTAGCAAAGATGGCGAACTTCCCAACCAAGAAGAAGTCAAAGAAGTTTTAAGTGAGTCAAAAGAGATCATCGACTGTGTGATCCAAGGATATCAAGTTGCCTATACTTTACGCGGAGCGATGACTGCAGGGAAAACCGTGGACAAGTTACGTACTGCGTTGGACCAGTTGACGAATTTTTTGAAGACGAAAGGCTTCCAAAATGCTTGTACCTTCTGCGGCGCGGTCACTGAGCCGGTTTCGCTGTATGCTATTGGCGGTGCTCCCGTCATTGCCTGTGAAACTTGCTTTAAGAAACAACAAGAAGCAGTCCTTGCGCAAGAACGGGAAAAAGGGCAGAAAAAAGAAAATTGGTTAGCTGGAACCGTGGGTGCGTTTCTTGGCTCACTGATTGGTGCCGGCGCAATTATTTTATTAGGACAACTGGGGTATGTTGCTGCATTGTCTGGGATCGCGATGGCGATCTGTGCCATCAAAGGGTATGAATTATTAGGTGGAAAACTCAGCACAAAAGGTATTATTAGTAGTATTATCGTCATGATCATCATGGTCTATGTCGGGAATCGTATCGACTGGTCGATCAGTGTAGCGAATTATTACACGGACGTTGATGTCTTCTATGCCTTCCGTATTTTACCTGATTTGATTCGTGAAGGATATTTGGAAGCGAGTCAATATTACGGGAACTTAGGTCTGGTCTATCTCTTTACGGCGATTGGGGCTGTGCCAACTATTATCGCTACGGTACGAGAGGGGAAAGTGACGCGTCAAAGCTATAAAATGGAGTAATCCACGTTTCTATCCAAAGATAAAAAAACACAAAGTGAGATCTTTTTCGCTTTGTGTTTTTTGTTTTTGTGTCATAAATAATAACATGCAGTGTTAACATAAAAAATAAATAATAATAAAATGAGAAAAATAGCTTGCTTTTATAATTAATATTTATTAAAATCTTATTTACATTCAGAGTTTTGTAATAATTCTGAAAATTTTGGATTTTCATAAGGGGTAGGTAAGATGAAGAAAAAATGGGGATATGGTGTCGTCGCTGTTTGTGGAATCGTATTAGCAGGTTGCTCAACAGGAGGGACATCAAGTACAGGTGAAAGTTCAAGTGGTAGTGGGACAGCAGCTGCCGAACAAATTTTTAATGTTGTGGTTCAACAAGAAATGCCGAGTGCCGATCTATCCTTAGCCACCGATACGATCAGTTTCAGTGCTTTAAATAATGTGTATGAAGGGTTGTACCGCTTAGATGCTGATAGTAAGCCCGAACCAGCAGGTGCCGCCGAATTAGCGGAAGTCAGTGAAGATGGTCTGACCTATAAATTGAAACTACGAGAAGATGCCAAATGGTCAAATGGAGAAACAGTAACGGCAGCGGATTATGTGTTTGGTTGGCAACGCACCGTAAGTGCGGAAACAGGTTCTGAGTATGCGTACTTATTTGCGCCCGTAACCAATGCCGAAGCGATAACAGCAGGTGAAAAAGATGCCTCAGAATTAGGGATCAAAGCAGTCAGTGACTATGAATTAGAAATCACGCTGACGACACCTACGCCATACTTCCAATACTTATTGGCATTTCCATCCTTCTTCCCACAAAGCCAAGCAGTCGTAGAAGACAACGGCGATCAATATGCTTCAACGAGCGACAATGCCGTTTACAATGGACCCTTTGTGTTGGCTGGCTTTGATGGGCCAGGAACCGATACAGAATGGTCATATGAAAAGAACGACCAATATTGGGACAAAGAGACGGTGAAACTTGATACCATCAATGTTAGTGTCGTAAAAGAATCATCGACCTCCTTGAATCTATTCCAAGATGGGCAAGCAGACGACGTCATCTTAACAGGAGAATTGGCACAGCAAATGGCCAATGATGAAGCGTTTGTTTCAGAACCATTAGCCCGTACTTCCTATATCGAGTTGAATCAGCGCGAAGAAGATTCGCCATTCCGCAATGAGGATCTGCGTAAAGCAATCTCTTATGCCATCGATCGTGATGCATTAGTGACGTCGATTTTAGGGGACGGTTCATTGGCTTCCACAGGATTGATACCAAAAGGAATGACCTTTAACCCAACTGATAATACTGATTTTGTCGATGAAGCGGAAAGTGTCATTGAATACGATCAAGAAAAAGCCAAAGAACATTGGGAAAAAGCCAAAGAGGCTTTGGGAATCGATTCTTTAAGTTTTGAAATTTTGGCCTCTGACACAGACTCAACCAAAAAAGCCATTGAATATATTCAAAGTGCGATTCAAGATACGCTTGATGGGGTGAAAGTTAGCCTAAGTCCAGTACCTTTCTCTGTTCGCCTTGACCGTTCAAACTCAGGTGATTTTGATGTCGTTATGGGTGGCTGGGGTGCTGACTATGCGGATGCCAGCAGTTTTACAGATCTATTTGTAACCGATAATTCATACAACCGAGGTCGTTGGACAAGCGATGAGTACGATGCAGCAGTGAAATCATCTGCCACGACAAATGCTGGCAATCCAGATGCCCGCTGGCAAGATTTGTTGGATGCAGAGAAAATCATTATGGATCAACAAGGGGTTATCCCTGTGTACCAAAACGTTGAAGCTCATTTACGTGCACCAAAAGTAAAAGGGGTCGTTTCTCACGGTGCCGGTGCGCAATACGATTACAAGTGGGCAGTTATTGAAGAATAAGCGCCTAAAGAAGAAGCTGGTTTTGCGTAAGCAAGCCAGTTTTTTTCTTGTGCTTTGTTCTTACTTACACAATGTTAGTAATGAGAGCGGATGCAATTGTTTATAAAAAAACAAAAAAAAGTTGACAAGGATCAATGATCAACTTGTCAACCTCGTTTTTTCTTCATCTATTTCACAGAAATCCAGTGAAAGATTATTCGCTAACTGTTACGTCGCCTGTTACAGAAGCGCCATCTTCGTCAAGTGTTGCTGAATCTTGGAATTCTTTTGAAGTGAATGTTACGTTACCTTCAACTTTTGCACCGTTCAATACAAAGCCGTTTGCATTCACTTCAACGTCACCTTTGATTACACCGTGAACGATGTTGAAGTTTTCTGAGTTAACGATCAATTTAGGAACAGTTACTGTGTACTCAGCTGTTACGTTGCGGTCTTCATCTTGTGAGTACAATGCAAATTTACGGTAGATATCAGCTGAGTCATCGCCTTTATCATGGAATTCGCCATCAACGGTTACATCGTTATCAAATGTCATGTCAGCAGTTACAGCAACGATCCAGTTACCATCTGCACCCAATGCTTTTTCAATGACTGAAGTTTGGTCACTGATAGAAGCAGTTGAAACAACATCATCTGATGATTCAGTTGATGCAGCAGTTGAAGCTGCTGTTGATGATGATGAGCTTGCAGCTGTGTCGTTATCTGAACTACATGCAGCTAAAAGAGTGCCTCCCATAAGCAATGATGCAGCGATTAAAGTGATTTTAGTTTTTTTCATGTTTCCTTCTCCTTTGTATTCCCATAGTTTTCTTAAAAACAAAATGATTATACCATACCGAAGTGAAGTTTGTGAAACAAAAAACATAAATGAGGAGAAATTTAATAAATAGCAGCCTAGTATTAAAAAAATTTCAAATTCACAGATGGGGGAGGTAGGAAAATTTCTGTAGGTTAAAAAATCGTAGGTGGCTTGTTGACAAAGATTAATGCTAAAATTTGAAGGAAGCTACAGTCTGAAAAGGGGAGGAGGAAAAAA
The DNA here is from genome assembly GCF_002174385.1 of Enterococcus sp. 6D12_DIV0197. Taxonomy (NCBI): domain Bacteria; kingdom Bacillati; phylum Bacillota; class Bacilli; order Lactobacillales; family Enterococcaceae; genus Enterococcus; species Enterococcus sp. 6D12_DIV0197. The sequence goes on from NZ_NIBN01000001.1 coordinate 1,147,041, forward strand.
GAATGAGTAAAGCTGAGTTTATTGTGGAGGATTTATTAAGCAAAATCTATCAAAAGAAGAGCAAACCCTCCCAAAAAATTCTTTCAGAAAGAAATCTCGCGGAAAAATATGAAGTATCGCGAAATACTGTTAGAAAAGCGTTAAAAAAATTGATCGATATAGGTGTTTTGGAAGCTGTCCCTAAAAAAGGTTATCTAATCAAGAAGACAAAAGTAAACCCAAGCTTGATCTACAGCTCGGTAACTGAAAAAAAATCGAATCAAATAGAATCAAAAGTCCTTTTATTAAAAGAACGAGAAATGACAAAAAGAGAAGCGAATATCTTTGATGCCCAATTGATTGGATCTGTTTGGGAGTTGAAGCGTTTACGCATTCTTGATCAAAAGGTAACGGAGATTCAAGAGTCGATTTTTCCTAAAAAAGTATTTCCTTATTTTGATGAAGAGATGGGGAAAGGTTCGATTCAGAAACTATTGATTGATGCTGGTTATTATATCTCTCATAGTTTGACGAGTTTTGAAGCTGTAAATCTCTCGGAGCAAGATGCGCAAGTCTTTCATCTTAAAAAAAACAGTGCTGCAATGAAAGTCACCAGTCGAACGATTACTACTGAGGGACTGATCGTTGAGTTAACTTCAAGAATTGCTGTAGATTATAAAGGGACTTTCCGTTTGCCATTTAATAAAGAAACCTTCGATTTTCGACATCAAAAAGATAAACTGCATGATTTTTGATTTTTCTGGTACTTTTTATAGATGGATTTCTATCTTTAAAAGGTACCAGATTTTTTGTGAAACCTTTTTAAATCAAAAATTGTAAGCCTTTTTATAAAATTGTGCTTTTCTTTTTCTATGATAAATTTTAGCTATCAAGAAAGAGGAGTGATAGTTATGAGCAAAGGATTTCCCGACAAGTTTTTATTTGGCGGAGCCATTGCAGCAAACCAAGCGGAAGGAGCCTACCAAGAGGGGCTCAAGGGATTGGGAATCTGCGACATTTTACCGGTGGGGAAAGAACGATTACTGACGATTGATCCTCAGTTAAAAAAAGATCACTATTATCCTTCCCACAAGGCAATTGATTTTTATCATCATGTTGAAGAAGACATTGCTTTGTTAAAAGAAATGGGTCTACAATGCTTTCGTTTTTCAATCAACTGGGCACGACTTTTTCCACGTGGCGATGAGAAAGAAGCGAACCAAGAAGGAATAGACTTTTACCATCGCTTGATTGATGGACTAATAGCTGCCAAGATCGAACCAATCGTGACCATCTCTCATTATGAAACACCATTATTCTTGGCGACAGAATACGGTGGCTGGAAAAATCGGCAACTGATTTCTTTTTTTCTCAATTATTGTGAGGTGATTTTTTCAGAATATGGTAAAAAGGTCACTTATTGGATGAGCTTTAATGAAATCAATAATATTGTAAAAATTCCGTGGTTTGCGGGCGCTTTAAGAACGGAGGAAGACGAAAATCCTGCACAAGCGCAATATCAAGCAGCTCATCATATGTTCGTTGCCCATTCTTTAGCAAACAAATCATTGAAGAAGATAAATCCTAAAGCAAAAATGGGCTGTATGCTTTCACTTAGTGGTGTGTACCCTGATACACCCAATCCGAAAGATATATTTGGTAGTTATGAGTTTCGCAGAAAATCTTTGTTTTTTTCAGACGTGATGATCCGAGGTGCCTATCCAGCATATTCTAAACGATTATTTGAAGAGTTATCTATCAATCTTGAAATAGAAAAAGGCGATTTAGAAACGATTCAATCCTATACGAGTGACTATTTAGCATTCAGTTACTACTTAACGACAGTCTACTCTCATGATTTAAAGATGAAGACGGGAACTGGCGGTCCACAAGGGAAAAAAAATCCCTATTTAGAAACTTCGCCTTGGGGCTGGCAAATTGATCCTTTGGGATTGCGGTATGTTTGTAACGAATTGTATGATCGCTATCAAATTCCATTAATGATTGCTGAAAATGGCCTCGGCATGGAAGATCACATAGACGCTAATGGCAAGATTATTGATAAAGAACGCCAAAACTATTTAAGAGATCATTTGCTTGCCTTATCTGAAGCCATCCATGATGGCTGTGAAATCCTTGCTTATACGTGGTGGGGAATCATAGATATTGTAAGTGCAGGCACAGGAGAAATGAATAAAAGATACGGTTTTATCCACGTAGATGTTGATAATGAAGGAAACGGAACATTTGAGCGTCGCAAGAAAGACAGCTTTGCGTATTACAAAAAAATAATCGAACAAAATAAAAATCTAGCTGATATGTAGGAGGGGAAATCATGTCTTTTTTTGATTCTTTTGCGAATAAAATCGGCCACACTGCCGAAGCGATCAATCAGAATAAATATCTTTACAGTATTAAAACAGCCTTTACCGTTTATATGCCATTTATTATTGTTGGCTCGTTCGCAACTTTATTTAACACCATTCTTTGTTCTGAAGAAGTCGGTCTTGCGCAATTTGCAGCTTTTTCTTTTTTAAGCGCTATCGGTCCAGCTTTTACAGCAATTAATTATGCAACTATGTCGACGATGAGTATTGCCATTGCCTTTTTGATTGGGAAAATTATTGGGCAAAGAAATGGTGTGGATGAAAACTATAGTGCGTTAGTAGCAGTCGTTTCATTTTTGACGATCGTGCCACAAACGATCGTAACAGTGGTGGAAGGAATGGAGGACATTTTAACCAGTGGTATTGCAACAACAAGTATCAATGCACAAGGCTTGTTTGTAGCGATGCTAATTGCTATTCTTTCAGTGGAACTTTTTTCTTGGTTAATGAAAAAAGAAAAATTGAAAATCCGAATGCCAGAAAGTGTACCAAGCGGAATTGCTCGGTCTTTTAATTCTTTGATACCAGTACTACTCGTTCTTCTAGTATTTTCAATTATTAGTACCGTTATTTTCAATTGGACGGGCAATTATTTAAGTGACATTATCTATAATACATTGCAAGTACCGATGCAAAAAGTGATGCAAAACGGTCCTGTTGGAATCATTTTATTGGCTTTTGCTTCAGCCATTTTTTGGGTCTTTGGTCTGCATGGCAATATGGTGATCATGCCTATCTTAAGTCCATTGGCGTTAGCAGGTCTTGCAGACAATATTGCGCAAGTTCAAGCAGGAGAAGCTGCGACAAATCCATTGACCATGACATTCTTTCGAGTATATGTGGTAATGGGTGGGGCTGGAGTGACGATTGCCTTGATTCTCTCTTTACTGGTTTTTTCAAAAAGGGAAGATCAAAAACTCATTTCAAAACTAGCTTTGATTCCAGGGATTTTCGGTATAAATGAACCGTTAGTCTATGGATTACCGATCGTTATGAATCCAATTTTTGCGATTCCATTTATCCTTTCGCAATTGATGGCTACCGTTGTTGCTTACATTGCTACAGTGACCCAGATTATTCCAGCAGCTAGTGTGGAAGTGCCGTTTGGATTGCCCTTATTTGTCAATGCGTTTGTAGGTTATCAAAGTTTTGCGGCCATTTTGGTTCAAGTAGTTATTTTGGTGCTAGCCTTTTTGATCTATTCACCATTTGTTTTAGCTTCGAACCGTATGAGAGGTAGCGAAACGGGCAACAAATAAGCAGATTTTTCCTATAAAAAACAAACACACGTCCAGTCATGTGAGCGGAAGCTTCTTTCCGCTATCGGCTGTGCGTGTGTTTTTTGTGCTACATGCGCTTTCGATCCGTCAACTGCTTGAACTTCGATACGATCAAATCCATGATGAACTGATACATAAAAGCATGGGTTTGAAAATGGGTTTGATGAGGGAAGATGATTGCTTCTTGGACAAAGGGCAGTTCCGAGATCTGTGGATTAGCGGTGATCACGATGACTTTGGCTTTGGTTCGATCGAAGAAATCTTTCCGTGGTGTTCCATTTCGAATTTGCTGTTTCGTTAGGTAGTCACCGGAGTTGGTAAAAATGATAAACAGCGATTCTTCATCAGCGGTCTTGATGATTTCTTCCTGTACAAGATCGTCTTGGAAGGTCCGAATGAACTTGCCGTTGTATGCTAGTTTGATCTGGAAATCAATAGCAGCCGATTCTGAGAATAAAATTCCAAAAGCAAAGACATTTTTATGCGTCACAATGGCTTTTGCGACCCGTTCGATGGCTGGCAGATCAAGATGATGACGCAGATAATCGATGTCTTGTACAACTGCGTCAAAATAGGAGTCTACGCCCTCTTGCTCTAAGGCAGACAAAATATTCGAACGATAATTCAGGGGATTGTTGAAGCGGTTTTCGATAAAGGCAGCGTTGTCTTTTAGATCGCCATAATCATCAAAGCCCAAGGTGCGAGCGAATTTTGAAACGGTTGACTTTGACACATGGCAAAGAGCAGCGAATTCACCAATGCTTAGAGTTTGGATCTGATCATAATGGTTGATCATGGTCAAACCGATATAGTAGTTGGTGGAATCAGTGGGTGCATTATTTAAAAGATTCAATAAACGAATGATTAAGAGGCCCATTTTCTTTCCTTTCTTGTAAGCAGTTTCCAAATTGCGAACTTTCGCAGGTGAGAGAAAAAAATCTGCTATAGTAACGCCATAAAGCGCTTTATAAATCAAACACGGGAGTGAGTCATTTGGCAAAAGATTATTCAAAACTTGCTAGTGAAATTATAGCACAGGTCGGTGGGGAACAAAATATCGTTAGCCTGTATCATTGCATCACTAGATTGCGTTTTAAGTTGAAAGATGTCGAGTTGGCACGAAAAAATAAGGATAAGATTCAGCAGCTTGATGGGGTATTGTCTGTCATTGAAGGAAATGGCCAGTTTCAAGTCGTGATCGGTAATCATGTAGCGGATGTTTTTCAAACGATCATGAGTAAGTATTCGATCCAAAATGCTTTGGAAAGTGATGGGGATGCCGAAGAATCAACAGAAAAACAAGGCAATGTATTTATCCGATTCTTCAATGTATTGTCTGCGATCTTTAATCCAATCATTGTTGCGCTTGCAGGGGCAGGGATGTTGAAAGCTTTGCTAGTTGTTTTTACAACCTATCATTTGATGGATGCGGAAGGAAGCACCTATAAAATATTAGCTGCTGCTGGCAATAGTGTCTTTTATTTCTTGCCTTTATTTTTAGCGATCAGTGCAGCGCGGATTTTCAAAGTCAATATGTTTATTGCTTTAGCAATCGTTGGGGCGTTGCTGGAGCCGAATTTTACAGCAATGGTGACGGAAAACGGTGTGACGGTCGATTTCTTTGGCATCCCAGCTGTGTTGATGGGGTATTCGGGTACCGTGATTCCAGCGATCGTTTCGATCTATATCTACTCGCACTTGGAACGACTACTCAAACGGATCATTCCTAAGAGTATCGAGATTTTTGCTCTATCACTAGTAGCTCTTTTGATCATGGTGCCTTTGACCGTTTTGATCATTGGACCGGTCGGTGTAATGCTTGGGGACGGTTTAGGCAATGCCATGAACTTTATCAGCGACAAGAGCGGGCTGTTGGCTGGCTTGTTGATCGGTGGCGGTTGGACATTCTTAGTAATGATCGGGATCCATTGGGGAGTTGTACCGATTATGGTCAATAACCTAGCGGTATATGGCTATGATACGCTGCGCCCGATGATCGCAGCAGCAACATTTGCGAGTGCTGGGGTTGCTTTAGGTGTGTTTTTACGCTCTCGCAGAAAAGAAACCAAAGGCCTGGCGCTATCTTCTTTGCTTCCAGCATTGCTTGGAGGAATTACAGAGCCAATCGTCTATGGACTTTCGGTAAAATTTAAAAAGCCGTTGATTGCTCAAACCATCGTTGGTGCCCTTGCTGGTGCGTTTATGGGAATGATGCAAACCAAGGCCATCGTCTATGTTTTCCCAGCATTGACGACATTGCCAGCTTTCTTTGGGGACACCTTTGTGTACTATTTGATCGGCATTGCCTTTGCGTTCTTCGGTACTGCTATTTTGACCTATGTATTAGGATTTGAAGAAACGGTAGAACCTGTTTTAGAAGAAGGTGCAGGGCTGCAAGTGATGACACCAGTTGCTGGTGAAGCGATCACGCTTGATGATGTCAAAGATGAAGTATTTTCTTCTCGAGCAATGGGGGATGGGTTAGCCGTTTATCCATCAGCCGGCGATATTTATGCGCCACTTACTGGTACGGTTGTGACAGTTTTTCCAACTGGACATGCTTTTGGGATCCAATCAGCTGCTGGGACGGAAGTGTTGGTTCATATCGGCTTAGACACGGTTGATTTAGCAAAAGGCGTGTTTGAGATTTCGGTGAAACAAGGGGATCAAGTCGTGAAGGGGCAAAAAATTGGCACCTTTGACTTAGCAAAAATTATTGAAAAAGGATATGATCCGACAACCATGTTGGTCTTTACCAGTGTGATCAAAGAAGATGCATTGACAGTTGTGGATCAAGCGAAAAAAGACGTTACCGCTTTGGTAGCAAATGATTTATTAAAAGGAGCGATTTCATGAGTGTATTTCCAAAAAATTTCCTATGGGGCGGCGCGATCGCCGCAAATCAAGCCGAAGGAGCTTATTTGGAAGGAGGAAAAGGATTAAGTGTAGCAGATATTTTACCAGTTGGTGAAAAACGTATTGAGCAAGTTTCACTGCAGCTTGAAGAGGATAACTTTTATCCGAGCCATGAAGCCATCGACTTTTATCATCGGTACCCAGAAGACATTGAACTGTTTGCGGAAATGGGCTTGAAGTGTTTGCGTACCTCAATTGCTTGGAGTCGCATTTTTCCGAATGGGGATGAGACGGAACCCAATGAAGCAGGTTTACAATTTTATGATGATTTATTTGATGCCTTGAATGAAAAAGGGATCCAACCAGTTGTTACATTAGCTCATTTTGAGACGCCACTGCATTTGGTGACGAAATATGGTGGTTGGCAAAATCGTGCACTGATCGATTTTTTTGATCGGTATACAAAAGTGGTTTTTGCACGCTACAAAGGGAAAGTGAAATATTGGATGACTTTCAATGAAATCAACCATACCCATACGATCCCGTTACTCGCAGCAGGTATCGATGTGTTTTCTTTCGAGACTGAAGAAGAAAAATTACAGGCACTTTATCAAGCAAGTCATAATATGTTTGTTGCAAGTGCCAAAGCAGTTCTGAATGGGAAGGCAGTAGATGAAAACAATCAGATTGGCTGTATGCTGTCACTGAGCCCGATTTACCCTGCGACGTGCAACCCGCAAGATGTTTTTGAATCGTATCAACTGCGCCGTCGTTCCTTGTTCTATAGTGATGTGCAATTGCGAGGAGCCTATCCGGAATACTTCGACCGCATCGTGAAGGATAATCATCTGTTGCTGGACATTACAGAAGAAGATCTAGCGATCATTAAAGCGGGGACCTGCGATTATTTAGGCTTTAGTTTTTACCGCAGCTCATTGCATGAAGCAGGCATGAAAATTTTAGGCAATACTGGCGGATTACTAGGGAAAAAGAATCCTTACCTAAAAGAAACTGCTTGGGGATGGCCGATCGATCCGCTGGCATTACGCTATGTTTGCAGCGAATTGACTGATCGCTATCAAAAACCATTATTTATCGTTGAAAATGGAATTGGTTTAAAGGATGTTGTCAATGAAGATGGATCGATCGTCGATGAAGAACGGATGGCCTATTTGAAAGACCATGTAGAAGCAATGGCGGAATCGATCAAAGATGGCGCAACGATTCTAGGCTATACATGGTGGGGACCGATCGATATCGTTTCTGCGGGGACAGGAGAGATGGAAAAACGATACGGCTTTATCTATGTTGATAAGCAAAATGATGGTAGCGGAGATCTTTCCCGCAAGAAAAAAGCTAGTTTTGCGTATTATCAGCAAGTGATCGCCACGAATGGGGAAGCGTTGGCGTACGAATCATTTTTGAAAGGCGGCAAGTAAAATGAAAAGTTATTTTCCAAAAGATTTCCTCTGGGGAGGAGCAACAGCTGCCAACCAAGTTGAAGGAGGTTCTGGAATCGATGGAAAAGGCTTGTCGGTTTCTGATGTCTATCTATTCGATTCCTCAATGCCGAAAGAACGATGGACTGACCAATGGCATATGATGACTCATCAGCAAGTTGCAGAAGCACAGGATCCAAACAGCACGAAATACTATCCGAAAAGACAGGGAATCGATTTTTATCATCACTTTAAAGAAGATATTCGTTTATTTGCTGAGATGGGCTTCAAAGCCTATCGGATGTCAATTGCCTGGACACGGATCTTTCCAAAGGGGGATGAGGTAGAGCCAAACGAAGCTGGATTGGCATTTTACGACGCAGTCTTTGATGAGTGTTTGAAGTATGGGATCGAACCAGTGGTATCACTATCCCATTATGAGATGCCTTTGTATTTAGTGACTGAGTATGGAGGATGGCCAAACCGGCAAGTGATCGACTTTTACGTCCGTTTTGCCAAGACGGTGATTGAGCGATACCAAAAGAAAGTCAAATACTGGGTGACTTTTAATGAAATCAATTGTGTCAAACACCATCCATATGTTAGTGTCGGGATCATTGAAGAAGGTCATCCTAATATTGAACAAGACAAGTACCAAGGGGCGCACCATCAATTTGTCGCCAGCGCAATCGTGACTGACTATTGCCATCGATTGATTCCCGATGCCAAGGTCGGCTGCATGATCAGCTATCAATTATTAACGCCGTACAGCTGTGATCCAGACGATGTCCAAAAAACAGTTGAAAGTCAACGTACCTCACTCTTTTTCAGTGATGTGCAGGCAAGAGGCTATTATCCAGCATATGCCAACCGCATGTTTGAAGAAAAAGGAGTGGAATTGGTGATCGAACCAGGAGACTTAGAAGTCATCCGAGAAAACCCTGTTGATTTTGTTTCCTTTAGTTACTATATGTCCAGTGCAGTCAGCGCACATCCAGAACGATTGGAAAGTGCTGTTGGGAATCTGATCACTGGTGGGATTAAAAATCCCTATTTGCCAAGCAGTAAATGGGGCTGGCAGATCGATCCCAAAGGGTTGCGAACAGCATTGAATCAACTCTATGACCGCTACCAAAAACCTTTGTTTATTGCCGAAAACGGTTTGGGAGCAGAAGATGTCGTAAACGAAGATGGCACCATCGATGATTTTTATCGAATCGACTATCTGCGTCAGCATATTGAACAAATCAATGAAGCGTTGCATGATGGCGTCGAGGTCTTTGGCTATACGGCATGGGGCTGTATCGATATCATTAGTGCCTCAACCTCACAAATGTCGAAACGTTATGGCTTTATCTATGTTGACCAAGACGATGAAGGCAATGGCACAAAGAAACGCATCAAGAAAGCGTCATTTGATTGGTACAAAAAAGTAATTGCTTCAAACGGCGCAACTCTTTGATTTTTGATTCTTCCAGATAAAGCAATTGCTAGGCTTAATCATAAGGTTTCTTAACAATTTAGCTTTTTATCAAGAAAAAAAGCCAACTTTATTTGCTATTTTATTTTAACCATGCTATGATGAATAGGTAAAGTTCTGATATGTTAATACTTGTTTATCTTTTCTATTGATACACACTTCAATTACACATCATTTTCTATTACAAACAAATAAACACAGTCGATGTGTAATATGGAGGTATACGTTTATGAATAACGGTACAGTAAAATGGTTTAATGCAGATAAAGGTTTTGGATTTATTACAGGTGAAGACGGCAATGATGTATTTGCTCACTTCTCAGCTATCCAAGGCGACGGCTTCAAAACTTTAGAAGAAGGTCAAGCAGTGACTTTCGACGTTGAAGAAGGCCAACGTGGCTTACAAGCAACAAACATCGTTAAAGGTTAATTGACGTTAACAAGCGAGAATCCATTGGGTTCTCGCTTTTTTTGTTTTATTTTATATAAATATTGAAATGGATCGGGTGTTGATGATCTGCTACAAGAGAATAGTTGCAGGTTTTGAGGACCTGACATGGTAAATAGTACATCTTTGATTTCACTATTCAACTAGCCCTAAGCGTCGCGGTTTACTTACCTATGATTTCTCATTCGATGATAAGCGTATAAAAAGAAAGAGGGGCTGTATACCGTATTCAATAAATTAATAAAGTGGTTGAATAGGTTTAGTGGCGTTGCTACCATTAAAAGCAATGATTACTAGTGATTCAAATGGCATGACTCATGTGAATGGAATAAAGAAACAGGTAAAGCAAAACATGCTACGATTCAATATATGGTACCCCGTACTTATACAAGAGTAATCGATGTGAAAGATCGATATTTCTTATTCGTCTCATCGATATTGTCTTGAATGAATTGTAAAAGTAGAATATATTGGTACAAATTAGCTGCTTTTTTATTGCGATTGGAACAAAGATGATTACATTTCGAGGGGGATTTATATGAAGCCAAAAGAAATACTTTGCCAATGGGTTGATGCGTTTAATCAGGCAGATGTAGGATGTATTTCAGAATTATATGATGAGAATGCAATAAACCACCAGGTTGCCAATGAGCCAGTTGTTGGGAAAGAAGCGATCAAGCAGATGTTTGAGCAAGATTTTTCTAACGCAAACATGGTTTGTATCGTTGAGAACATTTTCGAAGATGGACAATGGGCAATTTTAGAGTGGCGTGACCCCTTAGGTTTGAGAGGCTGCGGTTTTTTTCAAATAGTAAATGATAAAATTTTATTTCAAAGAGGCTACTGGGATAAATTATCTTTCTTAAAACAGCACGACTTGCCTATTGAATAAAAGGAATTCCCTTATAGGAATGGTTAGCAGATATGCATGACAGGAAGGTTGATCGCTTCACGTAGAATTCTTAAAGGAGCAACACTGTTTGAAAACAATACCTTTTGTTTAAGTAATGATTAAGAATAAGCTAGTTTACTTCCGTCGGCGCCTTGTTGTGTGGTATAGTTATTGATAAGCGACAAATATTTTTGTACCACACGTTACTTGTTTTGAAGAAATTTATTCAAACCTGGCGTAACTTCAGAGTTACAAGGATACAATAGAGGTTAGGGATTGTATCGTTTAAATGAGAAATAAATAATAGTAGTAATAGTATGCTGCACTTTCAAAGAATAAATATTGACTCGTCAGATAGCCTTCTCGTTTACCCAAACGAGAGGGCTATCGTTCATTAGAAAAGAAAAAAGTGTCTTTTTCCTAAAAGAAAGGAAGAAGACACTTTTTAGCTTTATTCTGCTGTGAGGGGGATCGTCAGCTTGCGATCATCGGTTTGATCGTCCAGCATTGAATCGACATATTGCTTCAAAAAGTAAGAATAGGTCGCTAACCACTGATACTCCTCGGAGTCTTTGATGGCAGCTTTTTCTTCGGCTGAGTAAGTATCATTGCCAGTAAAAAGGGCAGTGTTCAACTTCGTGACAAACGTGCAAAGTTTTGTCATCTGGGCATCTGACAGTTCAGACACTGCGGACAATTGGTCACGGACCAGTTGGTCGGTGTCTTTTTCAAAAATACTTTTCTGGTAGTTTTGATAGTTCAGCAACTGTTCATCAGTTTGCTTCGTTTCAGCCGCCCAAGCATCGAGATCAATCTGCCGAGCTTCATAGTTGATTTCCTTGTCAGAAAGAGAAAGGACGCCGTAGCCTAATTCTGCCGTTGAATAAGACCCAGTGACTGCTTCATAAAGCGAATCATTCCCTTCGTTAATGTCTTGAATGTGGATATGACCAGAGAAAACGGCTGGCACGTTGAAGCGTTCCAACAAAGCGACAGTCTCAGAGGCGTTGTCGAGAACATAACCGTCTTGTAAGAGTTCATTATGACCAAACAAGTTATGGTGCAAAAAGACCAGTGGTACTTGCTCCGCTTCTTTCGTCAGGGTTAACTGCTCCTCCAACCAAGTTAGAGTAGCCGGTTTCAACTCACCATTCGTAGTAGGGTCATCCCAATTAACCTCAGAATCGTAGATACATGAATCGAGCAAAAAGAGACGATACTTGTCGTTTAACTGAATGCTGTAGCTAAGGGAAGACTTGTCGATACTGTTGGATTTTTCGTAACCTTCAGTAAAAATCGTTTGAAAATCCTCAGGACTGATTTGATCTGCGTAGTATTCCTTTTCACCTTTAAATGCTCGCGCCCAACCATTGTAAATCTCGTGGTTGCCAGGTAATGCTAAAACCATAATGTCAGCTTCTTGCAATGGTTCAAGCAATCTTGCCAACTCTTGAGCACTTGCTTTCTCGCCATTGAGCGTCATATCACCGGTCAAAATAATTCCCGTGGGTTTCTCTTTTAAGGCTTGAGCGGTGAAGGCCTCGATCGATTGTTCTTGATACGTCATCTCTTTGCCAGCAGCTCCCTTTGTGAAGGTCTGAAAGGCTGCGCCGTTATCATGGAGCGTGGAGGAAAGAAAATGAATATCACTTAAGAGCCAAAACTCACTGTTGCTCGCCTGTTGCAATGGAGTATCGGCTTCATGCACCTTACGAAATTGAAAGAATAACAGGAAACAGGTGACAAAAAGTGTAAGTAGTGCCAATGGCCAAAACCATTTTTTGTGTGTACGAATCGCGATTCCCTCCTCGCTTGTTTTATTTATTATAGAAAGGAATAGGGATCTTGTCACATAAATGGTCTTTTTTTGAATGATTTCTTGTTTTCATAGTTTTTCTTATTAAAAAAAGTGTGATCAAGCTTTAAACCCTGACGAATTAGCTTTACTTTCGATAAAGATAACATGAATTGATTTTATTTTTGATGATGAAAATGAAAAGAAAACGCGGTAATTTATTCAGAAACGTTGATTTAACGGTCTTTAATTGTCCTGTTATTTATCGTTGAGATAAAGGGAGCGTTAGATTGAAACATTTTTGTAACATTTCCTTTATCTGTGTGTCATATCATTATGGTAGAATTCATTTGTCGTTAAATCGAACATTAAACTTTCTTAGACAAAATTAAGTTTTTATAAAGGCAGTTCATCTGTCAAATCAACCAGCTAGTCGGAGGAAAAACGAGTGAAGAATAGTTTGTTATCAGCATTAATGGTGTGTTCACTAACATTAACAGCAGTTGCAGCACCTGCATTAGCATTTGCAGATTCCATTGATGATCAAATCGAGCAGCAAGACCAAAAAATCAATTCTCTTAAAGGTCAGCAAGCTGACGCCCAATCACAAATCGATTCTCTAGAAGCAGAAATTGAAACAGTGAGTGCAAAAGTTGCTTCATTAGAAGCGAAACAAGTTGAGTTAGGTCAAGAAGCTGAGAAATTGCAAGACAAAATCGCAACATTGAAATTGCGTATTGCCAAACGTGAAGAAGCAATCCAAAAGCAAGCCCGTGATGTACAAGTTAACGGTCAAAGCACCAATTTCATTGATGCTGTTTTAGAAGCAGATTCTTTAACGGATGTTATCGGTCGCGTACAAGCGATGACAACGATCGTCAATGCAAACAATGATTTAGTTGAACAACAAAAACAAGACAAACAAGATGTTGAAGACAAAGTCAAAGAAAACGAAAGCAAGATCCAAGAAGTTGCTGCGAACCAAGCAGAACTTAGCCAACAAAGAGATGCCATTGCAGCAAAACAAGCTGATTTAAATGTCTTGAAAGCAAACTTAGCAGCAGAACAAGCGACTGCTGAAAAAGACAAAGATGCATTGAATAAGAAAAAACAAGAAGCAGAAGCTGAAAAAGCCCGTATCTTGAAAGAACAACAAGAAGCTGCTGCTGCTCAAAAAGCAGAAGAAGAAAGACAAGCTGCTGCTTTGAAAGAAGCACAACAAGAAGCTGCTGCTCAATCAACTGAAAGCACGACAGAGAATACAACAGCTTCTACTGAAACAGCAACAAGTAGTTCTTCAAGCAACACAAGCTCAAGCAATACCAGCAGTTCTAACAGCTCAAGTTCATCGAACGCAGGCTCTTCAAACACTGGTTCAAGCAATTCAAGCTCAAGTAACTCAGATTCAAACTCTTCATCAAACAATAATTCTACAGGAAGTATTTCTACTGGCGGTGGAAAAGATCATTCAAGCTCAGGTAACATGTATGCTTGGGGTCAATGTACTTGGTACGTGAAAAACCGCGCTCCTTGGGTAGGTACTTACTGGGGTAATGGTGCACAATGGGGTGCGTCAGCTGCAGCTGATGGATACACTGTCAATGGTACACCAGCAGCCGGTGCCGTTGTAGTCTTTGCCGCTGGTCAATCAGTTGGTGGCGAATGGACTGCTGATCCAACTTATGGACACGTAGCCTATGTTGAATCTTACAACCCATCAAACAATACCATCACAATCTCTCAAGGCGGAATGGGCTTTGACAGTCCTGGTGGACCAAACACTGCAACAATGAGCGCATCTGGATATACTTACATCCATCGCTAATCAATTCAAAAGCAAAGCATCAACGCAATCGCGTTGATGCTTTTTTATTTGATCGATAGCTTTCTAAATCAGTCAGATAAGAGAACTACTCAGAGAGGCAAGACAGGGTTCTCTCAAATCTTATCAAGATTCTATAGAAAATAGGAGGTTTTTCGTTCTACTAGCAAGGAGGGAGAAACGGCGAAAAGGTTCCTTTTGAAGTTACCACCAGTTCTTCCATTGCACGAGAAATCGCCGTGTAGAGAATTCGCCGGTCTTGATCGGTATGATAATTTTCTTCTGAGACATCATATAAGAGGACCTGCTTAAATTCCAATCCTTTGGCAAGATGAATCGGTAAAACCGTTCCATGAAATGACACGGCCTGTTTATCGAAGAACTGTTTGAGCTCCTCACTGGATCGACTATCTTTGGTGATGATCGATACTGGTTGCTTAAGTTCCTTTACTATGTCTACTAACGCAACGTCAGGCAGATTGGCATAAAACTGTGGCAACTTTCCTTCTGGTCGAACGGCAGAGATGTTTAAATTGGTTTCTTTTGGTAGCATTTGGGCAAATAACCGCGTGATTGCACCGCTAGAACGATAACTCGTAGTCAGCTGATACGTTTCGAGGAATTTCGCCTGTTGTTGAAATAACGTTTGGATTTCTGATACGGTGATGGCACTTGTAAAGATCGCCTGTTGCTGATCCCCGACGAGGGTAAAAGCGGCATAGGAAAAAGACATAATAGAAACTGAATTTGTGCTGGCGTATAATCTTGGACTTCATCGATAAACAGATAGCGTAACGCAGGGACAGGTTGTTTTTCGGCGAGCAAATGACGAATCAGCAATAGACAAACGGTATAATCCAAACTATCTGTTGTTTGCGTCAAAGTGATCTGTCCGTGAGTAAAATAGTCGGCACTGTCTGCTAACAATCGTTTCGTATCAAACCAAGTAAGGTCTTTGATTTGTTTGGAAACCGTTGTGTATTTTTTCTTCAGGAGGCGAATGGCTGCTTTCTGAATTGTTTTTTCTGAATCATCCTTTAAAACTGTCCCTAATAGGGAGCGCTGTTCGTCTTCAGTCAAAGAACGAACTTGGTCGTGAACATTTGTTGCTAAGGCATTTTTTTGCAGTCGTTCCTCCCAAGCGTAAGCCAATTTCTTTTTGACTGCTTGGATGCGATCGCGCAAGGATGCCTGTTTCGGTGTCTCTTGGAAGAAAGTGTCGATCGTTTCTTCAGAAAAAAGGACGACGTTTTTTCTTTTGATTGGTTTAAACTGAAGCACAAGTTCTTCTGGCAGCTGTTTGCTCAAGGATTGAAGAAAGCGGCTGAAGTCCGCACTGCGCAAAAGGTCGATTGCTTCATTGGGTGTTTGCTGGATGCGGTCAAAATACGCCTCTTCCGATTCTAAGTCAACGCTAGGAAATGCTTGGCAAAACTGCCGCATGGTCAGCGTCAATGGATTTTTTTCACCGAGGGAAGGCAGCACTTGCGAAATATAATCAATAAACCGAGAGTTCGGGGAGAGGATCAAGACATTCTCTGCGGTCATCTCTTCACGAAAATGGTACAGCAAAAAGGCGATTCGCTGCATGACAGCAGACGTTTTTCCGCTTCCAGCAACACCGTTGACCAGTAGGTTTTTATGCGCTAAGTCACGGATGATGACGTTTTGTTCGTGTTGGATCGAAGCAGTGATATCTTGCATTTTTTGACTATTATTGGCTTCAAGGGCTGCCAGTAACACTTCATCTTGAATCGCGACTGAGGTATCAAAGGCTTGCTTCAAGTGATCTTTTTCGATAATAAATTGTCGGCGATGTTCAAGAGCGGCAGAAATCGTCTGATTGTTCACTTGATAAGAGACCGGGCCTAAGCGTTTGACATAGAACAATTCGGCAATTGGGGAGCGCCAATCATAGATCAACCCTTCCTTATTTTCATTAACAAAACCATTGATCCCAATGTAAAAATCTTCTATCGTTTCCTCATCTTCAAATTGTAGGGAAATTTTACCAAAGTAGGGACTATCCAGTAGACGGTCGATGGCAGCTAATTCACGTTCAGCAGATTGAAGAGCGGCGTTCATTTGGTCGATCTCACGGTTCTTACTTTCAATGGCAGCAAAAGTATCTAAACGGTCAGCAAAATTATCAAAGTTTAAGCGAATCTCTTCGCCGATGCTTTGCATCGCAAGGCGATCTTTTTTTCTGCCTTCAGTCAAGAAGCTGTTCAGCACTGTCTTTCGCGTCAGCAATTGCTGGTACGTGTCTGCGAGATGCTTCTTTTCAGCCTTTAGGTCGTTCATTTAGACTCACATCCATTCTCCAAAGTATCTCAATTATACGGGCATCCACCAAAAATACTAGTCTATTTTTTTGACTCTGGATGCGGTATAATAATAGTGGGAAGAGGCAGCTGATTGTTCCAATGTCATGGGAGCAAGCAGAATGCGTCTATTTTTTTGTTTTAAAAATGGGAAAAAGGGTCATTGCTTGTGTTTTTGAAGGGGCTGTTTATACTGAATATAGAGAAAAATACAAAGCGAAAAATCGTTGAGGGAGTGTCAGCATGTCCAAATTATTGTCACCAGTGAAGCTAGCGAATTTAGCATTGGCCAACCGCGTCGTTATGTCGCCGATGTGTATGTATGAAGTAAAAAAAGAAGACGGTGTTGCGGAACCCTTTCATTTTGTTCACTACGGGGCACGAGCATTAAGCAAAGTCGGCTTGATCATTATTGAAGCGACTGCCGTTGAACCAGACGGACGAATCACAAACAATGATCTAGGGTTATGGAATGAAGAGCAGCAAACAGAGCTGACGAAATTGGTGGAACTGCTGCATGGGTTCGATGCGCAAGTAGGCATCCAACTAAGCCATGCAGGACGAAAAGCAGTTGATGCCACCAATCCTTTGGCACCAAGTACCGTTGCCTTTAACGAACGCTACCCGTTACCGTCAGAAATGACCCTGTCGGAAATCAAACGGGTGCAAGATAGTTTTGTTCAGGCTGCCCAACGAGCAGCCAAAGCGGGTGTCACGATGATCGAACTTCATGGGGCTCACGGCTACTTGATGGATCAATTTCTTTCGCCTCTCGTCAATCAACGAACCGACCTGTATGGTGGTTCCTTAGAGAATCGCTATCGCTTTGTAAAAGAAACGGTACAAGCAGTTCGGGCAGTCTTTTCTGGGTCCTTGTGGATGCGCTTGTCACTGACAGACTATGAAGAACCAGGACGCCAAAATTCGTTGGAAGATTGGCAGCAAGTGGCCCAATGGCTTCAAGCAGATGGCATTGATTGTCTTGACTGTTCCACAGGCGGTGTGGTGGATAAAAAGCCTAATATTCCGATCTATGATGGCTATCAAGTGCCCTTTGCTGCAGCTATCAAGCAAGTGGTCGATATTCCCGTAGCAGCAGTCGGTTTATTGGATAATCCTGATCTTTGCGAATATCTTTTGCAAACCAATCAAGTGGATTTGGTTTTACAAGGCCGCGCATTGATCAGAAATGTCAACTGGTTGGCAGATGCAGCGGCGAAACTTCACGATAAGTCCTTTCAAGCGTACAATGATTCCTATCAACGCGGGGTGAAACGTTGAATCATTTGATAAAAAATTCTCCTAGAAGAAAAATCTTCTTAGGAGATTTTTTTATTCTACTAGTATGCTTTACAAACTAGTGACAAACACGTATACTAGGTACAACACTAGTTTGTATAACAAACTAGATAAAGGGAACCAAAGGAGGGAAATCGTGAAAGAGACGCAATTGCTAAAAGGGGTTTTGGAAGGGTGTGTTTTGCAAGTGATTGCTCAAAAAGAGATTTATGGTTATGAACTGGTACAGGAACTGAAGCAAAGAGGCTTTGAAACGATCGTTGGCGGCACGATCTATCCTTTGCTGCAGAAGTTGGAAAAACAAGAACTTATTACCTCTGAGATGAAAAAGTCACCTGAAGGACCTGATCGCAAGTATTTCTCGATCACCCCGAAAGGCATAGACTATTTGGCACAATTTAGAGAACAATGGACGAACCTAATGAAGAAAGTCGAAGGATTATTTAAGGAGTGAGGAAACATGGCAAATAAACAAGAGACGACCTATTGGCGAAAGCAAACCAATCTGATCGAGCAACAATTCAATGAGAAAAATCGCCAATTTTTTGATGATTTGCGAAGCTACCTCTTACTTTCCAGCCTTTTTTACGATGAGCATAAAGTCACAGAGCAGGTATACGCGATTGCAATGGATTTATTAGAAGCACAAACTCATGGGGAAGAGGCGCAACACTATTTTGGCAATGATCCGAAAGGGGTGGCAGATGAACTATTGGCAAACACGCCAAAGAGTAATCTCAAAGAGCGCCTCAAATTGGCGTATCTAGCGGTTGGCATCAGTTGGGGAATCAAATTTATAGCTGATTTTACAAATCAAGGACCACTGGTTCTTAACCTGCTGGATTATCTTTTGACAGGATTGGTAACTGTGTTAGCGATCATCGGGATTTTTGCGATCATCAGCAAAACCATCTATCAAAAGAAGGGCACAAGCAAAGTGATTCGTTTCGGCTCCCTGTGGCTCGTTGTGAGTGGCTGGATTGGTCTTTCACTGCTGATCAATCTGCTGACCCCAAACTGGTGGCTCCTGACGATCGCATTTCCATTTGATGTAGTATTGGTTGGCAGTTTGCTGGTAGCGGCGATCGTTTTTGTTGTATCACTCAAAGAAAAAGCTTTTTATCCGATCGTTTTTCTACTGGGGGTATTTGTGTTGCTTGGTTGCCTGCAAAAAGCCATGGCATTTTATCACATTGGGGATCCATCGTGGATGACCGGCGGACTTTTGACACTGTTAGTTGTAGGGTTTCTTATTTTTCTCTGGTGGACCCGTCGAGTGATGAAAGAGCAATAAGTAAAGCCAGAAACAAGTGTCTTGCTTGTTTCTGGCTTTTTTTACATAGAAAAAGCATTATCCTGAGGAATCTTTCTGCTTCATGCTACACTAAAAAAGAAACGGAGGGAAATCAAGATGTTGACAACAGATCAGTTCTTTCACGGCCACGACAAGCAGACCGCTTTTTTTGAAGGCTGGTACCATAAACACCAAATCGGTGAAGAAGTCTATGCTTTTATTCCTGGTTTTTCGATTCAAAAAGACGGGACCAAAGAAGTATTCATTCAAGTGATCAATCATGAGGGTGCGCATTACTTTTCCTTTCCAGAAACTGACTTTCAAGTGTCAGAAGAGGAGCGTAAAGTAACGATTGGTGATAATATCTTTAGTGAAGCAGGCATCCAAGTCTCTTTAAAAAATAACGAACTTCAAGTACAAGGGTCAGTAAAGTATAACGACCACAAACCGATTCAGCGGACACGTTATGCGCCGAGTATCATGGGTCCTTTTTCGTATCTGTCATTTATGGAGTGCTACCACGGGGTCTTGAGCATGAGTCATACCTTAGAAGGTACGCTGCAGTGGAACGACGAAGCAATCGATTTTACGAACGGGATCGGTTATTTGGAAAAAGATTGGGGAACCTCCTTTCCAGCAGCTTATATTTGGGTTCAATGCAACAGCTTTGATGCGCCAGATGTTCGGTTCTTTTTCTCCGCAGCCGACATTCCCTTTGCTGGTTTTGCTTTTTTGGGAACGATTTGTGTTCTGCAAGTCGGGAGCCAAGAATATCGTTTTGCTACTTATCATGGTGCAAAGATTCATGATGTCAAACGCACGGAAGACCGTTTAGTGATCCATCTCAAACAAAAACAATGGTCCTTAACGATCGAAGTTTTGACGAAAGAAGGGCATTCTTTGAGGGCACCTTCTATTGGGCAAATGAATCGGATCATTCGCGAAAGTGCCAGTACGGAAATCACCTTGACCCTTTTAGAAAATGGGCAGGAGATCTTAAGGCAGACAGGGATGTCGGCTGGTTTTGAAGAAGTAGCGAATTTGCGAGGATTTCACTATTAAAAAAAGCAGAAAAATTCGTTTCTTTTGATATACTAGTAGATAGTTACTACGAAAACACGTATATTTGGAGGGAAATGGATGAAAAAAATAACGAATGAGACACTGTTTGAACTGAAAACGATTGCGCAGCCTGCAGTGGGGCAAAATCAGGTTTTTTACTTGGAAACGGTAGTCAACCCAGAGACCAACACGTATGATTCAGCGATTTTTAGTATTGACGCAAAGACCAATGAACGGCGTGAGTGGGGCACCGAAGCGACGACCCACAACAGTCTAAAGGTCTCGCCAGATGAGCAATGGCTCAGTTTTGTGACGACCGATCCAAAGAAAGGTGAAAGTACGTTATGGACGATGGCGGTGTCCGGCGGCAAGCCCCAAGCACTTGTGACTGAAAAAGGTCTGGGCGACTATTTTTGGAAGCAAGACGCAACGGCTATCTATTACCAGCTGGCACAAGAGGAGACGGTTTCAGAGAATCAAGACGACAAAGAAAAGACGGACAAGCAAAAGGAATTTCCACAAGTAAAAGCTACTACGAAAGTCAATTATTTGGCGGATGGCGTCGGCTTTTTAAAAGAAAAAAAACATTCGATCATCAAAAAAACGATCGCGACACAAGAAACGGAACTGATTTTTGAGCATAAGTATCCCTTTGTGTTCTCTGGCTTAGCGGATGATCAAGAGACTTTGTTTCTCACTTTTGACAAAGAGGAAGAAGACGAGTGGGACTATGGATCGAAGGTTTGTCTCCTAAATAGCCAGACGAAAAAGACAGAAAGTTTAGAAAACATTCTGCCAGAAGGAACGTATACTTTTGCTGCAGCGCGCAATGATCAGCTATTACTATTAGGCAATGATCTTTCCTATGGTTTTGTGACCTTGGATGATTTGTTTTTGGTCGACTTAAAAACAAAAGCGGTCAAAAATCTTTCCAAGGAGTTAGATGTTGCTTTTGGCAATGCGATCATCAGTGATTTTCAACAAAAAAATCGCGGCGTAGCGATCACCTGGTTGACGGATGACACATTCCTTGTACCCGTAACGGAGCATGGCAAGCTACAACTGTACCGCGCCTCGATCCAAGGAGAATGGACCAAACTGCTTGATGAAAAAATGGATATCCTTGATGCGGCGATCTATTCGGAATCCAAACTTGCTGTTGCTTATGCGACCACAACGATCCCTAGTCGCTTAGGCTTGGTTGACTTAACAAGTGGCGAAGTAACTGATCTATACGATCCCAACCAAGCAGTTATGTCAAGGTTAGCGATCAGTAAACCCGAAGCGTTTTGGTACGAAGGAGCAGATGGTTGGCAAATTCAAGGCTGGTATTTGCCCCCGACCGAAACACAAGAAAGTCATCCAGCAATTTTGTACATCCATGGCGGTCCGCAAGTCTGCTACGGGGAAACATTTTTCCATGAGATGCAAGTCCATGCCGCTAACGGTTATGGGGTCATCTTGTTGAACCCTCGTGGCGGGCAAGGGTACGGTCAGGCGTTTGTCAAATCGATTTTAGGTGATTATGGCAATAAAGATTATCAAGACTTGCTGTTGGGGGTGGATGCCGTGGTGGCAAACCATCCAGAAATCGATACGAACACGATCCATGTAGCTGGCGGCAGCTATGGTGGCTTTATGACCAACTGGATCGTTGGTCATACCGATCGTTTTTGTGCGGCAGTTACGCAACGCTCGATCTCAAATTGGATCAGCTTTTATGGGACGAGCGACATTGGACCTGCCTTCGTCAAATTCCAATTGTTGCGGGAACTTGATGAGACCGAAGGACTTTGGAAGATGTCGCCTTTGGCCTATGCCAGCCAAGTCAAGACACCTACGTTAGTCCTCCATGGGGAAAATGATTTGCGATGTCCGCAAGAACAAGGACAGCAGTTTTACATGGCGTTGCAGCGTAAAGGCGTCGATACGAAGCTAATGCTGTTTCCTCAATCCTCTCATGGTTTGTCGCGCAATGGCTTGCCGAACCTGCGGATAGAACGCTTGCAGGCGATCAGTGAATGGCTTGCATCACATGAGAACCAATCAGTAAATTAACCGAATGAAATCACCTGACAAAGAATCACGACTTGGGCTGCTTGAAAAGCCCAACCAGTGATTTCTTAAAAATCAGGTGATTTTTTTGCGGGATCAAAAGCTATAGGTTTCTGTTATCTTGCCGCCAATGACAGCGACGGTTGAAAACAAATTCATATGACGTTTTCTTCACGTGTTAAATAACAAAAAGAAGAAATAGTTTTGCTTGCTTCCTGTGTTTTAGTGTGATATGATACAAAACGTAATCGTTACACTTTAAGTTTTTTGGTGTGACATAAGAGAAAGGAGCTGGTTATTATGAGAAACAATATTATTTTGGCATGTGTGGAGACAGGGGAAAGACTTTATTTGACCAATAAGAACCAGCGCAATACGCCGGAACGTTTAGAATTAAAAAAATACTCACCAAAGTTGCGGCGCAGAGCGATTTTTCGTGAAATCAAGAAATAGGAAGGAAAATAACTGAATGGCAAAAAAATCAAAAATTGCAAAATACAACAAACAAGTACAACTCATCGAACAATACCGAGCAGTACGTCAAGAACTAAAAGCACAAGGAGATACCCAAGCATTGGCCAAACTACCGAAGGATTCGAATCCGACTCGTTTGAAGAAACGGGATATGATCGATGGTCGTCCGCGCGGCTACATGAATAAATTCGGCATGTCACGGATCAATTTCCGTAAGCATGCACATCTCGGAGAAATTCCCGGCGTTACAAAAGCAAGCTGGTAACAGAAAGGAGTCAATATGGAAAAAACGGACTTGTCTAGTGCGTATCGACGTTTAAAGAGCCCGAACATCAAAACAAGGAAACGCGCATTAAAGATCATTCATGAATTTAAGCGAAATAAACGAAAAAATGCATTGCAGCTGCGTGCATAATGAGAAAGTGAAAGAAAGTTGGAAATGACATGGCAGTACCTGCAAGAAAAACATCAAAAGCAAAAAAGAATAAGCGCCGGACCCACTATGGCGTCAAAGCACCAGCGATTTCGTTTGATGGGACAACAGGAACCTTCAAGCGCAGCCACCATGTATCTTTAGCAGAATATAAAGCGCAGCACCCGATCGAAAAGAATTAACGGCGTCTTATGATGCCGTCCAGAAAGCAGGGGGAAAATGGAGATCATCTATCCGTCATTGATTGAAGAAGCCTATCGTCACAGTAAAAAATTTCATCCAGAGATCACCAAAGAGGCAATCTATCGCCATTTTTACGAAGCAGGCTTGATTAAAGAAAACGGCGATCCGACGGAAAAAGCCTTGTCAGAAGGGGTCGTTAAAGATTATACTGAGGACTGGGATCTTACCTTTGAAGAATTTTTGATGATCTACCCCGTGTTTCGTTCCTTTGACTCAAAGCATTTCAAGAAGATCGAGCATTTTTGGGAAATGGATTTGGCTTTGCAAGAACAAATCCTTGCCCAATGGGAGCAAGAAACCTTCACAGAGGAAGAGATCATCGACCTAACTGCTTTTTTTGAAGAGCGATTACCTTCTAAAAAGCAACAGTGAATGAACCGTGAAAGGCGTACATGTGATGAAAAAGACGATCCAGCCATTTTTAAAACTTTTAAAGCCCTATGATTATCTGCTGTTTGTTCTGTTAGTTGTCGGCTCTTTTTTACCGCTTTTTCTATTTGAAGCACAAGCTCAAAGTGATACCGGCGATCGGTATGCAATCGTGCGGATCAATGGAGAAGAGGTTGACCGTTTTAACTTAGAAGAAATCGATGCGATGGAAAAAACCTACTATCCAGCAGAAGGTCAGTACAATATCGTCGAGATCAAAGATGGCGCGATCCGAGTTCGTGAAGACAATAGTCCCGACCAGATTGCTGTCAAAACCAGCTGGATCTATCGCAATGGGCAGACGAGCATTTGCCTGCCTCATAAGCTGGTGATCGAGATCAAGCAAGCCGGTGCCTCTGACTATTTAATTTATTAATAGAAAAAGGAAGCCAGCTGAACAATTCCTGTTCAGCTGGCTTTTTTATGAGGATGAGCAGAAGAAGCTGTCAAAAACGCCAATCGACCAACGTGTAAGTCAGCCAGAAACAGCGTTTTTGATACAAGAAACGAGCAGAATTCCAACTGTCAGAAGAAAGAGGAACTATGGGTGAAAGCTACAATCTCTGTCCAATCGTTCACAAAAAATTCTGCCCAATCATCTAAAATAGTTGGGGAACTGCGGCTCTATTTGGTATACTTAGGCAAGTCAGTTCCTTTGAAGCTTCTCTTTCTAAGGACTATGAACGAGCGATGATACGAATATGACCAATTTTCGGAAGTGATAACTTTACTAGATGGGGGCTTAACGAAGATGGGAAATGAAACAATTTGGGAAAACACAGACAATTTTTATCTGTTATGTCAACCAATCATGCAGGTAGAATCGCTAAGTCAGCAAGAGGTGAACGGCTATGAGGTCTTGCTGCGCAGCGAGAAAAACAACCGCTTTCCGCAACAAGAATTCAGCGCAATGATTCAATCTGAAAGTGGCAACCAGCAGTTGATGGGGTGGTATGCCCAGGAGCTGCGACGGTTGTGCCAAAAAAAGCCGAAAACCCGCTTTAGTGTCAATATCCATCCACAACAGCTGCTGTGGCAGTCAACGTGGACCTTTTTTGAGGGGATGACTGCCCACAAAGAGCAGTTGCAGATCGAATTAACAGAGCATCCTGTAAAAGGTCAGCATGATTCTTTTGATTTGTCTACTGCCCTTGCAAAAATCAAAGCCTATGGCTATGTGATCGCTGTCGATGACATCGGCTGTGGCCAAAATACCCTGTCATTGGTCTTTGCCAATCTTGAAAATGTGGATTGTTTGAAATTTTCACTACTGCCGTTTATTCAGCTCGATGAGGAGATCGGGTTTAGTTTCTTGACCTGTTGGTTGAAGGTCGCCAAAAAGTATCAGCTTGAGTTGATCGTTGAAGGCATCGAGACCCGCGATAAGATGGCGCAGCTGCTTGAGATGGGGGTTCATTTACAACAAGGATATTTATGGTCTAAAGGAGAGCGATTGTGATGGAATGTTAGAACGAGGCGTGCTCTTGGCGTTTGGTTTGCCGCTGATGATTGCCAGTTTACTGGTGACCGCAGATGTTTTTGTACGAAGTGTGCAAAAAATATCGGTTTCTCGTCCATTTAAGTATTTTATTATTGGTATTCTGACGTTTACGCATTTGTATTTTATTCTTTCTTTCTCAATGAATTCAGTTGGGTTTATCTGTTATCAATACACAACTGCTTTTATTGCGAGTCATTTTTTCTATGGTGATCGTGGCAAGATCTTGATTTTGATAACGCCGTGTATGGTCGTGTTCTATTTACTGTTTGTCGGTTTTTCTGACATTGGCAAAGCCTTTTATTTACCACTATTAGGTGTCGGCGTCTTTGTCCTTGATTTTCTCTTATCAAAAATCAAGCCGCTGCGTCCGCAACAGCAGTTTTATTTGATGTATTTTTTGACCTGTCTGCTCTCACCGCGTTTTTCGATGTTGGTCCATCATACGACGACCTATGACTGGGAAGCGATGTTGGCAGTACTTGTTGGTTCTTTTGTGCTGTTGGGCGGCTTTATGTGGCTGCATCGGTTGATTGAAGGCGAAGAGTACCAAGTACTGGCAGAGTTGGCGAATAGTAAGATCGATGCGTTGACCGGCTGCTTCAACTATGGGACCTATAACCACGACCTGCTTCAAGCCGTTTCACAGAAAAAGACTGTGACGATCGCCATGATCGATCTCGATCACTTCAAAAAGGTCAACGATCGTTATGGTCATATCGCTGGAAATGAGCTGTTGAGAACCTTTGCCACACGGACGACTACTTTTTTAGAGGCGCATTTTGCTGAGACCTTTTCCTTTTATCGTTATGGCGGCGAAGAGTTCTGTGTCGTGATCGAAGGGGATGTCAAAGAAAAGACCGTAGCTGCGATGACGACACTGTGTCAAACTATTTCCAGCAGTATGTTTCCTGTCGCCAATTTTGAAAAAGGGACGATGTCTTTGTCTTGCGGCGTTGAAGCGAGCACCGTTTGTCATGGCGATATCTTGGCAGCCGTCGAAAGAGCCGATCAAGCACTCTATCTCGCAAAACAAAGTGGTCGAAATCGGGTGTGCACCTTACCTGAGACGTAAAAAAATAATGAAAAAATGATTTGCACAAATTCACAAAGAATTAAATCTTTATGCACAAAAAGTTAGTAATAATAAAGAAATAATGTTATTTATTTAAAAAATATACATTTTGCTTTTTTTATTTATCTTGAGAATCTTCGCATATCAACAAAAAGATTGAAACTATGTATAATTTCTGGTAAATTATTCTAAATCAAGAGTGATAAAAACTGTCAATAATAAATAGTGATTCTTACTTGATGCTTTGTCCGCTTTTCCAATGAAATGTTTCTGGAATTGTCCCGTCGAATCAGCAAGTAAGGGTTCTTTTTTTTAGAAAGGAAGCACAGGAAATGGCAAATACGCTGGTTGTCAATACACTCGCAAATTTAGGCGCAATTATCATCAATATTTATTTGTTATTCAAAATCAGTGACGGATTCGTTGGCCAAGGGACGTTCAAAGCGAAACAGATCGCAGCTGCGATTGCTTGTGAAACCGTGGTGGGGATGCTGATGATGAATTTCTCTTACGTCGTATACGAAACGCGATTTGACCTGCGCTTTTTGCTTTACGCTTTTTCCATGAAATATCTGGGGTGGAAGGTGACCGTACCGACGATGGTCAATCTAGCGTTAGGGCGTTTCTTGTTTGAAGTATCAAAATCGTCTTGGTTGAACTTATATCTTACGTTTTTTTTGATAGTGACACTGACATTTCTGCATGCCTGGGCCAAACGGCGATTTACTGACAAACAAGAGTTATTCCTATCAATTACCTACTTGATCGCTATCTCCTTTCTTTTTGGTTTTTATCTGACGGGTGATATTCAAAAAACGACCCTAATTTATATAGTTTATGGCATTCTCGCCTATACATTGGCGTTTTTCCTTTACTCGATAGTAAATGATATGCAGCGCATTTTGGCATTGGTCAAAATCGATGATCTTACGCAGTTGAACAACTTCCGTAAATTTCAAGATGACCGCCAACGCCTAGACACGACCGAGGTGGACTTATCGATCGCTTTGATCGATATCGATCATTTCAAAAATTACAATGACCGTTACGGACACCGTGCTGGGGATGTGATTTTGCAAGAAATCGCTCGTATTTTTTCGACCTACTGTACGGCGAGCAACCCGGTCTATCGCATCGGTGGGGAAGAGTTTGCGATCTTGATCCAAGGAGACGCACAGGCTGCTGCTTATCTCCTCGAAAAAATCCAAAAGCGCATCCGTTACCAAGAAATCATCTTGGATGCAGGCGATTCGGTCAGCATCACGTTGTCGATTGGGATCGCACAACGGCAAAAGGGCGAGTTGCTACAGCAAACACAAGAACGAGCCGATCAAGCATTGTATCGAGCCAAGCGCAGCGGTCGCGACCAACTCTGTCTTTACTGATGGAGTTGGCTTCTTTTCTTTTTTATTTTCAAAAATACTACCTTAAATGAGGAGCGCATATGGAAAATAGTTTAATCGTGATTCCTTCGCTAGAACCTGACCACAAACTGCTGGCTCTGGTGGAGAAAATTCGTTTGCATAACCAGCACCTGCCGATTTTAGTCGTGGATGACGGCAGTGGGGCTGCTTATCAGCCTGTCTTTTCGGCATTGGCACAGCAGTTTGGTTGTCAGGTTTTGACCCATCCAAAGAATCTTGGAAAAGGCGCAGCCATCAAAACCGCCCTCACTGAAGTGCTGACAAACCAGCCAGCTGTTGAATTTATGGTGACCATTGATTCGGATGGGCAGCATGAGTATACCGATATGATGGCTTGCTTAGCAAAGGCCCAAGCCCATCCCGACAGTATTATTTTAGGGACCCGATCCTTTGGCAAAGAAGTGCCCTTGCGGAGTAAGTTCGGCAACATTTTGACCCGAAATATCCTACGTTTAGCGACTGGTCTTGCCATCGAGGATTCGCAGACGGGCTTAAGGGTTTTCCCTCGGAAATTCATGACAGATTTGTTGGCGATCTCAGGTGAGCGCTTTGAATATGAAACGCGGATGCTGATCGAAGCCCAGAAACGGGGGTGGCCGATTCTCTCGCAACCGATCGCCACCATCTATATTGAAGAAAATGCCTCTTCACATTTCCGGGTCTTGGCAGATTCCGTCGCTATCTATAGCGTCTTTTTGAAGTATTTGTTTTCATCTGTGGTCTCCTTTTTTGTCGATGTGATCGCCTATGCGTTATTGATCCATTTCTTGTCTGTCATCGATCTGTCCTCCATCGTGATCGCTTCGTTGGGTGCCCGCTTGATTTCAGCGATCGTCAATTACTACATCAATCGTGAGCTTGTTTTTGGTCAACGGACAAAGAACAGTATGCTGCAGTATTTTTTATTAGTGATCGTACAGATTTTGCTGTCCTCTTTCCTCGTCTACCTGATCTATTTGATCCTGCCGATCGGGGATTCTGTGTTGTTAAAAATAGGCGTCGATTGCCTGCTCTTTTTCTTTAGTTACCATGTGCAAAAAAATGTCATCTTTAAGGAGTGATTGAGGTGGAACAAAAACGTTTGCCTTGGGCGAAAAAAGTCGTTTACTTTCTGGCGTTTGTCTTTTCGCTGATCTATTTATCATGGCGGGGGCTGTATACATTGCCATGGCACGAGTCTTGGTTTGCCCTGCTGTTTGGTTTGCTGCTTTGGGGCAGTGAGATCGTATCGAACTTTACGGGCTTGCTGTTGATTTGGAACAAAAACAAAGCAAAGCCTTTTGAAAAACCGATCGTGCCAGAAGCCGACTATCCAGCGATCGATGTGTTGATTGCTACCCATAATGAAGAAGTGCCGCTTTTATTAAAAACAGTCAATGCGGCAGTTCATATGAAATACCCCGATCCCAAAAAAGTTCACATCTACTTGTCAGATGACACCAACCGTCCAGAGGTCAAAGCACTGGCAGATAAATTTGGCATCGGCTATATCGGATTGACAGGCAATCAGCATGCCAAGTCAGGCAATCTCAATCATGCATTGTCAAAAACCAATTCGCCGCTAGTGGCGACCTTTGATGCAGATATGATCCCTTACTCAGATTTTTTGCTGGAAACAGTGCCATATTTTGTGGCAAATCAGCAGGAACGCCGCAAAGATCAGACCATCAAACCGTTGGGCTTTGTCCAAACACCGCAAAGCTTTTACAATGCGGATCTTTTTCAGTACAATCTTTTTTCAGAAGCGGCGATCCCTAACGAGCAGGACTTCTTTTCCAGAGAAGTCAATGTTTTGAACAACGCCCATGATACAGCTATTTATACAGGATCCAATACGGTGATCGCACGAGAAGCGATCGAAGCCGCTGGCGGATTTCCGACGGACACGATCACGGAGGATTTTGAATTAGGCGCCTTGATCAATTGCCAAGGTTATCGCAGTTTATCAACACTGCAGCCCATGGCCAGCGGTCTGTCTCCCATTGATATCCCAAGTGCCTTAAAGCAGCGGATTCGCTGGGGAAGAGGAGTGGTCCAAAGTGTCCACAATCTCCATCTTTTTAAGAACAAGACGTTGTCTTTGGCGCAAAAAATGGTTTTCTTAAACAGTTATTTGTATTGGTGGTCGTTTTTACGTCGGTTACTGTTTATTTTCGCGCCGATTTTGTACACCGTCTTTAATGTAAGGGTCGTAGAGACCAACTTTTGGGTCTTGCTGCTGTTTTGGCTGCCAAGCTATACGTTCTTGCATTTGGCGATGCAGGATTTGAGCAGTGATATTCGAACGCAGCGCTGGGGCGAGATCCAGGAAACGATTTTTGCACCTTACCTAGTGATTCCTGTCTTTTTACAAGCCATTGGCATCAAAGAGACCCGTTTCAAAGTGACCAATAAAGCAGCAACTCAGTCTAAAAAAGACTTGTTGTTTGTGGTGCCGCATTTGTTGCTGTTGATTTTGACGATTATCGGCTTAGTGAAGTTTAATTACGGCAAATTCGGCTCAGAGATTTTCTATGGCAGCGTGTTGACTTTCTGGTTGCTGACCCATTTCTTTAACTTAACCTTTGCGGTCTTATTTTATCTCGGTCGCCCGATTTACCGAACGACGGAACGGTTCAGAGCCCATTATCCTGTTGAAGTTTCCGACCAAGACGCCAGCTATTCTTTGATGACAGAAAATATCTCAGAAAACGGCTTGTCCTTTGTTTCTGACGTTCCTCTTTATTTTCCGCCAGATGCGCAGCTGACGTTTAAAATCACCCGTAATGGCTACCAAGCAGAGATGACGGGAAACGTCGTCCGCGTTTTTTCAGGCAAGGATCGCTGGGTCTATGGGGTTGCTTTACACCAATTATCAGAAAAAGACTACTTAGCTTATTTGCAGATCATTTATGATGGCTTCAATCAAAGCCTGCCAGTTCTGCGTGACCCGTGGATGACCTTCTTTGACAGTCTTTTTGAAAATCTCGGTAAGCATCTGCTGCAAGCCAAAGAAAAGCCATTGCCGCCTCAGCGAGTGCCTGTCCTATCGATTGATCAAGAATGGGTCTTTGAAGAAGGAGCCTATACGGTCACAACATTTGGTTTTGACCAGCTCACGTTGGTAAAAACAGAAGAAGTCGAGATGCCTGCCCGTCTAACCTTGCCGATCAGTAATCTTGTGCTTCACGCTGAAAAAGCAACGCTTCAACCAACAGAAAATCAAGTGATTTATCAAGTAAGCAATCTTTCCGAGCTGCGTTTTACAGCAGCCTTTCAAGAATGGGTAGACAGCTTGCTGAGAAAGGAGGAAGATGATGATCGAGATCCTGCTGCGATTTAGTCTTTTTGGTTTATCATTAGCTGGCTATGCCTATCTTTTTGTACGATTTTGCCATTTTCCCAAATACATCAGCTGGATCGCTGCTTGCTGTTTGCCGATCCTCGTTCTTTCCTTTGTCGCATATGGTCCAAAAGGATGGTTGATCCGGGGGGCATGGGTTTTATTTGGTCTTGGTTTACTATTATGCGTTTGGCGTTTTTGGCAGGAGCGCCATCAGGTACGTTGGGGCTTGCAAGAGCCCATCCTGCTGTGGTTTTACGGCTATTTTGCTTTGTTCGTTTTAACCTTGCTTCACAGTCATTTGACCCACTATGACAACTTCTCCCATTGGGCGACGATCGTTAAATTCCTTTATACGCAGGGACAATTGCCAACGGCAGCCGATGCCATCATCAGTTTTACTTCCTATCCTTTAGGCAGCTCGCTGTTTGTTACTTATACAGCGATCATTGTTGGCTATCATGAGAATGTCTTGCTGATTGGTCAATTGATTTTGATTTTCTGTAGTCTGTATAGTTTCTTTGCGATTATTCGTGATCCGAAAAGAAAGCTGGCTTTTGCCCTGATCTTCACCAGTATGGCGGTTTTCAATTATTTTAATATTGCGATTCGAATGAATAATTTGTTAGTGGACTTTATCCTGCCAGTGTTGACTTTAGCTGGCATCGCTGGCTTATTCGCTTTAAAAGGCAACGTACTACCGTCGATCGGTTTCTTTCTTTTGATTGGCGCCTCTCTTGATTTGGTCAAAAATAGCGCCGTCTTTTTTCTGCTGATTTTAGGCGGCTATTTACTAGTCTGCTTGTGGCAGGCATCAGTTCGTTGGCGGCAACGGCTGGGAATGATGATTGTAGGATTAGCTGCCATTGGGCTATCTGTCCTGCCGGCGATTCTTTGGAACCTGCATGTCAAAGCGAATTTTCCTAAATCGAAGCATGAAGTCAGCGTGACCGCTTATAAACAGATTTTTGGCGAAAAGGATTCTCAGATACTGCAGCAGATTACGGATGTTTTTGTCAAAACCATCACGGATGTTGCGACGATCTCCACGCAAGGGATTCTCTTGATCCAGGTCATTCTTTTGGGCAGTTGGCTATTTGTCCGATTTATCATGAAAAAACGCAATCCATTTTTAAAAGAACTGCTATTGATCGATGGTATCATTGGGGGGTATTATTTAGGAATCTATGCCATGTTCTTGTTCTCAATGCCCACTGATGAAGCATTGTCTTTGGCAGGGTTCGATCGCTATGCCTCAAGTATCGTGATTTTAGCACTTGGATTAATGACCTTTTTCATGGTCCGGGGCATTGATCATTTGTATCATGAACAAGCAATCGACCGGCGAAACTACCGTAGTTTTGCCAGCTTGACCACGAAAAAAATCTATCAATACAGCACCTTGATTCTGTTATTTTTTGCGACATTGCTGATCCTTTCAGAAAATAATGGCATGCGTTATACCAATCGTGAATATGCTGCTTCGATTCCAGCACAAGTTTCAGCCGTTACTGGCGATCACTTTGACCTAAACGAGAAAAAATATTTGGTGGTCAGTACTAACAAAGAAGCAGTAGATAGCTACTTAGTTGGCTATGTCGGCAAATATTACTTGTTTTCACCCAATGTCGATGGCCGAGAGAATTTCCTCTTATCCGATGCTGAATTTCGCACGCTATTAAAGCAATACGATGAAGTCGTCGTCTTAGAAGAGCACTATACCTTTAATGCCATGACGAAGAAGCTAACAGGCAAGACCTTTGCCCCAGGCGTTTATTCGGTGGCGGAGGTGTTGGGGCGTTAAGAAATAAAGAATAGAAAGAAGCCGAGAAGGAACATTTCTCGGCTTCTTTTTTTGCAAGTAGCGTAATAGGATCATTTCTTCTTTTTCGGTGTATGCCCATAATAAATTTTGTATTTTTTATAGAAAAAAGTGATATTGGTGAATCCTGCTTCAGCCGCACATTGGGTGATTGGTTTGGTGGAAGAAGCAATTAAGTTGTGGGCGAGATTCAATTTTTTTTCGATAATCAATTCGGTCAAATTTTTACTAGTTTCTCGTTTGATCAATACACTTAGATAGGAAGGAGAATAGTTAAAAAGGGTGGCGAGTTTTGGTAAGGTAACGGTTTGAAAATTCTCTTCGATATAGGTCAAGATCGCTAGGATATGCTGTTTTTTTGCCGCTTCTTGCTTGTTGGTCTGATAGTCGAACTCGCGCACGAGAAAAGTGAAAAGAATGGCGATCAGATTGCTGATGATTCGTTTACTGCCAATGGCTTTTTCATAAGTTTCTTTCATCATTTCTTGAATCACAGCATGGATCCGATCATCTTTATTGTTCTTAAAGACAATATATTGGTCATGCGCGTGCTTGTCTGACAATGCAGTCAGAACAAAATCAAGCACGACCCCTTCATTAAACTGTTCCCGACTAATCAATTGAGCGAAATAATCCCGCTTGATCAAAAGATTGATCAAGACATCTTTTTCACCGGTCATTTCAATCGAATGGGGAATTCCAGTATCAATCAGACAGATTTGTCCTTTTGTCAGCGTAACTTTCTGATCATCGATCAATTGGGTGCATGTTCCTGAGTAGATATAATTTAATTCGATAAAACTGTGGTTATGATAAGGAACTGGACTGAAGCGGCTTTGCTTTACCAGAGTAAAGTTTTCTTGTTCTTCCATCAGATTATCGAATAAGTAAACTTGTCGGCCATTGATCGTCAGTTTTTCCAGCTGTTGATAATAGTCAGAAAGGTGATTTGGATGGTCTCTGTGATAGCATTCTCGTTCAGATAACTGAAAAAGTTTTGCTTCCATTTCTTCGGTTGTCATTACGATCTCCTCCTTTCGTAAATCTAAAAATATGATAATTATCTGCAAAGTGTATGACATTGTTTCAAGCTAAAGAATTGCTTATGATAAATTTGTAAGCGTATTTATTATGATTTTAAATGAAGTTGAATGAGAAAGAAAGAGGAGTTTGTATGAAAAAGATAACGAATTTATTGAACGAAAAATATGATAATCATATTTTTCCTTTTTTATGGATGCATGGAGAAGATAAGGAAACGATTCAAACTTACATCAGTAAAATTTATGAAGCAGGCATCCGATCTGTCTGCATCGAATCACGCCCCCATGAAGAATTTTTGAAAGCGCAATGGTGGGATGAGTTGGCGATCATCATTGAAGAGTGTGAAAAAAGACAGATGACACTTTGGATTTTGGATGACAAACACTTTCCAACAGGCTATGCCGCAGGGGAAATTGAAAAGAATCATCGACATTTGCAGAAAGAATTTTTGAATTTCCGACAATTTGATTTTGTAGGTCCCAAAAAGAATGCTGGAATTATGCTGGATTGGTGTTTCAATGCAGAACGACCGAATATTTTGAATTCAGAAGGTGAAACGGTTAAGGAGAGTGGCAAATCATTTTTTTCAGCTGAAATCATCAGCGCCGTTGCGGTCAAGAAAACTGGATTTAAGCAGATCAGCGAGGAGAACTGGATCGACCTTACAGACTCAATTATTGATGAGACATTGTATTGGTCTATTCCTGAAGGAGAGTGGAGTATCTTTGTCTTTTACACGACACAAGAAGGAGGGGAAGCTTCGACACAAGGGTACTTGAATCCTTTGGTACCAGAAGCAACAGATATTTTGCTGGAAACAGTTTATCAAAGTCATTATCGACACTTTGGAGAGAAATTTGGCACAACGATTCAAGGATTTTTCTCAGATGAACCGCGGTTTGGGAATATCAAGGGTCCTGATGCAGTCCTTGGAAAAAAAGATATGCCATTGCCGTGGAGGCATGATTTGTTGACTTTGTTAGCAAACCAGTTAGCAATATCTGAAACTGAGCTGCGAGGGCTGTTGCCGGCTCTCTATCGTGGTGAATCAAAACAGGCGGCTAAGATTCGTTACAATTATATGTCGTTGGTTTCTGAGCTATATAGTCAACATTTTTCTCAGCGGATCGGACGTTGGTGTCGTGAACATAAAGTCGACTATATCGGACATGTGATTGAGGATAACAATGCCCATGCACGTTTAGGTTATGGGTCGGGTCACTTCTTTCAATCGATGAAAGGTCAATCGATGGCAGGAATCGATGTCGTTTTGCATCAATTGATGCCGCAACAAAATGACGGATACTTTGAAGCCATGACATCTACTGGCTGGGATGGCGAATTTTTCCATTACGCATTAGGGAAAATGGGGGCGTCTTTAGGAAACTTAGACCCTGTGAAACAAGGTCGAACGATGTGCGAAGTATTCGGCGCATATGGTTGGTCAGAAGGAACCAAACTGATGAAATGGCTAACCGATCACATGCTGGTGCGAGGGGTCAATCATTTTGTCCCTCATGCCTTTTCAATGAATGACTTTCCTGATGCCGATTGTCCACCGCATTTTTATGCGCAAGGCCATAATCCACAATTTGAGGGCTTCAAACAGCTGATGACATATATGAATCGTCTGAGTTATCTATTTAGTGACGGGAAACATCAAGCGGACATTGCCGTGCTGTACCATGCTGAAGCGGAGTGGGCAGGCGCTTATATGCCGATTCAAAAAGTTGCTCGTGAACTGATGGAACATCAATACGAATTTGAAATCGTTTCAGTTGAGATGATGCTTGATGCGCAATATACGAATCAAACGTTTGTCATCAATGAGCATGCCTTTCAAACACTAGTCATTCCATATGCTGAGCGAATGTCTGACCCATTGATCAAAAAGCTGACAGCTCTCGCAGAATCTGGTATTCAAATTATTTTTATTGAGGAGATGGTGAAAGAATCCCTTGAAGAAACTCTGCTTAGCCATGAGCTGCGGCTTCTCGATCGTCTGACAGAAGTAACGCCGCTCACAGCACTTACTGATAATGCTGGCTTGAAGGTACGGGATCGTTTAGAAACGTCAAAAGCTCTGCCGTATTTGCGGTACTATCATTATCAGCAGCAGACAGATGAGGTATTCATGCTTTTCAATGAAAATGACAGTGAATCGCTGCAGTTTCAGGCTGTTTTTCCTGCTGAGAAGCCTTTAGTTCAATATGATCCAGTAGAAAATAAACTGAAACCTGTGTCATATAAAAATGGCAGCTATGAGATTCATTTAGCACCAGCAGAGAGTCTGATTCTTTTTGAAGCTACCTCGGAACAAACATTGCGTATTGAAAGAAGCAAACCAATGAAAGAAGTTCATCTAAACGATCAGCCATGGCAAGTCACTTTCGAAGGAATCGGGAAAGAGCAAGCAGCAGTTGCCTGTCAAAAACAATATTCGTCACTGCCTTTACTGGGGGTCGGTGATGACTTCAGTCGGTTTAGCGGGGAAATCACTTATACCGTGGACTTCCCTAAAGCAGTAGGAGAAGTTTTATTAAGTATTGAAGATGCTTCAGAAGTTGTGACTGTTTCAGTCAACGGTCATTGTGTAGGCACAAGAATCAGTACACCGTATACATTTGAGTTGACGGACCTGCTTCAAGAAACGAATAATTCCATCCAGATTGAAGTGATCAATAGTTTAGGTCGCAGTATGAGGGATTATCTTTCGCAATTTGTCCTGCTCGAGCCTTTGGGGATCACTGGCGAAATCAAACTTTTTATTGAGGAGGAGCAAAAATGAACAACCAGCAGTTGGCAACAGATATTTTGAAGGAAATTGGTGGAAAAGCCAATGTCGAATCGGTAACCCATTGCGTCACACGTCTGCGCTTTGTATTGCATGATACCGATATCCCAAATAAGGAGACGATTGCTAGTCTTGACGGAGTGATTTCAGTCGTTGAACAGGGCGGACAGTACCAGATCGTCTTAGGAAATCGCGTGAACGATGTCTATGATACGGTCTTGCAACAAGTTGGCGAACTAAAAGAGGACAATACTCGTGAAAAAACAAAAAAGTCTCTTTTTGATCAATTTACCACCACAATTTCAGGGATTTTCACGCCAGCATTAGGCGCGATGGCTGCGTCAGGAACGATCAAAGGAATCTTGACGATTTTATCAGTAGCAGGTATTTTGTCAGAAACATCGGGAACCTATATCGTTTTGTATGCATTGTCTAATGCTTTCTTTTACTTCATGCCAATCTTATTAGGTGCTTCGGCGGCAAATTATTTTAAATTAAACAGCTATGTCGGAATGTTGATTGGGGCATCATTGATCTATCCTACTTTGCTGCCGTATGCGACAGAAGGTAGTTTGACCTTTTTGTCGATTCCCGTGAATATGATGGACTATACTTCTTCCGTTTTTCCGGCAATCATTGCTGTCTGGGTGGCAGCTAAAATCAATGGCTTCGTTCAGAATTGGCCGTTGAAAGATTTGCGATTCATGGTACAGCCTCTTATCGTGTTACTAGTTTCTGTCCCCCTTGCCTTGCTGGTCGTTGGTCCAATTATATCCAACTTATCCAGTCTACTGGCAACGCTTGTTAATAATGTTTATCACTTTAGTCCGGTTTTGGGCGGGCTGGTGATTGGGGGACCATGGATCTTGATGGTCATGTTCGGATTGCATTGGGCATTCATTCCAATTTTTCTTAACAACATGGCGATGCAAGGATTCGATCCTGTGATGGGTCTGCTCTTAGCGAACCAAATGGCAATGGCTGGTGCTGTCGTAGCGGTTGGTCTACGAACGAAAAATGATAAAACGAAAGCACTCGCATACTCAACAGGTCTGACAACCCTGATTGGTGTCAGCGAACCAGCATTGTACGGAGTATTACTTCCTTATAAACGTCCGTTGATCGCTGCTGTCATCGGTGGAAGTTTAGGTGGGGTTATTGCAGGCTTTACGCAGACAGTGCAGTATTCTTTTGGTGGTTCAGGATTATTAGGTATTCCTTTGATCATCAATCCAGCAGGAATCGATGGTGGATTTTATGGTGGGATCGCTTCGCAGGCAGTAGGGCTTGTTGCGGCATTTCTAATCACCTATTTTTGGGGAATTATAGAACCTGAAAAAAGGAAAGCAGTCAAATCAAAAGAGTCCGTGGATACCAAAATTAATTTTCAAGAAGTCGTTCAGGGAGAAGTCGTTCCCTTAACAGAGGTTCCTGATAAAGTTTTTTCAGAAGGCTTGATGGGGCAAGGTAAAGCTGTCAAACCGCAATCAAATACCTTTTATGCCCCTTTTGATGGCATGGTCACTGCTTTATTTCCGACAAAGCATGCGATCGGCTTGACCAGTGATCAAGGCGTTGAACTTTTGATCCATATCGGTGTTGACACCGTAGAATTAGAAGGAAAACACTTTACGACCCTTGTTGAAGCAAATCAAGCAATCAAAAAGGGTCAGCCGGTGATAAAAGCCGATCTCGCAGCTATCCAAGCTGAGGGATATGCGACCATTACGCCAGTTGTGGTAACGAATGCGTCAGCATTCGAGAAGATCATGAATGAAAAAGAGTCTCTTATTGTTGCCAACTAAAACGTTAGATTCAATGCAAAAAGGGACTGTGACATAAGTCCATAGAAGAAAACCGCAAGAAATGACGAGAAATCGTTCATTTCTTGCGGTTTTTTGGGTAAAATAAAAAGGAGCACCGGTTGCCGCCAATGCCCCATCATTTAATCCTGAAAGGACTAAACAAAATGTATACTAATTATAACATGAATCAACTCACTTTGGATCTATCTACTTCATTTTCTCCAAAAGAAAATCATGTCGCCGTTTTTATCCATGAACTGGTCGAAGCGCTTCAGATTAATGACCCCTATCTTTTTGGTCGACCAAGAGAATATGATTTAGGTGCCATGATGAAGTTGGTTCTTTTTGCGTATACGCGAGAAACCTTTACAAGTCGCAAGATTGAACGCTTAGCTGAAGAAAACCTATATGCTCGCTGGTTGACGCAAGAACGGGTTCCAACTTATCGAACGATCGCCCGTTTTTGTGTATCTAACGATGTGCAGGAGTTGACCAATAAAGGCTTAGATCAGTTGACAGAGTATCTGCGTGCACGGAATCTGATTGATGATGCGTTGTTTATTGACGGTACAAAAATCTTGGCAGATGCGAATAAGTACAGCTTTGTCTGGAAGAAAAACACGATCCGATTCGATCAAATGAATCGCGAAAAACTGCTTACTATGATGACGGAACTAAGAGAAGCGTATGCCCTGAAACAGATTCCCGAAGGGACGACCTTGACAGTAGACATGATAGATGAACTGTTAACACGGATGGAACTACGTCTGGAAGAACTAGAAAAAGAAGTTGAGGCAACGAAACGTCTTTCGCCAAATCCAGCGAAACAACAACGGCGAACGTTGAAAAGCCAAGTACGCAAATTAAATACAAAACGAGAAAAAGTTCTGGAACATCAAACGCAGTTTTCTACTTATGGGACAAGAAACAGTTATTCAAAAACTGATCATGATGCGACATTCATGCGCGTAAAAGAAGACCCTATGAAAAATGGCCAACTTAAGCCTGCGTATAACCTGCAGATCGCTACTTGTAATCAATTTGTACTCGGCTACGATGTCTTTCAAAACCCAACAGACACTAAGACACTGAAACCATTACTGGAAAAGATGAAGATTGCACAAAAGTCCCCTCATTATTTGGTCGCCGATGCAGGCTATGGTTCAGAAAGCAATTACCGCTATATAGAAGATGAACTTCCCCAGCATACTGCACTGATTCCTTATGGAACGATGTTTAAAGAACAAAGCAAGAAATGGCAGACAGATGATCGGAAAGTAATGAATTGGAATTATGAGCCTAAGGAGGACTTTTACATCGACCCCAAAGGGGTACGATTCAATTTTCATGCTTACCGTCAACGAACAGATGCGGATGGCTTTGTCCGAGATTTTAAAGAATACCAAGCAGAAAAAACGGATGCGAACCAAGCGCTCATTCCTGAAACCTTAACCCCAAAGGGGAATCGCAGAAAGATCACTGTAAATCCGTCTTGGGAATACCATAAAGAAAAACAAAAAGAGCGCTTATCAACGCCTGAAATTCAAAAAATATATGGTCGGAGAAAGATCGACGTGGAAACAGTCTTCGGATTTATGAAGGCTTGTTTGGGTTTCACTCGATACACGGTTCGGGGCTTAGAAAAAGTCAGAAAACAGACGGGTTTACTCATTACGGCAATCAATATGATGAAATTGACAAAAATAGATACTTGAACTACCCAAAATGAATAAAAAAAACAAGGAGCACTCGAAAAATCACATGATTTTCGAGTGCTCCTTATATTTTGGAGAGCGTAACTAGTTAACTTATGTCACGCCCCCTTTTTTACCGTCCATTCTCCGTCTGTCGATAATCACTAGGTGAAATGCCGACTTTTTTCTTGAATAAACGGCTGAAATAGGCGGTGTTTTCGATGCCGATCGCCAATGAGATCTCTTTGATGGAAAGCCGAGAATAGCGCAAAAGGTCTTTCGAATAAGAGATGCGTTTGCTAATCTGGTACTCGATGGGGGGCAAGCCCATATATTTGGAAAACTCCTTGACGATTTGATACTTATTGATATGATACCTTTCCTCCAAAGATTCCAAGGTGATCCCTTGACGGAAATCTTCTTCTAGCTGGTCACGAATCTGCAAAATATAAGGCGGAATTTCACTATCCGAAAAGTCGAGATGATATTTTTGCAGGAGCAGTTCATTGAGCAGCTGATGGATCAAAACAGAGCTTTGGAAGGCAGTTTTCGCATTTGGTTCTGGCTGTAACATCAATAAATCTTGTAAGACCAAATGGATCGGATTTTGACGACTGCTGGCAGGATTGGTGTGAAAAACTGGACTGCCATTTTTGAGGAATTCCTCATAAAACGCTGCGACGTTGGCGCCATATAGATGGATCCAGTCCATTTCCCAGGGCTCTTGACTAACGGTGCGGTAGTACTGATAGTCTAGACAGTCGATAAAAAACACATCACCTGCTTTTAATTGATAGCTTTTTCCTTTGTAGCGCAATTCACCGCAACCGGACAATGTATATTTGATCAAATAAGAAGGCAGGTTTTCTCGTTCTGTAAAGTAAGGTTTGCTGGCTTTGAAATAGCCGATTTCTTGAATGTAATAGAAAAGTTCACGCTGCTTTTGGGTTGAAGTATTGATGTAACGCAGTGAATCGGTTGACCATGAGTGGTTGGCTTTTTCCCAGTAATCCATCGGATCCTCCTTTTTACCAAGATTGTGCAAGTCTTTATCAAAATTGTGTGATGAAACTCGTTGATTGTCAAGCTAAAATTGAGGGAACAAGAATGAATCAGTAAATTGTAATCGATTTATTTTTAATCAAGATAATGAAAGTTGGAGACCAGTGAACACATTTATCGCAATCGATATCGGCGCATCAAGCGGTCGTCTGATGTTGAGCCGTTGGGAAAATGAGCAGATCACTTTAGAAGAGATCCATCGCTTTAAAAACGGCTTTCGTCCTCATGAAGGCTTTGACCGTTGGGCGATCGATTATTTGATCCAAGAGATTTTAGTAGGACTGCAAAAAGTGAAACAAGCCGGTATCAATGACTGCTTCGTCGGAATCGACACCTGGGCAGTGGATTACTGTTTGATCGATCAAGCAGGCGAACGTTTAGGCGACCCAGTCGCTTATCGAGATAGTCGCACCAATGATGCGATCGCAGCTTTTGGTCAGCGCTATTCTTTGCAAAAACTGTATGAGAAAACAGGCATTCAGCTGCAGCCCTTCAACACGATTTTTCAGTTAGCCGCAGAAGAAGTGCAACTGCTGCAAAAAGCCGACAAGCTGCTGCTGATTCCAGACTACTTGGGCTACGTTTTTACTGGCAAGATGGTCACGGAAAAAACCAATGCCTCGAC
Source organism: Enterococcus sp. 6D12_DIV0197 (assembly GCF_002174385.1). Classification (NCBI taxonomy): domain Bacteria; kingdom Bacillati; phylum Bacillota; class Bacilli; order Lactobacillales; family Enterococcaceae; genus Enterococcus; species Enterococcus sp. 6D12_DIV0197. Next base: position 1,189,197 of record NZ_NIBN01000001.1, read on the forward strand.
GATGCAGCTTCTAAATGCCAACACTCAAACATGGGATGCAGAATTGTTAGCTGAGATTGGTATAACAGAAGGACTATTCCCACCATTGGTTGATGCTGGGACGGTTTTAGGCGCACTGCAAACACAGAAGTTTCCAGCCTATGATTTGCCACAAGCGACCTTTGTCACTGTCGCTAGTCATGATACGGCGTCGGCGATCATCGGTACACCTGGAGAGGGGTCAGATTGGGGCTACATCAGCAGCGGGACTTGGTCATTGCTGGGGATCGAAACCAAAGTACCCAATGTTTCCCTTGCCGCCTTTGATGAAAATTATACGAACGAATGGGGTGCCCACAACACGATTCGCTTTTTAAAAAATATTATGGGCATGTGGCTGATCCAAGAAGTGGCTCGGCAGCAAGACTATCAGTATTCCTATGCAGAATTGGCGGAATTGGCGCAAGCAACGCCTGCTTTTCAACAGTTTGTCGATGTCAATGATCCTCGCTTTTTGAATCCAGAAAACATGATTACGGAACTGCAAACGTATTGTCGAGAAACCCGGCAGAAAGTTCCAGAAACCGCAGGGGAACTGGCTCGCTGTGTGTATGATAACTTAGCGCTTTGTTATGCCAGTGAATTACAAAAGCTGGAACAGCTGACAGGTACGACGAACAAGCTGCAAAAACTGCATATCGTGGGGGGCGGTTCCAATAATCGCTTTTTAAATCAACTGACGGCTGATGCTGCGCAGCTGACGATCGAAGCCGGCCCAAGTGAAGCAACGGCGATCGGTAATCTTTTAATGCAGATGATGAGTGCTGGCATCTTCACGTCGCTGGCTGAAGCACGCCGCGCGGTCAAACACTCATTTCCTTGCAGTGTTCATGAACCACAGCCTTTTGATCACAAGATTTTAAGCAACTATCAACGTTTTATAGAAGGAGTAGGAAAAAAATGACAACGATTCAACAGCGTTATGAAGAAGCTAAGACAGCATATGCCAAATTAGGCGTCGACACGGATGCGGTTTTGAAAAAATTAGCCGATGTGAAAATCTCGATGCATGTTTGGCAAGGGGACGATGTCCAAGGATTTTTGAGTGATGAAGCATTATCTGGTGGGATCTCTGTAACGGGGAATTATCCTGGTGCTGCCCATACCCCAGAGGAGTTGCGCCAAGATTTAGAAAAAGCCTACTCTTTGATTCCTGGAAAACACAAATTGAACCTTCACGCCATCTATTTAGACACCGAGGAAGCAGTGGATCTAAATGAATTGGAGCCGAAGCATTTTGAAAAATGGGTTGCTTGGGCGAAGGAACAAGGCTTAGGTTTAGACTTCAATCCAACCTTTTTCTCACATCCCATGTTCAAAGATGGCTTTACCCTTGCTTCACCAGATGAAGAAGTTCGTCAGTTCTGGATCGAACACGGCAAACGTTCGCGTCAAATCGCTGCCTACATGGGGAAAGAAACTGGGCAAGTCTGTGTCAATAATTTCTGGGTGCCAGATGGCTACAAAGACAACCCAATCGATCGTTTTACACCACGGGAACGCTTGATGACAGCATTAGACGAGATTTTTGCTGAAGAATTGCCAGCGGAATACACGGTAGATGCCGTGGAAAGCAAGTTGTTTGGTCTTGGTGCCGAAGCCTACACCGTCGGCTCTCATGAATTTTATATGGGCTATGGCTTGACGCGCGATAAATTGATTTGTTTGGATGCTGGACATTTCCATCCAACCGAAGTGATCTCCAATAAATTGTCTTCATTGGCACTATTCAGCAAAGGCATTTTGCTGCATGTCAGCCGTCCTGTACGCTGGGATAGTGATCATGTCGTGATCATGGACGATGAATTGCAAGAGATTGGCCGCGAATTGGTTCGCAATGACTTATTGCCAAAAACCAACATTGGGTTAGATTTCTTTGATGCGACGATCAATCGGGTCGCTGCGTGGGTGATTGGGACGCGCAATACTCAAAAATCGTTGCTAAAAGCGATGCTAGAACCGATCGAACAACTAAAAGCAATCGAATTATCAGGTGATTTCACCACTCGTTTAGCCATGACGGAAGAATTAAAAGACTATCCGTATGCAGATGTTTGGAATTACTTCTGTGAAAGCCAAGGGGTACCAGCAGGTCTGGATTGGCTATCAGAAGTGAAAGCCTATGAAGAAACCGTCTTAAAAGCCAGAAAGTAGGAGAACGATGAAAAAGATTGATATTTTACAAGCGAATTTTGTACAAGAAATGATGGAAACGACAGCAAATCTTTACCGTTTAGGGTGGGATGAGCGCAACGGCGGCAATATTTCTTACTTATTAACAGAAGAAGAGATCTTGCCTTTCATCGATCCGCAAAGCGTCTTGCGGGAAATTCCCATGATTTTTGATGCCACGGCACTAGCTAGCAAGTACTTTATCGTGACAGGTTCAGGAAAATACTTTAAAAATGTAGCGGCACATCCAGCGGAAAACCTTGGTGTGATCCGAGTCAAAGAAGATGGGCAAACATTGGAATTGCTTTGGGGCTTGGAAAATGGTGCGGTGCCAACGAGTGAACTGCCAAGTCATTTCATGAGTCATATCGCACGCTTGTCGGTCGATCCAGAAAACCGAATCATCATGCATAACCACGCATCGCATCTTTTAGCCATGAGTTTTACCCATGAGTTGGATGAACGCAGTTTCACGCGGACCTTGTGGCAAATGTGTACGGAGTGCTTGGTGGTCTTCCCAGAAGGTGTTTCCATCATTCCTTGGATGGTCCCAGGAACGAATGAGATCGGCGAAGCAACGGCTGCTAAAATGAAAGAGACCCGTTTGGTTCTTTGGCCACAACATGGGATCTATGGCGCTGGCAAAGATATGGACGAAGTCTTTGGCTTGATTGAAACGGCAGAGAAAGCTGCGGAAGTGTACACCTATGTCAAAGCGCAAGGCCCAATTTTACAAACCATTACAGATGAAAATCTGAAAAAATTGGCTGACGCTTTCAAAGTCACTCCCCGAGCAGGCTATCTTGAGGTATAATCAATGGTAGAAGAATAGAAAAGGCTTTCAGTTTTTTCTATTTAAACTATATTGTGAATAAACAAACAAACGGAGGTAAGAAGAATGGCAAATAGAATGATTTTGAATGAAACATCGTATTTTGGAAAAGGAGCGATCGAGAACGTACCAACAGAATTCAAGGCACGAGGGTTTAAAAAAGCGGCAGTGATCACCGACAAAGATTTGGTGAAATTTGAAGTTGCGACCAAAGTGACGAAATTATTGGATGAAGCAGGTGTCGATTATGCGTTATATGATGGGATCGTGCCGAACCCAACAATCCAAAATGTCAAAGACGGCTTAGCGTTTGTCAAAGAAGCCCAAGCCGATTGTATCATTGCGATTGGCGGTGGTTCACCGATCGATACGGCAAAAGCGATCGCGATCATTGCTACGAATCCTGAATTTTCCGATGTGATTAGTTTGGAAGGCGTGGCAGACACGAAACATCCATGCTTGCCGATTTTAGCGGTACCGACAACTTCTGGGACTGCAGCCGAAGTAACGATCAACTATGTGATTACAGATGAAGAAAATCATCGGAAATTTGTTTGTGTAGACCCTCACGATATTCCTCTGGTAGCCTTTGTGGACAGCGATATGATGATGGGGATGCCTAAGAGCTTGGCAGCCGCAACGGGAATGGATGCCATGACCCACGCCATCGAAGGCTTCATCACCAAAGGCGCATGGGAAATGACTGATATGCTGCACATCAAAGCAATCGAGATCATCGGCCGCTCATTGCGAGATTCCGTGAATGGCGATCAAGCAGGACGAGAAGCGATGGCGTTAGGACAATACATTGCCGGTATGGGCTTTTCAAACGTCGGCTTGGGCTTAGTCCACGGCATGGCCCATCCATTGTCCGCTTGGTACAACATTCCTCACGGAGTAGCGTGCGCGTCCTTGTTGCCAACCATCATGAAATACAATAAAGACTTTACGGGTGAAAAATACCGTGAGATCGCGATCGTTTTAGGCATTGAAGGGGCAGAAACGATGTCACTTGAAGACGTCCGCGATGCTGCTTGCCAAGCAATCGATCAGTTAAGCAAAGATGTGGGCATTCCAGCGACCATTTCTGAATTAGGCGTCAAAGAAGAAGATATCCCAGCCATCGCCAAAGATGCCTTGAACGATGTCTGCACACCAGGCAACCCGCGGGATACGACTTTAGAAGAAATTATTGAGCTTTATCGTTCGTTGATGTAATCTTGTTAAAGGTACGAGATCATAAGAAATGAAAGATACTTCTGCAAGTTTCCCTTAACAACGATCTGCTGATCAGTTGCTATTTTAACAGCGTGATGATCCTTTCTTTTGAGAAGATCATCTCGCTGTTTTATTCTGAAGATTTCAGTAAAATTGCGAGGCAAAGCGTTAGATTTTTGAAGAAATCGTTGTGCCCATATACTAATAATCAAATCAAAAAAAGTGATCATTAGAGTTGGTTCTCTAATGGTCACTTTTTTGCTGTACGCAAGATCACAGCGTACCGATCGATTCAAAATCATCACCTATCAAGAGCTGAGAGTTTCAGAATTGGTTAGTCAGCCATCCAATCATCTCTCGATAGCACTCATCAGCGATCGCATTTGGTGTCCGATCAAAGTCATGCTGATCTAAGTCGAGCCAAAGTGTTTTGGCATGGGGGACTTGTGCAGCGAAAGCATCGGATGCGCTGAAGGGAACATCTGGATCTTTTTTGCAATGAACGACAAAGCAAGGAGGAAAGTCTAGGTAAGCGGCAGCAGGGATCGCCAAGGCTGCTAGCTGTTCCCGATTCCCTAAATAACGCTGCCAGTTGCCATATTGACGGGCGGAAAGGTACAAAGGGAATCGTTTTTCTAACGTGCCGTGGGTGATGGGTTGGCTTTCGATCATAGCTTCGGCGTCGAGTGGCGGGACTTTCGGAAATTGCGTGTAAAAGCGTGCCGGCTGCAAAAATTCTTTATAAAACAACTCTTGGTATCCGTAAAATCGGATCAAGCCTTTTTGCTCCGGATGCTTTGTGCGTGCGGTCAGTAAGGTCGCTAAAAAACCGCCGGCGGAGCGACCGAATAGAATGTACTCATTTGCACCAACGCCGCTGAAGTGACAGCCCTCTGTCAAAAACCATTCCACTGCCTTTTTTGTATGAAGGTAAATGTCGTTCAGCGCTACTTCGGGAGCCAGTGGATAATCAAAGAGATAAAGGCTAACACCGGCAGCCAGCAATTGGTGGACATAATCCTGCGGAAGGTCTTCCCGCTGACCATAGAGGAAGCCACCACCATGAAAATACAAAAGGCTGATCCGAGGCTGCGCTGCTTTTAGGATCGTCACTTCTAACGGCAAAGTGCCATAGGTGTCAAATTGGATTTTTTCTGTTTGCGCAAAGGCATTTTTAGGATAAACCATTGTTTTCTTCCTTTCTCTTCTTCGATAGTATAAGGAAGAGTATAGGAGAAGGAAGCGGTTTAAAAAAACAGCGTTATGACTAAAAATAGAAACGGTTTTGTCGAAAGTGAACAATGATGTCCTTCAGTAACACGCTTACAATAACCGTATAAATCAAAGGAGGCAGAACAATGGAGTTGAAAAAAGAAGTAGCGGCAATGATCGATGCACTATCTCAGATTGGGAGTGATCCAACTGGAGGAATGACTAGACTGCTTTATACCGATTCATGGAAAGAAGCGCAATCATTTGTAGAAAAACAATTAAAAGAAACTGGCTTAACGACGTCCTATGATGCAGTCGGCAATCTCTTCGGCAGAATGGAAGGCAGCCAGTATCCAGAAGAAACGATTCTTTCAGGGTCACATATCGATACCGTCGTTAACGGTGGCACATTAGACGGTCAATACGGGGTCGTTGCTGCTGCTTTAGCGATCAAGTATTTAAAAGAGACCTATGGACAACCTTTACGCTCCTTGGAAGTCATCTCAATGGCAGAAGAAGAAGGCAGTCGTTTTCCAACCGTTTTTTGGGGAAGTAAAAACTTTGTCGGAGAGGCCAAAAAAGCCGATGTTGAAGCGATCGCAGATTTTGAAGGCAATCGCTTCGTGGCAGAGATGCAACGCCAAGGCTTTGATTTTCGCGACCCACAAGAACCGGTTCGATCAGACATCAAAGCCTTCGTGGAAATCCATATCGAACAAGGCAGTGTTTTAGAAAAAGAAAATTTGCAGATCGGTGTCGTCAATAGTATCGCTGGTCAAAAGCGCTACACCTTTGTCTTAAAAGGACAAGCCAATCATGCAGGAACCACACCGATGGGCTATCGCCAAGATGCTGTGTATGGTTTTGCCAAAATGTGTGCCGCAGTGATCGACCGTGGCTTAGAGCTTGGGGATCCATTAGTAGTGACATTCGGTAAAGTTGAGCCAAAACCGAATACGGTCAACGTGGTTCCTGGTGAAGTGTTGTTTACGATGGATTGTCGACATACCGATGGGCAGCTATTGGATGCCTTTACTGCTGAAGCAGAACAGATCATTCAAGCGATCGCCAAAGAGCACGACCTGACAGTGGAGATGGATCTATGGATGGATGAACGCCCTGTGCCGATGGACGAGACGATCGTTGCCACGGTGGAACAAGCGGTGAAGCAAACCGGCAAACGTTACAAAGTCATGCATAGTGGGGCGGGGCATGATTCCCAAATCATTGCACCACATTTTCCAACTGCGATGCTGTTTGTACCAAGTATTGATGGGATTAGCCACAACCCAGCCGAAGCAACGACTATCGAAGATTTAGTAGCTGGGGTTGAAGTTTTAGCAGCTTCCCTTTACGAGCTAGCATACAAAGAATAGAAAGCAGGGACACACATGGGATATAAAAATAATAATACGGGCTATTTAGATGGATTGCTGCAATCACGAGCAGTCATTAGAAAAAATAATTTTGCGATCTTGCCGCATGATGGGCTAGTGAATAATGTCATTCCAGGCTTCGAAAACTGTGAATGTTCGATACTCGGCACACCAAAATTAGGGGCGTCTTTTGTCGATTACATCATTTCATTCAAAAAAGATGGTGCCAACCAATTGGGCTTCGGCGGTCCAGAGATCGAGAGTTTCTTGTATGTCATCTCGGGCAAACTGGAAGTAAGTGATGGCAAAGAAACCCATACATTGACGGACGGAGGCTATATCTATCTGCCTGCTGGAGAAAAACTGTATATGAAAAATCTCCAAGAAGAAGCGACAGAAGTGTTCTTATATAAGAAACGTTACCAACCACTTGAAAATCACCAAGCCTACAAAGTAGTGGGGAATCTTTCAGAGTTGACACCGATCCAATACGAAGGGATGGCAGACGTCCTACTTTGGGATTTCTTGCCAAAAGAGCTGGGCTTTGACATGAATATCCATATCCTTTCCTTTGAACCAGGGGCAAGTCATGGCTACATTGAGACCCACTACCAAGAACATGGAGCGTACTTACTGTCAGGTAAAGGGATGTATAACTTAGATAATGAGTGGTTCCCAGTGGAAAAAGGCGACTACATTTTCATGAGTGCCTATGTACAGCAAGCGGCCTATGGTGTTGGTCGTGACGAACCATTGACCTATATTTATTCCAAAGATTGCAACCGCGATCCGGAAATTTAAAGGAGTTTAGAAGATGGAAGAAACGGTTATTGTACAGTCACAAGAGTTACAGCAATTGATCCAAAACAAATTAGCGGCTGCTGGTTTGTCTGAAGAGCACGCAGCCATCGTTGCAGAGCATTTGGTCTTTGCCGATGCCAGCGGGATCCACTCTCACGGGGCTGTGCGGGTAGACTATTACGCAGAGCGGATCGCTAAAGGTGGGATGAATCGCACCCCGCAGATCACGTTTGAAGAGACTGGACCGAGCAGCGGGATCGTTCACGGGCAAAATGGCGCAGGGCAGGTCGTCGTATTAGAAGCGACAAAGCATGCCATTGAGATGGCCAAACGTTCTGGGATCGCGGCGGTTGGTGTGCGGAAAACGAGTCATAGTGGGGCACTATCCTATTATGTCAAAAAAGCCGCAGAAGCTGACTTGATTGCATTATCTATGTGCCAATCGGATTCAATGGTGGTTCCTTTTGGCGGCAAAGAAAATTATTTTGGTACCAATCCGATTGCCTTTGCGGCACCGCGAAAGCATGGTGCGCCGGTGGTTTTTGATATGGCAACGACGGTCCAAGCGTGGGGCAAAATTTTAGATGCTCGTTCCAAAGATAAAGAGATTCCAGCAACATGGGCCGTTGATGCCCATGGCAAGCCAACGACAAATCCGCATCATGTTCATGGGTTATTGCCAATCTCAGGACCAAAAGGCTTTGGGTTGATGATGATGGTGGATATCTTGTCTGGAATGCTCCTTGGGCTGCCTTTTGGCAAGCATGTTTCCTCTATGTACAACGATCTGACGAAAGGCCGCGACTTAGGGCAATTTATTTTGCTGATCGATCCGCAACGATTTACAGATTTAGAGACATTTAAAGAGTCAGTCGAAACGATGATCGAAGAGCTACACGCCATACCGGCTGCTGAACAGTTCCAGCAAGTCTATTATCCAGGCGAGATCAATCAACTAACCTATGAAAAATATATGGCAGAAGGCATTCCTATCGAAAAGAACATTTATCGCTATCTCATTAGTGACACGGTTCATTTTGACCAGTATTCTGGGTCAGATGCCTTTGCACAGACAGGAACAGGAAAGTGAGGAGACCCATGTTACACACTATTATTCAAAAAAACAATTACCAAGATTCCATTGTTTTAATGCTTTTGACCAATCGTTTACTGACGATCGAAGGGATCAACAACGCTTCGGTCATGATGGGTACACCTGCCAATAAGGATATCTTCAAGACGGGTGGTCTTTATACCGAGGAGATGAACAATGCGACATCCAACGATATGGTGCTCGTTTTAGACATTGAAGAGGAAGAAATCATCGAAACAGTCCTGTCAGAAATCGATGCCTTCTTATCGGACCAAAGCAATAGCGCAGGAGAAGAAACCCAAAGCGTCAAAACTTGGGAAAAAGCCTTAGATCTTGGAAAAGATGCGAAGGTCGCTGTCTTATCGATTCCTGGTACTATGGCAGCACCAGAAATTGAAACCGCATTAGCAGCAGGCAAACATGTTTTTTGTTTCAGTGATAATGTTTCATTGGAAGAGGAAGTTCGACTAAAGAAAATGGCTCATGAACAAGGACTTCTTTTAATGGGACCAGATTGTGGCACAGGGATTCTCAATGGGATACCAGTAGCCTTCACGAATGCCGTTCGTAAAGGGAAAATCGGTGTTGTCGGCGCTTCGGGTACGGGCATCCAAGAAGTCACCACCATCATTCATAAATTGGGTGCGGGTGTGACACAAGCCATCGGAACCGGTGGACGAGATCTTAAAGAAGAAGTCGGTGGGATCACCATGAAAGATAGCATTCTTGCCTTGGAACACGATCCTGATACGGAGGTGATCGTGGTGATCTCCAAACCACCTGCACCACGTGTCCGAGATGAAGTGTTGGCACTTTTAAGAAGAGGAACAAAACCTGCAGTCACGATTTTTCTTGGGGAAGAGCCAACGGACCACGAAGAAAATCTTTACCGAGCCTACACGCTGGAAGAAGCGGCTCAATTAGCCGTGCAGCTGCTACGCCAAGAACAGATTGGACTAGAGCCAGTGAAAGAGGAAACAGCAGCTGCCACTTTTGGACCTGAACAACAAAAAATCAAAGCTTACTATTCTGGCGGAACATTGGCGTACGAAGCAGCGATGCTTGTTAAAGCAGGATTAAATCTGGAACAAGAAGATACCCATCAGGAAGGGTACATCTTAAAAGCAGCTGGCCATGAGATCATCGATTTAGGTGATGACATTTATACTCAAGGCAAGCCCCATCCGATGATCGACCCAACAAAGCGGATCGAACTGTTGAAACAAGCGGGGGAAGATCCTGAAACGGCAGTGATTTTGTTAGATATCGTTTTAGGGTACGGCTCTCATCAAGATATGGCGAGTGAATTGGCACCGACCATCAAATCATTGAAGGAAGAAGCACAAGCAGCTGGTCGGGAGTTAGCGGTGATCGCTACGATCGTTGGAACTGATTTAGACCCCCAAGATAGCAACGAGCAAGCAGAGATTTTAATCGCAGCTGGCGTGATTTTGTGTCAAAGCAATGCCCAAGCAGTCAAAAAAGCTTTAGCAATGCTCGGCCATGCCTTTTCCCCAATTAGTCGTAAGCTGTTGCCAAAAGCAGTGACAACTGCCGATGGGTTGCCAGAGCCATCTGAAAAGAGCCGCGAATTGTTGGCGAATGACGCGTTCATCAATGTAGGATTGCGTAGCTTTGCGGAAGCAATTCAGGCGCATCACGGTCAAGTCGTTCAATATGACTGGCAGCCAATTGCTGGTGGAAACATAACGTTACAAAAAGCCTTACGTTTCTTAGCACAAGTGTCACTATCAGAGTAGGAGGAAGTTATCGTGTACGAAACTATTGAAGAAGCAAACCAAGCCGTTATTGCCAAAATCGTTGCGGGTTCGCCTTTTTTGCTGGATGTCGTTCCAGCAGTCAGTGTCATTCCAGAGTTAGGTGAAGGAAAAGTCCTATTGCATGCAGGACCACCGATCCGCTACGATCAGATGATCGATCCGATTCAAGGTGCTTGTGTTGGTGCGGGGCTTTTTGAAGGCTGGGGCGAAACGGAAGAAGAGGTACGTCATTTATTAGCATCTGGGGAAGTTCAACTGATTCCTTGTCACCACGTGCAAGCGGTTGGCCCAATGGGGGGCATCACCTCTGCCAATATGCCAGTGCTCGTAGTGGAAAACAAAACCGATGGCAACCGAGCGTATTGTACGATGAACGAAGGGATCGGGGCAGTTTTACGATTTGGCGCCTATTCTCAAGAAGTCATTGATCGCTTGCATTGGATGAAAAATACGTTAGCACCAGTTTTAAGTGCTGCACTACAAACAAAACCCGATGGCTTGAACATCAATGTTTTAGTCGCAAAAGCAATCGCCATGGGGGATGAGTTCCATCAACGGAATATCGCTGCTTCGTTGGCGTTCTTAAAAGAAGTAGCACCAGCGATCGTTACTCTGGAAGGATTTGAAAAAGAAAAACCAGAAGTCATTCAGTTTCTAGCAGACACGGATCAGTTCTTCTTGAATATCATGATGGCTTCTTCAAAAGCGGTGCTTGATGGCGCCCGGACGATTGAAGAAGGCACGGTTGTGACCGCAATGTGTCGCAACGGGCATGAATTCGGTATCCGTATTTCTGGCATGGGAGATGAGTGGTTTACTGGTCCTGTCAATACACCAAAAGGGCTGTATTTCTCAGGATTCAGTGAAGAAGATGCCTCTCCAGATATGGGCGACAGTGCCATTACGGAAACCTTTGGTGTTGGGGGAATGGCAATGATTGCTGCCCCAGCTGTGACACGCTTCGTTGGTTCTGGTGGATTTCACGATGCGTTGAAAACCAGCAATGAGATGTTAGAGATCTCCATTGATACCAATCCGAATTTTCCCGTTCCTACATGGGACTTCAAAGGAATCTGTTTAGGGATCGATGCTCGGAAAGTCGTGGAAACAGGGATCTTACCGGTGATCAATACAGGGATCGCCAACAAACAAGCTGGACGGGGACAAATTGGTGCCGGGACAGTGACACCACCAATGGATTGCTTTGAAAAAGCTGTCTTGGCTTATGCAAAAAAATTAGGATTTGAAGAATAAATCAGGGACTGAAAATGTGAAAAAGGAGCAATTTAGCGATGATACAGGCAAAATGGATCGACCAAGCTTTATTTGAACCCGCATTTATCAATGGCAACTGGATCGTTCACAGTGTGTTTCAGCATAGTTTCAATCTACAAGATCCTCGTCAGGATCAGCTGATCTGTGTCTCCAAACAAGCGGCTCGCGTGCCCAAAGGGATGATTTTAGCTGCCGACGATTATGCAGCGTTGGCGACAGGCTTAGTTGCTGGTACCACTCTTTTGGTTCAGCAACGGGTGGTCCATTTTCCGCATCATCGTCTGTCTTTTCAAAAGGCAGCCAAATTTACAACGACCGTTCCGGCTGGCACAGTCCCATTTGATCGAGAACTGTTTTGGTCAATCCTTCAAAACGTCACGGAAAAGACGGGGATTCAAGAAGCTGTTTCAGCAACCATCCGCAGCAATCATCCGTTTTATGACGCAATCGATCAGCTATGCACGCCTTCATTTAAGGAACAACGGCAAGCAGTCGCTTATTTAGTCGGACGGGGTGTCGGATTGACCCCCACAGGCGATGATATGCTAGTTGGTCATTTGCTGGCTCGCCGAGTGATGGGGCAAGAAGATACCCGCTTGGTGGCTTATCTACAAAGAAGGCTGTTGACAGTCAATTATTTAACGACTGACGTCAGTAAACATTATCTTCTGCATGCGTTGACAGGCGCATTCAATCAATCGGCATTATCCTTGACCAGGTGTACCGATTCAGCGGCTTTTTCCCAAGTAATCAAAGAGATACTAACGATCGGTCATACTTCGGGGGCTGACTTTTTGGCAGGGTTTGCTCGCAGTATCGATCAATTTCAAAACAATAGAAATGAGGAATTCATATGGCAAAACGAGTGGTCATCGCTCTAGGGGGCAATGCAATTTTAAAACCGAATCAACCAGCGACCGTTGAGACACAGCTTGCAAATATCCAGTTAAGTGCAGAACAGATCGCTAAAATCGAGAAGCTTGACCATCAAATCGTCGTGACGCACGGCAATGGTCCGCAAGTCGGCAATATTTTACGACAAAATGAAGAAGCCAAAGAAGTCGTGCCGCCTTTTCCACTGGATGTCTGCAATGCAGAGTCACAAGGCTTTATCGGTTATTTAATGGAGCAAAGCATCAAAAATAAAATTGAGCAAGAAGAATTGACCAGCAATGTCGTGACCTTATTGACCCAAGTGGAAGTGGCAGCGGATGATCCCGCGTTTGAAAAGCCAACGAAGCCAATCGGTTTGTTCTACTCAGAAGAAGAAGCAAAAAAGATGGCTGAGGAAAAACATTGGGTGATGGAAGAAGATGCTGGACGTGGGTACCGTCGCGTCGTGCCATCTCCACAACCTGTGACGATCCACGGCGTGGAATCAATGGTTCATTTATTGAATCAAAATACCATCGTGATCGCGGGTGGTGGCGGAGGGATTCCAGTCGTAAAACAAGCGGAAGGCTTGAAAGGGATCGAAGCAGTCATCGATAAAGATCGAACTGGGAAAAAACTGGCAGAACAAGTGGATGCCGATGTATTTATGATGCTGACCGACGTCAACAACGTTTATATCAAATACGGAACACCGGAGCAAGAAAAATTAACGGGCTTATCCGTAAGTGAAGCGCAAGCATATTTTGATGCGGGGCATTTTGCAGAAGGTAGTATGGGGCCGAAAATGGAAGCGGCGATTGCGTTTGCCAAACAAGGAAAGACAGCAATCATCTGCTCATTGGAAGAAGCGGACTTAGCATTGTTAGGTGAAGCAGGCACAAGGATCGCTGGGTAACACCAGCGATCCAACTGCTTGATTCACCTATTAGTCGCCTTCTTCCGACAGCTCAAGGGCTAAACGCAGATCCAGGCTGATGCTAGGATCATGCACGTTTTTTCCTAGCAGCTTTTGACACTGTTCGATGCGGTATTTGATCGTGTTGCGATGAACGAACAAGGCTTTAGCGGTGCGGGTGATCTCACATTGATAATCCAAGTAAGCCCGTAAGGTTTTACGCAATTCAATGGTGGCATCTTCTTGCGGAAACGCCAATTCTTTAAGAATCGTACGGCAGAAATAATGGATATCTTCAGGACTCATTTTTTCAAATAGACTCCGCATTCCCCGTTGATGGTAGAAAGAGACGATGGACGAATCATGTTGGCCTCTTCGTTCTTCATACGCAGTCTTTGCTTCGATGTAGGAGCTGGCTAAATCATTGATACTTTCACAGACACTCCCTACCCCAAAGGCCATTCGAAATGGCAACCGATTGGTCAAAGCATTGGCGGTCTCGATCAAATGGTCTTCTAAGGCATCACACTTGTGCTGCACGAAAATCGCAAAGTGATTGCTGCCCTTTAAGCGAAAGAGACAAACATCTTTGATGCGATAAGGCAGTTGTTCACTAAACCACTGATAAACCAAGTCACTTTCTTCTTTTAAGTATTTGTCTTTGCCTTTGGTTTCTTTGGTTGGTTCGCAGGCACCATAGATGACACGATAATGGCGGGCTTTGACTAACCCGTAAGTCTTTCCGAGATCTAACCAATCTTTTTGTTCTTGCTTGGTGGATTGCTGGTATTCGATCATCCGTGTTAAAAAGTCACTTTTTAAATCTTCAAAAGATTCTTGCACTTTTTGGTTCTTGTAAAGCATAAACGACAAGACCAAGGCTGCTTGTTCCAGCGCAAAATCCGAGACAGGATAAGGAATCGCCTCAGGATTCAAAATGACTAAATAATGGGGGAAATAAGTGGAGGTTTCAATAGCATAATAAGAAATTTGTGACGTTTTTTCATGAAGATCTTTGATAGGGATCGCCCCGCTTTTTTCACCAGTAAAAACCCCTTTCGTTTGTCCTAATTGATGGATGTAGTACTCCGCGGGTTTTGACATGCGGGTGAAATGCTTGGAGTGGGCAATCACTTGTTTAAAAGGATTCAACAAAATGATCGGTGTATTGACCATTTGGCCAAAATCAGCGATAAAGCGAGCGATGCTGACATCCTTCATCAAGGAAGCAGAGAACCGTTTTTGGATATCTAAGGCATAACTCAGCTGCTCGGTTTTGGTGTTCCATAGTAAATTCAAAAGCTGGTGCATCAAACGGCCCAGCGGCATCGTGGCAGGTACTTCTACGATGGGGAAACCTAAACTATCGGCGTAGGCGATGACTTCAGGATCGATGACATCCAAAAAACGACCGATCTTGATGCCTAATCCAGCGGCATTTTTGGCTACGAGGGAATCGATCAGTTCAAGCAGTGCTCCTTGATTATCTTTATAAACCATCGCCGTGCTTAAGATAAAGGTATGCTCAGGAATATAGTGGGCGATATCGGGGGTCTCAGTGATTTCGATACTGTCGACGGGAATTTCCGCGGTAATGGGATCTGTCAACAAACGCAAATTGGAAAAGCGTGGTGTAGCAAGCAATTCAGCAACTAACTTCATAGAGAAACTCCTTTTAGAATTGAACAAAACAAACAAAAACATGTCCTTTTTTAGCTTTATTGTACAACAAACTTGGAAACGTTGACAAGGCGTTGGGCAGTGAAATCAAAAAGAGAAATGAGGGGAAAAGATGTATAAAGAGTTAACGATCGCACAACGTACGATCATGACACCTGGGCCTGTAGAAGCCCATCCAGCTGTTCTTCAAGCAATGACCAATCGTATTTTGGGACAGTTTGATCCGAATTTTTTGGCGATCATGGATGAGGTCAAAGAAATGATCAAACAACCGTTTGGAACCAAAAACAAAGAGGCATTTGCCATTGATGGGACTTCCCGAGCTGGTTTAGAAGCGGCGCTGATCGCTTTGATCGAACCAGGGGACAAAGTCTTGATCCCCGCCTATGGGCGCTTTGCTTTCTTACTTGGAGAAATCTGTGAACGTGCCCAAGCGCAAGTCAAATATGTAGAAAAAGAATGGACGGCTCCTTTTGCACCCGCAGAGGTCATCAAAGAAATCGACGCATTTCAACCCAAGATCGTGGCGATGGTCCACGGGGAAACTGCCAATGGGCAAATGCAGCCGTTAGCAGAAATCGGGCAGTATTGTCGCGCAAAAGATATTTTCTTTGTCGTTGACATGGTGGCGACTTATGGTGGCGTGGCCCTGTCAGTCGATGATTGGTGTGTCGATTTGGCAATTGCCGGTACACAGAAGTGTTTAAGTGTGCCGTCTGGTCTTTCATTAGTGACCTACAACGATCGAGTCGAAGCCGTCCTTAATGCCCGTTACCAAAAAGAATTAGGCTTGAGCAAAACGGATCGAAACAAGCGGCACATTATGAGTAATTACTTGGATTTGAGTCAATTGCAACGCTACTGGAACAAAGAGCGAATCAACCATCACACAGAAGCGACGAGTATGATCTATGCGCTTCATGAAGGATTACGGATGTTGCTAAACGAAGGCCTCGATGCAGCCTATCAACGTCATTTGACGAATGAAGGGGCGTTGGTCGCTGGACTGGAAGCAATGGGGCTGTCGATTTATGGCGAAAAAGCAACCAAAATGCCGACAGTTACCCCTATCTTTATTCCAGAAGGTGTTGATGGCGAAGCTGTCCGAGAAGAGATGCTTCACTCCTTTGGTGTAGAGATTGCTAGTTCATTTGGTGATCTAAAAGGAAAAATCTGGCGGATTGGAAATATGGGCTACAGCAGCCGCAAAGAAAATATTTTACATGTCCTAGCCGCGTTAGAAGGGGCACTATTGTACCAGCAAGCACCAATTTCTGCTGGCAAAGCGCTCATCGCTGCGTTAAATTACTACCAAAAAACGACTTAAATTTTTAGCACAAATGCACAACGAATGAAAGCGCTTTGTGAAAAATGACAAATGCAATCGTCGGCAAAAAAACGTACACTAAGACTATCTTAAAGCGCTTTCGTTGGCGTGCTTCACAAACTTTACTTGTGTAACTGATGGAGGGAAAAAAATGGAAATCAATAAAGAACGTGGTGGGCTTGCCTACTGGAAACAAATTATTATCTTAATGTGTTCAGGCTGGGTCACTATCTGGATTTATCGTGCTGCGTTATCGCCAGTCTATCCGCAAATCAATGAGTCACTTGGCGGCAATATTTCTGATACAGCATTAGGATCGATTGCCAGCTTTTACTTTTTCGGCTATGTAATCATGCAGATCCCGGCCGGCTTTTTGGTGGATAAGATTGGGAAGAAAACAGTTCTGCTTCCAGGATTCGTGGTATTTGCACTGGCAGCTTTACTGATTTCACAAGCCTCTTCAATCTCCATGATCTATACCGGTAGCTTTTTAGCAGGGATCGGCTGTGGGTCATTTTACGGCTCAGCGTATTCTTTGACCTCACAGAACATTCCGAAAGAAAAGAAGAGCTTCTCAACAGCGATCGTCAATAGTGGTTCTGCCGTTGGTTCAGGGTTTGGGATGATCTTATCAAGCTTTATCGTTATTCAGATGAACATGCCTTGGCAAACAATGATGTATTTATCCGCTTTCTTGATCGTTTGTATGACGATCGCTTTTGCATTGGTGATCCGCAGCAACAAAGAAGACGTAGCTTTCTTGGAGAGTCAAGCAGCAGCTGAAGAAGAAACAACGGATCAGCCGAAAGAAAAAGTTTCCCTTTCGACCTTGTTCTCCCTGCGGATGCTCTTTACGTATGTGTTATATTTTGCGACGTGTTATGCCTACTATATGACGGTTACTTGGTTACCAAACTTCTTAGGAACAGAACGAGGCTTCCAAGGAGTCGCAATCGGCTTCTCTTCTTCATTGGTGGCATTTGCTTCGATTCCTGGGGCCTTGTTCTTTAGCCGCTTGGCAGACAAATACATGCATAAAAAAGTTACCTTTATCGTTATTTTAGAAGTATTAGCGGCGTTGATGTTATTAGTAACGGTGCAAGCAACAAATTCGACCTTCTTAATGATCGCGTTGATCTTGTACGGGTTCCTTGGAAAACTAGCGGTTGAACCAATCATCATTTCTTGGCTAGGGGAAAATGCACCAAAAGTTGGGGTCGGTACGACATTAGGGGTCTTCAACTTTTTCGGCATGATGTCTTCCGTTATCGCACCAACATTGACTGGATCGATCTCGGATGCAACAGGGTCAAAAGTAATGGGCTTTTATATAGCAATTATTTTGTTGATCGGTGGTACATTCTTATTCTTGACTGTAAACTCTAAGAAAACAGCCAAGTAGAAAAGTGAGGCACAACAGATGAAAAAACGATCCTTAAAAATCAGTTTGACCAACCAAATCATGATTGCAACGGTATTGGGGATTTTTTGGGGCGTTTCCTTTCCCGGGTTAGGTGATCAAATGCAGCTAGTCGGGGACTTCTTCTTGCGACTGATTCAAATGTCTGTGGTCGTACTGGTCATGGGCTCGGTGATTGAAGCGGTGGGGGGACTTGATCCAAAAGAATTAGGTGGGATCGGCGGGAAAGTCTTCCTCTGGTTTACTGGATCGACCCTCGTCGCCGCTATTTTCGGTCTCTTGTTCGCCTTGATCCTCAAGCCTGGCGCAGGCCTTGATCAGTCCCTGCTGCAAAGTACAGAAACCGCATTAAGTACCAGCAGCATGGAAGAAGTCATCTTAAACTTTGTTCCACTGAACATTATTCAAGCCATGGTGGAGCAGAATATGATCCAAGTGATTATTTTTTCGCTCTTCTTTGGCCTTGCCTTGAGCTTGATCAAGCATGAAAAAAAGAATCAGCTGTTTCTAGATATGATCGGTAGTTTTAATCATATTTTGTTAAAAATGGTCAGCATGATCATGAAGTTGGCGCCGATCGGAATTTTCGGCCTAGTTGCTTCCTTAGTAGAAGATACCGGTATTCGCGTGTTGGGAATGTTAGCCAGTTTTTTATTGACGTTAGCAGCAGCATCTTTGCTCTTTTTGTTTCTTTGGTTTCTCTTGACGTCGCTCTATTGCAAAGTTTCCTTGTTTCGTTTGATAAAGAACATGTGGCGCCTCTCGGTGGTTTCCTTTACGACCACCTCCTCTGCTGTTTCATTGCCGTTTCAAATCGAAGATGGCAAAGAACGATTTGGGATCAGTGATCGAATCAATAAGCTCGTGATGCCTCTGGGCATGACCTTAAATAGCAATGGGCTCTCCTTATTTTTAGCCCTGGCAATCGTAACCGTTGCTCAGGCTTACCAGATCCAATTGAGCTGGGGGGATCTTTTGCAAGTGGTCTTGTTGTCCTCGTTGGCATGCTTGGGAACGATCGTCGTTCCAGGCGGCGGATTAGTCACACTGGCTACGGTTTTACCTATGTTAGGACTGCCTAATGAAAGCATCGCCTTACTGGCTGGGATCGATTGGTTTTCTGGGATGTTTCGGACCCTCTTGAATGTTGACCCTGACGTCACAGTGGCGTTGATCGTTGCTCATGATGAAGGAGAACTGGATCATGCAGTCTTCAATGGTGAAAAAGCCTCGGTCAAATTAGCAGAAAAAATCACCGATGGCGTATAAGACCAATCATTCTTGTGATGAAACTTTACTCTTTTTTGAAAACGTGCTACGATTGATTCGTTGATAGACGAAAGAAGCTTCCTGAAATACCGTAAACGGTAAACAGTATCGGCTGATTTTCCGCTCGTCATTCAATAGACAACTACGACAAAAAGAGGAGGAAAAAACATGACAGCATCGATGAAATTGTGGATTGACCTTTTGAATAGCTAATTTAAATCTATTTCAAAAGTCTAGGCAATCGTGATTTCAAGGGATGAGTGTCCTCTTTTTTCCAATTTCTTATTAAAATCAGGGTATAGCGGTAGGCTATGCCCTTTTTTTGTGCTTGCGTTTTCCTAGACGGGAAGGACAGACTGATGGAACAATTAAGTGTAAAAATAAACAATCTAATCAAAAATTATGGGTCCAAAGAAGTACTGAACATTGAAGAACTGAGCGCCTATCAAACGGATCGTATCGGGATCGTGGGAGCAAACGGGCAAGGCAAGTCTACCTTGCTGAAGTTGATTGCGGGAGTGGTCGATCCTGATTCAGGAACGATCCAAAAAGAAAATTCGTTTCACTATTTCCCGCAAATCGCTGAGGTGACTGAAAAGACGGAGGCCCTTGACTGGGCGCTGTTCGGTCGTTTTTCGATCCCAACAAATGAATTGGCGACACTAAGCGGCGGGGAGGAGACCAAATACCGGTTGGCACAAACGTTATCTTCCTATCAGTTAGGACTTTTGCTCGATGAGCCAACGACCCACTTGGACCAGCAAGGAATTCAAGTCTTGATTGATGAACTGCAGTATCATTATGGCACCCTGATCGTGGTCAGTCATGATCGGTATCTATTGAATCAGCTGGCAACGAAAATCTGGGAAGTCGATCAAGGAAAAGTCACCGAGTATTCTGGCAATTATGACAGTTACCGACAGCAAAAAGAGCAAGCGGCACAGCGTGTTGCCTGGGAGGCTGCGCAGTATCAGCAACAAAAACAGCAGTTGACCCAAGCAATCCAAAAGAAAAAAGAACAAGCGATCAAGAGCAGTCGTATTTCTGAAAAAAAGCGACAGCAGAACATCCGACCAGACCGTTTGTCGTCATCAAAACAAAAAGACACGGTGCAAAAGTCATTGCAAAAAACAGTCAAAGCCATGGAAAGCCGCTTGGATCAGTTGGAAGAAGTGAAGGGCGTCGCCCGGCAGCAGGTGATTTGTTTTCCAGTAGTCCCTGCAGTGGAGCTGCATAATAAACGACCGATTCGTGGGGAGCAAGTAACCATTCAAAGAGGGGCGAAACGTTTGCTAGACAGCAGCAGTTTCCAGTTTGCTGCCGGGAAGAAAATCGCTATCGTGGGTCCGAACGGTTCGGGAAAGTCGACTTTACTAAAAGAAATCATCGCAGGCGGAGAGGGAATCTATGTATCACCGAAAATCGTCTTTGCGGTCTACGAGCAAATGGGCTATCGAAAAAACAGCACCACACCGCTTTTGACGGAATTGATGGCTCAAACAGACTATCAGGAACCACTGGTCCGCAGTATTTTACACAATCTGGGATTTAGCCAGATTGACGTGATGAAGCCAGTCAATGTGCTAAGCGGCGGAGAAGCGACACGGGTCGAGCTCGCACGCATCTTTACTCAACCTGCCAATGTCTTGATACTTGATGAACCGACGAACTTTATTGATCTGCCGACAATCACCGTCTTGGAACAATTGATTCGCAGCTATCGAGGCATGGTTTTGTTCACATCTCACGATCAAGCGTTTATCGATGCCGTCGCGGATGACGTGTATCAAATCGATCATGGAAAATTAACATTGGTTTCCAGTAACTAGCAGCATTGTCGCTTTTATAACTGTATAAAGAAAAACAGCGCGGGAAAGGAAGCGACCGCCCAACGTTCGATCAACAATCGGCCGTTGAGCGGTCACTACAAAACCCGTGCTGTTTTTTTCGCAATCATCGGTATCGCCTAGCTGTTGCTACATCGCTTAATAAATCTTTTTCGTAAAGTATTTTAAGATCAGGGGAGAGATCAAGGTACTCAACAAGACAACGATCACCAAAGGGGAATACAATGCGGACGAAATCAATTGGTTTTGTTGACCAATCTGCAAAATGATCAATGCCATTTCACCTCGGGAAATCATTCCAGCTCCCACCATCCAAGCACTGTTGTTCGAGAATTTCGCGATTTTCGCCCCGACATAGCCGCCGACCAGTTTGGTCAAGATCGCGACCACGGTAAAGGCAAGAATAAAGAATAATTGCTCATTTAAGCGGGAAAAATCAACTTCTAAGCCAACGCTGACAAAGAACACCGGAATGAAGACGGCGTAACCTAATGCTTCGACACTGTGTTCCACTTCCTCACGAACCTTCGTTTGACTGACAGCGATCCCTGCGAAGAAGGCACCAATGACCGAGCTTAACCCAACGAGGTCAGCAAGATACGCCATTCCTAAGCAGATGATCAGTGACATGATGATCACCGCGGAATTTGCAAATAGCTTTTCTGCAAGTGCCAATAAGAACGGAGCGATCCATTTCACCAATAGAAAAATCAACACAAAATAAATCAATTCTACCAATAAGGTGACCGGCAGTGGTGTTGCTTGGCTGCTTTCGCCGCCTAAAAAGGAAAGGCTAAGACTCAAAACCAACACGACCAAAATATCATCCACGACGGAAGCACCAAGAATCGTCGACCCTTCTTTCGTATTCACCACATTCAACTCTTTCAATACTTCGACAGAAATACTGACTGAGGTGGCAGCTAATACGATCCCGAAAAAGAACGCTTCTGTGGGACTGCTTTGAAAACCGACCCCCGTGGCATACCCGAAGAGCATAGGGAACACGATCCCCAAAAGGGCAACGAGCATCCCTGGACGAAAATAGCGTTTCAATAAAGAAATATCACTTTCCAATCCCGCTAAAAACATCAGCAAAATAACACCAATCTCTGAAAAATCATGAACCAGAATATCTGGATGGACCCAATTGAGTCCTGCGCCTCCTAATAAAACCCCCGCTAACAACTGCCCGATGACAGCAGGAACGCCCATCCGTCTCGCCAGATGCGAGAAGAGGGTCGTCGTGATTAGGATCAAACACAAAATCCCGACAAAATGCATAAAACCTCATCCTTCTTTCCTATAACATACTCCCCTTTAGTATAGCATTCTCTCTTGAATTGAGCCTGTATCAAGCCTTTTTTTATTAAAAGAGTTTCATTAAACCACACGTTTTTTGAGATAAGGAGGAAGCGAAGGCAATCAGAGTTTTTCTGTGCACTCGTCGAAATAAAAAAACATTATTTTCACTTTACTTGTATCAAATTATTGTTTGAGCCAACGGGCGAGCTGCTGAAACACCATTTGGACTTGCGGCTCCTCGACGTTTTTCAAAAAGTCGTGGGGCAAATCATAGACAGGGACAAATTTGCTTTTAGGCACTTTCTTCAAGCCTTTGCTGTAACGAAAAGGAACTTCCTCATCGGTACTGCTGGCACTGCTGAAAATTGGAGGAAATTGAGCAAGCAGCTCAGGATCAATGGCATAGTCAGAAAGAGCTTCAGCTGTTAGACCATAGATCGTGGTGAGTTCTTGCTGTTGAACCCAATAAACATAAGGCAAATAGCGCTGAAACTGCGGATCATCCCAAACGATCTCGGTTTGATCCAAAGAAGGGACTTGCTCTTTGCTTAAGAGCGGCTGCTGCAAGACTCGTTTGTTTTCAATAAAAGAAAGATCGGTATACCCATAAAAATTGACCAGTTTTTCAGGCAATCTCTGTTGTTCCTTCAGTAATTGCTGGGTCAGCGCCAGCATCAAATAACCGCCAGCTGAGCGTCCGCAGAAACAAAACGGGTTATCTTTAAGCACAGTTGCTTGCAATTCTTGAAAATTTTGCCAGTTCAGCGCCAAAATCTCCGCTAACGAGGAATTGGGCGCCAGTAAATAATCGACTGTGAGGATGCTGTATTGCTGCTCTTGAAATAGTGCGATCAGTGATGCGGGAATGTCTTGACGGGTTCCATAAACAAAACCGCCGCCGTGAAAGTAAATCACGTATTTCTCCGAAGCAGGATAAAGGGACACCGAAGCACCGGTGGTCAATTGCCATTCTTTTTTCATTTTGCTTGACTCCTTTTCTGAAGCTCTAATAAATAGGTGCCGATCTCGTAATTGACTAATTGGATCGGACTTGTCAGATCGATCTCTAGTAACTGTTCGATTTTGCTTAGCCGATAACGAATCGTTTTGGCATGAAGAAACAAGGTTTCAGCCGTATTTTTGTAATTGCGATTCGTGATAAAAAAGGTATACAGCGTTTTGAACAGCTCTTCATTTTCTTCCGAGAGTTGATACAGCTTCGGGGGAATGCTTTGCTGCAGCTTTTCCAGTTGGTTCTCCTTGATAAAGGAACTAAAGATACCTAAGTCGCTATAGGCAATGATCGGCGCCAAATAAAACTGCCGATTGAAGCGGATCGCATCCAAACACTCTGGCAGGATCTCTTTGATCTGTTCCTTGCGCAAGACTTCGCTGACCACCAAGCAGCCATGTTCATCGGCTAACAGGGCATCATCAAAATGTGTCTGCAGCATCTGTTTCGTCACCTGATGGGCGATCGATTGGAAATTATAGAGGATCACCAAATAATTGTGGTGTTCAAAAAAGACGTGGGGTGTTTTCAACGCCCGTAGCTTGTGCAAAACGACGGACTTACGCTCCTTATCTTTAAAGCTGTTGGAAGCAAAGGCAATGCCTTGGTAGAAATCGTAGCGATCCAGTTGCGCTTCTTCTAACAAAAGATCCAGCTCAGCCAAATTACTAGGAGTGTTTTGTAAGATCGCATCGGCAAGATTGTTCATGCGATTGTAGCGTTCTTTCTTCAACAAATACTCCATTTGGAGGCGTTCATAAATGACGTCGATCACATTTTCAATGATCATGACTTTTGCCTCAGGGATCTGCGAATCTTTCTGATAAACGATCAAGGTACACAGATCATTGTAAGGATTGATGATCTCTACTTTTATGGCAGTCACATATTGATTGTTCTCATGAGAAAATAATTCCAAATATTCGTAGTGGTTCTTGGTAAACTCGATGGTTTTCATGGGTTCTTGTTTGGTCACCACGAAATTCTTAAAGGATTGACCGACGGACACATGCACATCTAAATGGGGGATGCGCAACGAACAAGGCTTTTCAATCAATTGATAGAACTCCTGCATGATCTGATCGAAAGAAGAGTGGTTGCGCTCAACTTTCATGAAGCGCTGGCGAACTTCGTAATAGGTACGCAGCAGCTGGGTTTGGTGATTTAGCAATGGTTCGTAAACCGCTAGCATGATGGCTTCATAGCTGACTTCTTGCTGCACTTTGATCAAAGGGATCTGATAAGCAAAGCTAAGCTCGATCACCCAATCTGGGATCATAGGGATCAAGCGATCCACTTTGATCACTAAACCGCTGACACCGATTTGCTGCATTTTTTCAAAAAAAACACGCAGTTCCTCAGGGGATTGGTCTTTGAAGGCATAAAAAGAAGTCAAAATCAATTGATGGGCTTTGCTCCATTTCTCGATGTCCATCGCTTCCAGCACCATGACGGAACCGACGGAATTTGTTAAACCAATGGAGCCAGTCAGGACTTTACTTTTTTCAAAAAGCGGCAGTTCAACCAATTCTTTTAATTTCATAAAATGCTCCTTTTTTCTCTTTTGGATAAAAAGTATAGCATTTTTTTAGAACTTTATCCAATGAAAACGCAAACAAGGCTCGTTAGAATGAGAGTGTAAGAAAAGGAGGAGAACAAATGCTGCACACAGTAATCTTAAAGAATAACTACCAAGATTCCATTAACTTAATGCTGCTGACGAATACGATCAATGATCTAGGCGATGTCGAAATGAGTCAAATCATGATGGGGACGGATGCAAACAAAGACATATTAAATAACACTGGCTTGCTTTCTGAAGAGGCTGAAGGTGCTTCACCCAACGATATGATGATTGTAGTCGATAGCCAAAACGAACAGATCATGGATCAAGTAATGCCAGCGATCGATTCATTTTTAGCTGATCTTTCAGCAAAAGATCAAGGCAAAGAAACGCCAGCGGCGGCTTCATGGCAAGAAGCCTTGAGCGCAATGCCGGATGCCAATGTTGCATTATTTAGTATTCCTGGGGAATATGGCGCAGCCGAGATGGAAAAAGCCTTGAAAAATGACTTGCATGTTTTCTCGTTTACGGACAATGTTGCTATCGAAGATGAAGTGCGTTTGAAAAAGCTGGCTCATGAAAAAGGTTTATTGATGATGGGGCCTGACTGTGGGACCGGTATTATTTCCAGCATTCCGATTGCCTTCACGAATGTCGTGGCACCAGGAAACATCGGCGTCGTTGGTGCCTCTGGTACGGGGATTCAAGAAGTGACGACGATCATTGACCGATTAGGCGGTGGTGTCGTTCATGCCATCGGGACCGGCGGACGTGACTTAAGCGACAAAGTTGGGGCGATCACTGTCAAAGATGCCATCGTTGCTTTAGAAAATCATGAACCGACAGATGTGATTTGCGTGATCTCGAAACCACCTGCAAAAGAAGTGCGGGATGAAGTCGTTCAATTGCTGCAAAGTATCAGCAAACCAGTGGTAGCGATTTTCTTAGGAGAAAAACCAGAAGCCCATGAAGGAAAAGTCTATTTGGCACATACTCTGGAAGAAACAGCGCGCATCGCTGTTGATCTTGCCAATGAAGAACCCGTCAAAGCGAACTATTTTGAACGCGTGGCAACCCCAGATGTGCCCAAACTCGCTGAAGACAAAGTGGTCAAAGGTCTTTATTCTGGCGGTACATTAGCTGCCGAAGCAGGAATGCTGATCTCCGAAGCCTTGAATCTAGAAGGCCTTGTAAAACAAGAAGGCTATATCTTGCATTCCCACGGCTATGATGTGATCGACCTTGGTGATGATATCTATACCCAAGGCAAACCGCACCCAATGATCGATCCTGAAGTGCGCATCAAAAAAATCGAAGACTATGCGCAAGATGAGCAAACCGGGGTCATTTTATTTGATGTGGTGTTAGGTTACGGCGCACATGCAGATATGGTAGGTGCACTGTTACCAGCCATCGAAGCTGCACAGCAAACAGCCCAAGCAGCTGATCGCGCGCTATACTTTGTTGCTACCGTCTGCGGAACTGAAAAAGATCCGCAAAACTATCAAGAAGCAGTCAACCGTTTGAAAGCAGCTGGCGTCTATGTGGCACCAAGCAATGATCAAGCAGTGCAATTAGCCCTCGCCTTAAAAGGGGCGACTCTTTCTGAAGCAGACAAAGCGGTCAATGACTATACTGGTAGCAAAGTTGAGGTGCCGACAGTTAGCGAGAAAGTGATGGAGCTGTTGACCACCAAACCACGGATCATCAATGTTGGCTTGCAAAGCTTCAATGAATCGATCCTGCAATATGGCGGGAAAACAGAACAATTTAACTGGCGTCCTCGTGCCAACGGCAACAAGAAAATGATCCGTATTTTAGACGCGTTAGAAGAATTTGACGAAAAAATCGCAGCTGAAAATCAAGCAGTGACGGATAAAATCAAAAATGCCCAACCATTCTTGATTGATGTCGTTCCAGCTAAATCAGTGATCGCTGAATTAAACGAAAGCCAGAAAACCTTGCTGCATGCAGGACCGCCGATCCAATGGTCGGAAATGACGGGACCGATGCAAGGGTCTTGTATCGGCGCTGCCTTGTTTGAACGCTGGGCGAAAGATGAAGACGAAGCCCGCCGCTTACTCGAAAGTGGGGAAGTCCGCTTTATGCCATGTCACCATGTCCAGGCAGTTGGACCAATGGGGGGAATCACTTCTGGGAATATGCCTGTCTTTGTGGTTGAAAACCGCCTTGTCGGCAACAAAGCCTACTGTATTTTGAACGAAGGGATCGGTAAAGTCTTACGATTTGGTGCCTATTCACAAGAAGTCATTGATCGTTTGGATTGGATCAAAGACGTCTTAGGACCAACCATTGCCAAGGCATTACAATTAACAGAAGAAGGCATCAACTTGAATGTATTGATTGCCCGGTCGATCACAATGGGGGATGAATTCCATCAGCGAAATATTGCAGCATCATTGAACTTTTTGAAAGAGATCGCGCCGTTGATCATCCAAACAGAAATCGATGAAAAGCAAAAATATGAAGTGATCAAGTTCTTAGCAGATACCGATCAATTCTTCTTGAATATCATGATGGCAACCGGCAAAGCCATCGTTGACGGTGCCCGTGTCGATGCCAAAGGAACGATCGTGACCACCATGACGAGAAACGGTGTTAACTTTGGGGTTCGTGTCGCTCAAACAGAAGACCAATGGCATACTGCACCAGTCAATACGCCGAAAGGTTTGTACTTTACTGGGTTTACCGAAGCAGATGGCAATCCTGATATTGGAGACAGTGCCATTACTGAAACCGTCGGCGTCGGAGCAATGGCGATGGTAGCCGCACCAGGGGTAACACGCTTTGTCGGCGCTGGGGGCTTTGAGGATGCGCTGGAAACTTCCAACGAAATGGCAAAAATCTGTTTCGGTCATAATCCGACCTTCTCGATCCCAACATGGGACTTCCAAGGGACTTGTTTGGGGATCGACATCCGCAAAGTCGTTGAAACAGGCATCACCCCAATCATTAATACTGGGATCGCCCATAAAGAAGCAGGTGTCGGTCAAGTCGGCGCAGGCACGGTGCGTGCACCGTTAGGCTGTTTTGAAAATGCCTTGACGGCTTATGCGAAGGATCTGGGGATCGATGTTGACTGAGAAAATTAAAATCAGTGATTATCTAGACCCACTGCAACGATTCGGTAGTACCGGTCGGGTGCATAGCGTGTTTGATCGTTCATTCAATGTGATGATCGGGCAGCAGCTGGTCAATATCAACAACTATCGCAACTATTTAACTGGCTTCGGCGTCTTTTTACCCGATGCATTGTTTGAACAAGTCTTGCCTTTGATCGAAGTCGGCAATCGCGTGCAAGTCCGAGAGCATGGTCTGACCTTTTACAGCACAAAAGGAACATTTTCTCTTTCATTAGAGGAGAAAGAATTGGTTTCGCTGCAGGTGAAGGAGTTATCCTTCACCTCTGCGGAATTGCAGCTTTTGAAAGAAATACTGCTTCAGCAAGAACTAGAAACCAAGATTGGGTTGCCAGAAGATGAGAAAACCCAAGCAGTGTTTGCGGCATTGCGGCAGCCTGTCTCAGATTGGGAACCAATCATTGACCACCTGATTGGCCGCGGCAAAGGATTGACACCTAGCGGCGATGATCTTCTCGTTGCCTATCAAGCGATGCTCTATGCCTTGCAACAGCCAGAAGCCGACGCGTTAGCACAAGCATTGGCAAAACCGCTGTCTACGACGGATGTCAGCCTTGCTTATATTCAAAGTGCCAGTCAAGGGTATGTCAATTCGGTAATGCTGCAATTATTCCAAGACGTAAAAAGTAAAAACCCGCAGGTGCTGGAAAACGATGTGCAGCAGCTGATGTCCATCGGTCATTCGTCAGGCAAAGATCTTAGCTTTGGGTTGTTGTTAGCGTTGGAGTCATTGTCACTTGAGGAGAAAGAATAGAAAAGGGGAGAAATCATGGAAATCAGTAACCAGAAAGATGCGGTCAAAGTAAGCAATTCTTACTGGAAAAAAGTCGTTGCTATTTTCTTTGTCGGCTGGATTTTAATGTACGCCACACGGACGATCTTCAATCCAATCATGGGTGTGATCGGTGAAGAATTCAATTTAAGTAACACACAACTAGGACTTGCCAATAGTATTTTCTTTTTGACTTATGCCGTTGCGCAAATTCCTTTTGGGATCATCGGCGACAAAATCGGTCGCAAATTAGTGATCGCTCTAGGCTTTGTTTTATTGGCGGTGACTACGTACTTCAGTGGGCTAGCCACAAGCTTTGTTTTGTTTTTAGTGATTCGTGCCATTGCAGGGATTGGTCAAGGTGCCTATTACGGTCCGCAATACGCATTGTCTACCGAAGCGATTCCCGACAACAAACGAACCGTCGGAAATGCCATTATCAACAGTGGGATGGCGTTTGGAACGTCTGGTGGGTACTTGCTTTCTAGTAAATTAGTCTTGGATAACGGGGGCCATTGGAGCCAACCCTTCTTCCTAATGGCAATTCCGACCTTGATCGTCGGTGTCTTGTTCTATTTTGTTTTGAAAGAAAAAGTGATTCGTCCAGAAGATGAAGGACAAGAAATAAAAGAAGAAGGGCCGAAAGAAAAGATTTCCTTGAAGCAGATTTTTTCAAACCGCAATCTCGTGGCAGCCTTTGTTCTATGCTTTACCAGCATTTATGCAAACTTTGTGATCATTACTTGGCTGCCGCAATTCTTGATTGCCGAGCGTGGTTTTGAAGGGGCGAGTGTCGGCTTTATTGCTTCCTTAGTCCCATGGGCATCAATTCCAGGTGCGTTGATTTTTGCTCGATTGAATGATAAAACAGGCGCAACGAAAAAATTAGTCTATTTATTGGTCCCATTGGCGACCCTTTCCGTATTTGCCATTGCCTTTGTAACGGATCGTACCTTATTGATCACTGTTTTGATTTTGTATGGATTGACTGGCAAGCTGGCGCTTGATCCAATCGTCGTGACCTTTGTGACGAAAAACGCACCAAAAGGCGCCTTAGGAACGACTTTGAGTGCCTATAACTTTATCGGGATGTCGGGGTCGATCTTAGCACCTTATGTTACTGGCTTTTTAGCCGATTCTTTAGGATCGATGCAGGTCGGGTTTTACCTGTCTTGTCTATTACTGCTGATCGGATTAGGTGTTTTTGCCGTATTAGCAAAGGAAAATCAGAAGGAGAGCATAAAATGAGTTTGAATGTGATCGCGTTAGGCGGCAATGCTATTTTAGATAAAGACCCTAGTGATGAAGGACAAAAAGCAGTTGTTGCGCAAGCAGCACGTTATATTGCCGATTTTGTCGAAAAAGGGGAAAAAGTCATTGTTTGTCACGGCAATGGACCACAAGTCGGCAACTTACTGTTGCAGCAAAAAGCAGGGGAAAGTGAAAAAAATCCTCAATTGAAATTAGACAGCTGCGTGGCGATGACCCAAGGAAGTATCGGATATTGGCTGCAAAATGCCTTGATCAATGAGTTTGCCACACGACAAGCGCATCCATCGGTGATCTCATTAGTCACCCAAGTTCGTGTCGATCCAGCAGATCCATCCTTTGAGAAACCTTCCAAACCAGTCGGACCTTTTTATAGTGAAGAGGAAGCCAATGCTGCGATGGCAGCCAATGGCGGGGTATATCAAGAAGATGCTGGGCGTGGTTACCGGAAAGTGGTTCCATCCCCGAAACCGCAAGAAATCGTTGAAAAAGAAGCCATCAAAACATTGGTCGATGCTGGTGTGATCACGATTTGCGCCGGTGGTGGTGGCGTACCTGTCGTTCGCAACGACAATGGGTTTACTGGCGTGGAAGCCGTCAACGACAAAGACTTTACCGCTAGTGTCTTAGCAAAAGACGTGCAGGCCGATCGCCTGATCATTTTGACTGGTGTCGACAATATCTATATCAATTACAACCAGCCGAATCAGCAAGCCCTAGGGGAAATCAGTGTGGCACAAGCCAAGGGCTACATCGAGGAAGGCCATTTTGCAGCGGGTAGTATGTTGCCAAAAATAGAAGCTGCGATTGATTTTGTCGAAGAAGATGCAGCCAGAACCGCGATTATTACCTCAATCGAAAAGTTAGCTGAACTGGATCAGCATACAGGAACCATACTTCGAAAATAAAGAGGGGATCAAAGTGAAAGCAAAAAAACTACCGATGGTGACGCAGATCGTTATTGCCGTTCTTCTAGGGATTCTTTGCGGTTTGTTCTTTGGGCAAGCCGCTTCGTTCCTAAAAATTTTGGGCGATCTTTTCTTGCGTCTGATGCAAATGGCGATCCCATTATTGATCGTTGGACAAATCATTCAAGCAGTTGGGGGGATTGCCCCGAAAGAACTCACTCGTTTGGGTGGAAAAACGATCGCTGTCTTTGGGATTTCCTCCTTATTCGCTGCTGCATGGGGCGTGCTGATGGCGCTCTTCTTTGCTCCAGGCAAAGGGATCGACTTTTCACAAGCTGCCGGCGAACCTCTGCAAGCACAAGAAATTTCTATATCAGAGACAGTGATCAACTTTATTCCCACGAATATTTTCGATGCGTTGAGTAAAGGGTCAATTATTCAAATCATCGTTTTTGGGTTATTTTTTGGTGTTGCCCTCAATCGCTTTATGCAAAAGAAACCTGAGTCAGCTCTTTATGGGCTGATCGTGGATCTGAATGAGGTCGTCATTGCCATCATTCGTTACGTGATGATCGTGGGACCAATCGGTATTTTTGCTTTGATCGCTTCAACGATCAGCTCCCTGGGCTTGCAGATCATTTTGCCATTAGGCAGCTATTTGCTTGTCTACGGTCTAGCCACCGTCACGTTCCTTGGGCTGTGGCTAGTCTTGTTGACCGTGTATTGTCGGATCAATCCGTTACGATTGATCAAAAATATGAAAAATATGTCGGTCATGGCATTGGCGACAACCTCCTCTGCCATCACGCTGCCGATCGCTATGGAAGAATCCCAGAATAAATTAGGACTCAGTAGCCGCATCACCAATTTGGTATTGCCGTTAGGGATGTCTTTGAACAGCAATGGGTCAGCGATGCATATGGCGATTACAGTCATGACGATCGCCCAAATGTATCAAATCAACTTTGACGGGATCCAAATGGTGACGGTGGCTGTAACTGCGACTTTCGTTTCTTTAGCCAATGCAGTTGTTCCCGGAGCGGGGTTAGTTTCCTTGGCAATCATTGTTCCCCAGCTCGGTTTACCAATCGAAAGCATTGCGCTATTTGCTGGTGTCGAATGGTTTGTTGGCATGTTGCGGACGATCTTGAACGTGAACTCAGACGTCTATTCAGCGCTTTTGATCGCTAAATCAGCTGATGAACTCGATCATCGCGTGTTTAATCAATAAGAGAAGCCGTTGCCAAGCGTGCTTCTCTTTTTCTAAGGAGGAAAAAAGATGGAAGAAATGAGCAGACGTTCTCTGCTGGAATTAGAAGCATTGATGAAAAAGAAACTCTTGGCTGCTGGTTTGCCAGAAGCCGCGGCCAGTGAAACAGCGGCGCATTTGACCTTTGCGGATGCGTGCGGGATCCATTCTCATGGTGCCGTGCGGATGGACTACTATGCCGAGCGCTTAGTAAAAGGCGGCATCACGCTAGAACCAAACATGTCTTTTGAAAAAACAGGCGCCGCTACCGGAATTTTTCACGGAGATAACGGCATGGGGCATTATGTGTGCAACGAAGCGATTGCGATCGCCATTCATCTGGCGAAAGAAGCAGGGATCGCTGCAGTAGGAATCGAGCAGACCAGCCATAGCGGGACGATGGCGTATTACGTCAAACAGGCTGCTGAAGCCGACTTAGTGGCGATCGCCATGTGTCAATCGGATCCGATGGCGGTGCCTTTTGGTGGGACCGAAAACTATTTTGGTACCAATCCAATTGCGTTTGCAGCACCACGAGCCAACCATCCACCGGTGGTTTTTGATATGGCGACAACGGTTCAAGCGTGGGGCAAAATTTTGGACGCTCGCTCGAAGAAACAGCAGATCCCCGATACTTGGGCAGTAGACGAGCATGGCTTGCCTACCACCGATCCCTATGCAGTCCAAGGATTATTGCCCATCGCTGGTGCTAAAGGATATGGCTTGATGATGATGGTGGATATTTTAGCTGGCTCAATGCTAGGCTTGGCTTTTGGTAAACAGGTCACCTCCATGTATGCGGACTTGACGGAAAAACGCCGCTTAGGACAATTCCTTCTTGTGATCGATCCATCTCGTTTTACGGACACCAAAACCTTCAAGCAAAGCATCGATCAGATGGTGACTGAGCTGCATGCAATCCCGCCAGTAGAAGGGCAATCACAAGTCTACTATCCTGGAGAGATCAGCCAAATACACTTTGAAAAAGCCCAGCAAGAAGGGGTCATGATCCCCAAAGCGATCATCGATTATCTCGAAAGCGAAACCCTCCATTTTGATCGCTATGGGAGTCAAGATTCCTTTGCTAAATAAAGATCTGCAGAAGACGGTTGGTTCATAGGGGATTGAACCAACTTTTTTTTGCTGTGTGGAGCAAAGAGAATTTTTCCGTCAAAAAATCGCAGCTTTTTGACAGGAGCAGACGAATTCTTTGAGTTGGTTCATTTTTTTCAAAGCATTTCTTAAGCCATTCGCCCTTTGATTGCTTGTTTTTTGGAATATGGTAGAATAGGTCGCATAAGTTTAGATCACTCAAGAAATGAGAGAAAAGCGAGGATGCAACGTGGCAATGAATAAAGTGGTTCTTACTGGGAAAATCGCAGCGATGCCTAGTAAAGAAGCGTTTGATGCGGCGGACGATCAGGGCGTACGTTTTGATCTTGTCATTGTGTCTCAATGGCAAAACAGTGAAGAAGTGCACCATGAATGGTTTGCTTGCGTCATTCATGGAAAGCAGGCAGAGACCTTTTTACGGTATACTCAAAAAGGGGCAAGTATTAAAATCAATGGACACTTGCAAGGCTGTCCTTATGAAACACCAGAAGGTCAGAGACTTTGTGCGGCAGAAGTGGTGGTGGATAGCTTCCAAATCTTAGAGTTGGCAGAAGAACCAGCGGCGCCTTTTCCTAAAAAGCGGCCATCGACACTTGATGAAACAACGCAAACAAAGTCGATTCGTAATGAAAAAGATCCCCTAAAAACACAGATGCTGGAGTTTTTAAAAGACAATCGATTATTTTAATGACGAAACATGCGGAAGGCAACGCCTTCTCGCATGTTTTTTTACGTAGAGAAAGCATTGGCAAAATTCAACTATATCTGACTAGCGGTGTTCTTTATTGCGAATCAAAGAGGCGGTTAAATAGAATGGTGATTGTAATAAATGATCGCGAAAGTGAAAATAGTGTTTCACAAAAAGTGCTGATTGGTTTAGAATAGTTGAAACATATCTTGAGGGAAAAAGCGGCGCTTGCCTTGTTCAACTGCTAGATGTCGCTTTTTTCTGAAAAAATCGTTAATCAAGGAGGGATGTCGATGGGCAAACCAATTATAGGGATCGCTGCGAATGAAGTGCAAGATGCTGGCGATGTGCTGCATCATTTGCCGATCGCCTACACACCATTAGGGTATGTGCGAGCGATCCAGCAAGCGGGCGGACTGCCATTGCTCTTGCCAATCAGTGAGCCAGCTGCAGCCAAGGACTATGTTTCACAGATCGATAAACTGGTATTAGCTGGTGGACAAGATGTTTCACCCAAGTTTTATGGGCAGGAGGACCATCAGGCAACTGGAAGCGGCTTTTTGGCACGGGATGAGTTTGAACTAGCGCTGATCGATGAAGCGCTGCTGCAAAAGAAACCAATTTTTGCGGTTTGTCGGGGGATGCAGCTGGTCAACGTGGCCTTTGGGGGCACGCTGCAGCAAGACATCAGTACCTTCAGTGAGATCATTCATATGCAGGCACCGATTCCGAAAGAAGTGCCGACCCATGCCATCGCGACGGCTGAAAAAAGCATGTTGGCTCGTGTATACGGTCAAAAAACAAAGGTCAATTCCTTTCATCATCAAGCGGTGGATCGATTGGCTCGTCCATTGCAAAAGACAGCTTGGAGTCCTGATGGCATCATTGAAGGCATTGAACATGTGGATCAGCGCTTGTTGGCGGTTCAATGGCATCCAGACTTTGCCTATGATGCGCTTTTACAAGAACAAGCGGTTTTCAAGTATGTCGTTGATGTGTTGTAAGAAAGAGGGTCACGCAAGGAGGAGAAAAATGAAAAAGAAAATGATTGGTATCACTGCTTTCACAGTATTGGTTTTAAGTGCCTGCAGTACCACGAGTCCCACGACGGATTCTGGATCGCAAGAGGAGCAAGGCGCTGTTGCGCAAGAGATTCAAGTGTCAACCGCGGGCGCCTTATCAACCCTTGATAGCGGGCAATACACGGATGTCAACAGTTCCGATATGATCGGACAAGTGGCAGAAGGGTTATACCGTCTGGATCAAGAGGGGGATCCTGAGCTTGCGATGGCTGCTGAAGAGCCTACGGTATCAGAAGATGGACTGGTTTATACCTTCACCATTCGTGATGCAACATGGAGCAATGGCGATCCTGTTACAGCGGATGATTTTGTCTACGCCTTTCAATATGTTGCCAATCCAGAGAACGGTTCTAGCAGCAGCAATCAAATGGATGTGTTGAAAAATGGCAGTCAAGTACGTCAAGGAGATGCTGAGGTCAGTGAGTTAGGTGCCAAAGCATTGGACCAGCAGACGTTAGAGCTGACATTGGCAAGTCCGATCTCGTATTTGGATCAGATTCTGGTCGGGACACCTTTTATGCCAAAAAATCAAGCGTTTGCTGAAGAAAAAGGTGCCGATTATGGGTTATCAGCGGAAAATTTTGTTGGCAACGGCCCATTCTTGATCGAAGGGTGGAACGGAACCAATGAATCATGGACGTTAACGAAAAATCCTGATTATTGGGATGCTGAGAATGTCCAATTGACCAAGATCGACGTGCAAGTAGTGAAGGAAACGGCAACTGGTGTCAGCCTTTTTGAAACAGGAGAACTGGACTACACCACCTTAACGGATACGTACGCGCAGCAATACCAAAACTCAGCTCAAGCCAACTATGTGCCGAAGGCGCTGGTGGGGTATTTAAGTGCCAACCAAAAACGAGAAGTCACAGGCAATGTCAAGGTACGTCAGGCGATTTTACAAGCCATCGACAAAGAGGCATTTGCTGAAAATATCTTAGGCGATGGATCTACTGCATTGAACGGCTTTGTGCCAAGCAACTTTGCCAAAGATCCTGAAACAGACCAAGATTTTCGTGAAGAAAATGGCGATTTACTGCCGTATGATCTAACAGCCGCACAAGCGCTTTGGGCACAAGCCAAAGAAGAGTTGGGACAAGACGAGATCACTTTGGAACTGTTGTCAGCAGATACAGCAGCAGCCAAGAAAACCATCGAATTTGTCCAAGGACAGTTAGAAACCAATTTGCCTGGATTAACCATCGATGCCAAGTCGATTCCTTTACAAAACCGCTTGGACTTGCAATCCCAAGGTGAATTTGATCTCGTCTTCGGGACTTGGACACCAGATTACGCGGACCCGATCAACTTCTTAGAATTTTATGATTCGACAGGTGGCTTGAATACCTCTGGGTATGCTAGTGAAAGGTACGAC
Organism: Enterococcus sp. 6D12_DIV0197; assembly: GCF_002174385.1. Lineage (NCBI taxonomy): Bacteria > Bacillati > Bacillota > Bacilli > Lactobacillales > Enterococcaceae > Enterococcus > Enterococcus sp. 6D12_DIV0197. Next base: position 1,225,826 of record NZ_NIBN01000001.1, read on the forward strand.
CAAGGGTTACAAGAAGCACGGACGACTTTAGCAAACGACCCAGCTGCCCGTTGGGACTTATTGAAAGAACTCGAGAAACAATTGATCGTTGAAGATACAGCCGTCTTGCCGTTATATCAAGGAGCGGTAGCGTATTTGAAAACAGATCGTTTGCAAGGGGTGCAAGTGTTTCCTTTTGGACGAACAGTATCCTATCGTCTAGCATCTGTCTCAGAATAAACAAGAAGTAAGAAAACAGAGGAACTTTTTTTCAACCAAGTGTGCTGACCAAACAACGCTTGTTGAAGAGAGGGGCATCTGTTTTTTTATTTTGCCAAATTCCTTGCAGCGCTTAGGATAAATCGAGAATTCGTTTTCAAAAAATAGTTGTTAAAAAGCGAGAAATTGAGAAACGCCTTTTTAGAAAAGTCAATCTTTTTGAAAAAAAATTAATAAAAGTTGTTGCATTCTCAGAAACTTATCTGTAAAGTGTTAGGTGTAGTCAGCAAAAATAAAAAGAGAAGGAGGGATTACGATGCAAAAAGTATTTGATAAAAAAACAACCAAATTGAATAAAGTGAATCCCTCATTCGGTAACCATTAGTGTACAGATAATGTCTATAATAACGACGTTTATGCTCTGTCCTTTTTCCGAAGGGACAGAGCTTTTTTGTGTACTTTTTTAGAATGTGAGGGATAAAACATGAAGTATGTATTAAAACAATTAACAACGTATTTTAAAGAACATAAGGTGCGCTATACCTTTGTATTCGTCTTTATGGTGATCGCTAGTGCGATGTATGTCGCACCGATCTATATTCTGCGCTTGTTCATCGATGCGTTGATTCAAGATAATTTTGATTACTCCGTATTGATCCAATATGTGAGCCTCTTCGCGGGAGCTATCTTGTTAGGATATTTGGCGGAATTTGTTTGGACGTTTAATTTATTTATTGGTTCCTACGATTTGCAAAAACAATTACGGGAACAATTGATGAGCCACTTTCTCAAAATGGGGGCGCCGTTTTACCATCGTTTCCGAACAGGTGATTTAATGACTCGTTCCAGTGACGATGTCCAAGTGATGGGGATGACCGTTGGGTATGGTCTGATGGTTTTCTTAAATACTAGTTTGTATCTAAGTTTTATCGTAGCGATGATGGCTGGGACGGTTTCTTGGCTACTGACCTTGATTGCCTTGATTCCAATGCCGCTTTTAGCCTATTACATTTTCAAATGGGGCTCGCAAGTCGATAAGGCGTTTACGGAAGCGCAGAATTCTGTTTCTGAGATGAACAGTGAAGTGCTGGAGATCATTGATGGCATTCGGGTCGTCCGAGCTTATGGACTAGAAGGAGCCACCACGGAACAGTTTCGAAAGAAAACACTGGAAACACGAGCGAAAAACAATATCGTTTCTGAGATCGATTCCCGTTTTGGGCCGCTGATTACCATCATCTTAGCGATCAGTTTCGTGATGAGCTTTGGTGTGGGGGCGTTTCTTGTTGCCAACCAAACGATCACTATCGGTGCGATGGTCTCTTTCCAAGTGTACTTGACTATGGTCGTTTGGCCGATGATCTCAGCAGGAGATCTTGTGAATGTGATGCAGCAAGGTGCCGCATCCTGGCGTCGGATCAATGAAGTGCTGCAGACGGGGGATGAATTAGAAACGCCAGGTGAAGCCGACCTGCAAGCCATCAATACGATCCGTTTTGAAGCATACCATTTCCAATACCCGCAAGCAGCTCGTTATGTGTTAGAAGGACTGGATTTGACGATCACTCGTGGAGAAGTCTTAGGGATCGTTGGGAAGACCGGCAGCGGAAAAACGACGCTGCTAAGACAATTCGGTCACCGCTATCCATACTCTGATCAAGTCCCCTTGATCAACGAGCAGCCGTTGACGGCCTATCAAACAACAGCAGTGCGCAACCACTTTGCAGAAGTACCGCAAGAACATACCTTGTTTTCACGAACGATTCGCGAGAACTTGTTATTCGGACAACCAGACGCTTCCGAAGAAGTATTGTGGGAAGCACTGGAAGCTGCTTGCTTTAGCGAAGACATCAAGCGGATGCCAGAAGGGCTCGAAACGGTCGTCGGTGAGAAAGGCGTTTCCCTTTCTGGTGGACAAAAACAACGCTTGTCCTTAGCACGGGCGTTTTTACGAAACAGTGAAGTCCTCTTACTGGATGATGCCCTTTCGGCAGTTGATGCCAAAACGGAACAAGCCATCATCACGAATTTGAAAACGATGAAGCAGGCACCGACCTCCATCATCGTGACCCATCGATTGTCCGCCATCACCGAAGCGGATCAAATCATCGTCTTAGAAGACGGACGGATCACACAGCGTGGTACCCATCAGGAGTTGATCGAAACGCCAGGCTGGTACCAAGAGCAGTATTATCATCAACAGTTAAAGGAGGACGATACGAGTGTTCTCAACGATTAAACGTTTGCTCACGTATTTGAGCTATTATAAAAAACAATTTACCGTGGGTGCGATCTTGCTGTTGCTGGCTGCAGCGCTCGAACTGACTTCACCACTGATTGCCAAGCAGCTGATCGACCGAGTGATGACACCAGCGGTTAACAGTAGCAATTTAGACACGATGCTTTTGATCCAATTGCTCGCTGGGTATTTGCTGGTCAATTTGATTGGTTCCCTCTTTCGTTATATCAGCTTGTTGCAATTGCGAAAAATGTCCAACAGTATCGTCAAAAAAATGCGGGATCAGCTTTTTGACCATATGCATAAATTACCCGTTTCTTACTTTGACCAGATCCCAGCAGGTAAAGTCGTTGCACGAATCACGAATGACACCGAAGTCTTGCGGTCGAATTTCTACGTGATCGTGATCAGTAATTTGTTAAGCAACATCATCCAAATCATTGGTGCGTTTATTGCATTGTTTCTTTTGAACCGCACCTTAGGAGCAGCGATGCTGATTTTGATCCCGATTTTAGGAATCTGGCAGCATTTTTATACCAAATATGCTTCTCGTTACAATTTAGCAATGCGGGAGTACATCTCACAAATCAGTGGGCAGTTGAATGAATTTGTCCAAGGAATGGCGATCATCCAAGCCTTCCAACGAGAAAATCAGTTGCAGAAAGAATTTAATGAAACAGTAGAGAAATGGTTCAAAACTGGACGTAAATACCTCTTGCTCGATTCAAGTATCGCTTGGGGATTAGGCAACTTGTTGCGAAATTCAACGATCTTGATTTTGATCACGACCTTGGCCGCCTTTTTCCTTGATGGCCGCTTGGCGATCTCAGCAGGCTTGCTGTATGCCTTTATTGATTACATCAACCGCCTGTATGATCCCATCGAAGGGCTTGTCCAAACCATCACCAATGTGCAGCAATCATTAGCTGCTGGACAGCGGGTCTTTGAGTTTGCTGATCAGCCGGTTGAAAAACAACAAAGTGAGCAGCTGACTGTCACGAATGGCGATGTTTCTTTCCAACAAGTGACCTTTGGCTACGACCCTGAGCAAGCGATCTTGCACGATATCAACTTTGACGTTGCAGCAGGAGAGACCATTGCTTTAGTTGGTCATACTGGTTCTGGAAAATCGAGTATTTTGAACCTGTTGTTCCGTTTTTATGATCCGCAGCACGGAAAAATCGTTGTGGATGGACAAGTGATCGCTGATTATGATCGTCATAGTTTAAGAGATTCAATGGCGATCGTCATGCAAGATCCCTATCTATTTACCGGAACGATCGCCAGCAACATCGGGATGAACGATCCAACGATCACCGAAGCGATGATTATCGATGCCTTGAAGCAAGTCGGCGCTGACTACCTTTTGAGCCGCTACGAAAAAGGCATCCATCATCCAGTCGTTGAAAAAGGCAATGAGTTTTCTAGTGGAGAACGCCAGCTGATCAGTTTCGCCCGTGCGCTGGTGTTTGATCCAAAAATCTTGATTCTGGATGAAGCGACGAGCCATGTGGACACTGAAACAGAGTCCATCATTCAAAAGGCGATGACCGTCTTGCAAAAAGGACGGACGACCTTCATGATCGCTCACCGTTTGTCAACGATCAAACAAGCCGATCAAATCTTGGTCCTAGACCAAGGGAAGATCGTGGAACGGGGAACCCATGCGAGTCTTGTCCAAGGGCAAGGAATCTATCAGCAAATGTATCAAATGCAGGCAGAGCAGCTGTAATCAGCGGTGATTGCCGACAACGTTAACCGTAAAAGAAAATCCTTGAGCCTCCTGCATGGGAAGTGGCTCAAGGATTTTTTATATAATGCGAAGGTGCAGCCAATCATCTATGGGGAGTAGGAAGAGGAGGCCTTCGCTTATATATCAGTAGGAAAAGCGTCAAGGTGTTGTCGTAATTTTGTTAAGAAACGCTCGCCGATCACTGATAATGGGCGATCGTTCTTTTTAATGAGGATGATCTCACCCTCGGACGCGTCGATCAAAGGAAGAAAAGCCAAGCCTTGGCGTTCTGGTTGGGCAACGATCCCCGAGCCGGTTCCATAAAGATCCGTCTGCTGTAATAGCTGGACCATTGTGCCTCGATCGCTGACATGCACCACTTGAGGGCTTTGAGCAAAGTCGATCAAATCCTCGGAAAAGAACGAATAGCGTTCATCTTCTTGCAAAAAGCGTACTTGCGGATAAGGCGCAAGATCCTTTAAGGAAAGTCGCTTTTTTTCTGTCAAGGGATGAGTCGCTCGTAAAAAGACATGGGGGCGAAACCGTCCCAACGCCTCGAAGGACAATTGGGCGCCTTGTAACAGTCGTTCCAATCCTGCTTGGTTTTGCTCATTCAAATAAAGAACCCCAAATTCACTTCGATATTGCTGCACGTCCGTGATCACCTTTAAGGTCGTGGTTTCTAATAGGCGAAACTGGCGACAGTCGGGAAATTCCTGCAGCAGCTCACTGAAAATTCCAGCCGTGAAATTATAGTGCTGGCTTGCGATGGCGAAGGTTTGACTCGCTGCTTGCTTGCTGGAAAAACGCGTTTGCAGCTGCGCCACTTGACTCAAGATCGGCTGGGCATGGTCTAGAAATTCCGAGCCTTCGGCAGTCAAGCGGGCACCTTGATTCGTACGCTCGAAAAGCTGGACCTCCAATTCTGTTTCCAACTCTTTCACGGCTTGGGAAAGACTTGGCTGTGAGAGATACAGCCGTTTGGCTGCTTCACGAAAACTTCCATGGTCAGCGATCGCTTGCACGATCCGCATTTGTTGAATATTCAATTTTTGACCTCCTTTACAAAGATTCAGACGGAAAAAGGGTCCACCAATCAATAGTAGTCAGTTCTTTTCCTTCTATAATAGAAGCTTCTTAAAAAATAAGACGACAGTTGCTGCTTATTGCTACTTGTGAAGCGGTTATTGCGATTCTTCAGGAATAAACCAATAGCCCGTTTGATTCTCTTCTGCCAGCAGTTCTTTGAAGGCTTCAGAACGATATGCTGCCACCACTGCCTGTGCCCAATCACTGTCTTGGTTGGCTTCTTTGACCGTTGCCACCAGTTCATACTCTTGCAAAATGTCTTCACTTAATAAGCTTTCCTCTGCAGCAATTCCAGCACTATAAACGATGCTGCCGGGAATCACCGCATAGTCTAAGTCTGCTAAGCTGCGGGGGATTTGCGCAGAATCCATCTCGACGATATCCAGGTTATAAGGATTGTCAGTAATGGTTCTTAACGTCGCGTCAATGGGCGCCACTTCGGGGTCAAGTTCGATCCAGCCAGCTTTTTGCAGCAGCAACAGGGCACGGGCGCTATTTGACGGATCATTGGGAATCCCGATGGTATCGTTTGCTTCAATCGCTGCTAAATTGTCCTTTCTGCCAGGATACAAGCCAGCTGGAACGGTAGGGATCGGTGTGATACCCACCAAATCGGCACCCGTGTTTTCATTAAAGTTCTCTAAATAGGCGGTATGCTGATCGACGTTTAAGTCGATTTCGCCATCGTTCAGTGCAATGTCTGCTTCCAATACCCCAGTAAAGCCAATATCAGTCACGGTATAGCCTGCTTCTTCTAAAATCGGTTTGATTCCCTGAAGAAACAGTTCGCTGTAAGGTCCTGGTGTCGTACCAACTCTGATTTCTGTCTGCTGCTCTTCGGCATTTCCGGTCACTTCTTCTTGGTTGCCGCAGCCAGAAAATAAGACCAAGGACAACAGACCAATGCCCATACCTAATCGAATCCTTCGTTTCATACCTCTTCCTCCTTTTTTTATAAAAAAAACCTTCCCAAAGACAATTCTTTGGGAAGGACGATCATTTCGCGGTACCACCTTCATTTGTTTTTTGTTGAAACAAAAAACCTCAGTCAGTTCATCAAATAAACTGCATTGCGCTATCGGGCTTTCTCCGTCGGGGATTGTTCGTCCACGAATGCTCAAAGGTCATCTTCGGATCGTCTTCCTTACTCGTTTCCACCAGTTCCGAGCTCTCTTGAAAGAAAGGGGGGATCGTACTCTTCTTCTCACTGCATGTGTATGAAATTAGTAGTATCTTAGAACAAGATGAGAAAGTTGTCAATTGCTTTCGTGATAGGTGATTCCAATCACTACGCAGGTAGTAGGGGAACAAATGGGGAAGGGTAAGAATAGATCAATAAGGCAGGAAAAGCAGATGAATGGTCGAAATCGCTTGGTTGGGTTAGAATCGAAGCACAAAACAAAAAAAGAGGCGAGGAAATGAAATTACTTTTGATTGGACATACCGGCACACTTGGGCAGCTTTTAGTTGAAGGCTTTCAGCAGCTACCAGAGGTGGAGCTGATCACGGCTAGCCGTAGCAGCGGCGATCATCAAGTCGAAATTGCGGATGCAGACAGTGTCAGCCAGCTATTTGCAGCTACTGGGAAAGTGGATGCCATTGTTTCCGCTGCGGGAAGCACAGTGTTTAAACCCTTTGAGGAATTGACGCCAGCAGATATTCAACAATCAGTGGCTTCGAAGCTGCAAGGACAAGTCAACCTTGCGTTGATTGGCCAGCATTTTCTCAATGAAGGCGGCAGTATCACACTGACTTCTGGAATTATCAAAGACGAATTTATCCCAATGGGCACGCCTTCAGCACTGGTCAACGGCGGTTTAGAAGCCTTCGTGGCATCGGCAGCTTTTGAGATCGGTCATGGGGTACGAATCAATGCAGTCAGTCCCAATGCACTTGTGGGCTCTTGGGAAACCTTCGCCGATTCTTTCAAAGGCTTTATTCCCGTTGGTGACGCACCCGTTTTTGCAGCGTATCAAAAAGCAGTCTTTGGGATCATGACTGGCAAAACCTTCACCGTTTATTAAGAAAAAGCAGACGTAGGAAAAACCGCCAAATCAAAGCTGACTTGGCGGTTTTTGTTCTGTTGAAAAAGAAGTAGCAAGCAGTTAAGAAGAGAGCAATTGAGTTTTCAGCTTGGGCATTTCTGCTTTGAGTTGTTGGCGAGCAAAAGCCAAGTCATTGATCCAAGAAGCAATCGCTTCTTTTTCTAAGAACAGAGGCATTCGATCATGGACTGGTTCAACAGAATCGTTCGCGGCAGTCGTTAGAATGATTGATTCGGTTTCGATCTGATCCTCTTTTTGAAGGATGCGATAAAAACCAGCGGCATAAATCACGTGATCTTGCGAAAAGAGAAACTTTTCCTTTTCATGATTCCATTCATAGAAACCAGACATCGGAAAGACACAGCGATGCTCTTGGAAAGGTTTGCGAAAAGTCGGTTTTTCTTCAACGGTCTCAGAACGGGCATTGATCATCAAATGCCCTTTTTTAAAGCCGGTAAAGCCCCATCTTGTCACACCAGCTACAACTTGTTGTTGTTGATTTGCACCGATGGTTACGACATGATTGGAAGGGAAAACATCATTGACAGCGACAGTCTGTTGCCGCTTGCGGGCTTTCGCCGCGGCTTCTTGATAATATTCTGACAATTCGCCAGTTTTTGGGTCAAATAAGTATCGGCCGCACATGGACGGGTCACTCCTTTTTTTGGATTGGCTGGTGCCTTTGTTTCAGTATAAAGACTCAAGGCGTCAAAACCAACTAACTTGCTTCACTTCTCGATTCAACAAGAAAAGGAGCTTAAACATATGTAAAAAGTCAGGAGTATCGCTTGATTTGCTGGAAATCAGATAACAAAAAAAGGCAGTCACCTACTGAGGTTGACAGCCTTTTTTATTCTAGTTGGTTAGCCAATTTTTTTAACTCTCCCGCCGATTTTATTTGCGAAACGTTCAGCATCTTCTCTGCAAGTATAGGTCAATGCAATTGTTTTGTCCCGTGTTCTTTTTCCTTCGGCGGTTAGATAACCATGAAAGATTTTAATCGCATACAATAGATAAACACCTCCTTATCCTTGGTAATAATAACAAATTTACCGCTTACATTCAAGGGATATAGTAAAAGTTTATTTTTTGTTAGTTATTTTATTAAGAATTTATTCAAAGGTTTAAAAAACGATTGAAGGAGAAAGTAAGGGGTGATGGAATAGACCAATGATTGCTGTTAAAAGGAAAAAACTCCAAGGAAAAAGAGGCATGTTTCTGAATTTCCATCAAATAAAGAAACTGGTAACCGCTTAAATTATTCTTTTGCTGCGCCAATCGAATAGACCAATCCACGCGAATCAAAATGGCCGAAAGAAAACCTATGATAAAGCATAGCTGCCAAGGAGGGAATCCATCGTAAGGGATAGGGGAAAGTACGAAAAGGGAGAGTGGTCCAAACTAAGCACCTGTTTCTGTATTTTTTGATCAAAGAAAAACACCAGACCTTGTACTTTCACAAGATCTAGTGTTTCATCAGTTACCCCAATAAACAAATCGCCCATCAAATACGGTCGCTTCAACGGTCGTTTGAAGCAATTCTTCGGCAGTCAAAGGCAAGATGTTTTGGGACAAAATACAAAGATCGGCTAAACAGCCAACTTCTAATCGCCCGATATCTTGCCGACTCAAGGCTTTGGCGGCGCCAGCGGTGTGGGCATAGAGGGCATCGGCGATGGAGATTTTTTCTTGTGGCATCAATCCGCCTGCTGGCTGGCCGTTTTTTTCCTGCCGAGCAACCGCATAATACAGCGAGTCTAAAGGAGTCACGTCGATCACGACTGGCGTATCAGTCCCAAAAGCCAAGGTTGCGCCTTGCTCTAGAAAGGACTGAAAAGGAAACATTTGACTGGCACGCTGAGGGCCTACTTCTTCATCGAGGGTCTCATAACCGACTAATAAATGGCTAGGCTGTACGGAGAGTACTAGTTGTTCTTGGCGAACTAGTGGCAGATCAGCGGCATCCATCACTTCCAAGTGTTCCAAAGTATTGGCTTTGCCTTTAGAAAGCGGGTGAGCAGCAGCACTTTCTTGATAAAAGAGGAGTGCTTGTCGAATCGCTTCATCACCGATGGTATGGATGCGCATCGGCCAGTCTTGCTGGTTGGCTTGTAAAATAAAGCGGCGCATCCGTTGAACATCGATCAAGGGCATCCCGACATCACCAGCAAAATACGGTGTTTCATATTCCCTTTTTAAAAAAGCCGTGTGCGTACTCGTCACGCCATCAAAAAATTGTTTGACACCGCCCATTTGTACTTTTTCGGAGCGATAAGTACGGTAAGTTTCTTTCAGTTGCGTGATGTCTTCTCGCATGGCTGGATAAAAGACAGTGCGCAAGGTCGCTTCTGCTTCTGTTTGCCGATAAAGAGTGGGGTAAACCAAATCGTCCCAGCTTTCTCCTGTCAAGGCAACATCACCGATCGTCGTAATGCCGTATTGATTGAGCTGCTTCATATAGGTCAGAAAGGCAGCAGGGCTTTGTGCCTGAAATGACTGTAAGACCTTTGCTAAATAATGAATGGCGATCGCTTCTAAAAAGCAGCCGCTTAATTGTCCGCTGTTTTCGTCAAGCAGTGCCTCCCCGCTGATCCCTGCTGGTAAGTTCTCAGGTGTGATCCCTAAAGCAGCGATCCCTTGGCTATTCAACCAAATACTGTGGGCATCACCTGAAATCAGCATGACAGGCGTGTCGGCACAATAGTTGTCGATTGAATCTTTCGTCGGGTAGACTTGCTGACCGAAATCACTGCTGAACCAGCCGATGCCGATTTTCCATCCATGGGTGATGGGCAAGGCGGGCACTTGCTGGGCAACGGCTTCTTCTGTCACTCCCGTAAGATGGGTCAGTGCACCTTGATGGAGTAATGCGGAAAGATAAAAATGAACATGAGCATCAATAAAGCCTGGAATGATCATTTGTTCTTTGAGATCAATGACCTGGGTGTCTTCAGCAAGTGTTGGCAGCGCTGAAAGAGGACCTACAGCCGTGATTTTCTGGTCTTCTATCAGGAGAAAGCCCGCAAAAGTCGTTTTCGTTTTGGTATCAAAGATGTGTTCAGATTTTAGTAATAGTGACAATTATAATCCCAACTTCCATTCAAGGAAAAGGTCGTTATAAAGCTCAACCGCTTCTTTTCCTAAGTATTCATAATGTTCCATTTGTTCCATCGCACTTGGCTCAGGGTAGAAAGCCTTGTCAGCAGTCAGTTCTACTGGCAGCATAGCTTTGGCCGATTCACTCGGCGTGGCGTAGCCCACGTATTCGGCATTTTGTGCGGCATTTTCTGGTCGCAGCATAAAATTGATGAAGGCGTAGGCTCCCTCAAGATTGCCAACGGTTTTCGGGATCGCAAAATTGTCTGTCCAAATCGCACCGCCGTCATTGGGAACGATATAGGTGACGGCAGGATTTTCCGCCATCACATAAGCGGCATCGCCCGAATATCCGATTCCTAAAGGGGCATCGTTGTTGATCATCAAGGTTTTGATCTCGTCGGTCAAAACTGCTTTGACATTGGGACGGATACTTTCCAGCTTCTTCAAGGCTTTGGCGACCTTGGTCGGGTCTTTTTCATTTTGGGAAAGACCGAGTGTCTGTAACGCGATTCCTAAGGTTTCGCGAGCACCATCCACCATCAATACATCATTTTTAAATGCAGGGTCCCATAAATCACTCCAGCCATGGATCGAAGAAACATCAACTTCTTCAGTATTTGCCATGATTCCGATCGTGCCCCAAAAATAGGGGATCGAGTAGGTATTGTCAGGATCAAAGGCTTGATCCATCAAAAAAGGCGACAGATCTTCCGTTCCCGTCAATTTCTGATGGTCTAAAGGCACTAACAATCCTTCTTCGATCATTTTCGGAATGATCGATTCGCTAGGGAAAACCAAATCATAGCGCGAGCCGCCTTGTTTGATTTTCGTTTCCATCGCTTCGTTGGAGTCAAATGTATTATAAATCACTGAGTAACCAGTCTCAGTTTCGAATGTTTTGATCAGTTCGGGGTCAATATATTCGCCCCAATTGTAAATAATCACTGTATTTTTGTCGGACGACGTTGCTGCCCCCGATTCTTTCGTTAACACCGAAGCACCTAAAAACAGCAACGCGGTGATGCCGATCACACCGCCAAAAAATACCCACAACCTTTTCAATTCATCAATTCCTTCTTTCTCTACAATTTCGTATTTCTTGAGTAGCGTAATTGATTTTTAAAGAAAAGGCAATAAAAAAATGAAGAAAAAATAAACCCGTTTCTTTCAAGGCTTTGAAGGAGGAACGGCCAGGTGGCTGGGGCAGTTTCCAAACATATCATTTGTCAAATTCCCGCCTTTTGCCTAAGCTAGGGAAGTGAGAAATCAAGGGATGGAAAAACAGGAACCTCTCTTTGATGAAGAATGAATGTAAGGAGTGAAGCATCAATGGAAACACGTGCTGTCGTTATTGAAGCCTATGGTGGAAAAGACCAATTAAAAGAAGCAACGGTCCAATTACCAGAATTAAAAGCAAATCAATTATTAGTCAAAGTTGCCGCAACGTCCATCAACCCGATCGATTGGAAATTAAGAGAAGGCTATTTAAAACAAATGTTTCCGTGGGACTTCCCAATTATTTTAGGTTGGGATGTCGCAGGGGATATCGTAGAAATAGGTGATGACGTGACAGAGTTCAAAGTTGGTGATGCAATCTATGCCCGCCCTGAAACGACTCGTTTTGGGACGTATGCTGATTACGCCATCGTGGATGCTGAGTTAGCAGCGATCAAACCAGAAAACCAAAACTACGCAGAAGCAGCTGCAGTGCCATTAGCTGGTTTGACTGCTTACCAAGCGTTGTTTGAACACGGTCGTTTAAAAGAAGGAGAAAAAGTCTTGATCCATGCCGGAGCAGGCGGAGTTGGTACCTATGCGATCCAACTAGCAAAAGCAGCTGGCGCATACGTCATCACGACGGCTAGTCCTCGTAACCATGAGTTATTGCAAAAACTTGGTGCCGATGAGATCATCGATTACCATACGACAGATTTTGAAGAAGTCTTGCAAGACATCGATTTGGTCTTTGATACGATGGGGGGCGACACCCAGAAGAAAAGTTTCACTGTCTTAAAACCTAAGGGCCGTCTGATCTCGATTTTGAGTATTGAAGACGAAGACTTGGCAAAAGAAAAAGACATCTTTGCCAAAGCAATTTGGTTACGAACCAACGGCAAACAATTGGCAGAATTGACAGAGCTGATCGAAGCAGAAAAAGTCAACAGTATCATCGGTGCAACCTTCCCATTGACAGCACAAGGAATTTACGATGCCCACGCATTGAGTGAGACACACCATGCAGTCGGCAAGATCGTTATTGAAAACCAAGACAATTTCATCAGCCAAGACGCAGAATAAAGGAGGCTGAACCGATGCGCTTATGGCATGAAGCGCTGATACCTGCTTTGCCTCGGCAGCAGCTGTTAGGCCAGCATCGTGAAGCAGCAGCCTTGCGGGGGCTAGGCTGGGGCAAGAAGCACGCAACCGTCGATTACGTTTTTACCCATCCGCCCTATAAATTGTTTCAATACCATCAGTTAGTGCTGGATGAAATGACCTATCGAGGCTATCGGCCAGCACCTGAATGGTACGATCCAGCGTATCGTGGCAAAAATCTGCCGCTGGAACCCTCCGTTCAAGCTGTTCCTTTGACTACGCCGATCTATCCAGAACATGATGAAGCATACTTGGAAGAATGCTTAGTGAATCTCCATAGTAAAGGGATCTATCTTTAAAGACCAAACACTTTCCTGAATTTTTGTTCGGGAAAGTGTTTTTTTGCTTTAAAATCGATAACTTACAAAAAGTAAGCATATTGTTCGCAACTTTTTTTGTTCCTTGTTATAGTGAGAACAGAGAATCAGTAATGAGAAATGAGGAAAAGAAAATGACCATCAATCACAGAAATCTTGAATTTGGGTTAGATACGTTTGGCGATCTAGCCTTTGATGATACAACGAAAGAACGGATCAGTTATAGCGAATCGTTGCGCAATATCGTGGCAGAAGGAAAATTAGCCGATGAAGTCGGCATCGATGTCATTGCCTTAGGGGAGCACCATCGGGAAGAATATTCGATCTCAAGTCCTGATACGGTACTAGCGGCTTTAGCGATGGTTACCAAAACCATCAAATTAGGTACCGGTGTAACTGTCTTGAGTTCGGATGATCCCGTGCGGGTCTACGAACGGTTTGCGACCGTTGACGCGTTGTCGAACGGTCGTGCACAAATCATGCTGGGACGAGGATCTTTTACTGAATCATTCCCTCTATTCGGCTATGACTTGCAAGATTATGAAGAACTATTTGAAGAAAAAACAGCGATGTTCAGTGAATTGAGAAAAGGCAAACCATTAACTTGGGAAGGCAAGTTCACGCAATCCTTAAAAAATGCCGACGTTTTTCCAAAAATCGAGGGACACCAATTAGATACCTATGTGGGTGTCGGTGGAACCCCTGAATCGATCATTCGTGCCGTCCGTTATGGGTTTCCCGTTATGTTAGCGATCATCGGTGGCGAACCTGCTCGTTTTGCGCCGTATGTTGATCTGTATAAAAAGGCAGCGCAGCAATTGGGGCAACCGATTTTGCCAATCGGCATGCACTCCCATGGTGTGATCGCCGACACCGACGAAGAAGCCTATGAAATCGGCTGGAACTACATCAAAAAGAGCATGGACAAAATCGGTCTTGATCGCGGCTGGCCAGCCATGAGCAAAGAGCGCTTTGACTTTGAAGTCGAACATGGTTCTTACTATGTAGGCAGTCCAGAAACCGTGGCGCAAAAAATCGCCCGTATGATGCCGCAAGTCGGTGTAGAACGCTTTGATCTGGTTTACGGTACTGGCGGACAGCTGCAAAAAGACCGTTTCAAAACGATTGAATTGTATGGAACCAAAGTGATTCCACGGGTGAAAGAATTGTTGGCAGCAGGTGATAGCAATGCCTAAAACCATCGGTATTTTAGGCGCAGGCAAGTTAGGCTTAGCACTCGCAAATCTTGGTGCCAAGGCGGGCTATCGGGTCTTGATCGCTAGTACGAAGCCAGCAGAAAAAATCGCCTTGTCCGTTTCTGTGTTGGCTCCGGGAGCGATCGCAAAAAATGCCGTTGAGGTGATGACAGAAGCCCAAACGATCCTTTTGGCAATCCCATTGAGTAAGTACCAACAGCTGCCAGCAGAAGCTTTGGCTGGCAAGCTAGTGATCGATGCCATGAATTATTGGTGGGAAGTCGATGGCAAAGAAACAGAATACTCATCCATCGAGCAGACTTCTTCGGAACGTGTGCAACGCTATTTTTCCCAAAGTAAAGTAGTCAAAGGATTCAATCATATGGGGTACCACGATATCCAAGAGGTATCCTTGCTGACGAGAACGGCTGCTCAAGGAACTGCCAAAAAAGCCATCGCCATTGCTGGTGATGACCAAACCGCCCTCGATCAGATAGCAGAAATCGTTGCTGCCTTCGGCTTTGATCCCTTTCCTATCGGTGCTTTAGCTAATGGCATCATGTTAGAACCCGGCAGTCCTTTCTTTGGTGCCAATCAAACCAAAGAGGGATTGACGGCATTGATGAAGGCGTTTTGGAGCAGTGAGAAAGGGCAAGCGTTTCTGGCGCGTCCTTCCGCTGTGAGTAACAAGCAGCAGGCTCCCCAGTAAAAGAGCCGCCTCCACGTACGGCTGGATACGATAAAAACAACCCTCTTCTCAAAAAAAGAAGAGGGTTTTTCCCATCCAGTCAAATCAGCACGTGGTCGCTAAAAAATGCAATGTGATTGTTACGATTGTGATTCGTAAGCAGTGGTTGTTACGTTTACGTCTCTGCCAGACGATCCATAGTGTACATATCAGCCTGTACCTGCTTTGTGCTCGCCTTTGACACCCACCCATGTTTGTTAAAGATCGACTAGCCAGTTGGTTTGTTGGATCTTTCCATCTAATTCTCGCAGCTGTTTGGCGGTCGCATTCAATTGCTTCGTTAGCGTTTTTGTATCGATCGTGCGCACCAGTCGAATTTCGTTGCGACCCATTCGGGGAGCTGCTTTGGTTTCATCCAGTGCTTGCGTAAGCAGTGCATGCTTGCGGCGCAGCTGTTCTCGCTGTTCTAGTGCTTCCATCAACAATAACGCACTATCTGCTAAAGAGGCAGTCGCATTTTTCCGATTGATGGCTACGACTAATTCTGAATACTGTTGATTGATCTCATCGTATTCCTTGAACAATTCTGTGATACTGCGATCCAAGGTATCGCCTTCTTGGACTAACACACTGCTAGAGATTTCGTTGCGCAATTGAAACAGACGATTGTTCAAATCTCGTCTTAAAAGTAACGCTTCTGCTAATTTCATTTTGGCACACTCCTTTTTTACAAATCAGAAGGCTTATCTAGTTCTTATCCTAGAGAAGAACGTGATGAAAGGCAAGCAAGATGCAAAAAAAGGTCTGCCAGAAAAATCATAAAAAACTGAATATTCGCAATTCTTGTTGACTTCCAAAAACACCAATAGTATACTTTATAACAATCATGAAATAGACAAAAAAACGTCATTTACCTGTTTTTTAGATAAAAAGAAAGACGATGAAGAGAAGAGTAGCTTTGGAATCTGTTAGAAGAGAACCCGGATGGTGAGAAAGGGCAGCAGAAAAAAAGTGAAGATGAGCTCTGAGTGATCTGATTTGTTCACGCAAATCAGACGGAAAGCAGCCGTTACCGTGCCAAGTATCTTAGCGTACTGTTGAGGTGCCATTTGTGAGAATGGTGCGAAAAAGGGTGGTAACACGAAAATCTCGTCCCTTTGTTTGTCAAAGTTGATAAGCAAAGGGATGAGGTTTTTTCTTTTTATCGTTGAATGCGTTTTTTGCTGTCATGAAAAACACTTGCGTTGGTTGCGCAATCACATAGGAGGAAGAATGAAAATGATCTGGAAGAAGCGTTTATTGGTTGCAGCAGGAGTGATTGGGTTGACCCTTTCTGGCTGCACGACAACAGGAAATACCGAGGGATCAGAGGCTGAAACTGACGGAGCGCCGAATCAAGCGATCGCGGTGAGTCTACCAGCTGAGCTGACGACTCTCGATACGACCCAAACGACGGATAAAGCAACGTTTACCATCGTACAACATTTATTCGAAGGGCTCTACCGTTTCGATGAAAACAGCGAACCAGTTCCAGGCTTGGCAGAAGGAGTCGAAATCAGTGAAGATGGCAAAACCTATACCTTTACTTTGCGAGACGATGCGAAATGGAGCAATGGCGAAGCGATCACTTCGGCTGACTTTGCTTATGCGTGGAAAAAGTTAGTTGATCCAGCAACGATGGGACCAAATGCCTATTTGTTGGATAATGTAGTCAATAGTAAAGACATTCGTGAAGGCAATGCAGAGGTAGAAACGATTGGTCTGGAAACCCCAGATGACGCGACCTTTATCGTGCAGTTGGAGCAGCCGCAGCCTTCGTTTTTATCCTTGATTTCCATCGGTTGGTTGGCACCGCAAAATCAAGCCTTTGTTGAAGAAAAAGGCGAGACCTATGCCCGGACAAGTGAAGATTTGTTGTATTCTGGTCCCTTTACTTTAACCGATTGGCAACAGACAGGAGACGAGTGGACGCTAGTGAAAAACGACCAATACTACGATGCTGATGTCGTTCAATTGGAGGAGATCAAAGGCTCCACCATCAAAGAAGAAAATACGGGGATCCAATTGTTTGAAAGCGGCGACCTTGATTTGCAAAAAATCAGCGGGATCTACGTCCAACAATACGGGGACAATGAAGAGCTAGTTACGCAAAACGATGTGGCGAACTTTTTCTTAGACTTCAATAAAACCGCCAACGATGCCTTAGCAAATGTTCATGTGCGTAAAGCGATCGCGTTGGCGATCGACAAAGAAAGTCTCGTGGATAATGTGTTGAACGATGGAGCGAAAGTTTTAAATGGATTGATCCCTACCGGCTTAGCTGCGAATCCAAATACTGGCGAAGATTTTCGAGCATATAGCGGTGATTACAACCTGTATGATTTAGAGGCGGCCAAGGAAGAGTGGGAAAAAGCCCAAGCAGAAATTGGCGAAAGTACGACGTTGCGTTTATTAGTGACAGATGATGACAATGGTCAAAAAATCGGGGAGTACTTGCAAAGCCAACTGCAAGAAAACTTGCCAGGCTTGTCGATCTCCATCAACAAACAGCCACGTGCCAGCTTAAATCAATCAAGAGCAAATAGTGATTACGAGCTTTCCGTTTCTGGCTGGATCGCTGGAAGTAGTGACATGGATATGTTCTTTATCTTATACAAAAATGGCGCTTCCTTTAACTACGGCGGCTATGTCAACGAAGAATATACGGCATTGACGGAAGATGCTCGCACCGTTCATGCCAATGACCCCGATCAATATTTTGAAGATTACAAAGCGGCAGAAGAAATTTTGTTGGAACAAGATGCTGCGCAAGTCCCTCTATACCAAAGTGCTTCAAATTATCTGATCAAATCAAATGTAAAAGACATCCAATTCCCAGCCTATGGCGCGCATTTCTTTTTCCGCACCGCCTATGTCAGTGAATAAGGAGAAAAATAGCTGAATGAAGAGCGCATGTTTATTCGATGAACATGCGCTTTTTGCAACAAAAAAAGCAGTTCAGAAAGCTGAACTGCTAAATGCGGAAGATGGGAGTTGAACCCACACGAGATAAACTCACACGCGCCTGAAGCGTGCGCGTCTGCCATTCCGCCACTTCCGCATAAGATAAAGATAATCCTTTCTAGGAAGAAATGCAAGTCCAATCTCACAAAAAGGAGCCCGCCAGTGGGGACTGGCGGGATAGGAGTAAAAATGAAAAAGTGTTAGGGTTGTTTGTTGGTATGCATTTATAATAGCGTGTAAATGTGAAAAAAAATTGACGAATCAAACAGAATTCTGAGAAGAAATCGCCAAGAAAAAGTGAAACCATGTAAAACAGTCAGAAGACAAAAAGGAGCCCGCCAGCGGGGACTGGCGGGAAGGAGTAAAAATGAAAAAGTGTTAGGGTGTTTGTTGGTATATAAGTATCATACCGAGAAAATATGAAGAATTTTCGAGCGAAATTCAGGAATTGCGTGAATCTTTTGACAAATTATGCCTTCTGTTTGAATTTTTTCTTAAAAGAGAATTGACAAAAGGCACAAGCTTTGATAATTTAAATGAAACAAAATGCAAACGCGATGAAAAAGAAAGTAGAATCAAGGAAGTTGTCTAGCAGAGAGTTCCGGTAGGTGGGAAGGAACGACAACGAATGATTTGAAAATGACTTTGGAGCGGATTTTCTGACTAATTAGGAAAATACGGTTGCCCCGTTAACAAGCGACAGTCTCCGAGTGTTTTCGGGTACTGAATGAGGTGAGGCCTGTGAAGGTTTTACAGATTAAGGTGGTACCGCAGGTGATGCCCTTAGCTTTGGCTAAGGGCTTTTTTTGTGTCTGTATGGTCAGCTGTTTCATGCGAAGGTTTTGTTGAAAAGGAGAAAGGTTGTTGGGAGGAGAGAAAATGCACAAATTAGTGGTTCAAACCGATTTTGGTTTGCAAGATGGAGCGGTCAATGCGATGTACGGGGTAGCCTATCAAGTGGCACCAGAGCTGGTCATTGCGGATTTGACTCATGAGATCGAGCCATACAACATTCATGACGCCAGCTATCGCCTGCTGCAAAGCGTCACCTATTGGCCAGCAGGAACAGTCTTTGTTTCAGTGGTCGATCCTGGCGTAGGGTCTGATCGACGAAGTGTGGTTGCCAAGCTGGCGACCGGGCAGTTGGTTTTGACACCAGATAACGGCACCCTGACCTATTTAGCGACTTATATCGGAATCACTGAACTACGGGTGATCAATGAGGCAACTGAGCGGTTGGCAGGATCAGCCGAAAGCCATACATTTCATGGTCGGGATGTTTATATGTATAACGCCGCGCGTCTCGCCAGTGGCGCCATCAGCTTTGATGAGCTAGGAACACCCGAACCTAAAGAAGCGATCCAAGTCTTTGCCATTGAAAAGCCAAGCCAAACAGCAGAAACGATCACTGGCACGATCGATATTCTTGATATTCGTTTTGGTTCGTTGTGGACGAATATTCCCCATACGTTCTTTAAGCAATGGCAGGTACAGTACAATGAGCCGCTGCTCGTCAGTATCTATTTACCAAGATACGCTGCGTCATCAAGAAGAAGTGCGTTTCGGACGCTCCTTTGCGCAAGTGGCAGAACAAGAACCCGTCTTATATGTCAATTCCTTGCTGAATATCGGTTTAGGGCTCAACTTGGCTTCATTTGCTGAAACCTATAAAATCGGCACTGGCACAAATTGGAAAATTACCCTCAAAAAAAGGAGAAATGAAAAATGAATCAATCAAAATTTACAGTAAAACACATTGTTGCAATCGGTATCGGTGCTGCGGTCTTTTTCGTCTTAAAACGTTTCGTCACGATTCCGACGGGTTTCCCAAATACAGATATCGCCACAGCCTATCCTTTCTTGGCGCTATTAGGCGTTGTCTACGGTCCGATCGTGGCTGGTTTAGCAGGCTTTATCGGTCATGCTCTAGGAGATTTAACGACTTATGGTCCATGGTGGTCTTGGATCGCCGCCTCTGGGATCTTAGGGGTGTTCTTTGGACTTTTGACTCGTTGGATTCCAATCCAGCAAGGAACCTTTGGCGCTAAAGAAATTCGGACCTTCTTGATCGGTGAAACGATCGCAAATTTGGTCGTCTGGGTGATCATTGCCCCGATCGGGGATATTTTGATCTATGGCGAACCAGCGAACAAAGTCTTTACGCAAGGAGTCATTGCGGGATTGACCAATGCAGTCGTAACTGGGATAATCGGAGTGATCCTGCTAAAAGCCTATGCCCAAACCAAAACCAAAAAAGGCAGCTTGAGCAAGGAATCCTAACCAAAGAAATGTGTGAAGGCTAAAAATGAAACAAAAAATCATTCAATTTACGAATTTTTCTTTCCAATATGATGCACAAGCGGAACCGACCTTGAAAAACATCGATCTAACAATCTATGAAGGAGAAAAAGTCCTGATCGTCGGTGCCAGCGGTTCTGGCAAAAGTACATTAGGAAAATGTTTGAACGGTTTGATCCCGCAAAACGACAAAGGCAGTAGTACTGGAGAATTGACGATCGGTACCAATGCCTTTGGGCAAGCTTCCATCTACGAGCTGTCTTTGACCGTCGGCACGGTGCTGCAAGACACCGATAGCCAATTTGTAGGCTTGACCGTAGCAGAAGATATCGTGTTTTCATTGGAAAACGATCAGCGCAGTCAAGCAGTGATGCAAGAGGCGCTGCGTTTTTGGGCAGAAAAGACTGACTTAATGGATCATTTGGCGAAAAAACCGCAGGAATTATCGGGTGGCCAAAAGCAACGTGTTTCAATGGCAGGTGTTTTGATCGATGAAACACCGATTCTACTGTTTGATGAGCCGCTAGCCAACTTGGATCCGCAAACAGGTGTGGAAGCCATCAAAATGATCGACCAGCTGTATCAAGAGAAGCGTTTTACCACCATCATCATTGAACATCGCTTAGAAGAAGTGTTAGCCGCAGCTGTCGATCGCATCATCGTGATGGAAGAAGGCCGCATCCTTGCCGACAGTACACCGAATGAACTATTAAAAACGGACATGCTACAGCAAGTCGGCATTCGTGAACCACTGTATTTAGCTGCTTTAAAAAAAGCGGGGGTTCCCGTGACCGACGCTGCTGATTTGGTCGCGGTAGAAGCATTTGCATCACCTGAGATTGCCGAAAAACTGACTCAGTTTCAGGAAAAATTTCCGAAACCGGCACTTCCTAGCCACCAGCCGCCGTTGTTGCAAGCCAAAAATCTATCGTTTTCCTACCAAGTGGGCAAACCCATTTTGCAAGCACTGGATTTTACCATCCATCAAGGAGAAATGATTAGTTTGGTCGGTCATAATGGCGCTGGAAAATCGACCTTGTCCCATTTGATTACCGGCTTTTTAACTCCGACTTCTGGCAAATTACTTTGGCAAGGAGCGGACATGGGCAATGATTCCATCAAAGAACGAGCGCAAAAAATCGGGTATGTGTTGCAAAACAGCAATCAAATGCTGTCAAAAAATTTCCTGTTTGATGAAGTTGCCTTAGGCTTGCGCAACCGAAACGTTCCAGAGGCTGAAATCACAGAAAAAGTTCATCAGACCTTGAAAATTTGTGGTCTTTATCCGTTTCGTTCATGGCCATTGTCGGCACTAAGTCATGGGCAAAAACGCCGAGCCGCCATTGCAGCGATCCTCGTCTTAGATCCTGAACTCATTTTATTGGATGAGCCGACAGCGGGACAAGACTATCGCCATTACACCGAAATGATGCAATTTTTACAGGAGTTGAACCAGCGGGGATTAACGATCGTTATGATCACCCACGATATGCATTTGATGTTGGAGTATACACAGCGGACGATCGTTTTGACAAAAGGAACGATTTTGCTGGACGCGCCGCCAGAAGTTGTCTTAGCAGACAAACAAGTGGTGAGTGCCGCAAACCTCAAAGAAACCAGCTTGTATACACTGGCGACCCTTAACCAGCTGACAGATCCCGCCGCTTTTACTGCCACCTTCATTGCCAGCGAGAAGGGGGGACACGATGGAGAGTAATCTAATCGGCTATCTTGACCGCAAAACGTGGATTCACCAATTAAGCGGTGCCGCAAAACTGATTTGTTTTTTGCTGCTATCCGTCATCGGGATGATCTCTTATGATACGCGCTTTCTCATTGGACTGGCATTATTTTCGGTCTTTCTATTTGCCAGTGCTGGAATTCGCTACCGAGATATCGCTTTTGTATTGAAATTTATCATCTTCTTTTCGCTTTTGAATTTGGTGGCGGTCTATCTTTTCGCGCCAGAATACGGAGTGGAGATCTACGGTACGCGCCACGTGATTTTCGAAGGGATCGGTCGGTATACATTGACCCAAGAGCAAGTGTTTTATGAGCTGAATCTGTTGATCAAATATTTTGTCACAATTCCCCCAGGGTTGATTTTCCTGTTTACCACCAATCCAAGCGAGTTGGCGTCCAGTATCAACCGCATCGGGATTTCCTACAAGATCGCCTATGCAGTCGCACTGGCTTTGCGTTACATTCCCGATATTCAAGATGATTTTCGGACCATTGCCAAAGCGCAGCAAGCACGGGGCGTGGAGCTTTCTAAAAAAGCACCTTTGCGCAAGCGAGTGGCAGGCAATGTCGCGATCGCGATTCCTTTGATTTTTTCCAGCTTGGAACGGATCGACCATATTTCTGCTGCCATGGAGCTAAGAAGGTTTGGCAAGCACAAGCAGCGTACCTGGCTGAAAGCTAAGCCGATCCAAGGCAAAGATCTCTTGGCAATTGCTGTCGTTTGCTTGATCGTGGCGCTTGGATTGTCCTTGATGGTCCTTAATGGCGGACGTTTCTACAATCCATTTCGTTAACAAATCAACCCATGAAAACTTAAAAAACGGACGCATTGTCAATAATGAAAGTGGGACGGATAAATCAGAGTTGATTCATCCGTCCCAGAAATGATCGAGCCAAAAAACGCAGACCTAGCAGCAACTGACTTTAGCAAATGTAGCACGCGCTAAAGTTAATTGACTGACTATCCTGCGTTTTTTTTGCCGCTAAAAAAGGAGCCCGCCAGCGGGGACTGGCGGGATAGGAGTAAAAATGAAAAAGTGTTAGGGTTGTTTGTTGGTATATATTGATAATAGCGGAAAAATGTGAAAAAAATAGGAAGAGAAAGCAATAGAAGTGTGTCAATCTGTTGATAATTTTCGTAAAACATTTCAGCGTAAGCCTTTTAGATCTTTGATTGACGGAAACACGAAATAAGGCTACACTGATGGCATCAAAGCAGTACAAGGAGGGGACAGGATGGATGCCATTACGATCAACGGACTAAGCAAACAATACAACAAGAAGTACGCCATCGAGAACGTATCATTGCAAGTGGCAGAAGGAGAGATTTTTGGCTTTATCGGACCAAATGGTGCGGGAAAATCAACGACCATCAAAGTATTGTTGAATTTTATCAAACCAGATGCAGGACAGGCGGCGATTTTTGGACGAGATTGCCAACAAGCAGCCAAAGAGATCAAAACGTTTACTGGGTATGTTTCCAGTGATGTACGGTTTTATTCAAAAATGACGACAGCAGAACTACTGGCATTTACGGCGGATTTTCATCAAGTCAAGCAGCCAAAAAAAGAGATTCAGGAGTTGATGGAGCTTTTTCAAATTGATCCAAACAAATCGATCGCAGAACTTTCTTTAGGGAACAAGAAAAAAGTCGGGCTTGCGAGCGCCTTGATTGCACAACCGAGAATGTTGATTTTAGATGAGCCGACCAATGGATTAGATCCCTTGATCCAAAAACGGCTGTTTGAAGAGCTTCTCAGAAGAAACAAACAGGGGATGACGATTTTTCTATCCAGTCATGATCTGCATGAAATTCAGACCTATGCCCATCGGACCGCCTTCATTCGTGAAGGACAGATCATCACCGTGAAAGAACTGAGTGAGGAAGAAAATTTTGGCAAAGTTGTAACACTCACGAATGAGGATAGCCTCTCATTAGCTGGTTTGGAAAACGTACAGGTTCTTGCTCAGGACTCACACACCTTACGTTTTTTCTATCAAGGGGACATGAATCAGCTGGCACATTTTCTAACCAATCCCGCCATTAAAGAGTTCACGATCGAACACCCAACCCTTGAACAGCAATTTATGCTCCTGTATGAAGGAGGTTCTCAAAAATGACTTTAATGAAAATCGATCTTAAAAATACCTTCAAAGGCTGGCTAGTCTGGGCGATCCTTTTTGCAGGAATCATTTTTGCATTTACGGCTATCTATCCTCAAATGATTACGCCAGAAATGAAAACGTCGTTAGACCAAATGTTGGGCTCTTTCAGCCCAGAATTACTAGGCATCTTTAACATTCAGCTGACAGGACCCTCAAGCTTGGTTTCCCCGACAGGCTTTTTCGGGTACTACTTTCAATACTTATTTATCGCTGCGTGTATTTATGGGATGCTTTTGGGCTTGAACAGTCTGATCACTGAAGAATCAGAAGGAACGATCGAGTATTTATATGCTCAGCCTATTAGCCGCAGAGAAATCGTTGGGTGGAAGTTCCTCGCTCGATTGTTGTTGCTGACTGGCTTTTGGCTGATTGCTTATGGCAGTAGTCTGGCCTCATTTGCTTTGTTCAAACTACCTGAAGATGACCTGTCCGCTTTTATAGAAGAAATCAGCAAAATCTTCGTTGCCGAGTACGGTGTCTTAGTCTTCTTCCTCTGTCTAGGTTTCTTTTTATCCACGATCTTGCGTTCCAGCAAACAAACCGCCAGCGTCGGCTTAGGCTGCGTGTTCGGTCTGTATTTGCTCGGCATCGTGGGGGAACTCTACGATAAATTGGAATGGCTGGCAGGACTTTCACCCGTCCGTATAGCATTACCCGTCCAACTCATGGATAACGGCGCCACATCAGTCCTATGGGTACTGCTGATCGGTATCATCTGTTTCTTTGGCACCTTTTCCCGTTATGAGCGCAAAGACTTGCAGGTCTGAGTATATCAATCAAAAGACAAAAAAAGAGCCTGTCAGCGGGGACTGACAGGCAAAGGAGTAAAAATGAAAAAGTGTTAGGGTTGTTTGTTGGTATGCTTATATAATAGTCTCGAAATGTGAAAAAAGTATGACGAAGCAGGCACGTTTTTGCGAAAAAATCATTGCGAAAGTTAAGAAAGCGTAAAGCGTCCCTTCACCAAAAGGCTTGAAGGGGCAACAAGAACCTAAAATCACTCCGAAGCAGCAGGCGGTTCATGCTGTTTCGGAGTGATTTTTTAGTTGAACCTACTTGCTCAAGTCAAGGCTATCGACATTAAAGGTGTCGCCATGTGCTAAGTCACCATAACGATAGCCACGGTTAAACCAGTCCATGCGTTGCTGCGATGTGCCGTGCGTAAAACTATCTGGAACAACATAGCCTTGGTATTCTTTTTGCAGCGTATCATCCCCGATGGCATTGGCAGCTGTGATTGCTTCTTGAATGTCGCCAGCTTCTAAGATCGGTTGTCCTTGATAGGTTTCGCCTTGCAAGTATTTCGCAAAAGTACCAGCTAAGTAGTCAGCTTGCAGTTCCAAACGAACGCTGTACTGATTGTATTCCTTTTCTGAAACTTGCTGGCGGATTTTGTCCAATTGTTGGGTGATTCCCAGCTCATTTTGCACATGATGACCGACTTCATGGGCGATGACATAGACCATTGCGAAGTCGCCGCTTGCGCCATATTTATCGGAAAGCTCATTGGCAAAGCTAAGATCAAGGTACACATTCTCATCTGCTGGGCAATAAAACGGACCAACCTGTGACGTGGCATAGCCGCATGCCGACTGCACGCTTCCCGTAAATAATACGAGTGTCGGGTCTTGATAGGTTTCTTGCCGCTCTTGAAAAACGTCTTGCCAATAATCTTCTAAATAGCCGAACACGACTGCGGAAAACTCTTTTTCCTCCGTGTACTCACTGGTGCCCACATTTTCTGTCTGGTAATTGGCTGCTTGACCGCTGCCACCCAAGACATCCGGCAGCGAATTTAAATCACCACCGCTAAACAGGAAAAATAAAACAGCGATGATCACCGTACCGATCCCGCCACCAGCAGCCAGCATCCCGCCTGAGCCAGATGATCGCCCCGTTCGATCATCGACATTTCTGCTTTGTCTACCCCCACGCCATTTCATGTTATCTCCTCCTATATAAATCCTAGCTTAATTATAAGAGAAAGGCGGCAGATTGTGAAAAAAAGCGCCTTGAAATTGTTATAAAATGCCTGCAGGAGCCTTGAAAATCAAAGTGTACACTCCTTTTAATCATTCTTTAATCTAACAATTAGCCTTCTAATTTGGTACAGTAGCAATAAAATAGAGGTAGAGGGTGAGCGTATGAAAATGAATTATTCGGGGACATCGGAACGAAGGATTTTGATTTTTAAACGGTTGATTGCTGGCGAGCACCTCAGCTATCAGCAGTTAGCAGAGGATTATTTCGTTTCCCGTAGCAGTATTGCAAAAGATATTTCTTATTTAAAAGAACTGTTTCAAAAAGAAAGCTTACGTCTGAGATTTGATAATTCAGGTACATTTTTTGAAGGAAGTGAATCCCAGATCCATCGGGTGCTCAAACGCTTTTGCTTAATGATGCTGGATCAACCAGCGGCGTTTTCCTTGTTGGTGGAACCTGCGAAATACCAGGAAGTAAATCAGGCGTTTCGTCGAGCGTTAATGGAAAAACAAGTGGAAATGCCCGACAGCTACATCCAAAGTATCGTCCTTTCCATCGTGCTGCTGATCGAACGGGCGAGTCATGCGGAAAACTTAGTGATTGAAGAAAATCGCCAAGTGGGGAAACTGTTTTTGGAGTTCGACAAATATCCGTTAGTCTATGAGCTACTGAAAGAAATCGAAGAACAGCACATTTATCAATTTTCACCAAAAGAAGTGCAATATCTAACCTACCTGATTGTCGGTAGCGGCTTGAAATTTTTTATGAAAAGTGAAAAAGTTCCTTTCGTCTTTCGGGGAAAAGTGCGCAACTTGATTCAAAAAATCAGCGAAGGCTTAGGCACCGACTTGACCCAAGACAATCGATTGGAAGAAGATGTGACGATCCATCTGTATCAACTGCTGTTGCGGATCGAAGCGCAAACAACAGTCATCAACCCTTTGTTAGAGGAAATCAAACAAAACTATCCTGCCTTGTATGGCGTGGTCTGGTTCTCGCTCCATGATTTTTTGAAAGCGTATCAAGTGGGGATCTCTGATGATGAGATCGGATTTGTCACGATCCATTTTCAAGCAGCGATCGAGCGAATGCGCCGCATGAACAAAATCATTTTTGTCTGTCCCAATGGCGTCGGCACTAGCTCGTTTGTCTCTGCGAAAATTCGTCGCATTCTGCCAGAGATCGACAGTATCGAAACCGTTTCAGTAGAAAAATTAAAGCAGATGGACATCTCGGCGATCGATTTTATTATTTCAACCATCGATCTCGTCGGGATTCAAAAACCTGTGGTACGGATCTCGCCTATGGTGACCAATCGCGACATGAAGCGGATCATGAATCACTACATCGATTTAGTCATCGATAATGAGGCGGCGGTCGATCAAAATGGTTTACTTCTTCAAGCCCAATCGATGATCCAGCCAACCGTCTTTTTCGAGCGATTTGCCAGCAAAACAGAAGCCATCAATTTTCTGATCGAACAAACCCCTTTTAGTGATGAAAAACGAAAAGCGCAGTTTCAGCAATCCGTCATTGAAAGAGAGCAGCTACAATCAACCTATTTAGATAATGGCTTTGCCATCCCTCATGGCAATCCGAATTATGTCGAAAAAACAGCCATCTCGATTTTGCTTTTGGATCAGCCAGTAGAATGGGGCAACCAAAAAGCCGACATCATTATTTTATTGATGATCCGAGAGGATGAGACGCAAAAGGTGGAACCAATGATGAAATTGATCATGCAAGGAATCGAAAACAAAGAATGGTTCCTATCAAAAATGTTGGAGGTTAAATCAGAATGAAAGTGAAGGATTCTTTGCCTGAAAAGCATATACAAACGGATGAGACAGTGGCAGATTGGCGCTCAGCCGTAAAATTAGCCAGCCAGCCCTTGCTGGATGAAGCGCTGATCACGTCAGCTTACATCGAAGCGATGATTCAAAGCGTGGAAGAAAATGGTCCTTACATGGTGTTGGCGGATTACTTTGCGCTGATGCATGCCCGTCCTGGAGAAGGGGTTTTGGAACAAAGTATGAGCCTTTTAGTAACGAAACAGCCCATCGATCTTGAGGGCAAACCGGTGCGGATATTTCTTGTCTTAGCCGCCGCAGATAGTCAAAGCCATCTAGAAAGCTTGAAAGAGATCATGGCGATCTTTATGGATGAAGAAAAATACAACGTGATATTAAATGGCGATCGGGAACAAATTTGTCAATTATTCCAATAGGAGGAAAAGGATATGAAAATTTTAGCAGTATGTGGATTTGGTGTAGGAAGCTCAATGGTATTGAAAATGACGATCGACAAGGTGATCAAAGAGTTAGGGTTGACGGCAACTGCCGAGAATACTGATTTATCGACGGCAAAAGCGACACCAGCAGATGTTTATTTTACGAGTAATGAATTATTGAATGAGTTAAAAGCATCCGTGAAAGCACCCGTTTATCCAATCAAAAAGTATATGGATAAAGAAGAAGTCAAACAGCAAATGGAAAAATTTTTAGCTGAAAGAGAGGGATAATCATGAATTTTGTCACGGATTATATTTTAAAAAATCCGCCAGTCCTACTGGGGATCATTGCCATGATTGGGTTATTGGTACAAAGAAAACCTTTTGCAGAAGTCGTCAAAGGAACCTTAACAGCTTCCTTCGGGATGGTGGCATTGACGGCTGGGGTAAATATGTTGGTGGGAACGATCGCACCGATCAATGCAGCGGTTCAAACCCAATTAGGCGTTGCTGTGTCAGATGGACTCTCTGACATCACCTTTACGGCAGAATACGGCGGAACAGTTGGTTTAGCGATGTTTTTCGGACTTGTCATTCATTTATTGATTGCTCGCTTTACACCTGTGAAGACGATTTTCCTCACCGGTCACATGTTGTGGTGGTTCCCGTTCGTCATCGTCGCTGGGGGCGTTGAAGGCGGACTTACCGGAATCCCACTGTTGATCTTAGGGGCGGTTCTATCTGCTTGTTACTGGTCCTTCATGCCATGGATCATGCGTAAATATGTATGGGATGCCACAGGCGATGATTCATTCTTGATCGGTCATCCAACGGGGATCTTGTCATTGGTTTCAGGCTTTGTTGCAAAATGGGTCGGAAACAAAGAAAAATCGACGGAAGATTTGAAAGTGCCTGAAAATCTCTCGTTTTTCCGTGAAATATCGATTACTGGCGCGTTAGTGATGTTTTTGATGAATATCGTTATCGGTTTGATTGCGCCCGTATTAGTTCCTGAAGGGGGCAACTTGGTGATGTTTGCGGTTGATGCTGGCTTGAACTTCGGTGCAGGATTATTGATCATGTTGTATGGGGTACGTCTATTGATCAACCAAATCATTCCCGCCTTTCAAGGGATCGCAGAAAAAGTCGTTCCTGGAGCGAAACCAGCTTTTGATGTGCCCATCTTATTCAACTATCGTCCAAATGCTGTAATCATCGGCTTTATCGTGGCGATGATCACCTCAACGATTTTAGTGATCATTGCCAATACGACCAACGTTTTTGGCATTTTGATCGTTCCTTTAGTCATCACCAGCTTCTTTGAATGTGGCGGTGCTGCGGTGATCGGCGAAGGACAAGGGGGCTTGCGAGGTGCCATTATTGGTACGATCACAGCTTCTGTCGTTATGGTAGCACTCGTTGGGATCTCTGCAGCGTTGTTCTCAACGACGATTCAAAACTGGATCTTGATTTTCGGTGGGAACGATTTATCTCTATGGGGCATCCTTGGTGAATTGATCGGCAAGCTGTTTGGAGGGTTTTAAATGTTTCAATACTTTGAAAAAGCAAAAGAACTATTGTCTATTGTAGAAGAAAAAGAAGCACCAGCGATTGAGCAAGCCATTGAATTACTGACGCAAGCCAACTTGACCAAAAAAGCCATCTACATTTTTGGCGCAAGTCACGCTGGGATCTTAGCCGAAGAGATGTATTATCGAGCAGGCGGCATGATGACTATCAACGCGATCTTTGGAAGAGAACTGATGCTTGATCGCAGCCCAATCACCTTCACTAGTAAAATGGAGCGCTTAGAAGGCTACGGTAGTGCCTTGGCGGCGACCCAACCCTTTACAGCAGGTGATGTGCTGATCTTGCATTCGGTGTCTGGGCGAAACCCAGTTATCATCGATATGGCGCTTCATGCCAAAGAAAAAGGAGTCAAGATCATTGCATTAACGAATCTTACCTATTCAAAAACAGTCACCAGCCGCCATACTTCAGGCTTGCGTTTGTTTGAAACGGCGGATATCGTCATCGACAATCATGGGGAGATTGGCGATGCAGCGTGTACGATTCCTGACGTCGAACAAAAAGTCGGCCCCACATCCACCGTAATCGGCGCAACGATCTTAAATGCGATCATCGTTGAAGTTTGCCAAAAACTAAAAGAAGCCGGTGTCGACTATCCGCCGATTTTTTATTCAGCGAACCTAGATGGCGGGGATGAATTGAACCAGTCCCTGTTTGAAAAGTACCAAGAAGCGATCCATTATCAGCTGTAAGTCAAGAGTTAGTCGTTCCTTAGCGAACTAAGACGGTCAAAGAAACCATTCAAGACATTTTCTCCTTGCGAGAGAATGTCTTTTTTTGCTTACTTGTTAGAAAAGGGCCCGAGCATAGGGATGAAAAAGCGATTCAAGCAAAGAAGCTTAAACTGGAATTGTGTATTTTTACTTAATAATGGTCTTTAAAAATAAAAATATATAAAATAATAGCTAAAATATGAATAAAATACTACAAAAACGATTGTTGTTTAACTTCCCGCTCGGTATAATTAGCTTGGGAGCTACAGCAAGACAACAAATAATGAATAAAAAATCTACAAACCGTTGATTAGAAAGGAGCAGCTTATGGAGTAGGTAGTGGGTATCGATTTTTCGATAAGAAGGAGAGGAAGAATGTGAAAAAAGAAAAGAGAATGTTAGGTGATAAAAGTTATTGTGAAGAAACAGACAAGCGAAGGAGTCGGAAACTACATAAGTATCTGCTTGTCGGACTGATCGTTGTCCTTGTACTTAATCTATTTCCATTTGGTCGTTATGTTGACAATGTGGTAGAAGCCGTTACTGCTACAGAACAAAAGCAAAATAGTGAAGATGGTATCGAATACACAGAGATTCGTTCAGCAGAAGAATTAGATACCTTAATACGTAAGGAACTAAACGGTAATTTTAAGCTAGTTAAGGACATTGATCTATCCGACTATCGTTCTAATACAAATACTGCGAATCAAGGATGGCTACCGATCCCAAACTTTACGGGTGTGTTCAATGGTAATGGCCATACGATCAGTGGGTTGCGGATAAATCGAACAGGTAGTAGTTTTTTAGGTTTATTTGGTTCAGTCAATGGAGCGACAATCAAAAATGTGACCGTTGCACTTGGTGGAGATATCCTAGGATCTTCCGCTGTTGGTGTCATTGCAGGGCGAACGACGCATGTAACAAACAATGGTGCCGTTTTAGAAAACAATCAGGTGATTGGCAACGGGCATACAGTTAGAGCCACGGCGCTGCTTGGGTATGCCGGCGGGCTGATTGGTTATTCTGGAGATAATACACGACTGGAAAATAATCAGGTAGAACATATCAATGTCCTGACAAATGGCGTTAGCAATTACGCCGGAGGACTTGTCGGTGCTGCTCGTAACTCTTCATTATTCGATAATGCAATCAATCGTGCCAAGGTAGAGGCGTATTCCTATGCTGGAGGGATAGCTGGGGTTACTTATGGATACTCTGCTCAGGCGCACAGCAATGGCACATTAGTAACGAAAAACATTGTCGATACTGAAAGCAGTGTACAGGGAAGAGGCTCCTATGCCGGAGGGGCATTTGGGGCAATTTATGAAGGAAGTGAAGTGCGGCAAACACTGACACATGCGAAAGTAATCGGCAAAGGGTCCTACAATGGCGGCTTTGCTGGAGTCATTTACGATCGTTCAACGGTTGACCAATCTGCGGCTTATGGTTCTGTCGAGGCTGTGCGCTATACAGGGGGCTTTGTCGGAGCGTTGTATAACTCGGCCTCTGTAAGTAATTCTTACGCACGAGGAGCAGTGACTGGAACAACCGAACTAGGTGGCTTTGTTGGTACATTCTATGATTCAGCGATCATTGAAAACAGCTATGCAGCGAATACGATCCATACGGATGAAAGAAATCAAGAGCGTGCAGGTGCTTTTGCCGGTCAACATCTTGGCACACGGCAACAATATGCAGGGACGAATTATTTTGATCAGCAAATAGCTGGTATCACACAAAATTTAAGTAATGCCGGCGGCGAGCAAACGAGTGGTGCTAGACCTCAAGGAAAAGATACGCAAGAATTTTCACAGTCAGGGACATTCGATGGGTGGGACTTTGAAGATACTTGGATCATTGATAAGGGCTATCCAGTATTTCAATTTTCTTATAAAGAACCTGACATTCCAAAGGAGATCGAAGAACCCATGATCATTGTTCATACAGCGTTTCCAGAAGGAGAAGTCACTGTCCCATTCATTGACATTGAGTATACAGCAACCCCAACAATAGGCAATGAGATTATAGAAGTCTATGTGAAGATCAACGGTAATTTTGATAGTTATTTGTATCTGAAAGGCGGGAATGGTATTACGCCCAAGGGTGAGTTGGGCACAGGGAGAGTCTTTTTCCGACCGATACAAGGAGAAAATCATATTGAGGTCGTGGCTTTTGATAGTAGTGGTGTGACAGGAAGTTATAAAGTTGATCAACCTGTGAAAGTGGTGGAACATCCTGTTCCAGATTCACCAAAACCAGAAGAAATTAGTACGGAGTTCTTTTGGGAAGATGAACGCACCTTTGTGAATAATCGCTTCCAGTTATGGCTTACAGGAGCTACCGTTGAGGAAAGAAAAAATGTGACGCCAGAGATGATTGAAGAAGCACTTGCTTCCATTGATGCCACTTTATTGATCGAACCTGATTGGCTCGGTCAGCTTACTGTTCAAGTGAAAGAAAGTACAGCAGAAGAGCTGATTGAAATGATTGAAGATGTGATAGAAAATTTCCCAGAAGTCTTTGAAGATGGCAATCTTGATACATTAGATGATGCATCAACCAACGAAGTCACCCCTGTGGAAACAATGAGCAATAAGGAATATTTTCCTGACGATCCTTGGTGGAATAACGGTGAATGGGGGCTACGTGCGATTAATTTACCCGAAGCATGGGCGTCATTTGGCACGTTTGAGCGAGAAATTATAAAAATCGGAATTATTGACGATGGAGTAAAGGGGAATCACGAAGATTTGCAGTTAAGGAATAGAAATATTAAGAATGATAAAGCTGCTAAATTGGGGGTAGTTGATTCTGAAGCTAATCACGGTACTCATGTAATGGGGACGATTGGAGCTATTCATGACAACCAAAAGGGAATAAGCGGGGTAGTTAACACTGATAGGAAAAATCTTCTAAGTTATAATTCATTTGATGGTGTAACCAAAGAAGGAAATCTAACATCAAGTATGGCAGCTCATAACAGAGGATTGGAATGGAATGTTACAAATGGAGCACGCATTATTAATGCAAGTCTTGGTTCTAAAAATAAGCAGAGGCCTTTTTTGATTGGTATTTTTAATAGCGTTTTAAGAACGACTCAACGATTAGTTGATGAGAATTATGATTTTGTTGTTGTACATGCTGCTGGAAATAGCGCAATGGATTCAAAATATGTCGGTTCGTTTTCTCATATTGGGGAAAATCACGAATTACGCAAGAGAATTATTACGGTTGGTGCAACGACAAAAGAGAGAGGAAAAATAGAAATGGCTGATTACTCAAATTTCGGTACTATCGTTGATGTCGTTGCGCCAGGTTCTGAAATAAAGAGTACATGGGGTTCTTCCACTAACTCCTATAGTATGGGTAGTGGGACTTCAATGGCATCTCCGCACGTTGCTGGTGTAGCGGCTTTGGTGTGGGAGGAGAATCCAGGGTTAACAAGTAAACAAGTTAAAGAAGTTATTACTCAGTCTGCAAGAAGGTGTGGTAAGACGATAGAGGAGCATAGGGATAAAGCTCCGAAGCTGACCTATTATCAATTAGATGCAAACGCTGCTTTGAAACGAGCTCGTGGCGTAGACACAGAGGAAGAAACTGTTCTTATGTATGGCAAAGTCAAGTTGAATCGAGATGAATCCATGGCATATAACGCCCGTGTCCGTCTATATCATGACAATCAGTTGATAGCACAAACATGGACGAATCGATTGGGAGAATTTCGATTCTATAATCAAGGAATTGGTGATAATTATCGAGTGACAGTTCATTATCCATGGCATACGGCAGCCAGAATTAACAACATTTCCAATGTAGTGGGTAGTGATAGAACAGAAGTTGGAACAGTTACATTACATGAGTCTTCTTATACGGGGATTGATACTGTATTTTTACTGGACGATTCAGGAAGCATCAATGCAATAGATTTTTCTCGCATGATTGGCGAAACGAGAGCTCTCTTTTTGAATGAAGAGGCTTTTACAAATGATGATCGTGTAAGCTTGTTTACCTTTAATTCAAGCGTTCGACGACATTTCTCATTTTTAAATCCGTTACTTGCAGCTGAGCGGCTTCCTAGGCAAGTTGGCGGTAGTACTGCTTTAAACCAAGCAATCGCACAAGGTAACCAAGAATTTGAACAGTATGGACGAAAAAACGCCAAAAAAATAATGGTTGTTCTTACAGATGGGCACAATAATGTTTCAGGACCACCAGAGGTAGAATTGATTCAACAGGCTAAAGAAAACAATGTGACAATCTATTCTATAGGAGTAGGAAATAATTTAAATCAACGCTTTCTCGAGAGTATAGCCACAGAAACAGATGGGGAATTCTTCCACATCTCTAACTTCCAGCAATTAGCAGAAATCTTTGAAAAAATTCGTTACGAGCTATTTGACGAAGATATCCAAAAGCTGCAAATCGAACTTTCAGATACTATTGCTCAAAATCTTCAGACGACCAATGTGGAGTCTGAACGTTTAGCAGCATAGAGTTCTTTTTAAGGAATATGAATTTGTTGTTCATCAAATGGTTATCAATTAGTTTTTTTACTAGTGAAAAGTAATCATTTGATGGACATTTTTAATATATTTCCAAATCCTTAAATGAAAGGAGCGAATTGAATGCAAACAGATAAACGAATAACCTCGAAAAGTAAGAATGACGTAGTTAGAGAAAATCACTTATGTCTAGTTTTTTGTGTTTTACTTTTTTGTTTCACTATCAGTCACTTTTTTATTTTATCTGTAGAATCAGCCGAAGTTTCAGACACTGATTCAAATCAGATGGAAGGCACCTTAGCCGCGATCCTCAACAGCGAAAGAATTAATCCAGAACCCACAAAGCCACTTACTGAACCATTGCTAGAAATCGTCACAGAGCTACCCGATTCAGAACTAATGGTTCCCTTTTTGGAATTGATCTATGCAGT
This sequence comes from Enterococcus sp. 6D12_DIV0197, assembly GCF_002174385.1. Lineage (NCBI taxonomy): Bacteria > Bacillati > Bacillota > Bacilli > Lactobacillales > Enterococcaceae > Enterococcus > Enterococcus sp. 6D12_DIV0197. Next base: position 1,261,464 of record NZ_NIBN01000001.1, read on the forward strand.
GACACCAAGCGAGGGGGAAACGCTGGAAGAAGTCTATGTTAAGGTAAATGGCGTATTCGATCGACATTTGTATCAAAGAAAAGCGGGAGAACCTGAAGTCAAAGAGCGAACATTCGGTGAAGCTCGTCTCTTTCTTTCTACCGATGAACAGAAAAGTAAATTTGAACTGGTCGCCGTCGACAGTAGCAATCTAAGTGCCATCTACCCCATTGAGCAATCATTTTTTATGGCAGAAAATCCTGTGCCGCCGTTACCGTCTACGGCTGATGTATCAACGATAGATTCTCACGGAGAAGAAGTGACTTTCATTAATAACAGACTTCAACTTCAATTAAGTAGTAGTCATTACAATCAAGAGGACAGGATGAAGAATGAATCAGCGGTTCTTCAATTGCTAGATGAACTCTCTTACTATGATATTGAAATGATTGCTGGACCAAATAAAAACGGCTCTGTGACAGTTGGCTTGAAGCAAAACTCTTACTCATCTCTTTATCATCTTATTAACGATTTACCCTCTTTTTCTGATTTTTTAATAACTGATGCAAAAATTGAAGAAATCGATTTGGCAACAGCTGAACTGATTCCAAGGGAAGATTCTTCAATCAATCGCTCTGGTGAATTAGAGCCGAAAATGGTAAAAATTGGCTGGGTACCGGGTTTGTTTTTCCGAAGATATCAGCACGATATGATAGGGTTTAAATTACAAGAGGAAACCTCGTTTTTAAACCAAGAATCGTTTCCTGAAACTTATCTTAGTAGAGAAATGATCAATAAAAAAATCGATGAAGTCGTTTCAGAGATTGACGGCGTTCGTATAGATGGAAACCAAGCAAATGATCTTAGTGGAACCAAGCTATTTTCGAATATGAATATTCGGAATGTTCATTTAGAAGGAAATTATCCTTTTGTTCGTGTGAGCCTACCTAGTCATTCACCCAGAGAATTAATAAAAAACGCCAAAACACTACTAAAGGATCATTCGGAAGTTTTTGAGAAATCCTATCTAATGATTGTTACAGATATAGAATCATCATCTAGTGTGGGGATACCAGAAGTTAACACTCAGGGAAGACAATTGCCTGAGTTTGAGCATGAAGTCTATCGTTATTGGGCGACTATCAATAAATATGGTACTGTATCCTCTTTGATTGAAATAGGCTTAAAAGGGTTATCCATAACTATGAAAGTGATGTTAGGTATTATGATGCTTTGTGTCACTTTGACGTCTGGAATAATTGTTTACCGAAGGAAAAAAAGAGTATTGTGAAAATTTAGAAACATATGCATCAACCTTATTAACGATAACAGTTCGATTTTGTACGTAAGGAATGAATGGAATGAACAAAAACAAGCAATCATTAAAATCAAAAAAACTCTTTCGCAGTTACAAAATTTTCTTCCTGATTTTCCTTGCTCTTGCCAGCAATCTTATTACGAGCATACAAGTATCAGCAGCCGAAGTACCAACCGGCCAGTCTCAAGGCGTCTTAGCCGACATCTTCAACAGCGAAAGGAATACCCCAGAACCCACAGAGCCACTCACTGAACCATTGCTAGAAATCGTCACAGAGCTACCCGATTCAGAACTAATGATTCCCTTTTTAGAATTGATTTATGCAGTGACACCAAGTGCGGGGCAAATGCTGGAAGAAGTCTATGTTAGTGTGAACGGCGAATACGATCGGCATTTGTATCAAAGAGCGATGGGGGAGCCAAAGTTCACGGAGCGAACATTTGGTGAGGCGAGGCTTTTTCTTTCTGCTGATCAACAGGAAAGTAAATTTGAATTGGTCGCCGTCGATAGCAGTAACAAAATGACTTATTATCCCATAGAGCAGTCATTTTGGCTATCCGAAAATCCCGAACCACCGTCGCCGACTATCGCTGATGTAACGACGGAAGATTATTATGGGGAAGAAGTGACCTTTATTAATAATCGGCTCCATCTCCAATTGAACCATGAGACTTATACGCAAAAAAATGATGAAGGGTTCGAAACGATGCTTGACCTTGTTCTTGATGAATTTTCTTACTACGATATGGAGCTGATCGCTGGACCAGACAGAAATGATCGAGTAGTGATCCAGTTGAAGCAAACCTCGTATGAGGAACTGGACAGACTTATTTCTGATTTGAATCTTTTCACGCGTGGTGTGATTGCCAATGGGAGGAGAGAGGAAATCGATTTAGCAGCGGCTGAACGTCTCCCAAAAACAGAGGAACCTGTCAATCGTTCTGTAGAATTCAAACCAGAGATGCTAAAAATCGGCTGGGTACCGGGCTTGTTTTTCCGAAGGTATCAGGACAACGTGGTAGGTTTTAAGTTGCATGAAGAAACCACTTTTTTAAATCCTGAGTCGTTTCCTGAAACTTATCTCAGTAAGAAACTGATAAATGAAAAAATCGACGAAGCTGTTGCAACGATTGGCGGCGTTCGTTTAGAAGAAAATCGACCTTCCTATCCTTATGTGGAAGTAGGCGTTGCAGGAAATACCCCAAGGAATTTAGTGAAAAAAGGGCAACAACTACTAACTGATTATCCCGAAGTCTTTTCAAAAGGGTATGTAATAATCAGAGAAAGTCAAAAACTTCATAGTGTGCCAGATGTCTATCTACGACGATGGCGTGTTATGAGCACCTTTGAAGAACGGAACTATCCTATCTGGGCGACCATCAATAGGAATGGCACAGTATCATCCATATACAAAATGGGCTTAAGAGGGTTGCCGACTATCGTGAAACTACTAGGAGGCGCCGGTCTATTTTGTGGCATTCTGAGTTTCGTCATCTTCATTTACCGAAAAAGACCTCCTCGCAAGAAACATGAATTTTGGGGTTGAAATTCGTTGAAGGACAAATGAATCTCCTTTCATTACGAAGGCAGGCTTCAAAGGCAATGATTTATTTCTATAAGGTAGAGAATGTTTTTGTGTAAACCTTTTGGTTCCAAATGTGTAACAAATTAGAATCTGATACAGCATACGATGTGGTGCGTATCTCAAATCAATAAAAGAAGGGAGTTAAATAGATGCAATTCATTGATTATGCGGCATCAATCGTCGAGAGAGTCTTTAGGGAACTCTTTCGCCACTTGAAAATCTGCTACCTGCTCTTCTTTACTCTTGCCACTTATCACTTTACAAGCATACAAGTATCAGCAGTCGAAGTACCAACCGACCAGTCCCAAGGCATCTTAGCCGACATCCTCAACAGCGAAAGGAATAGCCCAGAGCCCACAGAGCCGCTCACTGAACCATTGCTGGAAATCGTCACAGAGCTACCCGATTCAGAACTAATGATTCCCTTTTTTGAATTGATTTATGCAGTGACACCAAGTGAAGGGGAAATGCTGAAAGAAGTCTATGTCAATGTGAACGGTGAATATGATCGGCATTTGTATCAAAGAGCGATAGGGGAGCCGAAGGTCATGGAGCGAACATTCGGTGAAGCTCGTCTCTTTCTTTCTGCCGATGAACAGGCGAGCCGATTTGAATTAGTCGCTGTCGATAGCAGTAACAAAAGGACTTATTATCCCATAGAGCAGTCATTTTGGTTATCGGAAAATCCCGAACCGCCGTTGCCGACTATTGCCGACATATCAATACTTGACCGTTATGAAGGAAAGATAGCTTTTGTACATAATCGTCTCCATCTCCAATATAATGACGAGATACTTACAGGAATAAACGAGCAAAACGGCGAAACGAGTTTAGATCAGCTGTTGGATGAACTTTCTTATTATGACATGGCGTTGATTGCTGGACCAGACAAGAATGAGAGAGTAACGATTCAGTTAAAGCAAACTCCTTATAAAGAGCTTAATAGATTCTTTCGTGATTTAGAAACATTTACTTCTGGTATTGTTACCGATGGAGAAATTGAAGAGATGACTTTAGCTGAGGCGGACCAGTTACCCAAAACAGCAGCACCCATCGATCGCTCGGTTGAGTTTAAACGTCATATGTTAAAAATCGGCTGGGTACCGGGCTTGTTTTTCCGAAGGTATCAGGACAACGTGGTAGGTTTCAAGCTGCATGAAGAAACCATTTTTTTAAATCCCGAGTCGTTTCCTGAAACTTATCTCAGTAAGAAACTGATAAATGAAAAAATCGACGAAGCTGTTGCAGCGATTGACGGCATTCGTTTAGAAGAAAATCGACTTTCTTATCCTTATGTGCAAATAGCTGTAGGAGGAAATACACCAAGGAATTTAGTGAAGAAAGGGCAGCAACTACTGACGAATTATCCCGAAGTCTTTTCAAAAGGGTATGTAATAATCAGAGGAAGGCAAAATATTTATGGTTATGGTACCACAGACGAATACAAACGACGATGGCGTGTTATGAGCACCTTTGAAGAACGGAACTATCCTATCTGGGCAATCATCAACCCGAATGGCACAGTTTCGTCGTTAACGAGTATGGGTTGGCACGGCGTGACTGTCAGCATGGCGTTGGTGATAGGATTTGGTTCTATCGGCTTTATTGTGTTTATATTTGAACTTTTTGCTTGTCAAAGGGCAGAAAGACGGAAAAGGAATAGACAATCAGGTAAAAACTGATTCTCGTTGGCCATTCTTAAATTCTAATAGAATTCTGTTACCTCCAAAGAAGAAAGGAGCAAAGTGAATGCAAGTCGCTGCGCAAATAAATTCAACCGAAGAGAAATTTTTTGAAAATATCTTTCCCATCTATAAAATCTTTAGTCTGTGTTTCTTTGCTCTTGCCATCTATCATATGACCAGTTGGCAAGTATCAGCAGCCGAAGGACCAACCGGCCAGTCTCAAGGCGTCTTAGCCGACATCTTCAACAGCGAAAGGAATACCCCAGAACCCACAGAGCCACTCACTGAACCATTGCTGGAAATCGTCACGGAACTTCCCGATTCAGAATTAATGATTTCCTTTTTAGAACTGATTTATGCAGTGACACCAAGTGCGGGGCAAATGCTGGAAGAAGTCTATGTTAGTGTGAACGGTGAATATGATCGGCATTTGTATCAAAGAGCGATAGGAGAGCCAAAGTTCACGGAGCGAACATTTGGTGAGGCGAGGCTTTTTCTTTCTAGTGACCAACAGGAAAGTAAATTTGAATTGGTCGCCGTCGATAGCAGTAACAAAAGGACTTATTATCCCATAGAGCAGTCATTTTGGTTATCGGAAAATCCCGAGCCGCCGTTGCCGACTATCGCTGATGTAACGACGGAAGAGTATTCCGGTGAAGAAGTGACCTTCATTAACAATCGGCTTCATCTCCAATTGAATAATGAGAAATTCGTGCAAGAAAATGAAGTGAATGCCAAAAAATTTTTAGATGATTTGCTTGATGAACTTGCATATTACGACATGGTATTGATTGCTGGTCCAGACAAGAATGCCCGAGTAACGATTCAGTTAAAACAAACACCTTATAGAGAGCTTAATAGATTTATTCGTGATTTAAAAACATTTACTGAGGATATTGTTACCGACGGAGAAATTGAAGAAATGACTTTAGCAGCGGCAGAACGATTACCGAGGACAGAGGAACCTGTCAATCGTTCTGTAGAATTCAAACCAGAGATGCTAAAAATCGGCTGGGTACCTGGTTTGTTTTTCCGAAGGTATCAGGACAACGTGGTAGGTTTCAAGCTGCATGAAGAAACCACTTTTTTAAATCCCGAGCCGTTTCCTGAAACTTATCTCAGTAAGAAACTGATAAATGAAAAAATCGACGAAGCTGTTGCAGCGATTGGCGGCGTTCGTTTAGAAGAAAATCGACTTTCTTATCCTTATGTGCAAATAGCTTTAGGAGGAAATATACCAAGGAATTTAGTGAAGAAAGGGCAACAACTACTGACGAATTATCCCGAAGTCTTTTCAAAAGGGTATGTAATAATCAGAGGAAGGCAAAATAATTATGGCTATACTACCACAGCCGAATACAAACGACGATGGCGTGTTATGAGCACCTTTGAAGAACGGAACTATCCTATCTGGTCGACCATCAATAGGAATGGCACAGTATCATCCATATACAAGATGGGCTTAAGAGGGTTGCCGACTATCGTGAAACTACTAGGAGCCGCCGGTCTATTTTGTGGCATTCTGAGTTTCGCCATCTTCATTTACCGAAAAAGACCTCCTCGCAAGAAACACGAGTTTTGGGGGTAACGTTCATTGATGGGCATGTGGAAATTCCTTTCAAGCTGAAGGAAAACGGGGGAAACGCTGTTGTCTTTAAGTGTCGAAACAGTGAAGGACAACCTTCTTTCGAGAAACCGACATTCGATTAAAAGCTGTGATGAACGCCTAGCTGACGCTTGTCACCTTTAAGAAAATCGAACTGCTAGCAAGGGAATTTCTGCCAAAAAGAATATTTTGATCGTACGACTTTGATCCACGCAAAGCTAACCACTGGAGCCTTGGTTACATAAAAAACCTCTCAAAAGCAGCTGGTCGCTGATTTTTGAGAGGTTTTGTCTGCCAAGAGATAGCTATGGTGTTTTTTTCAGTTGAAATTGTTTATTCAAATTCTTCATACTCATTTGGGTCTTGACCATCGATGCGGCCGTCTGCTTTGTTTAACTGATTGATTTGATTGATTTCATCATCAGTCAGTTCAAAGTCGAAGATCGCAAGATTTTCTCGTTGATGGGCGAGGTTTCTTGATTTTGGAAGGGGCAAAATGCCACGATCCACATGCCAACGCAAGATGATTTGACCCGCTGATTTTTGGTATTTCTCAGCTAATTCAGTGATCAGTGGTTCTTTCAGGGCATCGCTGCCACGACCTAATGGGCTCCAAGCTTCCGTTACGATGCCGCGTTTTTTGTTCTCTGCAACCATTCGTTCTTGGACCCAGTAAGGATGGATCTCAATTTGATTTAGTGCAGGAGTCACACCAGTTGCTTCAATGATGGCATCCAAATGTTCTGGTTCAAAATTGGAAACGCCGATGGAACGGATCAAGCCTAATTTTTGGGCGGTCACTAAGGCTTGCCAAGCTTCGACATATTTACCGCGTTTTGGTAATGGCCAGTGGATCAAAAAGGCATCGAAGTAGTCGAGCCCCATGCGAGCAAGGGATTCTTGAATGCTGGTTAAGGCATCATCATAGCCATGGTATTTTCCTGGTAATTTTGAGGTGATATAAAATTCTGAACGTGGGATACCAGAGCGACGGATCGCTTTGCCGACAATGCCTTCATTGTCATAATTGGTTGAAGAATCGATCAAGCGATACCCGTCGGCGATCGCTGCTTGCAGCTGGCTCAATCCTTCGCCACCACGGATCTGATAGGTACCGATGCCCACTGCGGGGCGTAAATTGCCGTCGTTTAATGTCAGTAAAGGTGCTTTCATAAAATGATTCCTCCTTTTCTTCTCTACATTCTACTCTAACGCTTTTTTGACAGGAACGTAACCAACTTGCTCAAACAGACAAAGAAAAAAGAGCAACGGTTTCTGTTTCAGAAACAATTGCTCTTTTTGATCAAATTATTTTTCAGGCGGTGTGCCATACATTTTTGGTGTGACTTGATCGAGTTTTGGCGCTTTTCCTTCGATCTTTGGTTCGTCTAGCCATTGGTATTCGCCTTCACCATCAAGGGCTTTGCCTTTCGCCCAAGAGCCTTCTTTACTTTGGTCGCCTTCTGAGAAGTTATAGAAATCATAAGCGATATCTAAGCGTTCGTTTTTGCGGTCAAAGGTAGTCGGCACTAAAATCGAGCCTTCGTTTTCTTCCAATTCTTTCACGGCAGCTGCCCAAAGATTTTGGTGGTAGCTATCACGCGCTAATAAGACCGAAAGTAAGTCTTTGACCCCACGGTCATCGATCATTTCATAGATGCGTGCTACTTGCAGACGACCTTGTGATTCCGCATTTAAGTTGGCACGGAAATCAGCAAGTAAGTTGCCACTAGCAATGATATACGCACCTGACCATGGATTGCCGACGCTATCAGCAGGACGTGGTCCTAAGCCGGCAACGATGGCATGTTGCGGATTCATTCCAGAAATGATCGCACCGATCGTTGGGTCTTTTTTCATAGCCGCTTCTTGATCTTCCACAGGTGCACCTTCCAGTAGACGTGCAACCATCGTTGCTAACATTTCAACGTGTCCAAGCTCTTCAGTAGCGATATCCATTAACATGTCTTTGTATTTTTCTTCCCCACGGCAGCTCCATCCTTGGAATAAGTATTGCATGGCAACACTCATTTCTCCATATTGTCCACCGATTAATTCTTGAAGGTATTTCGCAACTAACGGATTTGGTTTTTCTGGCTTAGCTTCAAACTGTAATTCTTTCTGATGACGAAACATACGATTCCTCCTAAAATTTTTTATTGGGCCCATAAAAAGTTTCTCATGAATCGAAAGGTTCGTCTAATAAAACGCACTTTGCCAAAATGAAAAAAGCATCGAAAAGAAAAGCCATTTATTTTGACAAAAAGCCTGAAGCGTTAGATAGTTAAATTAAGAGAGAATTAGAAAAGGAGCGAGTCACCATGTTTCAGTATTATAAAATGGAAGACCGAAAAATAAGGAAATCTTCGGAGGAGGATTACAATTGGCTAGTGGTTTCTGGCACAGATCCAGAGGAACAACGACACTTGTTAGATAAGTATCAACTGCCTGAAGATATTTTTATTGGCGCCAATGAACCGGAAGAAGTGTCACGTTTGGAATACTTGCGCAACACCAAGTTAAATCATCCGATTCTCTATACTTTGATCGATTTGTCGGAAGTGACACAAGATCGGATCGAAGACCGTCTTGAGCCTGTGACTTTTATCTACACCAAGGATCTGTTGATTACGTACGTATCTGAACAATCCAATCTGATCAAACGATTGATCGAAAAGCATGAGCAAGATATCCAGCGGTATGAAGATATTGTTGCTTATGCCACGTTGATGATCTACACCCATTACATCAAAGGTCTGCAGGAGATGAAGAAGCAAATCGATGATTTGGATCAAGCAGCCCGTAAAACGACGGAAAACAAGGAATTGTTTAACTTAGCCGATACCGAGCGAGACATGGTCTATCTTGATCACACCTTGCGGGACCAAAACCATACTGTCGATCGATTGATGGATCGCAAAGAATTTTTGGATCGTTTGGATAATGAAGCACTCGTTTATGACATCAAGCTGCGGCAGAAATTTGCCATGAAAATGGTCACTATCTATCGCGACTTGTTAGAAACCATCGGTGGCTTGTTCTCCGATATGATGGATAACAATCTAAACCATCTGATGAAATACTTAGACTCTGCGGCATTAGTGGTGGCTGTGCCGTCCTTGATCGCGGGGCTATGGGGGATCAACACCGGAGGACTGCCAGGAAAAGACAATGCGATCGGTACGATTGTCGTCTTTGGCTTGGCTATTTTAGTCGGCATTTTAACTGCCGTCTACTTGTCACGAAAAGACTTTTCAAAATAAAAAGTGCCGCTGCTCTGTGGCACCATTCATCCATAAAAGGAGAAAGGTGCGACGAAGCAGTCGGCACTTTTTTATTTTAGTCCGCTGTCTAAATTGCTGTCGAGAATCCAGCGCTGAAAGGCGAGGAAGACCAGCAGCAAAGGCAAAATGGAAATTACCGAGGCAGCGATCAAAATCGTCCAATTGATATTTTCCGCACCCACCAAGCTGCGGATCGCCACTTGCAAGGTGTATTTTTTCGGATCATTCAAGACGATCAAGGGCCAGATATAATCATTCCACCGCCACTGGAAGGAAAAGATCCCCAGTGTCATAATGATTGGTCGGGCAATCGGCAGCATGATTTTCAAAAAGATCATCCCATCCGAAGCGCCATCGATGCGGGCTGATTCAATCAGATCGTCAGGAACGGAGACGAAAAAGGTCCGAAACATAAAGATACCTGTTGCTGTATTGATGGAAGGGATGATGATCCCCAATAAGTTATCATATAAGCCTAGTGAACGAATGACAGAAAACGTTGGGTTCATGATAACTTCCGTCGGCAGCATGGTGGTGGCGATGATACAGATGAAGAAAAAACGCAGCCATTTCGCATCATATTTTGCAAAGGCATAGCCACAGGCGGCGCTGACTAGGATCGTCAATAAAGTGGTGACCACCGCTGAAATCAACGTATTATTGAAGTAACGAAAGAAATCCAATGTTGTCCAAGCATCAATAAAGTTTTGAATGGTTGGATTTTCAGGAATGATTTTCAAGGGATAAGCAAATAGTTCAGTCCCTGGTTTAAAGGCACTTAATAAGAACCAAAGTAGTGGAAAAAGGTACAGCAGGGAAGTGATGATCAGTGCCAGCGTTAAAAAAAACATCGCTGACTTTCTTGTGACAGGTCGTTTGGTTTTGATGGTCTTAGATGTCATTCTTGCCGCCTCCAATCTTCATTTGTGCTAAGCCTAACAGTAAAAGAATCACGAAAAGTACCATGGAGGCAGCACTGGCATAGCCGACCCGCATTTTGTCAAACCCAGTCGTATAGATATATTGCACGATCAACATGTTGTCGGTTCCTGGACCACCATTGGTCAGCGATTGCACGAGGGCGAACTCTTTCATGGCGCCGATCGAAGCCAATAAGATGACCATAAAGGAAGTCGGTCGCAGCATAGGCAAGGTGATGTAGCGTAATTTATGCCCAAAGCTGGCGCCGTCGATCTCGGCAGCTTCATACAACGAGCGGGGGATATTTTTCAAAGCTGCAGTAAATTGCAGCATGTTAAAGGCAGTCCCGCCCCAGATGGCAGCCAAAATAATAACAGAAAAGGCAGCATTCGAGTCGGTAAACCACGGGACAGTTGGTTGTCCTGCTTGCTCTAGAATAAAGTTGATAAAGCCAAAGTTTTCACCAAACAGCCATTTCCAGATAACCCCAGCGATGATCCCAGAGATGGTCCATGGTAAGAAAAAAATGATCTTTGCGAAAAATTTGCCTTTCGCCAGCTGACTGTTCAACATCAAAGCGACGGCGAGAGAAACGACATAGATACTTGGAACCAGAATGATCACATAACGAAATGTACGAAATAGTGCTTTATAGAAGCTGGCGTCTTGAAACAATTCTTGATAATTCGCCAAGCCGATAAAATTGGCTGTCGCAAAGCCTTTATAGTCGGTTAACGAGTAATAAAGTCCTAAGAGTGCTGGAATCAAAAAGAAGATAATGAACAAAATGATGCTTGCGCCAGTGAATAGCAACGGCCATTTGTTTTTTTGTAAAGTACTCACAGAAAATTCCTCCTCCGACGATCGTATCAGCAACAAAGAACCCGCAGTCTGCAAAAAGTCAGACTATGGGTTCTTTGTGGTTGAACGTCTGTTTATTTCTTCAAAAACCCATCATTGTAATCCTTGATCGTCTTGTCGATTGCCTCATCTAATGTAATTTCATCATTTAATACTTGCACGATGGCATCACGGTAAGCCCCTGTCAATCCAGTGTAGCCTTTCATACTCATCGTCACTTGATCGGTAGTTTGCTTGCTGCTGATTGGTTGAGCAGCGGCTGCGATCTCTTGGTTGTAGATTTCATAAGCATCCTGGCCTTGTTCATAGTCGACCGTCAAATCTTCCACCGCAGGTAAGTAACCAGCATAGGTACAAAGCTGTTTGTAATTTTCTTCTTCGTACAACCATTTGATGAATTTTTCGCCTTCTTCACTGTTTTTACTATTGTTGAAGCCAGTGATGAAGTTGCCGCCCATATTGACCGCGCGGGTCTCTTCATAAGGAGAATAGGTGGATTGCCAGTTAAAGTTGCTGATGTTGGTAGAAAAATCAACGATCTGCCAGCTGCCAGAAAAGTAAGCTGGAACACGGCCGCTCTTGAACATAGCAGAAGCATCTTCTCCAGAGGTCCAAACCGATTTTGGCATTACTTCGTCATTGTTCAAATCAACAAATTTTTGCAAAGCCGCTTTCGTAGCATCATCGGTCGTGTAAGAATCACCGCTGTCATCTAAAAAGAAATCTTGTCCCCCGTATTGATAGGTGAAAGCCCGTAAACGGTGATCCGACGCGTCCATGACCATGCCGTATTTGGCATCGGTTTTTTCAACGACTTCATTGATCGCAGTTAAAAATTCATCCCAAGTCCAAATGTCCTCTTCCGAAGTGGGGTAGGTCACACCAGCTTCGTCAAACAAATCCGTATTGATAAACAACCCAGTGGCAGTGACATCAGAAGGAAGTGCTTTGACGACATCTGCTTCATCTTTGATCGTCATCGATTCCAATGTTTTTGCCTCACTGGCGATGTCTGATAGATCCATCAGATAGTCATTCCAGTCAGGTTGAACAGTAGAAACCCGCACGACTTCTGGCGCATCATCCGCTTGAACAGCTTTGGTGATCTTTGTCAGCAAGTCCGCATAAGGCACGTCGGTGACTTCGACAGTCACACCAGTTTCTTCCTTGTATTTTTCCGCCATTTTCGAATAAGCGCCGCCTTCACTGGTATCTCCAGAAACGAACATACGAATCTGCTTGTTCTCGCTGGCACTGTCACCACTGCCGCAGCCAGCGACCCCTAACATCACTGCCGCCAAAGACAAAATTGAATACCCTATTTTTTTGTTCATTTTGTTCCTCTCCTTAATTGAATTATTTTTGTTCAAAAAAACGCTTCCAATCGAAAACGATCGAAACGTCCCCCAATGAAAAATAGCTGAAGTACTGAAAAGATAGCAGTCCTAGGACTGATTGAGGAGTGAAAAGTGCCAATTATCTGACAAAATAAGAGTGGTTCTCCCTCAGTTTAGCGGATAAGATGCAAAATACAAAATAAAACGATTTCAAAAAATGCACCAATACTAAAAAAAACGAATTAAAGCTCTTACAACGATAATTAGGAAGTGCTGATAAACGTTAATATAACAAGGTTTGAAAATTTTTTTTGCAAATTGAGTGCAAATCTTTTGTCTAAAACGGGGATTAAGCGTAACATAATATGTGTAATAACTACTTAAAAGAAAGAAGGAGAAAAATATGCATTGGTTATGGGTATTAATCGTAGGAGCTATTATCGGTTTGATCGCCGGAGCTATCACAAATAAAGGTGGATCAATGGGTTGGATCGCCAACATCGTTGCAGGTTTAGTAGGTTCAGCTATTGGACAAGCGATCTTAGGTTCTTGGGGTCCATCACTTGCTGGAATGGCAATCGTCCCATCAATTATTGGTGCGGTTATTGTAGTTGCTGTTGTTTCATTCTTCTTAGGACGTTCAAACGGCTAGTCCATTCAGCAATTGTTTACATTCATTTATTTCGGGTAGCAATTACCTCGAATAGACAGGCAAATCCAGAGTTTCTGGGTTTGCCTTTTTTGTATTTTTTAAGGAAGCATAAGCAATCCTTTTGTCAGATTAGAAAATTGTCGTTACACTTGAAGTAGGTCAAAAAAAGAAAGGAAGAGGTTCAATGAAAAAGCAATATGAAACAGCGATGATCAATCGAGGCGGACGTGTCGGAGAGGTTGAAGCACCAAACGGTAGTTTTCACCTGAAAATCGACAAGCCGGGTCTTCATAGTGAAGGGACCAATCCAGAGCAATTATTTGCCGCAGGCTATGCTTCATGCTTCAACGGTGCCGTACAGCATATGCTGAAAGAGCATAACATCGAATCCGAATCCGAAGTTAAAGCAAGAGTGTCTTTGTATCAGCATGAGGACGGTAGTTACCAAATCGGCGTGATTTTAGAAGTATCGTTACCAGGCGTTGAAAAAGCCGAGGCAGAGAAAATCGCAGAAGAAGCCCACGATTTTTGTCCGTATTCTCGGGCCACTCGCGGCAACATTGATGTCGAAGTTCAAGTAGTCTAAGCAGTATTACGAATAGACAAACAATAAGCGGCTGAAAAATCAGCCGACAAGAGGGAATTCATCAAGGAGGCCAATCAATGAGACAAACAGAGAGCTTGCTGCTTTTGGGCGTGTTTGTGGTTGGCCTTTTTGTGGTGTACTGGCTAAAAAAGCACCGACAGGCGCGCCACAACCAAGCACTGGCAGCTCAACTGAAGCGTTATCCCAACGTGCGGCAAGCGTGGCTGGCAGCCGGGGCAAAGAGGGAAGCAGTCCTTTTGGCTCCCGGTTTAAAAGAAGCCACTGCCGCAGTGGCAACGACAGCAACGGCGAAAGCAGAAACGAGGCTGCACAAGCATGCAGATCAATGTCAGGCAATGACCCCACAAGGGTTGGCCGTTTCAGAGGACTATTTGATCATCTCAGCGTATTGTTCGCAGCAGGAACATCACTCACAGCTTTATATAATAGAAAGAACGAGCGGGCGGCATCTGAAAACGGTGGTTCTGCCAAAGCGACCCCATGTCGGTGGCCTAGTCTTTGATCGAGCAACGCAAATGCTGTGGCTAACCATTACAGGGAAAGGAATGGGGCGCGTGGCGTGTGTTTCTCTACAAGCACTGCTGGAAGATGATTCCTTGGCAACCAATCAGCCTATCGCTTATCAGCAAGTCATCGAATTGGCAGGCATCACTCACAGCTCCTATTTGGCAGCCGATAGCGGTGAACTTGTCTCAGGGACCTTTGCCTTGAAACAAGGGGGCGTGGTGGCGAATTATCCGCTGCCTGTTCTTTCAGACAGCGGTCGCAAAGCGTCTCCTCGCATCAAGCCGCGTAAGAGAAGGGTCACCACCACGAAAGTCCAAAGTATCGCCTTTACCACTGAATATATGTTGCTGGCACGTTCCTTTGGACCAGGGTCGGCGGAGTTATGGGTCTTTTTAAAGGATGCAACGGTGCTGACCCGCAAACATGCGTTGCGGCGCATCAAGTTTCCCCATTACCTTGAACAGATCGTGGTAGAAAAAGGGCAGCTGTACTGCTTGTTTGAAAGTGGGGCATGGGCGTATCGGCAAAAAGGCGGCAGCATTGATGAAGTCGTGGTATTGGACCTTGCGACCTTGCTCCAGTAAAAGCACTGCTTAAAAAGAAAAAAGACCAGCCTCTTAAGAAGCTGGTCGTAAGTGCAGTGATTATTCCACGATTGCTCGTTGGATATCTAAGACGGTACCTGTATGAGCATCTGCCAAAAATTCATAGGTGACAAGCTGCCCGTCTTCGGTGCGGGTGATGCCGCCAGTATAACCTTGGGAAGTGATCGCAAATTTGCGCAAAGGTTGTTTTTCGAAATTGATCCAAGAACCTTCGATCGGTCCTTCTTTGATAAACGCCGCTTTTATATTGTCTAAGACATCATCGGCATTCATGGCTTGCCTTTTCTTCAACCAGATCGTTGAAAAAATCCCTCCTGCAAAGCCAAGACCTAAACCGATGGTCAGTCCATTTTTAAAATAATGCAATGGATGCTCATTCTCCATCTAATGTCCCTCCTAAAGTAAGTTTTCCCGAATGTTTTGATCTCGGTGAAATCACAGGTTCTCTTAACAATAGTTTACCATAGTTTAGAAATATTCTATAAGAAAAATAACCAACAATAGAAATTTGCGCTATAATAAAGAATACCAGTAGGAATAAGGAGGAAGAGAGCACATCCGTTGTTTCACCCAAAAATTGCTGGAAAACACAGCAACAGCAAGCGTTGCTTTTTCAAAAAAAGCAGCTTTGTTTCTTTGGGGCAGCAAACAACCGATACGTGTTTCTCGAATGATCATGGAAGAAAAAACATTTCAACGCATCAAAGAACTAACGGAGTTACAAGGAACCAGTGGGTTTGAACACGACGTGCGGGCGTATATGCGTGAAGCGATGACCCCCTTGGTGGACGAGATCCAACAAGACGGCTTAGGCGGCATCTTCGGTTTGCGTCACCACCAAGAAGCAGATGCACCACGAGTGATGGTAGCTGCTCACATGGATGAAGTTGGTTTCTTATTGACGACGATCACCGATCGCGGCTTATTCAAAGTCACTCCTTTGGGCGGATGGAACCCTTATGTGGTTTCTGCTCAACGCTTTACATTGAAAACAGCAAAAGGCGATTATCCATGTGTTTCTTCTTCAGTACCGCCACATTTGTTGCGAGGAAGTAGCGGTCAAAAAAATGTTGAAGTCACAGATATTTTGTTTGATGCTGGGTTTGAATCAAAAGAAGAAGCAGAAAGCTTTGGTGTACGTCCTGGCGATACGATCGTCCCACAAGTGGAAACCATCAAAACTGCCAATGGAAAAAACATCATCTCGAAAGCTTGGGACAACCGTTACGGCTGTGCGGTCGTATTAGAAGCGCTTGAAGCCTTGAAAGAGGAAACGTTAGGCCATACGCTGATTGCTGGTGCCAATGTTCAAGAAGAAGTCGGCTTACGAGGTTCTCGTCCGTCTGTGACGAAATTCAAACCAGACTTGTTCTTTGCGGTCGATTGCTCGCCAGCAGATGACACAGTCACCAAAAATGGTACCTTTGGTCATCTAGGAGCCGGGACTTTGATGCGAATCTATGATCCAGGCATGATCATGTTGCCACGGATGAAAGAATTCTTGTTGGACACAGCAGAAACCAACAACATTCCGTACCAATACTTTGTTTCAAAAGGTGGTACCGACGCTGGTGCGGCACACATGGCAAATGAAGGGATCCCAAGTTCAGTCATCGGTGTTCCTGGACGTTACATCCACACCCACCAAACCCTATTCAGTATCGCTGATTATGAAGCGGCACGGGAAATGGTGATTCAAGTCTTGAAAGGTTTGGATCGTTCAACTGTTGATACGATCTTGGCAGGACAATAAGCGAGAACGAACGAAAGCAAAGAGACAGCCATCCGTTGTCTCTTTTTTTCTGCAGGGCTTTGCAAGATCAGCATGTCAGTTGGTAGTCCCTGAAAGAAAGGTGTATACTGAAAGAAAAGAAAGTGGTGAGCATTTGATTATTCCAAAAGATTTAGCAGAGTTAGCAACATATGTGGAGAAAGGCAAAAATGTCTTCTTTTTTACCGCCGATTGGTGTGGCGATTGTCGATACATCAAACCGCAATTGCCTGAGATCGAAGCGGACTTTCCAGATCTTCAATTTGTCGAAGTCGACCGTGATGAATACATGGATGTAGCGGTTGAATGGAACATTTTTGGTATTCCTAGCCTCGTCGTTATCGAAGACGGCAAGGAGCTGGGACGGTTAGTCAACAAGGATCGCAAAACCAAAGAAGAGATCGAAGCCTTTTTAACCAGCGTACAATCAGCATAGGAGGGGAAAAAGATGGAAGCACAAAGATATCAAAACATTTTAGTAGGGATCGACGGTTCAGATCAAGCGATGTCTGCCTTCAAAAAAGCAGTGGAAGTCGCTCGTCGAAATCAAGGGAAGGTCTATGCCGCAACGATCATCGACCAGCAAGTTCCGACCATGATGGGCTATGCACCTTTGGATAGTTCCATCTTGGAACAAGAAAAAGATACGGCGAAAAATCTGATCGACGACTGCAAAGCTTACGCAAAATCAGTGGATTTTGATCTAGTAGAAGGCATCGTCGCTTACGGCTCTATCAAAGACGCCCTTGCCACTCAATTACCAGACCAATACGACATCGATTTGATCATGGTGGGGCAATCTGGGCTGAACGCAGTGGAACGCTTCATGATGGGGAGTGTCGCCAGTTTCGTTATCCGTGAAGCCCGGTGCGACGTGCTGATCGTATCGCCTGAAGAAACCAAAGCGTAAGGTCATTTTTGAAAAAATAAGCTTGTCGTTGCCGTGTTCTTTTCCTTAAAGAAGATGGCAGCAAAAGCAGACAAGGGTTAAAAGAAAGTTCCTGAGAACCAGCGATGTTTCACTTGTTAGCAAAGCATTGTCTTTCGCTGATAAGCTGCAGCTGGTTCTTAGGTTTTTTTGTGCTCGTTTTGAGGTAAGACATCTGTCGCTGCTGTCTTGTTTCGTAGGTAATAGTGCCAAACAGAAGTTTTAAAACCAGCGTTTATCGGCTCGTTAGCAAAGCAGCGTCTTAGCTAATAAGCCGCAGCTGGTTCTTAGTTTTTTCCTGTATACAGTTTTTGGATAACTTATTGTTGCCTTCTTTCGTAGAGAGTAGTTCTACTATCAAGTTCTTTAGAAGCCGCGGGTTCTGCTCCTTCGCCAATTCTCAACCTAAGCCAGCCAGCAGAAGTTGGTTTTCAGGCTTTTTTGTCTTTGAAAATAACTAGAATTTCAAGGAAAACAAAGAAATTCCATGACGGATGCCGAAAAATTTGTTAAGATTATGGGCGGAATGTGTAAGTACCTAAGGAGGAAAAAACGTGATTTTTGCTTATAACAAAGAATATGTCAGTGATACACTGCTTGCCATCACAGCAGATGATAAAGGATTAGAACAAACCGTCGAACGTAAAGGCAATGTTGCCCAAATCAAAAATGAAGAAGGCACGATCGTCGGCTGGAACTTTTTTGCGATCTCAGAAGTGATGACGATCGAAGGGCGTGGTCAAGTGACGTTGACGAAAGAACAAATCCAACAATTGAACACCATGATCAAAGAAGCAGGATTCAGCGAAGAACTGCCAGCAGATACAGAACCAAAAATCGTCGTTGGCTATGTGAAATCTTGTGTGGAACATCCAGACAGCGACCATCTGTCTATCACGGAAACAGAAGTCGGGGATGGGGAAGTCTTGCAAATCGTCTGTGGTGCTGCCAATATCCGTAAAGGCTTGAAAGTCGTTGTCGCAAAACCTGGGGCAATGATGCCAGATGGCTTGATGATTTGGCCGGGGACGCTTCGTGGCGTAGAAAGCTTCGGAATGATCTGCTCTGCTAAAGAACTGCATTTAGAAGGTGCCCCAATGAAAAAAGGCATCCTTGAGCTGCCTCAAGATGCCGTTGTAGGTGAAGCTTTTCCAGTCGGTAAAGCCTAAAAAAATGAACTGCCGCTTCCTGTTTTTGCGGCAGTTCATTTTTTGATTGTTTCGATTGGTTTTGATGATTAGTTGCTGCTGTCTGTTGATTGTTCGTTGATCGACGTATCAACGGAAAGTTTTACTTCTGCTGTTTTTTCTTCATCGCCACGATAGAAGGTTACAGTGATCGTGTCACCGACTTTATGTTTGTACAACGCAGATTGCAGATCCGTTGTTGTGCTGACTTCTGTATCATCGATCTTCGTGATAACGTCATATTGTTGCAATCCTGCTTGTTCTGCTGGTGTTGCATTGTTGACTGAGTAGATCACAACGCCAGAAGTTACGGATGAAGGAACTTTCAAGATTTGTTCTTGTTGTTGTGATGTGATGGAACCTAAATCGATCGTTTGGATACCTAGTGCAGGGCGAACCACTTTGCCGTCTGCTTCTAGTTGATTGATGATTTCAACGACATCGTTACTTGGGATCGCAAAGCCCATCCCTTCGACACTAACACCTGAAGCAGAGCCAGAGGTGCTGGCGATTTTACTTGAGTTGATCCCAATCACTTGACCATCAACGTTGATCAGTGGACCACCTGAGTTCCCTGGGTTGATCGCAGCATCCGTTTGGATCGCATTGATGCTGATCGTACCACCAGATTCGTTTTGGCTTGTTACTTGACGATTCAAGGAAGAAACGATCCCTTGTGTCACAGAGTTTGCGTAGTCAGAGCCTAGAGGAGAACCGATCGCGATGGCTGGTTCGCCGACTTTCAAGGCACTTGAATCACCAAATGTTGCGGCAGTCTTCACATGCTCTGAAGAGATTTTCAATACAGCTAAGTCTGTATAAGCGTCAGTACCGACCAATTCAGCTTTGACTTTCGTACCGTCTGCTAAAACAACTTCTAAACCGTCTTGACCTTCTACGACGTGGTTGTTGGTTACAACATAGGCATCGTCGCCATCGATTTTGTAGATGACCCCACTCCCTTCAGAAGAAGCTTCTAAAGCACTGTCGTCGTCGCTTTGGCTATCGCCTTCACTTTGTCCGCCTTGCTGACCAAAGAGGCTGTTCCAATCGTTGCTTTGACTTTGTTGTAGATTAATGATGGAAACGACAGAATCTTGTACTTTTTCAACTGCCTCAGTGACATCGCTAGTCACATCAAGTTTTACATTGGATACTTGGGTTTGTCCGTTAGAATCTTGGACCCCGCTGTTGGTCGTGGTTTCTGGTGTTGAAGTCAAAGAGGAACCCATTGCCAGATACAGACCGCCGAAGGTCAATAAACCGCCGACCATACCGCCTAAAATCCCAATACCTAATCGTTTTAATAAACCAGGAGAAGTTTTCTTGCCTGGTGTGACATATTTTCTTGCCATTACTATTTCCCCCTTAATGAATAATTCGTTATAATCAGTATATTCCTTCTATCTGAGATTAGTCTACTAAGAGATTTTGAAAAAAATATGAAGAAGTTGCGTAAGAATCTGTTTCAAACGATGAAATTTTCTTCGCAAAACCCGTTCATTTTTGAATAAAAATAGCAGGCAAAACTGGGGAGAAGTGAAGGTCTTTTTATCCACAGTGTGTGGATAACTTGAAAGCTTCTGTTGGGTGGATGAAGAAACCCTTGAAGTGTCGCGGTTTTATAGATAGGAATAGAAGAATTTCAAAGAAAGTCAAAGTGTGTAAAAGGTTGTGGATAGCATTGTCCACATTTTCATAAAATAAGGGGATAACGAGGAGGAACCTATGAAAATCAAAATCGTCACAGTAGGAAAACTAAAAGAAAAGTACCTCGTTCAAGGAATCAACGAGTACGCCAAACGATTGGGGGCATACGCAAAGCTTGAGTTTGTCGAAGTACCAGATGAAAAAGCGCCAGAAACCTTGAGTGAAGCCCAAATGCTGCAGATCAAAGAAAAAGAAGGGCAGCGCATTTTAGCCAAAATCAAAGACACCGAATATGTCTTTGCCTTAGCGATCGAAGGCACCAATCCCACCAGCGAAGCCTTCGCCAAACAAATCGATCAACTCGGCTTCCAAGGAAAAAGCCAACTGACCTTCGTCATCGGCGGCTCCCTAGGATTGAGTCAAGAAGTCATGACCCGCAGTGATGCCAAAATCTCTTTTGGCAAAATGACCTATCCGCATCAACTCATGAAACTGATCTTATTGGAGCAAATCTATCGCGCGTATCGAATCAATACGGGGGCGCCGTATCATAAGTAAATACATTTTTAACGAAAGTTTATTGAAAAAATTATTCTATTGTCAATGTGTTATATGTACGTACAAAGGTCTTCAACTGAAACTGAGTGGTAATTTATTGTCAACTTAATCAGATGTTTAAGAAAAGTGATGTTTATTTAAAAAGACTGGTAGGGAAAATAAAGTTTTTCTACTTATCGAAAACGAGCTAATTACTGAATAATTTGAATGGGAGAGTTTGATGCTGAAAAACAAACTAGAAAAAGTTCTGAATTATCTTTCAATGAAGTAAAATAATATTCTGTTAAAAACATTAAAAGTAGATATAATAGTTATTC
>NZ_NIBN01000001.1:1283105-1493519 GCF_002174385.1 Enterococcus sp. 6D12_DIV0197
TACTATAATAAATAAGAATAAAAGTGACAAATTTCGTGGATTTTACAAATCTTTTGAGTAAAGCAAAAATATTCTAGGATTTCAAAACAAAGATGAAGAAAAATATATTAAAATCAGTAGGAGGAGAAAGAAAGGGAATGAGTAGTAAAGAAGTAAATAGTTTAGTAGTACCTTTAAAAACTCTTTTTTCGGAAAAATTTGATGTAGATTTTTATCAGCGTGAGTACGTTTGGCAAAGAAAGCAATTGGAAGATTTAGTCAATGATTTATCGAATGAGTTTTTAAGACAATGGGACGTAAAAGATAATATCGAGAAAGTGAGAACATATGATCCTTACTTTATGGGAGAGATAGTGTTATCGTCAAAACAAGATGACCGTAATTCTATAATTGATGGACAGCAGCGGATTACTACCTTTACCCTGTTTTTAATGTATTTGTATAATAATTACAAGTACTTGGAACAATTTCCCGAATCTGATATTAAGCAAATGATATATAGTGATGACTTCGGAAAGAAGAGATTTAATCTAGAAATTGATGAGCGAAGATTATGTATGTTAGAACTATATGAAAAAGGCATTTACGAAGTAAAGAAAAATGATCCAATTTCTGTAATTAATATTGTCGGAAGATATAAAGATTTCTCTGATTGCTGGAACGAGAATATTAATGAAAGTAATATTATACATTTTATTTACTGGATAAAAGAAAAAATTGTCTTTTCAAAAGTTTGGACTAATAGTGATGAGTTTGCTTATGTAATATTTGAAACTATGAATGATAGAGGTTTGTCTCTTACACAAGTTGAAATGTTAAGAAGTTATTTGTTGGCACACATAGACGAAGAGAACCGTGATAAGTATGCTCAAAAGTTTGATAGGTCAATCGCAATGCTTAAAGAGATAAAGTTACCTTCTAAGTCCAAAGCGGAATTTGACTTCTTTAAAATATATTTTAGAGGTCATCTTGCTGAGTCTTTATCTCAAGGTAATGATTCTCAATCTGATTTTGTAAGAATAGGTAACGAGTTTCATAGATGGGTCAGGGATAAAAGCAAACAATTGAGTTTAATATCATCTAACGACTTTATGAAATTTATTGACCGAATTAGTTATTATACTTGTATATACAATAAAATTAATCAAATTATATTAGATCGAAATACAAAAGATTTCTTATATGTAGTTATAAATGCTGATTATGGATTCACACTACAGCCGGCAGCACTACTTGCATCGATAGATTATCAAGATGATGATGATGTGGTAGACAAAAAAATAAAAATTGTATCTAAGTATTTGACAAAACTTTTATCTTACCGTGTTTGGAATCATGTTCAAATTTCTCAAAGCTCACTTGAATCAACAATTTATTTATTTTGTAAAGAAATTAGAGGGAAAACAGTTACTAAAATAGAGCAGAATATTAACGATAATAGTCTGGATATACCTGAATTAGTCGGATATCCTATTTTAAATCAGCAGAATGGAAGAAAAATAAGAGTTTTATTAGCTTTAATTACAGAAATAGTTGCAAAGAATTCCGATGAATCAAATTATATTCTAAATTTACAAAATAAAAATAATCCAATAGAAATTGAGCATATTTGGGCTAACCATTTTGAAGAACATCTTGAAGAATTTGATAGTGAAATTGACTTTAACCAAACGAGAAATAATATTGGCGGACTATTACTCATACCAAAAAGTTTCAACACGTCATATGGAGATTCGTCCTATGAAATAAAATTAGAACAATATTTTAGCCAAAATATATTGGCCCAAACTCTAAATAAAAAGAAATACCAAAACAGTCCTAGATTTATAAAATTTATGAAGGAATCAACTTTAGAATTTAAGCCTTACGAATTATTTAAAAAAGAAAGTATTTATGAAAGAGCTGAATTGTACAAAAACATATTGTATTGGAATTGGTCTTGAATTTATGAGTTTAACTTCAAACCGTACTATTTAAACTATTCATACCATAGATAGTACGGTTATTCTATTAAAAGTATCATTTATTGATGCTATAGATCTATTAAGTTTATAATACTAATTATTTTTTAGTTTTTGGGAACCTTATCATTAATTAATAATTTGATGTAATTGACCATAATAGAAAAAAACTATCCACCGATAGTATCGGTAAAAAGGAGCAACAACCATGCGAAATATCAAATTAACGATTGAATATGACGGCAAGCGCTACTTAGGGTGGCAACGACTAGGAGATACAGAAAAAACCATTCAAGAAAAAGTTGAAGGGGTCATCAAATTATTGACGGGAGAAGAAATTGAGATTGTGGGTTCTGGTAGAACCGATGCGGGCACGCATGCTCGAGGACAAGTGGCGAATTTCAAGACGACCCATCAAATGAGTTTGCCAGAGATGCAGCAGTTCTTCAACCGTTATTTGCCGCAAGACATCGTCGTCAACAAGATTGAAGAAGTGCCTGAGCGCTTCCATGCACGCTATCACGCCAAAGGCAAGCAATACAGCTATTATGTTTGGAACAACGCGATCCCATCAGTCTTTGCTCGCAATACTAGTTTTCATTGCCCGCAGCCCCTTGATTTGGAAAAAATGCAGCAAGCGGCTGAGAAGTTGATCGGCACCCATGATTTTATCGGCTTTTCTGCATTGAAAAAATCAAAAAAATCAACGGTGCGCACGATCGATGAAATCACCATCACACCAGAAGGCGACCTATTGCGGTTTACCTTCAAAGGCAACGGCTTTTTGCATAAAATGGTCCGAATCTTGACAGGCACACTGATTGCCATTGGCGATGGCACACTGCCACCAGAAGTGATCGATCAAGTGTTAGCCGATAAAGTACGACAAGCAGCTGGTGAAACAGTGCCTTCTCATGGCTTATTTCTAGATGAGGTGTATTATTAAAAGAAACAGAGTAATGGCTATTTAAGGAAAGGAGATCATCTATTGATCACATTAAAATCCCCACGAGAGATCGAACAAATGAAAACTTCTGGTCGTATCTTGGCAAGTATTCACGAACAGCTACGGGAAAAAATCGTTCCCGGTATCACTACGAACCAAATCAACGCCTTTGTCCATCAACAGATAGAAGCTGCAGGGGCAACAGCCGCTCAAATCGGGTTTGAAGGGTATGAATTTGCGACGTGTATCAGTGTCAATGAAGAGATTTGTCATGGTTTCCCTTCAGAATATGTTTTAAAATCAGGCGATGTCGTCAAAGTCGATTTTTGTGTCGATTACAAAGGGGCAATCTCTGACAGCTGTTGGACGTATGCGGTAGGAGAGATTTCACTTGAACATCAAGCGCTGATGGAAGTAACGAAAGAAGCCTTGATGAGAGGCATCGAGCAAGCACAGGTCGGTAACCGAGTCGGCGATATTGGTTATGCGATCCAAAGCTTCGCTGAAGAAAAAGGGTATGGTGTCGTGCGGGACTTTATTGCTCACGGCATTGGCCCAACCATTCATGAAGAACCATTCTTTCCTCATTTCGGGTTACCTGGCAAAGGAATTCGGTTGAGAGAAGGCATGACGATCACTATCGAACCGATGATCACGACCGGCACTTGGCGCATGAAGATGGACCCGAACGGCTGGACAGCACGCACCATTGACGGCAGCTACTGTGCACAATATGAACATTCGATCGCCATCACCAAAGAAGGTCCTGTCATCATGACATTGCAAAAGGAAGAAGCGTGAACATCACTTAATGTCTTTGAAAAATAACTGTGTGTAATTTCCGTAACATGAATACTTTCTACTCCCCCTGTGGAGGATATAGTGTATATGATTTATCTATCGCTGGTTGTCGCACCAATTGTTGTTGGTATAGTCATCGAACTATTTTCTCACTGGTTGGATGAGAAAGACAAAGACGATAACTAAGCAAGTTGCTATCCAACTCACATGCTAGCAGTCGCAACTAGCATAAACAAGGCGCTCCCTTTCGTCGCGGTTAGGGAGCGCCTTTGTGCTGTAGTGCTATAAACTTTCTATCGTTTCGCAAGGTTATTATATCACAGGGAAAATAAAAAACTACCCGTGATATCCACTCGAATAGATAAAGAAAACCTAATAAATTTGAAATTTAATTACCTCTACTTCTATTTTCCGAAATATGGATGGTAACCCCCACTTGAGGTATTATCGTGAAAAAAAAAAGTCTATAGTGGGAGTTATTGTTTTCTCTTTTTTTTAAATAGAGAAAAATTTAAATTAGGTGTACATGTAAGTGATAAATTCGGATAAAGTAAACGACCCAGTATTTTCTGATAAAGCCATGGGTGACGGTTTTGCAGGTATTCCTATTGAAGAAATTGTTGGCTCCCTAATTAGTGGGAAAGTTAACTATTTTTTCGAACTAGCTATGCTATCGAATATAGAACACATGATGGAATAAGTAGGGGAGGGACAGCAATCCCTGTTGTTTACTACTTACTTGCATCCAAATATTGTTAATACCTAAAGAGCGTATCAACGTGGTTATAATCAAATCGTTTATGTCAGTCATTGTCCTGCAATTTGACATTTTGGTATACTACAAATTTTTATTAGCACAGCAGTGTAAACTTGTAAGAACAATTCTTTTTAAATGAATTTAGGTGAATCGACCAAAAAGGATAATTATGTATATACTCTGTCACGATATATGTTATACTATGTATATACAGAAAGAGGTGTCGCGCATGGAAATGCTACCTATAAAAAAATGGGGCAATAGTAACGGTCTTAGATTGCCAAAGTACATTATGGAGTATCTTGGCATTCATACTGATGACAAAGTGAAGATAATACAAGAAGAAGTAAACGGACATAAACGGCTAATCATCGAAGCAGCAAATTTAGAAAACGAGTTAACGATTGAAGAGTTATTTGAAAATTACTCTGCTGAGAAAAATCATGTGGTAATTCAACATTTAGGTGAAGCAGTAGGGAATGAAAAATGGTAAGAAAACCTAGACAAGGGGATATTTTGTTATTGGATACAGCTCCTCGTTCTGGACATGAACAAACGGGAAAAAGACCCTATATTGTTTTAAGTCATGACATGATTGCAAATTATAGTAACGTTGCCACCGTTGCTCCAATTTCTAGTACAAGTAGAAATTATCCGTTATATGTAAGTATTAATCCAGATTATGGAATGAAGACAACAGGAAAAGTATTGTTGGATCAATTAACGACAATTGATTATGAAGCCAGAGCATGTGTTTTTTTGGAAAAAGCGCATGAGCACTTGGTTGATGAGTTATTGATGAAAGTTAGAACAGTATTTCAAAAAGTAAGTAGATAAACACAGCATGCTCATCTTATCGATGTTGACCATGCTGTTTTTATTTATTCTATAAACAGTGTGTCCGTAAGATTATACTCCTTTGTAATCTTTAAGATAGCAACGCCATTCTCAAAATCCTGAACGATTTATACGCCAACCCATACAAAAGCCAAAAACGTTCGAGGATTTCTCTCGAACGTTTTTTGGGCATCAAATTGGGCGAATCGGCGAAACTATGGTACAGTGCAACCAAACAAGGAGAGAGAGTCGCTCCTTTATGAGGCAAAGGGGCAATGGTGATGAAGCAAACAACGATGGCGTGGCTGTCAGAAATCTATAATTTGATCTTGCATCCTGGCACGAGACAGTGGGAACGAGAACAACTGGTGCAAGCAAAAAATACACTGGAAACTCAGCTGGCGACCAAACAAAAAGCAGGCAAACACGAAAAAGAATCGTCAAATAGCCTTGAAGACCAACAGACCAAGCGGGTTTTGGAAAAACTAGAAGCGTCGTTGCGTCCTTTGGCAATGAGAAACAATCTGACCCCGAATGTCGCAGAGTTTTATCAAACAATCAGCCAGTCAGCACCGACAAAGGCAATGAATGAAGAAACAAGCAAAGCCCAACCAGCAGAAGTTTCGGTGGAGCCGACCGAAACAGGTGGAAAAGCACAAGAAGTGGCTATTTTTGCTGGCGGCTGCTTTTGGTGTATGGTAGAGCCTTTTGAAGACCAGCCGGGCATTCTTTCCGTCTTGTCGGGGTATACTGGGGGAACAGTCCCGAATCCGACGTATGATCAAGTACTAAGTGGAACAACAGGGCATGTCGAAGCAGTAGAGATCATTTTTGATCCCAAAATCATCACCTATCAGGACTTGTTACAGTTGTATTGGCAAGTGACAGACCCGACAGATGCTTTCGGACAATTTCAAGATCGCGGCAATTTTTATCGTCCAATCATTTTCTATACGACTGCTGAGCAAGAAGTGCTTGCGCAACGAGCCAAAAAGGAACTAGCACAATCTGGTTATTATCAGCAACCCATCGTGACTGAGGTCCGCAAGGCCACGCAGTTTTGGCCAGCGGAAAACTACCATCAAGCATTTTACAAGAAGCAGCCAAAGCGCTACCAGCGGATCAAGCGAGCGCGCAAACAACTGATGCTTTTTTATCGGCTGAAACGCTGGACAAACCGAGGAAAAAAACGATCATAAACAGAAGATCACTAAAAAAAGCGAGGCTCCGAGAAAAGGGCAAAAGGATCAAATGAAGGCTCTTTTCTCCACAAGTTGCGCTTTTTTCTGCGCTTTTAGCCAATTGGATAAAAAACGTAGATTTATTTTAGAATAATGTCCAAAGAAAGCGTTAACAACAAGAATTATAATAGAGAAAGAAAAAGTGGCGAAAAAGGTCGAAAAAGCAGGTGTCTTTTGCTTGATTCCTTTCTTCGAGGAAAGAAGGTGGGAAACACCAGAGAAAAATCAGCGGAAAAATCAATCGGCAACACCCCATAGCAACACAACATTTATTATATGAAGGTTCATATAAGTTAGGAGAAATGTGATGAAAAAAAAGGGAACGTTCGTCTCACTGTTTATGGCTCTCATTCTTTTTATCTTTTCAGAAAGAACAGTGTTTGCGGCAGAAGCGATCAATGAGATCGTCGCACCAACAGGAGTCAAAGCATTTCTAGTACTGATTCCATTAGTGTTAGTGCTGGTTTTGCTCTTTAAAAAAGTAGATATGATCATTGCTGGCTTGATTGCTGGGATCTTGGCGATGATTATTGGCGGGATCAGTTTAGCTGAAGCCAATTCGCAACTGTTGGAAGCTATTCCGACGATGTTAAGTATTACGGTGCCAATCATCAATTCCGCTGTAGCGATGGCGGTCTTCAAAGCGGGCAGTTATACGGCGGCCTTAACCTTAGCCAAAAGAGGGACCAAAGGAAAAGTGGAATATGTGGCTGGTTTTATTGTCATCTTATTGGCAGCAGCGACTTATATGTCTGGGATCGGCGGCGGGAGTGCAATGGTGATCGCACCGTTAGCATTTGCGGCAGTTGGGGTGGTACCCGAATTGATCGCAGCGATGTCGTTAGCGGCAGCGGTCTCCTTTACGACTTCTCCTGCCTCTTTGGAATCTAGTATCGTGTCTGAACTAGGCGGTTTTAGTGTCGCTTCTTATGTCGATCAAATGCGCCCATTTTGGTTATTATTCGTTGGTTTGGCGATTTTATTGGCATTCTTCGGGACCAAGCGTCGTCATCTGGGCTTCAAAGAATCAGCCAACCAAGAGTACGAAAACAAAAGCAATGGCGAGTTATTCAAAACGACACTGCCTGCGATCTTCTTGCTTTTTGCGGTCATCTTTGGTCCGTTGATCAATGACCTGATCGGCTTTGTCCTCTTTACGCCGCTAGTTTATATGGTGGTCACGTTGGCGTTGATTTTTGTCTGTACCGACTTTTCGATGAATCAATCGGTGGAAGCGATGGTGGACGGATCCACGTATATTTTGACCCGCTTGTTCCAAGTGGGGATCTTTTTAGCCTTCATCAACGTGATCGCTGAAACTGGGACGTTTGCTGTAATTGCCGGTGCGGCACAAAATGCCCCCGCAGCGATCGTCGTTCCCGTGGCGATCTTGACGGGTGTCTTGATTGGGATTCCCGCAGGTGCCTATGTCGGCTCCGTTTTAACATTAGTGCTACCAGTTGCCGTTTCATTAGGCTTCCCAGTCTTAGCTCTTGGCTTTGTAACGATGGGGGTTGGCCTCGGCAGTCAAATGAGTTTCGTCAACATTACGATGCAAGCTTTATCTTCTGGTTTCCAAATTCCGATTCTGGATGTAGTCAAAGGAAACGTGAAGTGGTTGAGTTTAGCAGCCGTATTATTATTAGTCATCGGCTTAGTGTTTGGCTGATGGATAGGAGGAAAACATGGATTTATTGATCAAGCAAGCACGTCTTGAAGACGATGCAGAATTAGTAGACATTGCAATTTCAGAAGGAAAAATCACCGCAGTTGCACCCAACATTGAAGAATCAGCAGCAACAACGATTGAGGCGAAAGGCAAAGTGGTGATTCCTGGATTGATCGAAAGCCATATCCACTTAGACAAAGCCTTGATCGCCGATCGTGAGCCCAATAATTCAGGTACATTGCAAGAAGCGATCCAAGTTACGGCAAAGCTGAAACCGACCTTTACCGAAGAAGACATTTATGATCGGGCGAAACGCGCATTAGAAATGCTGATCCTACACGGCACGACTGCTGTGCGCACCCATGCCGAATTTGATCCAGCACAAGGCTTCACTGGGTTTGACACCATCATGCGCTTAAAAAAAGAATACCGCGACTTGATCGACATTCAGGTCGTTGCCTTTCCGCAAGAAGGGATTTTTAAAGCCCCAGGGACGGATAAAATGATGATTGAAGCGATGGAAAAAGGCGCCGATGTCGTTGGCGGCATTCCTTACAATGATGCGCCAGCCAATGAACACATTGACTTGATCTTTGAGATCGCCAAACGATTTGACAAAGACATTGACTTGCATCAGGATTTTGCCGACGAAGCAGACGATACATCGATCGTCTACCTGTGTGAAAAAACCATCGCAGAAGGCTACCAAGGTCGGGTATCAGTAGGACACTTGACTGCGCTGCACGCCATGGAACCAAATCAGCTGGCAGAAGTCATCGATTTGATGGTCAAAGCCCAAATCAATGTGATGCCGTTGCCTGCGACCGACTTGCACTTAGGTGCTAGAAACGATGCCTACAACGTTCGCCGTGCCGTGACGCCGATTCGCAAATTACGTGATGCTGGTGTGAATATCTGCTTAGGCAGCAACAATATTCGTAACGCCTTTACGCCCTATGGCAATGGGGATTTGATTCAAATCGCTATGTTGGCTGTGCCAGTGGCACACTTAGGCGGCGCCGATGACCTGCCGACAGTCTTGCCAATGATTACGACCAATACCGCCAAAGCATTAAATATCAAAGACTATGGGATCGCTGTTGGCAACCGCGCAGATTTGATTCTTTTAGATACCCAGAGAAAAGCCGATGTGCTGATCGATATTCCTGAACGTTTAGTGGTCATCAAAAATGGCCGCATCACCGTGGAAGTCAAAAAAGAAGTGACGATCCACCGCTGATGACAATAATTGAAACTTAATTTTTCGATGCAAAAATAAAACATATTTTAATAGATGAAACAGACTCGTGAGATGAAGAATTTAATCATTTCACGAGTTTTTTGTGTTTAAACGAATATTTTCACACATATAGGAGTGGATTTTTATAAAACAAGTGTCTCGGATGTTATTGCTATGTTTCGAATAAAAGGTGTATCGTTATTTGTTTTAAAAAGTTGATGTTCTTTTATACCCTTTGAAGAGAATACCATCTTTGAAACACGATTTTCGTTGATCGATGAATATTCTGATTTTTTCTCATGGACGATGTCCACTATACTGGAAGAGAGTAAGTTTGAGAAACTTCGTGTATGAATAACAGCAATGAAGACGTATTAAAAGGTTTTTAAAGTAACGCCTAACGTTGCTTCTGTAGTAAATTTTTTTTGTGATAAAAAACAACGAATTTCTGTCTCAATAACGATCCTCAACCCACTGGATACTTTTAACTTAGGCAGTCAATAAATTGCTTTTGTGAAGCGAGACATTCTTTAATTGCTGTGTTAGTGATGAGGTTTTGGATGAAGGCCATCATTCTGGTATGCAAATGGCACTAAGTACTCATATGCCCTTTCAAGGCGCTTTGAATCTAAATCGATTCTATTCCGCAATGACTGCTCGTTCTAAAGGAGCAGTGTGAATGTAAAAAGGAGCTTCGGATCGATGCTACTTACGTACGCCGTTTAAACAATGAAGATGTCTCCATTAGCCGGAGACCAATTGGTGACTGCTTGTTGGAATCATCGGACTTGTCTTAGTCGTCTTGCACATTGTTGTCTCGATCATCAAAAAAAAACAAAGTAAGGTGGGATCAATAGTATGAAAATGAAAACACTAAAAGTAATGGCATTAATCTTTATCGGGCTGTTTATTGTTCAGCAGGGGTTTCCCATAGTTCAAAATTTTTTCATTGATACGATTTATGCACTACAAGATAAAGAAGATGATGCAGTGTATTCTACCTTGGAGACTGCGGGGACTGAACAGCAAGACGTTGAAATTGGTTTTTCAACAGCAACGAAGCAAGGTAGTCCTGGAGAGACTGTCTTAATCGAATTCACCTCTAATCAGCCTCTAGACGAAATCAATCTGATCTTGCCAGCAGAAGCAAAAATCGAAACATCTTCTCTGCTAGAAGGTGTCGTCATCCAGCAGGTAGAAGCCGAGCAATGGTATCTTCTGTCCAAAGAACCGTTAAGCGCTTTTTTGCTCCCATTGATCTTTGAAGAAACCGGCGAGTATGAAATCCAAGTAGAAAATGAGATGCTCGCTGTGAAAATAGAGCAAGACAATAAAACAGCTGAGCCAGAAACTCCGAGAGAAGTAGAGGAGCAGCAATTGGATGAGGAAGTAGAGGATTCAGAAGATGGAACAAAGCATGCTCGTGATGATATCTTTACAACACCTGATCCAGATTTGCCTTTTGACCCCAATGATTCAGGAAATCTTTATTTGTTAGAGGGGCAGGAAATCGTTGAGCGGGGGGTCAGCAACTGGCGAGAATTTTTAATCGCCTATAGTGATCCTAGTGTCAATTACATTTATTTTGAGCGAAGCTTTCACTCTACCGAACCAGCTACTGCGGGTTTAACTAATATGCACAACAATCATGGTTTCCATAACGTCAATGGGGGAGATAATGGCATTTGGTTTATGGAACCTCGTATATCTAGAACATTGATTGTTGACGGAAAAGGATTGACCCTCGATATGCAGGCAGTGGTATTAGGGATGTCGTTCGTGACACATGATCCCACTAGCCCTTGGGATGTCACTTATCAAAACATGAAAATCTATCATGGAAGTTTCTACGGTACGTTTAATTTTTATGGTGCTGGAGCTGAAAATGTGCGAAATTCACGACTTCGTTTCCACAATGTGATAAGCACTGGAAATCGTATGGTTCTTGAACCAGAAGGAAGTGTCATTCTATCCGGTCATGTTAGTTCACACCAAACAACTACCTATACTTCAATATTTAATCCGTCATGGAACATTTCTGCTACCCGAAACTTAGCAAATCTTCTCGTCAATCAAATCGACATTGCAGAAAATGCGGAAGTATCTTTGTCCACCTTTAATTCGGGAAATCTCGATTTGAGAAGCGGGGTTTGGCCAACTGATCCAAGAGCTGCTTTAAGAATCGGAGAGAACGCCACATTGACACTGCAGTCAGCGGGGACTACAACTAGCGACTTTGCGGCTGGTGGTGCGAATATCTCCTTTCGAAATTTGCAAGGGAATATGACAGTAGGAAAAGGTGCCACGGTCAATCTAATCCCACGAGCCAATGGGGCATCCATTGTCATGAATGGAACCAATGGCACTATCCAGCTAATGGAAGATAGCACTGTGAATATTCGTTCATCGGGGCGCACCACGAGTACTAATGGCAATTTGCACAACCTCATCTGGGTAGCGGCAGGAAATAATCTTACTCTCGGTGAGAGGAGTACATTAGATATAGAAGCGATCAATCAGACAAGCTCAGGGTCGAATATCGTGAATTTTAGTGGGACTACTGGAATACTTCAAGTTGGCAAAGATGCGACGTTGGATATTCGTTCGGATACAACTGCTACTGGTCAAAATCTTATTGGTTTTTCTGGAGCAAACAATGCTACTAGATTTGTGATAGATGAAGCCAAACGTGTCAATCTTCAAAAATTAAACAGCATGAGTACTGGCAATCTAATCCACGGTGGGGGAGTTACTGCACGAAGGCAGTCGATTAAGCAATGGGACTATGGGAATATCAGTGGCGGGTCCAACTTTCATTGGACACCGATTTATTCGATGACTGCAAATATCTCCAATGCAGCAAATGCCGTAACAAACGTTACGAGTGTGACGTCTTTTCTACCAGTTACAGAGGAAAGTTTGAGGACCACTTTTAATTCGAGATCAAATCGCTTACTCTTTGAACATGTTCCTAACGTGGAAGTGACCATCGATTCCTTGACAGAAGATCCGTCTCTTCGTAATTCTCGTGTTATATCTGGCAGGGCGACACCAAGCAGCTATATTCGATTTCAAAGAGAGGGAGCACTCCCTGAGCCAGAGATATCAGCAATCACAACAATAAATCAGGATACTGAATCCTTTCATGTCATGTCAGATGCAAATGGTTACTATGAATTTGATTTATCACAGTATGAGCCTTTTGAACGCTTTCAAGTGGGAGAGTTTGTTACAGCCCATGCTATGTTATATGGTGAGTGGGCAAGTAAAACGGTGATCGTTGAGGCAATACAAGATATGGATCCAAAAGATCCACTGCAACCTGACAATACGATCGATCCGGATAATCCGCCAGATTTGGGTGTGAATCGCGGCATCATCAGTATCGATTTTATTTCACAATTTAATTTTGGGTCGGTACCGATTCGTTCAAGCCGAACCTCCTATTCAGCACAACCACAACAATTAAACAATGCTGAAGGGGATACATTCGGTGGAAAACGACCAAACTTTATCCAAGTCACTGATCGGCGAGCAGAAAATAGTGGATGGACGTTAAGTGCTCGTCTCGGAGAGGATGGCTTTGTCAGCAATGATGGCCACAAACTTCGTGGTGTCGAACTCTCGCTGAACAACATTGATATGGTAACGACGGGATCCAACGATTCGATGCGTCCTCACTACTGGGAAAGCCGAGCACTCAACACTGGTAGACAAACGCTGGCGAACGCCGAAGTAAATCAAGGCGGCGGTACGTGGATCCAACGGTATGGAGATCAAGAAACAATGGCGGATAGCGTTGTGCTAGAAGTACCTTCTGGAGCAGTACCACAGGCGACTGCATACACAGCCACGATCCATTGGGAACTGAGTTTTGTTCCGGGAATGGATTGATTGTTTTACAGCTAAGTACAACAGCATGATCAACTATCCGGTTAATGATAGAAAAAATAATGAAAAAAGTTATGCGGAAGCTGCAGAAGGAATCTACAGCTTCCTTTTTTTACGACTTTTTGTCAATAAGGGCTGATGTGTTTTGCAAATTCAAATCTGAGACTGAAGAATGCCTTATGATTTATTAGGTCTACAAATTATAAAACAAAAAAATACTAATGGAATAATTCCGACTTCATGTAGCTGGGATTTTTTGCGTTAAGACGTTAATTGAATGGAATCTGGTTTAAGGTTGTAGAAAGCTCAGATACGTATTATGCCGAAATCACTCAATAAGCGGTTCTCTAGTCATTTATTCTTTTTTCATCTATGATAGAAAGAAAACCGCTATCACGGAGAGTTCGTTAAAGAAAATCCTGTCAAAACTGTTTGACAATGCCGTAATATCAATGGATTTGAGCAGAAACCACAGCAGGTCTGCGTTAAGGTAGAAGAAGGAGGCCAAGATGACGATTGGGGAAGCATTAAAGAACCATCGAGTCACACAGCAAATGAGCCAAGAAGAAGTAGCAACAAAAATTTTAGTGACCCGTACATCGATCTCAAATTGGGAAACCGGCAAGACGGTACCAGACAGTTTGAATTTATTAAAACTGAGTACCCTTTATGGGTGCAGTGTCGATGAGCTATTAAAAAAGGAGCGAGCAGGAATGAAAAAGAACTTTCGTACGATGACCTATGGCGCTGGATTGAAAGATGGAACGATGCGTTTGAAAATCGAGACCGATGCCAGCAAGTTTTTCCCAAAAGGAGTTGAAGTCAAAGCATCTGTCGATTTAGAAACAGGAGAAGTGACCTTTTTTGTCGAGCAAGAGGATTTGAAAAAGCTGAAAGCAGCCACCGACGAAAAATAATTTTTTTATACAGGTTTTTGCTAAATTTTGCTTGGACAAGAGAAAAAAAGTGATGGATAAAAAAACACGAGCCTACCTGCATCGTGTTTTTTTATGTGGGATGAAAGAGGACTGAGGCAATCGATGGAAGCTGATTCTGTTTTTTCTTATCTGCTATTTTCAAAGTTTGTAACGTTTAAGGGAAAGCGAAAAGATGTAAATGGATATATACAATATATAGTGAATAGATCGATTTTTATCTAAATAAAGCACAATATGTAGTATTTACTTTTTTAATAGATTGTGTAAAATAGCAGATGTAGTGAAGAAGGAGCTGTTGTTTTTGAGAGTAACTGTATGTTGCGGCACCCGTTTAGAAAATGAGAAAAAGTTGGCAAAGACCGCTCGTGCCATCGGCAATGCCTTGGCAAAAAATCACATCGAGTTGGTTTATTGCGGCCCTTTGGCTGGCTTGATGAGGGAGATCGTGAAAGGGGTCTTTGAAAAAGAAGGCGCAGTGACAGGGATCTATCCATCAGGTTCCTTTGCAGAAGAATTGCCGCCAATCGTCACTGGATCAAGCACCTATACTGAGTTCTATACGGATACGAGGGAGGAACAAACGCAACAATTGCTGGAAATGAGCGATGCCTACCTTGTATTACCTGGTGGATTTGGTACACTAGAGGAGTTGTCATCAGTATGCTCTTTTACGACTCTTGGGCCATTGTCAGGCAAGCCGATCGGTGTGTTGATGACCGAAGGCTTAAATGATGGACTAAAGCCGCTGCTAAAAATGTTTGAAGCTTCCAGCTTTGCTTGGGCTGAACTATCTGAAACGCTCTTTTTCCTATCTGACGTTGAGTCGTTGATCCGACGATTGGCTGCGAAGGGGTCAGGAATGGAGTGCTTGGCAGGATGAAGCATGTCTATTTAGCGGGACCGTTTTTTTCAAACGAACAAGTCGACCGACTCAAACAAGTAGAACGCAGTTTAGCTGAAAACCCGCAGCCCTTGGCGGTCTATTCGCCGCGCTTGTATCAAGAAGGTTCATCTGAACCCAATACACCAGAACGGGCAAGAGAAATTTTCGAAAAAGACATGCTGGAATTGACACGAGCCGACGTCGTCGTTGCCGTTTTGGATGACCATGAAGGGATCGCCGATCCGGGAACAGCCTTTGAAATCGGCGCAGCACACGTACGAAATAACCCAGTAATCGCTTTTCAGGAAAAAGCCGCGGCGGTCAATCTGATGTTGACGGAGTCGGTGCAAGCGTATTTGACTGATCTGGCGGCACGAACAGCGTATGATTTTGAAGCGATGGCGCACCGAGCCTTTGTCGGTGACTATATTTAATAAAGGATGATGAATGTGTTATTAATCGCAGGAACGATCGGGGCAGGAAAAAGCAGTTTGACTGATTTTTTATCGAAGGAAATGGCGTCGAAGCCTTTCTATGAAAACGTGGAGGACAACGATGTTCTGCCATTGTTTTATTCCAATCCAGAGCGATACGCCTTTTTATTGCAGATTTTTTTCTTAAACAAAAGCTTTTTAGGGATGCGGGAAGCTTTGTCCAATGATGACAATGTCATTGACCGCTCCATCTATGAGGATAGTTTGATGTTTCATCTAAATGCGGATCTAGGTCGAATCGCACCGATGGAAGTCGAACAATACGATAACCTGTTGAACACGATGCTGCGGGAATTGGAAGAATCAGCGCCGTTGAAGCATCCAGATCTAATGGTTCATATCAAGGTTTCCTTGGATACAATGATTGAACGGATCAACAAACGTGGTCGTTCCTATGAACAAATTGCCAACGATCCGACATTGTACGACTATTACAAAGAGTTGAATCAGCGATACGATGAATGGTATGAAAACTTTGACGTTTGTCCGAAAATGCAAATTGATGGGGATCAATTGGACTTTGTTGCCAATGAAGACAACCTCATGGTGATCCTCGAGATGATCCAAGAAAAACTGGCGGAAGTCCGTCAGACCCATGGCAAAGGCCACTATTGTACGGACAAAGCCATCGCAAAAGGTGATTTTTCTAAGAAAAACGCAGCATCTGTGACAAGCCGACCCAGCAGTTGAGGACAGCTTACGAAAAAAAAGAAGTGTTTTATCGACAATGGGAGGGAGCAAGGCGATGAATGTTGAACGATTTATTGAAGCGAGGAAACAGGCGGGCTTCTCGCAGCAAGAACTTTCGGAAGGAATCTGTACGCAAGCCACTTTGAGTAAATTTGAAAACAACGGTCAAGCACCGTCCCTCAAAATTTTGATCAAATTGTGTAATCGGATCGGCTTGCCATTGGTCGACTTGTTTTCTTCCATGAATGTCGCAACGACCAAAATCAAAGAAGAATTGGCAAAAGCCGAATTCTACTTGATCACGAGCGAGTATGAACAGTTGGCTGCATTGTTAAGTCAAATCGAAGTGAAGCTGATCGATGAACCAGCTTTAAAAGCGCAATATGATTATTTAAAAGGCTTTGAAATGATTTTTAATGAAGCGGCGATTACCGATGTCCTGTTTCAATTCGATCAGTTATTGATGAATGAAACGGCGGAGGAATTGTTTGATCTCTTAGCGTATACTGGGATCGGTTTGGTGTATGCCAGAGAAGAAGAATGGGCAAAGGCTGAGTTTTATGTGACGAAGGTCTTTGAGAAAATTTATACCTATCCGATCAAAACGATCGAAGACACGTGGCGGGTGTTGAACATCGTCTTTCATTGCGGCGTCTTTTATGCCAAAGTCGATGATTTGGAAACTAGTGATACCTTGTTGAATTATGTGTTGGCGATTTGTTCCGACAATCATTTGACCTACTACTTGGCTCGCGCGGCAGCCCAACTGACCGAAAATGCCATTCGTGAACAACAGCCGAAAGAAACAATTTTGGAAATGTTACACGATGCACGAGCGTATGCCAAAATCAATAATAATGTAAAATTACTGGCGCATTTAAAAGCGGTCGAAGAAACGATTGATTAAAAATATATTTTCGACAAAAAAGTTTTGTTGCTCAAATGCTTGATAACTAGCAGTCCTTTCGACGAAGGGACTGCTTTTTTGAATTCCTTTTATATAAAAAAATATATAATCGTGTTGACAAAAAAATATATCGGGAGTATTCTTTAATTGTGAAAAAACTAACATAATTGAGATGCATCGTTTTGAGGAGAAGGGATTTTATGAAGGCAGCAGTGAGAGAAGCCACTCGCACGATTCAGCGGATGGGCACGTCCATTGAGTTAAAAGTCGCTCATACAAAACCAGAAAGTGTACTGGACGAGCTGGAGACCCAGCTGAAAGGATACGACCGTCGCTTTAGTGCCAATGATCCGCGATCGGAATTGAATCAGCTGAATCAGTTGGCAGGACAAAAGGGGCTTGTGCTTGATCCAGAATTGTACCAGCTGATCGAAATCGGCAAACAGCATAGCTGTGCTCCCCACAGTCAGCTGAATATTGCCATCGGTCCACTTGTCCAAGCATGGCGCATCGGGTTTGAAGATGCCTGCATCGTATCAGAGACGCAGGTCAAAGAATTGCTTGCGCTAACGGACCCGCAACAGATCCAATTGGCAGCAGGCAAGGTTTTTTTGAAAAAAGGTGGAATGAGGATCGACCTCGGAGCATTAGCAAAAGGCTACATCGCTGATAAGTTACGCACCCTTTGCCAAGCCCGTGGAGCAGCGTATGGATTGATCAACTTAGGTGGAAATATTGTCTGTTTCGGCGCTGCACCAAATCATTCGGACGGGCATTGGCGGATCGGGATCCGAGATCCCAAAGGTGGTCGGGCAGACACCTTGGGCATTCTGCCAATCAAGGACCAAACCGTCGTCACTTCGGGGATCTATGAGCGGGTCTTGGCCACCGCTGAAGGAACGTATCATCATTTGATTGATCCTCAGAGTGGCTTTCCCATCGAATGTGGGTATTTGAGCATCACGATCGTTGCAGCGACATCGTTACTGGGGGAAATCTGGACTTCGCGCTTGTTTGGCAAGCCCATTCCAGTTGTTTTACAAGAGATTCAGCAGCAGCCAGAAATCGAAGGAATCATCGTAACCAAAGAAAATGAAGTCATTGCCTCTAAAGGCATTCAGGCAAGACTTTTAAGATAGCCCAACCAGAAAGGAAGAGACAGGATGAAATTTATCGGATTCGTAGGAACCAATGCCACTCGTTCCACCAATCGCACGTTGTTGCAATTTATGAAAAAAATGTTTGCCAATGAGGCAGAGATCGAACTAGTCGAGATCAAAGATCTTCCAATGTTCAACAAACCAGAATCAAAGGAGTTGCCCGTACAAGTAACCCAGCTTGCCGAAAAAATCACGGCAGCAGACGGTGTGATCATCAGCACACCAGAATATGATCATGCCGTACCCGCAGCGTTGATCAATGCCCTGAACTGGTTGTCCTATGGAATTTTCCCGTTTGTTGACAAGCCAGTGATGATCACTGGTGCTTCTTATGGGACGTTAGGTTCTTCTCGTGCCCAAGCCCATCTAAGACAGATTCTGGACTCTCCAGAGTTAAAAGCACGGATCATGCCTAGCTCTGAATTTCTATTAGGTCATTCGCTGCAAGCGTTTGACGAGCAAGGCAACTTGATCGATGAAGAGCAGACCCAAAAACTGCAAGGACTGTTCAACGATTTTCTTTTATTTGTAAAAATTACCAGCCAGTTGCAGCACGCCCATGCCGCCAATCAAAAAGAAGCTGCTGAATTTTCATGGGAAACCATCTAATCGCAAAAGATAGGAGCGTAAAGACAATGAAATTGATCGGAATCGTCGGATCAGCCGCTGAAGTCTCCACCAATCGTCAGCTGCTGAACTTTATCAAAAAGCAATACAAAAAGGAATTCACGTTAGAACTTGTAGAGATCAAAGACTTTCCTCTCTTTAATCAAGAGGAAGATCAAACCCAAAGCCCAGCCATCCAGCGTTTGAATCGGCAATTATTGATGGCAGACGGTGTGATCATTGCTACACCAGAGCACAACCATACCGTGACGGCAGGACTGAAAAGCTTGCTAGAATGGCTTTCATTCAAGATCCATCCTCTGGAAAACAAACCAGTAATGATCGTGGGTGCCTCTTACTATGATCAAGGAACTTCAAGGGCCCAGCTGCATCTGCGCCAGATTTTGGACGCACCGGGAGTCAATGCTTTAGTGATGCCAGGAAATGAGTTTTTGTTGGGCAAAGCCAAAGAAGCTTTCGATGAAGCCGGTGATTTGATCGATGCCCGAACGGTTGCTTTTTTAGATGCGACGATCAACAGCTTCTTGCAATTTATCAAAGTCGTTTCTGCCTTAGCGGGTCCTAAACAATTGCCGCCCGAAGACCTCTACGCCACAGGGAAAATCGCAACCACCGTGGAAGGAGTGGATATGTATGATGATCAATGGCTGGAAAAAGCCGCTGAAGCAGTCGGTGCCGTTTCTGGCAATACCTACGTCAAACTAAATCGCGGCTTGCTGACAGTCGATCAGATCAATTACTTCTTAGATTCGATGCCGATGGAATTGACATTTGCCGATAGCAACAACCAATTCTTGTATTACAATCTGCGGGAAGAAGCCCAAAATATGCTGGCAGCACGTGTGCCAGGACAAGTCGGCAATCCATTAGCAAAATGCCATCCTGAAAAATCCTTCAAAAATGTTGAGTGGGTGATCCAACAGCTGCGCAGTGGGGCAACCGACGCGGTTCGGGTCCATGTGCCGAAACAGGTGCCAGAAAAATACATCGTCCACAATTATCAAGCGATGCACGATGAAAACGGCGAATATGCGGGGATCAACGAATACATCCTTGATTTCAAGCCAATCATCGAATGGTATTTGCAACAAACCGGTCAAAAACTTGTCGGCAATGAAGACGCCATTTCCAGTGCTTCTGTGCACCAAGAACCGACCGATGCGGTCACTAGTGCCAGTACTCATGACGCACCTGCAGCAGATGCGGTCACCAGCGCTTCTGTGAAATAAGGGTTGTCTAAAGGGAGAGACGGAATCGCTAGAAGCATTCGCTTGCAATCAGTTGCCAAGCGAATGCTTCTCTTTTTGCTGCTTTTTCATGAATAAACGGTTTTCTATGAGCGATTGAGTTGATCAAGGACATCATTGCGAGGATTTCACAAAGTTTCTGAAAAAAATTTGCATATTCATCTTTTGCTTCGTATACTAGTTTAGGACGTTGCTTATAAAACGGCTGTATCATCGTACATATTTTTTGATA
This sequence comes from Enterococcus sp. 6D12_DIV0197, assembly GCF_002174385.1. Taxonomy (NCBI): domain Bacteria; kingdom Bacillati; phylum Bacillota; class Bacilli; order Lactobacillales; family Enterococcaceae; genus Enterococcus; species Enterococcus sp. 6D12_DIV0197. The sequence continues at coordinate 1,303,627 of NZ_NIBN01000001.1, forward strand.
GGAGGAATTGCATGAAAGACAAACGAAAAGTCTTGCGTCCGTTAGGATCAGGGTTTGCGATGGCGGTTCCTTTGTTTATAGGGATCCTCGTTCAGGACCCTTTGATAAGTTCTGTGGGGGCGATGGGGGCTTTTTCCTACTTGGCTTTTCAACATCGGTCCCTTTTTTATAATCTGCGCGCCATTTTGACCCACGGCGCTGCGCTGCTGCTGGCATTTATTTTAGGCGCTGGGACAGCACTGATTCCTTGGAGCGCGCCTTTTATCATCGGTGCGTTATCGTTTTCTGCGTTTTTGTTGTCAAAAGTGATGCGGATCCCCAAGCCCGATTATTTCTTCGTGTTGATGCTTTATGCCACCGGCTTTAATTTTCACGCAGCGCACCTTGGAGAGATCTTGCACCACAGTTCCTATTTGCTTTATGGCATCGCAGGCTCGCTGGTTGCTGGACTGGTGATTTCGTTGGCTGAACAGCTGCCGTTGAAAGAAGAAAAAACGGCCTTTCAACAACTGAGCTTGCACGAGAAATATTCGCTAGCATTATCTCAGCAACCAGAAATGGTCATCAAGGCGCTGCACTTTTCTTTGATATTGTTTGTTGCGACCTACATTGCCTACCTGCTGCGAGACAGCAACGGCTATTGGATCTTGATTTCTGCTGCTGCCGTCTTGGCAGGAGAACATATGGAAAAAATCAAAAATCGCACGATTGGTAGGGTACTGGGAGGAATCGTGGGGCTGCTGCTGGGTTTCTTATTGATGTCCTTGCATATGCCCCTTGAAGCGATCGCAGTGGTATTGATCATTCTAAACATATTGACGGAGTTTTTTATGCCAGTCAATTATACCGTTGCTAATTTTTTTACCAACCCGCAAGTTCTGCTGTTAATGACCATCGGTACTAGTTTTACGCCACTGAAATTGATCCCATTGCGTTTTTCAGGGGCATTGATCGGCAGCGTGCTGGCAATGCTGTTGATCTTTCTAATGGATTGGGCAGTAAAGCAAATGGAGCAAGCACTGGGAAACAAACCAGAAGACACGACGGATCAAACACAATAGAATGCACCATCATCGATAAGCAAGAGCTGTAGCTCTTGCTTTTTTTGCCTTTGATCCTCTATCTAAACGTTATCTCCATCGGATAGGAAAAATAAGGGAAATATGAAATAATCGAGCAAAGGTTCCTATTTTTAAATAGAAGCGTTTACATTTTTGCAAACTAAAGTGGCAGAAACATCTACTTTTTTTGTTGTAAGCGAAATCATATACTCAAATCAGAGAAGGAGAGAAAGTTGTGAAAAAACGAATCGTAGATGTTTTGCATCGCCTGTTGGTGACTGATTATCCACTATCCATCGAGCAACTGGCAGAAGAGACCGCAGCCAGTGGGCGGACGATCCGCAATGATTTGAATGAGATCAACACGTTTCTTGCGGACTTACACATCGGACCGATCCAAACTCTTCGAGGAAAGGGCATCCTTTTGAAACTGACCTCGAAACAGCAAGCCATCGTTTGGCAGGCATTACACGCACAACAGTCGGAATATATGACCCGTGAAGAGCGTCGTTTTGATCTGCTGCTGCATCTGACCTTTTCAAATGAGATCCTGGTGTTGAATAAAAAAGAAGAAGCGTACCAGATATCAAAAAGCAGCATGGATGAAGACATGCGCCGTTTGCGGGCGGACATCAATAAATATGGCATTGAGATCATCAGCCTAGGAAAAAAAGGACTGCGGTTGAATGGATCGGAACGAGCGATTCGGACGATGATTTTTGACATCATCAATCAGCGGATCGGTAGGTTGCCACTTGATAAACAGACCCCAGATTTAGTCTTTACGAAATTGCTTTATCGCTATTTGCCGCAAAAAGAAATCAAGCAGATCCAACTAGTGATGCAAGCAGTGTTGCCGCCAAATCAAAATGAGTTGTATAGCAGCCAAATTTTATTGTTTACCGCCATTTGGCTGATGCGTATCAGAATGAAGGAATTTATCACTCGCATGAACTGGTCTGCTTCCAGCAATCAGCTCCAAGGGTCAGCCTATATCCAGGCGATCGCTGATACCTTTTCGATCGAGCCACCAGAAATCGAAGTCAACTATCTTTCTTTCATCATCGAGTCACTGAACTTTAAAGATTTGTCCAATTCCATCGAATGGGCGCATGCGCAACTTTTGTCGCTGCAGCTGATCCAATTTGTGGAATGCCAAACCAAGATCCCTTTTAGTAAAAAGGAAGAAGAGCTGTTAGAGGGATTGTATAAACATATGGCAGCGCTGATCGTTCGAGCCAAGAGCGGCATTCAAGTACCCAATCCGATCAAAGAGACTGTTCGCAAAAATTATGGACAAATCTACCAAGGCGTCAAGGGCTTCGCCCCCACGATCGAAGAGATCGTCGGTCAACCACTATCAGAAGATGAACTGACATTTCTCGTGATCCATTTTTCTACAGCCCTAAGTTCATTGAACCACGAAATCATTACGAGCTATAAGGCGGTCGTCGTCTGTAACCATGGAATGGCAACCGGCAATCTGCTGGCAGCCAGCCTCAAGGAGAAGTTTCCAGAAGTAGAAGTTGCGGCAGTCTTGAATTCACAAGAAGTCAATTTGATTACGAAATTCGATGTGGATCTGGTTTTTTCAACCTATGAGATCGATTATCGAGAAAAGCCGGTATTACTGATCCCACCGATCATCAATGAAGAAAATCACAAAGTGATCCGCCGTTTCTTAAACAACAATGAACAATTCAAGCGGATCGCCTTTGACCAAAAAAATGCCACGCTGTTCTTCAATCAGTTGCTTACAGTGATTGAAGAAAGCGGCGGGACAGTCGATGCTGCCGCCTATCGCAAATTGACACACTTGTTTGAACAAAATCAATTAGCCATTAATGCAAGGGAGATTCAGCCAATGTTAAAAGATGTTTTATCCGCTAATCATATTCAATTAAACGTTCCTGTTCAAAATTGGGAAGAAGCCATTGAACGCTCTGCGCAGCCGCTAGTAAAAGAACAGATCATCGAAAAACGCTATATCGAGGCAATGGTTGCGGCGGTGGAGGAATACGGTCCTTATATCGTCATTGGCAAACATTTGGCGCTGGCGCATGCACGACCAGAAGATGGCGCCCAGCAGTTGGGTGTGAGTGTCCTCACCTTGGCGCCGCCAGTCGCATTTGGGAACCCAGAAATGGACCCCGTCAAAATCATTTTTTGCTTGGCTGCGGTGGACTCCTACTCTCATCTTGCCATCATGAAGGAATTGATCGAACTGATCAATGATGAAGAAAAAGTCACGCAGTTGCTGGCTTGCTCTACGATTGAAGCTTTTCAATCATTGCTATTTTCATAAAAAAAAAGAAAAGGGGAAAAAATCATGAACAAATTATCGATCTTATTCGTATGCGGTGCAGGTCTTGGCAGCAGCTTTGCGGCTCAGATGTCAACAGAAGATGTCTTAACGAAATTAGGAGTGGAGGCGAAATTGGATCATGTCGATATCTCATCAGCGGTATCAATGAAACCAGACATCATCATTACGGCAGAGAATTTCCGAACGCAATTTGAAAAGTTTGCCTTGGACCCGACAACCGCAATCATTTATTTACGCAACATCGTTTCAAAACCAGAAATCGAAGAAAAAATCACCCCAGTATTAACGGAAAAAGGCGCACTGTAAGGAAGAGGCATGACGAAGGGAGTTTGAAAAAATGGGCATCATCAATTTTATCATTGATAATATTTTAACGCAGGCATCGATCACGATCGCTTTGATCGCGATGTTAGGGCTGCTGCTTCAAAAAAAGTCAGCAGGTCAAGTCATTTCAGGAAGTTTGAAGACGCTATTGGGCTTCCAGGTTTTAAGCGCTGGTTCTAGCATCATCGTCGGTAGTTTGACCTATTTCGGCGAGATTTTCACAGAAGGATTCGACATGCAAGGCATAATTCCTTCCATCGAAGCCATCAACGGGCAAGCGATGAATGAGTTGGGCTTGGGTCGGGACATAGCGCTGACATTTTTAGCCATCTTTGTTTTTAATATTTTATTGGCACGCTTTACAAAATGGAAATATATCTTCTTAACGGGTCAAGCCATTTTATGGATGGCGACCATGACGACGGTCTTTGGCTATTTCGCTGGTTTACGCGGCGTTGTCTTGATTCTTGTCGGTGGGTTGATTGGGGCGATCTTTGCCGTAGCGATGCCAGCGATGGCTCAGCCCATCATCCGCAAAGTCACTGGGTCAGACGACATTGCTCTCGGACATTTCTGTACGATCGGCTACCTCTTTGAAGCAGGCGTTGCCTATCTGTTTGGAGAAAGAGGCGAGAAGAAAAAATCGATCGAAGACATCAAACTGCCACGTTCTTTTGAATTTTTACAAGATACCTATCTTTCTGTCATGGTCGTGATGGTTCCACTGTATATCGTGACGGTCTTGTTTGCTGGAGAAACCTTTGCTTCTACGCTTTCTGGTGATCAAAATTACATCATGTATGCCTTCTTGCAAGCCATTCAATTCGTGGTTGGAGTCTATGTTTTGCTAGCAGGCGTTCGGTTGCTCTTAGGCGAGATCGTCCCTGCGTTTCGTGGGATCGCCATGAAATTGGTGCCTGATGCAAAACCAGCACTCGATTGCCCAGTATTCTTCCCATATAGCCCAAATGCAGTTATTTTAGGCTTCATTACTACAACGATTGGGACAGTCATCGCCATGTTCGTTTTACCAGTCTTTGGCTTGGCGATGATCTTGCCAGGGATGCTGACGAACTTCTTTGCAGGCGGTACCGCTGGGATCTTCGGCAATGCGGTCGGTGGACGTCGAGGGGCGATCATCGGAGGGATCTTTCACGGATTCTTCATTACGTTACTGCCAGCCCTACTTGTAACGATCTTCAATCAAATGGGCTTTGTTAACGCTACGGCAACTGATGTGGATACCGTTACGGCAGCCTTGCTATATGCTTGGATCATCAGTCCCTTATTGAAAAACTTTTAATCGCTAGGAGGAAGACGCATGTTCTCTTTTTTCAAAAAAGAAAAAAAGCCCACAGAAACACCAGCGGTTCCTTTGACCGCTGAAGAAAGCCAAGAGGCAGAAGCGCTTATTGCAACACTAGAAAGTCAGTTGCAAGCAGAAACTGACATCGACGAACAAGCAAAATTGTATGAAGCGTTAGGCTTGGCGCAGGCAAAACTATCCCGCACAGAAGAAGCGATCGACGCATTGGAAAAAAGCTTGCAGGCGAAAAAATCGATCGGGGACGGCTACAAAAAACTGATGTCCCTTTACAATGCTCAGCGTGCCGCCGCCGCACGAAACGGCGACGATGCAAAGATCGACTATTACATGGACAAAATGGAAGAAATGCGGCAAATCGCCAAACAACTTACGATCAGCGGCAATTAAACTAGACGAGGTGGAATCAAGGATGTATACAACATTAAAAGAAGTAACGAAAACAGCAGAAGCATTGAATTTTACAGTGGGGGCTTTTAATACCCATAATTTAGAAATGCTGCCAAGTATGCTGTGGGCAGCCAAAGAGATGGGGGCACCCATCATCATTCAAACAAGTATCGATACGGCGAAATACATCGGCTATGATGTCTTGGTCAATGTCGTCAAAACGATTGCCGATCACGAGCTAGTGGACGCTGTCTTGCATTTGGATCATGCCAGAGATTTCGATGAGATTAAAGCGGCGATTGATAGCGGCTATAGCTCGGTGATGTATGATGGCTCGCATTTGCCCTTCAAAGAAAACATTTTGAAAACGCGCGCAGTCGTCGAATACGCTCATGCTCATGGGGTGTCCGTCGAAGGAGAACTAGGAACGATCGGCGGCACAGAAGAGGGCATTCATGTGGAAGAAGACGATAAAGTCTTCACACGCCCAGAAGATGCGGTAGAATTTGTCGCTGCTACTGGCGTCGATGCGCTAGCCATCGCTATCGGAACCAATCACGGTCAATTCCGCTCCAAAACCGAAGTGAATGTTGAGTTATTGAAGGAGATCCATGCAGTCGTCGACGTGCCGCTAGTCATTCATGGAGGAACTGGCGTCAAAGAAGAAGATTATCCCGAATTGATCAATAACGGCATTCGTAAGTTTAATGTAGGTACTGAATTGTTGGTGAACTGGACGAAGATTGCGAAAGAAAATTTTGGGGCAACGGAAGTCAACAAATCTTTGCGCCACAACGTGATCCCATCCAATGAAGCCATCAAAGAAATCGTCAAGCACAAGATCGGCCTTTTCATGAATACGAAAGCGCCGACTGCGATCGGCAAATAGATGGTACGCAAAAAGATGCTTGTTTTATTAGCAGGCAGCCCTGGAACTGGAAAAAGTTATTTACTGAATCTGTTGAAGACACGTTTTCCTGATCTTTTCGCTCTTACGCCAGATGAAATCAAAGAGTGCTATGCCGAATCCCTCGGCTTTGATTCATTGGCAGAAAAAGCCCAGATCGAAAAGCAGTATGTTTGGCCTTTTTACTATCAGGCATTGGGCTTGTACATGTCTTTAGGAAAACGCTTGGTGGTCTCGGAATATCCTTTTAGTGAAAAACAGAAGCCATTGCTAACTTTTCTCGCCCAAAGCTATGGTTATGAGTGCTTGACCATTCGCTTGACTGCTTCTTTTGAAACCTTATGGGAAAGACGTCACTTACGTGATCGAGCGGATGACCGTCATTTAAGTTTCATCATGGAACGGTACCATTACGGGGATGTACTGGAAGATAGACAAGCTGCAACCAACCATATAACCAAAGAAGCGTTTCGGCAAATCATCACTGATCGCCGTTACGATGACTTTCAGTTAGGAGCGCTTATCGAAGTCAATGTGGAAGATTACGAGCAAGTGGATTATCGCCCGTTGATCGAGAGAATCGCTGAACAACTCAATGACTTAAATTGAAGAAAAACAGGCGCTACACCTGAAAAGGGCAGCGCCTGTTTTTTTAGTCTAAGCCCAAAAATTTCGAAGTTCCTTGGTTTTGGACTTGTAGGATTTCGGCTAATACTTTGGCATCAAATTGCCCCTCTTTATTGGCAGAATAGACATTGACCTTGAGCTGGTAGTCGGGCAAAGCATAGTTTTCAAGACTTGCTTCAAGCTGCGCGACCGCTTGTTTCGAGAGTGGTTCACCGACGAGTTTTAATTCAAGGGATTGTTTCTGCTCATTAAGTGTTTGCTCCAGCAAATAATGTTCCCCCAGTTTGGCTTCTACAAAACGCTTGGCATGGTATTCCACGATGGTCGTTTGGATCGTCGTATAAACGAAGAAACTCCCAATGACCGTGATCGGTAAGGCAACCACGGCAAACTTCCACCATTTTTGGTGACGGAAATCCCCATACTGCAACAGCCAGATGGTAATGAACAAGGAAAAACAAATCAAAAAGGAATTGGTGAAGAAGAGTTGAACAGACTCCCATGAAATCGAATAGTCTTTGATCGACAGCCCATAACCTGTCACACAAAGCGGCAAAATCAGGGACGTCCCGATGGAGACGCCGATAATAACATCGTTGTCGCGGCCCCTGACTTTGGCAAAAGCCAGTGCTGAACCACCGATCAATGCGACGCAAATATCCCAAATCGTCGCAGATGTTTGGGTGATGATCTCAGGGGTTGTGTCTTTGACTGGCGTGAGTAAGAAAAAGGCAAATGAGATGATAAGTACGATGATGACTTGGATGCTAAAGACCAGCAGCCCTTTTTTGACTAAGCGCAAGTGGGAAAGACCTAAACCAAAGCCGATCCCGTTGATCCCATTTAAAAGTGGCGAAATTAACATCGCCCCGATAATCGTTGTCGTAGAGTTGTAGTTCAAACCAATCGAAGCAATCAGCGTTGCACAAACTAAAAGTGCATAGACGAGCATCGTTTGGTCCATATCTTTTTGAATTTTTCCAATCAATTGTTCTTTGGAAACTAAATCAGGCGTTAAGTTCATCTTCATCATCCTTTCTGAGAAAAATCGTTCTGCTCTTTTCATTGTCCCTTAAATCGGCTGATTTTACAAAAATCTGCGTTTATCAGGCGATGGCAGCAACGAGAATTCAATGATTGGGTTGCCAATCTTTTGCAAAACCGCCGATTTCCTCTAGAATAAGAAGCATAACAGAGAAATGGAAAAGGCGGGGAATGGATGAAAGATTATTTTGCGCAATACAAACGCCTGTTATCGATCGCTGAAGCAGGTTTGTACTATGGCAAAGATGTGTACGATAAGGAACGTTATCAAGAGATCAAAGAGTTGGCATTGCATTTGATGAGTACCGTCGTGGATCAAGACGCAGCTGCGTTGACCCTTTTAACAGAAAAAAATGAGGGCTATCCTACGCCTAAAGTCGATGTACGAGCATTGATCCAAAAAGACGAAAAAATCTTGCTGGTGGAAGACAGCCTGACGAAAGAATGGTCACTGCCAGGAGGCTATGCAGAAATTGGCTTGACACCACGGGAAAACATCAAAAAAGAAGTGCTGGAAGAAACTGGCTTACTCGTTGAGGTCAAGGAGCTGCGAGCAATTTTTGATACGAATCTAAGACCAGACATTCCGCAAGTGTTTCAATACTATAAGCTGGTCTTTGCCTGTGATGTTTTGGCAGGGGACTTCATCAAAAACAGTGAAACCTCCAACAGCGATTACTTTTCGTTGAAGGAGCTGCCGAAGCTTTCCATCAAGCGCACCACCAAGGAACAACTGGAGCAATTGGTGAATGAGAAGTCGTTACACGTTGATTAAAAACAGCTAAGGGTAAGATGTTGGAAAAAGCGTTTTATTGGTTTTTTTAACTGGATAATATTTACTTGCAGATAAAGTTGGTTTATGATTGATTTCGTCGTTTTCATTATAAAAAATCAAGCAATGGCGACACCTTTGCTTGATTGCTGGAGGAGTAAAAATGAAGAATCAAATCAATTCCTTTTTTGGGCTGGATGCCTTACAAACAACGGTCAAACGAGAAATCTTAGCTGGTTTTACCACCTTTATCTCGATGGCCTATATTTTATTCGTCAATCCAACGGTCCTTGGGGCATCTGGGATGGACGAAGGTGCCGTCTTTACGGCAACGGCGTTAGCCAGCGCATTGGGCTGTATCTTGATGGGGGTTTTAGCAAAATACCCGATCGCTACGGCACCCGCATTAGGGATCAACGCTTTCTTTTCTTATTCAGTCTGTATTGGAATGGGGGTTCCATGGCAAACAGCATTAGCGGGTGTGTTTGTGGCATCACTGATTTTCATCGTGATCACGATCTTCAAATTACGGGAGCTGATCATTGATGCGATCCCTGCTGATTTAAAATACGCCATCTCTGGCGGGATCGGTCTGTTCATCGCCTTTTTGGGATTGAGCGAAGGCGGGATCATCGTTTCCGATGATTCGACCCTTGTGGCACTAGGGTCATTGAGTGTCGGTACGACGTGGCTGACGATTTTTGGTTTAGTGATCACTGCCGTCTTGATGGTTCGCAGAGTTCCTGGTGGAATTTTTATCGGGATGGCCGCAACAACTGTTTTAGGTCTTTTGACTGGCTTGATCCAAGCACCATCCAGTATCGTTTCTGCTGCACCGAGTATTTCGTCCACATTCTTAGTGGCGCTAAACCATGTAGGAGACATCAACTCCCTGCAAATGTGGGTCGTAGTACTGACTTTCTTACTCGTCACTTTCTTTGATACGGCAGGCACCTTGGTGGGACTTGCCAATCAAGCGGGCTTTATGAAAGACAACAAAATGCCGCGGGTCGGCAAAGCACTTGCTTCTGACTCCACCGCCATGCTCGCTGGTTCTTTATTAGGGACCTCACCAGTAGGCGCATATGTCGAATCCTCCGCTGGGATCGCCGTGGGCGGTCGCTCTGGCTTGACTGCCGTGACGACTGGAGTTTTCTTCTTGTTCGGCTTGTTCTTTTCACCATTGCTATCCGTTGTTACTTCCCAAGTGACAGCACCAGCTCTGATCGTCGTAGGCGTGCTGATGGCACAATCGCTACGAGAAATCAAATGGCACGAAATGGAAATCGCAATCCCAGCCTTCTTGATTCTATTAGGCATGCCGTTGACCTACAGCATCTCCGATGGGATCGCCTTGGGCTTCATCTTTTACCCAATCACCATGTTAGCAGCCAAACGCGGCAAAGAAGTCTCACCAATCATGTACGGCTTGTTCTTTGTCTTTCTTGGGTTTATGTGGATTTTGAATGTGTGAGAGGCGTTTTAATGTAAACTTAGGATAGGATTTCAACTAATAAAAAACCAGTTAAGCGTGGCTTAGCTGGTTTTTTTATTATATGTCGCTTACTCTAAAAATGTTCAGAATCGAATAAGGGTTTACTATCCGTGGTTTATCTGCCGACGAATCATGGTGTTGTATTGCTTAAAAAATATACTCAATGATCTGATCGATCTTCGCCATATCTTGTAAAGGGAGGTTTTCAATTTTTTTCAGTTTTCTTTCTTTAAAGTCTAGTGATTTTAATTGAGAGATAATCACTTGTCCATCTGTATCTATGCTATCTGGCAATGTATAGTGGGTAGGAAATTTCCTAATCGTATGTGTAATAGGACAAATTACCGCAAACATCGTTCTACGATTAAACTCATAGCGAGAGACGACTAATCCTGGACGTCTTTTTTGAATTTCCTTTCCAGCCGAAGGGTCAAAGTCGATCCACACGATATCCCCTTTTTTGGGAATGTAAGTTTGATCATTCATCATTAAAAAATTTCTCTCCCTTCAGGTGAAAGGTCTTCCCACTCATCTTTTTCATAAAACTCTGATTCTTCTCCACCATGAAAAGGATCTTCAATTTTAGGAACAAGAATGATCGTCCCATCCTCTGCGTAGACGACAACGTATTCTTGATTTTCAGAAGGTTTCTTACCGTTATCAGAAGGAAGCGTAATGACGACAGAACTGCCTTGCAGTCTTGATTTAGTAATAAGCATAATATCACCTCTTGATTTATAGTATATCATACAACATTGAGTAACGCGATGTTAACGGAAGAATTTAATGTATTTTGAACACATCAAAAGTTGAAAAACTCACTTTACATAAGATAGATAAGAAACCGCAATGAAATATTGTTTGAAAAGATGGATGAACATCTCAGAAAAATAGATGTTAGATTTTAAGCAGAATTACGAAGTTTTTTAGATGGATCATTTATGGCATACCAAGGACCAGGGTATTAAAGCAACGAAAAAGTGAAACTTCATTCCAAAACCGCCCAACCCAACAATTTTCACGCAAAACCTGCGCTTTTCTTTCTGTTATTGTTATAATAAAAGAAAACGCAAAGGTGGGAAATCATGACAACGATCAAGGACATTGCTGAAAAGGCGGGAGTAGCGAAAAGTACGGTTTCCCGCTATCTGAACAATGGCTATATCAGTGAAGAAAAGCGCCAAAAAATTGATCAGATCATTGCTGAAACTGGCTATCGCCCCAATACATTTGCTCGTTCGCTGAAAGCCCAAGACACGAAATTGCTGGGCGTGATCATTCCTCGACTGAATTCACCATCGACAAATGATGTGTTGAAAGGGATCGATACGACGGCACGGGAAAACGGCTATCAAATGCTAATCACCAACTCTGATCAAAGCGATGAACGGGAATTAGAAAATATCGAAATGCTGGTCAAACAAAAAGTAGCAGGGATGATCCTGTTTGCGCGCAAAATCACGCCGCAGCTGCAAGCGGTGCTGGCAGAGGTTCCTATGCCTGTTTTATTGTTAGGTCAACAGTTAGCTGGCATTCATTCCATCGTCCATGAAGATTATCAAGCTGGCAAAACCATGGCAGAATATGCAGTCAGCGCTGGCCACCGACGTTATTTATTTGTTGGTGTCAGCGAGAATGATTATGCGGTAGGTGTCTTGCGGAAAAAAGGATTTCTTGATGTCTTAGCACAAACGCCCAACGTCAAAGTCGACTTTATCGAAACGTCCTTTTCAAGAAGAGAAACGTACCAAAAAGCCCTTATGTTCTTGAAAGATCAATCGGCAACGTACATCGCCTGTGCTACGGACAATATTGCTGTTGCTGTACTGAAAGCCGCCCATGAACTAGGGTATCAAGTGCCGCAAGACTTTTCCTTGAACGGATTTGGCGGCTATGATTCGACGGATTATGTCTATCCGACCATCACAACGACCCAATATCCCTATGTCCAATTAGGCATCGATGCCGTCTTAACGATCCAAAAACTGACGCAAGGGGAAGAGGTTCCTGAGGTGATCGAATTACCGAATCGATTAGTGGTCAAACAGTCGACTGCCAAGCTTGACAAGCAGGAGAAATAAAGCAAACATTTTTAGAGAAAACAGGACGTCCAGTTGCGGCGTTCTGTTTTTTTACTTTCTTTGCTTGCAATTGCAAACGGTTTCTGTTAATCTACAAATGTAGAACCGGTTCCACAAATGGACCGACGATCAAAGGAGTGGGAAAAATGAAGGAACAAAAAACGATCGACCAAGTGTTAGAAGCTGTTGGCGGCAAAGAAAATGTCAAAAACTTTGAACACTGTGCCACACGTTTGCGCTTGATTTTGAAAGACGATCAGTTAGTAGATAAAGACAAAGCGGAAGCAGTTGAGGGTAGCAAGGGCTATTTTTTCAACACGGGACAGCATCAGTTCATTTTTGGAACAGGAAAAGTCAATGAAGTTTATCAAGCCTTCGCAGCAGAAATGGGCAATGACGCCTCCGCTGATAAAGCTGGCTTCAAAGATGATGTGTATTCGAATCTGTCACCCGTCCAAAAAGTCGTCCGCACGTTGTCAGATGTCTTGGTGCCATTGATTCCAGCTTTGGTAACGACGGGGCTTTTGATGGGGATTCGGGGATTATTGACCGAGTTGGGGGTCACTTATAGTGCTGACTGGTTAGCTATGTTTGAAATGTTAACGGATACAGCGTTTGCCTTTTTACCTGTTTTGATCGCCTATAGTGCGACGAAAAAATTCGGCGGTAATCCGATCATTGGGATCGTGGTAGGATTGATGATGGTGGCACCGCAATTGCCGAACGCTTGGGCAGTTGCCAGCGGGGATGCAGAGCCATTGCACTTATTCGGATTATCGATCTCTGGGTATCAAGGGTCGATTTTTCCAGCAATTATTGTCGGGATCTTAGTTTCTAAGCTAGAAAAATGGTTCCGTAAATTTGTTCCGCAAATGATGGACTTGATCGTGACACCATTCTTAACGATTGTCATTACTTTAGGTTTGATTTTGTTTGCGTTAGGACCAATCTTGCAAGTAGCTGAAAGAGCAGTCATCAACAGTATCGTCTACTTGGTGCAAGCACCATTGGGCATCGGTTATATCATTTACGGAGGGGTTCAGCAAGTGATCGTAATCACTGGATTGCACCATTCGTTAAGTATTATTGAGTTAGGGTTATTGAATACGACAGGCGAAAACGTCCTACAAGTCTTAGGTACAGCAAGTATGGCGGGACAATTTGGGGCTGCGATTGCTGCGTCATTTATTTATAAAAACAAAGTCAAACGCTCAAATGCCATCAGTGCGGCGGTTCCAACCTTATTTGGGATCACTGAACCTTTACTATTTGGGGTCAACTTACGCTCGATGCGCATTTTTGGCGCAGGCATGCTGGGAGGCGCAGTCGGCGGGTTTGCGACGTATGTCTTCCAATTAGCTGCCACTGGGATGGGCATCACTTTTATTCCAGGACTGTTGTTGTATACTGGAGATTTCGGTGCCATGCTGAAATACGTTGTCGTGATTTTGATTGCCTTTGGTGTCGGTTTTGCTGGTGTCCAATTGCAGCGCAAACCGCTAGCCAAAGAGTTGAACCAATAAATAATCCCTTGCTGTTCATCGGCAAGAGAAAAGAGGTACCACATTGTTAACGAAGGAATACTGGGCACAGCTTGCCCAAACCCAAAGCGAATTAGCAGAAAAAATCAGTGCTGATGCGTGGCGCTTGAACTATCATTTGATGCCAGAAACAGGATGGATGAACGACCCGAATGGTCTTTGCCAATTCAAAGGCGTGGTTCATTTTTACCATCAATATGTACCGCAAACGCCCCATGGCGGGGAACCACCCCACTGGGGACACAAAACGTCGACGGATTATGTCACGTTTCAAGAAGAAGCGCTGTTTCTTTCTCCCGAACACGACTATGACAAAGACGGGGTCTACTCGGGCTCTGCCTTTATCGAGAATGACGCGATCCATTTCTTCTATACTGGGAATGTCAAACATTCAGGTGATCATGACTATACCTTTAGTGGACGAGAACAAAACACGGTCCATGTAATCAGCAAAGACGGCTATACCGTCGAAAAGCAAGAAGTCGTGATTCCTCATGAGGACTACCCTGAAGGATTTACCGATCATATTCGTGACCCAAAGGTTTTTGCCCACGAAGACACCTACTATATGCTGCTAGGCGCGCGTACGTTGGAAAACGAAGGCAAAATTTTGATTTATGAATCGACGGATTTAAATGAATGGACCTATCGAGGAATCTTTTTCGGTGAGGACTATGCTCTAGGCTACATGTGGGAATGCCCAGACTACTTCCATTTAGATGGCAAAGATGTGTTGGTCTTCTCACCGCAAGGCTTGGCAGCCAAAGAACATGCCTACCAAAATATTCATCAATCAGGGTATCTGATCGGTGAGGTGGATTGGGAAACCCTGACGTTTAAAGAAACTTCTGCGTTTCGTGAACTTGATTATGGGTTTGACTTCTATGCCCCGCAAACCTTTGAAGATGAGCAGAAACGTCGGATCTTGTGGGGCTGGATGGGGCTAGGGGATACCAGTCCTGAATACAGCAATCCTACGATCCCTCGCGGCTGGCAGCATGCCGCAACGCTGCCAAGACAGCTTTCGGTCAAAAATGACCAGTTGTATCAACAACCTTTGCCAGAATTTAAAAAATTGCGAGACAAGCAAGTCAGCCAAAAAATTGTGCTTTCAGAGAAACCGCAGCACTTGTCTTTCGGTGAATTGGCATATGAGTTGCAAGTTACGGCGGAAGCCCCATTGCAGCAGTTCCAGCTTGGACTTTTGCAAGATACGACTTTGGCTTATGAAGCTGGTGTCTTCACGATCCATCATGGCGTTTCTGGCTACGGTCGTAAACAGCGCAGTGTCAAGGTCGATGAACTGACGCAGCTGCAGATTTTTGTCGATACGTCTTCGATTGAGATCTTCCTAAATGGCGGGCAATATTGTTTGACCTCTCGCGTGTATCCCAAACGGACCGAGGCGATCGCTCTCAGCGGAACCGGCACGGTTTGTGTCAATGCTTGGGCATTGGCGAAAAATTAAAGCAACGATCCGAAAACGACAGCAAACAGTTGGTTTTTCTTGTTGCACCCCCAAGAGTCAGCTTTTTCTCTGGCTTTTAGGGGGGCATCATACCAACTATTTTGCTGTCGTTATTTGCTTGTTACTGCTTTTGTTGGTTTTGGATAAAGGTCTGCAGCGCAGGCGCATCGATCCGATAGCCGTCTGCAGTTTTTGTGACTAGTTTTTGCGTTTTGAAATCTTTTAAGGTATACGTCAAATGGCGATAGCTCACGCCTAAGTATTCTGCGGTCTCCGTTAATTTTTCTTGAAAAAGATCATCGATCGAAGCTTCCAACAGTAGATGGGCAAGGCGCCAAGCTAAGGGATAGGTTTGATTGACGGAAAAATGATCCATACGCAGCAGCAATTTTTCACCGATAGTTTTGCCTAGTGTTTGTACGAAAGCCAGGTCTTGCATGAGCCCGTGAGCTGCTGCTTGCATCGGAATGCCCAGACATGTTGTTTCACCGATCGCAACCACGGTTTTCGGTACTGTTTCGGCGCCAATCAACGTGAGATCGCCAATGCAATCACCAGGATGGAGAAACTGCAGCAAGGCACGTTTGCCGTTTTCTTGCGTTTGAATGATCTTGGCTTTGCCAGTCAATAGGACGAAAAAGACCGACATCGGCACCGTTTCTTTTTGGATCGCTTCTCGATGATCAAAGGTCCAGAGGGCACTTTGTTGTAAAATCTCCTCAGGAATCGGCAAGGGGCAGCTTTCTTTGATTGGTACCTGCTTTATTGCCAAGGCATAAGCGGTTTTTTTCACTTTTTTCCTCCGAACTAGGAGAAATCTCCTATTTGTTTTTAGTCAGTATAGCACATACTTAGAAAAGCAAAAAAGAAAGTGTGGGAGAAAAAATGAATAAAAAGCAATGGATAGGATCAGGGATTTTTTATGGGTTGAGTGCATTCGGGATCAGCTTGACCATTAAGGCAAGCGTTGGGGTCAGTAGTTTTAATGCCTTGAATGTTACGCTGGCAACGATGTCAGGAATCAAAGTCGGCACCATCACAACAGCCATCAACTTGGGCTTTTTAGCTGCCTGTTGGCTATTGGATCGGCGGCAGACGTCCCTCAAACAAAAAGGCAGTGAGTACTTGACTATGTTTTTTGCTTTGCTGGCATTCGGCTATTTGATCAATGGCTTTGTTTACTACTTCTTGGCATCGCTGCACTTGACGAATTATTGGAGCCAACTAGCTGCTTTGATCGGTGGGATCTTGATTTCTGGAACGGCGACGGGACAAGTCCTACGGTTGCAGGTCTTGAAATTTCCAATCGAGCACTGGTGTCATTTGCTGGCGCAACGCAGTCGTTGGACATTTAAGCAGTACCGTTATGGCGTTGATGCAGTCTGTATTTCGGGGGCACTCTTGCTAGCGATCAGTTTGGGCTTACCGCTAGCGGTGAGGGAAGGGACGGTCATTAGTTTCTTTTTGCTGTCAGGTGCCATCGCTTGGTCGAAGGAACGTGATTTGGCAGCGGCTTTACCCATTTGGCAAAGAAACAGTTAGCCAGTAGTATTCTTGGAATTGGGAAGGCGTCGAGTGTTCTAAAAATGCAGAAAGCGTTTTTTATGCTACTCTTATTAAAAAAGCGAGATATTTAGTAGGAGGAGACAGGATGAATCGGTTGATTGAAGGGTTTCAGGAAAATTTTGCACCAAAATTGGTTAGGATCAGTGAAAATCGGTTTTTAGTTGCCGTGCGCAACGGAGTCGCCGTCACGATGCCGCTGACGATAATCGGCAGTCTCTTTTTGATTTTAGCCAATCTGCCTTTTCCTGGCTGGACCGAGTTTGTCGGGGAGTTTGGCGTCAAACTAGGCGCCGCCAGCAATTTTACATTTGGAATTTTGGGACTGGCCGCTTGTATCGGGATCGCCTACTATTTGGCGGCCTCGTATGAGATCGATCGGATCGGTTCTGTCGTGTTGGCAGTCTGCGCGTTTTTGCTGCTGCAGGCGGGGGAAGAATGGACGATCGATCCAGCTTCTTTGGGGGCGTCTGGTCTGTTTACAGGAATCGTCACAGCGATTGCGACAGTAGTGATCCATCGCTTTTTTCTCAAGCACCGCTTAGTGATTCGGATGCCAGCAGAAGTGCCGCCCGCAGTTGCCAAGAGTTTTTCGGTCTTGCTTCCTGGAGCTGCCATCATCACTGGTGCCTGGGTGATTCGGGTCTTGTTGGAATTTAATGTCAATCAATTCGTGCAAGCCATCTTTTCACCGCTGGCAGTTGGTCTAAACACATTGCCTGGGATGCTGTTGTATACCTTTTTGATTTTGTTGCTTTGGTGTTTAGGGATTCATGGCAGCAATGTGATGGGGAGTATCGGCGATCCGATTTTTCTAGCTTTATTAGCAGCCAATACCGAAGCCTACACTGCAGGCGAACCGTTACCGAACATTTTTGCAGGCGGGTTTTATATCATGTTTTTGTGCTATGGAGGCACTGGTTCAACACTGGGGCTGATCATCAACATGTTAGTTTCAAAGAAAAAAGCCTATCGTTCCCTAGGGAAGATGGCTTTGCCCTCTGCTATTTTTTGTATCAATGAGCCAATCATTTTTGGGTTTCCGATCGTGATGAACCCTATTATGATGATTCCTTTCATCCTGACACCCCTTGTATTATGTGTCGGAACGTATTTCTTGTCGGTCACCAATGTCATTGGGCGAATCATGTTCAATCCACCGTGGACCACACCGCCCTTTATCAATACTTACCTTGCAACCGGCGGCAATATCCCTGCTGTTCTTTGGAGTATCGCTTCCTTACTGATTAGTGTGGCGATCTACTATCCATTCTTTAAAATCAGCGAACGAAGTTTAACAGAAGAAGAAAAAGGCGTTACCGACGCAGTTGCCGCGAAGGGGGAGAACTAAACGCTGATGATTGGCACGTGGTGCGTTGTTTTGTCTGGCAAAGAGAACAGTGGCTGCTACTCATCAAATTGCACAGTGATCCCAGATTTCGTCAATTGTTCCCATTCACGGATCGTTGGCAAGCGACCTTGGCAAAATAGCTGATCGTCGACATACACGAGTGGCAGACAGCTGCGGCCATTGCTTGCTAATTGCTGCTTGACGGCTTGATTCGTATGAAAAGGGGCAGAATCTTCTGTAAAGAAGTATTCGTCGATCGTTAAAGGTTCGTTATGGAATGTTTGATGAGCCTGGGTCCTTTCTTCATTTATTTTTAACTGGTGAGTCAAGTGTGCTTCCCAAGTATCTTCTTTCTGGTCGGCATAAACCGCGATCGTTGGCATTGCATCAAATCCTTTCATGGCAGCTGATTTGTCAAAAGTATACCTGAATTTCTTGCCACGAGCAAAAAAGAGTATCAAAAAGAAGTGAAACAACAAAAAAAGACGCAAATGCGTCTTTTTTGTTGTTTCTTATTCGTCAGCGGGTAAAAAATCGAAATTGGTCAACTCGTTGTAAGAATACGCTTGGTCGATTTGATCCTTGTCTTTCGTCCAAGCAATGATTGCGTCGAATTGCTCTTGCGGCACTGCCTGGGCATACGGATAGTCTTCCTGGCTGTCTAAGTAAGTACTCATAGCATCGGGAAATTGATAGTCTGCCAAGATGTCGGCATAGTCTTTTGCTGAATGAGCATTCATGTAATCGATGGCTTCGTTGTAAGCACTGTAGAATGCTTTTAGGTCTTGCGGGCGATTTTGGATAACTTCGTCCATAAATTGTAGTGTGCCGCCTTTGATGCCAGCATCTTTAGAGCTGCCTAAAACAATCGCCCCTTGGGCAGCCAACATGCTGGCTTGCGGTTCCGTATAAACAGCGCCATCGACTTGGTCATTGAGCAATGCTTCGGAACGGGCAGAAAAAGAAGCGATATCCACGATGTCATAGGTAAAATCATTTTCCTGTGCAAATTGGTCCATGATGTATTCTAAAATGAAATTCGGTACAAGGGTGATTTTTTTATCCGCTAACCCTTTCATCTCAGTGATCCCTGAATTCGGTGAAGCGAGAATCTTGAAGTTTTCCAAAATATCAGAAGTGATCGTCATATCAATGCCGTTTTGCTTAAAGGTCGCTTCTGTCATGACATCGCTGATCGTACCATCCAGCTCGCCTGCCTGCACCGCCACATTGCGGTCATTCGGGGAAGTGAAGGATTTGAGTTCCACAGTCAATCCTTGCTTTTCGAAAAAGCCTTCTTCTTTTGCTAGAATGATCGGAATCGCTGATTCTGCTGGTAACACCCCGATCGTCAATGTTTGATCTGTGACCGCAGCTTCTGTACTGCTAGTGCTGGAATTGCTGGTACTTGCTGTTTCGCCAGTGTTACCGCATGCGGCAGCGCCAACAGCGAATAGTGCTAGGATACTTGCTAAAATCGTTTTTTTCATTGGTTCATTTCCTCGTTTCTAAATCGTTGTTCAAAAGCAGCCATTGGTAGTGAGAACGGGATGACTGCCCGATGGAGTTCCATTGGCTTGGTTTGTGCCGTGTTGATACCTGGTTTGGTGGTAAATGCTAGAACGAAGCCTTCCTTTTCCAAGGTAGTGATCGTCTGCGGATCATAAAAGCCAAAGGGATAGGCAAAAACATCCTTGATGGCCACGTGCTGATTGCAGCTTCGTAAGTCTTGCGCAAAGGCTGCTGGTGTTTCCCACATTGAACGCCCTTGCTGGTCCTTGCGTTCGTGAAAATGATCGGTATGGTTGGCATATTCGAAGACATCGCTCATTTCGGCTAATTCGGCGCTGCTCAATGTCCGCGAAACTTCTGGCTCGTAAGGCTGAGGGGCATCAAAAAGCCAGCCAGTCACGACAAAGGCTGTTGCCTTGAAACCAGCTTCTTTCAACAGTGGGTAGGCATATTCTTTCATCGATTGATAGCAGTCGTCAAAGGTCAGCAACACGGATTTTTCTGGTAGCGGCTGCTGCTGGAAATAAAAATCTTTGACTTCTACAAGGGTCAACGTATGGTAATTTTCTGCTTTCAAAAAGTCAATTTGTTGTTTAAAATGAGAAGTGCTATTGAATAAGGGCAGAGGCAAGGCATCTTGATAACCGTCTGCAACTTTGATCGGGCGAACCTGATCATAAAGTTCTGCTTCGGGACGTATTTCATGAAATACGAGGGTCTGAAACATCATAAACCATCCTTTCTTGTCAATCACGCAAAAAATAGTATAGCACAAAATGTGAAAACCAACACAAATAATTTGAAGAAAGAAGTTTATTCTCTGATGAGTATTCTATTCGATTCCGTTTCCTTTACCTATGGAGATACCACCATTTTTAAAAACCTTTCGTTTTGTTTTGAACAAGGCGCGACTTATGTGCTGCTTGGAGAATCGGGGATTGGCAAAAGCACGCTTTTATCCTTGATCAAAGGGTTGCAGCGACCGCAATCGGGCACGATCACTTACCAAGGCTGTTCCCCTGACAACATCGAGGTCGTTTTCCAAGAACTGCATTTGTTTCCTTGGCAAACAGTCTACCAAGCACTGGAAATGCCGCTGCTCATCAACCAAACCCCTAGTGAGCGCCGTAAAAAACGGGTCGCCAGCTGTTTGGCTGAGTTGGGATTGACGCAGGTGCAGGACCGCTATCCGCATCAGCTTAGCGGCGGTCAAAAACAGCGGGCCGCCATGGGGCGGGGACTGATCACACAGCCCGATGTTTTATTATTGGATGAGCCGACTGCTTCACTGGACCAAGAAACCAAAGCAAACGCCCAAGCCATGATCGCTGCCCAACAGCAGCGCAGACAAAACAGCTTGATTGTGGTGACCCACGATCCAGAAGAGGCAGTGTTTTTGGGGCAGACAATTTTGCTGCTAAAAGATCAGGGTGTTACGCCGATCAGTAATCCTTTTTACGGCAGCCAGCAGGAACGAGACTCATTGGCATTTTATGAAGTCGTCTTGCAGTTGAAAGAACAAATGAGGGAGGCGAGGCAATGAAAACCATCAAATCTTTTGCTTGGGGCTTCTGTTCGTTTGTCGTGGTTTGGTGGGGTGTAAGCTGGGTGACCAACAATCGCTCACTGCCTAATCCTTTAGAAACGGCTGAACGTTTTTGGGCATTGCGAGAAGTCTTACTGATCCACGCAGGTGCCAGTTTGCTGCGGGTATTTGCGGCGTTGAGTGGGGCGTTGCTAGTCGGGGTGCCGTTAGGGATCTTGATTGGGCGATCCCAAAGAGTGGATCGGCTGCTTGGTCCACTGCTTTACTTTTTATATCCGATTCCTAAAGTTGCGTTTTTACCCGTCTTTATGATTTTCTTTGGCTTAGGCAATCTCTCAAAAATTCTCTTGATTTTTGCGGTGATCGTCATTCAAGTGATCGTCTCGATTCGTGATGCAGTCACGAAGATCCCACCAGCGTATTTTCAGGTCATGAAAAATTATACCAACCAATGGCGCCATGTCTTGCGCTTCGTTATTTTGCCCGCGCTCATGCCCGCGCTTTTTGCCAGTGTGCGGGTCAGTATCGGGATCGCGTTGGCTTCCCTCTTTTTTGCCGAAAATTATAACACGACGTATGGTGTCGGCTATCTGATCTTAAGTGCGTGGTCAAAAATGGACTACCCACAAATGCTTTCGGGTATCCTCCTGATTGCTTTGATGGGCTATCTGCTTTTTGCCAGTATCGATTGGTTGGAAAAAGTGGTGTGCCGTTACCGACAATCTTAGAAAAAAATGATCAATTGATGAATTTTTGCGGCAGTTCGTGTATTTTTGAACAAAATGATTTATACTAAGGATATCTTATTGAGAATCATTCTCACTGAAAGGAAGACCTTACTATGAAAGAAATCGATCTGTCAAAAACGCTCTATGAACTTGTGGCACAATATCCTGAAATACAAGAAATCATGAGTCAACTAGGGTTTACGGCGATCAATCAACCAGGGATGCTGCAAACTGCTGGACGTTATATGACGATACCCAAAGGTGCTCAGATGAAGAAGATCCCCTTGGAAATGGTTTGTCTCGCTTTCGAAAAACAAGGTTTTCTTGTGAAAGGAGCGACGAAATGAAAACCAACAGTCAAAGACAAGAACGGATCGTCGAAATACTGAGTTTGCTTCACCAAGGCGGTTCCTTTGAAGAAGCTAAACGCTTGTTTAACGAAGAATTTGATGGTGTGGATGTGACGGAGATCACTGCTGCTGAAAAAGCTTTGATCCAAACGGGGTTGGACCCTTCTGAGATTCAGCGTTTGTGCAATATTCATGCTGCTGTTTTCAAAGGTTCGATCAACGAGATCCATCACTCCAATGAAGAATATGGGCAACCAGGCCATCCTGTGCATACCCTGAAATTGGAGAACCAAGTCCTGCAATCCCTGTTGGCCGATGAGATCGACAGCCTCTTAGCCAAAATCAAAACCGGTGATTGGACGCCTAAAAAGCGTCTACAAGCTGCCTGCAATGATTTAATGCAGATCGACAAACACTATGCGCGAAAAGAAACGTTGATTTTTTCTTACATGGAGAAGTACGGCATCACTGCGCCGCCAAAAGTGATGTGGGGTGTTGATGATGATATTCGGGTTATGATCAAAGCGCTCAATGAGCTTTTGGCATCCGAAAAAGCTGCCTATAATCCAATCGCTGTCCAATGGGAAGCAGTCAAAAACGAGATTGAAGAGATGATTTTCAAAGAAGAAGAAATCATGGTGCCCATGACGCTGGATGTCTTCAGTCTTAAAGATTGGGAACAAATTGCGGCTGACAGCTTTGACATCGGCTTTGCCTTTATCCCAGAACCGCTTCCTTGGAAACCGAGCCAAGAAGCCCTTGAAAAGGAACAGGCGGCAGAACCCGCACGGCAAGCGGCGATCAAACAAGCCCAAGAAACAACCGCTGGCATCGCAGCCGGTTTAGGATTCAATGACTTTCAAGTCACAGAATCGGAAGATTCGCCGCAAATTGCTGAACAGCCGACCGTTTCATTGCCTACTGGTAATCTGCAATTTGAGCAATTGGTGGCCATTTTTCAAACGCTGCCAGTGGACTTGACCTTTGTAGATAGTGAAGAGCGGGTGCGCTTTTATTCAGAAGGCAAGAGTCGCGTCTTTCCACGAACGAATTCGGTTTTAGGTCGTGAAGTCGTCAACTGCCATCCACCGAAAAGCATGCATCTCGTGCAACAGATTTTGGATGATTTTCGAGCGGGTACAAGGGAGACAGCTGAATTTTGGATCGATATGCGGGGGCGTAAAATCTATATTCGCTACTTTGCATTAAAAAATGAAGCAGGCATCTATTTAGGTTGTCTAGAAGTCACGCAAGACATTACGGAGATCCAAAAAATCGAAGGGCAAAGCCGGTTGTTGGATCAGTGAGCAGTTTGGAGAAAGGCTGATCCGTGTCTATTTGAAACGAAGCAAAAAAAGAAAAATCAATAAAACGCTTGCAACGTTTCTAGAAAAATAGTATAGTAAAGGCAATCAAATGGGTAGTTACTGATAATGCAGGCTATACCTTTTTACGTGTGTATGGATCCTACACATGTATTAAGGTATAGCCTTTTTTCATTTTAAGGAGGTGAGAAGCGTCTTGAAGATCAAAAAAATCTTAAACAACAATGCAGTTTTGGTCGGACAAGATGGCAAAGATTTTATCTGGATCGGTACCGGCCTTGGCTTCAAAATGAAACCAGGACAAACCGCCGATGAATCAAAAATTGAAAAAGTGTTTGTGCTTCATAAGAACAAAGTTTCCGAGCGGTTTTTAAGTTTATTGTCATCCATACCAACAAACTATGTGTCTTTAGCGGATGATATTATCTCACTTGCAAAAGCGGAAATAAAACAGGAGTTAAGCGAGACGCTGTATGTATCACTTACCGATCATCTGTATAACCTGTTCAAACTGCATGAACAAGGAATCACAGTTACGAACCGATTATCATGGGAAATAAAAAAGTTTTATCCGCAGGAATTTGAAGTTGGTAAAAAAGCATTGGAAATGATCGGACAAGAAACAGGGGTCGTCTTTGAGGAAGAAGAAGCAGGAAATATAGCAATGCATTTGATCAATGCACAAGTAACAGATGAGGTTGATCAGCCAAAAGATGTCCAATCGATTGCAAAAAAGATTCGCGATATTATTTCACTTATACGATTTTCAAACAAGATACAAATTGATGAAAACTCTTTGGCATTCGATCGATTTATCACCCATTTGCGCTTTTTTTTCCAACGATTGAAGGCTCGACCAGATGTGGTAAAAGCAAACCCACTATTGGGACACGTGAGTGGACAGTATGCAGACGCTTATAAGACGATGCTTTTGATTGAAAAGTATTTAGATGTTCCCTTGAACGATGATGAAAAGCTGTACTTAACATTACACATTCAAAAGTTAATAGAGAACGAATAAAGGTTGTTACTGATAATGCAGGCAAGACTGATAATTATTCCATCAAGGAATAGTTATTTGTCTTGCTTTTTATTTTTACATTGAAAGGATGAGAACGATGGCATATCAAGAATTGGTCGATGAAATTTTAAAAGGAGTCGGCGGAAAAGAAAATATCAATGGGGTGACCCACTGCATCACAAGACTGCGTTTTGATTTAAAACATGAGGAGCAAGCAGACACCGAAACACTGAAAAAGACGAAAGGGATCGTGACAGTCGTTCAAAGCGGCGGTCAATACCAAGTCGTGATCGGCAATCATGTGCCAGAGGTGTACCAAGAATTTGTTCAACATGCAGGATTGGCAGGAAATGATGCGGCACCTTCGGGAGAGAAGAAGGGACCGCTGGATGCTTTTATCGATGTGATCTCCAGTATCTTTACACCTGTATTGGGTCTTCTAGCTGCCACAGGAATGATCAAAGGATTAAATGCGCTATTTGTTTCTTTGGGATGGATTGAGAATACGTCAGGAACCTATGCGATTTTGCAAGCAGCAGGCGATTGTTTCTTCTACTTCTTTCCAATCTTTTTAGGATATACCGCAGCGAAAAAATTTGGTTTAAAGCAATTTGTCGGTATGGCGATCGGTGCTGCCCTTGTTTATCCAGCCTTGTCTGGCTTGACGGCAAATGCCGAACCGTTGTATACCTTGTTTGCAGGAACTGTTTTTGAATCGCCTGTTTATGTCACTTTTTTAGGAATACCAGTCATTCTAATGAGTTATAGTTCCAGCGTTATTCCAATCGTCATTGCTACCTATTTTGGTGCCAAATTAGAAAAAGGCATTACAAAAATCATTCCTAGTATTGTACGGAGTTTCTTAGTTCCTTTTCTAACCGTCTTGATCATGGTTCCGCTGACTTTCATTGTCATTGGTCCGATCGCGACGTGGATCGGCAATTTGTTGGGTGCGGCTGTGTTGGCGATCTATAACTTCAGCCCAATTATTGCAGGGATTGCAGTTGGTGCTGTTTGGCAAGTGTTGGTCATGTTTGGTCTTCATTGGGGAATCATTCCGATCGCAATCAACAATATTGGTGTTCTTGGTTACGACCCAGTGATGGTCTTAGGACAAGCGACTCCATTTGCGACCGCAGGAGCTGTGCTGGCAGTTATTATTAAGTCTAGAAATAATTCTATTCGGGCAATCGGGATTCCCGCATTTATTTCCAGTCTGTTTGGGGTATCGGAGCCATCCTTGTACGGCATCACGTTGCCTAGAAAAAAACCATTTATTGCGACCTTGATTTCAGCCTCGATCGGCGGATTGATCATGGGTGCCATGGGAACAAAATCTTTTATTATAGGTGGGATGGGTATCTTTAGTTTACCCAACTACATTGATCCGACAGAAGGCATCGGAAGCGGCTTTTATGGGTATGTATTAGCGATCACTGTAGCATTCGTCTTATCATTCATTTTAACGATTACCTTCTTGTATGATCCGCAAGAGGATCGGCAAGAAGCAACAGCTAGTGATAATGAAGCCTCACCTTTGATCCCATCAGAAAGAGCAGCGAAAGAAATCACTTTTTCGCTACCATTAACAGGCATCGTTTTGCCTTTGTCGGCAGTAGAAGATCAAGCATTTGCAAATGGACTATTAGGAAAAGGCTTAGCAGTTTCACCAGATGAAGGACTGGTTCGAGCACCTTTTGACGGAGTAGTTGAAACACTGTTTCCAACGAAGCATGCGATTGGCTTGAAGTCGGACGATGGCGTGGAAGTGTTGATTCACATCGGCATGGATACAGTGAACTTAGATGGTCGTTTTTTCGAAACAAAAGTCAAGCAAGGGGATCAGGTCAAGCAAGGAGAGGTATTGCTTACATTTGATAAAGAAGAAATTGAAGAGGCGGGATACTCGTTAGTGACGCCGATCGTCGTTACGAATACTTCCGCATACTTAGATGTGATCGCTGATGATAATCGAGGGGCGATAACGATCGTCAAGTAGTCGCAATGACCAAGAAAAGGAAAGAAAAGAAAGAAGGAAAGAATGCTATGCGAGCAATTATGCTGATGTTTGATACTCTGGCTAGAGATTTTTTATCAAACTACGGAAACGATTGGATCAACACGCCAAACTTTGAACGGCTAAGAGAAAAAACGGTTACGTTTGACAACTTTTATGGTGGCAGCATGCCTTGTATGCCAGCAAGAAGAGAACTTCATACAGGTCGTTACAATTTTATGCATCGTTCGTGGGGTCAATTAGAACCGTTTGATTCGTCAATTTTTGATACGCTGCAGCAAAATGGTGTCTATTGTCATTTGGTAACCGACCATTCCCATTACTTTGAAGATGGCGGTGCCACTTATCATAACCGTTATTCCACATGGGAAGGATTTAGAGGACAAGAAGGTGACCGATGGGTTCCAAGAAAACAGGCAGAGAATCATCCACCGCTGAATCCGTTAAATAAAAGTGGTATTTCTGTGGAACAGCATTTTGCGAATCGAACACGGCAAGCAGTAGAAGAAGACCTGTCCACGGTTCAAACGATCCAAGCCGGCTTGGATTTTTTGGAACAGTACAAAAATGAAGATCAATGGTTTTTGCAACTCGAATGTTTTGACCCCCATGAACCATTTTATGTGCCAGAAACCTATCGCAAATTGTACCAGGAGACACCAAATGAATCACCTTACTTTTGGCCAAAATATGGTCGTGTAACAGAAGATGTTGGCGAGCAGGATTTGATTGAGCTGCAAAAAGAATACGCAGCGTTGATCAGTATGTGTGACCATCACTTAGGACGAGTGCTGGACTTTATAGAAAAAAATAATATGTGGGAGGATACCTTGATCATTGTGAATACCGACCATGGCTTTTTGTTAGGGGAACATGACTGGTTAGGAAAAAATGTCGCGCCGATGTATGAAGAAATCATCCATCTGCCCTTTTTCATCAGTTACCCACAGGCTGAATCGGGAACCCATACTCAAGTATTGAGTCAAACCATCGACATTCCAGCAACTTTATTGGATTATTTTGAAATTGAGAACACCTTAGATATGGATGGCAAATCTTTGCTGCCTGTGTTGAAAAAACAGCATTCCCAACCGCTCCATCAAGAAATTATTTTTGGTACAAACGGCGGTCATGTCAATATCTACGATGGTCGTTATGTGTATATGCGTGCATCGGTTCACCCTTCGAATGGACCAATCACCATGCAGACGCTTAGTTATGCTTCATTGCGTGGTTTTTTGAATAAAGAGGTCTTAGACAGCATGGTCTTGAAAGAGGGCAATCGATTTACAAATCATTTTCCTTACACAGAAGTTGAAGTTTCCACCTATATCGATTCTTATTCAGTAGGCCACTTGCTGTTTGATCTAAAGAATGATCCAAAGCAGTTAACACCGCTTCATGACCCACTGATTGAACAAGAAATGATTCAGAAATTGATTAAAGTAATGGATCAGATTGAAGCCCCTGAAAGCGAGTATCAGCGCTTAGGTTTAAGCAATAGTCAGAGGCAGACAATTGCACAAAAGAATTAAAAAAGCGAGGAACAACACATGAAACACATCTCCGTATTGATCAAGCCAGCATCCTCTCTTTGCAATCTGCGCTGCACCTATTGCTTTTATGCTAACGTCAGTTCCTTGCGCGAAGTGCGTTCCTTTGGCAAAATGAAAGAGGATGTAATGGAAAAGATGATTGCAAACATTTATGCAGACTTAGAAGCTGGCGATCATTTGACGTTGGCATTTCAAGGCGGAGAGCCGACGATGGCGGGGCTGAGTTACTTTAGAAAACTAACGGCTTATGTTGCGGCGCAAAAAAAGCAAGTGACAGTACACTATGCGATCCAGACCAACGGCATGGTGATCAATGACAAGTGGTGTCGTTTTTTGAAAGAGCATCGCTTTTTAGTCGGGCTGTCGATCGATGGGCATCCGCTTGCGCACGATCGGCATCGATTAGACGCCAAAGGGCGGGGAACCTTTGCGCGGGTTTTACAGACCAAGCGGTTATTGGATGCCTATCAGATCGAGTACAATGTCTTGTGCGTGTTGACAAATCCGTTAGCAAAGGAAGCCCAGCGTGTGTTTGACTTTCTCAAGGAAGAGCAGATTACATTTGTGCAATTCATTCCTTGCTTGGCTGATTTGGATGCCACATCAACCAACGACTATGCCTTGACACCAAGAAGCTTTGCTGGCTTTTATCAGCAGCTGTTGGCGTTTTGGCTGCAGGAATTGAAGCAAGGGCGCTACCTAAGTATCAAGCTGTTCGATGATTTACTGAATCTATTGGTGCGGCAGCAAGTAACTGCCTGCGGGATTCTAGGCAATTGCCAAGTGCAGTATGTGATCGAAGCCGACGGCAGTGTCTATCCTTGTGACTTTTATGTATTAGATGAGTTTCGCATGGGCTATATCCAAGAGCAAACGTTACGGGAATTGTTTTCTCAAGACTGTTCACAGCAGTTTTTGTGCCAGAAAAAAGACATGCCTTCGAAGTGTACGCAATGTCCTTTCCAAAAAATGTGCCGAGGAGGCTGTAAACGAATGAAAGATGCAATGTACGTGGATAGTGAGGGTTTTTGCGGTTATCAGGAGCTGTTAAAAGACTTTACACCTAGAATCAATGAGATACTGGGGCTTTTGCAAGGGGTGAGACAATGATCGGACTGATTTATTTTCTCGTGATCGTCTTAGCAAATGCCGTAGGGGCAGTTTCGGGCATGGGGGGCGGCGTGCTGATCAAACCGATTTTCGATTTTATCGGCGCCCATTCTGTTGCTGCGATCTCTTTTTACTCGGCGACAGCGGTCTTCACGATGTCCATCGTTTCGACAGCTAGACAATTAGCCAGTGGACGGAAAATCAATTGGTCGATTGCCTTGTGGGTTTCTGGCGGCGCTGTGTTAGGCGGTGTTTTAGGCAATGTTGCCTTTGAACAGCTATTGCTTGTCTTTCGAGACGACAAGATGGTTCAGCTGATCCAAATCCTTGTGACCGTGCTGACACTATTGTTTGCTTTTTTGTATACAAAATATAACTGGCGCGGGTTTGCGTTGGAAAAAGTCGGCTGGTATGCAGCTTGTGGCTTGATTCTCGGCTTTCTAGCCAGTTTGCTGGGGATAGGCGGCGGACCCATCAATGTTTCTTTATTGATGCTGCTGTTTGCCATGCCGATCAAAGAGGCGACGATTTATTCAATTTGTACGATTTTTTTCTCACAGCTGGCGAAAATTTTGACGATCGCTTTTACGACAGGTTTTGGTGCGTATGATCTGCAAATTTTGTGGTTTGTTATTCCAGCCGCGATCGTGGGAGGACTGTTAGGCGCCAAGGCCAGCAACGTCCTGTCACCGCAGCGAGTGACACTGGTATTTCAAACTGTGATCGTGCTGGTGTTACTGATTAATCTGTACAATGGCTATCAATTATTGTAAAAAGGAGGCAAGCAGATGCCCACGATTCCAGCAGGAACTTATCGAATCGGCACGAATACGATGGACGGCTTTGCCGAGGATCTTGAGGGACCGCAAATCAGCCTCGACAGCCCAGCATTTGCCATTGATGCCACGACGGTGACGAACCAAGCTTTCCAAGTTTTTGTGGAAGCAACAGGATATGTCACAGAAGCCGAGCGCTTTGGCTGGTCGTTCGTTTTTCACTATTTTTTAAGTGAGCAAACGAAACACCGCAGTCAAAAGATACCGAATATGGCTTGGTGGTACGCAGTTAGTGGCGCAGATTGGCGTCATCCTGAAGGACCTGATTCAACGATTGCCCAGCGGATGGATCACCCAGTGGTTCAGGTGTCTCGCAACGATGCGATCGCCTATTGCCAATGGGCAAAAAAACGCCTCCCGACAGAAGCAGAGTGGGAGATCGCTGCAAAAGGCGGGACAAGTTTTGAAAAATATCCTTGGGGAAGGGAATTTTTGGCAGAAAATACCTATCATTGCAATATTTGGCAAGGAGAGTTTCCAAAAAGCAACACGCGAGCAGACGGCTTTGCCAATACAGCGCCAGCGAAATGGTATGAGCCCAACGGCTTTGGTCTCTATCAAGTGATCGGCAACGTCTGGGAATGGTGCGTCAATCCTGCCCGCATCCCGCTGACACAGTTTCAACAACAGACGGGACAAACCTTTTGGGTAAGGAATCAAACACAAGATGATCAACTGTATGCGACTCGCGGCGGTTCGTTTTTGTGCCACGAATCCTATTGCAAACGATACCGAATTGCCGCTAGAAATGGTAATTCTGGGATGTCGGCAGCCTATAATTTAGGGTTTCGGTGTGTCAAAGACTTGGATCAGTAAACCGATAAAAGCAAAAGCGGCACCTATTCACGTGGATAGGTGCCGCTTGTTTTATTGCCATTCGGATTGATAATTTCCTTTGAGATCATAAACATAATTGATCTCGGTGCGATTACGAATCCCATTTAAACCAACGGTCCAAGTCCATTCACCTTGGAAGCCGTTTAAAATGACGATGCTGATGCCAGGGACATAGTGATCCAGCTGAGCTGCTCGTGCCTCAGAATCCTTGATGATCTTGGGGATGACGCCCCAATCGATGGCATCAAAGGCAATGGTATCTTCCATCGAAAGCTCGATCGTATCGTCGTCTTTTTTCCATTTGGTCAACAGATTTTCTGGGTAATACCAATACTCGTCTTGCAGGCCTGTGTTTGGATTGATCACTCGCGCAACTGCATAAATGCCGCTTTTCAGCGGGACATTGCGGATGTGAAAACTATAGCTGACCAGTTGCAGCTCTTTGTCCTTGAATGAAGATTGATTTGGCAGCGCCGCCATAATTTCTTTGGCACTGGTTTCTTCTCGAAAGAGTTGGCGGTCTACAGGTAAAAAGGTGGAAACTACGCCAATACAAAAGAGAATCGCTGGCAGCAAGAGCAATGAGAATAACCAGTAAAATGGCGATTTTTTGTGTTTTTTGAGGCCGATGATCAGACCGATCAAAAAGACCAGCAGGATCCCTGCTACCCAAAAGTAGGGGAACAAACGAATGATCTGATGCCTGGTTTCAACGACTTGGTATTCATTCAGACCAAACCAGTTTTCCGCGATGGTGAGGTTATTTAAAACAATGATTCCGCCAATAATACTTAGAATAAATAAGAAAATCAATAGCAAAAGTATCCAGCCGAGTATCCGACGTATCAGTGAGGGTCTAGTAGGTGGGGTCATGAGTCACGTCCTTTTTGTTTTTCGAAAATAGTAGGTTAAATACAAGAGTAGTACAACTGGTGTTTTTTTTCAATGATTGTAGACAAAAAAACTGCATCCACAGATGCGACCTCAAAAAGTTAGACCAAAAATCTAACTTTTTAGGGTCAGGACACCGCAGATGCAGGTTTTATTTTCAATTAGTCGAGGGTTTGTTGGCGGGCGATAGCTGGAAAGAATTTCAGGCTATACAATGCACTGATCCCAACTAGAATATAAATGACGCGGGCAATGATCGACGTGCTGCCGCCGGTGATCGCGGCGACAAGGTCAAAATCGAAGGCGCCGACTAGCAGCCAATTGATACCGCCGATGATCAATAAGGTCAGTGCGATCCCATCAAATGTTTTTAACATAGGAAACTCCTCTCTAGTTGTCGTCCCATCAACTTTCATCGTCGGTGATGGTGACATCTTTTTCTTTCTCGCCGTCTTGATTGCGCTCATTATAAATATAGACATGGCGAACGATTTTAATCAGCGGGCGAATGGTCAAAAAGACTCCGCCGATCAAATAGGCGATCGTTCCGTATATCGCAGGCAAACTAGTTAATGAAACGATACTCCCGAAAATATAAAACAAGCCCGTCAAAATATCATTCGTAAGTGAGATCAACATGTAGCGATTTTGAAAGTAGATGCGAAAGCGGCTTGCCTTGATGATCACATCTTCTTCTTTTCCCGGATCGAATTGATGTTCACTCCGTTTGATTTTTGGCATAGGTGCCATCACTGCTCCTTTATTTGTGCTAAGGTTTCAAGACAACTTTGATGTTCTTGTCTTCTTTTTTGTCAAAAATCTCATACGCTTTTGCAGCATCAGCTAAAGGCATCGTGTGGGTGATGATCTGTGACGGGTCAAACAAGCCGTCCGCAATCATATCATAAATTTTTGGCATCAAATGGATCACAGGTGCTTGCCCGTGTTTGACATCGATGTTGCGCATAAAGAATTCTTGCAATGGATAAGAAGAAGCTGGTGTCATGTAAACGCCAGTGATTTGGACGGTACCAAATTTTTTGACTGCTTTGGCGGCCATCTGGATCGGTGAGATCGTGCCACTTTGCAAGCTGACTAGGTTTTTGGCTTTTTCTTTGACGGGTTCTAAACCATCCATCCCAACACAGTCGATGATCACATCAGCGCCACCTTTGGTCAGCTCATACAGTTCATCAGCACTAGTAGCCAAATCATCCAATTGGAATGTTTCGACTTGATTGTAGCTGCTGGCTTTTTCTAAGCGATGAGCAACAGGATCCACGGCAATCACCCGCTTAGCGCCTGCCATCACGGCAAATTTTTGGGCAAACAACCCAACTGGGCCTGAGCCTAAGACGATCACGGTATCATCCTTTTTGACGCCAGCGTTTTGGACGCTCCAATACGCTGTAGGTAAGATGTCAGATAAAAACAATACTTTTTCATCAGGGATCGTTGATTCAGGTACGATAAACGAGGTGAAATCTGCGAAAGGTACGCGCAAGAATTCGGCTTGACCGCCCCAGTGGTTGCCGTTCATTTTTCCGAAACCGAATAAGCCACCATACAATGTATCTTCTGAAGAATTGTCGCATTGGCTTTCCATTTCATTTTGACAAAAGTGGCAATGGCCGCAACCGATATTGAAAGGGATGACGACGCGGTCGCCTTTTTTTAGTTTCTGTACTTGACTGCCAACTTCTTCGACAATACCCATTGGTTCGTGACCAACGACATAGCCTTCTTCCAAAACCGAGCCGCCATGGTGGTAAAGGTGGAGATCAGAGCCGCAGATTGCGGTTGCGGTGATTCGGATGATCGCATCCGTCGGTTCTAAAATCGTTGGATCTTCTACACGGCGAACGTCCATTTTTTGATTTCCTTGCCAAGTTACTGCTTGCATCATTTTTCCTCCTTGTTTGTTCAGATAAGTTCGGACAATCACTAATTTTTTCAACAACACGTTTTTACTTTTTAGTAACAGATAATTTAATTCTGCAAGGATTTTAACGATTTGACAACGAAAACGCTCAAAACGGTTGATTTGTTTTTTCTTCATCAATGGTTTAAAAAAAGAAAAACAGATGATTTGCTAAAAAAGTGAAAGCGTGACACTATTAAAGTGAAGCATGCATGCGTTACGAGTATCTAACGGAACCTGCATCAACCAGTGACAAGAAATGAGGGGGATGATCATGGATCTAACGATTCGAGGAAAAGCTTCCTGCACCAATTGCAATGAAAACTTTGATGGGAAGCTGGTCGTTCATTTACAAGAAGACAGCGAGGGGCAATTAACCATGGTACCACCGTTGGAAACGAATGAATTGGCAGAAGATGAAATCGCTATTCATTATGCTTACGGGGAAGTGAAGGAAGCCATCGAAGGAACCTTCGTATGTCCAAACTGTCAGACTGAAAATGAGGTTCGGATTGAAATTCCGACCGAGCTATTAGATGGCTCAATGAATTAAATGAATAATCAAATTGAAAAAGCTCTCTGTTCCTTGAACAGGGAGCTTTCGTTACCTATTGGTCATTGTTTTGTTTTGTGCCATCAATGATTTGGACATTGAAGTCTCGTAAGATGTCGAGTCCTTGTGACTCGTGGTTTTTACCAGCGACTAATGTTTTATTGATAGTAAAATCAGCGTCAGGAAAGGCGCTTTGGATCTCGATGGTATTGGAAAGGACACAGATGTTGGTTTCAACACCGGTGATTTCGATTTTCTTTTCTTCTTCAGGTTCAAATAGATTTTTCTTAATGTCGATCAAGACCTCAGGTGGAATACTGTAATAGTATTTCTTGACGACTTTTTCATTTTCGAGAGGCTTAAGTTCTGGGATCAGCTGCAGGGCATCGGCTTCTTCATCAGGCGTTCCTTTTACTTCGATTGGAATGTCGCGGGTGTGTAAAATGTACTCCCCATTCGCCCGCGCTTGTTCTAGACGCTTGGCGATTCGTTTGACGAGAGCGGCGCCATCTGGTACATGCGCTTCGTTCTCTTCATCGAGAATTTGGTTTTGCATATCGACAATGACTAGCATGTGGTTACTCCCTTTCTATAAACATCGTTTTTCAAATGGTCTGACGTGAGGTTGAAAAATAGGTGCTATTTCTATGATGCCCCACTTTTTTTATATTTTCAAAGAAAACGCTCTTCTTGTCGAGAAACGGTAAAAACGTTATTTTTTTATTCGAATAACGATGCTTTTTGTTTGCTGAAAAGAAGAAGTAGTGATAGCTTTTAAATAGTACATTAAAAATAAATGAAAGTAGGTTAGGTTAAATGAGAAAGTTATTTTATATGGGGACTTTGCTTTTTTCAGTTGGTGTACTGGCGTCAGGATGCGGCAACAGTGAAACCGCTGATTCCTCGGGGAATGAGTCAGCAGATGGCAAAACGACGTTGGACTTTTGGTCCTTCTGGGGGTCTGGTGCAAGACAAGAAGTAATTGAAGAAATTATTGATGATTTTAATGCGTCACAAGATAAAATCGAGGTCAAATACAGCTACCAGCCTTGGGGCGATATTTGGACAAAATCACTGTCGTCGATCACTGCTGGCAATCCGCCTGATGTTATTGTACAAGATATCAATTCTGTTGCTCAGCGGGCAGAAGCGCAGCAAGCAACGAATTTAAGTGAGTATATCGAAGAGGGCTTTTCTGATGAATTTTATCCGCAATTATGGGATACAGTGGAATACGAAGGGGATGCCTATGCCGTTCCTTTCAATACAGATACGCAAGTGATTTTCTACAATAAGACACTCTTTAAAGAGGCTGGTATCAGTGAAGAGCAACTGCCACAAACGTGGGAGGAGTTAGAAACAGTTGCTCGTAAATTAGATGTCAAAAACGGTGATGACTTTGAGCGGATCGGCTTTTACCCATTGTGGAATTTAGGCGCTGACGTGTGGGCGTTGAATGCCGACGATGGCGTCAGCTGGTTTGACAAGGATGAGAACGTCAAAATCGATACAGACAACAAAGTGGAAGCGTTGGAATGGATCTTAGACTGGCAAGAGTATTATGGTCAAGATACCATCAATCGCTTAGAAGCTGAATTTGGTTCAGGGGTTGCCGATCCATTCATTTCTGGATTAGTGGCGATGCGTGCGCAAAACATCAACTACTACTCAAGTTTGGCGGAAAATGCACCAGATGACTTTGAATTTGGGGTCATTCAAATTCCTGAAAAAGAAAGCGGCTCTGGTCACTGGTCATGGGGCGGCGGGTTCGTCCTAGAAGTGCCATACGGTGCCAAAGATCCTGAAGCGTCCTATGAGTTTATCAAATACTTGTCGACACCAGAAGTTCAAGAGAAATTTGGTGAGAAGAGCTTTGATATCATGGCGAATCGGACAGCCAACGAAAACTTGGTCAACAACGACAATCTAGATGAAAACGGCCAAATGATCTACCAAATGGCGGATGAAAACTTTGCCAATACGGTGATCACGCCTGTGCCATTGACAGCGCCTGACTTCAGCAGTCTTGTCAATGAACAGATCGACCAAATCATGCTAGGCAGCAAAACACCGGCTGAAGGGTTGGCAGATGCGCAAAAAGCGGTGGAAGATCTTGTTGAGCAAAACAAATAAACTTCAAAACGAGCGTTTTTAAAAAAGAAGGAAAGTCCAGTCGGTTAGCGGACTGGGCTTTGCTTTCTGCTTTGCGAAGCGGACATGTTTTCTTGAACAAACAATGAGTAAAAATAGAATGGAGTGGAAGGAATGCCAAAGAAGCGTTCAAAAAGTAAACGGCAAGAAGCTCTTTGGGGCTACTTCTTCGTAGCACCATTTTTGCTTGGGTTCGTGGTGTTTATGTTAGGGCCCATGCTGTTTTCCTTCGTAGGAAGCTTTACCGATTACAATCTGACTTCGAAAATGAATTTTATCGGCTTTAAGAACTTTACCCGCATGTTTACGCAAGATACCCTATTTTGGAAATCTCTCTATAACACGGCGTATTTTGTACTCTTCAATGTTCCCTTAACCACGTTGTTCAGTGTCTTTCTAGCCACTTTATTGAATCAAAAAATCCGCGGAATCAGTTTTTTCCGAACCACCTTTTACTTGCCAGCGATCCTTTCAGGGGTTGCCGTCTACGTCTTATGGATGCAATTATTATCTCCTTCCGCAGGATTGATCAATACCTTCTTGAGCTGGTTCAATATCAAAGGTCCAGCATGGCTGTTTGATCCCGAATGGACGAAACCAGCGTTGATTTTGATGAAGATTTGGAGTTCGGGGGGCGCGATGCTCTTGTATCTAGCTACCTTGCAAAATATTTCACCGACGCTGTACGAATCGGCTGAGATCGATGGGGCGGGAGTCTGGGCGAAATTCAAAAATATTACGATCCCTTTGATCACGCCAATCATCTTCTATGATGTGATTACTTCAACGATCGGTTCTTTTCAAATTTTCCAAGAAGCATACGTGATGACCAAAAATGGTACCGGCGGTCCTGCAAATTCGCTGCTCTTCTATAATTTGCATATGTGGAACAAAGCCTTCGTCGCCTTTGATATGGGCTATGCGATGGCCATGTCGATGATCTTGTTCTTGATCGTCTTAGTCTTGACCTTTATCAATCTCAAGCTGGCACCACGCTGGGTTCACTATACCGGAGGTGGCAGCTAATGGAAATGACGACAATAACACGAAGCAAATCAAGCCAACAGCGAGTCAAAAAAATCATCAGCTATGTGGTGATGTCGATCATCGG
This sequence comes from Enterococcus sp. 6D12_DIV0197, assembly GCF_002174385.1. NCBI lineage: Bacteria > Bacillati > Bacillota > Bacilli > Lactobacillales > Enterococcaceae > Enterococcus > Enterococcus sp. 6D12_DIV0197. The sequence continues at coordinate 1,341,366 of NZ_NIBN01000001.1, forward strand.
GATCGTGCTGCTGATTCCGTTGCTATGGATGGTCTTTACGTCATTGAAACCGATGGAGGAGATCGTGCGTTACCCGCCGACCTTTTTCCCAGAAGAAATCAATCTTGGCAATTATTTGGAGACCATCAACGCCTTTCCTTTTTGGCAGTATGCAAAAAACACCTTATTCATTACTGTCTTAGTAGTCTTCGGGAATGTCTTATCAAATTCCTTCATTGCCTACGGGTTTGCAAAATTGGCCTTTCCAGGAAAAAATCTGATCTTTGCCCTCGTCTTGTCTACCATGATGATTCCTGGCTTTGTGACGATGATCCCGCAATATGTCTTGTTTTCCAAAATCGGCTGGGTCGGCACCTATCTGCCGCTGATCGTTCCAGCGTTTTTCGGCAACGCCTTTAACATTTTCTTGATGCGGCAGTTTTACTTGTCTGTCAACAATGAATTGATCGAAGCCGCTAAGATCGATGGCGCCAATCATCTTTATATTTGGAGCCATCTAATGATCCCATTGACGAAACCCGCGCTGATCACGATTGCCATCAACTCCTTCAATGGGGCGTGGAATGATTTCTTAGGACCATTACTGTATATTCAAAACCAAGAAAAGTACACGCTGCAGATTGGCCTGCAAGTTTTCCAAAACCAATCAACGACCCAGTGGAACTACTTGATGGCAGGAGCAACGCTTGTGCTATTGCCGACGATCTTGCTGTTCTTCCTCGCTCAACGCTACTTTATTGAGGGAATGGATCTGACGGGAGGCTCCAAAGGATGAGAACAAAAGTTACCCCGCAACGCTTAAACCAAGCGCTGTTGACTGGCATCAACTGGCTTCCGCATTTACTGGTTTTACAAGGCATGTGGCTGTTGTATTCCTTGCCTTTGATCACGAGTACCACCGCTAGTCGAGCATTGATCGAGACGTTGACGGAACTGCGGAACGATGGCTTGGAGGCAAGCAGCAAAGCTCGTTTTCAGCAGGCATTTCATCAACAGTGGACAACAAGAAAAGGGCAAGACCGTTTGCTCAGTCTATTCTTCCTGCTGCTTTTGGCGGACAGCTTTATCTTTAGCCGTTTGCAGCACCCGCTGTTTCAGATCGCTAGTTACGCGTTAGCGTTCACCTTTGGCTTGTTTTGCTTGGTCTTACTTTATCAAACGAGGCTGCTTCACACCTATCCGCAGCAGCCCAGCTCATTGTTTTATAGTTTTTATCAGTTTACTCGTTCACCCAAACGAGTACTGGCGCATCTTTTAGCAACAGTGACGCTTGTCTTGACCTTTTTGCTGTTTGGTCCAGTCTACTTATTGGTCTTAGGAATCAGCACCTTGTATTTAGTCAATGTCGTGCTCTGTGACCAAGCGCTCAAATAGAAAACAAATGGGTATCCCGAAACTTCCTTAGTGAAAAGCTAAGGAGTTTCGGTTTTTTTGTGAAAAGAAGGTTGACAGAGCCAAAAATTATGCCTATGCTGAATGTAAATTTAGTAAACAGTAAACAGATGAGGTGCAGCTATGGCAAGTATGAGAGATATCGCGAAATTAGCCGGGGTGTCGGTAGCAAGCGTTTCTAGAATCCTTAACAATGATGAAACCTTCAGTATCAATGAACACACGCGTCAACGAGTCATTGAGATCGCCAACCAAATGAATTATTCAAAAGAAAAAAATCAACCCCATTCCCGTGAAGTCGGCGACCAAAACACGATTGCCATCATTACCCGCCACGATCGAGAGTCGGAAAGAAACGATCCGTATTTTATGATGATCCGCAATGGGATCGAAAAAGAAGCGGCGAAGTGGCGCTTAAAAACGATTCGGGCCTTTTCCATGCGGGAGCCTCAAAAAGATTTGGCACAATTGGCGAAGTATGGCGCAGTCATTATTATTGGAGAGATGACCAGCGATGCTTTGGCAGAGATCAGTCAGCAAAATGCCAATATTATCCTGGTGGATAATTATAGTGAAGCACCCAGCTACGATTGCATCCAAACCGATTTTGCCCAAAAGACTCACCAGATCCTCACGTTGTTAAAAGAGAAGGGCCATGAGAATATTGCCTTTGTGGGCGGTGTTGCCAGCCGAGTGACGATTTCTGGCGAAGTCGTTTACGATGAACAAGAGATTCGAGCAGAAAATTATCGCCAATGGATGCTGCTCAATAAATTGGAAAAGTTCACAACCGTGCTGCAGGGGAAATGGTCACCAGAGACTGGTTTGCATTTTGGTCAGCAGATCGCGCAAATGAATCCTCGCCCCACAGCGATCGTCGTTGCCAGCGATCCTATGGCTGTCGGGGTTTACAAGGCACTCGCTGAAGCGGGGCTATCGATTCCTAAAGATGTGTCAGTCGTTAGTTTTGATGATATCGAAATGGCGCAATTTATGACGCCCGCACTGTCTTCCGTCAAGATGAAAGCTGAAGAGATGGGGCAGATGAGTGTCGAATTAGCGAAAAATAAAATCCTTGGGGTGCGGACGATGCCTGTTCGCGTCGTTTGTGGCAGTGAATTGATCATTAGAGAATCGATTGCCGAAAAAGATCAGTGACGTCTGATCTTTTTTTATTTTAGGGGTTGTGTAAACATTAACTAAACAACTATACTGATTGTAGTAAACGTTTACAGTTAAAAATAAAGGAGAAAACGAAATGAAGTTTATTGATAAATTAGCCGAAAAGATGGTGCCTTTTGCTCAGATCATTGCCAACAACAAATACTTGTTAAGTCTTCGTGATGGGTTTATGGTCGCTTTTCCTGCAACAATGTTTGCGTCAATTATGATTATTATTCAAAATCTGCCTGCTACTTTCGGACTCTCGGAAAAACTTCCAGAGGGATTCATCACGTTTCTAAACGACTTTTTTGGTCCTATCGGAAATGCGACCATGAGTATCACCGCTATTTTCGTTGTTTTTGGGATCGGCTATCAGTTGGCTGGCAAGTATGGACAAGCCAAATTATTTGCGGGTGCCATCTCACTGTCTTCGTTTTTGATGCTGCTGCCTTTTGGCTCATCCGAAGAGTTAGGTACAGTGATCCCCTTGTCGAAATTAGGGGCTGAGGGAATGTTTGTCGGAATCATCACGGCCATTATCGCTACGCAGATCTATTGCAAAATCAGTGCGGCTGGGCTGACGATCAAAATGCCAGATTCGGTTCCGCCAATGATCGCAGAATCATTTGTCGCCATCATTCCTGGGGCGGCACCGTTGTTCCTTTTCAATTTGATCCGCTACTTGTTCACCTTTACTTCATGGGGCAATGCCGTTGATTTCGTTTATGAGATTTTGCAAAAACCATTGATGGGCTTAGGCGGTACGTTGCCAGCAGTACTGATCGCCGTCTTGTTCACCCAATTCTTCTGGTGGTTTGGGATTCACGGGACACTAGTGGTCAATGCGGTGATCGATCCAATCATGAATGCGTTAGCGATTGAAAACTATGAAGCTTACAAAGCAGGGGCTGAACAATTGCCCCATATCATTAACACTACGTTTATGGGCGTGTTCGTCAATCAAGGAATGCAGCTGGGGATCTCGATTACAATGGCCTTCTTTATCGCTCGTTCGATTCGGATGAAAAAATTAATGAAGACGGTGATCGCTCCATCTGTTTTCAACGTATCTGAACCGATGACCTTTGGTTTGCCGATCGTCTTGAACCCGATCGCTTTTGTCCCATGGATCTTAGCGCCATTAGCCAGTACGACGATCTCTTACTTTGCGATCGCCGCAGGCTTGGTGCCGCGGCCAATCGGAGCAACGGTGGTTTGGACGACCCCTGTTTTCTTATCTGGTTGGTTAGGCACGGGTTCTGTTGCCGGCGCAATCTTACAGTTAGTGACGGTTGCCGTAATGACCTTGATTTGGGTGCCATTCTTGATCGTAATGGATCGCGGGTACTTGAAAGAAGAAAAAGCGGAAGCGGCATTAAATGAACAAGCGACATCTGAAACGATCAATCAAAGGGTAGAAGAAAGATAAGCCCAGAAACGGAAAGGAATGCAATAGCGCACCCTTTAGAAAGGAATTTGTGATGAGAACCGATACATTGTCTTGCAGTTATCAAATGAATACCACACCTACGGACTTTTCCCGTGTGTTATTGGCGGAACAAGAGAAATTCTTTCTAGCCAAACAAGCCCAAGAACCGTTCGGGGAAGGCTGCCGTATTGAAACGATGATCCAAACCAAAACCGCCCCGCGGTTGGTACCTGCCGTCATGACGGTCAAAAAAATTGCCTCGGATGAGCTGTGGCTTCGTACGACCCATGAAGAAGGAGTGATCGATCAACGGTACAGTTTTGCTCCAGGACGAAAAGGGAAGCTGCAAGTCACGTATTCGGAACAAAGCCGTTTTGAGCAGCAGAAAACAACCTACAGTTTTATGCTGGCGGCGCTGTTTTATAAATTCTTTTTCAATCGCGGCGTCAAAAAACGCTTGCGTTATCTTGAAGCAGCTTGTCAACGAGCAGGGACAAATGAAAAAAATGGGGAAATTGAGGATAGCAATGATAGAAATTAGGAATGAACAACTCTTTCACTTATACAATGAAAAAATCAGTTATATCATCAATGTGTTACCAAATCAGCAACTGGGTCATGTCTATTTTGGGCCATCTCTAGGCACACTGGCGCCATTTGATCAAGCGTACCTTGAGAAAAAAGAGAATAAATCGGCAGGAACCGTCAAATTTTTTGAAGCAGACAATCTTTTTACCTTGGCGGACCGTTTTCAAGAATTGCCAACGTATGGGACTTCTGATTTTCGAGAAGGGGCAGTGTCGGTTTTTGAGGAAGAAACCCCACTTTATGTTGATTTTAAACTTGTGGCTTTTCACTGTTTTGAGGGCAAAGAACGAAAGCTGGCGCAACCAGCCAGCTTTGCTTCTGCTGATGAAAGCCAAAGCATCGTCTTTGAATTAGTAGATCAAGAGCGGCAGCTGGAAATGGCGATCACCTATACGATCTTCAAAGGATCAGGAACCATCACGCGGCAGCAAACACTGACCAATACGGGGAGCAAGCCTAGAACCATCCAGCGCTTTTTGAGTGGTGTCTTGGAGCTGAAAAATCGCGATTTTGAACTGCTGCATCTTTCAGGCGCATGGCTGAAAGAACGGCATATCAAGACGGTCCCTTTGACCCAAGGGACGATCAGTGTCGGCTCGTTAAAAGGAGCGTCTGGTCATCAGCACAATCCTTTTGTCGCCTTAAAAGAACAGCAAGCCACCAATGACACTGGTCACGTCTATGGTGCCAACCTGATTTATTCGGGCAACTTTTTGGCGCAAGCGGAAATGGATGAATGGGACAACGTTCGATTGATGTTGGGGATACATCCTGAGCATTTCAGCTGGCAGCTTTCACAAGGAGAAACTTTTGAAGCCCCAGAATGCCTCTTCACCTTCACCGCTGCTGGTCTGAATGGCTTGAGTCAAGAATCCGCCCAATTTATCGAAAAGCATGTGATTGCCCCTTATTGGCAAAAGCGGCAGCGGCCGATCGTCTTTAATAATTGGGAAGCGACTTATTTTGATTTTAATGAAGAGAAGCTGTTGACCTTAGCCCATGAAAGCAAGGCGTTAGGGATGGAGTGCTTTGTGCTTGACGATGGTTGGTTTGGAAAACGCAACGACGACCGCAGTTCATTAGGCGATTGGGTGGCGGACCCTGCCAAATTTCCAAAAGGAATCGGGTCTTTTGCTGAGAAAATTCATGCCATGCAGCTGCAACTGGGGATTTGGTTTGAACCAGAAATGGTTTCGCCAGATAGTCAGTTGTACCAAGAGCATCCTGAGTGGGTAGTCAAGCATCCTTATGAGCGGATCTCTGTGGGGCGCGGGCAATACGTGTTGGATTTTGCCAATCCAGCAGTGGTTGAGGCGATTTTCGAAGCGATGCAAAAAGTGATCCTTGAAACCAAGCTAGATTACATCAAATGGGATATGAACCGCAATATCACTGAAGCTTACTCTCCCTATTTAGCAGAACAGGGTATTTCTCAGACGGAGTTTTATCATCGCTACATTTTAGGTCTTTATCGCTTATATGAAAAAATCTTAGCTGCGTTTCCGACCCTTTTGATCGAAGGCTGTGCTGGCGGCGGGGGCAGATACGATTTAGGGATCTTATTTTACAGTCCGCAGATTTGGCCTAGTGATGATAGTGATGCAGTGGAACGTTTAGCCATCCAAAGCGGAACGTTGTTAGGATATCCTTTGTCCTCCTTCAGCAATCACGTGTCGGCGGCACCAAACCACCAAGTCGGCCGGGCAACGTCTTTAGCCTTTCGGCAAACCGTCGCAATGTTTGGGCCTTTGGGGTATGAACTCGATCTCTTTCACTTGTCTGAAGCTGAAAAGCAGGCGATCAAATCCCAAATCGTCTTTTATAAAAAACAGCGGCAATTGCTGACCTTTGGCACTTTTTACCAGCTGCAGCAGTTGGACCATGCCAATGAAACGACTTGGGCAGTGTATGATCCGCAAAACGAAGAAGCCTTGATTGCTTTCTTTCGCGTGTTGGCACAAGCCAATCCGACGGCGGAAGACTTTTTGCCCGCAGCCTTTCTTAATGCCCAACAGGTGTATCAGATAAATGGCGAAACTGTCTCTGGTCAGCTGTTAAGGCAATTAGGGTTGCGTAAACCCTATCAGTTTAATGCCGTCAACCATGGAACAGCGCAAGTCACTGGCGATTTTCAATCATTTGTCTACCATTTACAAGCCAAAAAAGGAGTAGAATGATGAGCAATCAATTGTTTGATCAGCAGTTTATGCATGGCGGGGATTACAACCCCGATCAATGGCTGGCTTATCCAGAAATCTTGCAAAAGGATCTTGCCTACATGCAGCAAGCCCATGTCAACACCGTCACATTAGGGGTGTTTGCTTGGAGTGCCTTAGAGCCGCAAGAAGGCGTTTATCAGTTTGACTGGTTGGATCGAGTGTTTGATCAGATCCATGGCATCGGCGGCAAAGTCATTTTGGCCACTCCTAGCGGTGGGCGGCCTCAATGGCTAAGCCAAAAGTATCCTGAAGTCAATCGGACCAACGCCCAAGGGCAAAAACATACCCATGGGTTTCGCCACAATCACTGTTACTCTTCACCGATCTATCGGGAAAAGGTGACGCAAATCAATCAGCAGTTGGCAAAACGTTACGGCAAGCATCCGGCATTAGCCATGTGGCATATCTCCAATGAGTACTCTGGGGAATGCTTTTGCTCCTATTGTCAGGAAAACTGGCGCAGCTGGCTGCAAAAAAAATATGGTGATTTAGCCACGTTGAATCATGCCTGGTGGACTTCTTTTTGGGGCGGTACGTACTCTGATTGGTCGCAGGTTTTACCACCTTCACCTTTAGGGGAACACAAAGTGCATGGCATGGATCTTGATTGGAAACGATTTGTCACAGATAGGACGATCGATTTTTATTTGCATGAATGTGCGCCGATCCGTCAGCTGACACCGGACATTCCTGTGACGACGAATTTTATGGCGGAAGGACATGCTACTCAAGATTTTATTCCTTTAGAAGGCATTGACTACAGCAAGTTCGCTCGTCATGTGGACATCGTTAGCTGGGATAGTTACCCTGATTGGAACAACAACTTTGAATCCTTGGCAGCGACAGCGATGAAATCCGCCTATGTACATGATCAATACTGGTCATTGAAGAAACAGCCCTTTTTAGTGATGGAATGCACGCCGAGTTTTGTTAACTGGCATTCCTTTAATAAAGCGAAAAAGCCTGGTGTCCATCAGTTGAGTGCTATGCAGCAGATCGCTCACGGCTCAGATAGTACCTTGTATTTTCAATGGCGCCAATCCCGCGGCAATTCAGAAAAATTCCATGGAGCAGTCGTGGGACATGATGATTCCACGGAGAATCGGGTCTTCAAAGAAGTTGCGGCTTACGGCAAGCGCTTGGAAAAAATCAAAGAGATTCAAGGAACCACAAGAAAAAAAGCAGTGGCGATCCTTTTTGACTGGGAAAGCAACTGGGCATTGAAGCGAGGCGGCGGGTTTGGTCGACCAACCAGACGGTATCCGCAAACGTTGCAGGAGCATTATCGTTATTTCTGGGAACAAGACATCGCTGTCGATATTTTGACGCCAGAGCAAGATTTTTCTGACTATCAGTTGGTGATCGCTCCAATGCTTTACTTGATGACATCAGAGACGATGGCAAAACTTTGCCAGTATACACAAGCCGGTGGTACCTTGATTTCCAGTTACTTTAGCGGCATGGTCAATGAAACCGACCTGTTGTATCTGGGGGGCTTGCCACAGCCGTTGCGAGGGTTATTAGGCATCAACGTGCTGGAGCTGGAAACTCTTTTTGACACTGAACACAATCAAGTGGTTTTTCAAGGACAGCCCTTTGAAACACGGGACTATTCTGCAATCATTGAAGCCGAAACAGCGGAGGTGCTAGGGGAGTATCAAGCGGATTTTTACCAAGGAACACCTGCGATCACCAAAAATGCCTTTGGTGCAGGCACTGCCTACTATCTGGCGGCTCGCACCAACTATGACTTTTTCGAACAGTTTTATGCCTCTTTGGTCGGTGAGCTGTCCTTGGCAGAGGAAAGGATCGCGCATGCCAATCCTGCAGTCTCGATCCAAGGCAGGATCAGTCCAGAACGAACGTACTTTTTCATCATGAATTTTTCTGAGAAAGAGCAGACATTGGACTTGATCAAAGAAGTCGTTGATTTAGAGACCAATCAAGCAGTCCCTCAAACAGCAACCTTGGCGCCGTATGAAGTGCGAGTGGTTTATTTTAACAATTAGCTGACCATTGGAAAAAACGTCCCTTTCGATAAATGCAGAAAGGGACGTTTTTTTGATGAATGGTTTATCAGAAATCATTCTAGATCGGATGCTTGGTGCTTTTTCATCCATTGAGGCAATGCGGCACTGATTTGTGTCGGCAAAACGACATAGTGCTCTTTTGCCAATGCTTCGCCAATCAGGCTATGGAGATAGACAGCCGCGTGGATCGTTTCCTCTGTTTTTTCAAACTGTGCCAAAAAGCTGGTGATCATGCCTGCCAGCGTATCACCCATGCCGCCAGTCGCCATTGCGGGTGTTCCGAGGGGATTTTGGGCGATGCTGCTGCCGTAAATTTGTGTGCGATGGCTTTTTAAGACTACCAGACTTCCGAGTTTTTGTTGGGCTTGCTGGTTGTTTTCCTCTGTCTGGTCGGCAATTGCCAGTCCGCTGAGCCGTTGCCATTCCATCTGATGCGGCGTGAAGACGACTTGTTCAGGAAAGGGGATGATCAGCGGATATTTGGCAGCCAAATTGATCGCCGAACCATCGATCACCAACCATTGGTGTTCTTTTTGGGCAGAAACGATCCGCTGCAGCAGATCAAAATTGCTTTTTCCTTCGCCTAATCCAGGACCAATCAGTAGGACGTCTGCCGATTCGGTGACCGTATCGATCAGTTCTGTTTGCTGCCAATCGACAAACATCGCTTCAGGCAAGCGGGCGTGTAGGGCGGTTCGGTTGACGCCATCGGAGATCACGGTGGTCAAACCAGTTCCCCCATACACACAGGCTTGCGCAGCCATTAAGATCGCCCCACCGAATTGGCGGTTGCCCCCTACTAAAACGGCTCGGCCAAAAGTGCCTTTGTGGCTTTTTGTCGGGCGCTGTTGGATCACTTTGGATAAAATTGCAGAATCAAGTTGCTCCATGCAATGACTCCTTTCGTTAATCAAAATCGAGTTATATTTATTATACCTGTTTCCTAGAAATTTCATAGAAAAGACCCATGGAAAAAGGCGCAATTTTTTTTCCTTTTTTGGTTTAAGAGTGTTATCATAAATAGCGAGAACAGAAATGGAGGGAACACTATGACAATCGATTGGAAAAAAGAGGTCGAAGCCCGCAAAGACGATTTGCTGAACGACTTGATTGATCTATTGAAAGTGAAAAGTGAAAGAGAAGATGATAAAGCGACTGCGGATGCGCCATTTGGTCCTGGACCTCGTGATGCGTTGCTACACATGCTAGCTTATGGCGAACGTGATGGCTTCACAGTCAAAAACGTCGATAACTACGCTGGTCACATCGAATTTGGTGAAGGAGACGAAACATTAGGGATCTTCGGCCACATGGATGTTGTTCCTGCAGGTGACGGCTGGTCAACCGATCCTTATGATCCAGTCATCAATGACAACAAAATCTATGCTCGTGGTTCTTCTGATGATAAAGGTCCTTCAATGGCTGCCTATTATGGGATGAAGATTATCAAAGAATTAGGCTTGCCATTATCGAAAAAAATCCGTTTTGTCGTTGGTTCTGATGAAGAAAGCGGCTGGGCAGATATGGATTACTACTTTGAGCATGAAGAAAAGCCTGATTTTGGCTTCTCACCAGATGCCAATTTCCCAATCATCAATGGAGAAAAAGGAAATGTGACATTAGGGATCCATTTCCAAGGCAACAATGAAGGAGACTTCACGCTGCAAAGCTTTACTGCTGGCTTGCGAGAAAATATGGTACCAGGAACGGCAACAGCAAGCTTCATTGCTCCATCAACAGAAGAAGCACTAGCGATCGAAAAAGCCTTTTTCGATTACGTTGAAGCCAATCCAGTGACGGGCACAATTGAAACAGAAAATGAACAAGTGACGATCGAATTAGTCGGTAAAGGTGCCCATGGTGCCAGCCCACAATCAGGAATCAATGCGGGAACCTTCTTAGCTGTCTTCTTAGATAACTATGCCTTTGGCGGCGGCGCAAAACAATTCATCCATGCAGCAGCAGCCTATGTCCATGAAGATTTCTACGGTGAAAAATTAGGTGTGGCGTACGAAGACGAAAAAATGGGTAAATTAACTATGAATGCTGGCTTGTTTGCTTTTAAAGCGAACCAAGCAGGAACGCAAGCAGACAATTTTATCGCCTTGAACTTCCGTTATCCTAAAGGTGTAACTGCGGAAGGACTTGAAATCGGTGTGGAACGCACCGTCGGTATGGAAGGGGCCACCGTTACTCGCAATGACCGCAACATGGAACCTCACTACGTGCCAGCAGATGATCCATTGGTAGAAACTTTATTGGCGGTTTATGAAGAACATACCGGCGAAAAAGGCTTTGAACAAATCATCGGCGGCGGCACATACGGCCGTCTATTGAAACGCGGCGTTGCCTATGGCGCAATGTTCCCAGGCTATGTCGACACCATGCACCAAGCCAATGAATTCATGAGCTTGGATGACCTATTCAACGCAGCGGTGATCTATGCAGATGCTATCTATCGTTTGGCGAAATAAAGAGACATTGATACCGTCTATTCTTTTTTAGCGGAGTCGATTTATTGATACTTAGATGAATAGAGTCAATAAAGGAATAGCAGTACGACTGATTGTTTTAATCATTGTCGTACTGTTATTTTTGACATCAAATCATCCGAATGATTTACTTTTTGTAAGGAGTTGAAAAGTGATGCCTGATTTAGTGAAATTTATTTTGGTTATTCTGATTATTTGGGTGGTTTATCAAGTATTTACGACGATTTTATTTACCCTTTCCCAAAAAGCAGTTGCCAAACGAATCAAAAGCGGGAAGATGTCTGATCAGCAGTTGGCGAATTTGTACCACGCTGTAGCACGAGCAAATCAAGGAAGCAATTTCCAAGCGATTTTCTCTTATGGGCTCTTTTACCGCAGCCATGCAAAGCAAAGTGATGCGGTCTATGAACTGTATCGCGCAGAAATGGCGAAAAGAAATCTGTTGTAACCAACTGTGAAGCAGCTGCTTTCGAGAATATTGCTCGAAGTAGCAAAAAAGCCTAGGTCCTGCACAACAAGTGCAGAACCTAGGCTTTTTTGGTATTTACTGGGCAGCAAGCTGTAACAGATAAACACAGCTCCTTGCTGCAGCTATTTCTTGTCTTTGCTGCTTTTTTGATCCATGCCCGCACCGATCGCTACCCCTAGTGCGATGCCTAAACCCATGCCTAATGCTAGATTGTCAAAAAACAGCATCCCAAACGCAGCACCTAATGCCATTCCGACACCGATCCCCAGTCCCATATTGTTAGAAGCGGCTTCCTTTTCTTCAGACGTTTGCGGCGGTTTTTTCGTCATTGTGAAAAACCCCTTTCTTTTTAGTATAGAGGGGTTTCGTTTGGATGACAAATATTCGAACTGCTGCTCAGTGATATGCATCAGGAGAGTGTAGCCGCTAAGTATAGCAAACGGGTTGAACCATTGGTCTATCTTCCGCCGGGCAAATAGTTACGCTCGGGGTTGTAGCGGCGAATGATCTTATTTTCAGCGAGTACGTGCTCATAATAATAAACAGGCGCATCCTTAGTCTCTAGTCGAAAAACAAAGACGAGCGGAACCTTTAAGACGGAATAGCGCGCGGGGATCGCAATATACGATTTTTGATTGCGCTCCATCGTCAGTGCGAATTCATCAAACAAAAGCGCCACTGGTGTGGGAAAGTTTACCAATTCATAATAGTGTTTTTCAAATGCATAGGTTTCTTGTTTTGCATAAGCGATTTTTGCAGCTGGCATACACATTCACCTCACTTGAATTATACGAACGTTTGTTCTGCTTGTAAAGTGAAAAATCACCGAGCGAGGAAAAAGGAGGCGTTCTCTATGAAAAAGATGTTTTGCTAACAAGAAATTTGCTACACTAGAGAAAAGAAGGAATCAAAAAGGAGCAGATACCATGGATTACGAACGTTTCGCACGATTACAGGCACGCTTTGCCGATGAAAAACTGCTGACCAAAGATGGGGTCTATCGGTTGCGTTTGTCAGGGAAGGCGCAGTTCGAACTAGCCTTTATCAAAACCGGACCCTGTGGCGAGTCTGTCTACCAGCCGCTGATCAAGGGCACTTTTGCTGAAAAAGAAGCAATCCCTACCTATTTGCTGGATCTTGCGGCGCAGCCTATGACGCAAATCAGTCAGCGAACCTCCGAAAATGAAGCAGTGTTAGATAAAGCGTTAGTAGAATTAATGGAAAAATGTGAGCAGGCAGTTGCCGTCAACGAAGCCGCACAAGAAGCCACACGTTAATTAGCATGACAAAGATACAAGAGCCGCCTGAACCTGATTTTTTACACCAAGCAAAAAACGATCCTGACAAGATTCCTTGTCAAAGATCGTTTTTTATTTTCCCGTGGTAATTAGTGTCCTCATTCACCGAAGTGGTCTGAGAAGCCTTGTTGCTTCATAAAGGCCGCGACATCTGGACGTCGCGGTTCACGGAAAAATTCCGTCATTTTCGTTTGCCAATTGGTTTGCTGTTGATTGCTGCTGCGCTGTGCATAATAGGCTTCTGTCGTTTGATTGTACTGGGCTGTTTGCTCCTGCGTCAGCGGTTGATACTGATCGACACTTACGATCGCTTCTTGGGGCAAGCGGACTTTCGGCTCATTTCTGTGTTGCGGATAGCCGATCGTTAAACCGAATAACGGAAACGTCAATTTTGGTAAGCCGACAAGTTCTGCGATACGAGGCAAATCATTGCGGATGCCGCCGATGTAACAAATTCCTAAGTCTTGCGCTTCAGCGTAAGCTACCATGTTTTGGGCAGCGATGGTCGTATCAACGACAGACACAATAAATGGTTCCATCGTGGTTAAGTGGGTATCAGGCACCCCTGCTTGGGTCAGCAGCTGCTGGTGTTTATGTAAGTCGGCGACAAAAAGATAGAAGACGCCCGTTCGAGTGATGTAATTTGGGGCACCGGCAATTTCTTCGATGGCAGCCAGTTTTTCAGGATCACTGACCTCAATGATCGAATAGGCTTGAACAAAGTTCGAACTGGAACCGCTCTGGGCAACCGTTACTAATTTTTGCTTGAGTTCCTTTGATAGTGGCCGGGGTTGAAAATCTCGGACAGAGCTGTGGCGGGTAAAAGTATCAAAAAGATCCATCGTTTTTCCTCCTGTAACGTACAAATTTCTTTCTTCCTTAGTGTAACAGAAAAAAAGGAATGGGAACAAAAAGAATGTTTTCAAAAAATTTTCAAATTGATGTTTTATAGTTGCCAAGCACAAAAGTTTCCGTTATGATAATGATACATTCTTATTATTATTCCTTAGGGGAGTAACCGGTGGCGCAAGCTGCGATAATATCAACAGTAAGTAAGCTGGCGACAGCTTTCTGGTATTATTTGAAATGGTGAGACCTAAGACAAGCGTATACTTGTCTTAGGTCTCTTTTTTTCTAGCAGAGTGCCTAAGGAAAATAAAATTAAAAGGGGCAAAAAAATTGGCGAAAGAAATGTATCAAAAAGAAATCTCGGAAATTATGGCAGAGGTCCAGAGCAGTCCAGAGGGGTTGACGCAGCAAGAGGCAGCCAAGCGTTTAGAAAATGGCTTGAACCAGCTGAAGGAAGCACCTAAGAAATCTAGCTTTGCCTTATTCTTAGATACCTTCAAAGATGCGATGGTGATCGTCTTGCTGATCGTGGCAATCATCCAAATGGTTATGGGTGCCCACGTTGAGTCGATCGTTATCTTCGCAGTACTCTTGTTGAATTCCGTCGTCAGTGTGATTCAAACGAAAAAAGCCGAAGGGTCGTTAGACGCTTTGAAAAGCCTGTCGGCACCAGATGCTAACGTCATTCGGGATGGCAAAGAACAAAGTGTGCTGGCGAAAGAATTGGTTGTCGGCGATATCGTTATTTTAGAAGCTGGGGACTATGTACCAGCAGATGGTCGATTGATCGAAGAGGGTTCTTTGAAGGTCGATGAAGGAATGCTGACTGGGGAATCAACGCCAGCGGAAAAAGAATTAGGTGTGATCGATCGTACCGCACCGATCGGCGACCGTGACAACATGGTCTTCAGTGGAACGATCGTCACTTATGGACGTGGTCGGTTTATCGTAACTGCGACTGGTAATGTGACGGAAATCGGTCAAGTGGCTGGCTTATTGGAAAGTACAGTTGAACACAAAACACCATTGCAAAGAGGATTAGACAGCTTCAGTAAAAAACTGAGCTTGGCGATCTTAGTCCTTTCATTGATTATTTTAGGGGTTCAAGTCGCACGGTTGTTCTTAGGTGACGGAACAGGTGATATGACACAAGACTTAGTCAACGCCTTTATGTTTGCGGTAGCCGTAGCCGTTGCAGCGATTCCAGAAGCCTTGCAATCGATCGTGACGATCGTTCTTTCGATCGGAACAAAACAAATGGCGAAGCGTCATGCCATCATTCGAAAACTACCAGCGGTTGAAACATTGGGTTCAACGAGTATCGTTTGTACCGATAAGACAGGGACTTTGACCCAAAACAAAATGACCGTTGTTGACTACTATTTACCAAATGGGCAAACGGGCACGTTCTCCGATGAACCAACTACCTGGACATTGCCTGAAAAACGCTTAGTAGAGATCAGTGTCTTGGCCAATGATGCTGCCATCAGTGAAGATGGGGCGAAGCTAGGAGACCCTACTGAAATTGCTTTTCTGGATTACAGTGAGAAACTAAATCAGCCTTATCGGGCAATTCGTCAACAGTTTCCTCGTTTGCAAGAATTGCCTTTCGATTCTGATCGTAAATTGATGTCTACCTTACATGAGATCGATGGCGAACATTTATTGTTGACCAAAGGTGGTCCAGACATCGTCTTTGGCCGCAGTACCAAAGTCTTGATCGATGATCAAGTCGTGCCTTTAACAGATGAAATCAAGCAGAAATTGCAGCATCAAAACGAAGAATTCTCAAAACGGGCATTACGGGTCTTGGCGTTTGCTTACCGTCCATTGACCGATGCCCAATCACGAGAATTGACACTTGAGGATGAAAATGAGCTGATTTTGGTTGGTTTGATGGCAATGATCGATCCTCCTCGTAAAGAAGTCAAACAAGCCGTAGCGGATGCTAAATCTGCTGGTATCAAAACAGTAATGATCACAGGGGACCACAAAACGACAGCCGTGGCGATCGCACAAGAGATCGGTATTTCAGCCGAGGGCGACTTAGCCTTGACTGGTACGGAATTGGATGCTCTTTCAGAAACCGAACTAGCGGATCAATTAGACAAAATCACAGTCTATGCTCGTGTTTCGCCAGAAAACAAAATCCGTATCGTGCGGGCTTGGCAAGACAAAGGCAAGATCTCTGCCATGACCGGGGATGGGGTCAATGATGCACCCGCCTTGAAACAAGCGGATATCGGGATCGCAATGGGAACCGGAACGGACGTTGCCAAAGACGCAGCGGCGATGGTCTTGACGGATGACAACTTTGCCTCGATCATTCGTGCAGTAGAAGTTGGCCGAAACGTCTTTGACAACATCAAAAAAGCTATTTCGTATTTGTTTGCTGGAAACTTAGGTGCGATCATTGCGATCGTCTTTGCCTTAGTGATGGGTTGGGACAATCCATTTACTGCCTTGCAGCTGCTCTTTATCAACCTAGTCAACGACTCATTACCAGCGATTGCTCTAGGAATGGAAAAAGCCGAACCAACGATCATGCAGCGCCAGCCAAGAGATCCAAATGCTGGTATCTTCACTGGAAAAACATTGATCTCAGTAACGTATCGTGGTATTTTGATTGCCGCTGTCGTGATTTTGGCACAATGGTTAGGAATGAACCAATCACCTGAATTAGGTGTAGCGATGGCCTTCTCAACACTTATCTGGAGCCGAACATTGCAAACATTACCAGCACGCTCAAACACTGAGACTGCTTGGCAAGCTGGCCTTTTTGCCAATAAAATGGTATGGTTGGCAATCGTCGTTTGTGGTGGACTATACAGCATTACCTTGATTCCTGGCATCCGTGAAGTCTTTGCGATTCCAGCAACCTTCACTTTAGGACATGTCGGTCTATGTATCGCAATGGCTGCTGTGGCAGTTGTTTTGATGGAAATCACGAAACTGATTATTATTGCCGTTCAAAAACGTCAAGGAAACGCCTAAAGCAAAAAACGTATCGATCCTTTGATCGATACGTTTTTTTGTCGTTTCTCCTCACTGCTTAGTTGATTTTTTTCAGCTGACTGATTTGGGCAGCGACTTGCTTCAAGAAGGCTTCTTGACCAGCCGGCTGTTCTTGGCTGTAAAGGTAGGCTTCGTATTGCTGCGTCAAGCGGATAAAATCACCATGGAACAGTGGATAGAATGCTTCGAGTCGTTGGGCATAATCGATCAACGGCTCCGCCTCGTTACGGTACAGAACTTTCGTCGTTTGCCGTAAAAACAAAGGATAGGCAGCAACTAGCGGCTGTTTGGTAAAGCGGCAGATCAACCATAAATGAATACGGAAAAACGAATGGCGGAAATAGAAAAGTAGGCCAAGTCCTAGGATAGCTAAGCCTCCAAAGAAGCCATTGCGCAGCGTTTGTTTCAACTCCTCAGTCAACCAAACGTCATCGGTAACCGCGGCTGTTGCAGAACTGCTGGTCGTGGTTTCGCTGCTTTCTGTTTCCCTGCTGCTCGATGGTGTTGTTTCGCTGCTAGCGGTCGGCGTTTCTTCGGAGCTAGTAGATTCTTGCGTCAACACGGGACGATCTGGATTTTGGAAACTAGGGGTCGGTTCAAAAGGCACCCAACCGTATCCGTCAAAGTAGACCTCCACCCATGAGTGGGCATTCAAGTTGCGAACGGTATAGGTAGTGATGCCGTTTTCTGTCGCAGGAGATCCAGGAGAAAAGCCTTTTGCCCAGCGAGCAGGGATCTCTAAACTCCGTAGTAGCACGACCATTGCCGTGGAAAAATTGTCGCAGTAGCCGACTTGTGATTCAAATAAAAATTGATCAACATAATCTTGCTCTTCTGCAGGCACGACGGCATCGGTTTTGGAATAGCGGAATACGAGCGGATCTTTCAAATAGCTTTCAACCGCCGTGACTTGATCAAACAGACTGTTGCTGTCAGCGGTGATCTCAGCTGCGAGATCTCGTACCCGCTGCGGCAAAGAATCGGGTAACTGGATATAATCGATCGGAGAATCCGGATAGATCAAAGGCAGATTTTGGAGATTTTCTGCGGCAAAATCTGGATGGTCCCAATCGAGGGTCAAGGTGGTGTCTGGGAGTGGATCAATGAGATCGACCCGCTGGATGGCGTCGCTGATCTGAAAACCGCGAGCACCGTTTTCAAGGGACAACGTGCTGCGTCCATAGGGCAATGGGACATAGTCTCCATGGTTTTGAAATTGGACCCGAACAGACTCGTTCTCAAGATAGGCTTGCTGATAGCTTTGATCCGCGATCGTGACGGCCTCTGCTTCTAAGCGAGCCTCTTCGCGGCTCGTACTGATCCAGCCCTTACCAGAATAAAAATCTTTGCTTTCCACCCGCCAGTAATGCGGGGTTTCTTGTTGCGCTTCAAATAAAATCGTCGCATCATCCAGTAGTGGTCCACCTAATTGACGGTCGTTTTCACTGAATCCAGTGCGAGAGCCGCTGGGCGTGCCATGTTCTTCAATAAATTGATAAAAACCCAGCTGATTCAGATTTGTCCGTATAGGCGTGGAACGGGCTGCCAACTGTTCCCGCAGGCTCGTTTGCGGCAAGTAGACAGCAGTGACGGCTAATCCACCAATCAATAGCATCACAGCGAACCAGGGAGCGATCGTTTGACTGGATTGAAAGACGCTGCGCTGGATCAGTGAAGAAGCCAAGGCACAAAGAAAAATACCCATCAAATGCCACGTCAGATCAAATTGATTAAAAATCACGACTGTTAGCAAGTAGCCGATCATGGTAGCGTAAATCAAGAAAAAGCGTTGATATGCGATCGGTAAGATCGCTAAAAACAAAACCCAACTAACGATCAATGTCACCGCCGCCAGTTCGGTGATATAGCCGACTTCACCGCTGAGGATCTCTTGAAAGGCACGGTGCAGGTCTAGCCAAAAACGCAACAGCCAATCAAAAGAAAAGGCAGTCCCATAAGGAAAGATCCGATACAAGACGATCAGCCAAGCGGCTGCCAGCAAAGGCAAACTGTAACGGACTTTCGGCACCACGGTCAAAATCAAACAGACACTAAAGGCATAAGTTAAAAGGGTGAACTGATTGCCAAGGTCATAAACTGCGATAAACGGCAAGATCACCAGTGATAGACTGAGAAAGGTCAGAAGACCAATCAGCGCTTTCTTAATAAATCTCATCCTACCGCCTCCTCAAGTTTATTCAACTGCCTCATTAAATCAGCGTAGGTAAACACTTGGCAGCTGTTTTTTGCTTCCAACTGACTGAGGTAGTCTTCCAGTTGTGGGGTAAAAACCGGGGTAATGAAGACAAGATGGCTGCCAGTCAAAAGCGGTACCCCTTCAGGAACTTTCTCGAAGGGAAGGATCTGGGCATAGGCAGCGGCATCCGTTTGGTAAGGAGAAGTCAATCCGTCACCAATCAAGAGCGGCTGAAAAAGTCGTTGATTTTGCGAGAAATGGTGGATCGAATAAAACAGTGTCAAAGTCTCTTCAAAAGCAGGATGATCTTCTCCCCAAAAGAGCAGAACGATGTCTTGTTCTTCTTCATGTTCTCGTTCGCGATAGATCAATTCCTGTTGTTTGCTGGATAATTTCCAATCGATATTTTTTAAGGAATCCCCTAACTGGTATTGACGGAACTGTCGAATAGAAAAATTGGGTTCTCCGTGGGTTTGGCTGCGGACTTGCTGTTTAAAAAATGGCAGCAGGGTAACGGCTTCTGGCGCCAATTTAGGCAGGATCAAAATCGATTGTTTCGCAACTGCAGCGTAGCTTTTTTCAAAAAAGCCAAAGAGATCATGGCTGTACAATTGAACGGGCAATTCTTCATAGATGCCTCGCTCCTTTGGGGTCCAAGGCAGCTGCAGCCGAATCAGATTGCCTCGATAAAAGGCGCTGTGATGACTTTCCTTGAAACGATCGTCAAACTGTAAGGTGAAATCGACCAGCGGCAGCAGCGTCGGGCGATACTTGAAGACTTGCAGCGGTAAGGTGATCGCTGTGTGTGTTTCAGCTTGGATCGATTCTTCTAAAATGATTTGAACCTTCTTGAGGGAGGGGAGCAAGAATACTGCATCAAGCAACAATAACAAAGTCAGTAAAAACCAAAGGCTCCAGCCAGCATTATTATTGAAGATCACACAGTAAGCCAGCAGCAGAAAATAGGCAGCGCTAAACAACATGAGGCGCAGCAGGCGTTCAAGCTTCTTTTTCTTCATCGCTATCTCCTCGTTGGGACAGGCACTCGTTGGATCATCTGTTTCATCAAGTCTGAAAGGGTCTCCGTGCTGGCATGAACGCCACCTTTCAGTAATAAACGATGACCGAAGACTGCTGGTAAAATTCGCTGCAAGTCTTGCGGCGTGACAAAGGTCCGACCTTCCGTCAATGCTAACGCTTTGGCCCCTTTTAAGAAGGCGATCCCACCACGAGGGCTGATACCAAGGTCAATGGCATTATGCTGACGGCTCGCTTGAACCAGCTGCAATGCGTAACGGGCGACCCGCTCATCGACATACACGTCATCGACCATCGCTTTTAAAGCGGTCACTTCATCAGCATGTAAGATGGTTTGGATCTGATCCAAGCTTTGCTGTCGTTTTCCAGTCAAGAGGGCGAGCTCATCTTGAAAATCTGGGTAACCGATATGCAGGCGGAACAAAAAACGATCCAATTGGGCTTCAGGCAAAGGATACGTTCCTTCATACTCGATTGGATTTTGCGTGGCTAAAACAAAAAAGTGGGGACTCAATGGGTACGTTTGATTGTCGATGGTGACATGATTTTCTGACATGGCTTCTAAGAGTGAGGCTTGCGTCCTTGGTGTGGTTCGGTTGATCTCATCTGCCAAGAGGACGGAGGTGAAGATCGGGCCAGGACGAAACTCGAACTGGTGGCTTTGGGAATTAAAAATCGACACACCTAACACATCGTTAGGTAAAAGGTCTGGGGTAAACTGTACCCGTTTGTAGTCACTTTGAATGGCTTTGGCTAACGATTTGACCAACATCGTTTTCCCAACACCAGGGATATCTTCGAATAAAACGTGTCCGCCAGCAAGCAGCGCAGCCACGGTAAATTGGATCACATCTCGTTTGCCTAAAATCACTTTTTCCACTTCGGCGATCAAGGCATCTATTTTTTGTAATTCAGCGGTCATCTGATAACCTCCCTACGTTCGTTTCTTCCATTGTAACGGTTTTCTAGGACTGTCGCAATTTTCGTGTAACAATTAAAGAAAATTTCAAGAATATTCAAAAAAGAGAAATCCTTTCTGCGGATTTGCGAAAGAAAAACAAAAAACTTCCGAAGCGTTTCCTCGGAAGTTTGCGTTTGATAGAACAGAAGCGACTAGAAGGTGTGGTGCAAGAGGTCAGCGGCGATCTGGTCCGCCTGCCGTAAATTCCAAGCATCGGTTTCTGGCTGAGCAGTGGCAGCCGTCAGCCAGTGGATGCCTTCTGTGGGAATCCCAAAACAATAGAGGGTAGGGTAAGGGCGGTCATCTGGTCCAAGGATCTGATTGGTCTCAGGATCGATGGCGATCGCACCCGTCTCAAAAGGCACCTCATTGGGGATCGCCAACTGGTGCGGGTGAATAATCCGATCGTTTAGCAGTTGCCGCAACAAGGAATTGTTGGTTCGACGAATCGCTGTCGATGGAATGCGAGCCTCAATTAGTTGCGTCGCGTGATAGCGTGTGTCGTCAAATCGCTTTGAATACGTACAGTAAGCCTCCTCGATCGCAACAGTCATGTCAGGACCTAGTAAGGTCACCACTCCCGCTTCCATCAAGGCGACCAGTTCCTGCAGTCGCTGAACCGGCGGACCGATCGATAAAAAGCTGTTCAAGGGAACGAAAGACTGCCAAAAGAGTGTTTTCAAGTCTTGTACTGGCATTAGCTGATGATCGAGAACAAACCGAATCGGGTCCCGCAGGTCTTTGAAGACTTCCAAGGCACTGCTGATAGGTCCTGTTAGATTGCCTTTTTCGGCATCTTGGATTTGGGTACGTAATAGTGCAATGAAAAAGTCTTGCAACGACTGTTGCTTTTTCTGAGCAAAGGGGTCGGCTAGTTGTTGCCATGACCACCACTCCGTCGTAGGAAGCTGCCATTTTTTCAGCAAGTCTTCAGATCCTTCAGAGGCAACAAAGGCGGCGGTAAAAGCGGCAAGCTGATCTTTGTCCAGCAGCTGTTTTTCTAAAAGCAGCGTCTGATAATAGACGAGTTCTGCCTCTTTTTTTAAATAGAAGAGCAGGGTCTTGCCAGCAACCGTTTTGGCTGCTTGCCAAGCAGCGAGGCGTTCAGGGGTCAAAAAAACGGGCTTTCGCTGCTGCGTCGGTGTTTTTTGATTGCGGCCACGAGGATGATACGGGACACCCCGACGAGAACCTGCGATGATTTGTGGTTCTTCACCAGAAGGTTGATAGACGAGGGATCCATTGACTTTGACGAAGGTGCCGCCCCGACCGCTGGTCAAGCGGGTGACGTAATCGTAAAAGGCAAGTCCTAGTCCCCGTAAAATCACAGGTTCGCCAGCTTTCACCGCCGTTAGATCCGTATCTGCCGCATTGGCTGGCGGTGCATAAAACCAGCCATTATTTTCTGCGGCCGCCGCCAATCGTTGTTCTGCTGCTGACAGTTGGGCTTGTGAATGGCCTGTAGCTAAGACGACGGCATCAACAAGAAATGTTTGGTGAGCCGTCGTCAACTGGTAGCGATTTTTGGAAAGAGGGGTCAAGGAGCTGACACTGTCTGACAGATGGTTGACGGTAATGGATTCAGGCAGCTCTTTTAATAGCTGCTGATAAAACCACTGCTGATAGAGGCCATATAACGCCCGCGAGCAATGCCTGTTAGGATCAAGTGAATCAAGTGCTGTGCATTCCGCAACGAGCTCAGGAGCATGCGTGGCTGCGAAATGTTTCCCTTCTGTCACTGCCCATTCGTATAAGGTAGGTCCTTTGACCACGGGACCGCCGGTGCTTAATGTGTCATCCGTGAAAAGGGTGACTTGACTGGTTACAGAATTCAATAGCAGATCCGCCGATTGGTCCGTGCGCCAAACTGCCCCAGGAAGAAAGGGATCAAACAGCAGCAAGTCGATGGCTTGTTTGTTTTGTTTGCTATGAGCGATCAGTCGTTCTGAAAGTGAAAGTCCACGAGGACCAGCACCAATGATAGCTATTTTCATATCACACCGCCTCAATTATTCTATGGTCTTTGTGTCATCAACGGGCTAAGTCAAAAGGTGTCTTGCGGAAAATCAGCCAGTGCATGCCTAGCACCATGGCTTCCTCGATAGCATCGATATAATGGAAAGCAGGCTGATTGGGTTGTTGCTGCAGCAATGGATTTTTTTGGATCGCGTCTAAGAGATCGGTTTTTACTGCATCACTGCTGGCTAAAATGATACAGTGGGGGGCAAAAGCTGCATTGTAAAATGGCAGTAAGCTTGTCAGGCGCTGAACCAAAGCCGTGCGGTCTTGCGGTGCCCCTTGATCCAAGTAGCCGGGCAAAAATTTTGCCTCTCCCGCTAGGGCATCTTTTCCTTCTAAAAGCGCACCATTGACCAGGAGCGTGATACCAGGCATGCTTTTTTCGGGATTGTACATGCCGACGATGGTTTGCTGCAAGGAGATCTGTTGGGCGATGCAATAGCCGATCGTTAAAATATGGGCATCGTTTTGACAGTAGAAGGGCAGTGCAGTGACCTCTGCCACGAGGGCTGCCAGCTGCCAGCCATTAAATTTTTCATACCAGCTGGAAGTCACGGTTCCTCCACTGATTTTTCCTGGTAAAAAGAGGGCGATCTGTTCCACAGAGGGAAATAATGCTAGCTCGTTCGTTACACATTCTTGAAAGCGATGAGGGGCAACATCAGGAAAGGGCTGGTCGTGTTTTGCCAAAACCTTTCCCTTGCGGTCGATCAGCATGGACCAAAGAGCCAAGGAACCATCGTGATCGATAAAACTAAGCAAAAGAGAATGGCCTCGCTCTTGGTTTAGCTGATAGGTCACGGCAGGCCGCCCTAGCTCTTTTTGCTCCAGCGGACCTTTAGTGATTTCCCCCTCTGCCAACAATTCTTTTAATAATGAGTTAGTGGTGACCATGCTGATGCCGGTTTTCTTTACTAAATCGGAGGCGAATAATGCCCCGTTTTGAAATAAGGTTTTTAAAACCAGCTGTTTGTTTTGCTGACGAATGGAATGGGTGGTAGAAGCCATAGGTGTTCTCCTTAATGAAGTGATTTAATTAAGTATACCGACGGGATGAAACGATGTAAAGTTTTTAAAAGACTGACTTGACGAAAAACTTGAAAATAAGTATACTTAATTAACAATGTTAATTAAGTGATTCGCCATAAAGAGGACACGAGGTAGAGGGGAAGAGAAACGTATGATCAAATTAGTCATCACAGATTTAGACGGCACATTTTTGAACAGCCAAGGCAGTTTTGATCGGCCTTATTATGAACAAGTCAGCCAACAAATGAAAGAAGCGGGTGTTGCTTTTGCTGCGTGTACCGGCAAACAGTGTGAACGAGTGGAAGAACTGTTTGGTGAAGCAGCAGCGGATGTTTGGATTCTTGGGGATAGCGCGACCCGCATCAAACATCAAGGCGAATACATCTTTGAATCACTGCTGCCAAACGAATTAGGGCGGCGGATCATTGCGAAGCTCGCTGCGATTGCGCAAGATCATGTGATCATTGCCTGTACACCGACTGCGGCGTACATTGCGGAAACGACCAATGAAGCAGATGCCCAGAAAGTTCGGGGCTCTTATCGGGTGGTCAAAACGGTGACGGATTATCAAACCATCACCGAAGATTTTGTGAAGCTCACTATTTTTGATCCCAAACTACGTTGCTTTGAGCATGTCCAACAGTTAGGTGAGTTTACAAACGACGCCTACATCGTGGCTTCGGAAGCCGCTTGGATCGATATCACCAATCAAGGCGTCCACAAAGGAACGACTGTGGCACACTTGCAAGAATTGCTGCACGTCACACCAGAAGAGACTATGGTCTTCGGCGATGGCTTGAACGATTTGGAGTTGATGGCAGCTGGCACGTTTAGTTTCGCCATGAGCAATGCCTTTGAGGAAGTCAAGGCAGCGGCAGCGTTTGTGACCAAGTCAAACGATGAAAATGGCGTGCTGAAAACCATCGAACGTCTGTTACCGCTACAAATGAACCAATAAAAAAACCGCTCCCTAGCAGGGATAGCACGTACTTTCATTTGACTGAAAGTAGACTGCTGCCTGTTGCTAAGGAGCGGTTTTTTCGTTATGCATGTGGTTGACTGACGCTATAAGGATAGGCATCGGCTGACCACTCTTTGCTGCGAGGGACGATACCTAGCTGGAAGTTCAATGTACCACCGGCAGTCAATTCTTGGTGGGTGAAAAACAATCGCTCGAAGGGTTCTTCGTTCAATGTGATTTTATCCACGAAGAGCTGTTGCGGCGCATTGGGCGTGCTCTTGATCACTAAGTCTTTGCCTGAAGCAAGATGTAGTGTTGCTTGATCAAATAATGGCATGCCGATGACATATTCCCCCGTCCCTGGTGTGACTGGATAAAAGCCCAAGGAGTTGAAAATGTACCAACCAGCCATGCTACCGTTGTCTTCATCGCCAGGAAAGCCTTTGGGCGAGTCATTGAAGCATTGTGTCAATAGCTGCTTGATCAAGGGCTGTGCCATTTCTGGTTTGCCCAAATAGCTGAATAGATACGGATAGTGGAAGCTTGGTTGATTGGAGATCGCCAGCTGACCAAAATCGAGTGCAGCCATCTCGCTCATTTCATGGATCTCAAAGCCGTAGCCTTCTGTCGTATAGCGAGGTTCTTGATTGCACAAGTCGATCAGTTTTGCTTCAAAGGCCGCTTTGCCGCCGTGTTCGGCGATCAAGCCAGCGAAATCATGGTAAACAGCAAAACTGCTTTGCCACGCACTGCCTTCTGCATAATCTAAGCCCCAGCGTATGTCACTGAATTCTGGACGAAAGGCACCATCGGGATCTTTTGCCCGCATAAAGCCAGTTTCCTGATCGAAAATGTTGCGGTAGTTTTGCGATTGCTGCTGATAATAGTCTGCTTGCTCGTCACCCAGCTGTTGCGCGACTTGTGAAATACAAAAATCACTGTAACAATAATCAAGGGTGTGATTGACCGATTCATGATGCGTCAATGGCACATACCCGTAAGTCAAATAGTCCGTCGTGCCGCGCCGACCATAATTGGGATTTTCACTTTGGACGGTGGCGCCTTTTTTCATCGCTGCTAAAAATTTGGGCATCAAATCAGGACGAATGCCTTTTACTGCGGCATCAGCGATCACGGCATCGATCAGCGTCCCTGGCATCAATCCACGCTCATCTGGCGATAGCCATTTTGGTAAAAAGCCGCTTTCGCGATAACTGTTCAAAAAGCCTTCCAGCATGTCTTCCAATTGTTCGACAGCCAAGAGTGAAAAGAGCGGGTAGACAGTTTTATACGTATCCCAAAAGCCGTTGTTTGTATACAGTGGTCCTGGTTTGATTGCTTTTGCCAAGGTATCCCAATGCATTTTGCGGCCCTCTTGATCGATTTCGAAGAAGGTTTGAGGAAACAAGAATAAGCGATAAAAATTATGATAAAAAGTAGAAACTTGTGTTTGATCGTGATGCTCGATCTCGATTTTTTGCAAAAAATGATTCCATTGCTGTTGGACAGAAGCCAGATAATCGGCAGGAGCCCATTGCTGTTCCCGTTGCAAGTTCAAACAAGCTTGTTCGCGACTGAGAAACGAGGTCGCAAAACGGATCGTCTGTGTTTGGCAATCATTAAAGCGGAGAACGACGAAGGCTTCTTTGCCTGTCAAGGCACCTTCGATCGCCGTGATGGGTGTTTCAAAACGATAGACGAAATGGAAGGTGAAGCGTTCATCTTCGCACCCTGAAAATACGATCAGTTGACCAGCCACTGTTTGTTCATCCAACTGTTCTAAGACATAGTCACCCGGCAGTGACAAGCCAAGACCTGGCTGATCCCCGCAGTTTTCAATAGTCAGCACACCGCCATACATACTGGGGATCAAAGTCGTTGTTGTTAAATACCGCTGCGTCTTGATTTTAAGAAAGGCTGGATTAAAGGTGCTTTCTTCGGGACGATACGAGCTTTGCGCATGGAAAAGGGTATTTTCAGAAAGCGTGCCGTTTATCGGCAGCATCGTCAGATGGCTGAAATCCCCCATCCATGGGCTAGGCTGATGGGTGATGCGAAAGCCCTGAAAGGTTCGATCTTCTGGATGAAACCACCAACTGCCGCGTTGATCGCTGGTTTGCGGGGCAAAGTAGTTCATGCCAAAAGGAACCCCTGTATAAGGCAGGCAGTTGCCGTGGGAAAAACTATATTGGTTGTCTGTTCCGTGTCGTGTGTCGATCATTGATACGTTCACTTGGTTCACTCCTTTAATTGGGTTGATTCTCTTTTGATCAAAGAAACCGCCACTAGATGGGTGGTCGTCTCCGTTGGTACTGGGGTTGCTGCCTTCGCAGCGTTGATTTTCTCAATCACTTGGTTTCCTGCCAAGCGCCCCATCTCGGCAAAATTCTGCCCGATAGTCGTTAGTGCTGGATCAACGAGGGCTGCGGCTTGGATATTATCGAAACCAACTAGGGAAATGTTGGCAGGGACGTGCAAATCTGCTTGGCGCAAAGCACGCATCAATTCGATGGCGATCAAGTCATTTTCACAGACGGCTGCCGTGACCTGATGTTCTTCCAAGTAGGCGAGCGCATTTGCGATGCTGGCAGCCGTGTCGTCGAGCTTGGTGCGAAAGGTTCTTTGGGCTTTTTTCAGCGCATCGATGTAACCTAGATAACGCTGACGGACGGATTGCGGATGATGGGTATCACCAAAAATATAAGCGATCCGTTGATGCCCCAACGCAAGTAAATGCTCCGTGGCTAGCTGTCCACCTTGAAAGTTATCTGGCATCACCGCTGGAAAATTAAACTCATGCAGCTTTTTATCTAAGGTCACTATAGGAAAGTGCTTTTCAGCACATTCGAACAGCAAGTCATAGTAAGAAAACGTATTGCTGGCGTAATAGATCAGGCCGTCGAATTCTTGCATCAGCTCAGCTGCCGTCGTTTTTTCCAAATAATCCACTGGTGTCATCAAAAGTTCAAAGCCGTGTTCTTGCATCACGGGGTAAATGCCTTCGGTAAAGTTTCCTAAAGAGAGATCATTGGCAAAGGGCAAGACAAACAAAATTCGTCCAGTCGCTTTTTTTTCCTTCAATTCTCGGACAAAGCTGCCGCTGCCTTGCACGCGATAGATCAGCTGATTTTGTTCCAGTTCCGTCAAGGCTCTTTTAGAGGTGATCCGACTGACTTGGTATTGTTCAGATAGTTCTTTTTCAGTAGGGACACGACTGCCAGGCGCTAATCGCCCTTCAACGATGGCTTCGTGAAGCTCCGCGTAAATTTTTTTATATAATGGTTGTTTCATAAGAAAACCCCTTTTGATATATCATATTTGTTAGCATACCATAAATCAATAAAAATGAAAACCCTTTAATTATTTTGAAAAAGCGCTAGACATTCAATTAATTCATGATATACTAGGTTCGTAAATTGATATATCAAATCAGGGAAGGTGATGGAATGGTTTATAAAGAAATACCAACTTCAGTAGCAACATTTATGGAAACGATTACGGATCTATGCGGAGAAACGCATGCCGATTGGGCGAAAAATTTTAACGCAGCCTTTGCCAATACATTATTAACGACGGTCAAGCGTCATGAGGATGGCACGACCTTTTTACTGACGGGGGATATTCCAGCCATGTGGCTGCGAGATTCCACTGCACAAGTTCGTCCGTATTTGGTGATCGCCAAAGAAGATGAAGACTTAGCAAGCATGATCAGCGGGTTAGTCAAGAAGCAATTCTACTATATTACGATCGATCCTTACGCAAATGCCTTTAACGAATCAGCCAATGGCGCTGGCCACCAAACAGACGATACAGAAATGAACGATTGGATCTGGGAACGCAAATATGAGATCGACTCTTTATGCTATCCGATCCAACTGGCCTATCTGCTATATAAAAACACAGGCAGAACCGATCAGTTCAATGATGATTTTGTAACAGGCATCAAAAAAGCCTTGGAAGTGTTTGTGACAGAACAAAATCATGAGGAATCTCCATATCGCTTTGAACGGGATACCTGGCGAAAAGAAGATACCTTGACTCATGGCGGCAAAGGCGCACCAGTGAAACCTGTCGGCTTGACTTGGTCAGGCTTTCGACCAAGTGATGATGCCTGCAAATACGGCTATTTGATTCCCTCCAATATGTTTGCGGTGGTGGTCTTAGGCTATATCCAAGAAATCTTTACGACGGTTTTAGAAGACGCAGCGATCGTGGCACAAGCGAAAAAACTACAAGCAGACATTGAAGCAGGGATTAAAGCATACGGGTTGACCACGAACCAAGCTGGCGAAGAAGTCTACGCCTATGAAGTGGATGGATTCGGCAATGGCACCCTGATGGATGACAGCAATGTGCCGAATTTGATCGCCGCCCCTTACTTGGGGTATGGCAGCATGGAAGATCCCCTTTATCTTCAAACCCGTAAAACGTTGTTGAGCAGTGAAAATCCGTATTTCTATGAAGGGAAACACGCCAAAGGCATTGGTAGCTCTCATACGCCAGAAAATTATGTGTGGCCGATCGCCATGGCAATGGAAGGGATGACCACCACTGACAAAGAAGAAAAGAAACGAATTTTGGATCAGTTAGTGGCGACAGATGCGGGTACAAATTTGATGCATGAAGGGTTCGATGTCGATGATCCTTCGCAATACACGAGAGAATGGTTCTCGTGGGCGAACATGATGTTTTGTGAATTGGTCATGGATTATTTCGATATCCGAGTGGAAAAATAAGCAGCACGACCCACCACCATTCGAGTGACACAAAAAGCAGTCCAACGACGCAAACAGCGAGGAGTAAAAATCAATGAAGAAACAAGTTTATATCATTTCACACAGCCACTGGGATCGGGAATGGTACATGCCTTACGAACAGCATCACATGCGGCTAGTGGAATTGATGGATGATCTTTTAGAATTAATTGAAAATGACCCTGAGTTTCACAGCTTCCATCTAGATGGACAGACGATCATCTTGGATGACTATTTAGAAGTGCGGCCTGAAAAACGCGAGGCGGTCAAAGCGGCCATCAAACAAGGGAAATTACAGATCGGTCCGTTTTATATTTTGCAAGATGACTTTTTGATCAGTGCCGAATCAAACACCCGTAATATGCTGATTGGAATGGCAGAAAGCAAAAAGTGGGGCCCCCCCGTTATGTTGGGGTATTTCCCAGATACCTTCGGCAATATGGGACAAACTCCGCAAATGATGCTGCAAGCCAATCTTGAAAGTGCTGCATTTGGGCGTGGCGTCAAACCGATCGGCTTTGACAACGAAGTTTTACCCGATGATCAATTTACTTCCCAATATTCTGAAATGCATTGGGAAGGTCCAGATGGCAGTCAAATCTTTGGTCTACTTTTTGCCAACTGGTACTCCAATGGCAATGAGATTCCAGTGGATAAAGCAGAAGCCAAAGCTTTTTGGACACAAAAACTGCAAGATGTAGAAAAATTTGGAGCCACCAATCATTACTTAATGATGAATGGGGTCGATCATCAACCCGTCCAAAAAGATATTTCGGCAGCGATTCGTACAGCCAACGAGCTTTTCCCAGAGTATGAATTCAAACACGCCAGCTTTACCGAATACCTTGAAGCGGTGCAAGCAGATCTGCCAGATGACCTAGGAACTGTCACCGGTGAATTGACCAGTCAAGAAACCGATGGTTGGTATACTCTAGCCAATACCGCCTCTTCCCGAGTTTATCTAAAACAATGGAATACAAAGGTTTCCCGCCAATTAGAAAATGTTGCGGAGCCATTAGCAACTATGGCTTATGAAGCAAGCGGCAGCTATCCTCACGATATGTTGGATCATGCGTGGAAAACCCTGATGCAAAATCATCCTCACGACAGTATCTGCGGCTGTTCAGTGGACGAAGTACACCGAGAAATGATGCCGCGCTTTGAAAAAGCCAATGAAATCGGCAAGTTCGTGGCAGATGAAGCGTTACGCAATTTAGTAGCCGCCATCGACACGAGCCAGTTTCCTGAGGAGAGTCGCCCCTTCGTGGTCTTCAACACCACTGGCAGCACCCGTTCTGGTTTAGTGGAAGTCGTGATCGAACTTGAGCGTAAAACATTCCGTGAAGGATTGCCAAGCAAGCTTTACCACGAATTGTTGGCGAAGCCAAAAGGTTCTTATTCGGTGATCGATGAACAGGGGAACCCTGTTGCTGCGATCATCAGTGAAGAAGAGGTCCTTTTTGACTATGAATTGCCTAAAGATGCTTTTCGGATTCCTTTCATGAAACGCTTTGTCAAGGTCCAAGTTGAAGCAAACCAGTTGCCAGAATTTTCATGGCAGACCTTTGCCCTAGTAGAAAAAGCCGCTACGCCAGTAGAGAGCGCCCCGATCGTTTCAGAAGGAGGGCGCAAACTTGCCAACGCACATTTGGAAGCCGTCATTACTGAAAACGGCAGCTTGACGATTACAGACAAAGCAACCCAAAAAACGTATCGCAATTTACTGGTTTTCGAGGATGTGGGGGATATCGCCAATGAGTACATCTTCAAACAACCAGAAGGGGATCAAGCAATCTTATCGACACAATTTCCGCATCACGTGACGATCGAACAAAACGATCCACTGGTGGGGATCGTGCGACTGACGCAAGAATTGCAGATTCCCGTTTCAGCAGATGACCGTTTGTTAGAAGAACAAAAAGCTGTCGTCGATTTCCGTTTCCGTAAGGCACAGCGGAGTCAAGAATTGGTTGCTTTCAAGATCGAGACGGAGATCCGTTTAGAACGAACCAGCAACCGCCTGGCATTTAAAACCACCGTCAACAACCAAAGCAAAGATCACCGACTGCGAGTGTTATTCCCAACAGGGATCATCACGGATTTCCATGAAGCTGACAGCATTTATGAAGTCGTAAAACGGCCGAATCAGGTTTCCAGTCATTGGGAAAACCCAACAAATCCGCAGCATCAGCACGCCTTTGTCAACTTGCATGATGAAACTAGCGGCATGACGGTTTCTAATTTTGGTTTGAACGAATATGAAATCGTGAAGGATCAGATCTGCTTGACCTTGTTGCGCTGTACGGGAGAGCTAGGCGATTGGGGCTACTTCCCAACACCAGAAGCGCAATGCTTAGGCAGCCACACCTTTGAATACGGCGTAGCCTGTCATGGGGCTCCTGAAGAACGTTATGAAACGTATCGCCAAGCACAAGCTGCCCAAGTTCCTTGGACGGCAAGTCAGACCGACAAGCATCAAGGCAAGCTAGCCAGCAGCAACCAATACATGGAAGCTCATGGATCGACGGTAGCTATCACCGCCTTAAAACGCAATCGCCAAGACCAGCAGATCGTTTTGCGGGGCTATAATTTGGCGAATCAAGCCACTGCCTTTCACGTGCAAAAAGAGCAGGCGACGCTCTGTCTGTTGAACCTTTTAGAGGAAGAACAAGCATCGACCGTCAATGAGCAATTACACCCATATGAAATTCGTACCATTGGAGTAAAGGAGTGAGTAATGATGGTTTATGGAGGAATTGAAGCCGGCGGCACAAAAATGATTTGTGCCGTTGCCGATGACCAGCTGACGATCATCGCCCAAGAGTCGATCCCAACGACAACACCGGAGGAAACGTTAGCGGCGATCTTTGCCTTTTTCGATCCCTACGATCTCGTGTCATTAGGGGTCGGTTCCTTTGGTCCGATCGGGATCGATCCAACCCAAGCGACCTATGGCCACATACTAGCGACGCCGAAACAGGGCTGGCAGCAGTTCGATTTTCTCGGTGCATTGAAGAAGCGCTACCCAGAGACAGCATTTGCTTGGACAACAGATGTCAATGCTGCCGCTTATGGGGAATTACGCCAAGGAGCGGCGCAAGGCAAAGACAGTTGTGTCTATTTGACAGTAGGAACCGGCATTGGCGCAGGAGTCGTTCGTGAAGGAAAGATTTTCGAGGGGATCGGTCATCCAGAAATCGGTCATACCTATGTCAAACGCCACAGTGAAGATACGTATGCTGGCACCTGCCCGTATCACGGCGACTGTCTGGAAGGATTAGCCGCAGGGCCTTCTTTAGAAGGACGTACGGGGATCAAAGGACAAGACTTGCCGCAAGCGCACGAGATTTGGGGGTTGCAGGCCTTTTATCTAGGGCAAGCGCTGGTCAATATCACGTTGACCTTAGCACCTGAGAAAATCATTTTAGGCGGTGGGGTCATGAATCAGCCGCATCTACTCGCTCAAATCCAACAAGCCTTCCAAAAACAAATGGCAGGCTATATGGAGACACCACCAGTGGAAGACTACATCGTCACTTGGGGCTTGCCGAACAAAAGCGGGATTATCGGCTGTCTCTTGTTAGGCAAAGAGCAGGTGACTGCCCATGACTAACCTGCATTTTCCTAAAGATTTTTGGTGGGGAGCCGCTGCCAGCGGTCCGCAAACTGAAGGACGAACGGCCGATGATGGCAAAGGTGATTCGATTTGGGACTATTGGTACGCAACGGAGCCAGAACGTTTTTATCAAAAACGGGGACCAAAAGATACCGTCCAGCTGCTGCAGCGTTACCCAGAAGATGTGGCGTTGATGAAAGAGATCGGCTTTAATTCTTTTCGAACCTCGATCCAGTGGAGTCGCTTGCTGCCAGAAGGAAGAGGAGCGGTCAATCAACAGGCGGTGGCGTTTTATCGCGAGTACTTCGCCACTTTGATCGAAAATGGTATCGAACCCTTCATCAATTTGTATCATTTTGATATGCCGATGGCACTGCAAAAAGAAGGCGGCTGGCTCAATCGCGAGACTGTCACAGCATTTGCAGATTATGCTGCTTTGTGTTTTGAGTTGTTCGGTGATCAAGTCCGTCATTGGTTCACGCAAAATGAACCGATCGTGCCAGTGGAGATGGGGTATTTGTATCAACAGCATTACCCAGCAGAAATCAACTTGGCACATGCGGTGCAAGTCGGCTACCATGAAGCACTCGCCAGCGCCTTAGCGATCCAACGCTTCCGTCAATCTCAGCAATCAGGCGAAATCGGCATCATCTTGAATTTGACACCGACTTATCCGAAAGATCCGAACGATGAAAAAGATGTCCAAGCGGCGCAACTGGCAGATGCCTTTTTTAACCGATCCTTCTTAGATCCAGCGGTCAAAGGCACCTTTCCTGTAGAATTGATCGCTGTCTTAAACGAGTTGGCGATCATGCCAGAAACCAGGGCAGAAGATTTGCAGATCATTAAAGAAAACACGGTCGATCTCTTGGGGGTCAACTATTATCAGCCACGGCGGGTGCAGCAAAAGCGTTCTGCCAAAACAGCGGACACACCAATGCCAGAAGATTACTTCGACGTGTATGATTGGCCAGAAAAGAAAATCAATCCCCATCGAGGCTGGGAGATCTATGAACGAGGCATCTATGATACCTTGATCAACCTACGAGACAACTACGGCAATATCCCCTGTTATATTTCAGAAAACGGCATGGGGGTCGAAGATGAGACACGCTTTATCGATGCCAGCGGTCAGATCCAAGATGAGTACCGCATCACCTTTATCAAAGATCATTTGCGGTATGTTCACCAAGCGATCCAAGAAGGCAGCCAGTGCCGCGGGTATCACATGTGGACCTGCATGGACAATTGGTCTTGGCTGAATGAATTCAAAAATCGTTACGGGTTTATTGCTGTCGATTTGGCTACCCAAAAACGGACCATCAAAAAGTCTGGTGAGTGGTTCCACGAAGTGATTCTACAAAACGGTTTTGTCGACTGATCATTCATAAAAAACAAATCAATGAAGCGTCCTATCTTGCAAAAGGTAGGACGTTTTTCAGGTTTTTAGAGAATAAAAACAAAATATAAACAAAGACCTTTAATTTGTTTCATTTTATCTTTAGTTTGTTCCTTATTTTTTAGGGATGAAAGCGTTATTCTAGTAGCATGAAGGAGATGATGAGATGTGAAGAAAAAGGGGTTTTGGAGGAATGTCTGGCAATACAAAGCATTGATATTGATGGCTTTGCCAGGTGTTGTCTGGTTTATCTTTTTTTTCTATATACCTGTATTCGCAAATGTGGTGGCGTTCAAAGATTTCCACATTTCACCAGACGGCTTTTTTGCCAGTTTGAAACAAAGCCCATGGGTCGGCTTTGATAACTTTAAATTTTTATTTGCATCCAATGATGCTTGGCTGATCACTAGAAATACCCTACTCTACAATATCGTATTTTTAGCATTCAACCTATTCTTTGCGATTGCCTTTGCCATTATTATGAGTGAGCTGCGCAATAAGCGCTTGGTAAAAGTGTATCACACGATGTCTCTGTTGCCGTACTTCCTTTCTTGGGTGGTTATTTCGTACTTTGTCTATGCCTTTTTGAGTCCAGACAAAGGGATCATCAACCAATGGATCACGGGTATGGGCGGTGAAGGAATCAACTGGTATGCTGATCCGAAATGGTGGCCGTTTATTTTCGTCTTTATGAATGTCTGGAAGAGCTTAGGCTACAACAGCATCATCTATTATGCGTCAGTGGTCGGGATCGATCAAACGTATTACGAAGCCGCGATGGTCGATGGTGCCAGCAAATGGCAGCAGATTAAAAATGTGACGTTGCCACAGCTGATTCCAATGATTTCCGTCCTGTTGATTTTGAACATCGGTGGGATCTTCCGTGCCGACTTCGGACTTTTCTATCAAGTCCCACGAAACTCTGGGGCGTTGTACCAAGTCACCTCCGTTTTAGATACGTACATTTATAATGGACTGACTGCCACAGGCGACTTCGGGATGACCGCAGCTGCCGGCCTTTATCAATCAGTGGTTGGGGCATTATTATTACTAACAGCGAATTTGGTTGTTCGTAAACTAGAACCAGATTCAGCATTATTCTAAGGAGGATGGATAAATGAAGAAAAAAGTAACGAAAGTCGAGATCCGCTCCTTTAACCCAACGGTCAATCTGATTTTTAATATCGTGATCGGTCTGTTCGCGATTTCCTGTGTCTTGCCGTTTCTCTTTGTGATCGCGATCTCATTGACCAGTGAAACCTCTTTGGCAGAAAACGGTTATCGCTTTTGGCCACAAGAATTTTCGTTCGCAGCATATACCTACCTGTTTAGCGGACAAATGAGCAGCAAAATTTTCCAAGCATTTGGCGTATCTATTTTTATCACTGTTTTTGGTACCTTCGTCAATGCAACGATGACTTCGCTATATGCCTATGTCATCTCTCGCTCAAATTTTCCATTCCGTCGTTTCTTTACGATCTTCGCTTTGATCACCATGTTGTTTGCGCCAGGGATGGTTGCCAATTACTTAGTGATGGTCAACTTGATCCAATTGAAAGACACGATTTGGGCGTTGATTTTACCCCTTGCCTTAGGGCCTTTTAATATCCTTGTTATGCGGACCTTCTTTAAAAAGACGGTACCAGATAGTATTATAGAATCTGCGCGCATCGACGGTGCCAGCGAAATGAAGATTTTTCTGTCCATCGTGTTGCCGTTAGCCGTTCCAGGGATCGCAACGATCAGTCTATTTGCCGCTCTTGGCTATTGGAATGACTGGTTCAATGCATTGTTGTATATTCAAAAAGACTCTTTAGTGCCCTTACAAGCACTTTTGATGCGGATTCAAAGCAACTTGGACTATCTAGCCAAAAGCTCTGGTATGGCTGCCCAGATCCAAGGTGGTTTGGCCGCTTTGCCAAGCGAAACTGCTCGCATGGCAATCGTTGTTGTTGCAACCTTACCGATTGCGATCACCTATCCATTCTTCCAACGGTATTTTGTCGGTGGTCTGACAATTGGTGGCGTCAAAGAATAATCAAATAAGTATAGGGAGGAAACAAAAATGAATTTGTGGAAAAAAACAGCTTTTGCTGGGATGGCCGCAGCGGCAACTTTGGGAATGGCTGCCTGTGGATCGAACGGCGCAACATCCGATTCAGAAAACAATGCAGACGGCGTAACGACTTTATTGATGTATCAAGTCGGGGACAAGCCAGAAAACTTTGATCAATTAATGGAGATCGCCAATAAACGCATTGAAGAAAAAACCAACGCTCGCATCGATCTGCAGTATATCGGCTGGGGTGATTGGGATCAAAAAATGAGTACCATCATTTCATCGGGTGAAAACTACGATATTTCCTTTGCCTCAAACTATGTTGCGAATGCGCAAAAAGGCGCGTATGCAGATTTGACGGAGTTAGCACCAAAATATGCCAAAGAAGCGTATGATCAATTAGACGAATCTTATATCAAAGGCAATACGATCGACGGAAAATTATATGCCTTTCCAGTCAACGGCAATATTTATGCCCAACAAGTCTTGACCTTCAATAAAGAGTATTTAGATAAATATGATTTGGATATCAGTGGGATCGAATCTTATGCAGATGCCGAAGACGTGTTGAAGAAGTTTAAAGAAGAAGAACCAAACATCGCACCGTTTGCGATCGGACAAACCTTTAATGTTTCTGGAAACTATGATTATGTGATCGGGAAAGATTACCCATTTGCTGTTAAATTGGACGGCGATACAACGAAGATCATCAATCAATACGAAGATGATGAACAAATGGAAAACTTGAAATTGATGCACAAATGGTACAACGAAGGCTTGATCCCAACTGATGCAGCCACTAATACGACTGGTTACCCATTAGAAGGCAACACATGGTTCATGCGTGAAGAAACCCAAGGACCAATGGATTACGGCGATACGATCTTAAGCAATGCCGCAGGTCATGAATTGGTTTCACGTCCAATCACGAAACAATTAAAATCAACAGGCCAAGCGCAAATGGCAAACTTTGTCGTAGCGAATGTTTCGAAAAACAAAGAAAAAGCAGTGGAAGTGTTGGGCTTGTTGAACAGCGATCCTGAATTGTTGAATGGATTGGTTTGGGGTGTTGAAGGCGAAGCATGGGAAAAAATCGAGGGCGAAGACAACAAAATCCGTCTCCTTGATGGCTACTTGCCAAATACCCGCATGGCTGCTTGGAACACTGGGAACAACATGATCCTTTATACACAAGAATCCATCACAGACGATATGATCAAAGAGCGTGATGAAAATATTGCTAACGCTGAAGCATCACCAATCTTAGGGTTCAACTTCAAGACTGATAATGTGAAAACAGAAATCACGAATATCGCCAATGTCATGAATCGTTACAAAGCAAGTTTAGCAACCGGAACGATCGATCCAGAAGAAAATGTTCCGAAACTAAACGAAGAATTAAAAACCGCTGGCTGGGAGAAGGTCCGCGATGAAATGCAAAAACAATTTGATGAGTATCGTGCAAGCCAAGAATAAGCAATAGGCGCCGCTCACCAATCAATAGATCAAGTAAGCCGGAGGCTAAACGCATCAGGACCAATGGTTCCCACGTCTAGCTTCTGGCTGCTTTTTCTTTAAAGTAAATAGCGAAATCTTTGATGAAAAAATAACGTTACTTTTGTTTTTTAACCTTCAAGCAGCAAGCATGGAGCA
The DNA here is from genome assembly GCF_002174385.1 of Enterococcus sp. 6D12_DIV0197. Taxonomy (NCBI): domain Bacteria; kingdom Bacillati; phylum Bacillota; class Bacilli; order Lactobacillales; family Enterococcaceae; genus Enterococcus; species Enterococcus sp. 6D12_DIV0197. The sequence goes on from NZ_NIBN01000001.1 coordinate 1,379,997, forward strand.
TCTAAAACGTACATAGCATTAAAAGATTCTCAGGTAGCTTGAGTAGGAAGCTAAAATCATGCTACATTTTCGATAGGGAACAAATAAGGGAGGAATTTTAAATGGAAGAAACAGCAAATAGTGGGTTGGTCAAGGGCTTTCGCTTGATTTGGGCGATCGTGAAGTTGAATTTGTTTTTCGTCGTCTTGACATTGGCAGGTGGCGGAATCTTAGGGATCGGTCCAGCGTTTCATACCATTAGTACTTTGATCCATGAAGACGGACTAAATTATGAGCATCAAAGCTTTCGCAGCGCATGGCGCATTTGGCGCAGCGTCTTTGTCAAAGCCAATAAACAGTTTTATCTTTTCTTCCTACTGACAGGTTTCTTAGTGTATAACTTGTATTTAGCTACCCAGATCCAAGGCTTGATTTGGCTGATGATCTCTTTTGTTTTAGTTGTCGTCAGCGGATTGAGTATCTTACTGTACTTACTAAGTGTGGTTTTTGACACATCCTATGAGATTTCCTTGTGGAATAACCTGAAATTGTCCTTCGTGTGTCTGTTTCTTCATATGGCGACCTTTCTAAAATTGTTAGTGGGGATTGCCAGTATTTTCGCTTTTACTTGGATGATGAAAGGGCTCTTGCTCTTTGGAACCTTCAGTCTATTGATTTTGTGGTGCCACGTGGCGATCAGTCAGGAAAAAACCGTCATAGATCGGGACTTGGCACATGACTAAGCAGCGCTTTCGTTTGTTTAAACATGACTTTTTGATCAATCAGTTGATGCAGTTGTATAGCGTCCTTTTGGTGATCATCTCGATTATTATCATGCTGGTTCTGACGGCATATACTGGGGCAGACCGCTTCAATAGCAGCGAACGCCTCGTGGAAGCTACCAGTATGCAGCTGGATGCATACGTGCAGGATCAAAACGCGGTCGTTTCAACGGTGTTAGGCGAATTTACCAGTTCGGATACTGCTTTTGAATCGCTGCGCAATTATTTACAGCTTTCATTGCCAGACTATTTTTCCTATAGTAATGATATTTTTCGCCAGACGGGACAAAGTGTGTATTTGCCAAACATCCTCTATCGCTTGATCCGTAATCATCCTAGTATCGAAGAGATCATTATTCAACTAGATGAAAGCAATGAGACATTAGTGGCAACCCCAGATACCCCTTATGGAGAAAAACGCAGCGGCAAGCAGATCGATTTGAAAAATCGTCTGTTTTTTGTTCGTTCGATCGCCCAACCAAGTAATTATGCGCAACCGTTAGGGCAAGTCTACGTGATTTTTCACTCAGACGATGTCTTAGCCAATCGACAAGAAGACAACCAAGCGCATGGTATCAACAGTTTTTTGTATACCTCCAATGGTCAGCGACTATACAAGGATGCCGCGAACCTTAGCAAGCAGACCTTAGCGAAAATTGATCAGGCGGTGGCTCATGGAACTATTCACGACACTCTGTCGAAAGACTTTTATATCAAAAAACAAACGACCGTCAGCGGAGAGTTGTCACTGATCTTGTTGTCGAAAGGTGTGATCTGGCGGGATATTTTTTCTAGCGCCATTTGGATCTTTAGCTTTGGGATTGGGATTCTCTTATTGGTCCTATGGGTGCTCCATCGGACCTTCAAGCGCTATACCTCGCAAGTACAGCAGATCGTCTATGCGACGAAAGAAGTCAGTCAAGGGAATTTTGATAAGCGGATCGATACCGCCAATGTCCAACAAGAGCTGAAAGAAATCGCAGAAGCCATCAATCAAATGACTTACAGTATCAACGAGTATATCAAAGATATCTACACGTTAGAGATCAAGCAGCGAGACGCCGATATGCGGGCGCTGCAAGCACAGATCAATCCGCATTTTCTGTATAACACGTTAGAATACATTCGAATGTATGCCTTGAGTCGCAACCAAGAAGAGCTGGCGGATGTCGTCTATGCCTTTTCGGCACTGCTACGGAACAATACGACGCAAGAAAAGACGAAGACCTTAAAAGAAGAAATCGATTTTTGTGAAAAATATGTCTACTTGTTTCAGATGCGCTACCCAGATAAGATCGCCTATCATGTAACCATCGATTCGGCATTAGAACAGTTGGAATTGCCGAAGTTCACGCTGCAGCCGCTTGTCGAAAACTATTTTGTTCACGGCATCGATTATCAGCGCAATGATAATGCCATCAGTATCAAGGCTTATAAAGAAGTCGATCAGATCGTGATTGAGGTCAAAGACAACGGCAAAGGCGCAGATGCACAGCAGTTGTCGATGATCCAAGAAGAACTGCAAAATCAGGAGATCGGAGCCCAAACCTCGATCGGGATCAAAAATGTTCACGAACGGTTGCGAGGTATGTTCAACAGCGCCTATCAAATGGACGTTACATCTCAGGCAGGTGCTGGGTTTACGGTCAAGATCCGCTTAGATGAGAAACGTTTGCAAAGGGGGCATGAGACAGATGTATAAAGCAATGTTCGTTGATGATGAATACATGATCTTGCAGGGGCTGCAAATGATCTTGCCTTGGCAAGAACTGGGCTTTGAGGTGGTGCATACAGCGAAAAGTGCTAGTGAAGCCCTCGAGTACTTGCAAGAGCATTCCGTTGATTTGCTGATCACGGATATTCGGATGCCAGAAATGAACGGCATCGATATGATCCGCCAAGCACAAGCGTTTGGGAATCGATTTTTCTCGATCATTCTATCAGGCTATCAGGAGTTTGCCTTTGTCAAACAAGGCATGGCGTTAGGTGTGCGTAATTATCTCGTCAAACCTGTTAACAAAGAAGAACTACGCAGCAGTGTACAAGCAATTGCAGCTGAGTTAGAGGAGCAGCAAAAACTGTTGGCAGAAAAAGAACTGTATCAAGAATCAAGCCTGCTGCTTTGGTTGAATGATGAATTGAACGAAAGCGAGTACCTCCATTTGCTGGCGCAACAGCGGGTGCCACTAGCAGCACCCTTTACCGTTTTGCAGTTCAATGGGACTGCTGAGATCTTACAAAAAATCACGACGTTTTTTCAGCAACACGATCAGCCATTGATCTTACCAGGGCGATTAGATGAAAACCAAGTGATCATTACTGCTGCTGGACCAAGGCAGCAAATCAACGCTGATCTAAAAGCACTGGCACAGCAGCTCAATAGTACTGACTGGCAGTTGATTATGAGTGAGACCATCAACGAGTGGGAGAATTTGTATAAAGCCTATGAAAAAATCAAACAGGTTCAGTCACTGCAAGCCTTCTACCCAGATCTGTTCTTACAAGAACAGACGATCCACGTGGATATTTTAGAGCGAAACGAAGAACTCCCGTTTCTGTCTTTTAACAAAGCACTGACCATTGGGGATGTCAAAACGATCCAACATGAGCTGGATAAAATGTTCGCTATTTTGGAACAAACCCAAGCAGACCCTGAGCATGTTCGCTATGTTTCGTTCTTGTTGTTCAACGATATTTATCGGCAGTTACCAGTACTTTCTCATGAAAACCATGAACAGATTTTGGCACGGATTCGTGAGTCTAATACACTGGCAGATTTGCGGCAGCTCTTTGATGATGTGCTGGAGCTGGCGAAATCGCAGCCACCGCAAAAACGCTATTCGGAGATCGTTCAAAAGACGATCCAACTGATCGAAGAAGGCTATACCCATGATTTGACGGTCAAATCAGCGGCAGAAGAACTGCATGTCAGCGTCGTTTATTTGGGCCAGCTCTTTAAGAAAGAAACGGAAATGAGTTTTAATCAGTACGTCAATCTGGTGCGGATCAAGCAAGCCCAGCAGCTGCTGCTTCATTCGAAAGCCACGATCAGTGAGATCGGCGATCGTATTGGTTACAACAATACCAACTATTTTTCCAAAATGTTTAAGAAATTGAATGGTCTGACCCCCAAAGAGTTTCGCGATACCTATGAACAGCATTATGAATCCCTTGATTGAATTTAGATTTCTTCAAAAAAAATCTGGTTTTTGTGATTAAATGATAGTAATTGTGACGCTTTCACGGTAAACTAAGAGAGGAAAAATAAAGAAGAGAGCGTGATGTTGTGAAAGAAACCAAAAAATTTGCACAAGTTTTGATAGGTACCGGGCTGATTGCGTTGGCCATTTCCTTATTGATCACCGCCCATCAAGGTTATGATACGATCAGTACGTTTTTACTAGGAATTTTGAATTTCGTCGATGTCCCTTTTTGGATTGCCAGTTTGTGTTTTAATATTATTGTTTTGTTGATCGTTGCAGTCTTTGATCGTGCTGAATTAGGCATTGGCAGTTTTATCAATGGGATCGGATTAGGCCTGTTGATTGGGATCTTTGAACCAGTGATGGACAAAGTATCGATTCATTTGCCTTTTTATCCTTGGATCGCTATTTTCGCTGCACCGATCTTATTTGGGATCGGCGCTGGTATCTACGTTTCTTCCAACAAAGGATCAGCGGCTTTAGAAGCCTTGACGGCCTTAATCTACAAACGAAGCAAATTGACGCAAAAAACGATCCGTATCGGCTTGGATGCTGCCATGGTCTTGATCGGTTTTGCGTTAGGCGCCAGTGTTGGGTTAGGTACTCTCTTGTGTATCGTCTTTATTGGCCCAATCTTTGAAGCCACCATGAAAACCATCGCTGCTCGGAAGAAAAACGCCTAGCCTTGAGAATAAGTCGGAAAAAGCTGTCTGTGAGGACAGCTTTTTTGCTGCTTCCATTTAAGGGAATTATCTGAAGGAAGAAAAATGCTGATTTCCTTAAGATTCTCTGGGTAAAAAAAGTGTTTTCTCCATGGTTACTGTCTTATTGGACTTGGTATACTGATAAGACGAGTAAAGGAGAAGTGAAAATGAAAAGTTATCGTTCGACGATTGCGGCTTGCTTTGTAGGGTACATCGTTCAAGCCGTCATCAATAATTTTGCCCCCTTATTATTTTTGACCTTTCAAAGCCAATACCAGCTACCGATCAGCCAGATTACTTTGCTGGTTAGTTTTAACTTTTTGACCCAGTTAGCCGTCGATTTTGCAGCAATCTTTTTTGTAGACCGCATCGGCTATCGAGTGTCGATCGTAGCCGCGCATTTTTTTGCAGCGATCGGCTTGATTGGTCTAGCCGTTTTTCCCTTATGGTTTCCGACCCCGTTTAGCGGATTGTTAGCAGCGGTTTTGTTGTATGCCATTGGCGGTGGCTTGCTGGAAGTCTTAGTCAGTCCCATCGTTGAAGCCTGTCCAACGGAACATAAGGAAAAAACGATGAGCATGCTGCACTCGTTTTATTGCTGGGGGTACGTGGGGGTCGTTTTGTTCTCAACTGCGTTCTTCATGGTGTTCGGTATTCAACAGTGGCCGATTTTGGCGATCATCTGGGCGCTGATCCCGTTGGTCAATTTGTTTTTCTTTACCAAAGTCCCGTTGGCGCCAATCGTTGCCGAAGGAGAACGAGGGTTGACCACTCGGCAGCTCTTTTCCTTGAAAAGCTTTTGGCTGTTTCTGGTGATGATGGTCTGTGCTGGAGCCAGCGAACAAGCAGTCAGCCAATGGGCATCGACCTTTGCCGAACAGGGCTTAGGCGTTAGTAAGACGCTAGGCGATTTAGCAGGGCCAATGGTTTTTGCCTTGATGATGGGGATCTCCCGCTTGCTTTACGGCAAGTTTGGGGAACGCATCGATTTGAAACGCTTTATGTTTTTGAGTGTTTTGCTTTGCCTACTGGCGTATATGATGATCGGCTTTGCTTCATTGCCATTGATCGGGTTCCTTGGCTGCGGCTTAAGCGGTTTTGCCGTAGGGATCATGTGGCCAGGGGTCTTTAGTCTTTCTGCGCAATACATTCGCAACGGCGGAACGGCGCTATTTGCTTATTTGGCATTAGCAGGAGATTTAGGGTGTTCAATCGGACCCGCTGTCGTCGGCAGTATCGTCGAATGGACGGGACAACAGTTGCAGGTTGGGATTCTAGGGGCGATCGTTTTCCCGATCATCTTGCTGGCAGGAATTTATTTGGTTCAACAAATGCACAAAAAACGACAGCTTCCGTTGCTGGTTTTTCAAGAATCCACAAAAGAATAAAAAAATTTTGGAGCAAATGCCGTCTTTTCATGGTATTTGCTTTTTGTTTTCTGAAATTCCTCTAGTCAAGATAGTTTCTATCCGCTATACTTTGACTTATTCATTTAAAAAGGAAGTGATGTTGTGAAAAGTCAATTGAAAAAAGAAATCAGTTTTTTTGGGGCATTATCGACAGTAATGGGAACGGTGATCGGCGCCGGCGTGTTTTTCAAAGCAGCGGCTGTGGTCCAGCAGACCCAATCCACCGGTTTGACATTGTTGGTCTGGCTGCTTGCCGGCTTTCTAACGATTTGCGGCGGTTTGACGGTGGCGGAGTTAGCGACGGCGATTCCTGAGACTGGCGGACCCATTCGATATATTGAAAGAATTTATGGGAAATTACCCTCCTTTTTATTAGGCTGGGCACAAAGTATCATTTACTTTCCAGCAAACGTGGCGGCTTTAAGTATTATTTTTGCGACCCAGTGTTTGAACTTATTTCATCTACCCAGCAATTATTTGCTTCCTTTATCGATTTTGACCGGAACGAGTGTGACATTGATCAATCTTTTGGGAACAAAAGCCGCTGCTCAAGTCCAGTCCGTCACGTTAGCAGTCAAGCTGATTCCGATTGCGGTGATCATCGTGGCGGGCCTGTTGACACCAGGGCAAGTATCGGTCTCATTGGTGAATTTTTCTTCCAATACTCAAGGATCGCTTGCAGCTGGCATCAGTAGTGCCCTCTTAGCAACCCTTTTTGCTTATGACGGCTGGATGGGAGTCGGTAATGTCGCTGGGGAAATGAAGCGACCCGAAAAAGATTTACCAAAAGCCATCATCTTTGGATTGAGTTTTGTTACCTTGGTGTATGTGTTGATCAATGTTGCCTTTTTAAAAACATTGCCGATCGATCAAATCGCTGGTAATTTGAACAGTGCCTCAGAAACTGCGATGGCCTTGTTTGGCAGCTTTGGCGGAAAACTGGTCACGATCGGTATCCTGATCTCTGTGTATGGCGCATTGAACGGCTATACAATGACTGGCTTGCGGGTCCCATATGCCATGGCGTTGGAAGATGAGATTCCTTTCAGCAAGACCTTTGCCACTTTAAGTAAAACCACCAATGCACCCTATGCGGCGGCTTTTTTACAATTAGGGATCGCGTGTATCATGATGCTTTTAGGCACCTTTGATCTCTTGACCGATATGCTGGTTTTTGTTATGTGGTTCTTTAGTGTATTATTGTTTGTAGGAGTTTTTCGTTTGCGAAAAACAGAACCGCAGATGAAGCGTCCGTATAAAGTTCCCTTCTATCCAATCATTCCCTTGATTGCGATCTTAGGTGGCTGTTTTATCTTGATTATGACCTTGATCACTGACACGTGGTTAGCAGTCGTGGGAATTGGCGTGACGTTACTAGGAATTCCCGTTTTTTATGGAAAAGCAAAAGGAAAAGCGAGAGGAGCGAAAGAATGAAGATCGTTGTACTTGATGGCTATGCGTTGAATCCAGGAGATTTGTCTTGGCAAGGGTTTGAAGAATTAGGAGAGGTGACGGTGTATGATCGTACCTCGTATACAGATAAACAAGAAATTATTGAGCGAATCGGCGATGCCGAAGCAATTTTGACAAATAAAACACCGATCACCGCAGATGTGCTCAAAGCATGTCCGCAATTGACCTACATTGGGGTCTTGGCAACTGGATACAATGTCGTTGATTTGGCAGCAGCGAAGGAACAGGGAATCACCGTGACCAATATTCCTAGCTACAGTACCAATGCAGTGGCACAAGCGACCTTTGCTTTGCTGCTGGAAGTGACGAATCAAGTGGGACACCATAATCGTTCCGTGCATCAGGGCGACTGGCAAACCAGCAAAGATTTTTCTTATTGGCAGACACCGTTGATGGAATTGGCAGGCAAAACGATTGGGCTGATTGGATATGGTGCGATTGCTCAAGCAGTTGCCACGATCGCTCATGCGTTTCAGTTGAAGGTGATCTACTTTAATCATCGACCAAAACCAGCACAAGCGGATTGGGCAAAACAAGTTTCGCTGGCGGAATTGTATCAAGAAGCAGATATCATCAGCCTTCATGTTCCGCAGTTTCCTGAGACAGAAAAAATGATCGATCGCACAGCATTGGCACAAATGAAATCTTCTGCGATCCTGATCAATACCGCCCGTGGCGGCTTGATCGATGAAGCGGCAGTTGCTGAAGCGCTGAAAACCGGGCAGATCGCAGCCTTGGCGGCAGATGTCGTTTCAAAAGAACCGATCGCAGCTGACAATCCCTTATTACAGACGCCAAATTGCTATTTGACACCGCATATCGCTTGGGCACCCGTCGAAACGCGGCGTCGTTTGATGGGGATCGCTGTGGCGAACTTAAGCGGTTTTAAAGCAGGTACACCGCAAAATGTCGTGTAAGCAAAACGAGCAAGTAAAAGGACTTTGACAAAGCAGGCGACTAACAAAGCAGTTAGTCTCGCCAACACAGTAACCATTTCGACCAGTCATCCAGCCTCACAAGGTGATTGGTCGTAGGACTGGTGGTTTGTCTAAGTCTTTTTTTGCTGAAAATGAAAGGAGACGGTCTTGAAAAAGTATTTTTATCTAGCGGCCTTTGTTAGCGTGCTGGTCTTGAGCTGGCTGATCCAAACCCAAAGCAGCCGCTTTTATGCACAGCCGATCATAGAAGTACAAACGGTTCAAGTCACCGCCGACCAGCAGCAGATCCAAGGGATCGTTCGTAACGGAGAAGAAGCTGGGGTACTACGGACAGTCACTACGCAATACACCCCCAACGGTGCGATTCATCCGTTGTATCAGACCGGACAACAGCTGCTTTTGCAAAAAGAAGGGGATGGCTGGCAGGTACAAGCACAAAAACGGGATGGGTATCTCTTTTTCTTCCTTGCCTTATTTTTGATGGCAGTAGTCGCAATTGGTGGCAAAAAGGGCTTGCGGGCTTTACTTAGTATCTTTGTGAATACTTGCTTGCTGCTCCTTTTTCTTTGGTTTCACAAAGGCAACAGCTCCTTTTCATTGGTCTTTTTGATGATCGTTTTTACGATCGTCTCGTTGGTTTTGACGATGGGGATTTCCTATGGCTTTCGTACGATCGACAGCCGCAAAATCATTGCCTCGTTAGCCAGCGTCCTCTTGGCGTTTTTTCTCTGTCGGTTCGCCATGGATCTTTTGCAAGATCATGGGTTGCGCTATGAAGAAATGTCGTTTCTGACCCGTCCGTATCGCAGTGTCTATCTAGGGAGTCTGCTGATTGGCGCGATTGGTGCCAGCATGGACAATATTGTCATGCTGATTGCCAGTCTAGATGAGATCCAGCGCATCAATCCCCAGACTAGCCGCAAGGAACGATTAGCGATCGGTCGGTCCATCGCGCAAGATACGACTTCTTCGATGATCAATGTCTTGTTGTTTGCTTATTTAAGTGGGAGTATGCCAGCGCTATTGTTTTACCTAGCAAATGGCTGGCTTCTGTCGCAAGCATTGCCGATGCATCTTTCTTTAGAAATAGTGCGTACATTATGCGGCGGCTTTGCGCTGGTTTTATCGGTACCGTTGACGCTCCTTTGCTTTGAACTACAAAGGAGGAAAGCAAAATGAATGTTTTGTTTGTGTTGATCTTGCTTTTTCTCTTGCTGACTTTCGCTGTTTTTCGGATCGAAGGGCTGTTTCAAGTCACTGGTCTGTTTATGAATGTGGCTGTCTTTCTAGCGCTGCTGGTCCTGATTGACCGAGGGGCACCGATCTTACCAGCGGCTTGTGTTGCCTTTTTAGCCGTGGCGGCGATCACCTTGTTTTTCGTGAACGGCGTCAATCAGAAAACCAAAATTGCCTTTGTCTGTGTGTTGGTCTTTCTAGGGCTTTTTCTACTACTATTTCCGCTTGTGCTCTCTGCAATGAATCTGCATGGGTTTTCGGCAGAGGAACTGGATGAGTTGGCGATGTATTCTTTTGATGTAGCCATCGATTTTAAGACATTGATGACTGCGATCATTTTGATGAGTTTTTCGGGGGCGGTGGCAGATGGGAGTATGGCGATCAGCACTGCGACCTATGAACTTTTTCAAGCAAACCCGCAAGTCTCGATCAAGGCATTAAGTAAAAGTAGTATGACCGTGGTATCAGACGTATTGTCTTCAACGATCAATACCTTATTGTTTGCCTTTATGGGAAGTAATCTGGCGTTGATTGCGTGGTTTCAAGATTTGTCGATCTCCTTTGGTGCAATGATCAATTCGAAGGCGTTCGTCTCAGAATTGGTCGTTTGTTTGATCACGGGTCTGGCAGCGGTGATTATTTTACCCATCACCGCATGGGCAGCAAGTTGGTATTTTTTGAAAAGAAACCGAATGGAATAGGAAGGGGCGCAACCACCATGGAACCACTAATTGAAACTAAGCGATTAGTCCTGCGAGAAATGAGTCATGACGATCGACCAGCGATTGAAAAGATTTTGCAAGATCCAGAAGTCATGATTGCCTATGAAGGACCCTTCAGTGAACAAGAAGTCACTGGTTGGATCGACAAACAGCTGCAACGCTATCAAAACGATCACATTGGCTTGTGGCTAGTGATTGAGAAAGCATCCGGGCAAGCGATCGGTCAATGCGGGTTGACATGGCAAGACGTCAAGGGAGAAGCCGTTTTAGAAATTGGGTACTTGTTTCAAAAGAACTTCTGGCATCATGGGTTTGCCACAGAAGCCGCCCAGGCTTGTAAAGACTATGCGTTTGCAACGCTGAATGCCGCCATTGTTTATTCGATCATTCGTGAGACCAATCAAGCCTCCATGAATGTGGCATTGCGCAATGGAATGAAGCTGGTGGATCGCTTTGTCAAACACTATCGGCAAGTGGACATGCCGCATCTTGTGTATGCTGTGGCGAAAGAGATGTGAAAAACGAAAGAATGCTTTTTTCGATTTAGACAATGAAACGCCCTTAGAAAGTTAGCTTTTTCTAACTTTCTAGGGGCGTTTTTTATGCTTGCGTAAAGCTTTTTCGTTCGATGAGTTCAGCCCCTAAAAGGACTGTTTTGGTGATCGCTCGAGGATGAACGATCTGATCCACCAATAAATCGATCGCGGTTTTGGCGATTTCCTCCACATCAATTTTAAACGTTGTTAGAGGGGGAGCCACAAATTTTGCGATCTCATTGTCGTTAATACTGATTAATTCCAAGCGATCAGGAATGATGATGGATCGTTCATTTAACGCTTGGAGCACACCAACTGCGATGGTGTCAGAAGCCACAAAGAGCGCCTCTGGCAAATTGTCACCAAGGGATTCCACCATTTTTTTCGCCAAACGATAGCCGGTTTCAACGGAAAAATTGCCACCACTAAATAAGAACGCCTCATCGAGCGCATCTCGACGAGCCAGCGTTTGACGGAAGATGACCTCGCGACTATCCATTTCTGCACGTTGGGTATCAGGATTTAGATAAGCACCACCAATAAAGCCGATCTTTCGGTATCCTTTTGTTAAAAATAGATCGATCGCCAGTTGCGTCATTCGATCAGTATCAGGTTTGACCGTATCGAACAGCTCTGGACAGGGGTTGATTTCCAAAAGGACGCCATAGGGGCAAACGGATTTGAACTGCTGCGTTTCTTTCTCAGTGAAAGAGCCAATCCCAATAAATCCGGCGACTTCTTGCAGTATTTCTAAAACATCATCTTCATGGGTGATCAGTTGAATTTCCAAATTGTTGATTTTCGCATATTTTTCTAAAGAGATACGCAATTGTCGAAAATAGACATCTTGCAGCTCTTCTTGTTCTGTCAGCCAGAAAAGGACGGCGATTTTTTCTAGTGTTGTTTTTATTTTTGAGCGATCATAACCTAGTGATAAAGCGGTATGAATAATTTTTTGACGCGTATCGGCTGCGATCGACAACGATTCGTCGCCTTTCAATAATCGGGAAACAGTCGCTTGTGAAAAGCCTGATTGCTCGGCAATTTTTTTTATTGTAACCAATCTTCTTCACCTCTTTCTTCTAGTATACGCTAACAACTTTACCAAGTAAATGAATTTACTAAATATATTTACTGAATAGTGAAATTTTAGAGCGTGGAGGTATTTTGAAAAATTATTTGTGAGATAAACCTTGATTTTATCCGATTTTTTACTTCATTGAAGAAATTAATTTAGTAAAACTATTTACATATTAAGTAAAATAATTTATTATAAACAAGAAGATAGCGTTTGCAAAATAAAGAAAAGGTGGAGAATGATGATGAAAAAAATGTCTCGGGTTCTTTTTTTAAGTGTAGCAGCTTTAGGATTAGGTGCTTGCGGTCCACAAAGTGAAGGGACAGATAGTACTGCAGCAAATAGTGGCAGCGATAAGGACTATGATCTATTGGTCTGGGAAGACCAAGCAAAATCAGTTGGGATTGAAGAGGCAGTCAAACAATTTGAAGAAGAACACGATGTGACGATCAAAGTGGTCGAAAAAGCCTATGGTGGACAGATCGAAGATTTACGATTGGATGGCCCCGCTGGTACAGGTGCGGATGTCATCACGATTCCTGGCGATCAAATCGGTACAGCCGTTACCGAAGGGTTGTTGAAAGAATTAACAGTCGATCAAACGCTACAAGATCTGTATACAGAATCAGCAATGCAATCGCAAATCGTTAACGGCAAAGTCTACGGCTTACCAAAAGCGGTTGAAACACAAATTTTGTATTATAACAAAGAACTAATTTCCGAAGAAGACTTGCCTCAGACAACGGATGAGTGGCTGGAGTATTCCAAGTCCGTTTTAGGTGCTGACAGTTATGGGTTACTGGCATTGTGGGATCAAATTTATTACGCACAAGGTGTATTGAGCGGTTATGGCGGTTATGTTTTTGGGGAGAATGCCGATGGATCCTATGACCCTGAAGATATTGGATTAGCTAATGAAGGTGCGATTGAAGGGGCAGACTATATCCAACAGTTTTATGATGCAGGTGTTTTTCCATCCGGATTGGTGGGTGAACAAGGAATCAATGTGCTGGACTCTTTATTTACGGAAGGAAAAGCTGCAGCTGTCGTCTCTGGTCCATGGAACTTGTCTCCTTATAAAGAAGCGGGCATCGACTATGGTGTGAAAGAATTGCCATTATTAGGCAATGGTGAACATATGGGCTCCTTTATCGGTGTCAAAAGCTACAACGTAAGTAGCTATTCCCAAAACCCTGAATTAGCTGAAGCGTTCGTGAAGTTTATCAGCAATGAGGAAAATTCAAAAGTCCGTTATGAAAAAACACAGGAAGTACCAGCGGTTGCTTCTTTGGCAGATGATCCAGCAGTTCAAGAAAGTGAAAGTGCTGCAGCCATCGCCGCTCAGTCCCAACACGCAGAACTAACGCCTGGGATTACTGAAATGAATTCAGTATGGGAACCAATGGATGCCGCATTGCAAACCATTGCTACTGGAAAGGCTGAACCGAAAACAGCTCTACCACAGGCAGTCGATCAGATCAAATCAGCCATTGCAGCAATTCAAAACTAAAAAGTCGTTACGAGGACAAACGTTTCGGATGGTGATTCAGCACTAGGAATCAAGTAATGCCGAACGAAACGTTTGTCAGCGGCTTTTTCTTACAGGGGGCGAAAATGTGAAAAACACACAGTCGTATGCAAAACGAGCAATGCTATTCTCGATAATACCAGGATTCGGTCAATTTTATAATCGGCAAAAAATCAAAGGCGCTTTATTTTTCTTCTTTTTTGCTATGTATCTTGTCGTCTTTAAAGATTTATTTAATATGGGACTTTGGGGCATCGTGACATTAGGCGTGGAAGTGCCGAGAGACAATTCCATCTTTTTATTAGCAGAAGGATTAGTTGCCTTGATCGTCATCGGTTTTGGTCTGTTGTTCTATTATTTAAACATCCGTGATGCCTATAAAAACGGCGAATTAAGAGACAATGAGCTACCAGTCAACTCTATCCGTGAAAGCTACCAGGCACTATTAAGAGAAGGCTATCCTTATTTAATGAGTAGCCCAGCATTTTTCTTACTCGTGTTTTCTGTTATTTTTCCGATTCTCTTTAGTATCGCGTTAGCTTTTACGAACTATGATCTGTATCATTCTGCACCTGCCAATTTAGCAGATTGGGTGGGATTAGAGACCTTTAAGAAGATTTTTACTGTCGATATTTGGCGTAGTACCTTCTTCAATGTTCTAGGCTGGACAGTTATCTGGACCTTGATCGCCTCAACGTTACAAGTTTCTATCGGAATATTTTTAGCGGTGCTGGTGCATCAAAAAGAACTACGATTCAAAAAGTTCTTTCGAACAATTTTGATCCTCCCATGGGCAGTTCCGGGATTTGTTACGATCTTGGTATTTTCAGGAATGTTCAATGATTCCTTTGGTGCGATCAATAATACGATTTTGAATTTCTTCCAGATTTCACCGATTCCTTGGCTAACGAGTGCGAATTGGACCCGCTTAGCTTTGCTACTGATTCAAGGCTGGCTAGGCTTTCCGTATATTTTTATCGTGACTACAGGGACGCTGCAATCCATTCCTGATGATTTGTATGAGGCGGCGACCATCGATGGTGCTTCAGCTTTACAAAAATTTCGCCGAATCACATTGCCATTACTGCTTTATGCAATGGCACCGATTTTGATTACGCAATATACGTTTAACTTCAACAATTTCAATATTATTTATCTGTTTAATTCTGGTGGACCAGCAGTTCCTGGTTCGACCGCTGGTGGTACCGATATTTTGGTTTCGTGGATCTATAAGCTAACGATGCAAAATAGTCAATATGCACTGGCAGCAGCGTTGACGATTCTCTTATCGATCGTCGTGATTGCGATTGCTTTATGGCAATTCCGCCGAACAAATTCATTCAAGGAGGTTGGATAACATGAAGGCAGCAAGTATGAAGAAACAAAAATTTGTCCGCCTATCCTTGACGTATCTCGTACTGATTTTTACGGTAGTAGTGATCGTCTACCCTTTACTTTGGACGATCGGTGCTAGTTTTAATCCTGGGAACAGTTTAGTAAGTACGAGTTTGATTCCGACGAGTCCGACATTAAGTCACTACACGAAATTGTTTGCTGGTGACAACTCGCTTTATTATAGTCAATGGTATTTGAATTCATTAAAAATCAGTGTATGCACCATGTTCTTGTCACTGATTTTTGTCTCCATGACGGCGTATTCCTTTTCACGATTTCGTTTTGCAGGCCGTAAAAATGGGTTGATGCTGTTCTTACTCCTACAAATGATCCCGCAGTTCTCTGCCTTGATCGCAATTTTTGTATTGGCGCAAATGCTCGGCTTGATCAATAGCCATTGGTTGCTGATCTTGATTTACGTTGGGGGCCAGATTCCCATGAACACGTACTTATTGAAAGGGTATTTTGACTCGATCCCGTTAGATTTAGACGAGAGTGCCAAGATAGATGGCGCAAGCAATACGCGAATATTCTGGCAAATTTTGATTCCTTTATCACGACCAATGCTGGCAGTCGTTGCCATGAATGGCTTTACTGGACCACTTGGAGACTTTGCCCTGTCTTCTGTGATTTTACGTAATCCTGAGTACTATACATTACCCATCGGGTTATACAAATTAGTCACGGATAAAATGGGAGCCAGCTATACAACTTTTGCGGCAGGGGCTATTTTGATCAGTATTCCGATCGCGCTCGTCTTTATTGCATTACAAAAACATTTTGTCTCCGGTTTGACCGCTGGTGGCACAAAAGGATAGGAAGAGAAGATGACAAGATATAACTTAGAAGAACGCTTTTTACATGGTGGGGATTATAATCCTGACCAGTGGCTAAATTATCCCGAGATCTTAGCCAAAGATTTAGAACTAATGGAAAAAGCTCATGCTAATACATTTTCCCTTGGTATTTTTGCTTGGAGTGCCTTAGAGCCAGCAGAAGGGGTGTTTCAATTTGAATGGTTAGACAAAATCATGGATGAGCTCGCCGAACGAAACAGCAACGTCATTTTAGCGACGCCAAGCGGCGCGCGTCCTGCCTGGTTGTCTAAAGCATACCCTGAAGTTCTACGGACCAATGAAAAACGGGAAAAAATGTTACACGGCGGGCGTCACAATCACTGCTTTTCTTCACCGATCTATCGTGAGAAAGTGGCGATCATCAATCGGAAATTAGCTGAACGCTACCACGATCACCCAGCACTATTGATGTGGCATATTTCCAATGAGTATTCTGGAGATTGTCATTGTCCCATTTGCCAAGAAAACTTTCGTCAGTGGGTCAAGCAGAAGTACCAAACATTAGCAGCCTTGAATGAGGCCTGGTGGGGACCTTTCTGGAGTCATACCATCACCGATTGGTCGCAAATCGAATCTCCTTCACCGATCGGCGAAATGCAAGTTCATGGACTAAATCTAGACTGGCATCGTTTTGTGACCGATCAGACCATTGATTTCTATGAACATGAGATCAAAGACATTCGTCGTTTGTCTCCAGATGTACCGATCACAACGAATTTCATGGCAGATACCCGAGATTTGATTCCCTTTTATAGCCTTGATTATGGAAAATTTGCCCAGCATGTAGATGTCATTAGTTGGGATTGTTATCCTGCTTGGCATAATGATTGGGGAACGACCGCTGATTTGGCAAGTAAGGTTGGGTTTATCAATGATCAGTACCGTAGCTTGAAAAAGCAACCCTTTTTGATCATGGAATCAACCCCTAGTGGTGTGAATTGGCATCCAGTCAATCGCACGAAACGCCCCGGGATGCATCTGTTGTCTTCTATGCAATTTATTGCTCACGGTTCAGATAGTAATCTTTATTTCCAATGGCGAAAATCTCGAGGCTCATCTGAGAAGTTCCATGGGGCCGTCGTGGACCATGACAACGACGAACAGAATCGTGTTTTTCAAGATGTAGCAGAAGTGGGAAAAGCCTTAGAAGAAATCAAAGAAATCAAAGGATTGCACAAAAAAGCCAAAGTGGCGATCATCTATGATTGGGATAACAATTGGGCGCTCAATGATGCGCAAGGTTTTGGTTTGGAGAGCAAACGCTACCCACAAACGTTGCAAGAGCATTATCGCTATTTTTGGGATCATGACATCGCGGTTGATGTCATCACGAAAGACCATGACTTTGACTCTTACCAATTGATCATCGCTCCGATGCTTTACCTTTTACCAAAAGAAACTATGAAAAAGTTTCAACAGTATACGAAAAATGGCGGGACGCTGGTTTCCACTTATTTGACGGGGATCGTGAATGAAACGGACTTGACCTATTTAGGGGGCTGGCCTCAAGAGTTAGAAGAACTGTTTGGTGTGTCTGTGAAAGAAATCGATACGTTATATCCGAAACAAAAAAATCTGCTTTTAATGAAGGAGCAGCAGTACCAAATTCATGATTATTGTAGTGTTGTTCAAACAAACACTGCCCAAACGTTAGGGGTCTACGGTGCTGATTTTTATCAAGGTCAAGCTGCAGTGACCGTAAATGATTATGGTGAAGGAAGTGCCTACTATCTTGGGGGACGGACGGATCAAGCCTTTTTGGAAGACTTCTATCAAGAAGTAACACAACAGCTTCGCATACAAAATGAGTGGGTCCGTCAAGGTTCAACGAACGTGTCGATCCAAAGTAGAGAAAGTCAGCAAGAGCAGCTCGCTCCGACCACCTATTATTTTGTGATGAATTTTTCCGAAGAAAATCAAGAAGTAGAGGTAGCAACTACAGGAATCGATTTGCTTACTGGAAAAACGACAAACCAAAAGCTTCAGTTGGCGCCTTATGAGGTGCAGATTATCAAAGTGACAGCACCAGATCAATAAAGACTATTGTGTCAATTATATGAAAAAAGAAGTACTTACGTTGATGAAAAAAACGTAAGTACTTCTTTTTTATAGAGAGTGTTTTAATTTTCTTGCGCAAATTCGGCAGCTTTTGTTCCTGCTTGGCGTCCGAAGATGATGATATCGGCAACGGCATTACCGCCAATTCGGTTTTCACCATGCAACCCACCAGTTACTTCACCAGCTGCAAAAAGACCTGGAATGATCTCGTTATCCGTAGCGATCACTTCTGTGTTGGTGTTGATCTTCACGCCGCCCATCGTGTGGTGGATACCAGGAGCGATGGCAATAGCATAGTAAGGTCCTGTTGACAAATCGTTGTCCATTGCTGTGCTGCGTCCAAAGGCTTCGTCTTCACCAGCAGCTACACTGCTGTTCCAGGTAGCGATCGTTTCAGCAAGCGCTGCTTCAGGCATGTCCAATTCTTTTGCTAATTCTTCGATCGTGTCAGCGGATTTGACTAACCCTTGTTGCTCGTAAAAATCAATGGCTGTCACGCGTTCTTTGACACCTGCATCAAAAACTAACGTTGCTGATTTTTCAGGTAGGGCAATGATCGCTTCAGAGACTTTGTCTCGTGTTTCCATTTCATTGAAGAACCGTTCGCCTTCTTGATTGACCAAGATCGCGCCTTCTCCACGGACAGCTTCAGTGATTAACAGTGATTTAGACTGATCCACTGTTGGGTGGATTTGGATTTGCTCTAAATCAACCGTTTGTCCACCTAATGCTTCGATCATTTTGATCCCATCACCAGTCGAACCCTCTTGGTTCGTTGTCACGTAGTCTGCCAATTCTGGTTTGTATTCGGTGATCATGTCGAAATTGGCACCGAAACCGCCTGTTGTAACGACAACTGCTTTGGCATCAATGGTTTGTTCGGTTCCTTCTACTTCAACGGTCACCCCGTTGACTTGACCATCTTCTTCATTGATTTCTTTGACATCGGCATTCACAAAAATTGGGATTTCCAATTCATGGATGTTGCGCATCAAGCCATCAACTAAGTATTCCCCAACAGCAGAACCATCCGATGGACGGTGCGTTCTTTTTTCACTCATCCCGCCAGTCGTTGTTAAGTTGTCTAAAGTGATACCCATGGAATCTAACCAATCGATCGCTTCTGCTGAATGATCCACAAAGTAGCGCAACAATTCTTCATCATTGGTGTTGTGACCGCCAGCTAATGTTTCTTCATAAAATAGATCGTTTGAATCTTCGATGCCTTCTGCTTCTTGGAATTTGGTTTCTGAAGCGTTCATTCCTGCTGAAGATTTCAATGTATTCCCACCAGAAATTGGCATTTTTTCTAAAATAACTGGGTTTGCGCCAGCTTCTTTTGCTTGGATCGCAGCGGCCATTCCAGCGCCACCTGCACCGACGATCACGACATCGTAGCTGTCTGCAAGTTCGCTAGGGTCTGTGTATTCTTGACCAGATGCAGCGGAAGTTGCATCTGTTTCTTCATTAGCAGATGAACCAGTACTTGAGCTGCTGCTTGTTTGTGAATCAGCGCCACAAGCACTCAAAGTTGCTAACGAGGTTAGGACTAATAGTGTTTGGAAAATTTTCTTCATTGTTTTTATTCCTCCTAAAACTTTTTCCAAATCAAAGACTAACATAGTTGTCATGTTATTTTTAGCTTTTGTTCGAAAAATCACATAATAATTAGAAAAGTTTAATTTATAAAGCGTTTTAGTCGAGGTGAAAGGGTTTCTTGGTCATCATAAAAAAGAGTGAATTCGTGAATTTATGGAAATAGAAGAATTATTGATTCTTTGATTTGTTTGGTATTAATCATGAAGGGAGAAAGCAAAGAGGCTTTGATTCGCCTCTCTTCTGTTATTGAAAAAACGTACGTCACTGAGGTGCCGAGGAATGATCTCTTTTATTAAGAATAAATCAAATGCTTTGCGATCAAAAGATAGAAAGAAATTGATGGTATCCGTGTTTGTGGGCACCAATTTTTACTCAATAAATAAAGATAGAACCTTAGTTTTCAAGAGTCATTGCCAAGAAACTGTGGTGTTTCTTAAAAAAATCAAGAGAACTGTCTTGCAAAACAAATCCTTTCTAGTATAATAAAAATAAGTTAGGTCTACCTAAAAAATAAATAAACTATCCTTAACTATGGAAATGGAGTGAAAATAATGATTACTTTTTCAGAAATATCCGCAGCCTATGATGGCGATCATCAAGTGATCTCGGATTTGTCGTTTCAAGTAGAAAAACCGTCGATCGTAGGGATCATTGGTCCAAATGGGGCAGGGAAGTCGACGCTGATCAAAGCGGCGTTGAAATTGATCCCTTCCAGTGGGAACATGAGTGTCGACAAAAAAGCGTTAAAAGACTTTCAAAAGGAAATTGCCTATGTCGAACAAAAGACCGCGGTTGATTACACGTTTCCAATCACAGTCAAAGAAGTCGTATCTTTAGGCTTGTATCCTAAGATGCGCATGTTCCAAAGGATGTCGGCAAACGATTGGCAGAAAGTGACAGCCGCTCTGGCAGCGGTAGAAATGGAATCCTTTGCGGAACGTCAGATTGGGGAATTGTCCGGCGGGCAGTTTCAGCGGGTCTTGATTGCTCGAACGTTGGTGCAAGATGCCAACTATATTTTCCTCGATGAGCCCTTTGTAGGGATCGATGCCACCAGTGAAGCGATCATCGTCGGCCTGTTGCGTAACTTGCGAGATGCTGGCAAGACGATTTTTATCGTTCACCATGATCTGGGGAAAATCACCGAATACTTTGATTTCTTGGTTCTGCTCAATCAAACCCTGATCGCTGCGGGACCAGTCAGTGAAGTCTTTACCGAGAGCAATTTGAAGCAAACATTTGGCGATGCGATCATCGTGAAAGGAGGCGTTTAACATGTTGACAAGCTTTTTTACGAGTTTAAGTAACTATCATTTCTTGCAAAATGCCTTGATCACGGCAGTCGCGATCGGGATCGTGGCAGGGGTGATCGGTTGTTTTATTATCTTACGAGGGATGTCCTTGATGGGGGATGCAATCTCTCATGCGGTCTTACCAGGGGTAGCCTTGTCTTATATCTTCGGCGTTCATTTTTTTGTCGGGGCGATCTTCTTTGGGATCTTGGCTTCCATGATCATTACCTATATCGCCAATAACAGCCTGATCAAAAGCGATACGGCGATCGGTATCACCTTTAGTTCGTTTCTAGCTTTAGGGGTTATCTTGATTGGAGTAGCAAATAGTTCGACTGATTTGTTTCACATTTTGTTTGGGAATGTGCTAGCGGTGCAAGACAGCGACAAATGGCTGACGATCGCTATCGCTATCCTTGTGCTGGCAGTGATCATCCTCTTCTTCCGTCCACTGTTGATCACGTCTTTTGATCCGATGATGGCAAAGGCCTTTGGGATGAAAGTGCAAGCCTATCACTATTTATTGATGTTCTTGTTGACTTTGGTTTCAGTGACAGCGATGCAAAGCGTCGGAACGATCTTGATCGTGGCTCTGTTAGTCACTCCAGCAGCAACGGCTTATCTTTATACAAAACAATTGAAGCATATGATGGTCATCGCAGGGGTTTTAGGTGGTTTCGCCTCATTTATCGGCTTGTTTATCGGGTACAGCTTTAATATTGCCGCAGGATCAAGTATCGTTTTGACCGCAGGAGCCTTTTTCGTGATCGGTTTCTTGTTCTCACCAAAACAAAAGACCAGTCCAGTCAAACGCTGGTCAGCGACGGCGGTTTTAGCAACGGCAGCTGTAGCTGGTGGCTTCTTTTTGGCACAGCAAAACGGACAGATGGCCCAAACAGAAGGGAAACTTTCAGTAGTAGCGACCAATTCGATCATTGCTGATATTACGGAAAACATTGCCGGTGATCGAATCGATCTTCACAGTATCGTACCAGTGGGGCGTGATCCCCATGAATATGAACCTTTAGTGGAAGATGTTCGAAAAGCGACCGATGCCGATCTTATCCTTTACAACGGCTTGAATCTAGAAACTGGCGGCAATGGCTGGTTTACCAAATTGATGAACAATGCCAATAAGGTAGAAAATGAAGATTACTTTGCCGTCAGTGATGGCGTGGATGTGCTTTATCTTTCTGATGATGAAGACCACAGCAAAGCCGATCCTCATGCCTGGTTAAATCTAGAAAACGGTATGATCTATGCCCGTAACATCGCTCAACGCCTGAGCGAAAAGGACCCTGACAATCGCTCTTTCTATGAAGAAAACCTTGAACGCTACTTGGCTTCATTAGAAGAACTGGATCAGCAAGCGAAGGAAAACTTCCAATCGATTCCTAGAGAGAAGAAATTGATCGTCACCAGTGAGGGAGCCTTCAAATACTTCTCCAAAGCCTATGGTGTACCGTCTGCCTATATTTGGGAAATCAATACCGAAGAAGAAGGTACCCCTGCGCAAATCAAAAACTTAGTGGATCAGCTGCAAAACTCAGCCGTCGCTTCCTTGTTTGTTGAAAGCAGCGTCAATACTCGTCCAATGCAAAGTGTTTCTCGTGATGCGGGCATTCCGATTTTCGGAACCGTCTTTACCGATTCGATTGCAGAACCGGGAGAAGAAGGCGACAGCTACTATAACATGATGAAGTGGAATCTCGAGACGATTTATCAAGGCTTGAATCAATAAAGCAAAAAAGCATCCTTAGCTCGTTCTGGCTAAGGATGTTTTTTCGTCGTATTTTTGTGCTGGAGAAAAGCAAAGAGATAAAATCCGCAGCCCATCAAGGCAGCAAGAAATGCGATGACAGGAAAGTACAACCCCTGACCGTAAACATAGGCTGTATAAGCAAAGAAGGCGTTTAAAAACCAGAGTGTTCCTGAGATGACCATTTTTTGGTTCCTCCTAATTGTTTAAAAGTATTTATTTGGTATATTTTAACACGATAGGGGCAAAAAGAAAATCAGCGAATCGAACGTTTGCTGAAACGATTTGCTGATTTTTTCCCAATTACAACGATGAACAGTTAAGAAACGTTCAATTGCTGTTGCGGTTCTAAATGGTAATAAAGGATCTCTGGCGGGACGCCGAGTCGGGCGGGAATCTTGGTCATACCGACCCCACTGGAAACACTCAATAAGGTCTCATTTCCTAAAAGGTAGAGCCCATCGGTATATTTCAACGCGCCCTTTGTTTTCGCATAATAAAAAGGCAAGCGAATCTGCCCGCCATGGCTATGGCCAGAAAGAATCAAGTCGTAGTTTGGCAGATTGGTGATCCGAGAAACATAATCGGGTTCATGGAGCAAAAGCAGCTGCCATTCTGCTAAGGTTGCTTCATAGGTAAAACTGACTTTCGGACTTTCTATATCGATACCGACAATATTCATCGACGTCTTGTCATCAGAACCAAAAACCGACTCATTATCAAGTAAGGTAAACCCTGCATGCTGGTATATTTCCTTAACAAAGTAATGCCCGTCATTCAAATGGTCATGGTTCCCCATAACTGCGATCTTACCCAGAGGCGCTTGCAATTTTTTCAGCTTTTCGATCAGTCGCTTGGTTGAACGATGCGGCCATTTTTTATAATTATCGATCAGATCCCCCGTGATGATGATCAGATCCGGCTTGTTTTGGATCGTTGATCGAATGATGCGATTCATTCGCCGTGGTTTGTACCAACGAGAAAAATGAAGGTCGCTGATATGGGCGATCACGAGATTGCTTTCTGCTTGATAAAGATCGTAAGCCTTTGAAATATCTAAGACGGTGCGCTTGTCTTTTTTTATGAGGTAGTGCCGTTGTTTGAGAAGATGCGGTTCAATAATAAAGGAGTAAACTAGCAAGCCCGTAAGGAGGAATGCAATAAGAATGAGGGTGTACATGGCGTGGCTCCTTTTTTGATTTGCTAGTTTCTAGCATAGTAGATTCTTACAAAAAAAGCAATCATGCGAAAGCAAAAATAACAAAAAATATCCATCGTATTTCGTTTGTTTCTTCCATGAAAAAAAGATACAAAAGGGGCGGCAATAGCCGATCTTTTGTATCCTAGATCGCAATTATTTGATTTTCACCAAACGTTTAAAGCGTGCTTTGTGTTTGACGGGGATCAAAGCCATGACACAATCATAAGGGACGGAGATGATCGCCCATGCGAGACTTTTACTTGAAGCAAAGGCATAGTTTTGCTTTAAGACAAAATGGCCACTGATCAAGGCAAAACCGATACTGCCGACCCACAGCCATTGCGGGTTCCAATTCGTAAAGTGTTGGAGGGCTGTGATGACAAAGGGATAGCCGTAAAAGTACAATGCAGTCAAAACGAAAGTGACATTTTTGGTTAATTGACGCAGGGTCAGTAAGAAAAATAAGCCAGAAAGAACGATACCCAATGGCGGGAACAGACTAACTATGAAGGAATACACGATGCCCCATACGATCATGCCAGGTCCTTTGACGAGAGCGGCTAAGACAAAGATAAAAAGTAGGAATAAGAGCTGTTGCGTAAAGTTTGCTGCTGTCAAAAGTCCGAAGAAACCAACCAATAACCAGTGAGAAAAAGTCGTTGTTTGATTCTTTTGTGGTGTCTGTTGCTGCAATTTTAGCCAGGTAGCAAAATTCGGGAAATCATGCTGGAAATTTCGCTGAAAATCGCTGTTGAATGCTTGATGGGCATTTTGCTGCCGATAGTAATGATATTGATGTTTTAACGTACCTTTCGTTGCTGCTTTTTGGCCAGAAAAAAAGCGGCCGGGATCAATTTTTGATCGTTCCATATTTCCACCTCCATACAATTTCGTTACCCTCAGTATAGAGAAAATCAGCTTCGGCGTCCTCCAACTTTGGGCGGATTTTTTTTGCTTGCTGAAAGTTTTCTTAAACTGATGAAAAAAGCGAAGAGGATTCGTTTCTTAAACCGTCAAAATATGCTAGAGTATAGAAGGAATAAGGAGGAGATTTCATGATTTTTGATTCTCATACACATTTGAATGCAGAACAGTTTAACGAAGACATTCCCGAAACGGTCGCCCGTGCGCAAGAACTAGGAGTAACGGAGATGGCGGTCGTCGGTTTCGATCAGCCAACGATTGAAAAATCGTTAGCATTAAGCAAAGAATATCCTGGCATTTACAGTATTATCGGTTGGCATCCAACCGAAGCTGGTTCTTATACCCCACAAGTGGAAACCTATTTGCAAGAGCGCTTGGAACAACCAAAAGTCGTTGCCCTAGGTGAAATCGGTTTAGACTATCACTGGATGGAAGATCCGAAGGAAGTTCAAGAAAAGGTCTTTCGTCGGCAAATGGCGATCGCCCGTGAACATCAGCTGCCTATCAGTATTCATACCCGTGAAGCCTTAGAAGATACCTATGCGATTTTAAAGGATGAAAAAGTCCAAACGATCGGCGGCATCATGCACAGCTTTAGTGGGGACGGCGAATGGGCGAAAAAGTTCTTGGACCTAGGAATGTATATTTCCTTTAGTGGTGTCGTGACCTTCAAAAAGGCGACGGAGGTACAAGAAGCTGCGCAAGTCGTGCCACAAGATCGGCTACTCGTTGAGACTGACGCGCCTTATTTAGCCCCTGTTCCTTATCGTGGCAAGCGCAATGAACCGGGCTATACTCATTATGTAGTGGATAAAATCGCGGAGCTGCGGCAAGAAGCGGTGGCTGATGTTGCGGCCTACACGACAAAAAATGCCCATCGCTTGTTTAGGATCAATGACTAATAAACCGAAAATCGAAGAAATCATTGTTGTCGAAGGCAAAGACGACACCCGCCGATTGCAAGAAGTGTTCGATGTAGATACCATCGAGACGATCGGTTCGGCGATCGATGACACGATCCTTGATCAAATCGAGCACGCCCAAGAGACACGAGGGGTTATCGTGTTTACCGATCCCGATTTTTCGGGAGAAAAGATTCGCAAAATCATTATGGAAGTCGTTCCTGATGCCAAGCATGCCTTTTTACCGCGCAGTCAGGCAGCACCGAAAAGCAAGGGCAGTTTAGGCGTGGAACACGCCAGCCATGAAGCGTTGAAAGAAGCCTTGCGAAAAGTCGTAACCCCGATTGCTTCAAATGAAGTCAGTGAGGGGACCATTGATCGGCAACAGTTGTTAGCGTATGGCTTGATCGCAGGGGCTGGAGCGAAAGAGAAACGAGAGCGGTTGGGGGATCTTTTACGCATCGGCTATACGAACGGCAAACAATTAGAGAAGCGGCTGACAATGTTTCGTATCACCGATGCAGAGTTGGCAGAAGCAATGAAAATAGTGGAGGAAGAATTGTGAAGGAAGAACGGGATATAGCAACCCCCTCAAGAACCAAAGAGATTTTAGCGAAACATGGCTTTACCTTTAAAAAAAGTTTAGGGCAAAACTTCTTAACAGAACCGAATATTTTACGGAAAATCGTAGAAACTGCAGGCATCGACGAGACGACAAACGTCATTGAGGTTGGTCCTGGAATCGGTGCGCTGACCGAACAGTTGGCAAAACATGCCAAGCAAGTGTTGGCGTTTGAAATTGATGATCGGTTGATCCCAGTGTTAGCCGACACAATGCAGCCATATCAAAATGTGAAAATCATTCATCAAGATGTCTTGCAAGCAGATCTGGCAACGACCATTCAGTCAGCATTCAGCGATACGGCTGCTTCATTAAAAGTTGTCGCAAATTTGCCTTACTACATCACTACGCCAATTATGATGCACTTTTTAGAGTCTCAGGTAAAAGTAGATGAAATGGTCGTGATGATGCAAAAAGAAGTGGCAGATCGAATCTCAGCAGTTCCCGGGACTAAAGCCTATGGCTCGTTGTCGATCGCTGTGCAATACTACATGGAAGCAAAACTGGCATTCATCGTCCCGAAAACCGTTTTTGTGCCCCAACCGAATGTTGATTCGGCTATTTTGAAATTGACGCGTCGATCACAACCAGCAGTCGCAGTCACCGATGAAAAAGAGTTTTTCAAATTAACGAAAGCAGCCTTTCAGCTGCGTCGTAAAACCCTTTGGAACAATTTGCAAAATAGCTATGGAAAAGATGAAACAACCAAACAGTGGTTGGCAGACAGCTTAGAAGCAAGTGGGATCGATCCGAAACGACGTGGAGAAACGCTGTCGTTAGCGGAATTTGCCAAATTAAGCAATGAAATGCAAGCGCGTAAAGGATAACTTCAATATAAACGGATGTTGAATAAACATTCGTTTTTTGTGTCTTGACACCTCGTGGAAATACCAGTAGAATAAGCAAGACAGAACTGTCATGACACATTGAAGGAGAGAGTATAAATGAAAAATCATTCCATCCGCCATTTAACGATCGCTGCATTGTTGATCGGCATGGGGATCGTCATTCCCATGGTAATGCCCAAAATCGTCATCGGACCAGCATCTTTTACCTTAGCTAGCCATGTGCCCGTCTTTGTGGCGATGTTCTTTTCACCTGCGATGGCGATCGCGGTAGCTTTAGGAACGACCTTTGGCTTTTTCTTAACACTGCCACCAATCATTGCTTTACGGGCATTGTCCCATGTTGTTTTTGCCGTCATCGGTGCCTTTTATTTACAGAAGCACCCAGATATTTTACTGAAGAATGGCAAACCCTCTTTATTGAATATCAAATTTCAGAGCTTTAACTTGATTATCGGACTGATCCATTCTGCCGTAGAAATGGCAGTCGTTGCCGCCTTTTACTTCACAGGAAATGTACCAGGGACCGCATTCGATGGTAATTTCTACTATTTCTTGTTCGTTTTGATGGGGATCGGCGGTTTGATCCATAGCTTGATCGATTTCAATTTGGCTTATTTTGTTGCAGGTGCCTTAAGCAAACAATTTGATATTCGTTCGTTTTCGAAAGCAAAAGGACGCTTTATTCAGAAACAGAAGAAAGCAGCATAAGCGCCAGTTTGAATAGACCCGCTGCCTAAACGGGTCTATTTTTTTGTGTTTAGATTAAGAAAATACTCCTTCCTAAAAAGTTTATTATAGTGAAATAATAAACAGAAATAAGTTATAATATACAAGAGGAGGAAGTAGATGAAGAAGAAAAAGTTAAAACGGTTACTTTTAGGTATGTTCGTCTTGATGCTCTTCTTTCTGCTGATTTTTTATGACAGTAAGAACGGGCAGTCCCCCTTTGAAAAGATAGAGGATGAATTGACACTAGCACTTTCGGATGAAGAACAAACACCAGAGCCTGAATACAGTGAGGTTATTCAATTGGATGTTCCGTTAGAAAATCAATTCGATGAAGTGGCGTTAGGGAACGGCTGTGAGGTAACGGCTTTATCGATGCTCTTGAATTTTTACGGATTTGATACCAATAAAAATCAATTGGCGGAAGAATTAGCGTATGTCCCGCTTTATGAGGATTATTATCACCATGGAGATCCACGAGAAGGCTTTGTTGGAAACATCTATGGCGGCGATAGCGCGATGGGGGTTGACGTAGAACCGATCACCGATGTCGCCGAAAGGATTGTAAAAGAGCAATACGAAGTCATTAGTGGACGAGACAAAAGCTTTGATGAGATCGTCAAAGTACTACAATCTGGGAAACCAGTTTGGATGATTGCGACGTTAGAATTACAAGTACCGACCGATGCTGATTTCTTTCAATGGAATACCCAAAATGGTGAAATTCTTGTGACGGCATTGATCCATTCGGTGGTGATCACAGGCATCGATGGTGAGACGATGTATGTCAACGACCCTTATGGGCATAAGGATCGTGAAGTCAGCAAAGAAGACTTAGCAACGATCTATGAAAAAATGGGTCAGCAATACTTATATTTAGAAGAAATCTAAGAAAAACCCCTAACTTTCCGTTGACAGTAAATGAAAAAACAATTATAATTTTTTAAAATTAAACAAAGAAATCGATAACGTTGAAGAGAAGAGTAGCAGATCAACAAAGGTACAGAGACTCCGGTTGGTGAAAAAGGAGACATGCGGTGATCAGTGAAGATGAACTCTGAGTTTTTTTGTTGGTTCACGCCAGCAAAACGGCATGCGCCCGTTACAGCGCCAAGTATCATAGTGTACTGTTGAGGTGTTATTTGTGAGAATAGCACGAATTAGGGTGGTAACGCGCATCAAGTCGTCCCTTTTATCCGTAAGGATAAAAGGGCGGCTTTTTTTGTTTTTCACAGCGGAAACTATTCGCCTTCTCTTCAACAAGAAATTTAACTGTAAGGAGTTGAAGCAATGCCGATCATTATTCCCA
Source organism: Enterococcus sp. 6D12_DIV0197 (assembly GCF_002174385.1). Lineage (NCBI taxonomy): Bacteria > Bacillati > Bacillota > Bacilli > Lactobacillales > Enterococcaceae > Enterococcus > Enterococcus sp. 6D12_DIV0197. The sequence goes on from NZ_NIBN01000001.1 coordinate 1,409,077, forward strand.
AAGAACTACCCGCTGCAGCGGTCCTGCAAAAAGAAAATGTCTTTGCCTTACTGCAGCATAAAGCGGCGAAACAAGAGATTCGTCCCTTGAAGATCGCAATCGTCAATTTAATGCCGAAAAAGATCGCCACAGAAAATCAATTGCTGCGCCTGCTTTCCCAAAGTCCGCTGCAAATTGAAGTAACTTTACTGAAAATGAAGTACCACGAAAGTAAAAACACGTCTGTCGATCACATGGAAAAGTTCTATCAAGAATTCTCAGTGATCCAGTCCCAACGATTCGACGGCTTGATCATCACTGGTGCCCCTGTTGAAAAAATGGCCTTTGAAGCCATTGATTATTGGCAAGAACTGCAAGAGATCATGGATTGGAGCCAGACGAATTGCACTTCAGTCCTGCATATTTGTTGGGGGGCACAAGCTGGTCTTTATTACCATTATGGTATCGACAAAGTGTTGTACCCAAGCAAATTGTTCGGTGTCTTCGAACAAGCAGTCACGCATTTTCATCCGCTCGTTCGCGGTTTTGACGACGTCTTTTATACGCCCCATTCGCGCTATACTGGCATCGATGAAGGCCAGCTCGCCCAGGCGCCTTTAGAAATCTTGGCAGCGGGTGTTGAAACAGGGCCTTCCATCTTCGTATCAGAAGATCATAAAAATGCCTTCTTGCTAGGGCATTTTGAATACCACACAACGACCTTGAATGAAGAGTACTTGCGAGACATGGAACGGGGCTTAGCTACCGCATTGCCCAAAAATTACTTTGCCTATGACCGTTTAGGCGGTAAAATTACCAACCATTGGCGGGGACATGCCTCTTTGTTTTTCAGCAATTGGATCAATGAAACCTATTTGCGAACGCCGTATGACCTGTCCGTCACGCCGACGAAAGAAGGTTACCGAATTGGCAGTGAGCCAGAAGGTCGGGTGAGTATCAATGACGATTGAGCATTTTCTCTCCCACTATGCTAGACAGCGAAAAGGCACTGATTCTTTAAAATGGGATCTTGTGGATCAACGGTTCCAAGGAGAAAAGCTTTTGCCTTTATGGGTAGCTGATATGGATTTTGCTGCGCCAAAGGCAGTGGAAGAAGCCTTGCAGCAACTGGTTGCTCAAGGAACCTTTGGCTATGCGATTCCCCCCTCAGGCTATTTTTTAGCCTATCAAGCTTGGCAAGATCGCCACTGGGGGACGAAATTCGAAGAAAAATGGCTCTCGTTTTCCACAGGGGTCGTCCAATCTTTGGTTGATTTGCTTCATTGTTTCACAGAACCAGACGATGGCATCTTGATCCAGCCGCCCGTCTATTATCCCTTTTTTGACAGCATCAAAGAGACGAAAAGGCGCTTGATAGAAGCACCCTTGCAAAAGGTGGGGAATTCTTATCAAATCGATTTTGCTGCTTTTGAAGCCAAAATCATTGAAGAAAAAGTGAAACTATTTATTCTCTGCTCCCCTCACAATCCAGTAGGGCGGGTCTGGCAAGAGAAAGAACTGCATCAGTTATTGGCCATTTGCCAAAAACATGAGGTTGTCGTGATCGCCGACGAGATCCATCGTGAGCTGATACTCGGTGAGCAGCAATTTGTTTCAGCCGTGACAGTGGCACAGGGGGTCGGCTTTGAGAAGCTGATCGTTCTGGATTCGCCCTCAAAAACCTTCAACTTAGCAGGATTATTGCTCTCTCATGTTTGGATTCCTGTTTTAGAGATGCGTAGAGCCTATGAGGAGTGGTGCCGACAATACAAGCAGACGGAAGTCAATCGTTTGGGATTGGTGGCTGCGAAAGCCGCGTATGAATCGGGGGATCAATGGCTAGCGGACCTGCTTTTGGTGATTGCTGCCAATGAACAAATGGTCCGCCAGCAACTGCAAGCAGCATTTCCCAAAATTGAGCTCCTGCCATTAGAAGGAACCTATCTTCTCTGGGTGGATCTGCGGCAAGTCATTGCCAAAGAACGAACCAAGCACGTGATCCAAGATACTGCCGGTCTGGCAGTCGACTATGGGGAATGGTTTTCACAAGGCGGTCAGGGCTTGATTCGTCTGAATCTTGCGACAACACCGACGATCATTCAAGAAGCCCTTGATCGCATGATCGAGGCAATCAAAAAGGAGGAACGACATGACGATTGATACAGCAACTTTTCTGGCACAATTAGGCAATCATTCGGATCAGCAAACTGGGGCGATCAGCCCACCGATCTATCTTTCCACGACCTTTGCTCATCCTGAGTTAGGGCAAAGTACAGGCTATGATTATACCCGTACCAAAAACCCGACCCGTGATATCTTAGAAGCAGGTCTTGCTGAATTAGAAAAAGGAGCTCGGGCAGTAGTGACCAGCTCTGGCATGAGTGCGATCGCTTTGATTTTTGACTTATTTACCAGCGGGAGTCGCTTTTTGGTTTCTCGTGATTTGTATGGCGGCAGCTTTCGCTATTTTGCGGAATTGGAAAAAAGCCAACGGGCATTCTTTGATACCTTCAGCACTGTAACAGAATTAAGTGAAAAACTAACTGACGAGGTAACGGCTGTCTTTTTAGAGACCCCAACGAATCCTTTGATGACCGTGACGGATATTGCTGAAACCGCCAAGCTTGCTCACGACCATGGGTCGCTACTGATCGTAGATAATACCTTTTTGACGCCGTTACGGCAGTTGCCCTTAGAAGAAGGCGCGGATCTGGTGATCCATTCAGGCACCAAGTTCTTATCAGGTCACAATGATATTTTGGCTGGCGTCGTCATCGCCAAAGATGCGCAAGTAGGGGAGCGCTTGAATTATTTAGCTAATACTTCAGGCCCGACCTTGAGCAGCTTTGATACGTGGTTATTTATCCGAAGTTTAAAGACGCTGCCGTTGCGCTTTGAACGGCAAGAAGCCAACGCCAAGGAAGTTGGCCGCTTTTTACGAGCCCATCCGGCGATCAAAGAGGTGTTGTACCCAAATGCAGGGGCGATGATCAGTATTCGGGTGCTTGATGAAACCAAAATCAGCGGCTTTTTAGCGGCATTAAAGGTCTTTACCTTTGCGGAAAGCCTGGGTGGTGTGGAAAGTCTCATCACGTATCCAACGACACAGACCCACGCAGATATTCCTCAAGAGGTACGAGAATCTTATGGATTGACGCCGGATCTTTTACGGATCTCCATTGGGATCGAAAGTAGTAAAGATTTGATCGATGACTTAGAAAATGCACTGAAGATATTCAAATAACCCAACCACAGATCAGCTAGTGAAAAACTTACTTTTGTAGAGTAATTTTATTGACAGTTTTAGTTGTATAGGATAAAGTTACACTACATATGAATAGTGAGTCCGATGTTTTCGGTTGACGGCAACAGGGATTAACCATTTCTCCTTTGAAAAAGTAGGTTGTTTTGAGAAACAGAGGGGAAATTGGTCTAGTTGGGCCATTCGACAAGGAAATAGGACGATTGATCTGAGGAGGGAACAAAAGGGGAAAAAAGGGATGAAAAGAAATGTAGTAAATGTGTTGACGACAGGAGTGATTGGGCTGCTTGCCTTGTTTAGCTTGGCTGCCTGTGGCACCAACCAAGCGGATGAAGAAACGACCGTCGTCAAATTAGGTGTCGTTGGCGAACAAAATGAAGCCTGGGAACATGTGCAGGAAGAATTGAAGGAAAACGAAAATATCGACTTGCAACTGGTGAAGTTCACCGATTATCGCCAACCAATCGTCGCACTAGAGGATGGGTCAATCGATCTTCACGCAGCATTGACGGAAATTTTTATGGATAATGTCAACGAAGAAAGTGGTTATTCCAACACGACGATTGCGTATACGACATTAAACCCACTTGGTATTTATTCCGATAAAATCACTGATGTCAGCGAATTGGCAGATGGTGCTACGGTGGCTTTACCCAATGATGTGTCAAATGAAAGCCGCGCACTATTACTCTTACAAACGGCTGGTTTGATCACTTTGGATGAATCAAAAGGGTTACTGCCAACAACCAGTGATGTCACTGAGAATCCCAAAGCCTTGAAATTTGAGCTGCTTGATTCCAATCAAACGGCTCGGGCAATGACCGATGTCGACATCTCTTTGATCAACAACGGCATGGCAGTCGATGCTGGCTTGGTTCCTACAGAAGATGCGATTTTCTTAGAACCTGTGGCTGATTCCTCCAAGCCTTATTATAATGTGATCGCTGCGCGAGCAGACGAAGCAGACAATGACGTTTACCAAACGGTCGTTCGATATTATCAGACCGATGAAGTAAAAGCAATCATCGAGGAAGTAACAAAGAAATCTAGTATACCTGTATGGGAATAGAAAGTTAAAAACGACTATTACTATATAGGAACAGGAAGTAGGATGGAAAAATGATCAATTGGAAAAAAGGTTTAGCAAGTGTTGCCGTCGTTGGACTAGGATTTGTTCTAGCAGCCTGCGGTGGATCAAATACAGAAGAAACGTCAACCAGTAGTGCAGCTGGAGCTGGGGATGATTCAACATTCACTTATGCGATCAGCGGGGACCCATCGTCCACTAACCCGATCAACACCAGTGATCGTTGGGGATTGACAGTGACAAACATGATCTATTCTCCACTAGTTACAGTGGAAGCAGACGGAACAACACAAAATGCGTTGGCAGAATCAGTGGAACCAGCTGAAGACGGCCTTTCATTGACAGTACATTTGAAACAAGATGTGAAATGGTCAGATGGCGAAGACTTTACCGCCGATGACGTTGTTTTCACATATGAACAAAAAGTCAAAAAAGAAAATGGCAATGCCGATTCCCTTTGGGTCGACGACCAACCAATCGCGATCGAAAAAGTGGATGAATACACCGTCAAATTCGTGTTGCCGACACCGAGTGCGGCAGCGATCAGCAATATTGCAACCGAAACATACATCATTCCCGAGCATATCTTTAAAGATGTTACCGACTTCTCTGTCAGTGAACTGCCTGAAAAACCAGTCGGCACTGGTCCGTATCAACTGAAAGAATACAAACGTGGTGAGTACTTTACTTTTGAAGCCAATGAAAACTATTATGGCGGCAAGCCTTCGATTCAAAATGTGACGTTGCGCATCATCGAAAGTACCGATACTGCGAAAGTCGCTTTGCAAAAAGGGGAAGTGGATGCAGCCGTTGTCTTGCCTTCAGATATTGAAGATTTAGATGATGAGCAGATCTCTGTTTATCCTTATACTGAAAACCGTGTCGGTTATCTAGGCTTGAACACTCACTCAGATGCTTTGCAAGATGTGAAAGTTCGACAAGCAGTTCTCTATGCGTTGAACAAAGATGAATTAAATCAAGCGGCGTATTTAGATGAAGAGTATTACGCAACACCATATTCATTCTTGCCACCAAACAATCCATACGTTACTGATGATGTTGAAAAATATGAGACGAATGCTGAAAAAGCAAAAGAACTTTTACAAGAAGCTGGGGTGACTGATTTGTCATTGAATTTGGCTTTCAACTCAACCGATCCAGCCCAAACGATCCAAGCTACGTTGATCCAACAACAATTGCAACAAGCAGGCATAACGGTTACACTTGAAGGTGGCGATGGTACAGCGATCTTTACCGAGTTGAAGAAACCTGATTCAACGAAGTACAACTTATTCCTTGGTGGGTATATCATGGGAAATGACCCTGACTTATACGGCAGTCTATTTGAAACTGGCGGTAGTGCCAACTACTTCCAAAGCAATAGCGAAACCATTGACAATTTGTTTGCCCAAGCAGCAGTTGAATTAGACACGGACAAACGTGAAGCATTGTATGATGATTTGCAAAAGGCCATTGCTGACGAAGCGATCATTTACCCAATCGTTGACAACAAGAAAATCCTAGCGGTCAATAACCGAATTGGTAATGTAGAAGATGCAGGTTTGATCCCAATCTATACATTCGAAGATATGTCTAAATTGACAATCAAGTAAATCCATTGGCTGTGATAAAGAGGAATCTTTTTTATCACAGCTTTTTTCTATGAAAAAGAAAGTAGGTCAGTTATGTTTCGATATATTGCAAAACGAGTATTGCAAGCAATCCCTTTGCTATTTGTGATCTCTTTTATCGTATTTTCACTAATACATATCGCCCCGTATGATGTGATCGATTCCATCACGACACCGAATATGTCACAAGAGCAAATCGATCTGTTGCGGCAGCGATATGGCTTGGATCAACCCTTTTTGGTTCAATATTTTCTTTGGATCAGAAATGTTCTTACTGGTAATCTTGGCTTTTCGTTGGTTTCTCAAAGCAGCATTTCACAAGAACTTGCGACTCGGATCCCGAATACGATGCGGCTAGTGATCCCTGCATATTTGACGGCTTTATTGCTGGCGATCATTTTAGGTCTGTTAGCCGCTGCCAACAAAGGAAAGATTTGGGATCGGATCATTGACGCTGTAGCATCTCTAGGGATCGCCGTGCCGACCTTCTGGTTTGCGATGATCTTGATTTATGTATTTGGTTACTTATTGAATATGTTCCCGATCATTGGCATGTATACAGTCGGCAAAGAAGGGGATTTTGGCGATTTTCTGCAGCACTTTATTTTGCCTTATATCACATTGACTGTCGCCTTCTTCCCAGATTTGACAAGGTATATTCGGGCATCAGCGACTCAGCAAGTATCAGAAGACTACGTGATGGTGCAACGGGCATTCCACGCCAGCAAATGGCAGATCTTCAGTCGTCACATTAGTCGCAATATTTTGATTCCCGTTGTCACCCAAATCGGCTTGGCGTTACCGATGTTAGTTACCGGTGCGATCATTACAGAAACGATCTACGGCTGGCCGGGCGTCGGACCTTACTTGATGAGTGCAACGAAAAGCCTCGATTATCCTGTGATCATGGCGATCATGCTGCTGTCAGCAACACTGGTCATCTTAGGGAATTTGTTAGCGGATGTATTATATTCCGTGGTTGATCCACGTATCCGTAAAGGAGGGAGCAAGTAATGAAACGTTTCAAAAAAATCAGTGAAGTCATGCTTGCTTCGCCCATCTATACTTTTTCTGTCGTTTTCTTGACGTTATTGGTCGTGTTATCGCTCGTTGCGCCTTTGATCCCGATCGATCCCAATGCAACGGATGTCAGCAACATGTCACAGCCACCGAGCTGGGCTCATTTGTTTGGGACCGATGAAGTGGGCCGGGATTACTTTATTCGGGTCGTCTACGGCGGTCGGGTGTCCTTGTTTGTAGGTGTGTTGGCAATGATCACTGCGACGTTTATCGGGACCCTTGTCGGTCTTGTTTCTGGCTACTTTGGCGGATGGATCGATAACTTGCTGATGCGGCTCGTCGATGTGTTGTCATCAATTCCTTGGCTGGTGTTAGTGATCGTTTTGAGCGTCTTTTTACGTCCTGGACTAACCACGATCATTATTGTGATCGGCGGGTTTTCATGGATGAACATCGCTCGTTTGATTCGGGGTGAAACGTTAGCAGCGAAAGAACGGGAGTATGTTGCTTACGGGAAATTTATCGGTCGTTCTTCATTCAGTATTATCGTGAAGCATGTTTTCCCAGCAGTACTGCCAACCTTGATCGTTGCGGCATCCGCAAGTATTTCTGGGGCGATCATGACCGAATCAGCATTGAGCTTCCTCGGATTAGGCATTCAGCAGCCGATGGCTTCGTGGGGCAGTCTGTTGCAAAATGCGCAAAACAGCTTGCAGCGGGCACCATACATGGCGATCCTTCCAGGGCTCTTTGTTATTTTCACCATCTATTCCTTCAACAACATCGGCGACATGATCAAACATGTCTTGCAAAGGGAGGTGTGACCGATGAAGACAGAATTGTTAGCGATCGAAGCGTTGAATGTGACGTTTCACAGCAAAACCGGTCCGAAACCGTTAGTCAAAAAGCTGGATCTAGTGATTCCAAAAGGCAAAGTGGTTGGGATCGTCGGCGAATCTGGTAGTGGCAAAAGTATGACCATGAAAAGTGTCATGGGTCTTTTGCCTGATAAGGTGACCGATCACTATGCCAGTTATACATTTGAAGGAGCAGCAGTGACCGATCGTCGAACATTACCGATCGCCATGATTTTTCAAGACCCGATGACTTCGTTGAATCCTTTGCGTACGATTGGCTATCATTTGATCGAAGTGATTCGCCGCTCACAAAACGTATCGAAAAAAGCAGCTCAAGAAATCGCCGTCAAAGAGTTAGAAAAAGTCGGCATACCTTTTCCAGCACAACGTATGAAACAATATCCCCACGAGCTATCAGGAGGGATGCGTCAGCGGGTGATGATCGCCATGGCTTTATTGGCGCAACCGAAATTACTGATCGCAGATGAACCGACGACGGCTTTAGATGTGACGATCCAAGCACAGATTTTGGCATTGATCAAAAACCTGCAAAGAGAGAACCAGCTTTCCGTCGTCCTTGTGACCCATGACTTTGGGGTCGTTGCAGGAATGTGCGACTTTATTAAAGTGATGTATCAAGGTCGAGTCGTGGAAGAAGGCACCACAGAAGAAATCTTTTATCAACCTGCGCATCCTTATACGAAACAATTATTGCAAGCGGCCCATTTAGGCGACAAGCATGCCGAATTAAAAGTCTTTGACTATCATGAGACATTGGCAGATGAGTTGCAAGAAACGCAGTTATCTAAGACCCATCGCGTTTGGCGCAATCAGGAGGTGACAGAATAATGGAAGAACTGATTCGCGTAGAACATGCGACGAAAACCTTTCGCAGCAAAAACTGGCGCGGCACTGTCAGTGAAGTCCGAGCGGTCGAAGATGTCAGCCTAACGATCCATCGGGGCGAGACATTGGGGCTAGTAGGGGAATCTGGGAGTGGGAAAACCACTTTAGGACGCAGTATTTTAAATTTAGAGACCTTAACAAGCGGGGAGATTTTCTTCGAAGGCAAAGAGCTAACAGCATTGACGGCAGAAGATCGCAAAGCAGCGTATCAGCAAATGCAGATCATTTTCCAAGATCCGTATTCATCATTGAATCCCCGCATGACGGCACTTGAACTGGTGATGGAGCCGTTGTATCATGAAACGAAAGATGCTGCCCGAGTGAAAGCCAAAGAAATCTTAGCGATCGTCGGGATCACGGGTGATGATGTCCATAAACTGCCCCGCAGTTTCAGCGGCGGACAAAGGCAACGGATCGGCATCGCTCGTGCGGTGGTCAATCGCCCGGCGTTCGTCTTGTGTGATGAACCGACCTCGGCATTAGATGTCTCCATTCAGGCTCAGATCATCCAATTGCTGCTGCGTCTGCAAAAAGAGTTTTCGTTGTCTTATTTGTTCATTTCCCATGACTTGTCCGTGATTCGTCATATCAGTGACCGAACAGCCGTCATGTATCAAGGGAAATTAGTTGAATTGGCACCCACCGACCGTTTGTTTGACAATCCGCTGCATCCTTACACGAAGAAATTATTAGCAGCAGCGCCGATCGCTGATCCTGTTTTAGCAAGAGGTGCGATGGAACAAACGGAGATTCAAAGCACGATTACTTTGACACCATTGTATGAATGGGTCGAAGTTGAACCAGATCATTTTGTGAGGAGAGAAAAACGATGACAGTAGAAACATTGACGATCCATCAAGGAAGCGACAAATTTGAAATGACGACCCCAACTGGCAATTGGGTATTAGCACGGGAAAAAGGCTATTCGCCAGTCCAAATGCTGGTGAGTGCGGTCGCTGCTTGCGGCGGCTATGTATACGCATCCGTCCTAGAGAATTCAAAAATCACAGCAGAAATCGAAAAGATCGAAGTCAGCTATGACCGGGACGACAACAAAAAAGCCCAACCAGTCAGTGCCATCCACATTCAGTTTTATGCGAAAATCGCTGAAGCCGACCATGACAAAGCGACCCGTTGCCTAAAACTCGTTTCACCAAATTGCCCCGTGATCCAATCATTAGATCCAGCGATCGAAGTGACGGAAACGGTGACGTTTATTTAATCGAAAAAGACTTTGTGTGCCTGAAATCAATAGGCGTACAAAGTCTTTTTTTGATCAATAAATAATATTCTCCCGAATAAAGTCGATATCTGTCACTAATAGTTTGCGATCGACACTTTTTAGGGCGCCAGATTCTCGTAATTTTTGCATCATTCGATTGACACTGCTGGCAGAGGTAATGCCGCAAAAGCGAGCGATCTCCTCATTGGTGACTTCAAAGTCAATCAAGACACCATCTGTTGTCTTGATTCCGAACGTTTCATACAGCTCATTGATTTGGGTACAGACAGCACCAAATTTGCCGTTCATCAGCATTTGCTGCATCTTTTTCATCGTATCCATCAAGTTTCTTCGATAATACTCTTTGACATAATCCTGCAGCAGGCGATCACGATTGACATCTGCCCAAAATTGATCCCGCACGATTTTGTATAATTCGGCTTCTTCTGATTCAACCCGCACATTAAAAGGGGCTTCGACTTCTTGAGAGGATTCGTCTTTAAACAAAGAGACGATCTCAAAATCCGTCAAATAGCGCAAGTTGAATTCGCGCCCTTCATGGGTCACTACGCTAGTTTTGATGATGCCTTTTTTTAAAATATAGACGTACCGATCCGGGATGCCTTCATATGTCAAGTAACTCTTTTTCTTACGGATAACGACCGGTATTGCTTGTTTTTCTAAATAATCACGTAATATCTGTTTCTCCACCCACGTTACTCCTTCACTTCATGCCAACCCAACATTTTCTGAAAAAAATCTGAAATTTCCTCTATTCATGCTTCATTAAAAGACATTTCTGGTGAAAAAGCAATAACAAATGTTAATGTTTCTTGTTAATGCTCTTTTTTAACAGCAAAAGCGCATTTCAAGCAGAGGAAGTTTCGGTATAGTAAAACGCATCACAGCACAAACAGGAGGAATGGAAGAAACATGTCAGATAGGGAAACCAATCAAGAAGGAGTCGTCAGCTCGTTGCCGTCAACTAAAAATGAAAAACTATGGAACAAAGGGTTTATCACGATTACCTTGATCAATTTTATCGTCTTTCTCGTGTATTATTGTTTTGTCGTCATCACCGCGAAATTTGCCACGCAGGAGTTAGGGGCATCCACTGCACAAGCTGGCTTGGCAGCGGGGATCTACATTATCGGGACCTTGATCGCTCGCTTGTATGTTGGGAAAATTTTAGAATTAGTTGGTCGTAAAGCCGTTTTGCGCTGGGGGATAGTGTTTTATGTCATTACCACCGCTGCTTATTTGGTCTCAGTCAACATTTATATTTTAGATGCAGTGCGCTTTTTCAATGGCTTTGCTTATGGTGCCGTCTCGACTGCGGCTAATGCGATCGTCACCGCTTATATCCCAGCTTCCAAACATGGCGAAGGGATCAATTACTATGGATTAAGTACTAGTTTAGCAGCGGCGGTCGGACCTTTTATTGGTATGCTATTACTACCGACGGTCGGCTTTGATTTCATTATTTGGTTAGCAACTATTTTATCGATCGCAACAGCCATCGCTTGTTTCTGGTTCCCAGTCAAAAACATCCCATTGACGGAAGAACACAAAGCACAGCTGCAAAAATGGTCCGTCAAAAGTTTTGTCGAACCAAAAGTTTTTTTCATTTCTGGGATTGCCTTTTTGATCGGGTTGGCTTATTCCAGCGTTCTCGGCTTCTTATCGATCTACGCCAGTGACCTTGGGTTGGAAACGGCCGGTGCCTTTTTCTTCATCGTCTATGCACTTTCTGTGACCTTCACACGGCCAATGACGGGCAAACTGTTTGACCGTCATGGCGCAGATGCGGTCATGTATCCTAGCTTTCTATTCTTGACCCTGGGTCTTTTCTTATTGAGTATTACTGGCAACAGCTGGATGTTGTTGCTTGCGGGTTGCTTTGTCGGCTTGGGCTATGGCACCTTCATGTCCAATGGCCAAGCTGTCTGTCTGAAAGAAGTCGATCCTCACCGTGTCGGCGTAGCGCTCTCCACTTATTTCATCGGGCTGGATCTCGGCTTAGGCGTAGGTCCCTATGCACTAGGAAGCTTACACGGTCTGTTTGATTATTCGCAAATCTACATCTTATGCGGACTGATCCCAGTCGTCGTTCTTGTTTTATACAAATTGTTTTATAAAACGAAACGCGCAGTTGCCGCCGTTGGTACGATGAAGCAGCCAATCAACGAAGAAGACTAACCTCAACCATTACAAAAAGGAGTGTTTCACCATGGATAACAATCAATTGATTATTGAAGCATTGAACAAATTAGTAACGAATATCAACGAATTGAATGAAGAAATGCATGCCATGAAAGAGGTTACCGCAACAATGACCCATGAGCAGCTTGCTATCGATCATCAATTACGCGACATCAAATCGGTATTGATCAATGACAATCTGATTGGGTAAATTGTCATAAGGCTTGAAAGGAAACAAGAAACAGGAATGAACGCTTTTTTTTGAGAATGTTTCCTGCTCACCTACTGGTGGTAGAAAGATTCACATGAGAAAAGCGTTTTTTTGATGCACAAAAAAAGAAAAGCGAACATTGGCAGATTTTGTACAAGAAAATAAGCAAGAAAAATTGTAGCAGTCCGCGCTTGTATGCTATAGTGTGTCTGGGTAGCAATACCTAAAAAAATCAGAGTAGGAAATAAAGCGTTAAGTGCTGAAAGGATGGGATGTTGCCTTTCGGACGAAGAACGATCATTCGTTCGCGGTTTTATTTTCGCATTCGCTGCATGAATTTGTAGCAACTCTAAAAGGAGATGCTCGCTATGAAAAGAAAAGTCGATGCACACATGATTGCGGTCATGGGACTTTTGATTGCCTTAATGGTGGTCTTGTCGCAAATCTTGGGGTTTGAAACCTCCTATATCAAAATCACATTTTCCTTTGTACCACAGCTGATCATGGGTATGCTGTTTGGTCCGTTTTGGACAGCAGTTGGCTCCTCATTAGCCGATATCGCAGGAATGGTGATTTTTCCAAAATCAGCCTACTTTTTCGGCTTTACCATCAATGCCTTCGTTGGTGGACTGATTTATGGCTACTTCTTTTATCGGAAAGAAGTCACATTAAAACGAGCGGCGATGGTCGTCTTGTTAAATACACTTTTAATAACCTTGATCTTAACACCGATCTGGTTAGCTATGATGCTGAATATTCCTTTGACAAGCTGGGCGATCTGGTCGGTCCGCTTGCTAAAAGCAGTCATCATGTTCCCGATACAAACTGCGTTGATTTACATCGTAGGGCGTGCGGTACCATACAAACGGCTGATCCGACGGTTCGTTTAACGAGTAAAAAAGAACGATAACATCCATTGAAGTGAATCATCTGCGAATATTTCGTCAGTGGTTCACTTTTTTCTTTCTAAGGATTGGCTTAATCATTCTCAATAACTTGTTTAGAGGGGAAGGGGAACCTATGAATAAAAAAGGACTCGCTATGGGACTGTTTCTTTTCTTGGTCTTAGCAGCAATGGGAGGGATGAAGTGGATGATAGAACAGCAAAAACAGCAAACCGAAGAGCCAGCCATGATCCAGCAAAGCAGCTTGAGGGACGAAACACAGGAAGAAAGCAGGGAAAGTCAGGAAACCACCTCAGTTTCCACGTCAACTTCTGTTTCAACTTCCACGCAAGAACAGCCAGAAGAGGCAATAGCAGAAAAAATCGCCACGATGAGTTTGGAGGAAAAGGTCGGGCAATTGTTTTTTGTGCGTGTGCCAGAAAGCAATCAAATCGAAGAGCTTCAAAAGTATCACTTTGGTGGCTATCTGTTATTCGGCCGTGATACCGAAAATGAGACGGCGGAGAGCTTGAAACAGAAAATTTCAGATTACCAAGCAGCCAGCGCCATTCCGCTGTTGATCGGTATGGATGAAGAAGGGGGCACAGTGACTCGCATCAGCCGCAATCCGAACCTTACGGATCAGCGTTTTCTCTCACCACAACAGCTGTATGCCCAAGGTGGATGGTCAGCGATCGAAGAAGATACAGCAACGAAAGCGGAAATTTTAAAAGCTTATGGCATCAATGCTGGGCTGTTTCCCGTTGCCGATGTTTCCACTGATCCGCAGTCCTTTATCTACGACCGAACCATTGGCATGGATGCGCAGGGCACGAGTGCGTTTGTAGAACGTGTGGTTCATGTTTTACAGAAACACCACGTTGGGTCTACCTTGAAGCATTTTCCTGGCTATGGCAACAATCGTGACTCGCATGTCGAAATCGTCACCGATGACCGCCCGCTATCTGCACTGCGGGAAACGGATTTTCTGCCTTTTGCCGCAGGGATCAAAGCTGGTGCCAATAGTATTTTGGTCGCCCATACGATCGTCAATAGTATCGATAAGACCGTACCCGCCTCTATTTCAAAACCCGTGCATGAGCTGCTGCGAAATGAATTGCATTTTAAAGGGGTCATCATGACGGATGACTTGGATATGGCAGGACTTTCTGAGTTCATTCCGCAAAAAGAAGCCGCATTACAGGCGTTGCAGGCGGGAAATGATCTAGTGATCTCCTCTACCTATCAAGAACAGATTCCTTTTGTGGTACAAGCGGTTGAAGATGGCCGCTATTTAGAAGCTGATTTGAATGCTTCCGTCAAACGGGTCTTGCTCTGGAAAGAAGCATTGCATGTACTTTAAGAAAAAAATAAACCTGCTGTTTCCTCCGTGTAAGAGAGTCGTTCTCTTACTGAGAGGAAGCAGCAGGTTTTTTTAGATACTCTGAGCCAGTGCCTCTAATTCTTTGGCAAAGGCTTCTTGCCCAATAAAACGCAGATAATCCAGTGCTTTTTCAATCGTGGCCATTCCCAGCATACGATCTCCTTGAAACAAGGCGTAGATGCCTTCGAAATAACGAATCATCAAGCGGATACGATCATTGTCCAGCGGCAGGTGATCGGCTAGATACGTCAGCACATGCGCCAACTCGGCAGGTTTTTTGCGATCGATAAACAAGAAAGCCGCATTCGTCAGCAATTTTGTGTAGATTTGATAATTAATACTTAACGCATTGCTGTAAAAAATTTTTTTATTCAGGTGTTTCATTTGATACAAGATGTACTCGTCAGAAAAGAGGAAGAGCAGATTGGTAAATAAGGAGATTTCAAATTTTCCCCACGTGTCGATGCGTTCCAAATATTTCTTGATGGTCGCTTCGATGATGCACCGTTCTTCCTCGTCGGTAACCACGCCTTTTTTCTCTAAAATCAAAAAGAATTGACTATACAGGACATAATAGAAGAAATCCTTCGTGGTTTTATACAGCGCTTGGGCTTTGTTAATCAAAGAGAGGACTTCAGAATACTTGCTTTCATAGTAAGCGGTGGTCAACTGTTTGGATAGCTGCTTTTTCTCGCTGACTTGATTGTCATCCAAGCGATACTCAAATTCCTCCAAAGTGACATTTAAGCGGTCCAAATACTGGTGCAAAATATCAAAGGCGATACGGTGCCCTTTTTGTTCAAAGGTTGCCAGTGTACTGCGTTCTGAAATGTTCTCAACCAATTTTCGCTGTGAGATATTTCGTTCCGTTCGTAACTCTTTTAACAAGTCATTGGCCTTCAAAAAATCCCTCCTAAAAAAAGTGGACGGAAAAATAGTCCAAATATGTTACAGCTTTATTTTGCGGGTAAACTTGAAGAAAGTCAATTAAAGGAGGAGAAATGGATGTTTGATTTTTTTAGTTTTCCCTGGGAAGTTGTAGAACTAATGGCTAACGTTTTTTCTTTCTTCAAATAATCGATCCTTTGTGATTGGTTAGCAATTGATTTTTTAACAGGAAAAAAGTATAAGTGGTTTCACGTAATAAGTTACTGTTCATTCGCGCATTCAAACGCCCTCTCCCCAAACAGCTTACCCTGTCAAGGTGCGTAGGTCTGCCGAATCCCATTTAAAAAAGGAGCAAACACAACAGCGAGTGATTGCTCTTTTTTTGTTGGTCAAAAAACCTGCATACGGCATCCCAACAGTCAGTTTTGTTTTTTCTTGAACATTGGTTCATTCGGATCAGAATAGTAATCAGAATTGAATTCATCATCGATCGATACCCCGAAAAGAGAGACGAGACTGGGAAGAACCCCAATCACGCCGAGGACGACGGCAACTGGAAGGTAGAACTTTTTACGCTTGTACCACGGAAGCTGCGATTTCTTTTCCATAGGAAATCCTCCTTTTCGCTTAGTGTAACATGTTCTCAAGTCGGTGTGAATAAATATGGTGTTGATAAAATTTCGTTTGGGGGATGTGTATCATTCGTTACACTGATTTAGGAATTGTATAGGATCAGTTGTAGATGATCATGGCAGAATAGCCGTAAAAACTTGGGCGATACTGAATCTCAACAATTTTTAAACCATTATCCTGAATAAAGTCTAAATACTGGTTGACTTTATTCTCAAAGGATTTTTCAGAAAAACCACTTGAAATTATTTTTACGTTCATTACGTCACTCCTTTTATTAAGATAAAACCATTATATATTTGAACAGAATTAAAAACAATGAAAGTATTCAAAATAAATAAACCGTGTTCTTTTTATTTGTTTTATATGAGTAATAATTCTCTTTGTGTTATAAGGATATATGTATTAGATAGCTGGTAATACAAAGAGAAAAAGAACCGAGTAAGAAAGCCATCCTTCTTACTCGGTTCCTTTTTATTGTAAGTAATCCTTGGTTTGGTCCATCAAGGTTTGAAAGTCTGATTCGTTTTTTCTTATCGCCTCTGTTAGGGTAAACAAATAACCGTGGGGGTCTTTGATGGTCATTTCAAAGGCATTCCAAGGCTTTTCCATCAAAGGTTCCACGATCCACTTTTCGGGAATTTTCTGAGCGATATTCTGAAGATCAATCATCGCTACATTCAAAATTGCCCCATCGCCAACAGTGAACGAGTCTGCGGCAATCAGCATCAAATCTTGGTAGTCAGCAAGACGCAGATGGTCCATCGTCACTTGATTTTCTTGATTGCGAAACTGATATAATGACTGGAACCCCAAGATTTCTGCAAACCATTTTGATGATTGTTCAATATATTTTGTCTTCAATTGGTAAAACATTGGCATAACATATACTTTCATTTTGACACCTCCTCTTAATTAGAGGATACCGCTTGACGCAGCGTCAAAGTCAATAGACATTTTCGTATTGAAGCAAAGCTTGAAAATGGCGTTTCTTTGGCACTTAAGTCAAGGAAAAATGGGCAATAATTGTTTGACTTACTTCATCAGGTGATAAGTGGGTATTGTTGATTTTCAGCGAAGGAATCGTTGGAAAAAGGGTAGCTAATTCCTGTGGCAGACTTTCTAAGCGATAGTTTTCAAACGAAGACAAAAGCTCGTTTCTAGAAAAATCCAGCGCTCTTTTTGAAGGCTTTGCGGCTAAACGGTCCTCATGGCAATTGCGCTTTAAGCGTTCCTCAATATCAGCCACTAATTCGATAAAATAGACCTTTTGCTGGGCATCGGTAAATAGTTGGGCGATCTCTTGTAAAAAAGCTAAATCTCCCGCTTGATCGAAATCAATCAAGACCGTAAAAATGATTGATTTTGTCGTATTATTGGCTTCATTTTGAACAAAGGCTTTGAAGAGTTCGATCCGTGTTTGATTAGACAAAGCGAATGCTGCGGGACTATAGCCAAGAAAGTTCGCAAAAAGATCAATGGTCTGGTGATTGAATAAAAGCTTTGCATCCAATCGTTTTTCCAGTTCTTTGCCCACAGTCATTTTCCCTGCGGCTTGTGCGCCAATCAAGACGATCAATGACATCACAACACATCCTTTTTATCAATCGTAACAAAGGTGGGCTAGCGTGTAAATCAGTTCTTAGAAAGAAACGATTGAGAAGCTGGATTTTTTTATGTGGAAACCAAGGATGCTCTTTTTTTAGGTAAAAAGGAATGAGCAAAATTTCTCCGAGAAAGGAAAAAAGATCATACAGCACAAAAGCACAGTCTGGAACAACAAAATGACTAGTAGATTGATCGTTTCAAATCGTGAATAAAGATAGAAGTGGATCAGCCATTCGAAGACATTGACAAAGACTAAATAAAGGTAATGCGCTTTTTTGACCTTGCAGTTTTTTAACCAATAATAGCTTAAGTAATAATCTAGCAAGATCATCAATAATAGAAAAAGTTTACTGAAAGCCGTCAGATTGTCATGCTGCGAGGCGAGTTTTTGAAAAAACAGCAAAAGGGTTGGTGTCGGAATATAAATGATCAATAAGGATAGGAAAAAATAGACAATAAAGGGCATAGTCATGCCTCCAATCTGTTATTAAAAAAACATAGATAAACTAACAGATTTATTGAGAGCCGTCAACTGGTTTTTTATCGAAAGATTCGATAATGATGAGTAGCGTTGCTTGGAGGAAAAGGTTCAAAGGACAGTCGGTGGTAGCAAAGGATGATCGCGAGATATTCAAAAGAAAGACTCCCTTTTACGAGAAAAGGGAGCAGAGGAGCTGCTTCATGGGGTATATTTATGCCCATGTCTCATTGAGTTTATCCGCGTAAAACAAAAGTGCCTGTCGGTAAGACTGGATGTCTGGATCGCTAGAGGTTTCGGCAAGCAGGGTCAATAATCGTTTAGTGGCTTGCTCATACTCGGCGAGATTAAACAGTGTCATGGCATAGAAGGTTTGCAAAGCATGATTTTTTGGAAATAGCTTCATCGCTTGTAAAAACACGTCTTCGGCTTTTTGATAATTGCCGAGGGCACGATAGGTGCTGCCTAGACCTAGGTAGGCATCTGGCAAGTCGTTTTCTGATAACCCTAACGCGATTGCTTGTTCATAATAAGGAATTGCCTGTTGTTCTTCCCCTAAAAGATCATAACTCCAAGCCGTTTGGTAGTGGAGGAAGGCATCTTGGGGATTTTCGGCAGCTAATTGAATCAATTGTTCATTTGATTGTTGCAGTTTTTTTTCAGTCCGCAGTTGGATCGCAGCAGCTAGTCGTTCATTCATTGGTTCGAAGCTCCTTTTCGAATAGTAGAAAATGACTTAGATAACTTGCAAGCTTAGCTAAGGGGAAAGATCTGCCCAGCTTTCACCCGTAAAAGAAAAACCGCATGCTTCATACAGCTTGTAGGCTGGCTGGTTTTCAACCGTTACTACCAGGTAAAGGTGAGTGAGTCCCATGCCTTTTGCTCGTTGGATCACTTCCTTCATCAGCAACTTGGATAAGCCGTTGCCTTTAAAGGCTGCGCCCATAACGACAAATAATAGCAGGGGAAGCTCTTGAAACGTGCTGGTTACTACGGCACCGATAGGATGATCATCCTTTTGTAACTGAAAAGAAAGCCCTGGAATCAAGGGACCGTATTTTCCGTCAGCGGTCTCTCTCAGCTCTCTTTGCCAGTCAGCAAGCGATTCCCCTTCGTCATCTGTCGTTTCATGATAGGCGGAATAAAAAAGCTCTGCGACATTTCGAGAATTCGGGAGAAAAGGCTCAAAAGAAAGGGCGGATTCTTGTGAAGTTTTGGGGGCATGTTGTAAGTCACAAGCCATAATGATTCGTTTCATAGAAGCACTCCTCTCAGCTCGTTTCATTTATTATAGCAGAGCCAAGCTTTTTCACGCTCGTTTTTTTCTAATGAAAGCCCAGATCCAACGACTTCCTTCGTAGATTGCAGTGAAGACAGCTACCAGAAACAAAAACGACATGTAGTGGATCAAAAAAGCGAGCTGAAACCATAAGCCATAGACCATCGGCAGGACGACAAGCAGACAAAGAACCAATTCGATGTTTCGCTTTCTTCTAATTTGAAACCAACGTTCATCTGACATCCTTTTTTCCTCCTGTTCATTCTTTACACACACTTCGTTAAATCTCCATCTTTATATAAAATAATCGATAGAGTTGCGATATTTTGATTAAAAAACTAGAAAATTGATTTATTTTTTGGTAATCTTGAAGATAAGATTAGAAATAGCTGTTGTTTTTTATTTTGACTGATTTTCCCACGAAAGACAAGGTGAGCACAATGGAAAGAAAACCGATGTATTTAAAAAATGGGCTTCCTTTAACAATGGAACCAGGTAAAATTTACACATGCCTTTATCGAGGCGGTTATTTCATTTGTGAAGAAAAGGGCCAACCGCTGCCACCGATAAAAAGAGAAGCGAAATAAGCGAACTTCTCACTTAAGATTTGTCAGGGATCGAATGGGTTGTTGGAACTGTTATCTCCTTTTGGGTACCAATCAAATGATGTCTAGCATTTTCAAAAAATCTCAACGTTCTTCATTCATACCATTCTAAGTCTTAAATTGATTTTGACCGATTTCAATTTAGTAAGAACAATCCGATCCCTGGCAAATGTTAGGTGGAAAGTTGGGCAGGTAGCAAGTGGATCAGTAATAGGTGAAAAACACTTTTTTCTCACAAAAGATGATTTCACTTGAATATAACGCCGTTTTTTGCTATAATAGTCCAGGAATTGAAAAATAAAATAGACAAAGGTTGAGCATTTTTTATGCTTCAAGGATCAGGTTTGCCAAGGGGTGAGGCAAACATTCTTGGAGGAATGCTGGCCTTTTTTCATATCAGCATACTTCTTCGTGAGGTATGCTTTTTTTGTTTATTTTTCAGTTGAGAATACAAATCATTATAGGAGGGGAATCGATGAGAGAAGCTTTGACTCGTTTACGAGAAGCAGAAGAAGCCAATGAACAGCAATTGCGCGCTTTGAAAAAAGAATTGCAGTCGGAAGAAGCGCAGCAGCAACAAGCATTGCAAGAGCGATCAGCCGCTTTGGAAGAGGCGCTTGCTCAAGAACAAGCAACAATCGAAGAGCAGTTGCAACAGTCACTAGCAGCACAAAAGCAGCAGCTGGCAAAAGAGAACCAGCAAGTGTTAGATCGTTACCAAAAAAATATGCAAAGCTTCCAAGAACAAGCGGTTCAACAGATCGTTGAAGGAGTGATCGGGACTTATGGCAGTAACCAAACTAAATAAACTAACGTTGATCACCCCGAAGCACTACCAAGAAAGGTTATTGACGAAGCTGCAAACGATGCAGTTTGTTGAAATCGAGAACGTATTTGAGCAGGAAGCCAACGAAACTTGGCTGCGGGAATTTTTTGCAGGAGCCACCCCAGAAGGTGCTTCTCATCAACCAATGATTCGTCGACTGCAAGAAGCGATCCGCTTTATTCGTCAAAATGGTGATGCGAAAAAAGGCACGGAATGGCAACGAGATGCCTTACGGCTGTCGGACTTTGAAACAAGCTTCGATGAAGCAGCAGCATTAACGGAGCTGGTTGAAGTCGAGAATTTGCAGGAGCGCTGGGTAGAGACGATCGAAGCGATCGAAGCAGCGACGCAGTCGGAAGAATGGGCGACACAATGGCAAAATCTTGACGTACCCTTGGAGATCGAAGCGCCTGCACATACAAGTTTTTTTGCTGGGAGTGTCGAAGGTCCACGCTGGGAAGATCTAGCTGAAGCCTTGCGTCAATTGGAAGAGGTTCATATCGAAGTGATCTATTCTGAACCCAAAAAAGTCAATTTCAGCTGCCTGTTTTTAACAGTGATCGAAGAGCAAGTGTTCCAATTGTTTCACCGATATGGGGTGAAGAAAGAAACTGGCCTGACATCCGAATCACCAAAAGTGGTTTTGCAAAATACGAAACAAGCCTTGACTTCCTTGACGCAGCAGCGCAAAGAACTGATTACAGAAATCAGTCAGCACAAACAACGGCTGATCCTGCTGCAGCAAGCGGAAGAACTGTTTTTGACTCGTGAGAATCGGGCAATGATGCAACAGCGCTTAGCAGCTGGTCAGACCTTTGCCCTCTTGCGCGGCTGGATCGCAGAAAAGGATCAGCCGTTAGTGGCGGAAATGGTCCAAGAATCCTTTGCCAACGAGATTTACTATTCATTTGAAGAACCCACTGCAGAGGAGATCGCTGCCAATCAAGTGCCAACGAAACTAAAAAACGCCTCGTTTATTCAACCCTTT
Organism: Enterococcus sp. 6D12_DIV0197; assembly: GCF_002174385.1. NCBI lineage: Bacteria > Bacillati > Bacillota > Bacilli > Lactobacillales > Enterococcaceae > Enterococcus > Enterococcus sp. 6D12_DIV0197. The sequence continues at coordinate 1,431,024 of NZ_NIBN01000001.1, forward strand.
GAAATGTTGACGGAAATGTACAGCTTGCCAAAATACGATGAGATCGATCCAACCCCATGGATGACGCCTTTTTACTATGTTTTCTTTGGTATGATGGTGGCTGACTTAGGTTATGGTGCATTAATGGCTGTCGCGACCACGATTGGGCTACACGCCTTGCGTTTGCCCAAAGGGACCAAACGTTTTCTGAAATTGTTCCAGATTTTGTCTGTGCCAACTATGATTTGGGGCGCAATCTACGGCTCCTTCTTTGGTGCTACATTGCCCTTCCAACTTTTATCGCCCTCCGAAGATTTTATGGCGATCTTTGGTCTATCCATGATTTTTGGTGGGATCCAACTGTTTACAGGCCTTTATTTAGCAGCCAAAGAAAATATCCGCAAAAAGGATCTTTTAGGTGCAGTCAACGAAGGCTTTGCGTGGCTAGGACTTTTGAGTGGTCTTTTAGTGGCAGCCGCAGGCAATCTTTTGATCGATGTCCCAGCACTAACAACCGTCGGCTTGATTTTAGCAGGCTTTAGTGCCTTATTGATCATCGTGGTACCGATTCTGAAAAGGAAAACCAAAGTGGGCGGCTTCTTTTTAGGCTTGTATGACTTGTACGGTGTGACCAGTTACATCGGCGACTTTGTCAGCTATAGTCGCTTGATGGCATTAGGGATCTCTGGTGGGAGTATCGCAGCAGCCTTCAACTTATTGGTGGGCTATTTGCCGCCAGCCGCTCGTTTTTCTGTGGGCATTCTCTTATTGGTTGTCCTACAAGCTTTAAACATCTTTTTATCGTTACTGAGTGCGTATGTGCATGCCGCTCGTTTACAATATGTAGAGTTTTTCGGAAAATTTTTCACTGGTGGGGGGCGCCAATTTGAAACCTTTAAGCCAAGTGAGAAATACGTTGATTTTGATAAAGAAAATGGAGGAGACAATAAATGATTGATTACTTAATTAATAATAATGGTGGTATGGTGTTTGCAATTATCGGAATGGGGATCGCTACGATCTTTTCTGGGATCGGTTCAGCCAAAGGGGTGGGCCAAACTGGTGAAGCAGCGGCAGCCTTAACGACGAATCAGCCGGAGAAGTTTGGACAAGCCTTGATTTTACAATTGCTTCCCGGAACGCAAGGACTTTACGGATTCGTTATTGCGTTTATGATCTATGGTAGCTTAAGTGGTGAAATGTCGACAGTGACTGGTATGGCGTACTTGATGGCCTCACTGCCTGTTGCCTTTACTGGCTTATTCTCAGGAATGGCCCAAGGGAAGGTCGCTGCAGCTGGGATTCAAATTTTAGCGAAGAAACCAGAGCATTTCTTTAAAGGAGTCATGTTCTCAGTAATGGTTGAGATGTATGCCATCTTAGGCTTTGTTATTTCTTTCTTACTTTTAGGAACGATTTAAAGGGGGCGAAGGTATGGATGCAATCGACAAAATGATTGCTGAACTAGACCAAGAAGCGCAGACAAAACGGGAACGTTTGGCTGCCGCTGAACGTGCTAGGATCAGTGAAACGATGGCACGTGACTGGGCGAAAAAAGAGTCGGACTTGCAGCTTCGTGCCCAGCAAGCAAAAAAGCAAGCCGAAAAAAATTATCAGCAAGCGCTGAATCGCCAAGCAAGTGCCGCTAAGCAGCAGCAAATGGTGAAACAAAACGAATACCTGACACAACTTTTTGAGCAAGCGTATCAACAAATGGTTGCCTGGACGCCAGAAGAGCTGCAGTCATTTGCTGAAAATGTGCTGCAACAGCTGCCGATCAGCGGGACGGTGACCTTCCACGCTGGTCCTGAGCAAGCAGCCCATCTAGATGCCGCTTGGCTTACGTCTTGTCAATCAAAACTACCGTATCAAATCAAAGCAGGCGCACCATTGTCAGAAGCAGGCTTTTTGGTGGATGACAACGGCATTCAATACAATTTTACCTATCAGGTTTTGCTTGATGAATACAAGAAAGAAACCCGGGAACGGTGGTTGCAGATCATACAACAAGGAGGTTGATCCATGAGGAACTATCATCAATTGAATCCAATCATTCGGCTGAAAGAGATGACGTTGCTAAAGCCGCAAGAAGTCGAGCAAATGATTGCGGCACAAGGGTTTGCTGAAGTCGAAGCTGTCTTGCAGCAGACCCATTATCAACGCTATTTGAAGCCAGATTTTCATGAACGATTCGAAACCTATCTCGATGAAGAATTGTTAAAGACGATCAAAGAATTGGCCGAGCTGGTTCCTGATCAAGAGATCCTCCGACTGTATATGATGCCTTTTACTTTCCATAATCTAAAAGTCTTGACCAAAGAGTCAGTCACTGGAAAAGATTATGATCATCTACTGATCGAAGATGGTTTTTACACGATCGATGAGTGTCGGACCGCCATCAAAACGGGAACCTCAGAGGTATTGCCTGAGAAAATCGTGACTACGATCCAAGAAGTGCGGGAGTACTTAGAAGGCGGCGCCGTGCTGCAAGGCATCGATATCATTTACGATCGCCGGTATTTACATGAACAACGGCGACTGGCAGATGAAATCAAGATCCCTGAGCTACAAGAAGCTGTCATCAAGATGATCGATCTGACCAATATAACGATTGCCGCTCGTTGCGTACTTCAAAAACGATCGCGTAGTTTTATGGAGGCAGTCTTAGTGAGTGTCGGCAGTATCCCGAAAGAAGAATTTTTAGCGTTTGCGGATGCGTCCTATAGTGACTTTTTAGCCTTCTTATTAGAAAGTGATTATCAGGAAGTGTTGCGGCCTTTGATTCATGAACAGGTGATCGACTTTGCTGGCTTGGCACTTTTACAAGACAATTTGATCACAGAAAGCTATGGTCAAGCTCAAACGGATGCTTTAGGACCACTGCCTTTACTCGCATTTTTGAATGCTAAGGTTTTGGAACTGCAAAATCTGCGTATCTTGCTGGTAGGCAAACGCAGCGGCTTTACGGAAGAACAACTCAGAGAAAGGATGCGGCACTATGACTCATAAAATCGGCGTGATCGGCGAGAAAGAATCCGTCATTCCTTTTCAACTATTTGGCTTTCAGGTCTGCTATGCCTCGGAAGAAAAAGAAGTGAAGCAGGCGCTGGCAAAATTAATGAAGAACAGTACGATCATCTACCTGACTGAAAAATGTGCAGAGCTGATTCCCGATGAATTAGCAAAAGTCCAACAAAAAATGACACCTGCAGTCATCTTGATCCCTGATTACGATGGTTCCCGAGGAATCGGCAAACGAATGATTCAAGAAAATGTCGAAAAAGCAGTTGGACAAAACATACTATAGAGAGGAGCCGATGTTGTGGAAAAAGGAACAATTATTAAAGTATCCGGTCCATTGGTGTTAGCCAAAAATATGGGCCATGCAAGTTTAGAAGATATCTGTTATGTAGGAGATTTAGGCGTGGTCGGTGAGATCATCGAAATGCGCGGCGACGTCGCTTCGATCCAAGTCTATGAAGAAACGTCCGGGATCGGACCTGGTGAACCAGTCGAAACCACCGGTGAACCGCTATCCGTCGAATTGGCGCCTGGGATCATGTCACAAATGTTTGATGGCATCCAACGTCCCTTAGAAACCTTCATGTCTGTCACCCAAAGTAACTTCTTGACGCGTGGCGTGCAATTGCCTGCGTTGGATCATGAGAAAAAGTGGCCTTTTGTACCGACTGTGGAAGTCGGCGCGGCAGTCAGTACCGGGATGGTCATCGGCACCGTGCAAGAAACACCATTGATCAATCACAAGATCATGGTTCCTCATGGCGTTTCAGGAACAGTCAAGGCTGTTTATGCGGGGGAATTTACGATCGATGAAACGATTTATATTTTAGATACACCCAAAGGAGAACGGTCTTTCACGATGCTGCAAAAATGGCCCGTTCGTCATAGTCGTCCTGTAAAGCAAAAACTGAATCCAGTCGAACCAATGATTACTGGCCAGCGAGTGATCGACACCTTCTTTCCAATCGCTAAAGGCGGGGCGTCAGCCGTTCCAGGACCTTTTGGTGCAGGGAAGACTGTCGTTCAGCACCAAATCGCCAAATGGGCGGATGTCGACCTAGTCGTCTATGTCGGCTGCGGCGAACGCGGCAATGAAATGACCGATGTAATGAACGAGTTCCCAGAGTTGATCGACCCTCGCAGTGGTGAATCTTTAATGGCGAGAACCGTGTTGATCGCTAACACCTCCAATATGCCGGTAGCCGCTCGGGAAGCGTCGATTTATACTGGGATCACGATTGCGGAATACTTCCGAGACATGGGGTATTCCGTGGCGATCATGGCGGATTCCACCTCACGTTGGGCAGAAGCACTGCGGGAAATGTCTGGTCGTCTGGAAGAAATGCCTGGGGATGAAGGGTATCCAGCTTACTTAGGCAGCCGCTTGGCGGAGTATTATGAGCGTTCTGGAAAAGCGATTTGCTTAGGTTCTGATCAAGAAGGCAGTATCACTGCCATCAGCGCTGTTTCACCATCAGGCGGCGATATTTCAGAACCAGTTACCCAAAATACGTTGCGGGTCGTAAAAGTCTTTTGGGGCTTAGATGCCACCTTAGCGCAAAAGCGTCATTTTCCATCGATCGATTGGTTGAAGAGCTATTCATTATACGAAAACGAATTGGGTGCCTTTTTGGACCAACAAATGCAAGTAGATTGGTCCAAACAAGTAACAGAAGCCATGCGGATGCTGCAAAAAGAATCTGAGTTGTCAGAGATCGTTCGACTTGTCGGCATCGACGCTTTGTCCGAAAAAGATCAGTTATTGCTGGAAACCACCAAATCATTGCGAGAAGATTTCTTGCAGCAAAACGCTTTTGACGACGTCGATACGTTTACCTCTCGTGAAAAGCAGTTCAAAATGCTGGAAACGATCTTGCTGCTCCACAAAGAAGCGGAAGATGCGTTGACACTAGGTGCGTATCTTTCAGAAATCTATGCAGGAACCGAAGAATTGCGAGACAAAGTGGCACGTATGAAGTACTTGCCTGAAACGGAATTAGCAAAAATTCCTGCTTTACATCAAGAGATCAAAGCAACGATGAAAGAAATTTTACAGAAAGGAGACCGCACCGATGATCAAGGAATATAAAACGATTGGAGAAGTCGTCGGACCATTGATGGCCGTCGATCGCGTCTCCGGTGTCAAATACGAAGAGTTGATCGAAGTCCGCATGCAAAACGGCGAAACGCGGCAAGGACAAGTACTGGAGATCCAAGAAGACAAAGCGTTGGTCCAAATTTTTGAAGGAACCGGCGGGATCAATTTGCGGGAATCTGCGGTGCGTTTCTTAGGACATCCTTTGGAATTAGGCGTTTCCGAGCAAATGATCGGGCGAGTCTTTGACGGTTTAGGTCGGGTTAAAGATAACGGAGTAGAGATCGTCCCAGAAAAATTTATGGACATCAACGGCGAAGTGATCAATCCAGCAGCGCGGGATTATCCTGATGAGTTTATTCAAACGGGGATCTCATCGATCGACCACTTGAATACGCTCGTTCGGGGACAAAAGCTACCGATTTTTTCTGGATCTGGTCTGCCTCATAAAGAATTGGCTTCGCAAATTGCGCGTCAAGCACAAGTGTTGAATTCAGAAGATGATTTCGCTGTTGTGTTTGCTGGCATCGGGATCACCTTTGAAGAAGCTGAATATTTCATGGAAGATTTTCGTCAAACTGGCGCCATCGACCATTCTGTCGTCTTTATGAATCTAGCCAATGACCCAGCGATCGAGCGGATCGCTACTCCCCGAATGGCACTGACGGCAGCCGAATACTTGGCTTATGAAAAGGGCATGCATGTCTTGGTGATCATGACGGATATGACCAACTACTGTGAAGCTTTGCGGGAGATCTCCTCTGCTCGTCGTGAAGTGCCAGGACGTCGGGGTTATCCTGGGTATCTTTATACCAATCTATCCACGTTATATGAACGTGCGGGACGGATTCGCGGCTTGAAAGGTTCAGTGACCCAGCTGCCGATTTTGACCATGCCAGAAGATGACAAAACCCATCCGATTCCCGATTTGACAGGCTATATCACCGAAGGACAAATCATCTTGTCTCGTGATTTGTATAAAAACGGCATCCAGCCGCCCATCGATGTCTTGCCGTCATTGTCACGGTTAAAAGATAAAGGGACCGGTGAAGGAAAAACCCGTAAAGACCATGCCGCAACAATGAACCAGTTGTTTTCTGCCTATGCTCAAGGAAAGCAAGCCAAGGAATTGGCAGTCGTTTTAGGAGAATCGGCATTGTCGGAAGTAGATAAAACCTATGCCAAATTTGCGGAACGCTTCGAAAATGAATACTTGAACCAAGGGTATCGCACCAACCGTTCGATTATCGAAACCTTGGAATTAGGCTGGGAATTATTGGCGATGCTGCCAAAAGTCGAGCTGAAGCGGATCAGCGATGCCCTACTGGCGGAATACTTACCGGGAGAGGAGAACAATGGCGCAAAAAACCGTTAATCCAACCCGCATGGAGCTGTCGCGCCTCAGCAAACAATTGGCGACAGCCAAACGCGGACACAAATTATTAAAAGACAAACAAGACGAACTCATGCGTCAATTTATTGAATTGATCAAAAAGAATGACCGCTTGCGTAAAGAAGTCGAAGAACAATTGCAGCGTGCCATGAAGGCATTTCGCTTAGCCAATGCCACGATCAATGAAAAATACATTGAAGAAATGTTTATTTTACCAGCAACTGAGGTCTCCCTTGAATTATCCACGAAAAACATCATGAGTGTGGAAGTGCCAGTGATGCATTTTGATTATGACGATACGGTGATGCAAGCGCCGATCGAGTACGGCTTTTTGAATTCCAATGTTCCGTTAGATAATGCGGTCGCCCGTTTTACCGACGTCATGCCAAAGCTGCTGGAGCTAACGGAAATCGAAAAGACCTGTCAATTGATGGCAGGGGAAATCGAACGGACGCGCCGACGCGTCAATGCCCTAGAATATTTGACGATTCCCGAGCTGGAAGAAGCCATTTATGGAATCAAAATGCGGCTGGAAGAAAATGAACGAGCAAACGTAACAAGAATGATCAAAGTGAAGAATAAATCAAAATAAAATGGTATGATAAGAGAAAAAACCAATGCATTAAACTTGGATTACTAAGACATTGGTTTTTGCAAAAGGTCAAAGGAAATGAAAATGAAAAAAAGAAATCGTTTGAAAAAAAAGCTGGCATCGCAACGCTTTTTGATTCCGCAGATCGTCACTCTGGTCTTCGTTTTGCTGATATTGGCAGGAACTGGCTTGCTAATGCTGCCGGCTGTCACCCAAAGTGGTGAAGGCACCAACTTTTTAGATGCGCTGTTTACTGCCACATCGGCTGTTTGCGTGACGGGTCTTTCGACCTTGACCGTAGCCGATCATTACAACCTTTGGGGCCAAGGGATCTTGCTGATGCTGATTGAGATCGGTGGGATCGGCTTCATGTCGATTCCCGTCTTCTTTTACATCTTGGCGAGAAAAAGAGTCCATCTTAGTACTCGGATGATTTTGCGGGAATCATTGAATCTGGACCGAATGTCTGGAGAGATCCATTTGGCATGGTACCTGATTCGGATCGCCTTTTTGATCCAAGTCAGTGGGATCATCTTGCTGGCTTTTGCATTCGTGCCCCGTTTTGGTTGGGAGCAAGGCCTTTGGTACAGTGTTTTTCATGCGATCTCGGCCTTTTGTAATGCTGGGTTTGATTTGTTCGGCAACAGCATGGTAGGGTTTCAAAACGACCCATTTGTGCTGGGGGTCATCAGTTTCTTGATCATCGCAGGCGGTCTGGGATTTCTCGTTTGGTTCGATCTCCTGCATACGGCGTCCAAAAAACGGTCCCTGCATAGCCGCTTGGCATGGATCGCTATGATCGTTTTGGTAGTTTTTGGAACGGCAGGGTTCTTTTTGACCGAAGCCAATTCACAGTTGATCACGGGTGATTCGGTCATCGAACGTTTTTTCCAATACCTCTTCTTAGCGGTCACCCCAAGAACCGCTGGGTTTTTCAGTATTGATTACGGACAAATGAGTCAAGCAGGCTTGATGCTGACGATGATTTTAATGTATATCGGCGGCACCTCTGGATCAACTGCTGGGGGATTGAAGACAACGACATTTGCGGTCTTGATCATCAAGATCCGCAGCTTATTGAAAGGGCGCAGTCGAGCGGAAGTTTTTGGTCGCACGATCAAAGAATCTGCTGTATCGCGTGCCTTTACGTTGTTCTTCCTTACCTTGACGTTATGCTTCGTAGCCATTTTCTTATTGTCGATCACTGAGAGTATGCCGCAAACCCCAAACTTTGGGTTGCCAACCATTGCCTTTGAAGTTTTTTCCGCTTTTGGAACGGTGGGGTTGACCATGGGGTTGACGCCTTACTTGTCAGTTTTTGGCAAACTTTTGATCATTTTTTTGATGTTCATTGGTCGAGTCGGCATCATGACCGTTGCTTTTTCATTGATGAAAAAAGCCAACAAACAAGAAGCTGGCTACAAATATCCAGATGAAACCGTGATGATCGGGTAACGAAACAGGGAAACGAAGTACGCTTCGTTTCCCTGTTTTTCGTTTATTGAAGTACTTCTAACATCACATCTGGTTGGTCATCGCTGACATTTCCCGCATAGTTCGGTGTGATCAAAGATAGACCACCCTCCTTATTTGTAAATAGGTACAGGTTGTGGCTAAAATCAGGATTTTCATTGGAAGTGATCCCTTTTGCAAAGGTCAACTGAGTGTTCACTTTTACGGTGCGAATCCCATTGTCATTTGCTGAAAAGATGCGAATCTCCTTTGTTGCGATCGTATCGACTTGTGCTTCATAGCTTGCGCTGTCGTCGATCGAAATGATCAATGGGCTCGTATTTTGAATCGTGACAGCATCTGGTACATTGACGCCATGGAAATAAAACGTTAGTGAAGGGCCATATTGGGAAAGATCAACGGCATATGGAAACTCGTTGGTGGATACTGAGCTTGCTGTCGTTTGCGTTGCGTCAGAGTGGTCCGTCGATTGCTGGCTTGAGGTTGAAGTTTCTGAAGTAGAGGTTGACGCTAAGGAGCTGCTTTCAGTCGTTTGCATCGTCGTGCTTTGCTTGCTTTCAGTAGATACAAGACTCTGACTTAGCTCGCTGGTTGATTGCGCGGTATCTTTTTCGTTGTTACAGCCTGTCAAAAGCCCCAAACTGACCAGCGTCAGTGACCCAATCAAAGAAATTGTTTGTTTCATCGTTTGTTTCATCCTTTCCTACGAATACTAAAACATCTAAAAAAAACAAATTATTGTGTGAAAATGCACAATTATGTTGATATAGTGTTTAAATATTCTTTGGTGTTAAAGATATTGTAGTCCAGAACACTGAAAAAGAATAGGAAGATTTTGCTGAATTTTTCGTCAATTCTATCATAAAACATTCATGAACGCCCGCAGTAGCTGGCAAATTTTGTATAATAAAGTGTTAGCCTTTTCTGGCGACTTGCGTAACGCAGGGATCTAGATTAAAATACCTTGGTATAGAAGAATGGGTGGTGAAGAGGATGGAAAAAGAACGGATGGGGCAATGGTTAGCCTTTACGAATCAGCATCAAGCGATCGAAGCTCGTTTGGAGCAAGCCCTCAAAGCAGAAAGCAATCTGTCTTTGAATGAGTATTACGTGCTTTATTACTTAGAAAAGACCCCCAATCATAGCATGCGCCTCAATGATTTGATCGCCCATTTTGATCTGAGTCAAAGTGCGATGTCACGTATGATCATGCGCATGGAAGACAAGCTGTGCGGTGTGATCGAACGGCATTCTTGTCAAGATGATAAGCGGGGGATCTATATTGATTTGACCCAATCAGGTGAAAAGAAACTGCAGCGTTCAAAAGTCGTTTTTGAAAAAGTCTTGGAGGAAATGCTAGACTAATGATGTTTTTCACTTGTTTTCTCCTTGATTCTTTTGTAATATAGATGCATGTGCATGTATATTTTGGCAAAAGAGAAAAAAATGCACCGATTTGCTTTAAGGATCTCCTTAGGTAACCAAGCCAGTCAGATTTACAAAGCGAAATGAATCCAATGGAAAAGGTGGGAAACCCATGCGAAATGTAACAGACAAAGCAACATTTAAGCGCGGATTACAGTTGAAAAATCGAATCATTATGGCACCAATGACGACCAAGATGTCCTTCTTTGATGGGGTGATTACGAAAGATGAGTTGGCTTACTATGGCTTACGCTCTGGGGAAGTCGGAGCAGTCATCACAGCGGCAGCCAATGTCCAAGAAGATGGCAAGGGCTGGGAAGGGGAATTAGGCGCTTATGACGATGCCTTTTTACCTGGATTAAGCAAATTAGCCAGCACCATCAAAAAAAATGGGACCAAAGCCATTTTACAGATTTTTCATGCCGGTCGGATGACGGATGACTCAGTTCTACGAGGCACACAACCCATATCCGCCAGCGCGGTTGCAGCTGAACGACCAAATGCCCAAGTTCCCCGAGAAGTTACGGTGGATGAGATATTAGCGATTATTGAAAACTTTAAAAAAGCTACCGAACGGGCGATCAAGGCGGGGTTTGATGGCGTAGAACTCCACGGAGCCAATACGTATTTGATTCAACAATTCTTTTCTCCTCACTCAAATCATCGATCCGATGAATGGGGTGGCTCACTAGAGAACCGTTATCGTTTTATTGAGAAGCTCGTCGATGAAGTATTGGAAACAGTAGACCAATCAGGTGTGAAGGAGTTTATCGTCGGTTATCGGTTTTCACCGGAAGAATTCGAAGAACCAGGGATTCGCTTTGAAGATACGTTGTTCTTAGTGGACCAACTGGCAGAAAAAGGATTAGACTATCTGCACATTTCTCTTGCGGATTATACTCGTAAATCGATTTCAAAAGCGTATCAAGAAAAATCGATGTTGGCGTATGTCTATGAAAAAATCGCTCAGCGGGTTCCTTTGATTGGTGTAGGGGATGTCCGAACGTCGAAAGATGCCGCGGGCTTGCTAGAACATGCAGATTTTGTTGCAGTGGGGCGGGCATTGTTGATCGATCCACATTGGGGACAAAAAGTCTTAGACGGTCAAGATGAGTTGATCCGCACCACGGTTTCTACTTACGAACGTGAGGAACTTGTATTACAAAACGGCGTTTGGGGTTTTATGGAAAACATGATGCCAGATCGACTAAATGAAGAATAATAAGCAGACAACCACCTTTGCCTTGGGCAAAGGTGGTTTTTCGCGATTGCCACTCATTTGGGTCACGTTGAGAAAAGCTGTTTTTTTCTCTAATGAAACCTTGTTAGCTTCAAAATAGCGAATCAAGAGAAGAATTTGAGAAACAAGCCTGTAATCGGAAGAAAGAGCGTGGAAAGATTTTTTTAGTTAAAATACACGAATGAATTTTTGTTTTATTTTAATAAATAGTCAAACAATTCAGAATCATTCATTTTTCTTACAAAAAGATAGCGCAAGTCGAGTTGATTGATAAAAAAACAATCAGTTGTTAGACTGAATACAGGTTAAAAAAACAAAAAGGGGATGTAATGATGAAAAAAGGATTCAGAAATTATTTAGGTTCAGATGAGCGGGAGGCAGGCTATAATTTGTCTTGGGGTTCTATCTTTGCAGGGGTCGTAACATTTATCGCATTGTTCATGACACTGTCAATGATCGGCTCAGCAATCGGTTTTGGTTTGGTGGAACCAACATCAAATAATCCATTAGATGGTGTGGGTACAGGATTATTGATTTGGACAGTCATTACCTTTGTCTTGGCATTATTCGGTGCTGGTTTTGTTTCAGGTGTGGCGGCTCGACGTGTTGGATTGGTTCATGGTTTCTTAACATGGGCAACTAGTATGATCGTGATGATGGTTATGCTCTCTTACTTAACGATCGGTGCATTTTCTGTAGTCGGTTCACTTTTAGGAAACGTTGCTTCTGCTGTTGGCAGTGGCGTTGAAACAGTTGCCTCAGGTGCTGGCGATGTCGCTTCAAAAGCCTTCGATGAAATAACAGGAAACATGGAAGACGTCAATACAGATGAATTACAAGCGAATGTCAATGATGTTTTACAAGATACCGATGTTCCTGAATTGCAACCAGACTACTTGCAAAATCAATTGTCTGATGCGACGAACGACATCAAAGATGCCGGCAAAGACATTGCAACCAATCCAAATGATGCTGATAAAATCATTGATGATTTAGCAAGCAAATTACAAGATCGTGCTACAACGATCGGTGATTCAGTCGATAAAGAAGCAATCTCAAATGCAGTGGCTCAAAACACAGATCTAAGCCAACAAGAAGCGGAAGAAGCAACGAACAATATCGTGAACGGCTTACAAGATGCTTCTGATGAAGCACAAAAACAAATCGAAAATGCACAACAAAATCTTGAACAAGCCAAACAAGACATTGACCAAGCAGTGGAAGACGCTCGTCAAAAAGCGGAAGAAGCAAGTGATGCAACAGCCAAAGCATCCATTTGGGGCTTTGTGGCAATGGTCTTAGGACTCGTTCTTACGTCAATCGGTGGGTTGGTGGGAGCAAACTTAGTCAAAACTGCTGACCACGAAAATCGTATCTAATTCATCTCTCACAAAGAGAGTTAGTGAGCCATAAACCAGTTAACAGCGTTCTGCCAAAGACTCAAATGGCAGCAGCGCTGTTTTCTGCTTTTAAACAAGCGGTTGAAAATCCCCATTGACGAGTGATTTTTCTCATGCTACACTGGCTCTGAGGATTGTTACCGCTTTAGGCGGGCTATACCTATTTTTTTGTGTGAAGAAATCTAAAGAAGAATAGGGTCGTTAAAATGAACGTAACAAAAGTGATCAATAACAACATTGTGATTTCTGAGAATGAGGAAAAACAAGAATTGGTCGTCATGGGCAAAGGCTTAGGCTTTAAGAAAAAGCCGGGCGATGCGATCGACGATACCAAGATTGAAAAAGTCTATCTCAGTACACAAGAGTGGAATGTCACAAAACTAACCCAATTACTTTCTTCTATCCCTATCGAACATATTCAAGCAGCGAATGAGATCATCAGTTTTGCAAAAGTTTCCCTTGGGAAAAAGTTGAGCGAAAAATTGTTTCTGACGCTGACCGATCATATCAATTATGCTATCGAGCGCTATCAAAACGGCATGGAAATCAAAAATGCCTTGCTATGGGAGATCAAGCGGTTTTATAACCATGAATACCTCATTGGCAAAGAAGCGTTATCGATCATTAAAAATCGCTTGGCGATCGAGCTGCCGGAAGATGAAGCCGGCTTCATTGCTCTGCACATTGTCAATGCTGAGTTGGATATGGCGCAGGTCAGTCAAGTATCGGAAATGGCGAAGATCATTCAGCATATCCTAAACATCGTCAAATATCATTTTTCAATGGAGCTTGATGAGTATTCATTGAACTACGAACGCTTTGTGACCCATTTGAAATTTTTTGTCCAGCGCTTATTCAGCGGTACAAAGCTCGATGATGCAGGAACCGGCAGTTTTATTTTTATGTTGAAAGACCGATACATGAAGGAATATGCGTGTGCGCTGAAAATCAGCGACTACATCAACAAAGAGTTCGGTAGACCGTTAGAAGAAGACGAATTGATCTATTTAACTATACACATCAAACGAATAACAAGTGCTTAGGATTGTTACTGGATTGGCAGGCTATACCTAAATGAACTCCCAAGGGGTTCGTTTAGGTATTTTTTTATGTTTTGACACACGAAAAGCAAACGAAGGACCAAAATAGGAGGAACGACATGAATTACAAAGAGTTAGCAAAAACGATCATCACCAATGTTGGTGGGGAAGAAAATATCCAAAGCTTGACCCATTGTGCGACCCGCTTGCGCTTCAACTTGAAAGATGACAGCAAACCACAAGAAAGTACCTTAAAACATACACCAGGCATCATGGGTGTGGTCAACAAAGGCGGACAGTACCAAGTGATCATCGGCAGTGATGTTGGCAATGTCTACAACGAAATCACTGCCCAAACCAATTTGACTAGTGATCAAGAAACAGAAGAAGACGATCGGGGACGTGTAGCGAAAATTATCGATACGATCACTGGGATCTTCACCCCGATCTTACCAGCCATCACGGCAGCTGGGATGTTAAAAGCGGTCCTTTCGTTGCTGGTGGTCTTCAATGTCTTGACGGCAGAAAGTCAAAGTTACCAAATTCTAAACTTTATGGCAGATGCTGCGTTCTACTTCTTACCGATTCTACTGGCTGCTTCTTCTGCGCAAAAGTTCAAAGCCAACATGTATCTGGCGATGATGGTGGGTGGAATTTTACTGCATCCCAACTTCATCGGTATGGTGACAGCAGCCAATGAGTCAGGTGGCGGCATCCATTTGTTCGGTTTGCCGATTTCACCAGTGACCTATTCATCATCGGTGATCCCCATCATCTTAAGTGTTTGGTTCATGTCTTACGTTGAACCGATTGCTGATAAGGTCTCACCAAAAGCAATCAAATTCTTTAGCAAACCGTTGCTGACGATCTTCGTCGTAGGGACGGTAGCATTAGTTGCTTTAGGTCCTCTAGGCTATATGATCAGTGAAGCGATTTCCGCAGGGATCCAAGCCTTAGAAACGGTCAGCCCATGGATCGTTCCGTTATTGATCGGTGCCTTCACCCCATTGTTCGTGGCAACGGGTACCCACTATGGATTGGTTCCTATCGGTATCAACAACCGAATGACCACAGGTTATGATACAGTGATCTATCCTGGCATGCTGGCTTCAAACGTCAGTCAGGGAGCTGCAGCTATCGGCGTTGGTTTCAAATCCAAAGATTCTACTATCAAACAATTGGCATTTTCTGCAGGTCTGACAGGTCTATTCGGCATCACTGAACCAGCGTTGTATGGGGTCAACTTACGGTTTAAAACACCTTTGTATGCAGCAATGATCGGTGGCGGATTTGGGGGTCTGTTTATGGGAATCATGCGTGTCCGCAATTTCTCAGGCGGTTCACCGGGCCTATTGACTTTGCCAAGCTATATCGGCGATGACACCTTACGTCATTTGACCAATGCCTGCATTGGTGCGGCAATCAGTATCGTGGTCACATTTATTGCGACATTATTCTTATACAAAGACCCTGTCACAGAAGAAGCACCTGAAGCAACACCAGCTGACAAAGAACAAGAACCAACCCATCAAATCAGCGGCGCGGAGATCAAAGCACCTTTAAAAGGGGAACTAAAAAGCCTGCAAGCAGTCAATGACGGCATGTTTTCAGAAGAAATTCTTGGACAAGGGGTAGCGATCGAGCCAACCGTTGGAGAAGTGCTAGCACCAGTCAACGGGACTGTCACAGCAGTCTTTGATTCCAAACATGCCATTGGATTGACCAGTGAGGAAGGCATTGAGCTGCTGATTCACGTGGGGATCGATACAGTGCAATTGAATGGCGAAGGCTATGCCTATCAAGTAGAAAAAGGACAAAAAGTGACAGTTGGCGATCCTTTGATTACGTTTGATATCGAGTTTATCAAAGAAAAAGGTTATCCAGTGATCACGCCGATCGTTATCACCAACAGTGCAGAAGTTGGCGACATTTTGACGGCAAACAGTGGTCCGATTACGTTTGGCGATCAAATCATCAAAGTGATCGGCTAAAAAAGGAGAATAAGACATGGGATTTCCAGAAAACTTTTTATGGGGCGGCGCAACAGCCGCCAATCAATGTGAAGGCGGGTTTGATCAAGGGGGGCGTGGACTTGCCAATGTCGATGTGATTCCGACTGGCAAGGAGCGACGAGCAGTCATTACCGGCAAGCGTGAGATGCTTGCCTTTGAAGAAGGGTATTTCTATCCAGCAAAAGAAGCGATTGATATGTACCATCATTTCAAAGAAGATATCGCCTTATTTGCGGAGATGGGCTTTAAAACCTATCGTTTATCGATTGCTTGGTCAAGAATTTTTCCGAAGGGCGACGAAGAAACCCCTAATGAAGAAGGCTTGCGCTTTTATGAAGAACTGTTTTTAGAATGTCGCAAATACCAAATCGAACCTTTGGTGACGATCACGCATTTTGACTGTCCGATCCATCTGATCAAAGAATATGGCGGTTGGCGCAACCGTAAGATGATTGCCTTTTACGAAAACCTTTGTCGGGCGATCTTCACTCGCTACAAAGGATTGGTGAAGTACTGGCTGACCTTTAATGAAATCAATATGATCTTGCATGCCCCGTTTCTCGGTGCAGGGCTGACCTTTGCTGAGGGCGAAAATGAAGAACAAATCAAATACCAAGCTGCTCATCATGAGTTAGTCGCTAGTGCGTTGGCAACAAAAATCGCCCACGAGATCGATCCAGAAAACAAAGTAGGCTGTATGCTGGCAGCGGCTAGTTATTATCCTTACAGCTGCAATCCGAAAGATGTCTGGGAAAGCAAAAAAAGCGATCGCGGCAACTATTTCTTTATCGATGTGCAATCGCGAGGAGAATATCCAAATTATGGTTTGAAGATGCTAGCGGAAAAAGGAATCACTTTGGAGCAAACCGCCGAAGATACGGCTTTATTAAAAGCCCATACCGTCGATTTTATTTCCTTTTCTTACTATGCCTCTCGGGTCGCTGCTTCAGAAGATTCTGGTGTTGAGAAAACGGAAGGCAACTTGTTCCCGACCATTAAAAACCCGTATTTAGAAGCGTCGGAATGGGGCTGGCAGATTGATCCGCTTGGTTTGCGGATCACGATGAATGATCTTTATGATCGTTACCAAAAACCACTTTTCATCGTCGAAAATGGTCTAGGAGCGGTGGATACACCAAACGAAGATGGAAAAATCAATGATGTGTATCGCATCGACTATTTACGTGCGCATATCGCTGCGATGAAAGAAGCCATTGACCAAGACGGTGTGGAACTGTTGGGCTATACTTCATGGGGCTGTATCGATTTGGTTTCTGCAGGAACCGGAGAAATGAAGAAACGCTATGGCTATATCTATGTCGATCGCGACAATGAAGGCAATGGCACATTAGCCCGCAGCAAAAAGCAATCCTTTTATTGGTACAAAAAAGTGATTGCCTCAAATGGGGAAGATTTGGCTTAAGCCAGTTCATTTATAAAAAGTAAACAAGGGTGTTCCGCTTTTTCAACTAGCGGATACCCTTGTTTTATTGATTTTCAGAATTATAAACTCGTGGTGTTGCTCGGTCGTTTGCGATAGTTGGAAGGGGTCAAAGCGGTCTCCCTTTTGAAAAGTGTCGTAAAGTAATTCGGATCATCAAACCCAGTTTCCAATGCGATTTCGATGATTTTTAAATCCGTATGGAGTAAGAGATACTCCGCTTTTTTGATGCGGAACTTATTTAGATAGGTAAAAAAGCTCATCTGGAAATTTCTTTTAAAAAAACGGCAGAAATGTTCTTTGCTATAGCCAATATATTGACTGATTTCCTCAAGTGTCACTGGGCGTTGATAATTTTCTTCAATAAAAAGTAGGATTTTCTTGCATTTGTACGTATTGAGTTTGCTTTTACTGTCGATAGGTTTCTTATTGCGATTAATGTATTGGCTATTTTGACAAAGATATTTAATAAATAAAAAGAGTTCCGCTTTGATCGCCAGCTCATACAATGGTTCCTTTAATGCAAATAAATCTATAATATGAGTCAATGCCTGTTGAATGTTCATATGAGAAACGAAATCACTTGTGATGTGAATCGCTTGCTGATCCGCGGAATGGAGCAACGGGTCCAGATAGGACTGCTGGATCAAATCAGAGACGCGGCTCTCAATAAAGGTCGCGTCAAAGACGATAGCAAAGAAGGTACAAGCTGTTTGTTGATAATTTAATGCCTCATGTAGCTGATTGGCAGGGATAAATATAAGCTCGCCTTCTTTAGCGATATAAGAAACACCTTCGACCTTTATTTCCATCTTTCCTCGAAAAATATACAGGATCTCGAGCTCGCGATGCCAATGGGTGTGGATCATATTTGCTTGATCAGCAGGATGATTTGTCAAATAAACACTGACTGGAAACAAGCTGTCACCATGTTCCGTGATCTCTTTTAAAGAAGTATCAATATCATATTCACTAGGGTTGGGCGTAAAAATATAGGGTTGGGTTACCATCTGTCTCCTCCATTTTCATCAATATTACAAGGTATTTCGGTTAAGATAACGATTACAGAAGGGCCGAAATATCAATATAATCAATTTGTGATCGAATTGATTGAGGAGGGAACAATGATGAAAAAGAGAATTTTGTTGACGGCTGCTACTATGTTAAGTGTGATCGGAATTGCTGGTTGCGGAAATTCTGGAAGCGGTACCTCAGATGATGGTAGTGTAACACTAGAAGTTTTTAACATCAAGACAGAGACTGCAGAACAGATGGATCGATTGGTTGCGGCTTTTGAAGAAAGCCATGAGGACATAAAAATCAATATGACTACTGTAGGTGGAGGAACGGACGCCACAGCGGCTCTCCAATCAAAATTTTCATCTGGTGATGAACCGGACATTTTTATGCTGGGGGGACTAGCAGATACGCAAACATGGGAACACAAGTTATATGACCTTGGGGATACAGAATTAGCTCAAAAAGCAATTGAGGGAACGTTGGAAGGGGCAACACTGAATGAGACAGTTTACGGCTTGCCGATGAATATCGAAGGCTACGGTTGGCTGATCAATAAAGAGCTGTTTCAGCAAGCGGGAATCGATAGTGAAGCGATTGAAACATTTGCCGATTTTAAGGAGGCAGTAGAAACGTTAGATAGTAAGAAAGAAGAGTTAGGATTAGACGGTGTATTCGGCTTCAGCGGCGGTGAAACATGGGTTTCCAGTCAATTCAGTTCGAACTTTTTTGCACCTGAATTTAATGATAGCTTGAAAGAAACACTGGAAGCCAAAGAGCTTCATTTAACTTATGAGGCACAACTGAAAGACTACGCTGATCTGGCGATCCAATACAATGCTCAACCGTTGGAATCAATGGATTACAGCACGTCAGTCGAAGAATTATTTGCCAGTGAGAAGGTTGCCATCATTCATCAAGGCAATTGGATCGTTCCTACATTAAACAGTTTGGATGATACATTTGCAAAAGAAAAATTAGCGATCGTCCCAATGCAAGTGGGAGACGGCAGCAAAATCGTAGCCGGACCAGCTTGGTATTGGGGTGTCAACAAAGATAAGGAACAAGAAGTGATCGATGCCTCCATACAATTTTTGACATGGATGTATACCGATGAAGAGGCGATGACCGCGATCATCGATGATTTTGAGTTTATTCCAGCTTATACGAACTTCTCCAGTGACGATATTTCTGATCCGTTGTCCAATGACATTTATACGTATTTAACGAATGGACAAACGGTTCCTTGGGTCCATAACTCTTATCCAGATGGATACGGACAAAATATTTTTGGGGTTCAGTTCCAGGCTTATGCAGCCGATCAAATCTCATGGACTGAGTTCACTGATCAGCTGAAAAGCAGTTGGGCGCAAGAACGTCAATAACCAAAGTGATGCCTATCCTGCAGTGATGCGCGCAGGATAGGCAAAATCAAGGAAATCATAGGAGGAGCTGTATGTTAACAAATCGTTCAAAATCATTTTGGCTGCTGCTAGCACCGGCATTCGTCGCATTATTGGTCGTTCTGTTTATTCCTTTATTTACAGGGGGATATTACTCACTGACCAACTGGAACGGCAATACGATCAGCGACTTTATCGGATTGGAAAACTACTTGCGCGCTTTTAAAGATCAGGCGTTCATTAACAGCTTGTTGTTCACGGCGAAATTTTCTGTTTACAGTGTGATCTTGATCAATGTCATCGCGCTGTTGTTAGCGACTTTAGTCACGCAAAAACTGGGACGCTGGACCACTCTATTTCGGACTGTCTTTTTCATGCCGAACTTGATTGGTGGGATCATACTAGGATTTATATGGCAATTTATTTTTAACAAAGCATTCGAGAGTATCGCCGATTTGACTGGGATCAATTTTTTTAATGGCTGGTTGAATACACCAGAAACAGGTTTTTGGGGTTTGGTTATCTTGTTCGTCTGGCAGATGAGTGGGTATATGATGTTGATCTATATTTCGTTTCTAAATAATATTCCAGAAGAAATTTTAGAAGCAGCAGATATGGACGGCGCCAATCCGCTACAAGTCTTTTTCCGAATCAAACTCCCCATGCTGATGCCCGCGTTTACCGTGACATTGTTTTTGACGCTGTCAAATGCCTTTAAAATCTATGATCAAAACTTAGCGTTGACACAGGGCGGACCGTTCAATTCGACTCAGATGGCAGCCATGAATATTTACAATGAAGCTTTTTCAATGAGAAAAATGGGCTTTGCTCAGTCGAAAGCAATGATATTTTTGGTGATCATTGTCATTATTTCCATTATTCAAATCTCAATTACTCGCAGAAAGGAGATCAGCGCATGATAGAGACTCGTCACTCTTCTACTAAAAAGGAAAAAACAAAAAGTAGACGGCAGAAGAAAAAAAAGCTGCAGCACAGTCTACTGATCGTATGTGGTCTTTTACTTGTGTGTTTATGGTTTTATCCGTTTTTCTTGATCGTTATCAATTCATTTAAAACAAAGGCAGAGATCTTTCAGAGTACATTGTCGTTGCCTGGTGGATTGTCTTTTGAAAATTATCTAGAGGCGTTAGAGAAACTGGATTTCATCAGAAGTTTAATGAATTCATTGTTGATTACTGTCGGTTCTTTGATCTTGGTGGTTTTTGTTTCTTCAATGGCAGCATACGCTTTATCGAGAAATACCAGTCGCTTAAGTTCCGTCCTCTATTTTGTTGTTGCCATCGGCTTGCTGATCCCTTTTCAAGGGATCATGATTCCGCTGATTTCTCTTTTTGGACGGATGAATTTGTTAAATCAGCCGGGTCTAATGATAATGTACTTGGGATTGGCTGTCAGTATGTCGACTTTTTTGTATTATGGTGCATTAAGAGGCATTCCACGTTCGCTGGATGAAGCAGCGATCATTGATGGGGCGAACACCTTTCAGATTTATTGGAAAGTGATATTGCCTTTGTTGAAACCAACGACGGTAACAGTGATTGTTTTGAATACATTGTGGTTTTGGAATGACTATTTATTGCCTTCATTAAGTATTAATAAAGCCGGAATGTATACGATTCCCTTGCGGATGTTTTATTTCTTCGGCGAATTTAACAAGCAATGGCATTTAGCGCTAGCAGCTCTGGTGATCGTTGTTCTGCCAATCATTCTCTTGTTTATTGTCTTGCAAAAACATGTAGTGAAAGGCATCTCAGATGGTGCAGTAAAGTAGGAGGAAAAGAAGATGAAATTTACAAATGGCTATTGGCTGGCAAAAGAAGGCGTTCAACTTGAGCATCCCCGAATTGCTTATGATCATAAGGTAGAAAAGGAGCAATTGACCCTTTATCTGCCCTATCAAGAGATTCAGCGGCGTGGTGATACCTTAAACCTTGGTTTAACCACACTCACGTTCTCGACTCCGCAAAACGATGTGATCAAAGTCAGCTTGGTGCATCATGACAAGACAATGCACGCCCCGTCGTTTACAGTGGATACCCAACCAGCAGACGTGAAGATCGATACCGATAACGAAGACATGTATATCTTCAAATCTGGATCACTGGAAGCAAAAGTCCCTAAACAAGCGGCTTTTAAAATCGACTTTTTCGGAGAAGACAGCTTGTTGACTTCTTCCATGCCTAAAGCACAGGCAAAAATTTCGGGAAATGACGGCAAACAGTATATGCGAGAACAGCTTTCGCTTGATCCTTATGAACTTGTTTACGGATTAGGGGAACGGTTCACCCCTTTTATCAAGAACGGTCAAACCGTTGATATTTGGAATCAAGACGGTGGTACGGGTAGCGAGCAGGCGTACAAAAATATTCCGTTTTATCTGACGAATAAAGGCTACGGTATTTTTGTTGATCATCCTGAAGCGGTTTCCTTTGAAGTAGCTTCTGAGAACGTTTCCCGCACGCAATTCAGTGTCGAAGGGCAGCGTCTGGACTATTACATCATCTATGGACCAGATATGAAAGCTATTCTAGAAAAATACACCGACTTGACAGGAAAACCCGCCTTACCGCCAGCATGGTCTTTTGGCTTATGGCTATCCACTTCATTTACGACTGATTATAGTGAAGAAACAGTGATGCACTTTATCGATGAAATGCAAGCTCGTGATATTCCTTTTGATGTCTTTCATTTTGATTGTTTCTGGATGAAGGAATTTGAATGGTGTGGGTTTGAATGGAATGATGAGTTGTTTCCTGATCCGAAAGGATTACTAAAGAAAATCCATGATAAAGGATTAAAAGTCAGTCTATGGATCAATCCTTACATTGGGCAAAAAGCCTCTGTATATCAAGAATGCAAAGAGAAAGGGTACTTTATTAAGAACCAAGCAGGTGAAGTCTGGCAGTGGGATCTTTGGCAAGCTGGACAAGGGATCATTGATTTTACCAACCCAGAGGCTCGTCAATGGTATAAAGATCGCTTAAAGGAATTGATTGAATTAGGTGTTGATTCCTTTAAGACGGATTTCGGTGAGCGGATCCCTGAAGATGCCGTCTATTATGACGGATCAGATCCGAAAAAAATGCACAATTATTACGCCTATCTATACAATGAAACCGTCTTTGAACTGCTGGCGGAAATGCGGGAAAATCAAGCCGTTCTTTTTGCCCGTTCTGCTTCTGTCGGTTCCCAAAAATTTCCTGTCCATTGGGGAGGCGACAATTTATCTGAATATTCTTCGATGGCAGAGTCTCTCCGTGGTGGCTTATCCTTTGTCTTATCTGGTTTTGGATTTTGGAGCCATGATATCGGCGGGTTTGAAGAACAAGCGACCCCCGACTTGTATAAACGTTGGACGCAATTTGGTTTATTGTCGACCCACAGTCGTTACCATGGCAATGTTGAATATCGGGTACCATGGAATTTTGGAGAAGAAGCAGCAAATGTCAGTCAATCTTTTTCAAAATTGAAAAACCGCCTAATGCCTTATATTTATCGTCAAGCAGCAGCCACTGCAAAAACGGGCATTCCCCTGATGCGTCCATTGATGCTAGAGTTCCCAGAGGATCAGACGGTTTATGCCATTGATAAGCAGTATATGCTGGGGGATCGCTTACTAGTTGCGCCGATTTTTAATGAGCAAGGAAAGGTTCCGTTCTATCTGCCAGCTGGAACTTGGACAAATTATTTAGACAACAAACGCTATGAAGGCCAAAAATGGTGGGAAGAACGCTATGACTATTTCCATCTACCGTTGATGGTACGACCGAATTCACTGATCATTGAAGGAAGCGTTGAACAGACCGCCGCCTATGACTACACCAAAAACCTGATCGTTCATGCCTTTGAAATAACGGAAGCAGTTTCTGCTGAAGTCTATGATCAGCAGGGCGTGCCAGTTGGAACAATTTCTGTTGAGCCAGAGGCGAGCGGTTATCGAATTTGTATGGAAGGGTTGGGAAAGGTTCAGGTGCTGTTTCGCAATCGAAGCTTTGCAAATGCCCAACGACATCCTTTTGGCAGCTTGATCACTATGGACGGACAAGAAATGACCGTCTTTGAATAGGGAAACAAAACCTACCGTTCTTGATGGGTATCTATCAAGGACGGTAGGTTTTTTGTAGTGAACAAAGCATTAAAGAACTAACGGCAAAGTGCAGACCTAGTTCTTTGGCTCAGTTTTGTTCCTCCCGCTGGATCGGCAGCAGCAAGCGAACGGTGGTTCCTTCGTTGAGGCGTGATTCTACAGTCAATCCATATTTCTCCCCATAGAGCAGCTTGATACGCTGATCAATATTGTCCAAGCCAATACCCGAATAGTGTTCAAAATGGTTGGCGGTGCTGGTTGGGTGCTCTTCATTGAACCCGATGCCCGTATCGATGATCTCAATTTTCAGGCCTTCCTTACTGACGCGAGAAAAAATCTGGATCAAACCTGAATCCTCTTCGGGAAAGGCATGCAGGTAGGCATTTTCGATAATCGGTTGCAAAATCATCTTCGGTACGAGAATATCTTCGCAGCCATCTTCTGAAAAAATCGTTGATTGGATGCGATTGCCGTAACGTACGTTCATTAACACGAGGTATTCTTCCACGATCGCTAGCTCATCCTTTAAGGGGACGATCTCTTTGCGGTTAAAGGTGTGCCGCAACAATTGGACAAAGCTTTCAATCGCTTGGGTGGCGGCTTCTTGTTCGTTTTGCCAGATCAAAAACTTGATGGCCGTCAATGTGTTGTAGACAAAATGCGGTTGGATCTGCATTTGCAACGAGCGGATCTCGAACTTGCGTTTTTCGGCTTCTGTAACCATTAAATGATCGACATAAGATTCCAAGTCCTCTAGCATCAAGTTATACGCACGCCCCAATTCTCGCGTTTCGTACGTCCCATTGATGGTAACTTTGTCGCTGAAATCGCCTTGTGTGACCGCAGGCAGCTTGGCAATTAGCTGATAAATCGGTTGGGTGATATTGCGGATGATCCAAAATGCCAGCAGACTAAAGAGTAAAATACTGACGACAGAAATTAAAAGAGCTGGCTTGATCAGATTCATATTGCGTACTAGATGCGATTCATCCAAAACATCGTAAAAAGTAAAATGATACGAATAAAGGGGCAGCTGATTGATGCTAGTATCTCTTTTGACCGTGACGAGACGATCTTCAAATGGCTTGCCTAAAAGGCTCGGATCAGAAGTGGAGAGAATTTGATTTTGCTCATTGACGATATAGATCGAGTGAAGACTGGTATCTAAGAGTTGACGATAGATCGAAGAAAAATCGGATTCTTTTAAGAAAATCAGGGCATAGCCGAAAATCGTTTCTTCTTTCATTAATTTGCGCACGTACATCAAGCCAGGGGAGTCGCTGGTGGAGGTGCTCAAGCCTTGATCTAAGAAATAATACTGACTGATGGCGTCATTGTCATTGATCTGCTGGATAAAGGCACTGGCGAGAAAATCATCTACTGATTGATTGCGAACCGCATCGTTTTGAAAGAAAGTGCCCCCGTTGACCCCAATCAACACTAAATTCGAGGGGATGTCTTGAAACAAAGAGCGGGTGTCTTTTAATTGCTCGTTTAATTCTAAAATCGTACGGCCTTGATTCATGTCGCCTTCTAAGTATGTTTCAACGGCTTTGCTTTCATCGACGATGTCAAAAATCCGATGGATATTCTCGTTCAGACGCTCATAATCTTCTTGGATTTTTTCCAGTAGCAGCTGATTGGAACTCTGGTACGAAGCAACATAGGCATCTTTTGAGCGACCATAGATCACGACGACGGTTAGCAGACAAACACTAATGACCCCGACGACAACAAAGAGGAAGATCCGACTGAATAATTCATTTTTCTGAATCCATTGGTTGATTTTCATAATTGATTCAACCGCCGATACTTCGATGGGGTGACTTGGCATTCTTTCTTAAAGATGCGAGAAAAATAGCTGATATCCGAATACCCGACCGCTTCACTGATTTCAGATAGATTCAGATCAGATTGTGTCAGTAGTTCTTTGGCTTTATCCAAGCGGGTTTTCTTTACGTACTCAGAAAAGCTCATTTTCAGTTTCGCAGAAAGAAAAGCCGAAAGATAGGTGTAACTAAAATGAAAGGTTTCAGCTAGTTCAGACAATGACAGGCTTTTGGTGTAGTTGTCTTGAATAAAGCGCTGGATCGCAACGAGTAGATCATCTTCATCCAGCGGTGATAAGGTCGTCAGCTGTTGACGAATATCATCAATGGTCGCCAACAACAAATCAGAAAAATCTTCCAAATACTGCACGTGACCGATAGCATGCAAAAATTCAGCTTTTAAGCGGCTAAAGCGTGGGGCAGTGGGAAATTCTTCTTCCAAGCGGGACAGCAACGTGTAAAAAATACTGCTGGCCTGCTGTTTTAAGAATGTCGGATCGACATTGGATAAGATCATGTCATTAAAATATTCCTCGATTCTGGTGATTCCTAACAAAAAGTTGTTATCTAACAAAGCCCGTAAGAACTTCTTCGTATCAAATCGATCACTTTCAATGTACAAAAAGAGTTCTTGTTCTGGCACCAACCGTTGTCGTTTATAAAAAAACGATTGTCCTTGGCTTTTGGCTTTGAGGGTCACAAAATGGTCCCGCAACTGTTCAATCTTTTGAAAGGGCACACTGAGAGTAAAGAAGGCGTCTGGCTCGGTAAAACGCAATTGTTCCAACGTTTCTTTCAAAGAGGAATAAACATCCATTCCTTCTGGATAACTGATCACTAAGCCGGCATCTTTGTTACTGGTTTGAAAAAAGAGCGTCTTTACCTGCGGTTGTGATTGAGTAAATTCCGTTAATGCATGCAGCAGCTGATCATTGGCACGAAAGCCGCTAAAATTGGTGGTCAAAATTTGGGCTTGCTGTTGCGACTGATCTAATGCAAGGTAGTCCGCCAAAGGAGCCAACGGTTCTTCATACCCTGCTAAATAGCGATTCAACGATTCTTGCAGCTGCGTCTCCTCAGTCACGGAGCCTTTTGTATGTGACAGCTTTTGTGAGATGTTGTGCAGCGTCTTCAACAAGAGTGTCGGTGTCAGTGTCGGTTTTAAAAGATAATCTACGGCACCATTTCTAAAAGACTGACTGACGTATTGGAAATCATCGTAGCTGCTCAAGACCAAAAAATGGACTTCTGGATATTGTTGTTGAATGATCGTTGTGAGTTGAAGACCGTCCATTTGTGGCATTTTCAAATCCGTGATCACGATGTCGGGATTCAGTTCATGGATCAGCGCCAAAGCTTCTTGCCCGTTCGCTGCATCGCCTAAGAGACGAAACCCTTCTTGCTCCCAACGTATCATATGTTTCAATCCATCTCGGATCGTTGCCTCATCATCAACGACTAAGACCGTGCGTAAAATAGTCATGGTATCCCCCCTATATCTCTTCTTTATTATAAACGCTTTCAAAAAAGAAAGGTATTGTAACTTTTTTCTATTTTTGGACAAATTTAGTAAGCTCTTTCATAATCATTGAATACGGTTACAAAATCAGTGTATAGTTAGCCATGTAAATAAAAGGAAAGAGGGATAAAAATGAAAAAACTACTTGCATCGATGGTAACGGCGGCTGCAGTGCTGACTTTGGCGGCTTGCGGAAACAGCAACACAAGCTCTGGGGATTCTGGCGAGTCCTCAAACAAAGTCACGGTCTGGGCATGGGATGAGACCTTCAACATCAAGGCAGTCAATGAAGCCAAAAAAGTATATGAAAATCAAGATGTCGATGTGGAAGTCGTGACAATGTCACAAGATGATATCGTTCAAAAATTAAATACGAGTCTGGCATCTGGAAATACGGACGGACTACCAAATATCGTTTTGATCGAAGACTACCGCATCCAAGGATACCTTTCTTCTTATCCAGATGCGTTTAGTGATCTAACGGATATCGTGAATGAGGAGGATTTCTCCAGCTATAAATTTGCGGTCAATAAAGTCGACGATGTCATTTATGGGGTGCCATTTGACAGTGGCGTCGCAGGACTATTTTACCGCACAGATTATTTGACCGATGCAGGCTATGAGCAGGCTGATCTCCAAGATATTACTTGGGATGATTTTATCAGCATCGCCAAAGACGTCAAAGAAAAAACGGGTCACGCTATGATGTCGTTAGACCCAAGCGATCTTGGCTTGGCACGAATCATTATGCAATCGGCAGGCGAATGGTATACCGGTGAAGATGGCTCCACCGTAACCATCAAAGACAATGAATCCTTCAAAGCTGGTCTAACTGTCTTAGCAACATTGTTGAATGAAGGCTTAGTTGAACAAGTTTCTGATTGGGATGGCGGGGTCAATGCCGTTCAATCGGGGAATGTCGCTTCTGCGCCAACTGGTGCGTGGTATTCCAGCACGATTCAAGGCGCGGAAGACCAAAGCGGCAAATGGGCGATCGCTCCAATCCCATCTATCGCTGGCAACAGCAATTCAGTCAATGCTTCTAGCATCGGCGGAGCAGGCTGGTACGTGATCAAAGGGGTTGACGGCGAAGAAAATGCCAAAGACTTTTTAGCCAATACCTTTGCTTCAAACAAAGAATTGATGGGTACATTAGCTACCGAGATCGGTTTGGTTTCAACCATGAATGCTGCAGAAGAAACGGAAGAATATACGTCGGGGCTTGATTTCTATGGCGGTCAAAAAGTCTTCCAAGATTTCTCTCAATGGTCACAAGAAATTCCAGCCGTGAACTACGGCAATCACACCTATGCCATTGAATCTGTCTTGACTGAAAGCTTGCAACGAGTGATCAACGGCGAAGACATCGATAAAGTATTAGAAGAAGCACAATCACAAGTGGAAGCACAAATTGCAAACTAATCGAACAACTTTGCAGAAACTCGTGAGCGATCGCGAGTTTCTGTGTTAAGGGGGAATTACAATGAAAAACAAAACAAAAAATTGGTTTGCAAACGGCAATGCCTTTATTACCTTACCCGTCATTTTGATCACGATGCTGGTCTTTATTCCGATGGTCTCGGCATTGTTCACGTCATTCCAATCAGGACCACCGACAGCGATGACCTTTAACGGTCTTGGCAACTATCAGCGGATGTTGAGCGACTCAACATTTAAAAAAGCCTTTGGCAATACGTTTTTATACTTATTAGTCCAAGTTCCGATCATGCTCTTTTTGGCGCTGATCGTATCGAACATATTGAATGACAAAAAATTGAAATTTAAAGGGCTGTTCCGCACCGCCTTATTTTTACCCTGTATCACATCCTTGGTTTCTTATTCCTTGATCATGAAAAGTCTCTTTTCGGCAAATGGGTTAGTCAATAACTTTTTGACGCAACTACACCTGATTGATGCACCGATCCAATGGTTGACGGATCCCTTCTGGGCAAAAGTACTGATCATTTTTGCCATCACGTGGCGTTGGACTGGCTACAATATGATCTTTTTCATCTCAGGCATGCAAAATATCGATCCAAGTATTTACGAAGCGGCAGAGATCGATGGTGCCACGAAATGGGATCAATTCTTCAAAATCACGATTCCCAACTTGCGTCCAATCATCTTATTTACCACGATCACCTCAACGATCGGTACGCTGCAATTATTCGATGAAGTTCAAAATATCACTGGCGGTGGACCAGCTAATGCCACGACGACCTTGTCGCAATATATCTACAATTTGAGTTACAAATTCACGCCAAACTTTGGGTACGCCGCTGCAGTCTCCTTTGTTATCGTGATTGCGATCGTGATCTTATCGATCATCCAAACGAAAATAGGAGGAAAAGAAAATTGAAAACAATCTCACTCACTTTAAAATACGTCTTTCTGGCGATTTTGGCTTTCATCTCTATTTTTCCATTTGTTTGGATGATTCTAGGGATGACCAATCAAACCTTTGATATCGTTGCTGGAAAAATCATGATTGGCGATCAATTGGTGATCAACTTCCAAAATCTCTTTTCTTCCGACTTGAATTTTACTCGGGCATTAGGCAATTCCGCAGTGATTGCCGTGATTACGACCGTCTTTGCGCTGTTGTTCTCCTCCATGGCAGGGTATGGCTTTGAGATCTATCGGACGAAAACCAAAGACCGCATCTTTAATATTCTCCTGCTGTCGATGATGGTGCCTTTTGCCGCGCTAATGATCCCGCTCTATCGGATGTTCAGCAAGCTTAGCGGCACACCGATCGGGATCAATACCTTCGCTGTCGTGATTTTGCCCTCAGTCTGTACCGCCTTTTTGATTTTCTTTTTCCGCCAAAACATCAAGGCATTCCCTAGAGAATTAGTCGAAGCTGCTCGGATCGATGGCTTGAATGAACTGAGTATTTTCTTTAGAGTCTACATGCCGACGGCTAAAAATACCTACGCAGCTGCCGCGATCATTACGTTTATGGGCAGCTGGAACAATTATTTATGGCCATTAGTTGCCCTGCAATCACCAGACAA
Organism: Enterococcus sp. 6D12_DIV0197; assembly: GCF_002174385.1. Lineage (NCBI taxonomy): Bacteria > Bacillati > Bacillota > Bacilli > Lactobacillales > Enterococcaceae > Enterococcus > Enterococcus sp. 6D12_DIV0197. The sequence goes on from NZ_NIBN01000001.1 coordinate 1,461,028, forward strand.
ACGGACCGTTCCACTGGTTCTTTCAGCAATGGGTGCTTCTTATACACCTGATTATGGCATGATGATGTGCGGCATCGTGATCGCCACACTGCCGACGGCCATCATTTTCTTCGTTTTACAAAAACAATTTGTCCAAGGGATGCTGGGCTCCGTGAAATAAGCGGGACATCAGCAAACAAATACAAAGTAGAGGGTACGATATGATTCTTTTTGACAAACAATTAAACGTCTTTCATTTAAGCAACGATCAAATCAGCTATCTCTTACAGATAGAGGAAGGGGGCAATGTGGCGCACCTTTATTTTGGGAAGAAAATCGCCCATTATTCTGGTGGCTATCGCTACCCACGCCTTGATCGGTCCTTTTCACCTAATCCCCCAGACAGTAGCGATCGGCTTTTCTCATTAGACACCTTGATGCTGGAGTTTCCTGGTAATGGCTTCGGGGACTTTCGAGAAGCTGCCTATACGATTCGCCAGTCTGACGGCAGCCGAGTCAGCCATTTTGTCTTTAGTGATTACCAGATTCAACAAGGAAAACCAGCCTTAGCAGGATTGCCTCAGACCCATGGGGCCGACGACGGGATCGAAACACTGATTCTGTCCTTAAAAGATGATGTGGCGGGACTCGAACTGCAGCTGTTTTACACGATTTTTGAGGAGGCGGCAGTGATCGTCCGCTCAAGCAAAGTGATCAACCACGGAAACCAGCCTGTTACCATCGAACAGCTGGCGAGTCAAGCGCTGGATTTTCCTAACCGGCCCTTTGATTTGATCCACTTGCCAGGGGCGTGGGCGAAGGAACGTCAAGTCACCCGAGAACCCATCCATCGCGGCATCAAGCGTTTAGACAGCAAGCGGGGTTCCAGCAGCCATCAGCAAAATCCCTTTGCCGTCTTGCTGGAACCTAATGCTACGGAGTTTGCTGGGGAGTGTTTTGGTTTTAGCTTGCTGTATAGCGGCAATCATGAAACCATCATCGAAAAAGATCCTTACCAACAAACCCGTGTGATCATGGGGATCAACAGCCATCAATTTGCCTGGCAATTGCCGCCAACTGAAAGCTTTCAAGCCCCAGAAGCCGTGATTGCTTATAGTGAGGCTGGCTTGAATCAGCTGTCAGCCACCTATCATGATTTTTATGACGAGCATTTGATTCGGGGCAAATACAAAAAGCAAGAACGGCCGATCCTGATCAATAACTGGGAAGCAACGTACTTTGATTTCAATGAAGAAAAGCTAGATGCCCTCGTTGATGAAGCCAAGGAGCTGGGAATCGAACTGTTTGTTTTGGATGACGGCTGGTTTGGTCAGCGAGAAGATGACCAAACCTCATTAGGCGATTGGTTTGAAAACGAAGGCAAGCTGGCTTCTGGCTTGGCAGGATTTGCCCAAAAAGTCCATGACAAAGGGCTGCAATTCGGGCTTTGGCTGGAACCAGAAATGATTTCTGGTGACAGTGAACTAAACCGACAGCACCCTGATTGGCTGTTACAAGTACCCAATCGCAAGCCAGCGCTTAGCCGCAGTCAGTATGTGTTGGACTTTTCTCGGCAAGATGTCAGAGACCATCTCTATCACCAGTTAACCCAACTGTTTGATACGGTTGCCATCGACTATATCAAATGGGACATGAACCGCAGTCTGTCGGATGTCTATTCCTTGCTCCTCGATCCTGCCCAGCAAGGGGAGGTTACACATCGCTATCTGCTGGGCTTGTATGAATTTCTAGAAAAACTGACCACTGCCTATCCAACGATCCTGTTTGAAGGCTGTTCTGGTGGCGGTGGGCGTTTTGATGCTGGCTTCTTGTATTATATGCCGCAGATTTGGACCAGCGACAACACCGATGCCATCGCCCGCCTGAAGATCCAATACGGAACCAGTCTGGTCTATCCGCCATCCACCATGGGTGCCCATGTTTCGGCGATCCCGAACCATCAGACCCAACGGGCAACGGATCTAGCGATTCGCGGCAATGCTGCGATGTCCGGCTTGCTGGGCTATGAGCTTGATTTAACACAGCTGACAAAAGAAGAAAAAACGCAAATCAAAGAACAAATCACTTTTTATAAAAAACATCGGCGCCTGCTGCAGTTGGGCCGCTTTGTTCGACTGCTCAGCCCTTATGAAGGCAATGACGCCGCCTGGCTGTATGTTTCTCCAGATAAAAAAGAAGCGATCGTCTTTTACTTCCGAGTCTTAGCTGAAGCCTCTGCACCATTGGTTACTTTAAAGCTGGCTGGTCTTGATCCTGACCTCACCTATCAAAGTGGGGGAGAGAGCTTCGGTGGCGATGAATTGATGCAACTCGGGTTGTATATCGATCCTCATTTAGCCGGGGATTACGCCACGCAGCGGTTTCATTTTGTTGCAAAAGTGCCCCACGAATGAAAAAAGCGTCCCGTCAAAGCAGCATGTTTTGACGGGACGCTTTATTGTGCTGCCGCAAGCTTTTGGCTAATGATCGGCAACTGAGAGGCTATTTTAGAACAAATGATTTATTTTTTTCTCGAGAAGTCGTATGATGAAGGAGGAGGCAGGCAGTTTGCTTCTGACAATCAGTAAGAGGAGGGTGTTCAACATGGACGAACAGCCACTAGCGAATGAAACAGAAGAAGGGTTGATTGCTGCAGGATATCGGAAGTATCGTGGTGAAGCGATCGATATTTATTACAACAAAGAGATCTGCACCCACAGCGGTAATTGTGTGCGGGGCAATCCCGCCATTTTTGAAGTTGGACGGCGTCCCTGGGTGATTCCTGATAACGGGGAAGCAGCGCAAGCTGCACAAGTGATCCACACTTGCCCCAGCGGTGCATTAAAGTACATATTGAAGGAGGAAGAACCATGGAAATCTTAGAAGAAAACACTCGATTTGTGTTAAAAGACGGCGACAAAGAAATTGGTGAAATGACCTGGTCGGAAGCGGGCGAAACGCGGTTGATCATTGACCATACCTTTGTCGATCCCGCTTATCGGGGCCAAGGTCTGGCCGAAAAATTAGTGGCAAAAGGGGTGGAAAAAGCCCGCAAAGAACAAAAGAAAATCATTCCTTTGTGTCCCTTTGCCAAAAAAGAATTTGAACGCAAACCAGAATATGCCGATGTTTGGAACCAATAAATAAAAAAGACCCCCATCAGCTCAAGCAGGTATCTTTGAGCTGATGGGGGTTTGTGGTATGGCTGATCAATGTTGGAATTGTGCATGGTACAGGCGATAGTAATAGCCTTGTTCTGCTAGTAGTTCTTCATGGGTTCCTTGCTCCACGATTTGACCGGCATCCATCACCAGGATCTTGTCTGCTGCTCGAATCGTTGATAAGCGATGGGCGATCACAAAGCTGGTTTTGCCTTCCATCATTTTCAAGAAAGCATCTTGGATTTTTTTCTCAGTCAGAGTATCAACCGAACTGGTTGCCTCATCCAAAATCAGCATGGGTGGGTTGCTGATCATCGTGCGGGCGATCGTCAAGAGCTGCCGTTGCCCGTCAGAGATCTTGATCCCTTGATGACCGATCGGTGTATCTAGTGTTTCTGGTAGGCGCATCACATACTCATACATATAGGCATGCTTTAAGGCATCGTAGATTTCTTCATCTGTGGCAGTGTCATTGCCGTATTGCAGATTTTCTCGTAAAGAGGCATCAAAGAGCCACGTATCCTGCAAGACCATTCCGAAGCTTTGCCGTAATTCTTCTCGTTTCAACTGACGAATATCGGTGTCATCGATCTTGATTGCCCCTTTATCGACATCATAGAAACGCATCAATAAATTGACCAACGTCGATTTACCAGCACCAGTTTTTCCGACGATCGCGATGGTTTCTCCAGGTTTTGCGGTAAAAGTGAAATCTTCAATCAATTTTTGACCAGGATCATAAGCAAAAGAAACCTCCTCAAAGGCAATCTCGCCTTTGATCTCACCCAGTGATTGAGATTCTTGGTCATCGGCTGTTTCTGGCTCTTGATCCAATAGCTCAAAGGTTCTTGAAAGTCCAGCTAATGCCGTTTGGATCTGGGTGGTAATTCCCGACAATTCAATGAATGGTTTCGAAAACTGACTGGAGTAGATCGTAAAGCTGGAGATCACCCCAACCGTGACAGCACCTGAACCAGAAAAGTAAAGCAGACCGCCGACAAAGCCGACTGACAGATACGCCAAGTGATCGACGAATCGTGAAAGTGGATTGGTCAAAGAAGAAGAAAACTGTGCTTTTTGCCCCCGGACATTCAATTCTTGGTTGATCGTTTCAAAACGGTTCTGGTTGATGGTTTCTCGATCAAAGGCTTTGACGATTTTTTGATTGCCGATCATTTCCGTAACAAAGCCAGAAATTTCGCCGACGATTTCTTGTTGGCGAGCAAAATGCGATTGAGACGTTCGTGCCACGATCCAGTTGACCAAAAAGATGATCGGGGTCGAAACCAATACGACCAACGTTAAGGGCACACTCATTTGCAGCATGACGACTAAAGCGATCAAGACGACCGAAATACCAGAGAACAACTGGTTAAAGACTGCAGCGACGGCAATGGAAATATTGTCCATGTCGTTGGTAAAGCGACTGACGATGTTGCCGTGGGAGTTTTGGTCATAATAGCGCAACGGCAATGTATTGAGATGGGCAAAGCCTTTTTTACGTAAGTCGGCGACGGATAAATACGCCACGCGGTTGCCTAGTCGCTGGATCAACCATTGACTGACCACAGTCACTAAAACCACTCCGGCAAACAAAAGCAAAATGCGATAGAGGGCGCTGAACTGCACTTGATCGGCACCTATCAGCTGATCGACGGCTTGACCGATCTGATACGTCATATAAACCGAGGAAACACCAGCAGCGATCCCGAGGACAACTGCCGCCCAAGTTTCCTTCGCGTAGGCAGTCAAATAAGGGAGGTAGCGACGAAAGGCCGACCAATCGAATGATTTCTTTTTCATGCTTCTTCCTCCTCTGCCTGTGATGCCACGATTTCTTGGTATTCTTTTGACGTTGCCAGTAGCTCTTCATGGGTCCCTTTGCCTACCAAATTCCCTTGGTCTAAGACTAAGATCTGCTGCGCATCTTGAATGGAGCGAACCCGTTGGGAGATGATGATGACCGTACCACGAATGCTTTCTTTTAAAGCCATCCGCAAATCAAGATCGGTTTGATAGTCAAGGGCACTTAAAGAATCATCCAAAATCAAGATATCTGGTTTAGCGATCAATGCTCTGGCAATCGTTAACCGTTGTTTTTGTCCTCCAGAAAAGTTCTTGCCCCCTTCAAAAATCGGGGTATCCAATTGCTGCGGCAAGGCTTCAACGAAGTCGCGGCTTTGAGCGATTTCTAGTGCACGCCAGCACTCTTCATCGGTGGCATCTTTTTTGCCCCATTGCAAGTTTTCTCGAATCGTTCCCGTAAACAGCACGGCGGTTTGAGGCACCATGGCGATTTTTTGGCGTAATTGCTGTAAAGGCCATTTCCGCACATCGTGTCCGTCAACGATCACTTTGCCATCTGCCACATCGTAGAAGCGGGGGATCAATTGGGTCAAGGCAGATTTCCCACTACCGGTTGGTCCAGTGATACCTAAAATAGACCCCGGTGCGACTTGGAAATCAATGTTTTTCAAGGCTAATCCGTATTCTTTTGAAAAGCGGAAATCAACGTGCTCAAAGCGAATCGCTCCGACGTTGTTTTTCGGCTGATCCATAAAGACTTCTGAAAGTTCGTCGCCGATCGACGGCTCAGTTGCTAGCACTTCGTTGATCCGTGAACCAGATGCTGCGGCACGGGTAAAGATGATCACTAAGTTGGAAACCACGATCAACGCTAAGAGCATTTGATTCATGTAATTGACCAGTGCCAATACTTGTCCTTGCTGCAAATTGCCAATATTGACCTTGAATCCACCGATATAAAACAACGCGATAATGCCGACATTCATGATCAAGGTGGTGGCAGGCGTCAATAAAGCAGAGAGATTTGTGACCCTTAAATAGACATCACTTAAATCATCAGTTGCTTTATCAAAGCGTTTTGTTTCCGTTTTTGTGCGGGCAAAAGCACGAATCACCCGAATCCCGCTTAAATTTTGACTCACTAGTTCGTTTAATTCGTCGAGATGAATTTGAACTTTCTTATATAATGGCACGGTCTTGGCGATGATCCAGAATAAGACGATACAAAAGAGCGGTAAGACGAGTAGGAAAATCAAGCCAGCTTGCCAATCAATGACAAAGGCCATAATCACCGAACCGATACTTAAAAAGGGCGCACGGACCACCAGCCGAATCAGCATCGCCAAAGCAATCTGCATCTGGTTGATATCGTTGGTCATTCGGGTGATCAAGGTATCCGTCCCGAATAAGTTTAGTTCGCTATGGGAAAGGGTGTTGATTTTTTTCATCAAGCGATTGCGTAATTCCGTCCCGAAGCCTTGAGAAGCGACGGAAGCATAATACTGACAGATGACGGCACAGATCATGCCTACCACGGACATCACGATCATCCAGATCGTCATTTCAACGACTTTCGACCAATTGTTTTGCCGTAGCCCCTCATCGACTAAAGCGGCCATCTGCAAAGGCAGCACCAATTCAAACACCGCTTCTAAAAATTTGAAAAACGGACCAAGAATAATCTGTTTGCGATAATCCTTGGCGTAGCGTAACAAGCTTATCATAAAAAACCTCCTAAATTATTTCGGATGAGCAGGATATTCACTGGCTAAACAGGCAAAAACCAAACTATCGGTCCATTCCCCCTTGTTCCACCAGTCTTGGATAAAATGTGCTTCTTGGCGCAATCCAATCCGTTGGCAAAGCTTGGCTGAGGCCTGATTGCGAGCATCTAGCGTCGCTTGGACCCGATGGATCTTCTGACTGGCAAACAACCAGCCCAACAATTCATTCAATGCTTCTTGAGCAAACCCATGTCCGCCAAATGACGGATGGAAGGCATAGCCGATTTCAACGGAAGACGGCTGACCAGTAGACCACACCGACAAATCGCCGATGACCGTTTGGTCGTGTAGTACTGCCAAAGAAAGACCTGCTTGGTCCGTCAAGACTTGCTGTTGACACTTTTTGGCAAAAGCCGCAGCTGCCGTTTCTTTCTGCCAAGGCTCATGAAGTAAGAAACGGCAGACTTCCGCTTGCCGATAAATAGCAAAGGTATCGGCAAAATCACTTTCTTGAAACGGACGAAGCAGTAAACGTTCACTTGCAATAAAACCCATAACAGCCTCCAATTCTTTAGGGACATCTTACCATAGAACGAAATAGCCGAAAACATCCCTTGAAAAATCTGTTTATTTTCTTGCAAAAAAAGTGTAAATCACTTGAAAAGTCTTTTTCTAGGAAAACGAACCTTGCCAGTTGCTGCTCATTTACCACGACTGCCAGCGGGCAAGAAAGGTTTTTTGCCAATCTCCCAAGGGCAAGATCACTCGCTGCATTTGAAAACGGTAGGTTTCCCCTTTATAAGTAAAGCGAATCGGGACGAGCATCCCTACAACAGGATCTTTGTGCTGTTTTTTCAGCTCAGCAAGTGGCACGCTTTTGTGCTGCACGACTTTTGTCGAGAAAAGATTCAACGCCAAAATCGTCAATTGCTGATCATCTAGAACGAGCAGGCTACGGCTGGTGATGGCGTTGAAGGACTGCCATTTTGCATAGCCGATCGCAGCCCCTTCTGTCCTATAGGGGGCAGCCAATGCTTGGAAGGTTTTTTTATTTAAAAGAAACATAGGTAGAAAACTCCTTATCAATTAGAATCAGTTTCGCCGCAAGCAAGCAATCAATAATCAATGCAGGAAAGCGGTCAGTCCGTTGCAAATGGCTGCAGCATTTGCCGAACTTTTTCAGTATACGCTTGTTTGAGGACTAACGGGTGGATTTCTTTGATGGTTGGACCAAATTGCAAGAGAAAATCAGCCAGAAAACCCAGCTCATTGTCGGCAATGTGCCCCTCTAAGCAAAGCTCGCTAGAGCGTTCCACCACTGCCATGTCAGGGTATTTTTCTTGCCACAAGCGTTCCTTTGCCGATAGATCAAAGCGGATGTGATAGCCCAGTGATTGTGTCAACACTTGTTGCTGCAGCTGTTTTTCAGCTAACTGCTGCAAGGTATAGCCTGTTTTTTCAGTCGGAGCAAGTCCCTGCATTGCATCACAGCGATAGCGGCGAAAAGCCTGCTTTTGACAGTCATAGGCCAAACAGTACCAGTAGCCAGCACGAAAATCCAGTTGATAGGGTTGTACGGTCTTGTTCGTTTTTTGATAACGCTGATAGGTAAATTGGATGACCTGTTCTTGTACGATCGCTGAAAAAAGCGCTGAGAGGATCGGCGCACTCGTCAATTGAGGCACCCCTTGAAACGAAACCGCCGTCTCCATTTTTTCTAACCACTCGGTGTCTCCTTGATAAAAAGACTGCAACAGTTTTCGCCGTAGCCCTTGATAGCTCCGATCAAAAGGAGAATCGGTTAATTTTTGTAAGAGCTGCAAAGCAAAGAAAAGGGTATACCGTTCATTTTTGTCAAAGTACAAGGGGGTCAGTTGATTTTTCAAAATCTGATAGCCGCCATAACGACCGGTTTCTACCACGAGAGGCAAGCCCAGCTCTTCCAATGATTGGACATCACGGACGGCTGTACGTTTTGAGATTGCGAAGGTTTCCATCAAATCGGCTAGATGAAAAGTGGTTTTTCCTTGTAAATACAATAGTTCCTGTGTTAAGCGTTCTGATTTTTTCATTTCTTTCTCCAATGGTGCCAAGTTTTGGCAATATTCACAGTTACACTTATGGTAACAAGAAAAGGAGGAACCAACAAATGATCGAACCAAAAATCGCTTTGTTTTTAACTTTAGACGGCAAAGCCCAAGAAGCCATTCAATTTTATCAAGAAACACTAGACGCAACCCTCTTATTTGCCATCACCAACCAGGAGTATCGTGAGAGACTTGATCCAACGCTGGAGATTCTTGCGGGACAAGAACAGTATCTTTCTCACTCCATCCTACAGATCGGAGATTTCCAGTTGCAGCTGGCAGACAATCCACTAGTTGAAGGAGAGACGATTCAGCGAGGCAATCACTTGTCACTGAGTTTGACGCTAGCGGAGAGCCAAATAGCTCAGAAGCTTTATCAACGATTGATGCAAAAAGGCAGTCAGACGATCCAAGCACCAAGTGAGAATGCTTTTGCGTTTTTTTATGCAAGTGTTCGCGATCCATTTGGTGTAATTATTCAGCTGACTGTCGAAAAAGAAGTTGATCCATCCAAAAAGGGTGAATGAAAAAACTCGTTTTTTAATAAAATATCCATAGAAGTTGACTATTTATCCAAGTTTCTTTCAATCCCAGAATTATTTTTAAGGAATGTTTAAAGGACTTCACAGAAAAAGAATAAAACTTCTTAAAAAAATAGGCGGATCGTAAAAATTCTGGTACAATCGGGGAGAGCAATTCAGGAGAAATGAAGGAGGCACTATGGATAGAAAGACGAGATATAAACAGCAAAGAGCCCACAAAGCGCGCAACAAACGCGTGATTATTGGAGGAATCTTTCTTTTCGCCATTGCAGGCATCGTTTTATTTGCCGGCTATACGTATTATGCAGCAAAAAATTCAGTGGATAAAATGTTTAAAGAATCCGCTGTGATCAGCTCTAATAAAAGTAAACAGGACAACTCATTAAAAGCTTCTGACGTGAATTCAAAGTTTGGGATCTTGTTAATGGGTGTTGATAATGATGCGGAACGTGAAAAGACAGAACATTTGGACAGTGCCCGTACCGACAGTTTGATTTACATGGTGTACGATGGCGAAAACAAGAAAATCGATATGGTCAGTCTCCCTCGAGACATTTGGACCAACATTTATGATGGAACAGGAACCGGGACGATTGCTGCTACCGCCAAGATCAATAGTGCATTCACGATTGGTGAGGAAGACGCAACGATTGAAACAGTCCAAAACTACCTGCAATTGCCAATTGACTATTACGTAAACATCAATTTTACCAGTTTTGAGAAAATCATCGATGCCATCGGAGGGATCACTGTTGATGTGCCTTACGACATCAACAAGAAATATACTTCAGACAACACGGGAGAAACATTGATTCCAGAAGGTCGTCAATTGTTGAACGGTGAACAAGCCTTGATTTTTGCCCGTATCCGGAAAATGGATACTGATGTGGATCGAGGAAATCGTCAGCAAGAAGTTATTGAAGCAGCGATCCACCAAGCTTTGAAAATCAATAATGTCACCAAGTACCAAGAAATTTTAGATTCTGTCAGCGAAGATGTGAATACAAACTTTAAGTTTGAAGACTTAGTATCTTTAGCGGGCAATATGTTGTCTGGGTTCGATATTCAAAAACATACCTTTGAATGGTACGATGGGGAATCTTATGATGGACAATCGATCGTATATATTCAAGACTATTCTTACAATGAAATTCGTAACGATATGTTGAAAGCATTAGGTCAAGCACCAGCAGATACACAAGCAGATGCGAATACAGAAGCCCAAACCGGCGTAGGTACCGATACAGGAACCGAAACCGGTGCAGGAACTGGCGACGGATACGGCTCGGAAGTCGTTGATGACGGAACCGGCTACTAATCAAGAGAAAAAAGTCAGGAGCGATCCTGACTTTTTTTGTGCCCTCAGTCCTTTTTAAACCCCAGTGAAGACAAGGTCAGACCCGCAAGCCACTTTCGTTTTCATCTAGGAAGTGCAGTGCTATGCTTAAGAAAAGAGACAGCTTGTTGCAGCGAGTCCGACACCGAAGGAGGAAGTATGATGGAAAAACAGCAAGAGCAAAAAGCCCGTAGAATCGTTTTGCTGACCCATGTCTTAGGGTTGATCATGAAAGCCATCGGCTACTTCTTTAGCGGCAGTGCAGTCTTGATGAATGAAAGTATCCATAGTCTGATCGATTGCATCAATCAAGGACTTCTAGCCATCGGTGAAAACCGAGCACAGCGAGGACGCAGTGAACTGCATCAGTTTGGTGAAGGACGAGCGACCTATTTTTTTAGTACTGTAGTTGCAATGACAGTTTTTTTAGGTGGTGGGATTTTAGCGGTTGTTGAAGCCAGCCGTGATCTGCTAGACCCCACCCACGAAGTGGAACAGCTCCAGCTGGCGGCAGCGATCTTATTTGTCAGTTTGTTCATTGAAGTGACCGCTGTTCAAGAGGGGTGGCAAGAAGTCAAAGAACAAAACAAGCAAAACCAGCCCCTCGTTCGTTTCTTAAAAGAAAGCCGCGATTCCGATCTGCTTTTAGGCTTCACGGAAAATTTATTTGCCTTAGGTAGCGTGACGATCGCCATCGCAGGGATCTTATTGACCGCATTGACGGACAATCCAGTATTTGATTCCCTCGGCGGCATTTTAGGTGGATTGTTGCTAATTGCTGCTGCTGTCTTTTTAGCCAAAGAATTTTATAGCCTCTTGATTGGAGAAGGCGCCTCTGCTTCTGATTTAATGGCGATCAAACAAATTTTAGCCGACCCTGCCATCATTCAAATCAAAGATTTGCGAACCCTCCATCTAAGCCCAGAAGAACTTTTGATCGTCGCCGACCTTACCTTGAAGCTAGGACCCGAAGAACCAAGCGTATTTATCGATACCATCGAACAGCGGATCAAACACGCTCTGCCTGATCTGCGGGTCTATTGCTATATCGAGAGTGAGGAAGTTTCCTCATAAAGTAGAATAATTACGAAGCATTCTTCGGTTGGTGATTCATCATTCAACTGTGGAATGCTTTTTTGTGTCGCCGATTTTGAGAATAAAACGATTTATATGAGAAGGGAATAAGATGGGAACCTGGATCTCGAGACTATTTTGATCAAAATTAGCAGACGTATCTTTTTCATAGGTTACTGAATAAAATGTTTTTAAATTCTAACTAGATAATGGTAAACTCTTTTTGTTTTATTTCACTTGAATTACGTAACCTTGCTTATTTTCTTAAGAACGGTAATTCTCTTTTTTTCAAAGAAGTGACAAATGGTACCTACTACCTTACGATGAATTCTTCTATACTAGGCGTATCAAATGAATTGAGAAAAAAAGGAGAGAAATTGATGCTTGCAAAGATGAATGATGTGATTAAACGCTATGGTGATCAAATGATTTTGGAAAATTTAAGTTTCACGATTCGCAAAGGTGAAATACTTGGCTTGTTAGGACCTAATGGTGCTGGAAAAACGACCACGATCCACTCTTTATGCGGTCTATTATCGATTGATAGCGGAGAAATAAGTATTTTTGGGCAAAAGCAATCGATACATAATCGCAACATTAGACGAGCGATTGGGTTGGTCACTCAGGAGATCACTGTCTGCAATGACTTAACGGTGGTCGAAAATTTGCGCTATTTCGGCAGTCTGTACGGGTTAAAAAAAGAGAGGTTGCATAAAAGTGTTGCAGAAGTGTTGGCGTTTGTTGGCTTAGAAGAGCATGCCAAAAAGAAACCCAAAGCATTATCTGGCGGAATGCAGCGACGGTTGAACATCGGTTGTGCGCTTGTCCATAAGCCCAAATTGTTGATCATGGATGAACCAACAGTAGGAATCGATCCGCAATCACGTAATCATATTTTAGAAGCAGTCAAAAAAATTGCGGCAGCTGGGACAACCGTTGTTTACACCACTCACTATATGGAAGAAGTACAAACAATTTGTGATCGCATTATCATTATGGACTCTGGCAAAGTGATTGCGGAAGGAACGATGCAGGAACTAGTGAAACGATTGCAGCATGAAGAACGCGTTCGCTTTGTCAGCAGCGACCCTTCACCGATGCTTCAAGAAAAAATTGCCTCTATTGCGGGTGTAAAATCCGTTGTTCTGCAAGGGAACGATTATCTAGTAACTTCAAGTTCTGGATCTGGAAACATTCATCGTATTATGGAAATTGCTCAACAACATGGAGCGGTGTCATCTTTCACAGAAGAACGCGCGACATTGGAAGATGTTTTCTTAACCTTGACAGGAAAAAGCTTAAGAGATGGGGGCGGTATTTAATATGATTACATTTGATCGCTTATTTATTCATTATTTTAATCGATTTTTTAAAGATCCAATGAATTTATTGTTCGTCTTTTTGCCATTGGTTTTTGTACTAATCAATGGTTTAGTTAATCAGCAGACGGAAGAAATTGCGGGCTATGATGTTGTATTGACTGCTTCCTCAATTGTGCTGATGCTTTCTTTTCAATTCTTTTTTATGGAAAGTTTTGTGATGGTTTATACAAAGGATCAAAAAACCAGTATGCGGTTTCGTTTAGGGGTTTCACCTGTACCTAAAGGTCATTTTTTTACTGCGATGGCCAGCGGCAGTTATCTGTATGCTTTGTTGCAAGCTACCACAATCATCGTTATTACATCTTTAGTGTTTCCAACCGACTGGGGGAATCTTGCGATTACAGGATTGACCGTGCTTATGATGTCATGCTTTACACATTTATTGGCTCTTTTTGTTTGTCTCGTGACAAAGACCAATGAAACAGCTAGGAGCACCGTACTGGTATTGCCATGGATATTTATGACCATAGGCGGTGGTGTTGGTTTAGAAATTTCAGGTTTTACATTACCAAAGCCAATTCAACTCTTATTTGACTATAGCCCCATTACGCTAGCAACGAATGCTATTCAAGAGACGACCGTTTTGGCAAATGGGATTCGATCTTCGGGGTTCTATCTGGCATGCCTCAGCGGTTATCTAGTTGTAACTGTCTTATTGATTATGATTGTAAAAGGAAAGGAGCGGAATCGATAGTGCCGATTTTTATCTATTCGTTGAAGCGAAGTATGCGTAACAAAGCGGCAATAGTAACACAGTTCGTCCTCCCTATGTTACTGATTTTCTTTCGTCCGCTTTGGCAAAATGAGCAAGCGAATGGCTTAGGCTTGCTTGCTTTGATTATGATGTCCTCCTCTGTCTTTATGACGCAGTCAATCCTCAATGATCGAGAAGATGGGGTCATCGTTCGAATCTTGACCTCCCCAATCACTATGCTTCATTACCTTAGCCAAAATCTCTTATCTGCGGTGTTGCCCCTCATTGTTCAAACGACAATTATTTTAGCTATCGGTAAAGGGTTATATAGTTGGTCTTGGGAATTGACAGCAGGTCTTTTGATCATTTATACCATTTTTGGTTTTGTTTCGGTTGCTTTTGCCTTTGCCTGGTATACCGTTTTCAAATCGAAGGAATCGACGAACTCGATTTTCATGATTTTCTATTCGATTATTGCCATTATAGGAGGTCTCGTCTTTCCGTTAGAGTTGCTTCCTGAGTTGATCCAACGTTTCAGCATGCTTTTTCCAGCGTTTTGGGTATCGAAAAGTTTCACTGAATTAGTTGGCTATGGAATTAATCAACAGTTTTTGTTCTTTCAACTGATTCTATTGCTCTTTGCAGGGACGTTCTTGTTATTCGGAGGTAAAAGGAGTCTGGTATGATGATTGTACCCTCTTTATATTTTCGGATAGTCCATCTAGTATCTTTTTCAATGCTGATTTTTTTTGCTGGGGATAATCCTCAAGGGTTCTTTTTCACCTTAAGTCTAGTGGTATTTTTTCTTTTTAGACAAAGGGTAAAAAATAGCGATTGGAGTTTGTTGTTAGATAGTACACTGTTAATCATCCTCGGCAATAGTATGCCATTTGTCTTATTCATTATCGGTAGCTGCCTGATTTTGTTTCAAGCGATTTTTGCCGGTTACTATTTTTCTTTGCTTTTTGTTTTTTATCCTTTGCTAATCCAAGAGCATTCCTTTTTTATCTATGTTCTTTTTGCTGCGGGATGTGGACAATTATTAAGGCTATGGCAATGCGAACGAAATCAGCGCTTTGTCGCTGCAAATGAAGCAGCCAAATCTTTTCAAGAACATTTGAAATTGCAGCAAGAGCTTCAGTTTGCTCTAAAAGAGGTGGAACAAATGACGGCAGTCATGGAGCGAGCAAGGATCGCTCGCGATCTTCATGACAACGCGGGACATGCGATTATTGGGGCATATATTTCTTTTCAGACGATCCAACCACTGCTTCGATTTGAAGATCCAGAAATCGGAGAACTATATGATACGGCTTTGAGTCATCTTTCTGATGGCGTTGAAAAGCTAAGAGAAGGAGTCCACAACATTAGCACAGTCAATAGGTTAGGTATCGATAGATTAACAGAAATTTGTGATGATTTTTCTTTTTGTCCGATCACATTTATTGCATCTGGTGATAGTACAAAAGTTTCTAGCAATGCTTGGCAGACTCTTGAGTCTTGTTTAAATGAAGGGCTGACAAATATCGTAAAGCATTCAGCTGCGAAAAAAATTACTGTTGAGTTAGACATTACGCCTTATATTGTGCGTTTGAGTATTGAGAATGATGGTATTGTCAGTAAAGATCCTTCTCCTGGGATCGGGTTGAGAAATTTGCGGTATCGATTGAACGCAATTGGTGGTCATTTCGCTGTAGACTCGCAAGAGACATTTAAGGTGATTGCTATTATTCCCATTTTGCAAGTTGCCGATGGTAAAATCAGAAAGGAGGAATCGCACAATGAAACTACTGATTGTTGATGACGATATACTGATCCGCAAGAGCTTGTCATTTGCATTAGCCAGCGAATCGGATATAGAAGTAGTAGGGACAGCTCCAGATGGAAGTACGGCAATAGAGCAATGCAGAGTTCATCAGCCAGATATCGTTCTGATGGATATTCGAATGCCAGGAATTGATGGGATTAGCGCAACCCGTTTGATCAAGAAAAGTCATCCGCTTACCAAGGTCATGGTCTTGACGACTTTTGCCGATAAAAAAAATAGTCTGCAGGCATTAAGTGCTGGGGCTGACGGCTATCTAGTCAAAACAGATAAAATCGCGTCAATTGCGCAAAAGTTGCGTTTGTTGTATGAAGGAACGAGCATCATTGATGGGCCAGTACTACCTCACTTAACACGTCCTGAAACCTCATTGCTGGAAAAATTATCGCCTCGAGAATGTGATATTGCCCGCTTAGTTGCACAAGGGCTGACCAATAAAGAAATCGCTAACCAGCTATTTTTAAGTGAAGGAACGATCCGTAATAAAACGATCACCATTATGGAAAAGCTGGCAGTCTCGAACCGAACACAGCTGGGGATTGCCTATTATGAGGAAAAGAATCAAAAGATATGAGTAATACACTATTTCGTAAAATGATTCCGTAACCAGTTGTTATAAGAGGTCAGAAACGAATAATTTATGTCAAAAAACAACAAGGATGTTTTCTTTCTTGTTGTTTTTTGTTAAAATAAAGTAAAGACAGCAAGCGTTCTCTTTTTAAAGTTATTTTTTTGCTAGAGTTGTAACATTGTAAATCACAACATAGCAGAAGCTTAGTTTATTAAGAAAACACCGAAACGAGTACCTGTTTGGCATTACTGACATGCTGCCCAATCGTCACCAAAAGCGGTGGTGCTAATTTTGTTACGACTGTTTTTTTACACCACTTGTGAAGCAAAATCCTTTGCGAACATCTTCATCCATGATAGGTTAGAAGTAGGCCGGATGGTTTTTTCACAAAGTACGTACATAGAAAGATCACTTGCGACGATTAAAAGAAGCGACTTCATTGCTCGCAAAATGATCGATGCTCAACACACATACCTTTTCCCTCAGCCAGTCAACCTGCGCTTGCTTTTCTTATTGGTTATATTCCCTTCACTCAGCAATTGCCTGAACCGATTCAAATCAAAAAATGACTGTGCAAGGTATCTGTACCGATTTATCCCTTCAGAAACGTGGAAACCCTCGGCAAGAAGTTTATAATTTAAAGGAGGAATTTGATGGAAAAATTTTACCAGCAAAAGACTGAAGAGACCTTGAAACATTTTGAAAGTGACCGCAAGCAAGGCCTAAGCGGGAAAGAAGCCGACAAACGCTTAGAAAAATACGGAGAAAACACGATCCAGCAACAAGAATCCCTTTCTGTATGGGAATTGCTGTGGCATAACTTGAACAACTTGATTGTTTATTTATTGCTAGCAGCTGCGTTACTCTCTTTTGCGATGGGGGAAACGATTGAAGGAATTGCAGTATTGATTGCCGTGGTGATTGCTGTAATGACAGGTTTTATCACAGAATTACGAGCACAAAAATCAATTGATTCTCTTCAAAGCATGATTTACACTACCGCAAAAGTGATTCGTGATGGAGAAGTAATGGAGATCGAGTCGGCAAAAATCGTTCCAGGCGATATTCTCGTTCTGGAAGAAGGGGATGCCATTGCGGCAGATGCCCGCTTACTTGAAACGAGCAACTTTGCCTGCATCGAATCAGCGCTGACTGGTGAGTCAGAAGCTGTTGAAAAAGATGCACGAGAAACCTATGAAGAAGATGTTCCACTAGGCGATCGCCGCAATGTCGTTTTCGCAGGAACTGCGGCAACTCGGGGAAATGCCTATGCTGTAGTGACAGAAACCGGTATGAAGACTGAGGTCGGAAAAATCAGTGACATGCTGACGGGTGACAAAAAGCGTCAAACGCCGTTAGATATCGAATTGGACAAGCTAGGAAAAGCAATCATTATTGCCGCGCTTTTTGCTGCGGTGGCAGTTTTGATCGCTGGGGTCTTGACGAATCAACCATTTGTCGAAATGATCCATATCTCGATTATTTTGGCGGTCGCAGCGATACCTGAGGCAATGCCAGCCGTTTCGACGATCACATTGTCCCGAGGCATGCGGACGATGGCCGAGCACAAAGCACTGGTCAAATCGTTATCAGCTGTTGAGACCCTGGGCGCCACCAGTATCATTGCCAGTGACAAAACAGGGACGCTGACAGAAAACCAAATGACGGTTGCTGAGATCATTTTAGGTTCAGGAGAAATGTTCAAAGTGACAGGAAATGGATATGAACCCAACGGAAAATTTTACAAGGCAGACTCGGAGGATGAAACCGAGATCGATGCAGCCAATCATGATGCGCTGCAAGGGATGATCGAAAATGGTGCTTTATGTACCACCGCCACTTTACGTGAAAACGAAGGGCAATACGAGATCCTCGGTGATCCAACAGATGGGGCGTTCGTCGTTTTAGGTCAAAAAATCGGCATCGATCGCCAAAAAGAGCAGGACAGCGGGCTGAAGAAAATCGCAGAAATGCCCTTTGATTCCGACAACAAATACATGGTGACCGTGTATGAAGGAAAGCACAGGACATTGATCATCAAAGGGGCACCAGACGTCTTGATTGATTTAGCCGATGCTGATGCTAAAGAAAAAGAACAGCTTCATGAATACAATGACACGTTAGCCAGTCATGGGCAGCGGGTGATCGCTGTCGGTTGCATCAAGGATTATCAAGGTGGAACGGACGAAGCAGAGCTGAAAGCAGCACTACAGGAAATCAAGATCCAAGGCTTTGCGGGCATCGTCGACCCGCCGCGAACAGATGTCAAAGAAGCAGTGAAGGTCGCACAAGAAGCGGGGATCCGAGTGAAAATGATCACGGGGGACCATCCGAAGACGGCATCCATGATCGCCAAAGAAATTGGCTTAAAAGACCATGAAAAAACCATGACGGGTCGTGAGATCGATGAATTGGCAGGGCAAGAAGGCTTTAACGAAAAAATCGAAGAAGTCGCTGTCTTTGCTCGAGTTTCACCAAAAAATAAATTACAGCTTGTGGAAGCGTTGCGTGAAGAAGGCGATATCGTTTCAATGACTGGCGATGGGGTCAACGATGCGCCAGCACTCAACGGCGCCGATATCGGGATCGCCATGGGGATTCGGGGGACAGAAGTAGCCAAAGAATCTTCCGATATGATTTTGACGGATGACCGTTTTGGAACGATCGTCGATGCTATCAAAGAAGGACGCATCATTTTTGACAACATCAAAAAATATGTTTCCTTCCTGTTCTCTTGTAATATGGTTGAGATCGTGACGATCTTTCTAAGTGTCATTTTCTTGATGCCCATGCCGATCCAACCGCTGCATATCCTTTTCTTGAATCTAGTCATCGATATTGCTCCAGCCATGGCATTAGCCTTTGAACCAGCTGAAGACGACATTATGAAGCGCCAGCCCCGCACAAAAGCGGATGGCCTCGTTAACAAGCGTTTCTTAGGACGCATCATTTTAAGTGGGGTTGTGATTGGTTTGGTGGCGTTTGGCTTCTTCAACTTCCTGATGCTGACGGATCACGAGTTGCTTTATGCACAAACAGCAACCTTTACCTTTATGGCAGTGGCGCAATTGATGCATATTTTCAACGTTCGTAAGAGCAGCGGCTTTGGTTTAGACAAAACCCTCTTGAAAAACAAACCATTGATGGGGGCATTGCTCCTTTCCGTCGGCTTACAGCTTTCAGCGGTCTATGTACCGTTTATGAATGAGCTATTGGATACGATGCCGATTCAAGCTGGCACGTGGGGCATTATCTTCGCTGCTGCAGCGATCTCTACACTGATCGTGATGGGCTTGAAGAAACTCTTCCAATTAAAATAAAATATATTCTACCGTATTTTCTCAAAACTGGAGTCACGAAGACCCGCAGCCTGATGGTGTACCTTTATCAAAGAATTTCTGATTCGATTCTTGATGAGGTTCCCCTAGCTGCGGGTCTTTTTTGCTTACTCTTTACAAGCAAAAGAAAATGATTTATACTTGATTAGTCAACAGTTGACAAGTCAACGGTGAAAGGAGCGGTTTATGCAATGAATTTACGTGAGCTTAGCGGATTGCTGTATCGGATGAAAATCGTGAATCAAGAATTAACGGCGATCTTTGAAAAAGAGACTGGCTTTAGTCTGACCCGTTATCAGTTGCTGCAGTTTTTGAATGAGCAAGGACGCTGTACCCAAAATCAAGTACAGAATGAATTGAAGATCGATAGTGCAGCGGTCACTCGGCATTTGAAGATTCTCGAAGAAAAACAATTTGTGACACGGGAACGAAACAAAGACAATAACCGCGAGATTTTTGTTTCTTTGACACCGAAAGCACAAGCCGATTTGGCTAGTTGTGCTTCAAAGTATGCCAGCTCTGAGGAGTCGTTAGGCATCAATTTGACCGAAAAAGAAGAAGCACAGCTTTTAACATTACTTATGAAATTAGTTCCATGAAAGAAGGCAAACCCATGACAGAATATAGCAATAACAATTTTTCAGAGATCACCTTTGGCCGAAAATCGGTTCGTGTCTATGATGAAACCTACAAAATCCCCCATGAAGAAATGTTGACCATGATCCAAGAGTCAACGACAGCACCTTCCTCAGTCAATATGCAGCCTTGGCGCTTTGTCGTTGTGGAAAGCGATGAGCAAAAAGCAAAATTGAAACCGTTGATTCGTTTCAACGTCCGTCAAAATGATACCTCTTCTGCAATGGTCTTGATTTTTGGTGATATGCTTTGTCATGAACTAGGAGAAGAAATCTATAACAAAGCAGTAGCAGAAGGCAAAATGCCAGCGGAAGTACGTGACCAACAATTAGCAGCGATCATTCCGCATTACGAAAATCTTACAAAAGAACAAATGAATGATGTGGTGAAGATCGACGCTAGTTTAGCAGCGATGCAATTTATGTTAGTTGCGCGGGCGCATGGCTATGAAACCAACCCAATCGGCGGCTTTGAAGCAGATCAATTAGCAGAAGCTTTTGGCTTAGACAAAGAACGTTATGTTCCTGTCATGATCCTTTCAGTCGGAAAAGCCAAAGAATTAGGCTATGAATCCGTTCGGTTAGACGCAGAACAAATTACGACATTTCTATAAGAGGAGGGAAAACGATGGAAATCATCAATGCAACGTTTTACATCAAAGAAGAAAAGCGGGCAGATTTTTTAGCCGCTGTTACGCCATTATTAGCATCGGCGAGAGCTGAGGAAGGCTGCCACGGCTATCATCTTTATGAATCATTGGAAGAGAACAATCGGTTTGTCATGGTCGAAAAATGGGCGAATCAAGAAGCAATCACCGCTCACAATCAAAACCCGCTGCTGCAACAATTATTCCAACAAATGCCTGACTTTGCAGCCAAACCGAGCGAGATCGTTGTCGCTCATCAAGGAGAATAAAGATGACGATTTTATCGACGATTTTGATTGTACTGGTTGCCTTAGAATTTTTCTATATTCTCTATTTAGAAACATTTGCCACTACGTCCAAAGCAACAGTGCGGATCTTCAACGTGACGAAACCAGAACTTGAGCGACCGATCGTCGTGACCTTGTTCAAAAACCAAGGGGTTTACAATGGGCTGATCGGTTTGGGGTTACTGTATAGTATTACCTTTGCTTCAGCGCCATTGGAAATCAGTCGCTTGCTGTTGATCTACATTATCTTAGTAGCTGCATATGGCAGTGTGACTAGCGACAAGAAAATTATTTTGACCCAAGGCGGTCTAGCGATCCTTGCCTTGCTATCCACCTTTTTTTAACCAATAAAAGAAGAAGCCCCCTAATCTAAGAAAGCCTTTCTATACAATAGAAGCTTTCTTAAATCGGGGGCTTTTAATGTTTGGGCAAAGAGTACTCAGAACGTGAAAAAAATGATAGGATAAGAGAAGGGACTAACGATTTTCTGGACGTAAACTGGTTGCCGCAAATAAGGCTTTTACTAGAATAGGTGTTAAGATCGCAGCTGTGATCACCTCAGAGATTCCATTCGTTATAGCAATTCCACCGAGGGTCACGAATAAAGCCGAAGCATCGACACCATAGGTATTGGCAACTAAGCCAGTATATAAGGTTCCCATTAGGGTTAAGACCAAAACTGTATTGGTGATGGTCCCAAAGATTGCTGCAACAATCGAAGCAGCGACGACTTTTTTGGTCTTTTTGTAAATGATCGTAAACAAGAGACCAGCCACTAAGCCAACCAACACACGGGGAACCACCGAGATGATTGGGTTGGTGAAAACGGCAATGTCCAAGGGCGTTGTCGGAGAAGTAAACGCACGGATCATGGTAAAAACACCCCAGACTAAGCCGATGAACATCCCGTCTTTTGTCCCTAAAACGATGGCAGCGACGATCACCGTGATATGGATGATCGTTAAACTAGTGATACCGATCGGAATAAATCCAAGGAAAGGTACCATCGTCTGTAAAATAATAATAGCAGTCAAAATGGCACGAATGACAAGGCGATAGGTTTTGCTTTTTGTATTCATTGTAAAAACTCCTTTTTTTATAATGACACTCGTGTCATTTTTAAGTTAGGTTGATTATACAACAAAATGACACGAGTGTCATTAATAATGTGATGAAAGGAGCCAAAAAAATGGCGAAGAAGCAGCAGAGCGAATTGACTACAGCGGAAAAGAAAAAACAACAAAAGCGTGATTTGATTCTTGAAAGTGCCAAAGTCGTCTTTAGTAAGAAAGGTTTGATTGATGCGACAATGAAGGACATTATCGAAGAGTGCGGCATTAGTCGCGGCGGCATTTATTTGTACTTTCGTTCGGTGGATGAGATTTTTTTGGCAGTGTTAGAGCAGCGTTCCAAACGAAAATTTGATGATGTACGAGAGATGATCATGGAGCAAGTACCCTTTGAAACGATTTTAAACAAATATTTTTCCGACCATCGCAAGCGTCTACTCCACAGCATTTCTGACGGTATGCTGCGAGCCGTCTACGAGTATTACTATACGCATAAAACCGAAGCCTCCAGTTCCCTGCAGCAAGCACAACTTTCTGAGACGAAACGGACGATCCATGAGATTTTTCAAGTGGGCGTTCAGCAAGGTGTATTAAAAGATGAAAACTTGGCAGTGATTGCAGAAAACTATATGTTCGTGATTGAAGGATTAGGGATTTTGGCTCTGACCGGTCACATCACAGAACAGACCATTGATGACCAAATCGCCGTAATGAGACAACTACTCCCTTATCGTGAATAACACAGACAAAAAAAACTCGCTCTTTTCTAGAAAACACTAGGAAGGAGCTTTTTTCGTCTGTTTATAACTTTGTGAATCAAGCATATTTTGCAGAAAATTAATGTAATAAAAGTGAAATCTACAACATTATTTATTTTTTCTTAAGAAAAAGGACTTTTTCTATGAAGTTTTCTTGAACAGTTGATACATAGGGATTCACTCGGCGTGTCGGTGGGATAGGAGTGGGGAACATGTAATAAAAAAACAGAGCTTATTTATGTAACTAAAATGTAAATCGCTTACGGATTGGGTTTGTTGCTGAACTATGGTAAAATGAAAATGGTCAAATAAATGAAAAAAAAGTTTTAAAATTGAATTTGGAGGATCAGATGAAGAAGAAAATCTTTGCAACAGTGTGTATGTGCGGCATTGTATTGTCATCATTCGGCGGACCTGTGACCGTTTTTGCTACGAATCACGATCAATTGATCGAACAAAAAAATAACGAAATTGATCAGTTGAGACAGCAACGTCAAAGCGTACAAGGAGAAATTGACGGATTGTCTGCAGAAATTGATTCGTTAAATCAAGAAGCAGCAATCATTTTAGCGCAGCAAAGTGATTTGTTGCAAGCGATCGAAGGATTGGATCAGGAAATCAGTCAGTTAGAAGAGCGGATTGCCAAACGCTCAGAAAACATTGAAAAGCAAGCCAGAGAAACACAAGTTAATGGAAAAGGTGACCATTTTCTAACAGCGGTACTAGAGGCGGACTCTGTCAGTGATCTAGTGGGTCGTGTACATGCCATGACGACGATCATTCGAGCGAATAATGAAGTGATCGAACAGCAAAAATCCGACCAACAAGCTGTTGAACAAAAGCGTGCGGAATCACAAGAAAAAGTGGCAGAATTGCAAGCAGCACAGAGCCATCTGGAAGCACAAAAAGGTGTTTTGGAAGCAAGCCAAGCAGAATTAAATGTCTTAGTTAGTAATTTAGCCTACGAAGAAGCAACGAAAGAAGAAGAAAAAGAACAGCTGCGTGCTGAAAAAGAAGCCTATGAAGCGGAGCAAGCGAGAATTCGTGAAGAAGCTGCCCGAGTAGCTGCTTTACAAGCCCAAGCGGAACAAGCGGCGCAACAGCAGGCAGAACAAGCTGCAGCGGAAGAAGCAGCCTTGAATGAAGCAGCTGTTCAAGCAGAGGGCACAGAACCTGACGCAGAAACAGAGAGCCCAGCGCCAGTGGAAGAGCCAGAAGCACCAGCAGAAACGCAACCAGAGGAAACGCAAGAATCTGAACCGGTTGAAACACCAGAGGTTCCAGAGGAAACACCAGTAGATACACCAGAAATTCATGAGCCAGAAACACCAGTGACACCTGCAGCACCGGAGACGCCAGCGGACAGTGCACCTGCAGTTCCTGCACCAACGCCAGCACCGACGCCAGTTACACCAACACCGGCGCCAACGCCTGCTCCGTCACCTGCACCGATCGTGACGCCGCCAGCACCTTCTGCACCAGGATCAACAAATGGTGCTGCAATCGTGGCAGAAGCCTATAAGCATATCGGAAAACCCTATGTGTGGGGTGCCAAAGGACCGGACAGCTTTGACTGTTCTGGGTTTACTCGCTATGTCTTTTTACAAGTAACAGGGAGAGATATTGGTGGATGGACGGTGCCACAAGAAACAGCCGGTACAGTGATTTCCGTTAGCCAAGCACAACCAGGAGATCTTTTATTCTGGGGTTCATCAGGTAGCACCTATCATGTAGCCATTGCTTTAGGTGGCGGACAATACATTCATGCACCACGCCCAGGTCAAAATGTTTCTGTTGGCAGCACCGCTCATTTTACACCTAGCTTTGCAGTAAGAATGTAAGAAGTAGCTAGCTGTAGTTTTAAGGAGAGACAAATGGAAGAAAGAAAACAACTTCGTTATCGTGCGAAGAAACAAAAAAGAGGGCTTCTTTACCGTAAAAGTGCGGCGGCAACCGCTGCACTTGTTAGTACGGTGAATATTTTGCCGATGAATGTTTTAGCAGATACACTCGAGTCAGCAGAAGCCCAAAATGGTGTTCAAGTAGTTGAAACAGCAGAGTCAACCCAAGACACATCGACGCATGATTCAGTGAGCATTGTAGAAGATCAAGAAGTGAACGAGGGATCACCAGCAACGCAAGATAGTACCGATCCATCAGAAGCTGAAAGTGCGGATGGAGTAGACATCCAAGAGGTACCCGAAAATGCACCAGCAGATGATGCTTCTGAACAGAATGAAGCAGAAACCGATCGTGACATTCCTGTTCTGTCAGAAGAAGAGCGGATCGCCATTGAAACGAAGGTCATGCCCAACTACAATAATCCAATGGCACGTTCCAACAATCAGCAAGCATTTATTCAGCAAGTAGGACCAATGGCACAAGAAGTTGCCGGGGCAAATGACCTCTACGCTTCGGTCATGATTGCCCAAGCGATCTTAGAATCGGGTTGGGGGCAATCCACGCTGACCACTCTTGCAAATAATATGTTTGGTATCAAGGGATCTTACAATGGACAATTTGTAGAGATGCAAACCATGGAAGATGACGGGAATGGCAATCTCTATCCGATTATTGCTAGGTTTCGTAAATACCCCTCATTAAAAGAATCTTTTCAAGACAATGCGCACGTTTTGAGAACTACCTCATTTTCGCCGGGTGTTTTCTTCTACCATGGGGCATGGAAGTCTAATACAAATTCTTATCGTGACGCGACTCAATGGCTGCAAGGACGTTATGCCACCGATACTTCTTATGCAAGTAAGCTAAACAACTTGATTGAAACGCACAATTTGACCCAGTACGATACATCAAGTGGTGGCGGTTCAAATGATAACAACAATAACAATTCTGAGCAGGCGATCAATAAGCAATTCAGAACAAATGCAGCACTCAATATCCGTTCGGATGCTTCCACTAGCGCCTCGATCGTTGGTTCATTGGCTGCCAATGCAACATTTGAAGCAGTAGCGCAAAAAACTGGTACCATTGTGAACGGCAATACGACGTGGTATCGAATTCAAGGACGTGGCTGGGTAAGTGCTGCTCACGTGACGGAGATCTCATCGAATACGGGTGGGAATGATAACAACAATAATAATGGTAACAACAACAATAACAACAATGCCGAACAAAGCATCAACAAAGAGTTCCGCACAACTGCTGCCTTGAACATCCGTTCAGATGCATCGACTAGCGCTTCTGTTGTTGGCTCCTTGGCAAGTAATGCGACATTTCGAGCAGTCGCTCAAAAGACAGGAACGAGTGTCAACGGAAACAATGTGTGGTATCGAATTCAAGGACGCGGCTGGGTGAGTGCTACGTACGTGACAGAAGTGAACGCTGGAAGTAATAGCTCTGAGCAAAGCATCAACAAAGAGTTTCGTACAACCGCAACATTGAATATTCGCTCTGATGCGTCTACCAGTGCCAGAATTGTTGGTTCTTTGTTAAACAACTCCTCTTTTCGCGCGGTTGCGCAAAAGACCGGAACCAGTGTGAATGGCAACAACGTCTGGTATCGAATTGAAGGACGTGGCTGGGTAAGTGCAGCGTATGTTCAAGAAACGAACACTTCCTCATCAAACAGCACCACCTATACCGTACGTTCGGGAGACACTCTATGGGGCATTTCGCAACGCTACAGTGTGACTGTGAATCAGTTGATGCAGTGGAATAATCTTTCTGGCTCATTGATTCTTGTAGGACAGCGTCTTGTAGTCCGTAGATAAAATGAAAAAACATCTGGAACCATTTTTGCGGCTATTTGCCAAAATGGTTCCAGATGTTTTGTTTATTCTTCTTTGAAGCTGTTCATGATCGCTGTTAGCTCGTCTTTTGAAGAGTCGTATAAGCTTTCTAACGTCCAACCATACAACTGAACATAATTATTGTCGGTTTCAAGTACATAATAAATATAGTGGATATTTAGCCCTTCAACTGTCGCTGGGAAATCAACGAAATAGGCCTTCGTGTCAGGAATTGGTAAAAAGGTGGCGGTCGTATCGAAGCTTGTTGCCAAATTTTCTTGAACCAATCCGAGATAAGTTTCTAAATCGGCAAAATCTTGTTTCGATTCAACGATTGCAGCTAAGTATTTCGTTTCTAACGCATCTGACAACATGAAATCATTGTCAGGATTCAATGAAGTGAAATCGGGTACCTCTTGCCAATTACTAGGCAAATCGATGGTATAGTTTGTTCCACTCACGCCTGTGATGGTTTGTTCCGAACTCGGTAAAGCCGCTTCGCTGGAAGAGCCCGTCGACTCTTGCGCGACTTCTGTTGACGAAGTCATAGATAAGCTTGTAGCGCTTGCATTTTCTGTGCTTTCTGAAGCTGGTTTCTCCTCTTTTGGCGTACAGCCAGCAAAAAGAAGTGTGAACCCCAATAAACTAAAAACAACACTTTTTCTCATTATTCTCACGTTCCCCTTTGTTTTCTATTTTCAAATAACCAACATTATTTAGTTAATCGTATAATAGGAAAGGAAATAACGCAATAAAATATTCTCAGTTACTGCATGAAAAGAAAAAAATAAAGGATTGTTAAATAATAAATTTAAAAAATGAAGCCGAAATAACTGACTGTTACCGCTTATTTTCACTTTTTTCTTAGATTGATGCAAAAGTTGATTATAAATACGGGGCGACTTTTGCTATGCTTTAGAAAAGAAAGGAAGCATTAAAAGAATAGTGAAGTTAAAAATTGTGTCGGTTATATCTATAAAATAATAGTGTGTTTTTTATTTATCTATTTGTTTTGAATAATTGTCAGAATTTTGTTGCGAAATGCTATGGCTTCTTTCGATACAAAAAGTAGGGCGACATCAGCGACAGCCGGATAGAGAAAGATAGCTCAAAGCGGCGAGGAATAGAAGAAACATAAGATCTACGTTTAAAAATAATGGAACTAGGGGGAAGGAAATTGTTTTATCAATCAGTAAATGAGTATCTAGTAAAAATGAGAGAAGGATTATCTGCTGAAACCATTAAAGGTGAAATGCCATCAGTCTATGCGTACTGGTTAGCACAGGAAGCAGAATTGAAAAAAATATTGAAAAATAAAGACATGGCTTTTTGGATGGATATCCAAAGAGTTCTCTTGATCGATGCAAAATTAGTATTACTTCGCAGTTACATCAATGACTACGATTTTCACGGATTTTCCGAAGATGAGATCATTGCAAATGTGGAACAAGATCATTTTACCTTCAACAAAGAACTATGTGGCTATAGTTTGAAAGAACAAGTGCACCCATCAATTATTTTTGGTGATCAATAAGCAACGAAAAAAGAACGTTCAAACAGGGAATAAGCTACTGCACTGATTCAAAATAAGACTGATTGATTTGTGGTATGATTGTGATGACAAGTACGATTGCACAGATCATTGTGACAGTTTGAAAAGGAGCGGATAGGTATGGTTCAATTTGAACGGATCATTTTATTATTTTTCTTGTACTCATTTATCGGTTGGCTTTGGGAAACCATTTATTGCTCACTAAAAGCCAAGCACTTTGTGTATCGGGGCTTCCTTGTTGGTCCCATCACACCCATCTACGGCTTTGGGATTCTTGGCGTTGTCTATTTATTGCGGCCATTGCATGAGCAAGTGATTCCACTGTTCTTTGCGGCAGCGTTGTTGGTTACCGTGCTTGAATATGTGACAAGTTATTTACTTGAGCGTTTTTTTCATGCCTCATGGTGGGATTATAAAGAAGTCCCATTAAATATCAATGGACGGGTAGCATTGCCGATTTCTCTTTTTTGGGGCGTGTGCTGTGTGCTCATTGTTCGATTTGTTCATCCGCAAATGCTGGAGATTGTTCAAACATTGAGTGCTCGCGTAGGATTCTTATTGCCAGTTTTCTTATTGATGGTTCTCTCTTTTGATATGGGCTATACCTTAGCTAACTTGGTTGCCTTTCAGAAAGCGGTGCAACAGGTCAATCAAGCCTTTGAACAGCACAAAAAAGAATTGGCTGAAAATATTGAGCAATATAAAAACGATTGGCAAGGGCGCTTCGCAGCGTTTCCAGAAGAATGGCGCGTATTAAAACAGAATCTACCGAGATTGAATTTCCATCAAAGAAGACTCTTAAAAAACTTTCAAAAGTTAGAAATCAATCAGATAAAAAGCAGTCAGGAATTGTCTCGATTTATTGAAGCCATTCGTAAGAAAAAATAGGTTTGTTACGATTAGATTACAAAAAATAAACCCTTATCAATGCTGATTCTTCCCACTTCTGACTAATTTCAGTCGAAAAAGACGATGAAAACACCCACTTTTACGATAATTTGTAACAAATTGTAAAGGTCCTGCAATAAAATTCTTCTTAAGAATTTGTATAATAGGATATGTTGGAAACCATAGTGAGAAGTGAGGGAATTTTTTGAAGGCAAAGAAACTACGAACAATCGTTGTCGCTGTCTTTGCGGCAGGAATCGTTTCTCCAATCTTTGCGCAGGCTGAGTCACTTGAATCATTGCAAGAGCAAGAAAGTGCCGTCATGCAGCAAAGTCAGGAAATCAGTACGGAAGTACAGATTGCATTGACTGATGTGAATGCGAAATACAGTGAGGTAGAAGAGCTAAAAGCTCAAATCGCTGAAAATGAAGAATCATTAGCAACAACCAAAGCAGAAATCAAAACTGCACAAGAAACAATTGAAAAGCGTGAAGCAGTCGTTGCGGAACGTATGAAAGACATCCAAGTCAATGGCGGGGCTACCAGAGACTGGACGGTACTATTAGAATCATCCAACATCCAAGATTTTATCAATCGTGCCTATGCGATGACGATGCTACAAAACTTGGAAAAAGAAAAGATCGATTCACTGACAGCAGAAAAAGAAAAGCTGGAAGCTTTAGAAGAAAAAGCACAGTCAACACAGCAATCATTGAAAGAAAATCAAACAGCATTAGAATCAGAAGCCAAAACACTGGATTCAAAAATTGCGAATCTACAAGCCCAATTAAAAGAAAACGAAGCAACTTTGGCACAAATCGCTTCCAGCAAAGAAGCTGAAACAGCTCGCTTAGCTGCTGAAAAAGCAGCTGAAGAACGGGCAGCCAAAGAAGCGGCGGAACAAGCAGCGAAAGAAAAAGCTGAAAAAGAAGCAGCCCAAGCTGCGGAACGTTCAAGCGCTTCTGAATCCCAAGCGTCTGCTTCATCGAACAGCAATACGACTGAAAGCAGCAGCTCATCATCGAGCAGCTCTTCAAGCAACAACAATAGCTCGAACAGCAGCTCAAGCAATACAACTAACAACAGTAATAACAATAGCAACAACAGCAATACTAGTAGTGGTCGAACATTGATGATGGAATCAACTGCTTACTCGTATAAAGAAGCTGGCTCTAGTTTCTTTACAGCTAGTGGTACAGACTTACGTAAAAATCCAATGGCAGTTGCCGTTGATCCAAGCGTGATTCCGTTAGGCACCTTAGTCAATGTTGAAGGCTATGGCGTAGCACTAGCGCTTGATACGGGTGGTGCAATCAAAGGAAACATCATTGATGTTCACTTTGATAACGTCGCACAATGTAGACAATGGGGACGTCGTCAAGTAAAAGTAACGATTCTCGATTAATCAATCAACTAGCAAGAAGCAGCTCACAGAATGAAGTGGCTGCTTCTTTTTTTTGCTTTTAATAGAATAAGGCATAAGTAGAGAGCGTATCGCTGTGTCAGTGCCGACATAAGCGATAGGCTCTG
The DNA here is from genome assembly GCF_002174385.1 of Enterococcus sp. 6D12_DIV0197. Taxonomy (NCBI): domain Bacteria; kingdom Bacillati; phylum Bacillota; class Bacilli; order Lactobacillales; family Enterococcaceae; genus Enterococcus; species Enterococcus sp. 6D12_DIV0197. Next base: position 1,491,663 of record NZ_NIBN01000001.1, read on the forward strand.
GATTTATTGTTAAACTGCTCACAAGCTCTTACACTCATTCTCAGGAGCATTTTTTGAATAGCTTGGTCAGATCGAGGGAAACGGCGGGTGTTCGCTAATCAAGGATTGAAATTAGCGTTTAGCGTTTCCTCTAAAGCTTCCCAGTCGTGCTCATCGGGAAAGGTTTTGAATAGCAAATAATCAATGTCTTGGGCATATTCGGTAATGTATTCCGTATAGTTGGTAACGATCAAATCAATCTGATTTTTTTCCAAATAGCCTGCCGACAATTCATTGGAGTCCGGAAAATAAAAGGTCCGAGAACTGCGCAAATAACGAACAGATTTGCATTTTAATAATTGGCATAAATAAAAGGGGCCTTCGAACAAAAAAGCGATATTCTTCTTGGCTTGCCAGTACAAAGATTTAATAGAAGTAACGTACATCGTAAGACTCGTTCCTAAGTGCTCCAGTGTGTTACTGTCCCAAATTTCTCTAGCTAATGGTTGCGTCAACAGATAGTTTTTAAATAGATGGTAATCATCCATATACGCCTCTTCGACAAAATGAACGGTATCCGAAATCATATGGTTTAATAAGGGGGATAATAATTGCTTGATTTTTGCTACCGTAAAAAAGGATTCTACTAAGAGCCGGTCACGAGCGCTATCTTGAGTATCTGGCAAACAATCCTTGACAAAGGCTGCCGCAAGCTGCTTGATTTCAGGCCAATGATTATACTCTTTACAAAAGGTTTGTTCGATCGCCAAGTTGCTGATCGAACGACGGGTTTTCACCAATAAGAACAAATAAAGGACTTCCTCATAGGGAAGTTCTTTTTGGTATTGTTCACTCATTGCCTCGTTGATTTCAGAAAATAGCCGAAAATCATTATATTGCTCAAATAGTTTTTTAATTTGCTTAGGCAACTCGATACGTTGACCTGCAAAATGGCGCTCAAAGGTGATATACAAGTAATAATTGAACTCACCAAATGAACAAGCATGCTGGTCGAGTTGATAACATCTTGAAAAAGCACTAGCAGTGATATTTTGGATGGCGATCGGTGGAAAGATCGTATGGGCAGTAATTTCCGATTCATAATAGAAATCATGGAAAAACTTGCGAATATTGATCTCCTCACCAAGAAAGCAAATAGGATTGGTTTGGATCTCCAAACGATAGAAAGAAAAAATAGGTTGCACCTTCCGCAAATAGCGAAGAACGGTGCTTTCTGATATATGGTATTTCTCTGCCCATTCCGATGAGCTATAAAGATCATTGTGGAAAATACTTTCGATGATATGGAACAAAATCTCATCGGCAATCAGCGCACGTTTTTTCGTTAAATACACAGCGGACTGCTTGATTGAAAAAATATACCCCTTATGAGAAGAGTCGATCGATAAACAGTCGCCAAAATACTCTTTGAGATCCGTTATGTCAGTTACGATCGTTCGCGTGGTACTTCCTGAAATCTTTGCCAAACCTTGAGTCGAACATTGATAATTTTTCTCGAATGCCATCAAAATTTTCAGCCATCGAATCGTTGCTGTGTTGGTAATAAAATTAATTTGAAAATTTCTCAAGACGTGGCTCCTTTCATGAATAAAATCGCAAATCTTACTTATTCATCTTAAAGAAGATAGGGAAGAAAAAACAAATCACGTATTTCATCGGTTGGTGAAATCTATACCTGAGCCTGTGCAAGATTTTTTGCATTTTCTATAAATCAACTGATGATCGGCATATATATAGGTAGAAACACGTTTTTTCAGTGCAAAGAAGGAAATTGACTGGCATTGAATAGTAAGAGAGGGGGGATAGTTTTATTACGATAAAATAAAAAATGAATGATTAACTATATTTAAAATAAAA
>NZ_NIBN01000001.1:1493878-1499572 GCF_002174385.1 Enterococcus sp. 6D12_DIV0197
TATATAAGCTTTTTATAGATGAAAAATATATCTTTAAAAAGAAAAAACAGGAATTTCCTTTATTTAATGATACATTTCTCTTATAATAAACTAGAATTGCCTTTATTATGTCAGACGAAGGCAGCATGCTTAAACAAGCACAATTGAAGTAGGGAGTGTGTTCATGGGAAAGCCGTTAGTAAAGACTTTGACTGTTTTAGCCGTGGGTATTGGCGCAGTTGCAATATGTTTCTTTGGTTACCGACAAAATAACCAAAGGCAATATCAGCAGCGAGTCGAATACGCACAGACAGCGATTGCCAGCGAAAAAGATCGCATCAACGAGTTGTCTAATGAAATTGCTGAATTATACAGCAACGAGGACCAAACATTTTTAAGAAAAGATCTTAAAGAGGAAGACGTTCTTAAAACAGTCGCAAAACTTTCTGCAGTGAAAGTATCTGCAGACGATTATGGGATCGATGATGATGCATTACCAAGTGAGTCAGTCGAGATCCAACAAGAAAAAGCCGCCCTTGATGATCAACTAAAAGACATCGAGGCAAAATTAAAAGTACAAGCGGATACGGAAGCCTTATTTACTGAAGGCGTTTCAAATTGGCAAAGTGCTGAGAATGATGTCATCATTAGAGCCGATCTAAAAGAAACGGATGTTGGGAATGTCCGTGAAAATCTGAGCTTTTTTGAGGATAGTAAATGGAAAGAGTTAGTTGTTTCCTATTTAGAATATGCGGATACTCAATTGGACCGCATTGCAAAATTACAAGAAACTTTTGATGAAATGCTTGATGGGGATGAGGTGACCAGTGAAGTCACCTTAGAAAAATACCTGAGTGCAGTCGACAGTATCAGCAAAGTTCGCAATGAAGAATTGAAAGAGAAATACACCGAATTAGCAGACAAAGTCGCTACCCAAATGGGGTACACAGGATACAGCACGTATACACCCCCCGCTTCAACGGAAAGTTATTCAGAGGATACATCCGCAGGAGACGGCACCTGGACAGATCAAAGTTCAGACGTTGTCTACTAATGGAAATATGTATCAAAGAAAATAGAGATAACTGGAGGAAAGCAAATGTCAAAAGGAAAAAAGATTTTTTTAATTATCTTTTCAATCGTCGCAGTGTTAGTCATCGGATTGATCGGTGTCGCTGCCAAACTATATTTTGATGTGTCAAACTCAATTAACGAAACTTATCAATCAGTCGAGCGTGATCGAGAAGATCGCCTACGTGAAAATGATGTCGATCTATCCCAACAAGAGTCCTTCTCGGTTTTACTGATGGGGATCGATACCGGTGATTTAGGCAGAGTCGAACAAGGCCGTTCTGATACCATGATGGTGGCGACCATCAGTCCTCAAGACAATCAGACGACGGTGGTGAGTATTCCTCGCGATACCTATGTTGATATCGTAGGACATGGAACAACAGATAAAATCAATCATGCCTATGCCTTTGGAGGGGCAGCCATGTCTATGAACACGGTTGAGAAGTTTTTAGATATTCCAATTGATCATTACGTGTCACTTAATATGGAAGGCTTGAAAGAGTTAGTTGATGCGGTCGGCGGTATTGAAGTTGATAATGATTTGACTTTTTCAAAGGATGGTTTTGATTTTACAATTGGACGTACAAAATTAAACGGAGAACAAGCACTCGCTTATTCAAGAATGAGATATGATGATCCCAATGGAGACTACGGCAGACAAGACCGACAACGTAAGATGGTTGAAGCAATCGTAAAGAAAGTTCTCAGTCTAGATGGGGTTACTCAATATCAGACTATCTTGAATGCAGTTGAGAACAATATGAAAACTGATATGAGTTTTGATGATATGCGGACATTGGCAATGAATTATCTCAGTGCGTTTCAAACAATCAAACAAGACCAGCTTCAAGGTGAAGGATTCATGCAAGATGGCATCTCGTATCAGCGTGTAAGTGATGAAGAGTTAAATCGTGTACAAACTATCCTTAAAGACCAGTTAGATATCAATAACTAGAAGAAAGTGGAGAAATATGGAAGAGACTATTAGTTTAAAAGAAATATTTGATATATTACGGAAACACCTGACATCAATATTAATCTCGATGTTTGTTGGCTTGGCGTTAGCAGCGATTGTTACCTTTTTTGTTCTTACACCCCAGTATCGTTCTCAAGCGCAATTGATCGTTACTCTGCCACAAACCGAAACAACAAATGCAAATGATGTAAATACGAATCTACAAATGATCAACACGTATAAAGAACTAGTTACAGGAGATTTGGTTATCAATCAGGTCAAAGACCGAATAGAATCAGAATATGGCATTGACAAAAGCGTGCAAGAATTGAAGGATTCTGTCGAAGTAACACAATCACAAAATTCTCTAATGTTTTCTATTATGGCTACAGATACTAGTTCTGTTTATGCTGCAAACATCGCAAATACTACAGCGTTGGTCTTCCAAGAAAACGCGAAAGATGTATTAAACGTGGACAAAATTTCGATCATCTCCAACGCAGAAGCAAGTTCTTCCCCGGTATCCCCAAACAATAAACTTAATTTAGCAATTGGTTTAGTCTTGGGAATCTTAGTCGGTGTTGGTATTGCTTTCTTACTGGAATTGTTGGATCGAACGGTCAAAGATAATAAGTATGTTACAGAAACATTAGGCTTTACGATTCTTGGAACAGTTCCGCAAATGTCTGCCAAAGAAGTAAATGCAACGATCCAAAAGAAACCATCAATACAAATGATCAAAAAAAATACTGGTGACAAGGCAGCTGAATCGCGCCGTAGCCGTACAAGAGTTTAAGGGGGGAAGATGAATGGCGAAGATAAAAGAGCATAAAGGGACACAAACACATGCGGTTAGCTTAATTACATTGGTTGATCCATCGTCACCTATTTCAGAGCAATACAGAACAATACGGACGAATATTCAATTTGCATCCTCAGCCGATCAACAGATCAAAACATTAGTAATTACATCTTCTGGTCCAGGAGAAGGAAAGTCTACGACTTCTGCGAATTTAGCAGTCGTCTTTGCAAAATCTGGTCAGCGGGTGTTATTAGTTGATGCCGATATGCGTAAGCCTACGGTTTATAAAACATTTAACCTAAACAACGCTTCTGGTTTAAGTACAGTGTTAAGCACGACGACAAGCGTCTTAGAAGCATCACAAAAAACGGTTATCGATAATCTTTCTGTGCTAACTAGTGGACCTAAACCGCCAAATCCATCCGAGCTTTTAGGATCTTCTCGAATGAATCAAGTGATCGAAGAAGTAAAGAATTTGTATGATGTAGTTATTTTCGATATGCCTCCTGTGGTCGCAGTTACGGACGCACAGATCATGGCATCGAAAGCAGATGGCACTTTGCTGGTTGTTCGGGAAAATGTTTCCCGTAAGGAGTCTCTTGCAAAAGCAAAAGATTTATTAACTATGGTTCAAGCGAGAATTTTAGGAGTTGTTTACAATGGCGCCGAAAATAGTAAGGATTCAGGCTATTACTATTATTATGGAAACTAAATGATATAAAGGAGACGGGAGAAATGATTGATTTACATTGTCATATTTTACCAGGTGTTGATGACGGAGCAGAAAATATTGAGGCAAGTATTGCCATGGCTGAACAAGCTGTTAGTCAAGGTATTACACATATTTTGTGTACACCACATCATAATAATGGGAAATATACAAATCCTAGGTCAGAGGTCATTTCTCTTGTCGCATCTTTACAGGCAGAATTAGACAAAAGAAAGCTGCCGTTAACTGTACTAGAAGGACAAGAAGTTCGAATTACAGGTGATTTAATTGAGGATATACGAAAAGATAAGATTTTATTTACAGACCTTGAGGATACGTATATCTTGATAGAATTTCCTACAATGGAAGTTCCTTCATATACAGAACAAGTTTTTTTTGAACTATTACAAATGGGGAAAGTTCCTGTAATCGTTCATCCAGAACGAAATGCTCATTTTCGAAAGGATCCTAATAATCTAATTCCATTTTTAGAAATGGGTTGTTTGGCACAACTTACTGCTCCAAGCTACGTCGGGGTATTTGGTAAAGATATTCAAAAAACGGCAAAAATAATGGTAGAACATAATTTGGTTCAGATGGTAGCTTCGGATGCTCATGGGGTAAAAAAAAGATCCTTTTATCTAAAAGAAGCTTATGATGCGATAGCGGATGAGTATGGGACAGGAAAAGTCTCATTAATGAAGCAAGTGACAAGAGATTTAGTGAATGGAGACAAAGTAGATTATCCAGAATTTTTAGTAGCCAAAAAGAAAAAGTTTGGATTGTTCTAGGAGGAATTAGGGTGGATGAAGTGAATGTATCTAATCTAAACAGGGAAACAAAAAAAGTTAGGGAAGAAATATTAATAAAGAAAGAAGAGATTGATTCAAAATATTTATATTTATTTGTAAAGAGAATAATTGATATTTTTGGAAGTTTGATCGGGTTGGTAGTTCTTTCACCACTCTTTCTTATTGTTGCATATAAAATAAAAAAAGAAGACCCATCCGGTCCAATATTCTTTTCTCAAGAACGGGTTGGAAAAAATGGAAAAACCTTTAAAATGTACAAATTTCGCTCGATGTGTGTAGATGCTGAGGAGAAGCTAGAATTTTTGCTTCAACACAATGAGGTTCAAGGGGCAATGTTCAAAATGAAAGAAGATCCCAGAGTTACCAAAATCGGAAAATTTATAAGAAAAACGAGTATTGATGAGCTCCCACAGTTATGGAATGTAATAAAAGGTGAGATGAGTTTAGTAGGACCTAGACCACCATTAATAAGGGAAGTTTTAGAGTATACTAGTTTTTCAAAGCAAAGATTATTAGTAAAACCTGGCTGTACTGGTTTATGGCAAGTCAGCGGAAGAAATCATGTGGGATTTGAAGAGATGGTAGAATTGGATTTAAAATATATAAGTAATCAAAGTTTAGCAAATGATTTTAAAATAATATTAAAGACATTTAAAATTATAATCCTTCCAAATGGTGCGTATTAGCGTAAAAACAAGGTTTAAAAGGAGTAGTTCATGAATAAAAGTATTTATATTATTGGATCAAAAGGTATACCAGCTAAATATGGAGGGTTTGAAACATTTGTTGAGAAATTAACTGAAAACAGAGTGGATACAAACATACAATATTATGTTGCATGTATGGAAGAGAATTCAATAAAATCAGAAATCTACGAAGAGTATTTTGAGTACAATGGAGCGAAATGCTTTAATGTTAGAGTTCCTAATGTGGGTCCAGCTAAAGCCGTATTATATGATATATTAGCTTTGAAAAAAGCTATTGAAATATCGAAAAAAAATAACGATGATAAACCAGTATTTTATGTGTTAGCTTGTCGTATTGGACCTTTTATTAACAAAATAAAGAAAGAAATAATTAAATTGAATGGTAAACTATTCGTCAATCCGGATGGACACGAATGGAAACGTGCAAAATGGAGTTATCCAGTTAGGAAATATTGGAAGCTATCGGAAAAATTAATGGTTAAAAAAGCTGACTTACTAATTTGTGATAGCAAAAATATTGAGAAATATATTAAAGACGATTATAAAAAGTATAATCCAAAAACGACTTATATTGCTTATGGTACAGATACAGGGATGAGTAATCTAAAAAGTAACGATAAGACGGTAAGAGAATGGTATAAGAACAAAGTAGTTAA
>NZ_NIBN01000001.1:1503160-1503848 GCF_002174385.1 Enterococcus sp. 6D12_DIV0197
AGATGTGTATAAGAGACAGCATTATACCCATGTATAACGTAGCAGAATATATAAATGATTTACTTTTTAGTGTAACTCATCAAACATATGAGAATATTGAAATCGTCATTATCGAAGATGGGAGTACAGACAGAACTTTAGAATTATGCAATATTTGGGCGGAAAAAGATTGCAGAATCAAGTTAATTAGTCAAGCTAATTCAGGTGTTTCATATTCCAGAAATATTGGGATAACACATTCTAAAGGTGAATATATTTACTTTATGGACGCGGATGATTATATCGATTTAGACTATATTGAAAATTTAACCAATTCAATAAAAAATAGTGATATAGCTGTTTCGGGTTATGTTGTACATAATTCTGAATCTGAAGTTAAGTATCTATGTGTAGATGAATTTCCCAAGAAGAAAGATGCGTTCGTGGCTGAATGTTTAAAACCCGATACTTTTGTTAGCGGCTATCTATGGAATAAACTTTTTAAAAGAGAAATAATAAAAAAAACAATGATGTTCAATGATAGGATATCTTATTCTGAAGACACTTTGTTTTTAATTGAGTACGTATTAAATTGTCAAAAATTTTCTTTTTCACCAAAGGAAAGTTTCTATCATTATAAAATAAGAAACGGTTCTAGTACTATATCAAAGTATAACAGAGGTAAAAAGAGTGTTCTTAGCGCTAATGA
>NZ_NIBN01000001.1:1515161-1516772 GCF_002174385.1 Enterococcus sp. 6D12_DIV0197
ATTTATTTAATAAGACATTCAGGTGAGGATATAGAGGCTTGTCATCTTATCAAAGATTTATTTAAATATAATGATTCTGTAAAAATAATTAGTGAGGATATGACACCTAGTGAGTTTGAAAAATTAATACCTGTCTCTTATACACATCTAGATGTGTATAAGAGACAGATCTTATCAAAGATTTATTTAAATATAATGATTCTGTAAAAATAATTAGTGAGGATATGACACCTAGTGAGTTTGAAAAATTAATACAGCAGTTTGATTATGCTATAGCGTCTAGATTTCATTCGGTGGTGCATTCTTATAAAGAAAAGGTTCCTTGTCTTATTTTAGGTTGGGCAATTAAATATCAAGAATTAGCTAAACTTTTTGATCAAAGTCAATATGTTTTAGATGTCAGAAATGATATAAACTTGAAAGAAATCAAGAATTGTATTAGCGAGCTTGACCAGAATTGTTTCGAAGAATCAGTAAAAATAAAAAATGTTCTTAATGATGTTAAGCAATTGCCAGATCCATTTGAATTATTAAAAGAGAAAATATAAGAGGTACTTATGCTGTCTCTTATACACATCTAGATGTGTATAAGAGACAGATTCTATGTATTATAGTTAACCTTATTGGTTTTTCTTTTCCAATATTATACATACGAGGAAACCATCTGGTGTATGAATTGGATAAGTTGGTGACTGGTAGGTTTAGATTGGCTGGGAATTTTTTTCAAAATTATGGACTTAAAGTTTTTGGTCAACCAATAGAAAATGGGGGTTATGATAATATTTTGGATTCCGCTACGCCATATATCATATTATCATATGGAATCTGTTTTTTATAATTGGAGTAACAGAGCTAACGATAATCAATCCTTCTTTTAATTTTACTTTTCTATTCTTTATTTTAGTACTGAATTGGTCGCAAAAAAAATCAAGTGTGGTAAAACCTCTCATTGAAAGGACGATATAGGTGGATATATTATTAAGTATAATAACTGTCTCTTATACACATCTAGATGTGTATAAGAGACAGATGATTAAAGAGTTTATGAAGTCAGATTCTAAAAAAGACTTTGTGTTAGTTACTAATGTTGAAGAAAATAAATTTTTTGAAAAGCTAAAAAGTAAAACCGATTTTGAGAAAGATGGTCGGATAAAGTTTGTTGGTACAGTATACGATCAAGAATTGTTGAAATATATAAGGGAAAATGCGTTCGCGTATTTTCATGGGCACGAAGTTGGGGGAACTAATCCATCGCTTTTAGAAGCATTGGTATCTACCAAACTTAATCTATTATTGAACGTAAGTTTCAATCGAGAAGTCGGTAAAGATGGAGCGATATACCTGTCTCTTATACACATCTAGATGTGTATAAGAGACAGGGGAAAAATTTAATTTACATGAGCAAATTAATTTTATCGAAAATAATATGGATTTGAATAGACTAAATGAGTATAGTGATACACATCTAGATGTGTATAAGAGACAGTGCTTAAACAAGCACAATTGAAGTAGGGAGTGTGTTCATGGGAAAGCCGTTAGTAAAGACTTTGACCTGTCTCTTATACACATCTAGATGTGCTTAAACAAGCACAATTGAAGTAGGGAGTGTGT
>NZ_NIBN01000001.1:1516872-1518580 GCF_002174385.1 Enterococcus sp. 6D12_DIV0197
GTATGGGACAGGAAAAGTCTCATTAATGAAGCAAGTGACAAGAGATTTAGTGAATGGAGACAAAGTAGATTATCCAGAATTTTTAGTAGCCAAAAAGAAAAAGTTTGGATTGTTCTAGGAGGAATTAGGGTGGATGAAGTGAATGTATCTAATCTAAACAGGGAAACAAAAAAAGTTAGGGAAGAAATATTAATAAAGAAAGAAGAGATTGATTCAAAATATTTATATTTATTTGTAAAGAGAATAATTGATATTTTTGGAAGTTTGATCGGGTTGGTAGTTCTTTCACCACTCTTTCTTATTGTTGCATATAAAATAAAAAAAGAAGACCCATCCGGTCCAATATTCTTTTCTCAAGAACGGGTTGGAAAAAATGGAAAAACCTTTAAAATGTACAAATTTCGCTCGATGTGTGTAGATGCTGAGGAGAAGCTAGAATTTTTGCTTCAACACAATGAGGTTCAAGGGGCAATGTTCAAAATGAAAGAAGATCCCAGAGTTACCAAAATCGGAAAATTTATAAGAAAAACGAGTATTGATGAGCTCCCACAGTTATGGAATGTAATAAAAGGTGAGATGAGTTTAGTAGGACCTAGACCACCATTAATAAGGGAAGTTTTAGAGTATACTAGTTTTTCAAAGCAAAGATTATTAGTAAAACCTGGCTGTACTGGTTTATGGCAAGTCAGCGGAAGAAATCATGTGGGATTTGAAGAGATGGTAGAATTGGATTTAAAATATATAAGTAATCAAAGTTTAGCAAATGATTTTAAAATAATATTAAAGACATTTAAAATTATAATCCTTCCAAATGGTGCGTATTAGCGTAAAAACAAGGTTTAAAAGGAGTAGTTCATGAATAAAAGTATTTATATTATTGGATCAAAAGGTATACCAGCTAAATATGGAGGGTTTGAAACATTTGTTGAGAAATTAACTGAAAACAGAGTGGATACAAACATACAATATTATGTTGCATGTATGGAAGAGAATTCAATAAAATCAGAAATCTACGAAGAGTATTTTGAGTACAATGGAGCGAAATGCTTTAATGTTAGAGTTCCTAATGTGGGTCCAGCTAAAGCCGTATTATATGATATATTAGCTTTGAAAAAAGCTATTGAAATATCGAAAAAAAATAACGATGATAAACCAGTATTTTATGTGTTAGCTTGTCGTATTGGACCTTTTATTAACAAAATAAAGAAAGAAATAATTAAATTGAATGGTAAACTATTCGTCAATCCGGATGGACACGAATGGAAACGTGCAAAATGGAGTTATCCAGTTAGGAAATATTGGAAGCTATCGGAAAAATTAATGGTTAAAAAAGCTGACTTACTAATTTGTGATAGCAAAAATATTGAGAAATATATTAAAGACGATTATAAAAAGTATAATCCAAAAACGACTTATATTGCTTATGGTACAGATACAGGGATGAGTAATCTAAAAAGTAACGATAAGACGGTAAGAGAATGGTATAAGAACAAAGTAGTTAAAGAGAACGAATATTATCTAGTTGTTGGGAGATTTGTTCCTGAAAATAATTATGAGACTATGATTAAAGAGTTTATGAAGTCAGATTCTAAAAAAGACTTTGTGTTAGTTACTAATGTTGAAGAAAATAAATTTTTTGAAAAGCTAAAAAGTAAAACCGATTTTGAGAAAGATGGTCGGATAAAGTTTGTTGGTACAGTATACGATC
>NZ_NIBN01000001.1:1522526-1523261 GCF_002174385.1 Enterococcus sp. 6D12_DIV0197
GTTTTTTTATTGGTAAATATGCTGATGATGTGGTTGTAGTTTCAAAAGCTGTAAAGAACCATTTAATATCTTCAAAACTTATTAAAGAAAGTAAGGTTTCTGTTGTATATAATGGAGTAGACAATACTATCTATAATAGTAATCATGATATTAATTATTTATATGATGAATTTGGATTGTCGAAAAATAATATAGTAATAGGAATGGTTGGAAGAGTTAATTCATGGAAAGGTCAAGAGCATTTTCTTCAAGCAATTTCTTCAATTTTGAAAAAAAACTCAGATGTTTATGGAATTTTAGTAGGCGGTGTTTTTGACAATGAGTCTTATAGAATGGAGAATTTGAAAAATCAAATTGCTGATCTAAATATATCACAACAAGTAATTGTAGAGGATTTTCGAAATGATATACCTGCAATTTATGATTTATTTGATATATTTGTTCTTCCCAGTACAAACCCTGATCCACTACCTACTGTTGTGCTCGAAGCTATGGCGAGTGGTAAGCCCGTGATTGGTTATAGCCACGGTGGAGTGACGGAGATGGTAGAAAATGGGTATAATGGCTTTTTATGCGAGGTAAATAACGTTAAGGACTTAGAACAGAAAATAGATTTCTTGATTTCAAATGAAAAAGTAAGAAAAGAAATGGCAAATAATTCAAGTACAAGACAAAAAAAATATTTTTCTTTAGAAAGCTATATAAATAACTTTGAAAAATTATATAGTTCTAGAT
>NZ_NIBN01000001.1:1529015-1532239 GCF_002174385.1 Enterococcus sp. 6D12_DIV0197
CAATGATTTTAAAGGCGTATTTTCAAGAAAGCATAAAGAAGTTAATCCTATAACTCAATATCTATTGAAAAACAGACATATTTATCTATATATTTTTATTGTAAAAATGAAAAGCATCCTAACGTAAAATTGTATATTCTCTCAAATCTATTTGAACGGAGTTGTTAATGTGAAAGGAATCATCCTAGCAGGTGGATCAGGTACACGCTTGTATCCATTAACCAAAGCTACGTCAAAACAATTAATGCCTGTATATGACAAGCCAATGATTTACTATCCTATGTCAACATTAATGTTAGCGGGTATTAGAGATATTTTAATTATCTCAACACCTCAAGATACACCAAGATTTAAAGATTTATTTGGTGATGGACAAAATTTAGGAGTTCGTATCGAGTATGCTATACAACCAAAACCTGATGGTCTAGCACAAGCGTTTATTATTGGCGAAGAATTTATTGGTGATGATAGCGTCTGTTTAATTCTAGGTGATAATATCTATTATGGTGGAGGATTGTCTCAGTTGCTTCAAAAAGCGGCGAAAAAAGAATCTGGCGCAACTGTTTTTGGATACCATGTCAATGATCCTCAGAGATTTGGAGTGGTAGAATTTAATGATAAAATGCAAGCTATTTCTATAGAGGAGAAACCGCAACAACCCAAATCAAGTTATGCAGTAACAGGTTTATACTTCTATGATAATGAGGTAGTAAAGTTAGCAAAACAAATCAAGCCTTCCGAACGTGGGGAATTGGAAATAACTGATTTAAACCAAAAATATTTGGAAAATGGAAAACTAAGCGTTGAGGTAATGGGACGAGGATTTGCTTGGCTAGATACGGGTACGCATGAATCTTTATTAGAAGCTTCGACTTTTGTTGAAACAATTGAGAAACGCCAAAATTTAAAAGTTGCTTGTTTAGAAGAAATAGCGTATCGCATGGAGTATATCACAAAGGAGAAGTTAGTTAATCTAGCACAGCCATTGAAGAAAAATCAATACGGTCAATATCTTTTACGATTATCTGAGGAAGCAAAAATATGGGGGGAATAACTATTTCTGAAACTAAATTAAAGGATATTAAAATTATAGAACCGGCTGTCTTCGGAGACCGTCGAGGATTTTTTACTGAAAGTTCCTCGGAAGGTGAATTTCAAAAAGTGGGTATTTTAAAAAGTTTGTTTAAGATAATCACACACTTTCAAAAGGGGAGCTTTGCCTAGAAAAACTAAAAAAGGTGAAACTCTATCATATATTAAAAAAGTAAAGCCAAGCTTAATTTCACATTGTGTAGTATATACAGCTGTTGATAAAGCAGAGGATGAAGGCAAATATCGCAATGAGCTTGTTAATGTTAAAGGAACTAAAAATGTGGCTGAGACCGCAAAAATTGTCGGAGCAATGTTAATATATATAAGTACAGACTATGTTTTTGACGTGAAAAAGTGAAGAATACAAGGTAGATGGTAAAACCAATCCTCAAAATGAGTATGGACGGAGCAAATTATTGAGGGAGCAAGCTATACAAGATTTGCTAACGGACTATCATATTTTACGTACTTCATGGGTATTTGGAAGTCATGGGGAAAATTTTGTGTTTTCAATGAAGCATTTAGTAGAATTCCGAAATACATTGTGTGTGGTAAATGACCAATTTGGTAGACCTACATGGAACAGAACATTAGCAGAATTTATGATATATCTTTTTTTAACCAATCCACCGAATGGCGTTTATCACTTCTCAAATGATAATAGTTGCTCGTGGTATGTGTTTGCAAAAGAAATCTTGAAGAGTGATGGTGTCATTATAAATCCGATTTCTTCATCTCAATTTACTAAAAAAGCAATTAGACCACAGTATTCAGTTATGGATTTGTCCAAGGCGAAAGATATAGGTTTTCAAATACCAACTTGGCAAGATACTTTAACTAAAATGCTAAAAGAAAATATTGGATAAGGAGTTATTTATGTCACAGAAAAATATAATGATAATTGGTGGCGAATTTAATAATAAAGGCGCTCAAGCCATGAGTTTTATAACTATCAGTAGACTAAAAGAATTGTTTCCTCAGCATGAAATTTTATTTGTATCCGAAGTTGATATTTACAGAGATCCCAAAGATCTTGTAAACTACAATTTTAAAATAATTCATAATCCTTTTTTGCGGAATAATTTCTTTGGAGAAACTATATTAAGAAAATTACTGAAAAAAAACCAAAGAATAAACCCTAAAGAATATAAAAAATACTTGCCAAATACTGAATATATTTTTGATATTAGTGGATATGCTTTGTCAAGCCAGTGGGGCGAAGAAAAGTCATTACAATATTTAAAAAGGTGTGAGATATCTAGTAACTATGGTATTAAGACAGTTATCCTACCACAATCTATTGGACCGTTTAATTATACATCGGAGAAAATAGATTGGAAAGAAAAATTAAGTCAGACTCTCAATAAGGTAAATCTAATATTTCCTCGAGAAGAGCAAGGGCGGCAAGCGCTAGAAGATGTTAATGTAATTGATAATGTTATACAATGTTATGATTTGGTATTAACAAGCAGAGCTGCAATTAATTGGTCGTCTATTTACCATAATATACCTGAGGACCGAGAGTTTACTATTGCGAGTAAAAGTGTAGCCATAATTCCTAATATGAGAAACTTTGATCACTCTAATAAAGACGAATTATTAGAGGTTTATAACACTATTGTTAATGAGTTGATAAAAAAAGGGAAAAACATTTATTTAATAAGACATTCAGGTGAGGATATAGAGGCTTGTCATCTTATCAAAGATTTATTTAAATATAATGATTCTGTAAAAATAATTAGTGAGGATATGACACCTAGTGAGTTTGAAAAATTAATACAGCAGTTTGATTATGCTATAGCGTCTAGATTTCATTCGGTGGTGCATTCTTATAAAGAAAAGGTTCCTTGTCTTATTTTAGGTTGGGCAATTAAATATCAAGAATTAGCTAAACTTTTTGATCAAAGTCAATATGTTTTAGATGTCAGAAATGATATAAACTTGAAAGAAATCAAGAATTGTATTAGCGAGCTTGACCAGAATTGTTTCGAAGAATCAGTAAAAATAAAAAATGTTCTTAATGATGTTAAGCAATTGCCAGATCCATTTGAATTATTAAAAGAGAAAATATAAGAGGTACTTATGAATAAATTGAAGAAAATTTTACCTGATTTTTTAGTAACCAAGCTTGT
>NZ_NIBN01000001.1:1538607-1539590 GCF_002174385.1 Enterococcus sp. 6D12_DIV0197
TAAATTTAAATACTCAACACAAGCAAAATAATAATAACATTGATTTTAAAACTTTGGCTTTAAACAGGTTCTCAGTCAGAAACTTTCAAAAAAATGCATCAGTAGAAATAGAAAAAATTAAAGAGGCAATACAAATAAGTTTAAAGTCTCCTAGTGTTTGTAATAGACAACCTGCAAGAGTGAAAGTTATAACAAATCAGGATTTGATAAGTAGATTACTGCAGTTACAAGGAGGGTTTAAAGGATATAATCAACCCGATAAGCTGCTATTAATTACTAGTGACGTAACAGCATTTTTAAGAATGGAAGAAAGAAATCAAGCATTTATAGATGGCGGTCTTTTCTCAATGAGTATCTTGTATTCTTTAGAATATCAAGGTATCGGTGCTTGTGCACTTTCTACAAATGTTTCATTAGATAAAGCAAAATTAATAAGAGAAATATTGAGAATCCCAGAAAATGAAGTTTTAATTATGTTTATCGCCTGTGGTAAAATGGAAGAAGAAGTTTTAGTACCCAAAAGCAATAGAAATTCTGTAGATCGTATAACAAAAATATATTAAGTTGGGAAAATAATGAGAAAGAAACTTATTGTAAATTTTTTTTATCAAGCATCATATCAAGTCTTATTGATTATATTACCTATAATTACTATACCTGTTGTCTCCAATGCCCTTGGACCAGCAGGTATCGGAAAATATAATTATGTGAATTCTATAACTTCTTATTTTGTATTAGTCGCGGGACTGGGCATTGCAAATTATGGTGTTAGAGAAATATCAATAGTTAGGCAAAATAAGTTGAGAATGTCCCAAAAATTTTGGGAGTTAGCTTTTTTTAATTTAATTTTTTCATCTTTAACTTTAATAACTTATCTAATATTTGCAGTATTCCTATCAGATGATATTTTTTTTATAGTAAATGGTATCACTATATTTAGTTGCATATTTGATATTACCTGGTTTTTTTCAGGAATCGAAGAT
>NZ_NIBN01000001.1:1545470-1553359 GCF_002174385.1 Enterococcus sp. 6D12_DIV0197
GTTGAAGACGTAATAGAAAAAGCTTTGGAGATTCGTCCTGATGCAACGTTTATCATAAAATCCACTGTTCCTGTTGGATATACCCTTGATGTCAAAGAAAAATTTAAAACTGAAAATATTATTTTCTCTCCAGAATTCCTTCGAGAAGGCAAAGCTCTTTATGATAACTTACATCCTTCTCGTATCGTTGTAGGAGAAGTTTCTGATCGGGGAGAAGAAGTAGCCAGTTTGTTCAAAGAGAATGCATGGGATGAGGATGTAACTGTTTTGCTAACAAACTCTACAGAGGCGGAGGCAATTAAGCTCTTCTCAAATACGTATCTAGCCTTGCGAGTAGCTTATTTCAATGAACTAGATACTTACGCAGAGACACGTGGACTAGATAGTCGTCAAATTATCGAAGGGGTGGGTTTAGATCCAAGAATAGGTTCTCATTATAACAACCCTTCGTTTGGTTACGGTGGTTATTGCTTACCCAAAGATACGAAGCAGTTGCGTGCAAATTATGAAGATGTGCCAAGTAATATTATTGGCGCAATTGTCGATGCCAATACAACTAGAAAAGATTTTATAGCTAACCAGATTCTGGCTAAAAACCCCAAAACTGTAGGGATTTATCGCTTAACAATGAAAGCTAATTCTGATAATTTTAGATATTCATCGATTCAAGGTATTATGAAGCGTATTAAAGCAAAAGGAATCGAGGTGGTGGTGTATGAACCATCCCTTAACGAGGAAACGTTCTTTAATTCTAAAGTGATTAAGGATTTTGAAGAATTTAAAGACTTTTCGGATATCATTGTAAGTAATCGTTTTGAAAGTATTCTCGAAGATGTAAAAGAAAAGGTATATACGAGAGATATTTTTGGAGATAACTAATATTCTTTTGGAGGGGCAAAAATGAAAAAAGTTCGTAAAGCTGTTATTCCTGCAGCAGGGTTAGGGACCAGATTTTTACCAGCAACAAAAGCAATCGCAAAAGAAATGTTACCAATCGTTGATAAACCAACGATTCAATTCATTGTTGAAGAAGCAATTGCTTCAGGAATTGAAGATATTTTAGTTGTGACAGGAAAAGCGAAACGTCCAATTGAAGATCATTTCGATTCAAACTTTGAATTGGAATCAAACCTATCATCAAAAGGGAAAAAAGAGCTTTTGGCACTTGTTGAAGAAACGACAGGAATCAACTTGCATTTTATTCGTCAAAAACGTCCTTTAGGTTTAGGTCATGCCGTTCTTCAAGCAAAAGCTTTTGTAGGCGATGAGCCATTTATCGTCATGCTGGGAGATGATATTATGAAAGATGATGTTCCATTAACAAAGCAGCTGATCAACAATTACGAGAAAACGAACGCATCCACTCTTGCGGTCATGAAAGTTCCTCATGAAGACACGTCAAAATATGGCATCATTAATCCCAGTGAAGAAGCCGCAAAAGATTTATATAGCGTGAGCGAATTTATCGAAAAACCATCACCTGCAGATGCTCCGAGTGATTTAGCAATTATTGGTCGCTACCTTTTGCGGCCAGAAATCTTTGGAATACTAGAAGATCAAGAACCAGGAGCAGGAAATGAAATTCAACTTACTGATGCGATCGATTCACTAAACAAGATCCAACGGGTATTTGCTCATGAATTTAAAGGCAAACGGTATGATGTTGGTGACAAGCTAGGAATGGTTGAAGCAAACATTGAATATGGATTAAAACATCCTGAAATCAAAGATGAACTTCGGAGTTATATCAAAGAGTTGGCGGAAAGAATCTAATTGAAAAGTGACTTCGATTCATAGGGACTGAAGAATGGTATGGTAATATAGGATTGAAGAAACAAATCTGAATCATCAATCCAATAATTGGTAGAGTCTCAATTAATTCTTACATCTCAAACTTCCGCCAATCAAACAAATAAATCACCCCAATTGCTTTAAACGTCAAATAGATAAAATGACCATAATTATGGCCAATCAGATGTAACGCATCTGCGGAAGCTCCTTTATTCGACCAAAGAGTAAAACCTAATATAATGGCTAAGATCATCAGACCTTTTCCTAATGCAAAGACAATTGTTTTTGCAGGGAGGGGTCTTTTTTTTGTGAGGAAAAAGCCGAATAAAAGGACAAAGTTAACTAGTAACAAAAAATGTGCAGCAGCTGTCCATAGGGTCATTGTTCCTGTTGGTGTTAAGAAGTCGGTGAAAACGCAAGCGACGACTGCAGTTAAATTGAGCAAGTATAGAGGAAGGCGAAAGGTTGATTTCTTTTCGTCACTCTTTATTTCTGGTTCTTCTGCTAATTGTTCTGGTTTTAGTAGTGACTCTAAATCGATTTGATAGAGATCACTTAATTTGATCAATGTATCGATGTCTGGGGTACTTCGGTTGTTTTCCCAATTTGAGATCGTTTGTCTAGTAACAAATAATTTTTCGGAAACTTCTTGTTGGGTGAGTCCTAATTTCAAGCGACGCTCTTTTATTTTTTCAGCTATAGTCATTTCAATGCTCCTTCTGACATATCCTATCATAAAGCGGTTCAAAGAAACAATTGTAAAGCTCGATTTAACGAAAAAATGCACAAGTTCTTTTCTTTATTCTTAAAAGATTAAATTTAAATGAGCTTATGTCGGGTATTCCTAAAAAATTTCCTGAAAGTGCTCGATTTTTTTCAGCGAATCCTTCATCTGTAATAAGTAACAATTGTCATATATGAAGTGGAAAATGTTCAAAGATAGCATATATTCAGAGTAGAAGACAGTCTTACTCGAATCATTCGAAAAAAGAAAGTCACGATTAAGTAAAAAATAGTTTCCTTTTTATGAAAATGAAATCATTGATAAAACAAGGATGCAAAGGAACTTTGCGCTGATTTGCACTGGATTTGCTTGAAAAAGAGGGTGCTTGAATTATAAAATTCTGAAGAGGTGATGCAATGCGATGACAAGTGAATTAAGTATACAAACGATCAATGGTATTTCATGTGTCCGCATAAAAATTTTTTGATAGGAGTGGATGATACGCTAAATAAAAAATTGTTTGTAAATTAAAAATTAATAAATTATAATGATTTTTAGGCGTAAAAAAAGTTTGGATAAAAAGGGTTTAATTTTGAAAAAGAAGGTTAAGGTGAAAGTTTGTGAAAAAGAAGTTTAAATATATTCTATCTTTAGTAATCTTATTAAGTGTTGCGGTGGTAACGCCAGCATTTCAGGTAGTGGCGGAAAGCCAAGTGTTTTCAGAATCTCCGCAGGTGGATCAGGAAGAAGTGAAAACTGTACAATCTGATGATACGAATGCTTCTGCGGATGCTGGACAAGCTACCTCTCAAGTAGAAAATCATACGCTAACAACAACGACCTCAGCGCGCGTGGATGCTGAGAACGAACAAACACAAGCAAGTAGTGACAGTAAAGAAGCCATCAGCGGATCAGAAAATAAAGAAGAACCTGCTGCAAGCCCTGTAAATAATGTCCCTTCTTCTGTTGATCCGTCGTCTGCAAGAGCTGTCAATGCGCAACTGACGGTTCAAGTTTTAGATAGTAATTCAAACCAGCCAATCCAAGGCGCTTATTTCACATTGACCTCCTCGACATCTGGTGAAGTGACGTTGTTAGTCACGGACAGTTCAGGAAAGGTAACGATTCAGGTTCCTTCAGGGGGCTACTTTATTAAGCAAGTGGGTACAACGAATCAAAGATTGAACTACGCATTTACATCGATTGGAAATTCTATCAATTTGCAAGCAGGAGAAACCAAAACATTGGCACTTTATGAGCGTCAAATTGTAGGCGAGTATGCTTTTGGAGATAGCCCCGATACGATTCATATTCCTGTAAACAGTAACTTCGATTTCTCAACACAGGCATTAGGGATCGAGGCGTTTAAGTTAAATTTTAGCGGCAACATAGAAAAAAGTATTTCTGACTCACAGATCTTTCCGTACTACACAAATGTTGATCCGAGCAAACCGGGGACTTACGTAGCAATTTTTATGGCTAGACAAGCCTCATATAGTGTATATACAACCCATGTAGTCAATGTCATTGTTGACCCGGAGCAGGTGGGAGAGGTAACTGTCAGATATCTTGATACTCAAGGGCAAGAAATCCATGAAACGAAGACTTTATCTGGTACCATTGGTGCTTCATATGATGCTAGTACGGATGAGTATAAGTTATCAATTGACGGTTACACCCTAGACGAAAGCCAATTACCAGAAAACAGTAAAGGCGTGTTTAGCGAAACAGCACAAACCGTCACCTACATTTACACAAAAAATCCGATACCAGCAGCGGATGTCACGGTTGAGTATGTAGATTTAGAAGGAAAAGAAATACACTCCTCTCAAACGATTAGCGGGAATGTGGATGACTCTTTCGACGTTAGCACAGATCAATATAAACTATCGATCGATGGCTATACACTAGACGAAAGCCAATTGCCAGAAAATAGTAAAGGTGTATTTGGCGAAACGGCGCAAACCGTCACCTATATCTACACAGAAAATCCGATACCAGCAGCGGATGTCACGATTGAGTATGTAGATTTAGAAGGCAACGAAATTCACGCTTCGCAAAAGATCAGTGGAAACGTAGGTGAGTCTTACGATGCCAGCACAGATCAATATAAACTATCGATCGATGGCTATACACTAGATGAAAGCCAATTACCAGAAAACAGTAAAGGCGTATTTAGTGAAACAGCACAAACCATCACCTACATTTACACAAAAAATCCGATACCAGCAGCGGATATAACGGTTGAGTACGTAGATACAGAAGGCAAAGAAGTTCATCCTTCTCAAATTATCAGTGGAAATGTGGGCGATTCTTATAATGCTAGTACAGAAAAATATCAGCTAACAATCGAAGGCTACACTTTAGATAAAAGCCAATTGCCAGAAAATCTTAAAGGTGTGTTTAGCGAATCAGCGCAAACCGTCACTTATATCTACACAAAAAATCCTGTACCCGCAGCTGATGTCACGATTGAGTATGTAGATTTAGAAGGCAACGAAATCCACGCTAGTCAAACGATTAGCGGGAATGTAGGCGACTCTTTCGATGTAAGCACAGATCAATATAAACTATCGATCGATGGCTATACACTAGACGAAAGTCAATTGCCAAAAAACAGTAAAGGTGTGTTTAGTGAAACAGCACAAACCATCACTTACATCTATACAAAAAATCCGATACCAGCAGCGGATGTCACGATCGAGTATGTAGATAGAGAAGACAACGAAATCCACGCTAGCCAAACGATCAGTGGAAACGTAGGCGACTCTTACGATGCCAGCACAGAAAAATACCAACTAACAATCGAAGACTACACTTTAGACGAAAGCCGGTTGCCAGAAAATCTTAAAGGTGTATTTGGCGAAACGGCGCAAATCGTCACCTATATCTACACAGAAAATCCTATACCAGCAGCGGATGTAACAGTCGAGTACGTGGATACAGAAGGCAACGAAATTCATCCTTCTCAAATTATAAGTGGAAACGTAGGCGAACCATACGATGTCAGCACGAAGAACTATCAATTAGTGATTGAAGGCTACACTTTAGACGAAAGCCAATTACCAGAAAACAGTAAGGGTGTATTTGGCGAAACAGCGCAAACCGTCACCTACATCTACAAAAAAAATCCGATACCCGCAGCGGATGTAACTGTTGAATATGTGGATACAGAAGGCAACGAAATACACTCCTCTCAAACGATTAGCGGTAATGTGGGCGACACTTTCGATGCTAGTACAGATCAATATAAACTAAAAATCGATGGCTATACATTGGATGAAAGCCAGTCGCCAGAAAATCTTAAAGGTGTATTTAGCGAAACGGCACAAACCGTCACCTATATCTACACAAAAAAAACTGTACCCGCAGCGGGTGTCACGATTGAGTATGTAGATGTAGAAGGCAACGAAATTCACGCTGCTAAAAAAATTAGCGGTAATGTGGGTGATACATACGATGCCAGTACGGAACAATATCGATTAACGATCGAAGGTTACTCACTAGATAAAACTCAATTACCAGAAAATAGTAAAGGTGTATTTAGCGAAACAGCACAAACAGTCACCTATGTGTATACAAAGAATCCGACACCTGCAGCGGATGTAACAGTGGAGTATGTGGATACAGAAGGCAACGAGATTCACGCTAGCCAAACGATCAGTGGAAACATAGGCGACTCTTATGATGCTAGCACAGAAAAATATCAACTAACAATCGATGGCTACACCTTAGACGAAAGCCAATTGCCAGAAAATCTTAAAGGTGTGTTTAGCGAATCAGCGCAAACCGTCACTTATATCTACAAAAAAAAACCTGTACCCGCAGCTGATGTCACGATTGAGTATGTAGATTTAGAAGGCAACGAAATCCACGCTAGCCAAACGATTAGCGGGAATGTGGGCGACTCTTTCGATGCAAGTACAGATCAATATAAACTATCGATCGATGGCTATACACTAGATGGAAGTCAATTGCCAGAAAATAGTAAAGGCGTATTTAGCGAAACGGCACAAACCGTCACCTACATCTACAAAGAAAATCCGATACCAGCAGTGGATGTAACGGTCGAATACGTAGATACAGAAGGCAAAGAAATTCACGCTTCTCAAACGATTAGCGGGAATGTGGGCGACTCTTACGATGCTAGTACAGAAGAATTTCAACTAACAATCGAAGGCTACATAGTAGACGAAAGTCGGCTGCCGCAAAATGCCAAAGGTACATTCGGTAAGGAAGAGGCAACTGTGACGTATGTTTATACAAAAGAAAATGCAGCAACCGTCATTATTTCTGATAAAAAAGAACCAACGGCGACTGTTGTTTCGAAAAAAAGCGCTTCTGCACAAAGATTGCCGCAGACCGATGAACAGGGGACGTTGTTCCCATTTGTAGTTGGTTTGTGCTTCGTCGCCACGGCAAGCTGGCTTTATTTCAGAAAGCGAAAATAGCGATCAAGTAAGTCATTGGGGTAAGGCGTTACTGACTATCAAAAAAGGACAGCTACGATTCAGCTGTCCTTTTTTTGATTATTTAACGAAAGAATGAAATAAAACCGAGTCCATCATAAAGAAAATGGCAGATCCAGCTGACCCAAACACTATTGGATTTTTTCCAGACGTAGTTGAGTGCCAATCTTGCGGGCATCAAGGTGATCAATAATTGTGCTGGATGAAAACCGTACGCTGGGATATGCCACAAAGCGAACAGCACACTGCAAATGATGGAAGACCAGAGGAAAGAGAATCCTTTTTTCTGTAAAGCTAACAAGAGATTGGTACTAAGCAATTCTTCTCCCATCAGCATAAAGGGGACTTGCAAAAAGACCATTTGGACAGTGATGGTTTCGCTGATCGAGTTGGTTGTTGGTTGTCCAAAAATAGCGGCATAAATAAAGGAAAAGAACACGCCAGTCAAAATGACGAAAGGGACACCCCATAATAAAACGATGAAACGAAAATGCTTGAATTGTTCCAAAAAGGTCCTTCGTAAGAGAAAGTACCCTGCACCAAATGCCAAAATCACATTCCATACAGTACCAATGATGGATAAAACGGAATCGCTTAGGGGTGTATAGGGAAGCATTTGATAGGTTAAACCGATGACTAATGTAAGAATAAATAAATACGTTGCTGACTTGTGTTTCATTTTGAACACATCCTTTAAAGTAATTGCCACACGCTGAATTATAAACAGAAAAAACATCAAAGTACAAAAAGATCTCTCTCATTATTTTTAAACGAAAATAAAACGGAGTGAATACGATATCATGGCTGATAGGCTTGCTTTTATTAGTATCAAAATAAAAGATTTATTAGAACAATTCTCAAAAATGGTGAAAAAAAAGAGAAGTTTATAAGAATCTCTGTAACAC
>NZ_NIBN01000001.1:1553459-1556829 GCF_002174385.1 Enterococcus sp. 6D12_DIV0197
AATCTCTGTAACACTGTTGAAATATTATTACGATTATGTTACATTTTGTTTACGTTATTATGTTTTAGGGAGAATGTTTATGAAGAAATCAAGCAATGATTCAAATAATTCACAACATAAAGAAGCGACGTCTGAAAAACAAGCACCTTTTTCAAGGGTCGAATCACATCAAAAGCAAACAACGGGAACGGCAAAACGCACGCCAACCGCCAATCGTCAAGTTTCTAAAAAGAAGCCAACCCATCGTAAGTATCTCTTTTCATTGATGACGCTTCTGACAATTGTCATTATCGCCACTGGCGGCTATATCGCCTTTACGTTGAAGCAGCAAGAAGCCTTGGCACGGGAAAAATATGAGGCTGCTGCTGAAAAGTTATTGGCATCGATCCAAGAAGAACAAGTTAAAGAGGGAATCCCAGCAAAACTCGAAACATTGTCTAATGGGGACAAGAAAGAATTGATTTTCCGACCAAAAGAAGAAAGTACGATTCCTGTCAAAGATGCAAGCAAGAAATTGTCGACCATGGCGAACAAATTATGCAAAAAACACACCGACAAAGAGACAGTCACTGTTGCTCGAATTGAAGCACAAGCTGTCGCATCGAAAGTGTCAACCTATTCTTTAAAAGCGGACAGCTATGTTTGGAATCGGGAAACTGGTCGCTTTGAAGATGCGGATAGCGTGGTTGCCGATCCAATTTTTATTTCCGAGAAAACCGGCAATGAATTATCCTTGAAAGACTTGATTCCAGATGAAGGCAGCTTGCTAGGAATCCAGCAAGTGATTCAACAAAAGCTTTTGGATCAAGCCAAAGAACCGACTAAAATCATTGATGCGGTCTTGGGGATGGACCGAATCACCTATGATTCAAAGTTTACTTATGATCCTGAAAAAATAACGCTCCAGTTGCCGCAAAATCAAACAGGCGTATCCGAGATCACTTTGGCTTACAAAGAGATTGCGCCCTTTATTGATCCAGAGCTGGTCAATGCGGATCAATTGAAAGAGCAACAAGCGATGTTAGACGAAAACAAAAAATATGTTGCGTTGACTTTCGATGATGGACCAAACGATACCTCGACATTGGATCTCTTAAAAATCTTGAAAGACAATGATGTGAAGGCGACGTTTTTCGAATTAGGCCAAATGGTGGATCGATACCCTGAAGTCGCGAAAAAAGTCCATGAGGAAGGGCATGAAATTGCCAGTCACTCCTATTCACATCCGCAATTAAATACGTTGTCGCCAGAGGAGGTCAAAGCGGAAATAACCAAAACGGACAAAGCCATCTATCAGGCGACAGGGGTCTTGCCTAAAAATTTGCGCCCGCCATATGGAGCGATCGATCAACAAAGCGCCCAAGCGGCAGGAAAATCGATCATTCAATGGAGTGTTGATACCGAGGATTGGAAGCTGAAAGATCCAAACAAGATTTTGAAGGTCGTCCAAAACAATGTTTACGATGGATCGATTATTTTGCTCCATGATATTCATCCGAAATCCGTTCAAGCCGTACCTGGTATTATTCAAACGCTGAAAGCGCAAGGCTATGAATTTGTGACGGTGGATCAATTGCTCAATGGCAGCCAAAAACCAATGTATCAATACTTTGGTGCAACAGATGAACGCAGTGTTAGCTAATAGCTGAAAAAGGAAGTGATGGCAATCATCGCTTCCTTTTTTTAAAAACGAACGCTGCAGTTGCCGCTTTATCACTCGGAGGAGGCAAATGCTCGGAGGTAGTCATCATCCAGTAGTAAAGCAAAATCATCGGCAAGGGCACCTTGATCCAATTCTCGCATAATAGCCAACATCTTTTGCGTGATCGTTTCACCAGCTTTTTGATCGCCGGTTCTTATGAGCAACACGCCTTGGAAAAACTTGCAGACGGCTTGGTGGAAAAATTCTTTGTAGTCTGTCGCCAAAAGTTTTAATTGGACGACGAGAACTTCCGTCGCATCGTATTGCTGGTGTTTTAGCGTATATTCGATCAAATTGATCAGTAGTGCGCAATAGATTTCCCGACCTTTTTCCATATCGATGTAGTATTCGAGCATCTTGGATACTTTTTTGAAGAAGAGGAAATTATGGTCGTTGTCCAACAGGTCGATGGTGTTGCCAAATAGTTGGATTTCTTGTAACGTCCAGCTCTCAACATCAACGAGATAGGAGATAATCGTTTGACGATCACATTCCAAAACCGCACGTTTCCGATAGACGCCATGCTCTGCCAAGCATTGCAGCATGCGAATCCGTGAGCGAACCTCTGCAATGCGGACATTGTTAAGTCGGCTAGAGGTTTGCTGCAGCTCCTGTAATAGAATTTGTAACTGGTTGATATCGTGCTTGTTTGAATATTGCGTGTACCGATGGTTGTAGCTGTTTTGCTCATCCAGCCGATAGCCATTCGCGATATAGAGAAATTCATCGATATCCATTGATAGATTTTCTAAGATTTGCAACAGCAGGTTGGCAGCAATCTGATGCTTGCCTTTTTCAAATTCGATGGCATAGGATTTTGAAATAATCGTGCCATAGACTTCTTTTTGGGTGAAGCCTTTTTTCAATCGGATTTGTCTGATCGTTTCGCCATACATAAGAAAGCCTCCGCTCTCATTGAATTAATGAAATCATGTATCCCCATTATAGTAAAACAAGTCCAGTGTAGGAATTAAAAAGGTCTTATATTTCAGACCTCAACTTATTTTATGAGAAAACAGTTGGTAGTTTTTGTGATGATTGCTAGTTAGACAGATACAAAAATAAACCAAATCAATTGAAAAACGTGAGAACGCCGGGTTCTCACGTTTTTTTTTTATTTCTCATGGCGACCTTTCTTTCGAAAGAAAAGTAGTCCAGCAATTCCAATGACCATTATCCCAACAGCTTGCATAAAAAAGGATAAAAGTCTATTTTCACCTGTTTTGGGTAAATAGCTATTGTCAGCTGCAGTGTATGAATTGATCTGTTGCTTATGATTTAGTCGGGTATTTTCGCGCTCTTCAGTATTGTCAAAGTTTTTCTTAGATGGTTCTTTAGGTTTTTGTTGAACAAGTATTTTTCTGATCGATTTGACTCTAGAAGGAGTGTTGCTTTTCTGTTGTCTATGAATGCCGTTATCCAAATTTTTCGTTGTCGTTGCTTTAGATGACGGAAGGGCTGCAATCTGTTCTTTTCCTTTAGGGTGAACAATCGTCATTGCTTTAGGTTCAGCATTGACAGGAATTCCAGGTTGCGGGAATTCCGTTTGGTTTAAAGGCGTCGGTATCTTACTAGGTACAGCCATCGGAATTTTCGTCGGAACCAGCAATTCCTGCTTTTGGTTGATCGCAGTTGGCGTAGCACCAGGTACAGCATAAGGCACTTTAT
>NZ_NIBN01000001.1:1557557-1577981 GCF_002174385.1 Enterococcus sp. 6D12_DIV0197
AGCCATCGGAATTTTCGTCGGAACCAGCAATTCCTGCTTTTGGTTGATCGCAGTTGGTGTAGCACCAGGTACAGCATAAGGCACTTTATTCGGCACTAAGGAATCAAAGGTTACTAAAGGAACAGGAATTTTCTCAGGTACAGCAATTGGAGTTTTCGTCGGAACCAGAGATTCCTGCTTTTGGTTTATGACAGTTGGCGTAGCACCAGGTACAGCATGGGGAGCGCTCATAGGTATTACCTCTTGCGCCACTTTACCTATAGGTTTTGGAACAGCAGGTGGGACCGCTTGAGGCGTTCTTATGGGTTCTATGGTTGATGCAGGTTGCTCGGATTTTTCAGGTTTCATTTCTGGAACGGCAAATGGTTCTTTTGAGGTGGGAATAGTTTGCTCATTTTGTTTTTTCGGCACTGGTATCTGCTGTGGTTGACATACTGGTTGTCTTTGTGAAGGAACATGCATAGTCGGACGAGGATCAGGCTCCTGTACAGGTTTACTTAATTGCTCGTTTGCAATCAGTTGCTCCGCGTATTCCTTGGGAACGGCCTTGCCTTCGTCATACCAATAATCACCATCTTTTAATAAGACGTGATGAGTGATTGGATCGGTCAAATATGATGCGCTTTTTTCCTGTGCGAAGCAGGTTTTAACAGTGAAGGTTCCTAAAATTGCTGTGGTCATTAAACTTGTTACGATTTCTTTTTTCATAATCTTCTCCCTTACATTTCTTTCTCAGACAAAACTAAGACATATCAATACAAGAATCATTACTAACCAATCCATCTTCTCATGCTCCTTATGTGGTATTAGAAGAAGACGATTGGGCAGCTGCGTTTCCTTCTTACCAGCAAGTATAAACAAAAAGAAGCGAATGAATGCTTATGTCCAAAATATAAGACCAAATAGCTGCTGAAGAATTTCGTTGAAAGAAAAAGTAAATGGCGATTGAAGAAATTTCATTTCATGATTGCTCACGCTCGATTTTAATAGGAGATTTTCATTCCTTTTTTCACAGAACGTTCTGGAGCTTTTCGAGCCCATTTTTTTCGTCGGTAAGAGTTATTTTAGACAATATCGTGAAAAACGCCTGAATTATTTTTGTTTTTTTTATTTTCGTAGGTAAAAAACGGGGTTGAAGACAAGAAAAAACAACATCATCGTTTTTCTCTCTTCTTGAGTATAAAGAAACAAATGTAATCGTATTCATTGTATTGATTAATTATAAGGAGTAAGGTGCTTTTTTTGATAAAAAATGATAACTTTTTATCGTTATGCGCCTGTTTATAAGATAAATATAGTTAATTTCAGTGTTTTTTTAATTATTTATCGTGTTTATAATTTGTTGGAAAGAAATAAATTTGCTAGAATTTTGTTACACAGTGTGTTCGATTAGTTATTTTATCTCTCGGTTTTCACAAGCGCATTCTAATGTGCTGTGAAACTATTTGAACAAAAATCACTGGGTTTTTCAGAAAGCAGGCGAAAAAATCTTCGCTGAGCTATCGGTAACTTTTGTTTTCTCTCTATGCCTTTGGGTGTTGGGTTGAAATAGATTTTCATCTGGTTTTAAAGGGGGCAGGAAACATTCCAGAGATCATCAGTTTTATCTTTTGTCGGTTAAATTATTTCGAACAGGAGGAGAATGAATGAAAGGCATAAATTACAAAAAGCTCATGGATTCAAAGAAAAACACACGCGTTCGAACAAAGAAAAATATTATTGCGAATTTAACTGTCAGTGGGATGTTGTTGACGAGTACGGTGGTCGTGCCAGCAAGTTTATTATGGGCACCAACGACGGTTGAAGCTGCTTTGGTTTCAGCTGAACTTTTCTCAGATATCACAGCGTCTAATAACTCAGGCACGAGTGCGTCTGCACCTTATGCAACGCCTGGTGCAACGAACCAAGTCAATTTCTCGATTTCTGGATCAAATGCAGTAACGGTTGATGTCTTGAATGGGGATAAAGTCGCAGTTGTTGGGGTTCCTCAAGGGCTTACTGGTTTGGTTCAACCGGCAGGAAATGCCTCAATTTCCACCAATGTGACACTACAATTGGGAAATTTCCCAGCCTTGCAAACATTGATCGGGACAGTCACACCAGCAGTCAATACCTTGATCAGCACGGTGGATGGAATCGTCAATCAAAATTTAGCTGACGCATTGGATATTCCTCCTACGATTGGCGACATTCTTCCTGTACCGAATCCGTTGTATGAGGCGGCTTCTCTCGTCAATGTTAGTCGTATCATTTCCGTCAACTTAGCTGAAATTACGACCCAGTTAGACTTACTAAATCAACTCGGACAATTTGGCCAAGCGAATTTTGAAGTTCCAGCTGGATTAACCGAAAACGAACGTGCCCTGATTGCCAATGTGGATGATGGTTTATTTATCGTTGTCAATCAGCGTATCAATCAAATTCTTGATAATTTACAAGCGGCACAGATTCAAGTCAGTATTCTAGATGGTGCCAGCGGAATCCCAGGAATTGGTACCTTGATCAGCGGGATCAATACACTGGTACAAACGACGGTCAATACCGCCAAAGCGACTTTAAATGGCACTGTTGAAACTGCTCAAAATGTCTTGAATGCTACGACCAATCTAGCAGATCAGGTCGCTTCTGCTTCTGTTTTAGGCCAAACCAATGTGGTCATTCCAACGAATGTTACCAGTCCGACCTATGCACAATTGGTTGAAAATGGTGTGGCGAATCCATCTAATCCTTACGAAGCTCGCTTTGAAGCAACAATGTCTCAGCTTGACCTCATCACGATTGATTTATTTACGGATGCTGACGGCAATAACTCGATTTGGTTTGCACCAGATACACCAGAAGATCAAACCGATACACCAACGATCAATCCATTGACAGCAGGGGAAACGACGATCAGCGGAACAGCTGAGCCAGGCGCAGCCATCACATTGGCGATCAACGGCGGTGCACCTATTACCACAACCGCAGATGGTGACGGCAATTGGACGGCGGATGTCCCTGAATTGGTGGAAGGTGATACAGTCACAGCAGTAGCGGAAGCGGATGAGGAATCGGCGAGTGAACCTGCGACGGCAACGGTAGTGGCTCCAGTGGTCAATGCCCCAACGGCTTCGATTACAGGAAACAGCACCGATGGGTATCCTGTGACGGGGACAGCCGCAGCAAATGCAGCTATTGAAATCACCAATGCCGATGGTGAAGTCGTTGGCACTGGGACGGCAAATGAGAACGGCAACTACAGTATCACATTGAACCCAGCAGATGTAGCAGAAAATGAAAACTTGAATGTTGCTGCAATCGTCACTGCTGGCGGCCAAACGTACCGCAGTGGCAATACGCCAATCGTCGTTCCAGCAGATGATGCCGAGCAACAAACAGGAACACCAACGATCCAACCAGTGACTGCTGGGGATACAAGCGTCAGCGGAACGGCTGAGCCTGGTGCCTCGATTACTGTGACCGTCAACGGGGCAGATCCGATCGTGACGGAAGCCGATGAAGAGGGCAATTGGCGTGTTGATGTGGACGAAGTGTCAGAGGGCGATACAGTTTCAGCTGTTGCCGAACTAGCAGGACAAACACCAAGTCAGCCAGCAAGCACCACCGTGTCCGCCTTAACGGTCAATGCTCCGACGGCTTCAATCACAGGAAATAGTCAAGAAGGCTATCCAGTGACTGGAACAGCTGCACCAAATGCGGCCATTGAGATCACCAATGCGGATGGCGAAATTGTCGGAACAGGTACTGCCAATGAGAATGGCGTTTATACGGTGACGTTAGATCCAGCAGATGTTGCCGCGGAAGAAACCTTGAATGTAACGGCAGTTGTGACCGCTGGCGGCGAAACCTATCGAAGCAACCCGACACCTGTTGTGGTGCCTGCAGATATCCTGCAGACGGAAACACCAACGATCGATCCAGTCAGTGCTGGAGATACGACCGTTAGTGGGACAGCCGAACCGGGGGCAACGGTAACGATCACGCTTCCTGAAGGCGACCCAATCACGGCTGAAGCCGATGATGAAGGCAACTGGGAAGCAACGGTTCCTGAATTGGCAGAAGGCGATTCCGTGACGGTCGTAGCTGAGTCTGAAGGCAAAGATCCGAGTGCCCCAATCACCGTGAGTGTAAGCGGTTTAACCGTGGCGGCGCCAACGGCTACGATCACTGGGAATAGCACAGATGGGTATCCAGTAACGGGAACAGCGACTGCCAATGCAGCGATTGAAATTTTGAATGAAGCAGGCGATGTCGTTGGTAGTGGAACAGCCGATGACGATGGCAACTTCACGATCACCCTTGATCCTCAAGAGGTGGCAGCTGGCGACAACTTGCGGGTGGAAGCGATCGTGACGGCTGGTGGTGAAGACTATCGCAGTACAGGCACACCGCTTGTAGTTCCTGCAGATGATGTAGAAAACTTGACGGAAACACCAACGATCAACCCAGTAACAGCTGGGGATACGACTGTCAGCGGAACGGCTGAACCAGGGGCAACAGTGACGATCACGCTGCCTAAAGGCGATCCGATCACGGCTGAAGCCGATGACGAAGGCAACTGGGAAGCGACGGTTCCTGAATTATCAGAAGGCGATACGGTAACAGTCGTTGCCGAAGCTGAAGGCAAAGATCCAAGTGCACCGATTACCGTGACCGTTGATGGTGTTACGGTCAGTGCACCGAGCGCTTCCATCACAGGCAATAGCACGGATGGCTATCCAGTCAGCGGAACAACGACGCCGAATGCGGCAATTGAGATTTTGAATGAAGCAGGCGATGTTGTTGGTAGCACGACGGCGGATGACACGGGTGCTTATACCGTGACCTTAGATCCAACCGATGTGACGCCAGAAGAAGCCTTGCAGGTGGTGGCAGTTGTGTCAGCGGGTGGTCAAGACTACCGTAGTAATGCCACGCCAATCACGGTACCAGCAGACATTGAACAAACAGGGACACCAACGATCGATCCGGTCACAGCAGGTGATACCACGATTAGCGGAACGGCAGAACCAGGGTCGACGGTTACTGTGACGATCACCGATCAAGAACCAGTAACGGCTGAAACGGATGACGAAGGAAACTGGCTTGCAGAAGTGCCAGCAGTCTCTGGTGGCGATACAGTCACAGTCGTTGCGGAAGCCGAAGGCAAAGAGCCAAGCGCGCCAATCAGCGTTGGAGTCAATGGAGTGACGGTGGCAGCACCAACAGCGATCATCAGCGGAAATAGTACTGATGGTTATCCAATCACGGGGACTGCTCCAGCGAATGCAGCGATCGAAGTGCTAAATGAAGCAGGCGATGTGATCGGTACTGGCACAGCCGATGGGGATGGAAACTATACGGTAACCATCGCACCAGCCGATGCAGCACCAGAAGAAACCTTGTCTGTCGTTGCGATCGTAACAGCTGGCGGGGATGAGTATCGCAGTCCTGCCACACCAGTGACGGTCCCAGCAGATGAGCTTGAACAAACAGCATTACCAACCATCGACCCAATCAACGCCGGGGATACGACGATCAGTGGAACTGCCGAACCAGGCGCTACCGTGACGGTAACGATCCCAGGTGAAGAACCTGTGACTGGTGAAGCCGATGACGAGGGCAATTGGACAGTTGAAGTTCCTGAAGTTTCTGAAGGAGAAACCGTCACAGTGGTCGCACAAGCACCAGACAAAGACCCAAGTGCACCAATCAGTGTTGGGGTCAATGGGTTGACGATCGCTACGCCAACCGCGACGATCAGCGGCAATAGTACTGATGGGTACCCAGTAACGGGAACGGCACCAGCCAATGCAGCCATCGAAATCTTGAATGCCGATGACGAAGTCGTAGGTACTGGCACTGCCAATGACGAAGGCCAATATACGATCACGTTGACGAGTGATGATGCGTCTCCAGCTGAAACCTTACGGGTGGTGGCGGTAGTCACAGCCGGTGGTCAAGATTACCGCAGTGCGGCTGCACCAATCACAGTACCTTTGGATCAAACTGCAGTCCCAACGATTGAATCAGTGACAGCCGGCGACACGACCATCAGTGGTACAGCTGAACCTGGTGCGACAGTTTCGGTAACGATTGGTGACGCAGAGCCCGTCACTGCCGAAGCAGATGATGAAGGCAATTGGACGGCAACGGTGCCCGAGGTTTCTCAAGGAGAAATAGTTTCCGTGGTAGCGACCCTCGATGGGGAAACACCAAGTGATGCAGCAACAGTCGTCGTAAATCCACTTAGTGTGGCGACACCGACAGCAGCGATCAGCGGCAATAGTACCGATGGGTATCCAGTTACAGGAACGGCCACGCCGAATGCAGCGATTGAGATCTTAAATGCAGCCGGTGCGATTGTCGGCAGTGGCGAAGCAAATGAGGAAGGTGCCTACAGCATTACATTGAGCAGTAGTGATGTTGATCCTTCAGAGCCACTTCAGGTGGTGGCAGTGGTGACCGCTGGCGGCGATGAATACCGCAGTGCGCCGCTTTCCATCGTGGTACCAGCAGACCAAACGACCACCCCAACGATCGATCCAGTGCAAGCCGGTGATACATCCGTCGGAGGAACGGCCGAACCTGGTTCAACGGTGACGGTCACGATTCCTGGAGAAGATCCAGTGACTGCCGAAACGGATGAGGAAGGCAATTGGACAGTCACCGTACCAGAGCTTTCAGAAGGCGACACGGTCACAGTGGTTGCGGAAGCCGAAGGCAAAGACCCAAGTGAACCAATTAGTGTCGGTGTCGGTGCCTTGAACGTGGCAGCACCAACGGCAACGATCACTGGCAACAGTACTGACGGCTATCCAGTCACAGGGACAGCACCAGCCAACGCAGCCATTGAAATCTTAAATGCTGCCAATGAAGTGGTGGGCAGTGGTACTGCCAATGAAGACGGTGAGTATACGATCACCTTGACAGAAGGTGTTTCACCAGCAGAAACCTTGCGAGTGGTGGCTATCGTATCAGCTGGCGGTCAAGACTATCGCAGTCCGGCAACTTCTATCGTGGTGCCAGAAGATAACGTAGAAGACCAAACAGCGGCACCGACTGTCGCACCAGTGATTGCTGGGGCTACAACCGTTAGCGGAACGGCTGAACCTGGGGCAGATGTAACGGTTGAACTACCAACCGGCGATACTGTTACAGTGGCAGCGAATGACGAAGGTGAGTGGACGGCAACTGTGCCGACGGTTTCTCTAGATGATGTCTTGAAAGTTACTGCTTTGGCAGACGGCAAAACAGAAAGCTTACCAGTAACGGTGACGGTGCAAGGGCTGATCGTGGCAGCACCAACGGCAACGATTTCTGGCAATAGTGAAGATGGCTATCCAGTAACTGGTACAGCACCAGCCAATGCGGCAATCGAAATCTTAAATGCTGATGATCAAGTGATTGGCACAGGGACAGCCAATGAGAATGGCGTTTACACCGTTACCTTGACCAGTGAAGAAGTATCAGCGGGGGAAACGGTTCGTGTCGTTGCCATCGTTTCAGCAGGTGGGGATGACTTCCGTAGTCAACCAACGGCTGTCGTGGTACCTGCGGATCAAACGGCGACACCAACGATCAATCCAGCAGTGGCTGGCGCAACAGAAATCAGCGGGACAGCCGAACCAGGAGCAATAGTCAACGTGACGGTCGGTGAGCAAGACCCAATTACCGCTGATGCTGACGAAGAGGGCAATTGGCAAGTTGATGTGCCAGAGCTTTCCGAAGGGACGAC
The DNA here is from genome assembly GCF_002174385.1 of Enterococcus sp. 6D12_DIV0197. NCBI lineage: Bacteria > Bacillati > Bacillota > Bacilli > Lactobacillales > Enterococcaceae > Enterococcus > Enterococcus sp. 6D12_DIV0197. The sequence goes on from NZ_NIBN01000001.1 coordinate 1,565,275, forward strand.
TGTTACGGCAGTGGCAGAAGTAGAAAATGAAACACCAAGTACACCAGCAACGATCACAGTCGGTGCATTAACGGTGGCGGCTCCTAGTGCGTCCATCAGTGGCAATGCAGCCGATGGTTATCCAGTGACCGGAACAGGACCAGCGAATGCGACCATCGAAATCTTGAACGAAGCTGGCGAGACAGTTGGAACGGGTACGACCAATGATGCAGGGCTTTACACGATCGATTTGACCAGTGAAGATGTCTCTCCTGAAGAAAACTTGACGGTGGTTGCGGTGGTCACAGCTGGTGGCAAGGATTATCGCAGTCCAGCGACGCCAATCATGGTGCCAGCTGAACCAGGTGAAAACCAAACAACGGCACCAACGGTTGATCCAATCAAAGCAGGCGATGAAACCGTTAGCGGAACGGCCGAACCAGGCTCAACTGTAACTGTAACACTACCTGATGGCACAGAAGAAACCGCCGAAACAGATGACGAAGGCAACTGGAGTGTCGATGTGCCTGAATTGTCTGAAGGAGATACCATCACAGTCGTCGCAGACAGTGACGGCAAAGACCCAAGTGATCCAATCACTGTCATCGTTGAAGGAGTGACTGTCGCAGCACCAACAGCTTCCATCAGCGGCAACAGCACGGATGGCTACCCAGTGACTGGTACAGCACCAGCCAATGCAGCGATCGAGATCTTAAACGCAGCCAATGAAGTCGTAGGAACAGGCACTGCTGATGGAGACGGCAACTATACAGTGGAATTAACTGCTGAAGCTGTCGATCCAGAAGAAACCTTGAACGTCGTTGCCATCGTTACAGCTGGTGGGAAAGAGTATCGCAGTAATCCAACAGCGGTCATCGTACCAGCAGATACGGTAGTGGATCAGACAGCTGCACCAACGATCGATCCAATCACGGCGGGGGATACCAGCATCAGCGGAACGGCTGAACCAGGTTCAACCGTGACGATCACCGTACCAGATGCGGAACCAATCACGGCTGAAACGGATGACGAAGGCAATTGGACGGCAGAAGTACCAGAAGTTTCTGAAGGCGATGCAGTCACTGTTGTGGCACAATCACCTGACAAAGAGCCAAGCGCTCCAGTCACAGTTGGTGTAGGTGCGTTGACGGTCACTGCTCCTAGTGCAACTATCACAGGCAATAGTACGGAGGGCTATCCAGTAACTGGAACGGCACCAGCCAATGCCACCGTACAAATCTTGAATAGCGATGGACAAATCGTCGGTTCAGGAACTGCAGACGCGCAAGGAAACTACAGTATCACTCTTGAACCAACAGCTGTTGCACCAGCGGAAAGCTTAACCGTCGTTGCAGTTCTGATAGCTGGCGGCAAAGAATACCGCAGTAATGCGACACCGATCGTGGTACCTTTGGATCAAGAAGAGCAACAAACTGCAACACCAACGATCGATCCCGTCAAAGCTGGCGATACGACGATCAGCGGGACTGCCGAACCAGGTTCGACGGTGACGGTAACGATTGGGGAAAATGAACCGATCACGACCGAAACGGACGAAGAGGGCAATTGGACAGTCGAGGTACCTGAAGTTGCAGAGGGTGATACCGTCACTGTTGTGGCACAATCACCTGAAAAAGATCCTAGTGCGCCAATCACAGTGAGTGTGGATGGCATCACGGTTTCAGCACCGACCGCGTCCATCACTGGCAATCCAGAGGATGGTTACCCAGTGACGGGGATGGCAGCACCAAATGCGGCGATTGAAATCTTGAATGAAGCGGGAGACGTCGTTGGATCAGGCACTACCGATGAAAATGGCAACTACACGATCACGCTCTCTGGTGAAGCTGTTTCTCCTGAAGAATCACTGAACGTCGTTGCGATCATCACCGCTGGCGGCAAAGACTATCGGAGTAATGCGACACCAATCGTAGTGCCCGTTGAGAATACGATCGATCAAACCGCTACACCAATCATCGAACCAGTCACAGCTGGTGACACGACCATCACTGGTACTGCTGTAGCGGGAGCGATGGTCACCGTGACGGTAACAGGAGAAGAAGCGGTTGAAACCGAAGCAGATGAAGCAGGAAATTGGTCAGTGGACGTTGCGGAAGTTTCTCGAGATGAAATCGTAACAGCAGTGGCGCAAAGCGAAGGAGAAACCGCCAGTGAACCAGCAACGACCGTTGTTAATGGCATCACGGTCAACGCACCTTCAGCATCCATTACTGGGAATTCCCAAGAAGGCTATCCAGTAACTGGGAACGGGCCTGCCAATGCAGCGATTGAAATTTTGAATGAAGCGGGGGATGTCGTTGGAACAGGCGCTACCGATGAAAATGGTGACTACACGATCACATTGACTAGTGAGGATGTCGCACCAGAAGAAAACTTATCGGTTGTGGCGATCGTCACTGCTGGTGGGGATGACTACCGCAGTAATGCGACGCCAATCGTAGTGCCTGTCGATGATGAAAGCATCAAGACAGATACACCAACCATTGACCCAGTCACGGCTGGTGATACAACGATCAGCGGAACGAGTGAGCCAGGTGCTACGATCACCGTTACCATCAGCGATCCGTTAACAAGTAGATTCCTGACCATCTTCGCGGCTGAAGGACCAATCACAACGATCGCCGATCAAAATGGCGACTGGCGTGTTGAGTTATCCGCGGAAGCGACGGAAGGTGAAACCGTTACGGTTCTTGCCTTAGCAGATGGCGAAACCCTGAGTGATCCGACGACGACCGTAGTCGATGCTTTGACGGTTGATGCACCGGTTGCTACGATCACTGGCAATCCTACCGATGGCTATCCAGTCTTCGGGAATGGACCAGCCAATGCGACAATCGAAATCTTGAATGAAGCGGGTGACGTTGTCGGAACAGGAACGACCAATGGAAATGGTGCGTTTAGCATCACATTAGACCCAGAGGATGTTTCACCAGAAGAAACCCTTAACGTTGTGGCGATCGTTACAGCAGGTGGCAGAGAATACCGCAGTGCAGCAACACCAATCGTGGTACCAACGGGTGACAATGGCACGGATGGTTCAGATGGTACTGACGGCACGGACGGCAGCGATGGAACGGATGGCACCAATGGTTCTGATGGTACGAATGGTACCGACGGAAGCAACGGCGCTTGGGGCAACTGGGGCAATTGGGGAAACAATAACTGGAACAGCAACAATCAAAACCAAAGCTGGTGGGGAAGTAAATTCTTACCGAAAACGGGCTCAGAAGGAACCTGGTATGCTTCAGTAATCGGAGCAGCAGTCTTCGTTGTCGGAGGAATTGGCTTGTTCTTCAAAGCAAGAAAGAAAAAAGATCAGCAAAAATAGCATGACTTTACCAGCGGAGTGGACATCCTCCGCTGGTATCTCTAGTGAATCAAAACTTTGAAGCATTGATCATCGTTTCGTAAAGAAAGGGTTAGAAATGGTATGGAAAGCAGAAGGAGGGAAAAACGCTTTTACAAATGGACGATCGGCCAATTAATTCTCTTTTTGACCAGCATCAGTTTCGTCAATTTGTATCTTTTAACAACGACAATAAAAGCCGAAGCAGCAGTGAATGTTTTAGATGTGGAGATTTTAAGCAATTTAACGAGTGCCAATACAAGTGGCACCTCAGTAAGCGTTCCATGGCCAGGCAGTGTGACAAATCGACCAGTGACTTTTTCGATCAAAGGCGGCCGATTAGCGAATGCTTCTGTCAATGTCAATGGGGAAGATAAATTTGCCTTACTAGCAATCCCAACAGAGTTGAGAGCTAGCATCAGTGCTAATGGGTCAGCAGCTATCAAAACGTCGACCTCAGTTGATATTGCTAACGTCCCGCTTTTGAATGCGATCTTAACAGCACTTGATACCTTGACTAAATCATTAAATGTCAACCTCGGGATCGTGCAAATCGATTTAACGGCTGTCAATCAGCAAATTTCCTTGCTAAAAACCGTTGGTAATTTAGGCAATGTAGAAATGACTAGCCCGTTGCAGTTCACCACCCAAAAAGAAGCATTGTATACCAACATGAGTTCGAACCTCGGTGTCGTTTTAGGAACCAATGTCCCGCAAATTTTACGGAATTTAAGTACGGCGATTCAAAATACCCAGATCCGAGTGATCGGCATCGATATCGGTGGCGTTGTTCGTGCATTGCTGCAAGGGTTGCTCAATACTCTGCTTAGCACCGTGAACTCAGCGTTGAATGATTTGACAACTGTCCAAGAACAGCTGGCGGATGCAGCTGTTTTAGGAGCAACGGATGTTCAAATTCCGACGTTACTTTCAGGTCCGGGTCAGTTGACTGCAAATTGGACCGCTAATTTTTCCGCTTCTGTTTTGAAAGCAAAGCCGACGGACATCAATCTCTTGAACTTTAGTGCGCTAAATATCAGCAGTCGCCAAACCATGATTTATTTCATGGTCGAAGCATTGACGATGGATCGGGCGAATCTACCGACTCAGCTGAATTTTGGCCGACATGCCATTCAAACGAAAAAGAGTGAGACGTGGCGGGCAACCGCCAACGGCGATCAAAGCGCAGCAGCTACAACTGGGATTTTACGGATCAATGATACCCGCAATCGTCAGAAAAAATGGCAAGTCAAGGTCAGACAATCCACCAATTGGGTCAATGGCACGCGAACATTGCCAGCTGCCGAATTAAGGGTTCAGCTTGGAACTGTCAATTCGACATTTACAGACGGTCGAGTGGTTTTACCTGATAATGCAACGATTGCCCTGCAGCAAAATGTCGAAAAAAATGTGGTGACGTTGGAAAATGCGGCATCGACTGGTGGACTGACTGTTAATTTTTCCCAGTTCAATTTATTTGTACCTGAGAAAACACCGAAATTTCAAGGTCAGTATCGCGCCACAGTCGTGTGGACCGTTTCTGATACACCTTGAAAAGGAAGAGCAGAATGAAAAAAAATTCCCTTGTGCTGCTTCTGATTTTGATGATCGGCAGTTTCTCCAGTATCGTTCCATCAGCAGTAGCCAATACGACGACCGGCAACATTGAGTTTTATGAAGGACCAACGGAAACAGCTAGCAGTGATTCCATTGATGAAGAAATTGAACCACCGACCAGTCAAGAAACGGTCACTAACGCAGAAGAACCGCTGCCACAGCTTGCAGAAACCAATCACTTTTGGCTGCCCGTAATAGGCGGATTCTTCATTAGTCTGACATTGATCATTTGCATCAAAAAAAGGAGGATGGCAAAATGATTTCAAAGAAAACGATAATAGGCGCATTGGGGGTATTGACTGCCCTTAGCATTGGTGCGACAGTGCAAGCAGATGACACGACCGGTGTCGTAGAATATACCTCTGGGGGCATCGTGTTTGACCCGGATAAAGGCGGGAGTGATCCCAATACGCAGCTACCAACGAATTTAGATTTTGGTGCCCATGAAATCCAAACAGAAAATGTCGAAACGTGGGTAGCTACTACGGATGGAACTGGACTACCTGGGGATGGGTCAACGCTGCAAAGAGGGGCAGTTGCGGTCAGCGATAACCGAGGACAGGCGAACTCTTCTTGGGCGATCAAAGTACGGCAAGCAACCCAATTTACGGCAGGAGACAGCACGTTGGACGGCGCGGTATTAACGGTAGATACGGGGACGTTGACCAATAACTTAAGTTCGCCGCCAACAGGAACCAGTGATATTGCCAATGGCGAGCTTGATTTTGCGGCGATCAACAATGAGTATGCGTTCTTGACCGCCAATGCTGGCGAAGGGATCGGTGAAACGTCGATTCCTTTAGAACAATTTACCCTTTCGATCCCAGCCAATACGGAAAAACAATCAGCAACCTACCAAACGACCCTCGTTTGGACGATCAGCAGTGCGCCGACGACTCCATAGGGCAGTAGTCATTGCGTAACAGTTAGCAGAAAAAAAGCAGCTTGCCTGAGCGGCTGCTTTTTATGCTAGCTGATTTTTCTTTCCTATTTTGTGTAGAAAGGATCTGACAGGATGCATCAGAAGAAAGTTCGAGGCAAAGGATTTCAGTATTGGGTAGTAAGTATTCTAATGGTCTTATTTTTCATTGGTACGAGCAGTACGGGGGTAGCAGATTCGCTTGATACCTTCGATGTTCAAATCAAATTGCCAGAGTCACAGCAAGACAAAGAGCTGATGTACTATGATTTGTTGCTGGAGCCCAAGGCAGAAGAAAAACTAGCGGTCATGGTTTCCAATAAAAGCGAGCAACCAATCAATCTACAGCTATCCTTTAATCGAGCGGTCACGAACATGACGGGTGTCGTTGAGTACTCTGGGGCAAATGAAGAAGCAACGCCTTCTGCTCCGTACGCGATCGAAGAACTCGTCACTTTAAGTGATGAAACCCTTTCGTTAGCCCCTAATGAGCAAAAAGAAATCACCTTGACAGTCCAGATGCCATCTGAATCCTTTGATGGGATTTTGGCAGGGGGACTATACGTCCAGCAAACCGGCAGTGAAGAATTTCAAGGAAATGTCCAAAATCTACTAGCCAGAGAAGTGGCGGTGTTGCTCCGTAACAAAGAGACCGACATCCCACCAGCGGTTCGGATTGAGGAAGCCCATCTGGAAGAAATCAATCGCCGCAATGTCATCATCGTAGCGGTGGAAAATACAGCGGCAAATTATCTTAGTAAGGCCACGCTTGCTTATGAAGTGTTTCATGATGGACAAGCAACAGCGATCAAAGGGGAAAAAGAGGTCCAATTAGCGCCCAATGCGTTAATGAATTACGCACTGCCATTAGATGGAAACGAACTGCAATCAGGAGAGTATGAGATAAAAACGACCCTCAAAGCAGCTGATCAACAATGGCAAGGAGAGCCTACCTTCCAAGTTGCAAGGCAAGAAGCGCAAGAAAGAAACGAGCAAGATGTCAGTATTAAAGAAACCTCCTCACCGATACTTCTCTATTTATCGATTGGGGGTGTTTTATGTCTGATCATCGCCTATTTGATTTGGCATAATCGTAAGCTGAAGCGAGCATTGAATAAAAGTGATGATTAGTAGGTAGTGGAAATCAACGGTGGTTGCAGGAAAAGTCTACTATTATAGTAAAAAATGTTTTCAAATAGCTAAAAGCAGTACCACTCATAAAAAGAATCAGGAAAGAAAACCATTTATCATTGAGAATAAATGGTTTTTTCGTGTTCCGCACGTTTTGTTGAGAACAGTGAAGAAGAAATTTTGACATTCACCAATAGGAGGTCATGTCATCACTGATGAATAATTGTTCTTCAATCGTTGAAAGGAGAGAAGCATCCAGCGGAAAATAAATAACGTTTGTGATGTTGGGCTCTGATCGTTTTTTTTCACATGAAATTATCATAAAACTTTACATAATAATGTTTCCGCTTCCCTAAAAGTCTGTCGTAGATATTGTTAAAAAAACATAATATTTTTCTGTTGGCTACGCTTACTCCCTTATAAAAGCTTTAAGAAAACTCTTTAGCGTGTCTTTTTATCTATAATAGGTTTAGACCAATTACAGTGTCTTTTCTTACTTTGTTTTTAATTTAAACTACCTTTTTTGCATGAATGTTTCTTTAATTCGTTTGAAAGTGCAAGCAGGCATTTTTGATTAAGAATACAATTAGAAATGATGCAAAAAGGAGAATTAAGATGTCTGCAAATTTGAGCAATTTCGCTGTTTATATAGTAGATGACAACTTTTTTAATGGGAATTTGATGAAGAAAATGATTACGGAAAGTCGTGTTCCGCATTCTTTAGTGCAGATTCTTTCACCTGAAGAATTAGCCCCTTTTCTTGACGGATACCTAACAGATGTGAACGATCTCTTCTTATTTTCCATTGAAATGAAAGGATTTGATCGAAGTTTTCAATTAGCAGGAAGCTTGAGGGAACAATGCAAAAAGTGTCAAATCGCTTTTTATGGTGCCTATGCCTCCAAAATCGAAATCAAGAAGCTGAATCTTATCTGCCCTTTAGGGATCATCGATACAAAAGAAAAGGAGGTGGCAATGCAGCTAAGAAATTTATTAACGGAAGCGATCGAAGTCAAACGATCATTACTCGGAAAAAAGCACTTATTAAAAATCGTCAGTAAAAGAGAGTTGATGGTGGTTGATGCAGAAGCAATCAACTATATTACAACGATCAAAGGAGAGCGAAACCGAATCGCTTTTCACCAAAAAAAGTCGATCGAATTCCTCGAAACTTCCTTGAAGGTGATCAAACAATTAGAGCTGCCAGAGTATTATAACGTCTTCAAATCCTACATTATCAATGCGCGACAAATCAAAATGATTGATCGAACAAACAATGTTCTTTGCTTTTTTAATGGGGAAGAATTAGAAGTTGGAAAAAAAATCCGTAAAGCAATCAGTTAAAACTACATATATTTAATGGAGGAAAAAAATGAAAAAGAGAAATAAAAGAATTCGTCATGGCATTGTTGTTACCGCTTTAGGTCTGTCCCAAGTGATCACTCCGGTCATGGCGCTTGCGGAAACCACGGAACAGGAACAGACCATTCGTACTATAGATAACTCAAATCATCTGCTGGAATCAACCAGCGGCGTTGCCAATGAAACAAACACAAGCGACGCGCAAACAACTGAGACTACTCAAACGGATCGTTCTTCAGAAGAAAGCGGCGAAGCAACCTTAAAGACGGATGCAGCAACAACGAGTCAAAGTGAAACGCCTGCTACATCTTCATCAACGCATACAGCAGATACTACAGATTCGACGCAAACAAGTTCTTCAGAAACTGAATCGAAAGAGGCCAAAGAAACCGAAAAAAGTTCCCGTGTCAGCACGCGCATCAATGACCAAGAACTTTTGGAAAAAGGCACCCTGCTGACAATTGCTGGCGAAGAATTCAGCCGAACGGAAGAAACACGAATCTTAAACAATAGTCCAGTGAAACTGAAATTGGATTTTGAAATCAATAACAAAGATTATTTCGCTGGCACCACTGCTGTTTTTGACTTGCCGCAAGGCCTTGGCTTTAGTGATGTGCAAGGAACCAATGAAGCGATTAATGCATCGTGGGCTGTAGATAGTGCAGCTCATCAACTGATGATCACGTTTAATCAATCGGTTCATGATGCCTCTTTTTCGATCGAGTTGACTAGTTATCTATATTCAGAAGATAAGCCTCAGCTAACGATTGAGATCGGCGATCGAAACCAGACAAGCTATGCGATTGATTTGTATGAAGAGGTCGATCCGATTCAATATGTGTCAGAAAAAAATGTCTTTGGGATGGAAGGAATGGTCTACTACAATACCGATCGCACATTATCTGGAACGGAAACTCTTTCACTGAATTTGGTTGATACGCCGGGAGCTTCCTTCAAAAAGATTGAGACCCAACCGTTAAAAGTTTTCAGCTATGAGGTGGATATCAAAGGAAAGATCAAGCCAGAAACACAGAAAGCATTAGTCGAAGGGACGGACTATACGATCACCTCAAATAGTCTTTACAATACTGCTGTTGAAATCAAACAGATGGACAAACAAAAGGCTTATGGGGTTTCTTATCAATTTACGATGAGCCTGACCGAGCTGACGGATTATACTGCTTCTTTTTCAAAAGGGTATCCAACGACCGGATTTGGTTCGGTACAGCTAAAACAAACAACTGCCCAAAACAGAGGGTTTTCCTTTATCGCAAAAACCAGCAAAGATGAAAAAGAAGTCGATTCTAGGTATTATATGGGGGTTGCTTCTGCCAGTTTTATGAATGGCCTTTCTAAAGGAAACTACTATGTATCAATTCATCAAATGCCGACGGAGATGAAAGCTGGTCAACAAATCATCCTTTCGAGTCAAAACGGACAGCCGATCACGGCGAAACAGTTAACAGCAAGAGACGCCTTCTATCAAAATGTGACTTTTGCGGATTATTTTTCTGTCGAAAATAACGGGAACAAACTGATTGTGACTGCTACAAAAGACAGCAATCTCACTCTTGGTTCCACGAACATAACCGTACCCTTTGATCAGAAAGATATCATTCTCAATGTCTCGACACCGTTGATCGCCAATAGAGAATTCAAAATTGTTGAAGACAACTATGTCGAACCAATCAGTGTTCTTAATCCCAACAATGCTGAAACGGCTTGGGGAAATTATGATCAAAATGGTGCTTACATGAGTGATACCTCCATCAACATCGAAGGCAGTAACTCACAACCAATCGAAAATTTACAAATGTTTATTGAACATCCAGAGTATCTTTCTTTGAGAAAGGTACCAAAAGTTAGTTTTTACTACACATTAGGAAAAGATTATACGATTGAAGAAGTAGCAGGCGGAACGATGGTCACCTTTACGTCGCCCATTACCTATTCCGTTCAATTTGATATTGGCTTCAATTACGTGCCAGACAGTTTAGCACCGACAAAATCGATTCCTAATGATACAATTCCAATCACGATTTCCGCAACGGGACTTGACACGGTTCACACCTCCGTCTATACCGGTAGGAAACTGTACTCTGAACGCACGCTCCAAAGCAGTAAGAATCAGTTTTTAGTCAACGCGCGTCAAGATACCATCAGTGATTTGACCGTTGAAACTCATGTATCGAAAAATACCGATGTCGTGTTTTCGATCATCGATGTTTCCAATGAACAAGTCAGTGGCATTTATCCACAGTATTGGGATCGTGGCTATTATGATAACCAAGCCATGAAGGAAAGCGATCCGAATTATCCAACGATCACCCATGATGAAGAAACCAACTATTATACCTTTGATTTTGGGACGACCAATCGGCGCTACATTATTTCCTATCAATACGCCAATGGATGGCAGGAAATGAGTACGATTTATGTACCTGGTTATGCAAAAGAACCGTTATCAAATAATCAGCAAGGCACAGCCACAGTTTCAGTATCCAATACGACGACAGATATTATTGGCATTACGCAAAATACCGTGAATAATACGAAAAACATGACGCAGGTCAAAGTCACGACAAAAAATATTGATGATGGCTCGAAAAAAGTAGCAAATCCAACGATCCTTCTAAAATCGTTAGGGAACACCAATGGCGAAATCGATTTAGGATCGATCACTGTTTCGAATGTGCCAGATGACAGCTATGAAGTCAAAGAAGTTGATGGGAACATACAGCTTGTCTTTTCAAACTATGTTCTAACGAAAAATATCGAAATCAGTTACAACGTCCTTTCACAAAATGCCGGCCAAATCTCAGCCTCAGCAACGATCGTTTCTGATACGATCGATACCTTGTCGGAAGCCAAACGGACGGCTACCTCGACGGTGGCCAATCTGCAATTTTCGGCAGGCGATTCCAGCGGGATCATCTACAAAACCAATGCGACGCTTGATGTTTATAATACCGAAGAACCAACTGAGAAGATTGCGGGGGTTACTTTGACGCTTTGGAATCAATTGACTGGAGATATCGTTTCTGTCGTAACGGATGAAAATGGAGAATACCAATTAACTGATATTTATACGGGGAACTATACGCTTTATGTTTCCTACGTCCCAGAAGGTTACGTCATACCACAGGAACTTCAGCTTGGTAAAGAGGTGCAAGTGAACCGGACGGGCAATCATCTTTCTGTCGGCATCACACCAGAAGAAGACTTGTCGACGATCGACGCCAAAGATAGCACGATCTACGTGGGAGATGAATGGCATGCTGAAGACAACTTTGTTTCAGCAACAGACAAGCATGGCAATGCGATGACCTTCTCGGAAATTACCGTCAACGGTGAGGTCGACACGACAAACGTTGGCACCTATGAAGTCAAATACATCAACGGCAGTGTTAGTCAAACAGCGACAATCACCGTGGTTGCCAACCAAGAAACGGTAGTAGCCAAAGACAGCACGTTATATGTAGGCGATGCATGGACAGCAGCTGATAATTTTCTATCGGCAACGGATAAAGACGGCAACGCAGTGACAATCGCAGACGTGACCATCACCGGTGAAGTTGACACGGATACACCTGGAGAATACCAAGTCATTTATCGCAATGGCAAAGCCGAAGCGACAGCCACGATTACCGTGTTAGCTGATCAAACATCAGTCAAAGTAAAAGATAGCACCTTATACGTCGGGGACGACTGGCATGCTGCTGATAACTTTGTTTCGGCAACGGACAAAACAGGAGCGAATGTGCCATTTTCAAATGTGACCGTTAGTGGAACCGTGGATACTTCCAAAGAAGGTCAATATCCAGTGGTCTATCAAAACGGCAATCAAAAAGCAACAGCGACGATTACCGTGGTTGCCAATCAAGAAACAGTCGTTGCCAAGGATAGTACACTTTATGTTGGAGATGCGTGGGAACTTGCGGATAATTTTGTTTCAGCAACGGATAAGAAGGGACAACCGTTAAGCTTGGCAGAAGTCACCACCAGTGGTGACGTGGATACGAAAGTACCAGGAGAATACCAAGTAATCTATCGTAACGGCAAAGCTGAGGCGAAAGCGACGATCACCGTGTTAGCTGATCAAACATCAATTAAAGCTAAAGATAGCACCTTGTATGTTGGTGACGACTGGCAAGCAATCGACAACTTTGTTTCGGCAACGGATAAAGCAGGAGCAAACCTACCATTTTCAGGAGTGACCGTTAGTGGCTCAGTCGATACCTCCAAAGCAGGCGAGTACCCAGTGGTTTACCAAAATGGTCATGTCAAAGCAACGGCGACGATTACGGTCGTTGCCAACCAAGAAACGGTAGT
>NZ_NIBN01000001.1:1578863-1732475 GCF_002174385.1 Enterococcus sp. 6D12_DIV0197
AAAGCCGAAGCGACTGCCACGATCACCGTGTTAGCTGATCAAACGAGTGTCAAAGCCAAAGACAGTACTCTGTATGTCGGCGACGATTGGGAAGCTGCCGACAACTTTGTCTCAGCCACAGACAAAACGGGAGCAACGGTTGAATTATCAGGAGTAATGGTTACTGGTACCGTCGATACCAATCAAGAAGGCACATACGATGTCACTTATACGAATGGAAAAGTCAGCTCCACAGCGACAATCACTGTGGTTGCTCACCAAGAAACGGTCGTAGCAAAAGATAGTACAATCTATGAAGGAGAGAAATGGCAAGCCGTCGATAATTTTGTCTCGGCAACAGATAAAAGCGGACAAGCAGTTGATTATGATCAAGTATTGATTAGCGGTACAGTCAATACTGATGTGCCTGGAAAATACCAAGTCATCTATCGCAACGGCAAAGCCGAAGCAACTGCCACGATCACCGTTTTGGCAGACCAAACGTCTGTGACTGTGAAAGATAGCGTGATTGATGTCGGTGACAACTGGACAGCAGCCGACAATTTTGTCTCCGCTACAGATTGTGACGGTAAGTCACTCACGTTGGAGCAGCTGCTGGTGGACGGTTCGGTGGATACGAAGAAAACGGGCACCTATCAAGTCATTTATTCAATCGTCACTGATGAAGCAGCAACTCCTAACTTTTTCGCACGTTTATTTGGTACTCGCTCACAAGAAGCAGTCACCGCCACAGCGACGATCAAAGTCGTTGAAAAAGCAGAAGAACCAGAGGAGGACGATCAGCAGCCTACGAAAGATGATTCTGACAAAGGGCAACAAAAACCAACGGATGAAGGGCAGACTGGTAAACAAACCAAAGCGACCGCAAAGGACAAACGGGTGCTACCAAAGACTGGTACAGCCATCACTCAAGGCTATTCGATTGCAGGAGTGAGCCTTGTTGCTCTAGCGGGGATCGTCTTCTTTCGTAAGAAACACACGAACAAAAGCAGAAAAACGAAATAAGTCGCAATGACTCTAGCAGCGGATATCGTGAAGGATATCCGCTGTTTTTTTTAATACCTGCTGTATTGCGGTTTTCTTGTTCGATAAGCAGCCGTATAAAGAAGATATAAAGACTCTAGAAGAAGATTTACACTATTTTTATTTCTTTTTGCGTATGCTTACGTCATGAAGGAGTGAAGAATATGAATCTTGTTTTAGGAATAATCGGAGTGATCGTAATGATTTATCTCTTTTGGTATTTGTTTGAGGGGGGAGAACGATGAGTAGCTATTTTGTGCAAGGCTTTTTATTTTTACTGATCTTACTAGCAGCAGCGGTTCCTTTGGGCTGGTATATCAAAGAAATCATGCAAGGAAAAACACCGCGGTTTGTCCGCTTTATTCAACCCATTGAACGGTTGACCTATCGAGTGATTGGTTCGGTCAGCAAAAAAGAAATGACCGCCAAAACCTATCTATTCTCCGTCTTGGCCGTTAGTGTCTTTTCCATCATCGGCTTGACCGGATTATTGATGGTTCAGCACTGGTTACCGCAAGGGGCAGCCGTTGAGAATATGTCCTTTGACTTAGCATTGAACACAGCCGTCAGTTTTGTGACGAACACGAACTGGCAAGCTTACGCTGGGGAAGAAGCACTGACCAATCTTTCCCAAGCATTAGGATTAACGGTGCAAAATTTCTTGTCAGCGGCAGTAGGACTTGCCGTACTGTGTGCCTTGATTCGTGGGCTGCAGCAAAAACAAAAACGAACGGTAGGGAATTTTTGGCAAGACATCACCCGTTCCTTGCTCTATATCCTTTTACCACTCTCATTGATTTTAGCGATCTTGCTCCTGTCTCAAGGCGTCGTTCAAACGTTGAGCAGCGGCATGGAAGTCAATGGATTTGAGGGGGAATCCTTTTGGATGGCGCTCGGACCAGTAGCGAGTCAAATCGCCATCAAGCAATTAGGGACTAACGGCGGCGGTTTCTTCGGCGCCAACGCTGCTCATCCATTTGAAAACCCAACGATGTTCAGTAATTTTTTAGAAAACTTAGCGATCTTGTTGCTGCCAGTTGCTTTGATTTTTGCCTTTGGCTTTTGGATCAAAGAGTGGAAACAAGGACGTACGATCTTGATCACCGCAACCGTCTTTTTGATCCTGGCTTTTATTGGCGTAGTGATCAGTGAAGCTTATGGACCGCAATTCAGTCAAGTGCTTGGGAATGCCAATCTAGAAGGCAAAGAAGTACGCTTCGGTGTCGGTTGGTCGAGTCTCTGGGCAGTGAGTACCACCGCCGCTTCCAGTGGATCAGTCAATGCCATGCTGGATAGTTTCACACCACTCGGGGGTGCGATCCCGATGTTCTTGATGCAGCTGGGAGAAATCATCTTTGGCGGTGTCGGTAGCGGGCTTTATGGCATGATCGCTTTTCTATTATTGACGGTCTTTATCGCTGGTTTATTAGTCGGACGAACACCCGAATATATCGGCAAAAAAATCGAAGCCTTTGACATTAAAATGACGAGCATCGTTATTTTGACGCCATTGCTACTGACGCTTTTCGGGGCTATGTTGATGACCTTGCATCCTGACATCATGAGCTGGCTAACCAATCAAGGCGCCCATGGCTTTAGCGAACTGTTGTATGCAGCAACTTCCTTCAGTAACAACAACGGGAGTGCCTTTGGCGGCTTGACCGCAGATACTGTTTTCCTAAATAGTTTGGGTAGTATCTTGATGTTCGTTTCACGTTTCGTTCCCATCGCAGCCATCTTGTACATGGCAGAAAACATGGGGGCCAAAAAGAAAACCGTTCGTAATGAAGGAACCTTGTCAACCACGAGTCCAGTCTTTGTCACGATGCTGATTATTGTGATCATCGTGATCGGTGCACTGAGCTTTTTACCAGCGATGGCTTTAGGCCCAATCGCAGACTTCTTTACAACGAAATAGGAGAGAGAAAAAATGAAAAAAATCTATCAATGGGCGATCGGCGAATCCTTTAAGAAATTGGATCCTCGCCAACAAATCAAAAACCCCGTGATGTTTGTGGTTTACCTAGGGGCGATCTTGACAACGATTTTATGTTTTCAAGAACAAACGGTCTCGTTGTGGTTTAGCATCAGTGTGACCGTCTTCTTATGGTTGACTATATTGTTTGCCAATTTTGCCGAAGCAGTGGCAGAAGGGCGCGGCAAAGCACAAGCGGATAGTTTGAAGCAAGCCAAAAAAGACATCATGACCTACAAAGTCATGTCCTTGGAAGATGTCGCCAAAGAGGCTTTTATCGAAGTCCGTTCCTCCGATTTGAAAAAAGGCGACTTGGTTTATGTTCCTTCTGGCGAACAAATTCCTGCCGATGGGGATGTCGTGGAAGGTGCTGCTTCGGTGGACGAAAGTGCCATCACAGGAGAATCAGCACCTGTCATTCGTGAATCTGGTGGCGACCGTAGTGCAGTCACGGGAGGAACCTTAGTCGTTTCCGATTACTTGGTCATTAAAGTGACTGCTGAAAATGGTCATTCTTTTTTGGATAAGATGATTGCGATGGTGGAAGGGACACAGCGGAAAAAAACACCCAATGAGATTGGCTTGCAGCTGTTCTTAGTGACACTGACCATCATCTTCTTGGCTGTTTCCATCACATTGATTCCCTTTACTGATTTTAGCAGTCAGTTATCTGGTCGGGGAACGGCGATTTCCAGTGTGATCGTGATCGCTTTACTGATTTGTCTCGCACCAACCACGATCGGCGCCTTGATTTCCTCGATTGGGATCGCTGGAATGAGTCGTTTGACCAAAGAAAATGTCATCGCCATGAGTGGACGCGCGATTGAAGCTGCAGGAGATGTGGATGTTTTGCTACTGGATAAAACAGGAACCATTACTCTGGGAAACCGCCGTGCCAGTGAGTTCTTGCCAGTACCAGGGGTCACCGCCAAAGAGTTGGCAGATGCAGCGCAGTTGGCATCCTTTGCTGATGAAACGGCGGAAGGCCGCAGTATCGTGATTTTAGCCAAAGAAGCCTTCAATATTCGTGAGCGGGAGTTTCAGCAAGCCGATGTCCATTGGATCGATTTTAGTGCCAAAACACGGATGTCTGGGATCGACTATCGTGGCGATGAGATCCGTAAAGGAGCTGCGGATACGATCAAGCAATATGTGACGGCAAAAGGGCAGACCTATCCCACTGCGTGTGACGAGATCGTAGAAAAAGTCGCTAAGGCTGGTGGAACCCCATTGGTCGTAGTAAAAAATGGCCAGGTACTTGGAGTCGTTTATTTAAAAGACATCGTGAAAAACGGCGTCAAAGAAAAATTTGCCGACATGCGCAAGATGGGTATCAAAACGATCATGATCACTGGGGACAACCCTTTGACGGCAGCTGCTATTGCCGCCGAAGCGGGCGTCGATGATTTCTTAGCCGAAGCAACACCAGAAAACAAAATGAACCTGATTCGCGAATATCAGGAAAAAGGACATTTGGTGGCGATGACAGGGGATGGAACCAACGATGCACCCGCACTCGCCCAAGCCGATGTGGCAATGGCGATGAACACTGGTACGCAAGCAGCCAAAGAAGCGGGCAATATGATCGATCTTGATTCCAGCCCGACCAAATTACTGCAAGTAGTCCAAATTGGTAAACAGCTGCTGATGACCCGTGGGGCTTTGACGACCTTTAGTATCGCAAATGATATCGCCAAATACTTCGCAGTGATCCCTGTTCTGTTTTATGCCATTTATCCAGAACTCGCAGCGCTGAATATCATGAATCTTGGTAGTCCCTTAACGGCGATTTTGTCCGCAGTCATCTACAATGCAGTCGTGATCATCGCCTTGATCCCTCTGGCGTTGAAAGGGGTCAAATACCAAGAAAAACCAGCCAGCCAAATGCTGCGGCACAATCTGGTCGTCTACGGCCTAGGCGGCATCATCGCACCATTCATTTGCATCAAGCTAGTAGATTTGCTTTTGTCAGCTGTTCTGCTATAAGAAAAATCCATCAGAGTCAAGGAGTCATTTAGGAGGAAAACATGATGAAGAACACCCTCTTTGCCAGTATCAAATTTTTACTAGTTAGTACCGTGTTATTTGGCGGTCTCTATACATTGTTGGTCACTGGTGTCGGACAAGTCTTTTTTGCCCATCAAGCCAACGGCAGTCAAATCGTGGAAGACGGAGCGGTCAAAGGATCTGAGCTGCTTGCGCAACCCTTTGACCAAGCAGGTTACTTCCAAGGGCGTGATCAAACCGTTTCACAATTATCGCCCTATGATACGACCCAAAAAAAGACTGTAACTGAGCGGACAGCGACGTTGCTGGCAGAAAACCCAACCCAAACCAGTGTGCCGATCGATCTCGTGACCGCTTCGGGTAGTGGCGTCGATCCTGATATCAGTGTCGAAGCGGCACTTTTTCAACTGCCGCGGATCGCTGACACAAGAGGCATCGATGAACAAATAATTCATGATATAATAAACAGGAATAAAGTAGCTGATCTGTTCTCCACGAGAGAATACGTCAATATCATGACCTTGAATCAGCAGCTCGATCAATTACCCGAGGAATAGGGGGAAGCATCTATGAGTGAAAACAACCAGCAGACGATCCCAGAAGAGATGCTGCTGCAAGCAGGCTTTGGACCTAAACGTGGCAAACTACGGGTGTTTTTCGGTTTTGCTGCCGGTGTCGGAAAAACCTATACGATGTTAACCGAAGCCCATGAGTGTTTGCTCATGGGCAAAAATGTGGTGATCGGCTATATCGAACCTCACAAACGTCCCGATACCAATCGATTGCTTGAAGGGTTACCACAAGTACCATTAAAGCAATACCAGCACAAGCAATTGACCCTTTATGAGCCAGATATCGATCGACTGATCCAACTAAAACCAGATATCGTCTTGATCGATGAGTTGGCACATACCAATCCCATTGGTGCGCGAAACAAAAAACGTTACCAAGATGTCGATGAACTATTGAATGCAGGAATCACCGTCTACACGACCATCAATGTCCAGCATATCGAAAGTCTGAATGATATCGTGGAAAAGGTCACGGAAGTGGAAGTCAGAGAAACGGTGCCTGACACCTTTTTCCAACACGCCAGTTTGCGGGTAGTGGATGTTGAACCAGACGAACTGATCGATCGATTGGAACAAGGAAAAATCTATGCTGATGAAAATGCCAAACGAGCGCTAAAAAATTTTTTTACGCCAGAAAAACTTGATCATCTGCGGGGATTAGCGATCCAAAAAGCTTCCAATCATATCAATCAAATGAACGGCGGTCGAAAACGAGTTCAAAGCAAGCTTTTGACCATCATTGATGATCGCTTGCCGAAAATGGCAGAAAAATGCATTCGTTGGACCGCTCGCTTAGCCCAAGGAGTCGGTGCCGAATGGACGGTCATCCAAGTTCGATCGTTAGATGATACACCTACCGAAGTGCCGTTGGCAGAGCGTTTGGGTGCAGAAGTCATCAACATTGAAGCGGATGACAGTTTTGAAACCATCGTAGAGTATGCCAAAATGACGGGTGCCAGTGACATTATCATGGGGAAACAGGTTTCTCAAAAGTGGTTCCAAAAATTGTTTGTCGAGGATTTAGAAGACCGCTTGATTCGCCGCCTTGATGACATTGAGATCCATTTGATTCCTTTTAAAGAAAAAATGCAGCGACCACGGCTGACGTTTTCGCAATTATTTGAAGGCGGCGGTCGAGATTTCACCTTGACCTTTGGGCTGATCATGCTCGCCACCTTAGTGACAGAAGGCATGCAGTATCTGCATTTCGGCGAGCAGAACTTGATGCTGGTCTACATCTTTTTTGTTCTCTTAGTGGCCCGTTACACGAGTGGCTATCTATGGAGTGCCATGGCATCGATCATTAGTGTCCTTTCTTACAACTGGTTCTTTGTCGAACCCTTGTATTCCTTGACGGTCTATAAAGCAGGTTATCCAATCACATTAGTGATCATGCTGATCGTTGCCTTGATGATCAGTAACTTGATGGTTCGATTGAAGACCCAAGCAGAAAATGCCAAGGAAAAAGAGCATCAAATGGAGATATTGTATGAACTGAACAAACAATACATGGAAACGCGGAATGAGCAAGAAATCTATGAAAGTACGACCACCTATTTGGCACGCTTACTCCAGCGAGAAGTGGCGTTATATGACAGAGAAGGCCATTTAAGAAGTCTGCATTCTTCAAGAGAAACACTGTCTCAACTGACTGGCAAGGATGAGAAAGCCGTCGCTTTTTGGGTCGTGAAAAATCAAAAAGAAGCCGGTCGCGGCACAGATACTCTGATTGGTGCCAATGGGTTCTACTTGCCGATCGTTTTAAACGGCAAACCACTAGGCGCCCTTGGGGTAGAACGCAACGAGGAGCATCAGTTGGCCAATAGTCAATTGAATTACTTGCGCCTTGTAATCACCCAAATCGCGACCGTGTTGGAGCAAGTCTCATTAGCGAGTGAGAAAGAACAGATCCAATTAGAAAACGAACGGGAAAAAGTTCGCAGCAATCTACTACGTGCGGTCTCTCATGACTTGCGGACCCCCTTGACGACGATTTCTGGCATTGCCGAAACATTGAGTGAAACCGAAGGCGTGATCAAAAAGGAAACGAAACAAAAGCTGCTAGGAGACATCCAAAGTGAATCCCAGTGGTTGATCCGCATGGTCGAAAACTTATTGTCGGTGACCCGTATCAACTTGACCAATATGGCGGTCAAGCGCAGTGAAGAACCAATCGAAGAAATTATCGAAGCGGTTTTGACACACCTAAAGAAAGTCTATCCGCAACAAAAAATCATCGTGAAGATGCCTGATCAGCTGATTTTTGTCCAAGTCGATCCCATCTTGATCGAACAAGCCTTGTTTAATTTGATTGAAAATGGGGTTCGCCATGGAACCGCCGATACACCGATTTTCTTGCGAGTTTCTCAAGAGCAAGAAGTGGTCATTGAAATCGAAAACCAAGGGGAGATCCCCTTAGGACAATACCAAAAAATCCAAGCGAATTTGACCAATGACACCGAAGTGCCGGTGGATTCAAAAAATGGATTAGGTATCGGACTGAGTATCGTCAAAACCATCATCCATGCCCATGAAGGCAAATTAGCAATCGAAACGAAAGCAGGCAGTACGATCTTTCGTATTTATTTAAAGCAGTAAGGAGGGAGAACATGCAGCGACATTTTTTATTGATTGAAGATGATTCGAATATCGTTGATTTTATGGAGGTCGTCTTGCAAAGAGAGCATTACAACTTTACGTCAGTCGGCACTGGCATGGAGGCATTGATGCTCTTACAGGAAGAAACCATCGACTTCATCTTGCTGGATCTGGGCTTACCGGACATTGACGGCATGGAGCTGTTGAAAATCATTCGTAAGCGCATGAACACACCGATCATCGTGATCTCTGCCCGCAAAGATGAACAAGACAAAGTGCAAGCATTAGACCTCGGTGCCGATGATTATGTAACGAAGCCCTTCAGTACCAATGAATTATTTGCCCGCATTCGCACGGCATTGCGGCACAAGGAGACAACTGCCTTTAGCAGCAGCCCAATTCTTGTAAACAAGGAGTTAACGATCGATTTTGAAAAAAAAATCCTGTACAAGAATAAAAATGAGATCCATTTGACCAAAAACGAATACCGCATCATGGCAGTTATGTTCAAGAATTTAGGCAAAGTCGTCACTTATGATACCCTGACTAGTGAAGTCTGGGGACCTTTTGCAGCGGATGCACAAACCTTGCGAGTCAATATCTCAAACATTCGCAAAAAAATCGAAACCAATACGCTGCAGCCAGAATATTTGATCACTGAAATCGGCGTCGGGTATCGCTTGCGGGAGTATCCAGCAGAGTAGCGGTCGTCATAGGAAATAAGGAGGAAAAACGTGCAGCGGCTCTTTGGTCGCTGCACGTTTCTATTTTTTGTTAATTGCGAAGAGACGTTGAACTGATTGCTTCTCCATAGATGATTTGAAACTGTGGGTAAACAAGTAGGTTGGTTGTTAACTAAAATTTCTTTTCATTCTGATCATTTTGTGTTTATATCATAGTATAAAGTAAAAAAGGAGAGTATTATGGCAGGAATTAGAGACGTCGCAAAACGAGCGGGTGTATCGATCGCAACTGTATCGAGGGTGCTCAATGAAGATCCTACGTTATCTGTCACGCAAGAAACAAAAAATAAGATCAACGAAGCCGTGGAATATTTTCACTATAGTAAGAAGAAAGTACCTGTGAAAAAGGCAATCAATATTGCAGTGGTATCCACTGTTTCGGAAGAAGCTGAATTAGAAGATCCCTATTTTCGGGCGATTCGTCGTGGCATTCAAGCACAAGCAGAACAAAATAAGTTTCGCATAAAAAAAACGTATTATATGTCTGAACGCCCCGTTGCCATTGAGGAGCTAAGGGAGTATCAGGGAATCCTTGTCATTGGTCAAGTCTTGCCAACTTTTTTAGCAAAGATCGCAGCAGTCAATCCTCATATCGTCGTGATCGATGATCCTTCTTTGTCTTCAGAATGGGATGCGGTATATACGGATTTCTCTATAGCAGCAACCGAGCACTTAGAGCGTTTGTATAAAAAAGGGCATCGAAATATCGCTTTTATTGGGGGATATCGGGTACGTTTGGATGCATCCAGTGAGAAACATCAATCGCCAGATGATATGCGGATGAACACTTATGTGTATTGGATGAAAGAAAAAGGATTGGAAGAATACATCAATGTTTACCTAGAAGGATGGAACACATTAGACGGTATCAAAGCCACTGAGCAATTGCTTGAACAATGCAAAGAGAGCCTTCCTTCAGCTATTATGGTCGCCAATGATTCGATTGCAGTTGGTACATATCGCTCCTTGCAAAAACGTGGGTATCGGATACCAGAAGATATCTCAGTAGTCAGTTTCAACAATATTGAAGTTGCAGAATTTTTGACCCCATCTTTAAGTACCGTTGCCATCGATATGGAAGAACTGGGAAAAATTGCTTTACGGATGGTAGAAGAGCGGATCAAAGGCATTCGTCAAGTACCTGTTAAAATCATGGTGGCCAGTAAGATGATCGTCAGAGAAAGTGAAAAAGAAAGAGATTAATGCTGGGAGTAAACATTTTAAAGTGTTTACTCTTTTTATTTTAGTTAAAAGTTATTGACAATCTGATTAGTAAACAGTATATTTGTTTTGTAAAAAGAAAACGGATACATAAAAAACAGTGGATGAATTGTTTCAAGAAAGTGGCTCTAAATGGCAGGCTCGCTACTAGCGATTTGGCCCATGGTTGCTGTCTTTATCATTTTTCAACGTAAATTTATTGAAGGAATTGCCACTACTGGCGGTAAATTATAAAAGAATGGAGCAATAGAAAATGACAAAAATCACCTTTATCGGAGCAGGAAGCACTATTTTCGCTAAAAATGTTCTAGGAGATGCAATGTTGACCCCGAGCTTAGCAGATTCCCACATCGCCCTTTACGACATCGATGAGAAACGACTTCGTGAATCCGAGGCAATGTTAAAGACGATCAATAAAAATGCCAATCAAAACCGAGCAGAAATACAGGTCTATCATGACCGCAAAGAAGCACTAAGAGATGCCGACTTTGTAGTAAACGCCATTCAAGTTGGTGGCTACAAACCTTCCACCGTCATTGACTTTGAGATACCGAAGAAATATGGCTTACGCCAAACAATAGGTGACACGATGGGCATTGGCGGAATATTTCGGACGTTGCGTACGTTACCAGTCATGTTGGAATTTGCTCGAGAAATGGAGGAAGTTTGTCCAAATGCATGGTTGCTGAATTATACGAACCCGATGGCGATGCTGACGATGGGGGTATTGAAAGCAACATCCATCAAAACGGTTGGGCTTTGTCATAGTGTGCAAGTATGTGTTCCAGAATTATTCGAGCATTTAGGGATCAAAGAACAATATGATCTGGCTGACTTCCAGTGGAAAATTGCTGGGATCAATCATATGGCATTTTTATTGGAAATTACCAAAGATGGGGAAGATTTCTATCCAACGATCCGTCAGTTGGCTGAAGAGAAAGAAAATCCCCACCGTGATTCAGTCCGCTTTGAATTGATGAAACGTTTTGGCTATTATATTACCGAATCTAGTGAGCACAATGCCGAGTATCACCCTTATTTCATTAAATCAAAATACCCAGAATTGATCGACGATTTGGGGATTCCGTTGGATGAATATTTAACCCGTTGCGAAAATCAGATTCGCGATTGGGAAACGATGCGGGAGGATATCGTCGATAATGGCGATTTGACCCATAAGAGAAGTCGGGAATACGCCTCTTATATCATGGATGCCATCAAGACCGGCAATCCAACCGTTATTGCTGGAAATGTGTTGAATAAAGGCTTGATCACCAATTTACCAGAGGATGTCTGTGTGGAAGTTCCATGTTTGGTGGATAAGAACGGCATCCAACCAACCTACGTCGGCGCTTTGCCAACGCAGCTTGCTGCATTGAACCGAACCAACATCAATGTGCAAGAATTGACTGTCGAAGCAGCGTTGACCCTTGAGAAAGACAAGATTTATCAAGCAGCTTACCTCGATCCTCATTTATCATCAGAGTTATCATTGGCAGATATTACCCAATTAGTCGATGATTTGATCGAAGCCCATGGGGATTATTTACCAGATTATCACTGATAAAAAAATGGACGCGCAGTTTTCTTTACGAATACTGATAGCGCCAACATTTCTTTGGTTTTTTTGAAGAGATATGGCAAAAGAGTTGTTGACAACCAAATTGGTCAAAGCTATAATCGGACTTAGGATTGCTACTGAAAAGGCGACACCGACAAAATATACACTAGCTTATTTATGCTCGGAGTGTATATTTTTGTCGGTTTTTTTGTCTGTTTGAAGGGGGGAGAAAAGATGAAACCAATCACGATCTACAATAACAATGCCGTCCTTGTGGAGGATAATGGCACAGAATGTGTAGTGATTGGCAACGGTGTTGGTTTCGGTGTAAAAGGCAGTGGGGTGATTGATCAAAGGAAAATTGATAAAAAATATGTCTTAGATGCAGAATTTACCCAAAACAAATTTGGGTCGCTGATGGCAGGAATGGATGAACGGCATGTGATTCTGACCGCCAAAATTATTGAAGAAGCAGAAAAGGATCTTGCACGAACATTTGATTCCAGCATCTATCTATTTCTTGGTGATCATATTAATTACGCAATTGAGCGTAATCTTAAAGGAGAAGCGATCACCAATGACTTAATGTGGGAAATCAAAAAATATTACCCACGAGAATTTGCAGCAGCAAAGCGATCGTTGCAGTTTATTGAACGATCAGAGAAGATTCGTTTTATTGAAGATGAAGCTGGCTTTATAGCCCTGCATTTTGTAAACGCTAGCTCAAGTTCACGCTTTAAAAATGAGACGATTTTTACGACAAAAGTAATTGCAGAAATTGTTCAGATCGTGGAGTATGATTATGGGATGAAGTTGGATGAGACGTCCATGAACTATGATCGATTCTTGACCCATATACGCTATTTTGTAAGCCGAATTTTTTCGGAAAGTAAAGAAGTAAAAGATGAAGCTGATTTATTGCAACATGTGAAGCAATTATATCCGAAAGCTTACCAAACTGGCTTGAAAATCAAGAAACATATTGCTGGTCAATATAAAGTGAAAATTACAGATTCAGAATTGTTATATTTTGTTATTCATATCAATCGAGTGACCACAAGAGAACTAGATTAAATGTTTTGTTACCGTATGGGCAAGACCAAATAAAGATTGAGCCAAATATGGGCTTAGTTTTTATTTGGTCTGTTTTATTTATAAGGAGGAAAAAAATGACTAAGTATCAAGAGCTTGCACAGAATATCATTGAAAATATTGGAGGAACGTCAAATATTGAGTCTGTAACGAATTGCATGACACGGTTACGATTCGTATTAAAAGATAATTCAAAAGTCAAAGAAGATCATCTTAAAGCAACACCAGGTGTTCAAGGAACAGCCTTAAAAGGCGGACAATATCAGGTAATTATTGGAACAGATGTAGCAAATGTTACGGAAGAAATCAACAAAATGGGGAACTTTGGAAGTGATTCTTCAGAACCAACGTCACCGAAAGAAGAAAAAGTCATCAATCGAGTTTTAGGAGCGATCACCTCAATTTTCCAACCGATTATTCCAGCAATCTGTGGGGCGGGAATGTTAAAAGCTGTTTTAGCTTTACTTGTTTTCTTTGAAGTATTAAACGCAGAAGCTCAAACGTATCAGCTTTTAAGTTTACTAGCCGATTCAGCATTTTATTTTCTTCCTGTAATGTTAGCAGTAACAAGTGCACAATACTTTAAAGCGAATCCATTTTATGCAGCGGTTTTAGGCGCAATGCTGATTCACCCAGCTTTTACAGCTATGGTTGCAGCTGGTGAACCTATTTCATTTGCAGGTCTTTCTGTCAGAGCTGTATCTTATGGTTCGGCAGTTGTACCGCCAATTTTGATTGTATGGGCAATGGCGCACATTGAACGTTTAGCCAAAAAAATATCGCCAAATCCTGTGAAGATTTTTCTGGTCCCTTTATTGGTTTTCTTGGTTACGGCTCCCTTAGCTTGGATCATTATCGGTCCACTAGGAGCATTAGTTGGTGATGTGTTATTAGTAGTCTTTGAATTCTTCAATGAACAAGCACGCTGGGTTTTACCAGTCCTGATGGGGGCATTTACCCCATTTTTCGTCATGACAGGGATGCATTACAGTTTTATGCCTGTTCAACTAGCACAATATGCCACATTGGGCTATGGAACGTTATTAGGACCAGGAATGCTAGCATCAAATATTGCTCAGTCTGGTGCTTCACTTGCAGTAGCATTAAAAACCAAAGATAAAGAGATGAAGCAAACGGCTTTTTCGGCTAGTACCACAGCGTTATTTGGAATCACGGAACCTGCTTTGTATGGGGTGACGATGAAACTAAAAACGCCTTTATGGGTTGTGGTAGCCTCTGGAGGAGTAGCTGGTTTATGGGCAGGTTTGACCAACATGCGAACTTATGCATCAGCAACTGCAGGTGTTTTGGCCTTACCTGTCTATTTAACGGATGATCTGTCAAATATCGTTAACGCAGTGATTTGTATTGTTATTGCATTCGCAATGTCTTTTGCACTTACTTTGTTTTTTGTGAATGCAGAAGGAAAGAAAAAAGCAGAAGTGTCTTCACAAAGTCAAACGTCAAATGCGAATCAGGTTGCTGAACCACTTCGATCATTACGGACACCTTTAGAGATCAGCAGTCCTTTGGCAGGGGATCGGTTGGCGACTCATGAAATTCCCGACAGTGTATTTGCCAATGAGATCATGGGGAGAACAGTGGCTATTCAACCAAAAAATGGTCAAGTAGTTGCACCATTTGATGGTGAAGTAGTGACGATTTTTCCCACCAATCACGCAATTGGGATCAAAAATAAGCAAGGAGTTGAGCTGTTGATCCATATTGGTATCGATACGGTCGAACTTGATGGCAAAGGTTATACTGCAGCAATCAAAGTAGGAGATACCTTTAAAAAAGGCGATTTGCTAGTAACCTTTGATCCAGAATATATTGTTAGTCAAGGATATTCTACAGTGACACCGATCGTAGTGACAAACACAGCAGATTTTACAGATGTTATTGTCCATTCTGAGGATGGAACCATCAAGCAGGGTGATGTTTTAGTATCGATTTTTGAATAAAGAGGAGGACAAACATGGCAAAATTTCCAGAAACTTTTTTATGGGGTGGTGCGATTGCCGCCAATCAAGCGGAAGGTGCCTATAACGAAGATGGCAAAGGACTTTCCATTCAAGATTTCTTATCAAATGGAGTCACAAGGCCACTAGATCCTGAGCTAAATCCGCAAAACTTAAAATTAGAAGGCATCGATTTTTATCATCGTTATCGAGAAGATATTCAAATGTTCGCCGAGATGGGCTTTCAAGTCTTACGTTTCTCGATTGCTTGGACACGAATTTTCCCTAATGGCAATGAGGAAAAGCCAAACGAAGCTGGATTGCAGTTCTATGAAGAGGTGATTGATTGCTGCTTATCTCATGGGATCGAACCGCTAATTACACTTTCTCATTATGAAACACCATATTTCCTTACAAAAAGTTACGATGGTTGGCGTAATCGGGCATTGGTAGACTACTTTGATCGTTTTTGTCGGACTGTGTTTACTCGTTACCAAGGGAAAGTGAAATATTGGTTAACTTTCAATGAAATCAATGCGCTTTGGAATTTCCCCTTAATGGGAGCAGGAGTAATGACAGAAAAAGATTGCTTATCT
This sequence comes from Enterococcus sp. 6D12_DIV0197, assembly GCF_002174385.1. NCBI lineage: Bacteria > Bacillati > Bacillota > Bacilli > Lactobacillales > Enterococcaceae > Enterococcus > Enterococcus sp. 6D12_DIV0197. The sequence continues at coordinate 1,594,213 of NZ_NIBN01000001.1, forward strand.
AAGCAAGATCTCTTTCAAATAGCACATCACGAGCTTGTTGCCAGTGCCCAAGCAGTCAAAACCGCCCATGAAATTGATCCACAGATGCAGGTAGGGAATATGGTGTTAGGGATCTATAATTATCCGATGACTTCAAACCCGAAAGACACATTGGCTGTTTTGGAGGCAGATAAAAACTTAAACTATTTTATGGATGTTCAAGCTCGTGGATATTACCCTGATTGGATCAAAAGAGAATGGCAGAGGTATAATGCAACTATCGAGATGGAACCTGACGATCTCGAATTATTAAAAAATACCGTTGATTTTATATCGTTTAGTTATTATATGTCCCGATGTGTTTCTGCTACGCCTGAAAAGTACCAACAGGGAAAAGGAAATATGACAAACGTTCTAAAAAATCCCTACCTTGATGAAACGGAGTGGGGATGGGAGATTGATCCAGACGGATTACGTATTCTCTTGAACCGTTTTTCGCATCTCTATCAGTTGCCACTTTTTATCGTTGAAAATGGTTTAGGTGCTGTTGATCAGTTAATTGAAATTGACGGAGAATTAACCGTTGTTGATGATTATCGCATCAATTATTTAAATGATCATCTATCAGCCGTTGCTAAAGCCATCGATGATGGTGTCAATGTATTGGGTTATACCATGTGGGGGTGTATTGATTTAGTAAGTGCTTCGACCGCAGAGATGAAAAAGCGTTATGGGTTCATTTATGTAGACCGAAACGATGATGGAACTGGTTCACTCAAACGGTATCGAAAAAAATCCTTTGATTGGTATCGCGAAGTGATTGTCACCAATGGGGGAACCATTGGTTGAAATACCGCTAGTAAATAAAGAAAGCATTGCCGATCCAGCAAATGGAAGGCAATGCTTTTTGTCGTTTACTGTATTCATTGATTCGACGGGGAAGCCGATCAGCGGTTATGGTCGTACGATTGATCAAAAGGGGAAAAAGAAGGTGAAAAAAAGCAGCATCAACGATGCCACTCCATGGTGTTTTCGATTTCATTGGTATCAGAGTCTACTTGTTCAGAAACGATGGTAAAGTCATGTTTGAGATAAAACGCAATAGCAGCTGTATTTTTTTGGTAGACGTTCAGAGTCAGCTTCTCGTGTTCTGCTTGTACTTTTTGTAAAAGCTGCTTGCCAATGCCGTGGGCACGATAGTCTTTCAAAACGAAAATACCAGCGATATACTCATCCAACATCCCGATGAAGCCGACGGGCTGATCATCCACCGAATAGGTGTAGATAAGGGCATCGGCAAAGGCTTTTTTCACAAAGTCATAGTTATCTTGCCAATGGGCAGCTGAGATAAAGTCATGGGCATCCAAATTGCTTTGAAGCCAAATCTGGGCGATAGTTTCTAATTCAGAATCGGTAAATTGGGTCACTTGTTGTATCATGAGAACCTCCGTTTTTTAATTCAGTATAGCATAGGTCCACTGCTGATTACTGCAAATCGCGGCATTTTCGTAGGCAATCGGACAGGAGATGAACCAATTAACAAGTAACGAAGGTTAAATGACGAAGAAAAGCAATCTTTTTCGTTGAAATATTCTAACAATTTTGTTTCAGCTAGATGTCAATTTCTTGCAGCCAGATGTTATTTGTGTGAAAACAGCCCCAAGAGTGACATCTTTCGGTATGCTAGAGAAAGCGATAAGACACATCTAGTTAAGGAGAAAAAATGAAAAAGACACTTTTGGTTGCAAGTTCACTTGTTTTGCTGACGCTGCCTGTCGTGACGGTATCCGCAGACAGCTTTGATCAGAAGATCCAGCAGCAAAATGAAAAAATCAATGACATAAAAAATGAATCCACCTCATTAGAATCACTGAAACGATCTACAGAGGCAGAGATTCAATCGATTGAAGGAGAAATCCAAGCAATCCTACAAAAGAAAACGGCGACGGAAGAAGAAGTCAATGCCTTGGCACAAGAGATCCAAGTCCTTGAAGAGAAAATCATCAAGCGCACAGAAGTACTGGCGAATCAAGCGCGTGACATTCAAACGTCGGAACCTTCCAATCGTTTGTTCCAAAAAATCGTTGATGCGGAATCCATCGGAGAAGCCATTCAACGGGCGATCGCTTCTGTAACGATCATGAATGCCAGCAACAGTATCGTCGAACAACAGCAAGAAGATATCGCAACGAGCCAGAAATTGGAAAAAGAGTTGCAGGAACAATTGGTTGCGATCGAAGAGCAGTCAAACGCATTGCAAGGAAAACAAGCGGAATTAGCTGATGTCAAATTGAATCAAGAAGTTGCACTAGCCGACCTTGCCTTGGCGTTGAACACCGAAGAAGAGAAAAAAGACCAATTGGAAGCGGACAAAGCAGAAGCACAACGGCAAAAAGAAGCAGCGTTGAAGCAACTGGCTGAACAAGAAGCACAAGAAGCAAAAGCGCGCAAAGAAGCAGAAGAAGCAGCAAAACGTCAGCAAGCAGCAGAAGCCAAGTCAGCTGAAACCGCCGAAAGTCCTGCCGTTCAACAAGCAGCAGTGGCAGCAGCCCAGCCGAAGACGGAAGCCGCAGTGGCGCCAGAAACATCGGTGTCGTCAGAAAAAACTGCAGCTACGCCTGCACCTGTGCAGCAAGCAGCTGAGCCAAAGGAACAAGCAAACACAGGTGGATGGCAAATGCCAGTCGATTCGGTTCATATTTCGAGTCGTTTTGGGTATCGAACAGATCCAACAGGTGCATCAGGAAATCAACATAATGGCATCGACTTTACTGGGGGGACAGGAACGCCGATCTATGCGATCCAAGCAGGCGAAGTCGTTGAAGCGGGCTATGGTCCGTCAACTGGTAACTATGTGATCATCAAACATGCCAATGGCGTTTACAGCTACTACATGCACTTTAGTACGCTGCCAGCTGTCTCGGTCGGACAAAGCGTCTCAGCTAGACAATATGTTGGCGGTATGGGAACGACTGGGAATTCAACTGGCGTCCATCTACATTTAGGGATGTCAACAAGCTTATGGTCAGGATTCTTTGATCCGGCGCCAGAATTAGGCTTATAATAGTCAGAAAAACCGCAGAAGCGAACAGGCTTCTGCGGTTTTTTGGTTGCTCTTCTTTTACAAAGTCTCGATTGGCTCAGCGCCAAAAACGGGTCATCTCCGCTTTGTCTTTCAGGTTGAAAGCGATCATGTCCTCAATCAATGCTTGATCGATCGGCTCAGTCCACTTGATGCGAAAAATGTTATCCGTATGGCTGTAACCGGCGTTTTCAATGGCATCGGCAAACTGTTCAAGACACTTGGTTTCAGGGGAGACAGAAAAATGCGGTTTTGAAACGCTGAAACCGATAATAAAGGTCTCATGGGCGGTGAACATCGGCTGATTCCACTTGATGACTGGAACGAGGTCAGGAAATTTCTTGGTAATAGCGGCAAATAAGGCACGCAGTTTTTCTTGCTTTACTGGATCTTCAATGCTGGTTAAGTAAGTTTCTAATACATCCATTGGGAGGATCTCCTTTCGTTTTAAGGAACGAGTACAGGGAATGTCGATCACTAAAAATAACGCGTGTTCGAAATCAAACATTTTGTTACTTAGAGTGTACTGTAAAGTTAGCAAGTTTACAAACCTGTTGCCTTGTTTGGGGGATAAAGCCTTCAGGAACAAACACTGTTTGCAAAAACGAATGCTAAAAATAACTTTTTTCTACTCGAACAAAAGCCAAGAGTCAGGAACATTCCCTCATTATCCTGCAAGGTTCCTTGAGATTAGCTTAACTTTTCAGAAATAACGAATGAAAAAGCAGATTATTTTCAGAGAACACTTTCAAAAAGAAATCGGTTGCATTCAACAAGAATTCTGCTAGAATATAACTTGTTCGAACAAGTTGTTGAGCGAAAGCAAAACGAAAGGAGGAGGACTTGTGACCAAAAGGAAACCGGTAACCCAAGCAGCCAAGAAAGAATATGCAAACAAAAGTATGCGGTTTAATCGTTTTTTACTTTTTCGTTATATGACTGCGATCTTTTTCTTTGTCAATCTTTATTGGACCCTATTGAGTCTGTCTCAATGGACATGGGCTGGTTTGATTCCCATTGCCTTATTGATCGTTGATGGACTTATACTTATTGAACAAACTCAAAAATATTGGCAGCAATCGAATCGTTTACTGGTGACAAAGATCGGTTATTGGCTCCAATTCGGCGTCAATCTCATTGCAATTTTTGGTATTTTGATCGGGCAGCAAGCAACGTTGATTCCTTTTATGAATCAATCGGGTAGAGGGATCTTACTTGCCTTGTTTTCTGTCGGCATGATGGCGTGTTTGTTCATTCAGCGTAAAGCGTGGTTGATCGAGCATGACCGAGACAAATATTTCACGTATTTGACTACATTTGAAACTCAAGGAGGAACAGTCAATGGATTCAGAAAATAACAAAATGTTTGCCTTCTTGGACCGCTACTTAATGGGTCCAATGGGGAAAATCTCACAATTACGGATCGTTCGTGGGGTCATGGCAGCCGGGATGGCGTCGATTCCTTTCACTATCGTAGGATCAATGTTCTTGATCATCAGCGTTTTGCCACAAAGTTTTCCTGTATTAGAGGGCATTTGGAGTACATCATTTGATAAAGTAGTTAATCTCTATATGCTGGGTAACACTGCAACAATGGGGATTTTAGCACTATATTTTTGTATTGTTTTTGGATATGAGTATACTAAGATTCAAGCACAAGAAGAAAAACTTGTTTTAAGCCCAGTCAATGGAGCATTACTTTCTATGATGGCGTTCTTTATGTGCTTGCCGCAATTAGTCTTTGAAGGCGGAGTAGCCACGCTAGTTGAAGTGATTTCTGACGATCAGAAAATCATTAATGGTTGGGAAATCGGTGGAGGCGTTACTCGTTTAGGAACAACTGGGATCTTTACAGCGATCATCATGGCGATCATTGCCGTAAAAATCTACGCGTTTTGTGTGAAGCGCAATATTGTCATCAAAATGCCTGATACAGTACCTACAGGTGTTTCTTCCTCATTTACTGCTTTGATTCCTACAGCCCTAATTGCACTCACTGTGATCGTTATCAATGGTGCATTAGTCGCAATGGGCACAGATATTTTCAAAGTCATTGCGATTCCGTTTAGTTTCGTGACGCAATTGACCAGTACCTGGATCGGACTGCTTGTTATCTACTTCTTCATGCATGCACTATGGATCGTCGGTATTCATGGGGCAACGATCGTGACCTCATTCTTGACGCCAATCGTGTTGTCAAATATGGTGGAAAACCAAAATGGTGCCAACATTGCCTTTGCGGGTGAATTTAACAACAGTTTCGTTACGATCGGTGGTTCAGGAGCGACGTTAGGAATGGTGATTTTCATCGCATTCTTTGCAAAATCAGCGCAGTTAAGTGCTTTAGGAAAAGCAGCGATCGTGCCATCCTTCTTCAATATTAATGAACCGATTTTGTTCGGGATGCCAGTGGTATACAACCCGTACACAGCGATCCCATTCTTCTTAGCACCGATGGTTTCAATGTCCGTTGCTTATTTTGGTATCAACTTAGGCTTTGTTAACCCACCGATTGCTCAAGTAGCGTGGCCGACCCCAATTGGATTATCTGGCTTTATTGGTTCAGGTGGTGACTGGCGTGCCTTTGTCTTAGCAATCATCTGTGCAGTCGTTGCTTTCTTAATTTGGTTCCCATTCATCAAAATGTATGATGGCAAATTATACAAGGACGAACAAGCAAACGCAACGAAGGCATAATCAATCCGTTTTTTTGATAAGCCGGCTATGAAAAATAGCTGGCTTTTTTTACGCCAAAGATGATAATAGTAGTAGAGAATCCGAAGGAAAGGAGTAGGCAAATGACGAAACTCAGTATTGAAGACTTAGCAGCGGAATTGATCAGAAAGATCGAAGCGGGTGACATAGGAAATGAGCAGGGGAAGATGCCTAGTGAACGAGAGCTTTTGGCGATTTATCCAGTTTCTCGTTATACGTTACGTCAAGCCCTCAATAAATTGAGCAAGATGGGCTGGATCTACCAGATGCAAGGCCGCGGCTCGTATATTCGCTTTCAAAACAACCAAAAACCGGCCATTGAACAAGGAGATCTTGGCTTCAATGAAGACTTGACCCGGGGCGAGAAAAACATTCGAACGGTCAAAGCCTCAAAGCGGCTGGTCAAAGTATCAGAGGCGCTGTTTCTTCCAAGTCAAAAACAATTTGCGAAAGATCAACACTTTATCGAAGTCCAACGTTTTCGCACATTAGATGACAAACCCTATTTGATTGAACGTTCCTATTATATACCTGAAATCGTGGGGGAGATCTCCGAAACAATGATGGAGGGGTCAATGTTCCAAGCTTTGGCAGAAGAAAAACAACTGACAGTCGCCTTCATCGACAAGTTTATCCAAAGCAAACCGCTATCACAGGAACAAGCTGCGTTTTTTCATCTAGAAGAAGGCATGCCCGCACTGATCGTACGAGACGACAGCTATCTGAGAAATGGCGAACTATTAGCCTTTTCGATGATCCATTATGATTATCGGATGGCGACATTATATATGCATAAAAAGTTGTTCGTTTAAAGAAAACGGATTTTCAAGAAACGGTTCTTTCTTTTTTTAAGGCAATAGAAAAGCAGCCCATCAGGGAGAAAATAACTTACAGTTGCGGAGCAGCTGACTGGCAAACTGAGAGAAAAGGGATCGCTTCCAATGGATGAAAGATGACTGAGCAGGAAAACTATATAATAGGTAAAGAATCGATCAGCGACCTTGGCTTATAAGGTCGCTGATTTTTTTTGAGGGGATTGATCGGCGGTTAAGAAGGCGTGATTGTTGATTTAAGATAAAGATCGTTTAAAGAAGAACGCCTGTTTTTTAATACGAGGATATTTTGCTCATTTTTAACAATATCACTGGGGATAAATGGTTTCCTCTGACAAATATTTCATCAAGTGAAGAAATATCTGATTTTTCAATCTGTTTTTGCTTTGATACTATCAAATAGACAACAGATGTTCTGCGAACGGAAGCCGTCTTTTCGTTTAATGGCTATTTTATTGAGAAACAGGCCGATTCATTTACTTGATTTCTATCTTCCAAAATACATGGAGGTCGTGGAAATCCAGGGATGTGGGGGTCTTTGCTTTCTTTTTTAAGCGAAGGGGGACAAGAAGGAAGCGGACATCACTGCTCAAAAGGTCACAGCAGAAACGTCAGCTCGTTTGAAAAAAAGCCCGAGGGTAGAACAGCCAAAGTGCAACTTTTCACGAAAGCAGACGAACAAGCAGACCAATTTGTAGACACATTAAATTGTTCAACGAATCAAATCATCGATGAGTGAGGAATCAGGAGGGGTAACATGGCATTATTTCGCAAAAAGAAAGATGAAGAAACTTACGAAGGCGTTCATGTCTACGACGAGGAATATGATGAAGAAGAGTACGACGAAGACGAGTACGATGATGAAGAATATGATGACGATGAGTATGACGATGAAGAATATGATGACGACGAGTACGAGGACGATGAATACGATGATGAAGAATACGAGGAAGACGAGTATGAGGATGATGCCCAAGAAGAGCTGCTGGCATTAGAAAATACCGTTTCACAATTGACCAAAACCGTCGAACATTTGACCAAGCAATTGGAAAACAAACAAGAATCCATCAATCGGATGGCTTCGCAAGCGACGCAACAAGAAAGTATCATTTATGAAAACAAGCAGCTGCAAATGCGCTACAACGAGTTACAGCAGCAGTTAAAAGAAGCAGAACGTCAACAAGAAGCCCTCAAAACCAATTATGAGCAAGAAATTGAGCAGTTGACGAGTCAAGAAGACGAATTGATCGAAGTAGAAGAAGAGCTCGAACAATTGCGTCAAAGAGAAGATGAACTGCTAAAAGAATTAGAAGAAAAAAGCAAGCAAGTCCAAGCGTTTGAAGAAAAAGCGATTCATTTAGAAGAAAAAGCGGCGATTATCGAAAACTACAAATTAAAAGAAGTCGAAAGCATGCGGCGGATCACTTCGCTTGAAAATGAAAATCAACAGTTGAACATGCGCTTGCAAGAAGCCGAAGCGAAATATCGTGATCTCGAGCGTTCAAGAGTCGAACAATTGGCAGATAAGAATGTCTTACAGCGTGACTTGGAACGTGAATTGACTAAGGTCGAACAAATGAAGGACGAGCTGGCGACGATTTTGATCGAAGCAAAAGAAAAAGCACGGGAAACCGCTGCTGAAGCAGAACTGGAAGCTGACAGAAGACGTCAAATGGCGGAAAATGAAGCCCACAAGATCATTTCAGAAGCATCGATGGAAGTGATGAAGATCCGTCAAGAGATCAAGCAATACCAAGAACGACTTACGGCGTTTCATCATGAGTCGAAAGGGCTGTTTGAGCAGTTGATCCAGCATAGCAAAGTATTGAATCTGCCAGACTAAAACGAAGGTTATAAGTCGGAATAGACGAAAAGGTCTGCTGAATAATTTCTGAGAGCGACACGACAAAGGAGGGAAACCCACTAGGACCATATGTGCTGTTTAAGAAATCACGGGCAACAACTACGAGTTGATTTCTTATGAGAATGTTGGTTATTGGGACGAATGTGACGAATGATATTTTAAAAATTGCCATCTATCCAACCTTGAGTCCAAATCTTGAGGAATTATTTTATAAACAAGAGGCACTTCCATCAGTAATCACTGCCTGCGACAACCTCTATCAAAAAAAGTGGCCGCTCAAATCCTCGATCCGCAAACAAGTGACGCATTACTTTGAGCAATTTTATTCCATCGAAGCCTTCACCCATCATATCGAGATGGAGATTTTACGAAAAAAAATCGATTACTCAAAATTACGCATTCCCTTGGAACAGCAATTTCCTCAGTTTGTGTGGACGCAAATCGGCATCAATCATGTGTCCGATGAGAAAAGCAATTTGTTTTTGGAGTTTGTACCAATCGCATACACAGAAGAAGAGTTTCCCTTTACGATTCAGTTGGATGCCAGCTTGCAGCAGCAAGCCTCGGCTGGTGTAAGTGATGCGAACGACTTTAAAGAGCAACTGGCAAAAATCGTTCAAAGTGTGATCGATGAACAAAATGTCACGTTTGTGAGTCGCCCGAAAGCGCAAGTCCATGAAGAAAAACGGCAAGGCAAAACCGATGCAGTGAAAAAAGAGCTGGAAGACACAGTCGAGTTCCAAAAGGTCAGTGCGGATGAGCCACCAAAGTTCAAAAAGAAAGTTCGCAAAAAAAGCAGCAAAAAAAAACAGTCAAAAAAAGCCAAGCAATTACCCAAAGTCAACGCCAATGAATTAGCGTTGGAGGAAGAGGCGAAGCGAGAACGTGCAAGCAAAGAGCGTTTGCGCTTGGCCAATCAAAAGCTTGAGATCTACATCGAAAACTTAGAAGCCTCTTTGATCAAAAATAGTATCCACTATTTAAACAGCTTGACCGATGAAGAAGACGAGAACTGGCATACGCAATTGAAGATCAGCTTACGAGAATATACCTATCTTTTTCAAAAAGCCAAATACCTAGAACAGGTTTGGCGCATCAATGACAATCTCGTACAAAAGATCGAAAAGATGACCTTGAACGAAAAAGAGTTGACCTATGAGAGAGGGCAAGTGCAGCAAGTGGTCGACAACAACCTTTCTGCTAAAGATATCAGCTTGGTTTTTTATGAATGCAGCGTGATTGAGTCACGGGTCAAATTGTATGAGCGACCATGGTTTAGAAAACCTTACGCACGCATTATGAAGATGGACTATGACAATCTTTTACGAAAAGCCGCTTACTTTGATCTTCTCCAAAGCGAAAGCTATCTATTAGAAAAAAAAGCATTGATCGAAGGCAATACAGACGTTAGGAGCAGTCTATGAGAACCCAAAAGCAAAAACAACGATTCTTATTCTTATACCGCATCTACTTTATTGCTTCTTTGATCCCATTAGCGGTATTTTTGCAGCTGACCGCCTATTTTTATCTCTCTGCCTTTCGAGAATATGTCACTATCAGTCATTTGTTTTTACTCGCTCTTTTGCTAGGTTTTACGATGTATTTGCGGAACAATGCCTTTCATTATCAATTGCTGCTTGTACAGCTTGAAAAAAATGAAAGCAAAGACCATGAACGACCAAAAAAAGGCACCAGCAAGAACAGCCCCAAGGAGGAGGATCAAGAAGATGAAAAAGCCCAGAAGAAACGTAAAAAGTCTGTTAGCGATCGGAGCATTTATCGGAATCATCAATAATCAAACGATTTCTGAAGCCATGGTTCGATCGATCTTAGGTGTAGAACCATCTACTTATATGGAAACCATCGATGCACAACGAGAAAGTCGTGGGCAATCGATAACGGATGCCCTCCGACCGGTCTCTTACGAAGGAGCTGACAGGATAACGGAGCAACTTGATACTCCTCCAGAACAAACAAATGAAAGCCTCCCAGAAGAATCGGAGCAGGCCGAAAAAGGAACGGAAGTCCAAGTCGTAAATGATGTTGAACGACCGGCAGATGATGGGCAGACAGACGAGGAAGAAACAGAGAGCGGCACCGATGAAACAGAAGACCAAGAGACTGAAGATGTTCCGCCGATGCCAGAGCCTTCAGAAGGCGATCAACAGCCGAATCAGCCTGCTGGACCTGAAACGAATGAGGAAGAAACCAACGATACGAACAGCAGCAACAATAGCGGAAACAACCAATCAAATGGGAATCAAACCAATCAGGACAAAGAAAAAGATCCCGATCCAATCACTGAAGAACCCGAATCACCGATCGATGAAGAAGAGCGGGAAAGCAACTTTCAGTTTTCGGTTTCTCGTAATCTAACGACACAACAATTCATCAATGAGATCGGTTCTGACGCGCAGGATGTTGCCTATAACAATGATCTTTATGCTTCAGTGATGATCGCACAAGCCATCTTGGAGACTGGCTCAGGAAATAGTGCCTTATCCAGTCCACCAAACCACAATCTTTTCGGCATCAAGGGCAGCTTTCGTGGGCAAAAAGTGACCTTCAACACGCAAGAAGATGATGGAAGTGGCGCGTGGTATACGATCTCTTCCAATTTCCGTAAATACCCAAGTTACCGTGAATCCATCGAAGATTACGCTCGCTTACTAAGAGGAGGCATCACAGGCAACCCGCGCTTTTATGCCCCCGTATGGAAAGAAAATGCCCCAACCTATCGGGAAGCAACTGCATGGTTGACAGGGCGCTATGCCACGGACATCCATTATGACCAAAAGCTGAATGCGTTGATCGAGGCCTATGATCTAACCATCTATGACAACGAGCCGACCGAAGAGGTCTTGGAAGAGATTGAACGCACACGTGCACAAGCAATCGAAGCAGCCCGCAAGGAAGAAGCTAAGACGACCCGTTCGTTGTTTGAAGACTTGCAAAGAAGCTCGGCAAATCGTCGAGGCTCAGGGAATTTGCCAGCGTCCATTCGGACTGTCAAGGATCGCTTGCAGGAAAATGCCAATGCCAATACTTATGCAAACCAATTAAGAGGGATGGAACGAGCGGGCAGCGAGGTAGATGCCAATGAGTAATCAGTCGCAAGCACCTAGAAGAAAAAAACGTCCGCCACAGCCTGCCAAACGTGAAAAAAAACGAGAACAACCAGAGGATACACCGAGAAATCCCCGAATCGAAAAGTTTCAAGCGCAAGGCAAGCAAGCCAGCCCTTCAAGTGGCAAGAAACGACCAAAAAAGCCACCTCAAAAAGAACCGACAGGACAGGCGCCTGCGAAAGAGAAACGAAAAAAAGCGGCTAGCACAGCGAATCGCCCCAAATTACCGACCGAAAAGCAGCATCCTAGCAAGCAAAAAGAAAGAGCAGCTGCCAGTACGACCAGTGAAGCACCACGCAAAAAGAAAAAGCGTCCACCGCAGCAAGCACGTCCAAGCCAGCGCAACGAGCAGGGGAAAACTAAGAAATCAAGTACTCCGAATGCCAAATCAAAAGGGACCCACAAGCAAGGAAAAAAACCAGCGGAGGTTTCCCAGAAACGACCAACCCCGCAAAAAGGCAAAGCTGCGACGAAGAAACCAACAGCTAAAAAGAAATCTGGTGATCTCGTACTGAAAATCATTTATCTGATTTTCTTGGTTTGTAGCATGACTGTCCTCTTTACGTTTATCGGCTTATATGTAGCTGATCAAAACGAGATGACGGTTTTCAATCATCGGGTGGTGCGTTTATCAGATAATGGCATGGCGAATCTTGACAGCTCCGCATTACGCACACAAGATTTGATCATTTTAAGAGAACAAGCCTTCACTCAAGTACAGCCAAACGGGATCGGAGTCTTTACAAATAGCTCAGGAACAGGCTATATTGCCCGCCGAGTGCTATCGATCGAGGCTGACGAAGAGCAAGGCTATCATTTATCCGTCATTGGTGATGGACAGGCATTTGGGGAAGAAGCCATCGAAGCAGACCGTTTCGTTGGGGAAGTCTCAATGAGTATCAACCATGTAGCAGATGTGTTTCGTTTTATTGATCAAAACTTGATATTATCTATCATCTTCTGTGTATCATTGATCGCCTTATTCATTCTATTAGGCATTTATCTCTTTACTTGAGAGCCGTCATTACTTGAGAAAAGAGGAAACAAGGTTGCAAAAAAAAATAGTGTTAAGAAATAGTATCGCGGGTCTGCTTTTCTTTCTTTTGTTGCTTAGCATCTTGATTTGGCAGAATAATCAGTCTATTCACATTCGTCGTTTAGCGGATGAAAATGAAGTGTTCGAAAAAATCGAGATTTTGGAAGAATGGCAGGAACGAATGACCCTTATAGGGACGACGATCCAACGATCCGTTCGGGTAATGAACGCCAGTGAAGTGCCAGTGTTTGTTCGAGCAAGCTTTGAAGAAGTGCTGCGCTATGTCGCGCCAGACAGTGAGGAAGCAGCTTTTGAGCAGGCGGCAGATGCGAGTGATGCGCCAGACTTATTACCAGTACTGTCTCGCTTTGATGAAAACGAAATTTTAGCAAGAGGGTATCAGAACGTGACCCAGCAGATCCCAGAACTCGTTGGAAATGCTCTTGATGGTCAAGTGATGGTTTGGATCAGCGATGAGACGATCGAAGAGTTGGCACCCACGCCTGCCTTGGATGCCTTCGATAGCGAAGAGATGCAGGAGTTATTGGGGGAATTAGACGCTGAAGGACAGGATAATCCTGAGAGCTTCTACGATCACACCGAAGGCAATGAAGAAATGGAGGAGCAACCGTCATCAGACTTGATCGATGGTCCGCCAGATCTCTGGCAAGAACCGGTCCTTGTCGAAGCGCACTTCAGCTATTCCTTTCGACGAAACCAACAACCGGTCATGCAGAAAATGAGTGGGGAACTGCTGCTGCTCAATCCTGCTGATCCGGTTGCTGAGTGGACCTTTGAAGCAGCCAACTTGACCTATAGTTATTATCTTGAAGGGTATCGTTATTTTGTTCGAAACTGGGCGGAGTCGCAGCTAGCCAGCCCCTTTTCCACCAATGAAGAACCTACGGGATTCACGTATCTCGGAGAACAAGGAACGATTGACCAGTCGTCATTTGATTACACGACGACAGAATCTGGGTTAGGCAGTGCCTTTCAATTGCCAGAGATGATCAGTGCGTTTCCCGATGCTGCTGGGTTGTATCCGACCCAAACGGTGAAAACGCTAAGCAGCTTTGTGTCTGAAAGTCCCGCCCAGATCGACTCAGAAGCCATCATGATCGAATTCGGCTCTTTGAGCGATTACCGTCAGATCGATCGAAATACTTGGATCTATAATCCCGATGATGGCTGGTTTTATTATAGTTTCCCTTTGGACCGATCCTATCAAAGTGAAGACGGTTATGGCGTCACCCGTTCACTGATCGAACAAGTGATGATCGATACAAGTGTCGCAGACGATAGCCATCTTGCCTACGAACTTTTACCGAAAGTCGAAGTCATTCAGGCTTCTGATCGACAATCATCAAAGGAGGTCTTTCAGTTAGACAATGATCGGCCAGAGAGTGCCACTGCGATCATCTATCGGCATTTGCACTCACTTCAATAAGTTGCTAGAAAATAAGTCAAGGAGAGATTCACGTGAAAATGGTCATTGAAGAAATTGAATACCGTTATTTTCTTCAATACGGGAAGTATTTGGATTATTTCTACCAACAATACATGCAAGCGAATGTCGAAGATCCTGATGTTGAAAAAGGGATCGCCGAGATTCAGCGACTGGTTGAAGAAGAAAGGTATCATTATATCAGGGAACGAATTCGCATCACACGCAAAGCCAAAAAAAGTATTCCATTAGCTGACTACCCTGATTTCAATAAACTGATTCACTGGGGGTTCACCCTTAGCAAATTATCTTTTCTTGACCCAGATACAAGTATCAACCAGCTAGAAGAAAAGGACTCTCCTTGATCGGGGGCTAGGCAAAAAGCAGGTGATGAAACTGAAAAACGGCAGACAAGCACATAGAGTACTTGATGAATCAGGGTTCAGCCTTGTTGAGATCCTTGGAGCGATCGTCATTCTCGGGATCGCGATGGTCATGATCGCCATGCTGATCATCCAAAACAACCTGATCCTTAGCTACAATACCCGAATGGAAGAGGCCATCGCAGCACGAGATGACGTCAAGGAATGGCTAATCTACCGAGCGCAGACCCAAGATTTGGCGGATTTGAATATCGGAATCTTTACTGCTCGACCATCTTGGATGATGGGCGATCCAGATGCCCCCTCAGAAATTCGCAGACACCATTTGGTCCTCGATAATTCAGGGATTCAATACAATGCGCAAGGGCAACCGATGTATGAAGAAATCCCGATTGCTGTAGATGATCTCAATCGGGGACGATTTATTCGCAAAGTGGTATACGATCATTCTGGCGCTCATTTGCCGCAGCCCTTGGCAAATTCGGAAGAAAATCGCCTCTATATGGGAACGTACTTGTCGGAGAATGAAGAAACCACCAACTATTTAGTCAAGGTCTCCATTCGTGAAGACCCCAGGCATGGACTGCGAGAAGACAGTTATGATCGTCGGCAGCTGGGCATCGGACTTATTATTCAGGTCTTCGATAAACAAACGGGCGCATTTTTGACAGAAACGTATCTGCATTGGGTAGTTGACTATTGAAGGGGCTGGCTGTTCTTGCGGAAGTTGCAAAGGAGGGGCGCAGATGAAGCATCGGTTACAAGATGAGCAAGGAGTCACGCTTGTCGAATTGTTAGGGGCGATCGTGATATTCGGCATTATCATTGCTCTCTTTTCTGGGACACTCTTTCTGATCGTCCAAGCCTCTGTCCGTCAAGGTCGAATTGCTGCCTTTCAAGGGATCGCGAATGAAATCATGGCGCAAGCAGACCAAATCGCCAAAATTGACGGCATCTATGAGCATGCGGGGTATTTAGGAAAATATGATAGTCTTCTTTTCCACGAGGAACATATTGTCAAAACCATGCCCGAAGGAACCTTAGGGGCAGCAATTACGGAAGAGGGCAGTCCGCGAATGGTTGTGACGGATATCACAGATACCAACAATATCCGTGCCAGAGTCTATGATACGAAAGACCCTACCATTAAGCTAAAGATCATTCAACAAAAAAATGAGAATGAAGCGACGCTGACCCATCACTATACGCCAAATTATCGCGATACGTTCAGTATCCAGACCAAATTTTTCGTTTTGTTTTACACGGAAACGATCAATTTTGCGGATTATTATGATGATTTGACTGGCTGGTGGCAGATGGAGGATCTGGTCACTGATTACCACGAGCAGATTATCTATAGACGAGAATTTACGATCAATTATCGGGACAATGAGAAAGCAAGAGGGGGGGTACCCGGGAATGGAAGATGGTAGACAAAATGAAGCTGGTTTTGCGCTGATTTATGCCCTCGCGGCGATCATTCTTTCCTCTTTGATGATTAGCTTGGTCTTCCTTGTTGCTCGAAATGTCAATTCACAAATTCGAACGATAGATAGCTTCCGTCGAGTGGAAGATGTACACGAATATTCCTTTCAACTCGCTTCTCAGGAGCTAAAACTGAGAATAGATGATTTCATCACTCGAACCATGCAGAATGGCGGCTTCTATTCTAATAATAATGACTGGCAAGACCATCTAGATAACGAATTGAGATTTGTGCTGGACGAAGTCGATGTGAATGAGAACATCGATGATAAATTTTCTTTTACCTCCTCTGTCGTTGACTATGAATATAATGAGATCGCCCCTTATGTAATGACCAAATCTGGTGGGGAGCAAGGATGGATCCAATCCGCCTCGATGCTGCCAGATAAAACCAATCTTCAAATCATTATTCAAATTCAATCGCAAGTCACGGATCAGACGCAATTGGCTGAAGGGCAACCGCGAGTACATACAGCTTCTGCTGAATATATCTATGAAATGCAGCTTGAAGAAGAAGACCTCGAACAAAGACAAACACAGCTGGACATTTGGCGAAACATTTTTTATCCCTATTACTTACCCTCTACAGCAGGGCAAGCTGTATCCGCCGATACTTGGGTTCGAAAATTGTTTGAAGTCGCCGATTTCCAGCGCGTACGTCCATCGTTTGATTATCTCGCTTTTGAATCGGATGACTTCTTGCAATTCGGGTTTGCCAACAATGTCCTGCAAGATTTTCAAGACGGCAGATTTTTAGATTTTCGAACAAAGCCGATTCTTAATTGGCTGCATTTCGATGGTTCCTTTTTCTTTAATCATGGGGTCCAGATGGAAGGACAGGGAAGCGGGCAATTTTCGTCAAAAAGTCTGCTTGCGATCCAGAATGATGGCGGACAGCCTAGTAACGGGTTGAACGTGATCAAAGACATCTTCTTGCAAGCCGGTTTAGGAATGTATATCGATTTGGGCAGTCGAGCTGGCAGTCGCTTGGTCCTCTCACAAGCCTATACGGATATCCTTGCTGGAAACGTATGGATCAACAACACCAATAGTTCGGCTTCGAGAGTTGAGCAAGAAGGGGTTCTCTTTGCTGAAGGCCATCTAAATGTTTCCGTAAATTCACCGGATGCGGGCACTGGGTTAGGCGAATTAAATAGCAATTATTTTAATTTTTATCATCGAGAAGCCACGAAACAGAATCCTGCGGCAGATGGTAGTTTGACGTTTATGAAGCCGTCGATGGTTCTGACGAGCAGCAATTTTTATGCGGGACCAGTCACGGAAGGCTCGATCGTACATAGTACCGAAGATACGGAACGAAGGATTACTGTTTATGGTGATTTTATGCTGACGAATACGATGATGCCTAGTGGTGGAACAATCGATGATTTCTCGTATTTTCAGAATCAAAATCAATTCACAGTGCCCCATGACCCGTCAAGAATCACATTGGATGGCAGCAATACCATAATGGAGGTTCACGGGCTTTCATTTATCGATGCGCCGAAAACTGCTCGTAGATTGGCATTAGCAGAAGCCGGCAGTTCAGCGGTTTTTGATTCTTATTATGAAGATCCAGCGTATTGGAATCAAATCACCTTAAAAAATGGTGCCCAGCTGATCTTGGGTCATACAGGCGTTGAACCCTTTCATTTAGCTGTGGATAGAGAGTCGACCTTTGTCATGGAAATACTGCCAGATTTGGCATTATTTGACCCGACTTTTTTAGCAACAGGGGCTCATAACCGTCGTCTTGAAGGAACGGTCGTTCTCGTACCTTACTATATGGATGACCAGGTGGAACTAGAAAATCAACTGCAACAATTAGGCGTCAATTATCGCGTCCGCGACTTTGAAAGTCAGGCACAACCGGGGGAGGTAACGATCCTCAGAAGTTTTTTGGATCGAAACATGTGGTCTGATGATGAAGCATATTTAACCGTTACACGAATGTTTGACTATATCAACAAACTCGATTATTGAAAGGAGGGCGCCAGTTGCCGCAATCAAGTGAAAGAACGCCACGTAGAAAACCTAGAAGGCCTCTCAAAAAGTCTGAGAGTAGTCCAAGTTCAACCACCGCTGAGAAAACACAAACAGGCAACCTGTTTGACTTAGAGATCAGCTCAGAGGTTTTGTCCCTGATCCCCCGCTCGTTTGCCAAACAGCACAGCGTCTTTCCGTTAGAGAAAAAAGGCAATCGTTTGACCGTTGCGATGGCAAACCCTGGGGATTATGCGGCGATCAATGAAATGCGTTTAATCACTGGGTTATTGATTCGTCCGCAAAAAGCCCACAATGCCGATATCCAACAACTGATCGTTCGCGATTACCCTTCTGAGATCAGTTTGGATGGCTTGAGCGACTCTCTCGTTGAAACCATCGACCCAGAAGGCGACTCAAAATTAGATGATTCGCCGATCGTCAAATTGGTCAATACCCTGCTGCAAGATGCGGTGGATCGGGGCGCCAGTGATATCCATTTCGATCCCCAAGAAAAAGGATTAGTCGTCCGCTTACGGGTCGATGGGGAGCTTCGCACCCATGAAAACTTGCCTAAGAGTATTCAGACTGGTGTTACTTCACGACTGAAAATCATTTCCTCCTTGGATATCACCGAAACACGTGTGCCACAAGATGGTCGGGCAATGATTCGTAACGGGGGCAACGTGGTTGATTTGCGGGTCTCGGTTTTGCCTGTCATTCATGGGGAGAAAGTCGTGATTCGGGTGTTGGATCGCTCCAGTGGTATTCGGCGCCTAGATGAGTTTCGCTTTGAACCGAAGGTATTGGCAACCTTTAAAGCGATTTTGCATAAACCCCACGGGATCATTCTTGTCACTGGACCGACAGGATCAGGGAAATCATCTTCCTTGTATGCAGCGCTGCAAGAGTTGAACACGCCGGAGATCAATATTATCACCGTCGAAGACCCAGTAGAGTTTCAGCTGCAAGGTATCAACCAAGTGGCAGTCAACAGCAACGTCGGTTTGACCTTTTCCGCTGGGTTACGGTCGATCTTGCGGCAAGACCCCAATGTCGTGATGGTAGGAGAGATTCGGGATGGCGAAACGGCGGAGATTGCGATTCGGGCTTCCATGACTGGGCACTTGGTATTATCCACCCTTCATACCAACGATTCCGTCAGTACCATCAATCGCTTAGTCGATAT
Organism: Enterococcus sp. 6D12_DIV0197; assembly: GCF_002174385.1. Taxonomy (NCBI): domain Bacteria; kingdom Bacillati; phylum Bacillota; class Bacilli; order Lactobacillales; family Enterococcaceae; genus Enterococcus; species Enterococcus sp. 6D12_DIV0197. Next base: position 1,613,334 of record NZ_NIBN01000001.1, read on the forward strand.
GGGGGTAGAACCGTTTCTGGTCGCCAATGCGTTAGAAGGCATCTTAGCTCAACGGCTCGTCCGAACCCTTTGTTCTTCTTGTAAGACAGTGGGACCAGCCAGCGACAAGGACAAGCAGTTATTTGAATCCTATGGCATCACGGTTACGGAACTGGCACAGCCTGTGGGCTGTCCAAAGTGTGGCAATACAGGATTCAAAGGGCGAATGGCCGTCCAAGAGCTGTTGACGATCGATGCCAAGCTGCGCCGTATGATCACGAAAAAAGCGACCAACGACCAGCTGATGGATTATGTTCAGGAACGAAAGATGCGCTTTTTGTTGGATGATGGGTTAGACAAAGTGCAACAAGGCTTTTCCACCATCGAAGAAGTCTTGAAGGTGGTCGCTGCAGAAGAGTGAGGCGCTGATTGATTTATCGGTGATCCAGGGATCACCGGAGAACTACATACATTGTTTTAGAAGAAAATGCACATAGAAAGGGGCTGGTTTAATGGATCAAACGAGAGTGGCAACACAAGAGCGAGCAACCAAAAGGGCGACGAGAGAAAAAACAGCTCCGACCCGTACCCGCATTCGGGAAAATCGTGAACTGAGAGAAAAAAAACGTGCCCACAGTCGCCAGAGCGATCAAGACCGATCTGTCTCGACGCGGGAGATCATTCAAAAAGCAGAACGGCAAGCAGCAACAAAAACGACGACTGCCAGCAGTGCACAGGGCGTCAATCGCAACGAAGCGGCGCAATTTGCTGCCATGTCACCTAAAGAGCGGATCGATCATTGGCTGATGATCGCTGTCGAACAAAAAGCATCGGATATCCATTTAGTCGAAGGCGTACCGCCGATTTTTCGTCGCCACGGCGACTTGCTACCGATCGAAGGGGTTCCGACCATCGACACCAAGGACATCGAAGCCATTGCCGAAATCCTTTGCAACCACCGGCAGTGGGAGGAATTCAAGGAAAAAGGCGAGACCGACTTGGCCTACGAACTAGGCGACATCTGTCGCTTTCGGGTCAATATTTTCCGCCAAAAAGATACCGTTTCGATCGCCTTACGGCAGATCCCCATCGAGATCCCGAAGTTAAGCAAACTCGGTATGCCGACCGTCTTGCGGACCCTGATCCATAAAAGCCAAGGCTTGTTCTTAGTTACAGGGCCGACCGGTTCAGGGAAATCAACGACACTTGCTGCGATGCTGGACTATTTGAATGATACCAAAAAGACGCATATTTTGACGTTGGAAGACCCGATCGAGTACATCCATAACCACAAAAAAAGCATCGTTGCCCAGCGGGAAGTTGGCAGTGACACCATGTCCTTTGGCAATGGCTTACGAGCTGCCCTGCGGCAAGATCCAGACGTCATCTTAGTAGGGGAGCTGCGGGATTTTGAAACGATCTCGATTGCCTTGACGGCAGCGGAAACGGGACACTTGGTATTAGGAACCTTGCATACGTCAAGTGCCCCAGCGACTATCGAACGGATCGTCGATGTCTTTCCTGCCGATCAGCAGACTCAGATTCGTACACAGCTTGCTGGCGCATTACTAGGGATCTTGTCCCAACGCTTGCTGCCAACGATCGATGGCAACGGACGGGTAGCAGCAACTGAGATGATGCTCAATACCCGAGGGATCGCCAGCTTGATCCGTCAAGGGAAAACCCACCAGATTCATAATATGCTGCAGATGGGGAAAAACGAAGGCATGCATACCATGAGCGCCTCTTTAGAAGAACTGGTTGCTGCGGAACGGGTCGATGCCGATGTGGCAGATAACTTAATGGAGGAAGGGGGCGAATAGCCGATGGCACTCTTTGCCTATCAAGGCACCAATGTCCGTGGCGAAACGTTTTCTGGCAGCTTGCGTGCCAATTCCTCCGTCGAAGCCCGCCAAAAACTGCGCCAAAAGCATATCAAAGTCAACAGTTTGATCGAACAGCCAGAAACCTTGGCGAACAAAGAGATTCAACTCTTTACGAAAGTTTCGTTAAAACTGTTGGTAGGGTATTTGCGCCAGTTTTCGACACTGATCGCTTCGGGGATCACGATTGTTGATGCCTCACGAATGCTGGAAGAGCAACAAAAAAACCCGAATTTCAAGAAAATTCTTGGCGAAGTTCGGGATGAGATTGATAGCGGGCGCCCGCTATCAGAAGCCTACAAAGATCATCCCAATGCCTTTCCGACACTTCTGACCAGTGTCATCGCTGTTTCGGAGATGTCTGGATCACTGGAAGGAAATTTGAAGGATATGGCGGATTACTATGAAAAAAGCGCCGAAAACCGCAGCGGGATCGTCACAGCGATGGTCTATCCGATTATTTTAGTGATTTTAACCTTTATCGTAGCCATTATTTTATTAGTAACGATCGTCCCGATGTTTGTGGAAGTATTCGAAAGTTTTGACACGGATCTGCCGACGATCACCGTCGCCACGATGGCGATCAGCGAGTTCCTTCAAACCAGAGGGTGGGTTTTAGCCGTCTTGATCGTCGGATTTTTCGTCGGACTGTGGATCGCGCGACGCAATCCAACCTTCGATTTCGCTTTTCAAAGTTTTCTATTACGCATTCCACTAATGGGCGATATGATCACCAAAAATAGTTTTTCATTATTTATGACAACCATGTCGACACTGCTCAGCAGCTCCGTCGGTATGGTGACCGCCTTGAATATGAGTCGGGATGTCGTTTCCAATAAATACATCAAGCGAATCATCGATAATTGTGCCTTTCAAATCGAAGAAGGTGGCAAGATGAGCGATGTCTTTCGTGGCAACATGATGGTCCCGATGTTAGTGACCCAGATGGTCGAGATTGGCGAAAGTACTGGTTCCCTAGAGGATATGCTTAAACGATTGAGTATCATCTATCAAAAAGAGGTCGATGAAACCAGTAAACGACTGAAGACGATCATGGAACCAATTGTCATCTTAGTGATTTGTGTGATCGTTGGCTTGATCGTTTCGGCGATCATGATTCCGATGTTCGATCTTTTTGCAGCAATTCAAGGGTAATGATTTTGGTATTATCAAGCTACCTAGACGGCTTGTTTAATATATATGGAAGAAACAGGAGGAGTAAACAAACTATGATTGATGCAATTTTTGCAGAAGAAACAAGAGACAATCGATTGAATAAATTAATGAAAGATGAACGCGGCCTCTCCTTGGTCGAGTTACTGGCAGTAGTCGTTATCTTAGCGATCATCGCTGGGATTGGGGTTATTGCGATTGGTAACGTGATTCAAAATTCTCGTGAAGATGCTGCTATATCTGAAGTGCAGCAAGCATATGCAGCAGCTGTATTATATCAATCAACAAACCCGAGCTTAAATAGTAGCTCAACAACAACCACATTTACTTTGCTTGAAGTAATGGAGGCGGGACTAATGAATAGTACCTCATGGGGAACTTCGACATCTGGAGCTACACCTACAGGAGCTGGAAGAGTAGTATTTTCAATTGCACAAAACGGTTCGTTAACCATGACAGTTCCTGAAGGAGCTTTAATGGCTGGACAAGAGCCAAATAATGCCCTTACAAATGCAACACAAAATGAAATTAATTCACTGACTCGGGATGAATTCTTCCGTGGAAATGCTGGTGGCGGTGGCGACAACAGTTAAAACACCTCAAATCACTAACCTGACCTAAGGTGTACGGCAACTCAACCCCCAGGAAAAAAGGAGTTTTTTATGAACGAAATTTTGCAACAGATCCCAATGGGCCTAATCATTGGTTATCTTTTCATCATAGGAATGTGTCTAGGTTCTTTTTTCCTAGTGGTTGGTTGGCGGGTTCCCAAAAAGGAATCCCTGCTGACTCGCTCGCACTGTGATGACTGCCAACAGACATTGGGTGCAAGGGACCTCATTCCAGTTTTATCATACCTTATTTTAAAAGGCAAGTGCCGCAAGTGTCAAAAAAAGATCCCGCTGATTGCTTTTCTTTATGAAGTGTTGATCGGCATGCTATTTACGGGTACGACCTTGCTGTTTTGGGGCACTGCTGAAGTGATTGCCGCTTGGTGTTTATTAGCCTTATTAGCCATTATTTCTGCCAGCGACATCTTCTATCAGCTGATCCCCAATAAAGTGTTAGCCCCTTTTTTCGCCGGAGGGATCGGTTTACGGTTGATCCAACCGCAAAATGAATTTTGGTGGTATTGGCTCGTCGGCTTCTTTGCTGGCTTCTTGCCATTGTATCTCTTAGCGGAGCTCAGTAAAAAAGGCATGGGTGGCGGCGATATCAAATTATTTGCCGTCTTAGGCGTGTATATCGGCCCAGTGCAAGTTTTGACCGTTTTATTTGTCGCTTCTTGCTTGGCAGTGATCTTTTACGTGATTCAAATGCTACGGGGCAAAGTCAAAAGCCGCTACATTGCTTTTGGTCCCTTTATCGCCATTGCTACTGGCATGGTTTATCTTGGCAGCGGCTGGTTCCTTTGAATCGGGTTGCTGACTTTGGCGTTTGCTTGATTTGCTAAGCAAGCGTTGTACATAGAAATAACGTTGGTGCCTTCATAAAAACCAACAAGAAGAAAGCAGGTCCTCGTATGTTTGGCAAAAAAACAATTCCCCGCTTAGTTGGGATCGACATCCAAAAAAACTGCATCCGTTACTGTACCAAAAAAGGTGACCGCCTCAAATACGGCGAGCTGGTCGTGAATGGTACGATTTTTAAAGATGATAAGCTGCGCAATCCTGATAGTCTTGAAGCCGCCTTCAACGAGATTGCCAAACGCTTGGGATTACGCACGATGAGCGTGGTGATCACGGCGCTGAATTCTCGTCTGCTGATCAAACAGATCCCTATCGGCAAGATGAACTCGGAAAAAGAGATTCGCGAGTACTTGTATTTTGAATTGGGGGAGTCCATCTCCTTGCCTTTTGAAAACCCGATTTTTGATTTGCTGATCCTAGGCAAAGGCAACAAGCAAAAAGTGCCAAAAGAGAAAAAGAAAAGGGCCAGCAAGAAGGAAGAAAAAGCAGAGCCGCAAGCTGTGGTCATCCAACGGAATCGGTTTACCATAAATGGCAATGTGCCAGTCGTGGTCACATCCGAGCCGATTTTGATTCAACTCGGCGACACATTGAAGAAAGGCGGCCATCAGCTGATGGGCGTCGATTGCAGTTTTTTGGCGTATAGTCGCATGTTTCAGCGACAGATCAACTGGAGTGAAAATTTCGTGCTGGTCGAGTTAGATGCTGGCATCGCCAATATTACCTTTTTTGAAGAATTGGTGCCGACTTACCTGCAGTATGAAGATTATAATCAAGCCAACTGGAAATATATTGAAAAAGCCCAATCTGTGCAAGTGAACTTTAGGGAAAGCGCGGAGATCCAAGCACTGGAAGGGTTGGCAGAAACCCTGAATTCGGTGATTGCTTACTATTATCAGGAAATCTCGCCTGATTGTGAATTGAAAAAAATCTACTTAGTCGGCGGTCATCCAATGCTGCGCAAAGAAGTCCAAGAAATATTTCATGACGTGTCTTCTTTGCCAGTCAAGACGATTTCTGCAAAAGTAAGTGAAACCAGCAAGAAAAAAATTCCCGACCGCTATGTCTTGGCTGCGGGATTAGCGACGAAAGAGGTGTAACCATGAACATCAATCTATTGCCTAATAAATTTATCCGTAATCGGGCGTTTGAAGTCATTCTTTCGGTTTCGCTTCTCCTTTCGTTAGTTGTCGTTGGGGTTTGTGGGTTAGGTTTTTGGTATTATCAACGTTTGGTAACCAATAATCAAAGCAATATCATGTCTAGTCAAGCAGAGCGTATCGTCTTTCAGCGCCAGTTAGAAGAGATGTTGGCGTCAAAATCTCAAGACCTACAAGAATTCATTGCCCTGCAAAAGCAAGAGAAATATTTCACGGCACCTATTATGGAAACCTTTGAGGAAGTGGCATCAGGGATCGATGTGACCATCAATTCGTATAATTTGCTGCTAAATAGCGATGGGGGAACGTCCGAAACTGCCCAAGACGGCACGCCATTGTTTCCTTCGGTGAACTTGGCGGTCCAAGGGGATGTTTATGAAAGTCTGATTCGCCTTAAATCGGCTTTTGAAGCAATCGATTGGGTGCACCATGTGACCTATCAATCCTTCTCTCATAGTTCAACGCCGCAAGATGGGCGCATCACTGTCTATCTCTCACGAATCGATGCACCACAAGTGATCAGTGAAGACAGCGAAGAAGAAAGCGAGGTGGAAGCGGATGACTAGAGTTTTTTTCTCCAAAAAACACATCATCATCTCCGCGGTGATTGCACTAGTTCTCGCTACCTCCGTACTCATTTTCTGGCTATTTTTGCTGAATCCCAAACGTGCCGAAGGGATCGAATTGGCTCAGGAATTAGCTGGGATCGAAGCTGAGATCCGCGACATTCAAGAACAGCTGGTCTACCTGCAAGGGGAACCAGACCTTCTTTCATCAGAGACGGTCAATGAGGTGCCGATCATTCCCAATGGCATGGCGATCGAGTCTTATTTTACTGATCTCGCTGCTCTTGAAACGGAATTGCCGATCACGATTTTGCAATCGACCTTTAATGAGGAGATGCTTTACCCTACACCAGAACAAATGGCAGATCAGACTGGTGACAATCCTTTGGCTACGCAATTTCGGGTCACAAGGATCGGCTTTGACCTCCTGAGTGAGACGAATGAAGGAATCGTGCGTTTTATTGATCGGATGGAAAACCTGAATCGCTTTTTAAAAGTTGAATCAGTCGAATATCGGCAAGGAAGCAATACGTCAGGAGCAGATGCGTTTTCGGCAAGTGTCGTTATCAAGCTGTATTATCTATCGAGCTTTGAAACGGGACAAGAACTGTTGGAGTAATCAAAGGAAAGGGGTGCCTAGATGAAATCATTTACTGTTCTGGCGACTGTCTCGAAAATCAAACTGGCTGCCGCTGCATTAGGGGGCTTTATCGTTATTTCTGTCTTGTATGCGGTCTTTGCTATCCATGGTGGCAATTCTTATGAAGTGTCCGGTCACTTTGACCCAGAAACAGGACAATATGTAGTGACGATCGAATCGGAACAAGCTGCGGGCGAGACGCTTTTCTTGATGGCGAATCATGAAGCGCTGGTGTCATTAGAAATGTTTGAAATGCTTGAGCTGGAAGAAGCGACCTTGCATCCAGCTGAACAAGAGGGTGTTTATGGTGTGGAAATCGAAGTGGCGCCTACGGAAGAAACGTTGTCCTTGGCATTACCAGTCTCTTTAGGAGAAGAAGACGCCATCGAATTTGTTCTAAAGCGGGGAAACCGGACGCTGCAAAAAATCGCTCCGCCTTCTCTCGAGGAACGACAAGCCTTGCGATTGGAAGCTGACAAGGCTGTAGAAGACATTCAGCAGCAGGAAACCAATGAGTCAGCGGCAGTCGAACTGCTTTCAGAACGGGCGACGCAAGGAGAGCGTGCCGAAGTTTCGGACTATCAAGAGCTTCGGGCTGCTTTTAGTGATTCATCGATCTCTGAAATCGTGTTTCTCGCTGACATTACCGCTGATTATACGGATGAGGCCAACAATCGTTTAACAGCGTTGGATCGGTCGGTGTCCATCGATGGGAATGGCTTTACCTTAACCACACCGAAGCGTTTCAACACGAACGGGACACCAAACTATAGCACGAATCCTACTGGACGTTTCTTTGAACTGACGACTACCCATGATCATCAGCCAGCGGTCTTTGAGTTGAAAAATATGACGATCGATTTTCAGGGAAACAATCTAGGATTAAACGCGTTGATCTATCAACAATCGTTGGCAGCCTCAGCTTTTTGGACGGTCAAAATAGAAAATATCGAGGCAAAAAGTGGTGTGCTAGAGGGAAGTACGGGCAATAATTTCCTTTATTTGCAACAAGGAAATCTCGAGATTCGCGGAACGTTCCATTGGGTGGCTCACAGGAACCCAGCCGCGGGCAACAGTTCAGATACTGGCAGCTTTAATGTCAAAAGTGTCTTGATCACAGATGAGGCGGATGTCAAGATCTCAAATACGCAGCCGATTTTTCGGCTCCGACCAGACAACAATAATATCTCAACCTCGTTTCGGGTCAATAAGGGTTCCAAAGTAGATCTCTATAGTGTCCAGTGGCAAGCAATTTGGGCAAATCTCGAAGGACGTACTAACGAGGTGATTTTTGAAGTCGATGGAGAAGGCACGGTCTTAAATGCCTCATCACAAATGGACTTAGCGGGAGCAAACGGCGCAATCATTTCCTTGATTGGACAACGGGATGAAACGCAAAATAAGTTTTCTCGTACGATTATTTCTGGTGGTGCGGTCGTAAACTCCTATTCTAGAGCGCCTGCTCCCACGAGTGGTGTACCGAGAGGAACCACTGCTTTTGTCAATCAAATTTCAAAAGCGGGATCGACCACCAAACTCGGCGGCAATGTGACGGTAACTGGGGAAGGGTCGCAGTTTAATATGTTTGGCGAAGGTCAACATCATGAGTATGGTTCAGTTATGCGGTTTCGCTTAGTAGGGGAACAGACCTTTGTGCTTGCCGACCAAGGGAGAATGAATATCATCAAATACCACGGAAATGCGGCTGCAGTGCGGATGTACGGGCGGAACAACGAATTCTATGTGGAGTCAGCCGGTCAGTTGAATATCTTTAACCATGCAGGCACCAGGACTGCGGCAGATGATGGCATCTATATTGATGAAACAGGTTTTGCCGTATTTGATCAGTACAATGATGAAGAACGAGAATTTGATCCGTCAGCCGATTCTACCATTACTGCCAGTAATGGCTCAGATACGGCTGGTCGGCAAGGCATTCAATTTCCTCTTGATGGCAGTGGAACCTCGGTCTTTCATGCACAAGGTGAAAACAGTCGAATCCACATCTATGCACATCGTGGTCCTGCTGTTTGGATGCAAGGCGGAGAAGCCGAGTTCTTAGCTGGAAAAGACGCGACCTTTCGAATGGAAGGTCGGACCCTAGGCGCAAATAACGGAATAATCAGTTCGGCCGCAAGAAGCAATTTTGTGATTGATGAACCACTTTTTTATGATTTTCGAAACAATCGACCCAATGGCGGACAAGCGTTCTCAAATACAAATCGCAACAGTACCTTTACGTCTAATCGTGTTGGACTAGCGGTTTGGGAAAAACGCAACGGAGTGAATCTAGATGGTGATCCGGACAATTTCTGGAATCCATTGAGCTATCAACTAGGCAATGTCAATTTTGCACAAATCGTTAGTCCGCAGCCGGGAGAGCCTTTTTCAAATGAGTTCAACAGTACGACTTTTAGGGGCGGGAATGCCTACACGCGATTTTCTGCCAATAATTATCCGCCAATGATCCAGCACTTAGTGACCCCGACCAATGCCGACAAAACCTTTTATGCCAAAGCGGTCGTTCCGTATGAATACACGGGGGCGATTCGCGATGCTTGGGATGATGAGGTCTGGGTGGAAGTTGCTTTGAAGGACGAAGCAGGCAACCAGCTTGAAACGCAATGGCTTTCCTCCAAATCAACTGTCGATGTTTTTGGTGAGGTGCATAATGGTGTGATCGCATGGACGCGGGACGACTTTTTCAAGACAGGTCAACGTTTTGAAGTGCTGCGTGCCCACCGAGGATTAGACCCAACGATGGAGGATGTTGACGATTCGATTTTCATTCATGCAACAGAAGAGAGTATTGCCGCTTTGCCTGATGCGGTTGTCGTGGATGTACGACCACCGACTGGTCTGCAAGTGGTAGAGGATCAGGTCTTTAATGAACGGACGACAACAGTTTCGGGGATCATGGATTTTCATTCTCCGCAAGACGACCAGCCAAAAGAGCGCGTCGCCATTTATGCGAGTACCGCGCAAGGATTGATCCGTGATGCTTCAGGTGACCCATATGTCATTACGCTTGATGCCGAACAAGGCAACTCCGTGCCATGGCAGTATCAATTACCACGTCGCCTTGATCCTGAAGAGGATGTGTATATCGAATTTTATGCGAAAGATTTTGCCAATGATCGTTACGACGATTTCGTAGGAACGTTACCAGATACGACCACGACGGAACCCAATGGTCAGTTGGGGAGCACGAATCCGTCCGCCAGCGATTATGAGGACTATTTAGGGTATCGTGATGCCATTGGCGATGAACGTTTCCCACCAGCGCTCTCCTTTGAAGTCACCAGTATTCGACCTTCTGACCCATCGATTACGTTGCGAGTACCGCAAAGCTTTGATCGAGATGAAGAAGGCAATCCCATTATCACCGTCGGCAATCAATTGATCTTGCGGACGATCGTAGAAAGCAACGATGCACGAAATTCTGGGAAAGACGATATTGAAAATGCTGTCGTGACGCTAGATATCTCGCCGAATTTATTGACGTTCTTAAATGTCGATGCGCTCGTGTATCAAGACAATGTCGCCTCGGCTACTCTTTCTGGCGATCGTATCACGATCCACTTAGAACGCCCGATCGCACCTGGAGATCGCATAGAATGGAACTTGACTGCTCGGGTGGATGAACAATCAGCTGCTGGGAACGGTCTGACCCCAGTAACGATCAACGGTAGAGTTTCGGGGAATCAGCCAGAGACGGAAAACATCCTGGTAGGGGAAGACAGTCTCACGCTGCAGACAGGTACACGCGCGGTCACTGGTGAGTTGATCAACCTTGCTGTTCATAACAATCAGCTGCAGATTTTTTATTCCAATCTTAGTACCTTTGACGTCTATATGGATGGCACCTTTTATCGAACATACAACGTGCAGCAAAGACCCGTCACGGATTCTGTCACCCTTGATATTCCTGTCCATGACATCCGCAATTTGATTTCTGTGCGCTACAAAGATGAAAATGGCGCAGACCGTGTTTCTTATTGGAACAATATCTGGGACTTCATCGATTAAACGTGAATAACCTGTTTTAAAAGCTAGAAGAACAGTCTTTCACTGCTGGATCCGCTTATTGCTGACCGAATTGCCTTGGTCAACAACGTGGGGATCTATGTAGGAAAGGCTGTTTTTGGTGGGGAAATGACTGAAGGAAAAGGAGAAAGCAGGGTTTTTGTTCCGCAAGTTTTTTCGTGCTAGACTAAAAAGCAGAAGCACGTGAAGCAACAGCAAAACGAAGGGAACAAAGAAAGGACGTGCCGCAATGGCAACAACAGCCAAAGAAACCAAAGTACATGATGTATTTGAATCGATCGCTTCCCGTTATGATCGAATGAACGGTATTATCTCCTTTCAGCTGCACAAACGGTGGCGCAAGGACACCATGAAACGAATGGCAGTACCAATGGGTGCGGAGATATTAGATTTATGCTGCGGTACCGGGGATTGGGCGTTTGCGTTGAATGAAGCGGTCGGTCCGACGGGGCAAGTGACTGGCGTTGATTTTAGCGAAGAGATGTTAACGGTTGCCAAAGAAAAGGCCCAGAAAAAGCAACAAACGCAGATCCAGTGGCAGACTGGCAATGCGATGGCATTAAGCTTTCCAGACGAGCACTTTGATTATGTGACGATCGGGTTCGGGTTGAGAAATGTCGCAGATCGCCAACAAGTCTTGGCAGAGATCCATCGGGTGCTGCGCCCAAGCGGGAAACTCGTTTGTCTCGAAACATCACAGCCCACACTGATCGGCTGGCGGCAACTGTTTACTTTTTATTTTCACCATGTCATGCCGTTATTTGGCAAACTGTTCGCCAAAAGCTATCAAGAGTATTCCTGGCTGCAGGAGTCCGCACGTGATTTTCCTGACAAGGAGGCATTGAAACGAGAATTTCAGGCAGCTGGCTTTGATGTGTCGCAAGTCAAAAGCTATGCAGGAGGTGCGGCGGCGATGCATCTAGGGGTCAAACCCTAAGATTGCCTTCCCTTTGTCCGAGAAAAAACAAGAAAAATGAAAGAGACCATCATGCCCTTCATGGCTTGATGGTCTCTTTGCGTTGAGCAATTCAGAGTGTGATTGTTATTTTTTCTTTGGGTTTAAAACAATGTTGGTGTATAACCCAATGGTCACCACGTAATAAATGGCGTAGAGGGCGATAAAGATGCCAAAAGGTAGCCATAGGTCATGGTACGGATCGATCATCAAGGTGGTGAACATTTTTAGACCGAACAAGACATGGATCATTCCTAAGATACCAGGAACTAGGAAGAGCACGCCGATCTCTTTGCGGATCGAGCTTTTCAGTAAACGCGTGCGGGTACCGATTTTTTTCAACATCGTGTAACGTTGAATGTCGCTGTTTGCCCCTGAAAGAATTTTGAACATCAGGCAGCTAGCTAACATCGTCAAGAAGGCGATACCCAGGAAGAAGCCCATAAATTCAAAACCAGAGAAAATCCCGTTATAGCTGTCGTAGGCGAAGACCCGTTGTGAGAAATTCATATCGGCGGTTTCTGAAGAATTTGCGTCTTGATTTGCTTGCGCCAAATCACGCAGACCATCGTAGCTTGCTTGAAAGTCTTTGACTTGTACCATTCGCAAGCTAGTTTCCGGCGCATTGACCGCACCAAAAGCGGTTTGATCCACGACTTGGATCTCCTTACCTCGTTGTTCTGGTAAGAGGTAGCTACGCAATTGGTCTTGGGCGGTCACATCAGAAGCTAATTGATCGCCAGTCAGCTTGTTGTAAGTGACATCGACACTCAACTGATCCATACTGGAGCTGAGCAAGTTGTTTTCGTTGAATTGTTCCTTCACGTAATAAATGGTGTCATCTGTTTCTTTCATGCTGTAGGTCACATCAAGGGTCGGGTTTAACGCGTTGACTTGTTCGTCAGAGGCGTTTTGGGCATTGTTCAAATACAAGTCATAAGGGGCAACAGTTTTTGCTAAGATAGGGATCTCGTTTTTAAAGCCAAGACCAACCGTCAAGGCACCTAATGCTAAAGCAAAAAGCATCGCCACCATTGAAAGCATCTGGGTATACTCACGAATCCGAAAGCTTAATTGCGACAAGGTGAAATTGTTTAACTTTTTCAATGCGATCGTATCGTTCTTCTTTAATAGGGATAAAAGAGCGATGATCACCGAACGAAAGACTAGGTATGTGCCAAGAACGATGGTGACTAGGGCGATGCCGATCCCGATCAATTGGAATTTCATCAAGTCGCTCATCATATAATAACCGACTGCTAAAGAACAAATTCCTAAGACCGTTTGCAAGAAGAGCAAGAATGGTCGTTGTTTGACTTGTGCCGGCGTGCTTGTTTCTCGTAATAATGCTAAAATCGATTTTTTGGCAATTGCCCGTGCATTGAAGATGGCAGCAATCAAAAAGAGAATCGAGAAGAAGACGACGGTTACGATCAATGCCTCTGGACTAAATGCTGCATAATGGGTGATCTGCAAGTTTAATTGATTGACTAGCAAAGTATTGACACCACTAGCTAAGCCGATCCCTAAGATAGAGCCGACGGCGGTGGCAACGATACCTACCATAAAGGTTTCGATAAAAATCATTTGGGCGATCTTTCGTCCTTTGGCTCCTAACATCATAAACATGGCATAATCCTTTTGGCGCATCGCCATCAAGAAAGAATTGGCGTATAAGATGTAGGCAAAGGTAATGATCCCTAAGAGGACCGAGCCAAAACGAAAGACGAAGACCACCATACTGATGATCGAGTTGCTTTTTAAAAAGGCTTCATTGCTCGCCATTGATTCGAACATATAAAAGATGGCTGAAGCCATGACTAAACCAGAAAAGAGGACGATATAATCCTTCAACCGAGCTTTGATCCCGGTAAGTGATAGTTTCCAAAGCATGTGTTCTTCCTCCTTATTGTTCCAAGTTTCCTAGAATGACAAGGATCTGGCGGTAAAATGCTTCGCGGCTTTGATCCTCACGTTTGACTTCTTGATGGATCTTTCCGTCCTTGATAAACAAAATACGTTGGCAATAGCTGGCAGAAAGGGGATCATGAGTGACCAATAAAATCGATACTTGGTCATTGGTATTCAAGTCGTCCATCATATTCAATAAATCTTTCGCACTTTTTGAATCCAAGGCACCTGTCGGTTCATCCGCAAAAAGGATCGTTGGTTCCGTGATCAAGGCTCGAGCGGCTGCCACCCGTTGCTTTTGTCCACCAGAGATCGCTGCTGGATATTTGTCGAGAATATGTGTGATGGACAAGCGTTCTGCGACTCGTTTGATCCGTTGTTGGATGATCTTTGGTTTGACCCCTTGTAATGATAGGGGAACGGCGATGTTTTCTGAAGCCGTTAAGTTTTCTAATAGATTGAAGTCTTGGAAAATAAAGCCGATTTCACGGCTGCGGAAATCTGCCAAGGCATCGCCTTTTAGTTTGGTGATATCACTATTGTTGATGCGAATGGCACCTTTTGTCGGATGATCCAAAGTTGAAAGAATGTTTAGTAGGGTGGATTTCCCTGAACCAGAAGCCCCCATGATCCCAATGAATTCGCCTTTTTCAATATCAAAGCTGATGCCTTTTAAGGCTTCGGTTTGTTTTTCGTTGGCTTTTCCGTATACTTTGGTCAGTTCATTTGCTTGAATAATTTTTTCCATCGTTGCGTTACGCTCCTTTTAATTGGGTTAATGCTTTGGCTGGGATGTCTTTTTCTTTGACTTCTTCATAGCCAGTTACCCCTTTTTTTTCGTTCCAAGTAAGCTTCAAATAGGCTTCTTTGCGCAATGGTCGTTCTTGGAAACCATTGAAATCAAGGGTTTTGCTTTTGCCGTTCTCATCATACCCTGGCAATTCGTAATGGTATTGCGTATAGACATTCCCATTGTCATCCTTAGAAGTCGTCTTTTCACCATCTGTGGTGATTTGGACATAGTAGCTGTCTCCGCCCATGATGACGGTTTGTGCGACCTGCAATGCGCCGAACCCTATGAGGAGGAGCGCTGCAAGTCCAATCAGAAGTTTTTTCATCTATCGGTCACCTCGTTTTTTATTATGATGAAAGTATAACGCTGGTTTTCTGAAAAGTAGTGTGAAAAATCTATCAATAAACTTTCATTTTTGTCACGACAAACGAACAAAAAACGTTTCTAAAGGGTGAAGGTCACCGCTTAGAAACGTTTTTTGCGTAGGGCTTTTCAATTGTATTTTTTGCGAAATAGTTCAACGATTAGTTGGCCCTCGTCATACATAATGGCGGCTTCGTCGATCATTAATCCTAATAGATAGTAATCTTTTTCTTCATGGATCGTTTGATGACCGCCTAACAGCTCCACATAATAATTTTCTAACGTGCTATCTCTTGGTGTGTTGAGCATGTCGATAAAATGTTCTAAATCAGAGGGCTGCTCTGGAAATTGACCTTGCACAACTGCTTTAAACCCCTCTGCTTCAAAGGCCATTTCACTTATTATCTTTTGACAGTCATGGGACAAAAAGTAGGTGACCACTTCATCGACGATTCGCCGTGCCCGTTCTTTTTCAATCATTTTCTTCTCCGCCTTCTGATTTGCTGGTATTCATCTAACAATGGTACCATTGCTGCCGCGACAAATCCACTGGAAAAGCCATTATTGTATAAGTTCAATCCTCCATGTAAATAGGTGATATTTGTGACCAAGGCTGCATGGACCACCCCAGCGATTACGCCAGCAACTGGACCATAATACCCACTGATGGGGGCTAGACTGGTGCCGAAGATCGCTGTCAGCAATAAACTGAAGGTCGAGACATCAGAGGTCAAACCGACCTTGGTTGCTAAAACCACCCCAATCATGACAGGCAAACTATTTCTCCAGTGATTCCCGAATGCACTGAAACCAATTACGGTCAGTATTGCGCCTAAAAGGGGACCAGATAGTTCGCCTTGTAAGAAGAAGACAAAGAGCAGCATCAACATCCCCATCATCGCCATGTTCATCATCGTGACCCCAAGGGAAAAAATCGTGACATAGTCCGTCATTAGTTTCCCTGACGTTTGAAAAAGCTCAGGCAAGCCTTTGAGGGATCGCTGATTTAGAAGATACCCGATAAGAAACATGGCAAGACAAAGAAGAAGCAAGAACGCAGTCAGGTAATAGTGATACTCCGTCGTCAACTGTTTGTTTGAATAGACTTCTAAGTCGAACAGGCGTAAAAAACTCGTGAAAAACATAGTGATGATGCCAGCAGCAAACCCGATATTATACAAAGAAAAACCTTGGTGGAATTGTAAAAATTGAGCTGCTAGAGGAGGGAGCGCCAAACCGATCAATAGACCGATGCCATAACCAAAAGCGATCCCGACGGGTAAAGGCAACCCTAAACCGAATGCTAAGTAACTGATCACCGGCGAGGCGGCACTACCAAATAAGGCAACCAGTGAATATTGTGTAGCGGGGCGTTGCTGTATGTAAGAGTATAAATAGACACCCAGTGGAATGGGAATCGAGTTAAAGATGTTTTTTCCAAAAAAAGAAAAGCCAGATATGGTAAAAAAAGCAGCGATCATTGGTCCACTAATAATCGTTCCTTGCTTTTTCGCGAGGAGGATACTGATCAATGTCAATAAGCCACTGTTTAAAAAGGCGCTTCCAAGATTGCCGATCGCAAAATAATCAGAAATCAAATTGCTGGGGGCATTTAAGATTGCCAGCGAGCCTTGCCACAAAGCTTGAGGAGGGGAAGCAAACAAGCCAATGAGGATCAAGACGATGCTATACGCCAAAAGCAAGCGCTGGGTTAAGAGCTGTGAGATAGGTGCAAAGGGTTTCGATTTTGTTTGTAAGAAAACTCGTTTATCTGCCATAGTTTCATTGAACGCTCCTTTTTTTCATAGTATCACACCTTTTAGCGACAAAAAAGTATTTTTTGACAGTTTTAAGTAGCGGGAGAACAAGGTAAATGAGAACAAAAAAAGGGAGAAAAAGAAAAATTTAAGAAAATGCGAATAAAAATAACGGCGATGTATCAAGGAGAATCGCCCTTTTTTCAATAATTTCATCAATCGGTGAAATTATTGACAGAAAGAATTTTACGAAAATTGTTATAATTTAGTTAATCTCGTTCAGATTTTCTAATAAAAAAGCCATTTTAAGATAAAAAAAACTGTTTGCTTGGTTTTTTTATTCGAAGATCGAGTGGTCACTGAATCACGAGGAAGGGATTTAAATAAGGAGGAAGAGTATGAAGAAAACGAAGTTTGGCATGATTACTTTATTGGCAGCGCTTGTTTTAGGGGCTTGCGGACAAAGTAACGGAGGTGGAACAGGTTCGACAGATACACAAGAATCATCAACTGAGGCAGCTGGATTTGATATCAATGATTTGCAGCTTGCAGTTGAAAATAACGATGAAGTGATCGATGGGGGCGTCTTAGATGTTGCGGTAGTAACAGATACGCAATTCCAAGGGTTGTTTCAATGGGAGTTTTATCGGGATGCTTATGACCGTGACTTCATGTTGCCAAGCCATGAATATTTGTTCCTACAAGATGAAGATTTTCGAGTTGTAAATGGTGGACCAGCTGATTTAGAATTAGATGTCGATAACAACAAAGCAACGATCACTTTGCGTGAGGATTTGAAATGGTCTGACGGGGTTGATGTAACGGCTGAAGACGTAATCTTCTCTTATGAAGTCATCGGACATCAAGACTATGATGGCGTTCGTTACAACAATGATTTTACGAATATCGTTGGTATGGAAGAATACCACAGCGGCGATGCCGATACGATCTCAGGGATCACAGCAGTCAGCGACAAAGTCGTTGAAATCGAGTTTAAAGAAATGCATCCAGGTATGCAGCAATCCGGTGGAGCGATCTGGCATTCTGCACTAGCGAAACATGCCTTTGAAGGCATTGAAGTAGCAGATATGCCTTCAAGTGATCCCGTTCGAACCAATCCAATCGGTTTTGGCCCATACAAAATGAGTAATATCGTACCAGGTGAAACGGTGGAATATGTACCGAATGAATATTACTATGGCGATACACCGACCTTAGAAAAAATCGTGATGCGTAACGTCCCTTCTGCTTCAATCAATGAAGCATTAAATGCGAAGCAATACGATTTAGTCTTAAAAATGCCAACAGATACCTTTGATACGTATCAAAACATGGATGGCTACCAAATGTTAGGTCGTCCAGAACAATCTTACACGTATCTTGGCTTTAGTTTAGGTTCATGGAATGATGAAACAAATAGTGTTGATTTTGATCCAAATGCAAAAATGGCGAACAAAGCATTACGTCAAGCAATGGGCTACGCCATCGACAATGATGCGATCGGTGAGCGTTTCTACCACGGCTTGCGTTCAAATGCTTCGACATTGATCCCACCTGTTTATGGTACGTTGCACAACAGTGATGCCGAAGGATACCATTTAGATATGGAGAAAGCAAATCAACTTCTAGATGACGCTGGCTTCATCGATGTGGATGGCGATGGCTTCCGGGAAGATCCAGATGGCAATAAATTGACCATCAACTTTGCGTCAATGTCTGGTGGGGAAGTTGCCCAACCATTGGCGGATTACTATGTTCAACAATGGCAAGAAATCGGTTTAGATGTTCAATATTCAACAGGTCGTTTGATCGATTTCCAAGCCTTCTACGACAAGCTGAAAAACGATGATCCAGATATCGATGTCTTCCAAGCTGCTTGGTCTACTGGTTCAGATCCATCACCAACCAGCTTATGGGGACCAAATTCAGCATTTAACTACACTCGTTTCGAGGCAGATGAAAATACTGAATTGTTAGCTGCGATCGATTCAATCGATTCCTTTGATGAAGCAACACGGAAAGCTGCTTTTGATGCATGGCAAGAATATGCGATTGAAGAAGCTTTTGCGATCCCAACGTTGTATCGAAATCAAATCTTACCAATCTCTGATCGTGTCGCAAACTTTACCTGGGCATTTGACGCCGATCATAACCCATGGGCAACCATCGGTGTGACTTCAGAATCTCGTTAATCGGTTAGTAAATTACACAAATGAATCGGCAGCAGCATGCTCGTTGCTTTTGCCAAACAAAACCAGTTAGGTCTAAAACCTAACTGGTTTTTTTCTTGATCCATGCAGACAGAAGAAGCAAGTCGCATGTTGACCCCTTCATTTCGAGCGGTTGTTTCGTGGGCAGGATAGAATGACGTTGACGAAAAAGCTGAGATCCGTTGGAAGACCAGCTTTTTTTGATAGATAACATTACATAAATGACCTTTTAATAAGCGGCTAGATCGCACGATTGGTAACAGCAGCAAGCAACTGTTGGAGATCGTCTTTATGGTTCTGGTAACCCGCTTGTTCAATAACGACTAAGGTGTTTTTTAGAATTTCTTTGTTCAACTGAGCGGATTGCAAATACGAGTATATTTCCTGATACAGCACTTGATGGATTTTCAAATAAAAATAGAGGGGTGTATTGGGTAGCGGTTCAGACAAGAGCAGAAACTTGTTAAGCAGATAGGCATCTTTATTTTCGCTGGCAAAGGCACAGCCGTTTAGGATCACGACACTTAACAGATTTGCATAAAATGGATCATTGGCGTAGCGAAGGATTTTTTTGATCCCGTGATCTAAGTAATAACTGATTGTTTCTTGGTCAAAAATAAATAACAAATTTGAGAATAAATTTAACTCAAAGCGCCCCCAGGTTTCGATATCAAACAAGTATTGCTTTACCAGTTCCACTTCTTGGGTGTAAGCTCCTTGATTCATCAGAAATGCTTCACGGTTGAGCAGCAGCAATCCTTGGACATACAAAGAATAATAGAAAAAATTTTGTGTCTCAAAGTAGCGTTTTTCCAGGCTAGTCAAGTAGTCGAGAGTCAGTGTTCGCTCATAGTAACGGGTATAGAAATCTTGCACCAGCTGACGTTTCTGATCCGTGGCTTCGCTGTCGATCAACAGACTGAACTCATGAACCGTAATATTCATTTTGTCTAAGTAGTCAAACAGGGTTTGTGAAGAGAGGTTTGTTTTACGATTTTCGAATGAAGAAAGGGTGGTACGTGAGGAAATACCTTCGGCAAGCTTGGCTTGCGAGATTTTGCGATCTGTGCGCAGTTTTTTGATTAAAGAGCCTTGCTGTTTCATGGGGGACCTCCTTAATTGTGACGCATTTCTGAACAATGTGATTTTAATAACATGTTATCAAATATAATAAGGTATAGCAAATAATAAAGGAGGTAGTTTTTCATGGAATTTGAACCATTCGGCCCTTGGGAAATCAACCCATTTAAAAACTAGTACTGCCTTTTCTGCGAAACCTTATCGTTGACCTTTCAATGATAAGTCTTGTGACTGTTTCCTTTATGATAGGAACAGCATTTTCCTCGCTCTCTGCGGTTTTTATCGCAGGATCGAGCAACATCTTGAAGAATCGAAAGGTTATTTGATTGCTTCCCCCTCTCAAAGACACCTTTTCGTTTGTGGAAGTCATGAAGCGCATGAATCGCTAAAAGCGGTCAGTCACATTGAATGTCTGTCATGCACCAGACCTTCCCCAATTCTTTGATTCTTTGTGATTGATCGTTTTTTGTAAAGCATCATCCTTCTAGCTATGACCGTAATGTACGAAGATTACGGTTTTTTTGTGTTGTGCTGTTGGATAAAAAATGCCCAAGCTGTTACAGAGGATTTATACAGAAAAACCCCTCACTATTAGTAAAAAATCCACTTCAAATAAGAGTGAAACGAAGCCGAAAACGAAAAAAGAAAAACGTTTGCAAAAAAAGTGTTGACATTTTTTCTCAGAATGAGTACTATTATCTCAACGGAACACGAGAGTGTTCTCATTACTGGATTCGTTACTGTTCGGCAGGCAAGACCAGAGGAAAAAAGTGCATTGATTACCCAAGGTTTCTTGGGTTGTACACTTTTTTGCTTTGGTCTTCTTTTTTTGCTCCATTATTTCTATTCGCTAAAAAAAGAACCGGTTCCAAGGTAAGGTCCAGTCATTGATCATCAAATGAGGGGAGAAGTAAAACGCAATGAAGTGCCAGCTAGGTTTGACGATATCCTACAGTACTGCCTGGAGCAGACATTCACCTCGTCACTTAATGGCAAGTCAGAGAAAGAAAAAAATACAAGACCTTCTGCATAGACGTCAAACGATGCAAAGCTGTGTATGCGCTATGCTGATCAAGGAGGATCGTTCGTGAAGATTATCAAGAGGATCAACAACAATGTTGTACTTTCAAAAGAAGATGAAGTTGAAGTGATCCTAATGGGAAAAGGGATCGGCTTTCAAACGAAACCGGGTGACCTGATTCCGGCTGAGCGAATCGAAAAAAAATACTACCCAGAAGATGACTTGACAGTGGAACATATGTCGAAAGTCATGACGAAGGCTGACGAGAAACAAATGGCCGTCATTTATGAAATCGTGCGTCTTTTTCGGGAAAGTGTTGGAACCGATTTCAATCCAAACGTTTATTTCACACTGATGGATCATATCTTGTTTGCCATCAGTCGTCAAAAGCAAGAAATTGTTTTGACCAATCCCATGCATTGGGAAATCAAGAAAATTTATGCCAAGGAATATGCGGTCAGTGTCCAAGCGGTCGAGTTGATCCGCAAAGAGCTGTATCCCGATTTTTCGCAAGAAGAAGCTGCGTTTATCACTTTGCATTTCGTCAATGCGCAAATTGAAAAAAGCGCCAATCAAAGTGCCTATGAGCACACCGAGTTGACCAACAATATTTTACGGATCGTTAAGTATAGTATGAACATCGAGTACGATGAGAATTCTTCCTACTTCCAACGGTTTGTGACCCACATTCGCTATTATTTAATTCGACAAAGTCAAGAAAAAGAAGAGCCAGTATTGGCTAATCCGATGATTGCCTTGGCTTTCAGCAGCTATCCGAAAGAAAAAGAAACCGCAGATTCGATCAAAGAATACTTATTTGAACAAAAGGGCTGGCATGTCAACGATATGGAATTGATGTATTTGATTCTGCATATCGGTAACTTAGCCGCTCACTCAAAATTAACCTAAGAATGGAAATGGATTCGTTACAGTTCGGCTGGCAAGACCTGCACTTTCTTACAATACTCGTTGAGGAGACCCGTCTCGTTTTTTATGGGTGATACTCCTGCTTGTTTATTGTAGAAATGGCCGGTCTTTTTATTTTTATTAAATGATCTATTAAAAAGGAGAAATCAAAATGGCAAAATATACTGAATTAGCACAAGACATTTTGGCCCACGTTGGCGGCAAAGAAAATGTCTCTTCTGTAAAACACTGTGTGACTCGCTTACGTTTCCACTTAAAAGACGAAAGCAAAGCAGACACAGATTATTTGCAAAAACGTGACGGTGTCGTGACCGTTGTCAAAGCAGGCGGACAATACCAAGTGGTTATCGGTAATCATGTGCCAGATGTTTACGATGAAGTGCTGAAAGTCGGCGGATTAGCCGATGGCAGCAGTCTTGATATCGACGAAGGCGACGAAAAGAAAGGCAGTTTGTTTGACCGCTTTATCGATGTCATCTCAAGCTTGTTTCAACCGTTCTTAGGTCCATTAGCGGCAGCCGGTATTTTAAAAGGGATCACGGCGCTACTTGCAGCAACTGGGATGGAAGCGACCAATGGAATCTATGTAGTAATGAATACCCTAGGCGATGGTTTGTTCCAATACTTACCTATGATCTTAGCCGTAACTGCTGCAAAGAAATTCAAGATGAATACCTATACAGCATTAGCGATTGCAGGTGCGATGGTCTATCCTGGTTTAGCAGAAAGCGTTGCTGAAGCGAGCAAAGTCTTTGGTCTAACCTTGACCTTACCAGCAGGTGGCTACTTTAATAGCGTACTGCCGATTATTTTAGCGATTTTTGTCGCTTCGAAAATTGAACAGTTTATGCGCAAAGTTACACCTGATGTAGTCAAAATGTTTGTGGTTCCTTTTGTAACGATTTTGATCACTGTGCCGTTGACCTTCTTTGTGGTAGGTCCAGTCGCAAATACAGCATCTAGCTGGATCGGTATTGCTTTCCAAGCGGTTTATGATTTCAGCCCAATCATTTATGGATTTGCTTTAGGGGCATTATGGCAAGTATTGGTAATGTTTGGTCTTCACTGGGGTCTTGTGCCATTGGCGATCATGGATATGGCGCAAAACGGCTCTTCGATTATTTTGACCGCCGCAGTGCTACCATGTTTCACGCAAACGGGTGTGCTAGCAGCGATTTGGTTGAAAACGAAAGAACCAAAAGTCAAACAAGGCGCAATGCCAGCATTGATCTCATCGATCTTCGGTGTGACTGAACCTGCGATCTACGGTTATACTTTGCCAATGAAAACACCATTTATCGTTTCTTGTTTAGTTTCAGGTTTCGTTGGTATCTACTTGTCAATCTTTAACGTTACTGGTTACGCAATGGGCGGTATGGGTATCTTCTTGTACCCTGCATATATCGATCCAGCAACAGGCAGCTTCCATAGCGTGATCCACTTAGCCATCGGTACAGTGATTGCGATCGTAGCGTCATTTATCATCATGATGTTATTGAAAGTACCAACTTTGTATACAACTGTTGATTCACCAGTCGACGGTCAAGCAACACCAGCAGCGCCAGCGCCAGAAGCGAAAACCGTTTCTGCCAGCGTCAAAGATGAAACAGTCAAAAGCCCAGTAACTGGTCAAGTGGTTGCTTTAGCAGATGTGGAAGACAAAGTCTTTTCTTCAGGTGCTATGGGAAAAGGGATCGCCGTTGAACCAGCGATCGGTGAAATCATTGCACCAGCAGATGCAGAAGTCAAAATCTTGTTTCCAACAAAACATGCCATCGGCTTAGTCACTGAGGATGGGACAGAATTATTGATCCACATCGGCATGAATACGGTGGAACTTGAAGGCAATCACTTTACTGCCTACATCAACCAAGGAGACAAAGTCAAAGCCGGTCAAAAATTGATCTCTTTTGATACTGAAGCGATTCGTGCGGAAGGCTATTCCTTGCTGACACCAGTCATCGTCACAAACTCTAACGACTACAGTGACATCCAAACGACACAGTCAAAAGAAGTAACAGCGAACGACAATTTGATCGAAGTCGTAAAATAAATGCGTTTATCGGCACGTCGTAGGATCAGTAAGAATGCTTTCTTACTGATCCGCTGTGTCGATCAATAAAGAAAAAGAAAGTAGGCTAATCATGACAGAAAAACAATTTCCAAAAGGCTTTTTATGGGGCGGCGCCACTGCAGCCAACCAATTTGAAGGAGCATGGAACGAAGGCGGACGTGGCCCAGCGACATCCGATACGGCGATCGCTGTCAAACCAGAAGACCGTAAAAACATGGCAGAATTTGCTGCACCAATGACTCGGGAAAAAGTCTTGTTTGCCTTAAATGACAAAGAAGGCTTGTATCCAAAACGTTGGGGATCAGATTTCTACCATCGTTACAAAGAAGATATCGCCTTGTACGCAGAGATGGGCTTTAAAACGTTCCGTCTGTCCATCGCTTGGTCAAGAATTTTTCCAAATGGTGACGATGCTCAGCCAAATGAAGAGGGCTTGCAATTTTATGACAATGTGTTTGATGAGTGTGCGAAATACGGGATCGAACCCTTAGTGACCCTCTCTCACTACGAAACACCTATCGGGATCGCGTTGAACTATGGCGGCTGGAAAAATCGCCAAGTGATCGATTTGTTCGTCAAATACGCAGAAACTGTGTTGACCCGCTACAAAGACAAAGTCAAATACTGGTTGACCTTCAATGAAATCAATATCATGGGGATCTCTGGCTATGTTGGTGGTGCCTTGTTATCCGAAGACGGCACGCAAAACCTTTCTGACATGTATCAAGCCGTGCATCATCAATTTGTGGCTTCTAGTTTAGCAACAAAATTTGCCCACGAAATCAATCCTGACATTAAAGTAGGGATGATGTTGGCACGAATGCAAGCTTACCCAGCTACACCAAATCCAGCAGATGTGATGGAAGAAATCAAGCGTGACCACGAGAATCTCTTCTTCTCTGATGTCCAAGTTCGTGGGAAGTATCCCGCATATACGAAGCGCTTCTTTAAAGAAAACGGCATCGAAGTGACCTTCGAAGACGGCGATTTAGACATTCTTGCGCAATACCCTGTCGACTTCATGTCCTTTTCTTACTACATGAGTTCTATTGCTCGCCACAATCCTGAAGAAGGCGGCGAAGCAACGGCCGGCAACTTTTCTTTAGGCGAATCAAACCCATACTTGGAAGCCTCTGACTGGGGGTGGCAAATCGATCCAATCGGCTTGCGTGTGACTTTGAATAACTTGTACGACCGCTACCAAGTACCGTTGTTTATCGTTGAAAACGGCTTAGGTGCCTTGGATACGGTGGAAGAGGATGGTTCGATCCATGACAGCTATCGAATCGATTATTTGAAGGCGCATATCGAACAAATGTATGAAGCGATCGAAGATGGTGTGGAATTGATGGGCTATACGCCTTGGGGTTGTACCGACTTAGTTTCGGCTTCAACGTCAGAAATGTCGAAACGCTACGGCTTTGTCTATGTAGACGCGGATGATGAAGGAAACGGTAGCTTTGACCGTTCCCGTAAAGATAGTTTTTACTGGTACAAAGAAGTCATTGCTACCAATGGCGGTAGTTTGTTACAGGATTAAAAAATAAACCAAAGCGGCTCTCAAAAAAGAGAGCCGCTTTTTTGTTGTGCTCAGTAAAAAAAGAAGAGAAAGGGGGTTAGCAGCTGCCATGCTAGAAAGATCAATGAAACAGTCAACGCCCATTTTTTCATTTTGGGCTTAGGCACAACGGCTTCGGGCATCAAATAGACAAGAGAGAATACTGTAAGAAAAAACAACAGGGTCAGTGGTTGGACGACAAAGGTCAGCCAGTTCATAGGGCAAGCTCCTTTTATGAGGATTGATGATTTGTTCTTTCGTGTTATTATTTTGCAAATTCATTATATATTTAGTTCGTTAAAAAGGCAAGGAGCTCATGTAATAACGATTGTGTGCAGGAAGGGGGGAGAAAAACGAGTGGCACATCCTTGTATTTTGATTCGAATCTTTCTAGAGTAACACAGTAAGCTTGAGGTTAGAATCAGAACTAGCAATAAAAAAGCCCCTTTTCAGGGGAGGGGAGTTCTTTAAAAAGATAGGAAGAAACCCGTGTATTTGATGAAGCTATTGGTCCCTAGTTACTGGGGACCTGACTAATTTACGTGGAAAACCCGCCACTGTCATTCACCGTTTTCTGATCCTCAAGTAGAAAATAAAACAAAGAAGACTAGCCGAAATCAAGAAACCCATAAAATAGAAAGTTAGCTGCATGTCAGGCATCGTATAGGAATACTCTAAAATCTTACAAACAAAGATCACTAAAGAAACCGTGATGGATAAGGAAACCCATGTGAAACGCGGCAATCGTTTCGTTACGATGATCAATCCTAACGAAAAAAAGATGACTGGTACCCAAAAGATCAAGCGAGCAAGTTGGATCATTTTATCTCTCCTCATTCAATTTGATTTGAGTAAAAGGATAGCTTACAACGCTTGTTATTAAAAATGATAGCCATTGCTTATGAGTATTTTTTTTCGAAGCGTGTGTTTTCAACTTAAAGCATGGGCGTAATGCTGCTCTTTAAATTCTTTTGGTGTTTGCCCCGTCACTGCTTTGAAATTGCGGATAAAATGGCTCTGATTGGCAAAGGCTAATTGGGTGCTGATTTTTTCGTAGGAATAGTCTGTGAACAACAATAAATGCTTGGCTTCACTGATTTTTCGTTCCTGAATGTAACTGTGGATCGTTTTGTTCATTTCTTTTTTGAATTGATTGCACAGATGGGTCTTGTGTTTTTGAGTGATGGCTGCGAGATCATCAATGGTCACTTTTTCATAGAGATGGCTGTCGACATAATTAACGATCGTCTTGACCAACAGCGATTTTTGCGCCAGCGGATAGCTATGCAGAAGCTCCATAAAGCGGTAGGTGGCTTCTTTGATATAGCGGAGGCACTCCTCGGCAGAATGAATATAAACCAGACCTTGGATCAAGGAATCAGATAAGCCGAATGCTTGGTTGACTGGTACTCCTTCATCAATGCTCATGCGGGTCACGACAGCGACAAAGGCCGAAAACTTTAGTTTTAAGCCTTCAAGTTCATGAGGGGAAAGGGAAACACTGTAGGTCTCTTTCATTTTGTTAAATACCCAAACTACTTTTTCCGGCTCGTTTCGTTTGATGTAGTCAAGATAGCGCAATTCAAAATGATAGGAATCAAAGGTAGCTTCATGCACACGGCGTTCATAAAGATTGGTTTCCAAGCTAAGATCTGTTTGCATGGATCGGTCGTGGGATTCAGTTTGGTAATGCCAATGGATTTGGTCTTTTGCCAACGGCTGCTCCGCAAACAGCGTATAAAGCAGCTGGATGTATTCTTCAAAGGAGTATTTGTCTTCTTTGGAATAGTGCACATTGTAGTGGTATTCATGTTCAAGAAACAGGTAAGACCTATCTGGTGTACCAATCACACCACAGGGGCCGATGACCATATAACAGGTTTTTCCAGCTAACTGAAATGCAAAGCAACCAAGCATATATTTGCCGAAATGATAGAGATTTGCAACTGGGCCGTTCGTTTCTTCCAAATAGTGTTTCAGAGGATTCTGGGCTGTTAAGGTGAGTGGGGGATACAAAGGAGTTCCTTCTTGATCCAAGAGGATCATCGGGATCAAATATTTTCGATACAGCAGATCCATGGCGGTCGTCAGTGTTGTTTTGTTCATAAGACACCTCAAAGTCCAAACATTGTTTTTTCTTTTAGTATAACGTAAATTTTTTCGCATTCAATAAATATTTTATTATAAACAATATTTTTTTAGTATATCTAAGGAAGGATTCCTTTTATAATTCAGATAAATAAAACGGTTACATGAAGGGGCAAACATGGATAGTAAAAAATTGAAAGAATTGTTTCAGCAATTGACGCCAGAAGAAAAAATCGCTCAGACGATTCAATTGAATGGCAGTTTAGTCATTGAAAATGAGGTGATGTCTACGGGACCGATGCAAGATCTTGGACTTCCCAAATCGTTGAAGATTCATGAGATTGGTTCAATCTATAATGTCAATGATCATCAAAAATTGATTCAGTTACAAAGGGAAACGTTGGCACACAGCCGACTTAAGATTCCCATGCTGTTTATGTCTGATGTCATCTACGGGTTTCGGACGATTTTTCCGATCCCCCTTGCGCAAGCAGGTTCTTATGATTTTGACCTGATCGAGCAAGCCGCTGAGATGACCGCCAAAGAATGTTACCAAAATGGCCTTCATGTGATCTTTTCACCCATGCTGGATCTTGTTCGCGATCCTCGCTGGGGGCGGGTGATGGAGTCGCCAGGAGAAGATGTTTATACTGCCAAACGTTTTGCTAAAAGCGTCGTGACCGGTTACCAAGGCAATCTTGATAAAGGAGTGGCAGACAATCACGTTGCTGCTTGCATCAAACATTTTGCTGGTTATGGTGCACCCGAAGCAGGCAGAGAATACAATACGGTCGATATGTCGAATCAGCGCTTATTCAATGAATATTTGCAACCCTATCAAGCGGCGATCGAAGCCCAAGCACTGCTAGTGATGACGGCCTTCAACCTATTGAATGGTGAACCTGCAACGGGTAGCCGCTGGCTGAACCGAGAGATTTTGCGCGAACGATTCGGTTTTGATGGGGTATTGGTCTCCGATCATGCGGCCATCAAAGAATTGGTCCCTCATGGCTTTGCCAAAGATGAACGGGAGGCCGCTCAGAAAGGTTTGGAAGCGGGCGTTGATTTTGATATGATGACATCGGTCTATGCGACGCACTTGCCAGAACTGATCAAACAACCCGAATTAGCAGCTTTGTTGGATGAAGCAGTCTGGCGAATTCTCGTATTAAAAAATCAATTAGGTTTGTTTGAGGAACCCTATCGAGGGTTGAAAACGCAACAGACTGGAGAGGTTTTGTCGGAGGAAGCCAAAGAGCTAGCCGTTAAGTTAGTGGAAAAAAGCTGCGTGCTTTTAAAAAATGAGGGCAGCTTACCTTTGAAAAAAGACCAAACCGTCGCTGTGATCGGTCCTTATGGAGAAAGCCGGTTGACATTAGGCTTTTGGGCGTCAGTTAGCGGCAAGCCACAAGATACGATTCCTTTAAAAACTGGTTTGCTGAAGCACTTCGCACCTGAAAACCTGATCTTTGCTCGTGGATACAATTTATTCGATTCGTATGAGCAATTTGGTCCTTTAAAAGTCGGAATCGAACAGCTGAATGGACCGATTGAACCAGAAGACCAGCTGCTTTTAGAAGCCGTCAAAGCGGCTGAGGCTGCAGAGGTCATCGTCTTGACTTTTGGGGAACAATTTTTGGAAAGCGGCGAAGGGGCATCAAAAGCTCATTTGCAGCTGCCATTGAAACAAATGCGTTTGATCCAAGCGTTGAAAAAAACTGGAAAGCCTTTAATTGGCGTGCTTTACACTGGCAGACCGTTAGTCTTAACACAAGTGGAAGCATTATTTGATAGTCTGTTGCTCGTTTGGTATCCAGGAACGATGGGCGGGATCGGGATCGCCAATCTGTTGAGTGGGCAGGCTTCTCCGACGGCAAAACTGGCGATGACCTTTCCTCGTGGTGAAGGACAGATCCCAATATACAGTGCCCAGATGCCAACAGGCAGACCTTTGACAGATAGTGAGCATTCTGATCGCTTTTTGTCAAAATACCGCGATGAATCAAATGAACCCTTATTCGCATTCGGAACAGGTCTTAGTTACAGTACGTTTACTGGAGAATGGCTTGGTAGTGAAGTATCTAGCGAGACGATCCAATTGGCTTATCGAGTGAAAAACCAATCAGCAACAGCTGCAAAAACCGTCATTCAACTTTATCTCATGCAGCGCCCAGCGGCAATGGTTCGTCCAAGTCGCCAATTAATTGCGAGTGACCTCATCTCATTCGCGCCCCAGGAAGAAAAAGAGCGAAGACTATCATTGCCGTTGTCAGAACTTGTTTACTATGACAATCAAGGGACCAAACATTTTACCAAAGGTACTTATCGATTCTTAATACGGATCGATCAAAAAGAAACGATGCTTAGTGTAACGATTTAAACTAAAGGAGTGAGAAAGAATGGAAAAATTAGAAGCATTTTTAAGTAGCAAACTATTACCAATGTCACAAAAATTACAACAAAACAAAGTATTGGCGGCTTTGATGGAAGGCTTTATTCGAACAAGTCCCATCACTTTAGGAATTGCGTTTATCACGATCATTGGAAATTTTCCGATTCCCGGTTGGACGGACTATTTGACGAAAATTGGCATCTTCCAACATGTTGAAGCAATCACCAACGGAGCAACTGGCGTCTTTGCCTTGTATGTCGTATACAGTTTGGCGTATTCTTACGCAAAACAATTAGGAAGCAATGAACGCAATTCAGCGATTATTTCTTTAGCTAGTTTCATTATGTTGATGCCCCAAACCGTCGCAACAACTGTCATGCAAGATGGCCAAGCAGTGGAACAAACGATTGGAGCCTTGAAGCTTGATTTCTTAGGTGGGCAAGGACTGTTTATCGGCATGCTGACCGCTTTGTTGGTCACTCGCTTTTATGCTTTCTTGTCGAGAAAAAACATTATGATCAAGCTACCGGATAGTGTTCCCCCAATGGTAACCCAATCCTTAGCACCAGTGTTTGTTGTCACGATCATTTTTGTCGTCGTCTTTGTCTTACGTGTCTTATTTGGGTTTACTTCATCTGGTTCGATTTTCCAATTCTTTATCGATGTGATCAATGCGCCGTTGAACTCCTTAGTTGCCAGCCCGCTATCGATCATCATCATTATGGAATTATTAGCCGTCTTATGGTTCTTCGGAATTCACAATGCAGTTTTACAAGGACCGCTCGGCGCGATTAGTATGACCATGGTCGTTTCGAATATTGCCGCTTACCAACAAGGACAAGAACTGCCTTATCTAATTCCTTCAGTGATTTATATGGGTATGTATGCTGCTGGCTTCATGGGCTTTGTGACCTTCTTTATGATCCGCAGCAAATCGGCAAAAATGAAACAATTAGGAAAATTGTCGTTTATCCCGTCGATCTTTAATATCACAGAGCCAATCATGTTTGGGATGCCGATTATTTTGAATCCGTTGTTCTTTATTCCGCAAGTCTTTACACAATTGATCGCTGGCTTTGTGACTTGGGGATTGGCGACTACGATCCTCCCAATCAGCTTGAATCCAACCATGAGTCTATTGCCATGGACGACACCGACTTTTATCAAAATGCCCTTTTCAGGAGGGCTTAACTACACGATCTTAATGATCATCTGTATGCTGATCGGTATTGTGATGTGGTATCCGTTCCTAAAAATTGCGGATAAAAAAGAGTACGAATTAGAACTGGCTGCTGAAAAAAAGCAAGCAAGTGAAGCAGCAAAAATGACAGAAAAAGTCGTGGAAGAAATTCAAGCGTAAACAAAGGAAGTGGCACATTTGGTATATTTAGGAATTGATATCGGTGGGACGCACATCAAATCGGGATGGGTCGAGCACAATGAAGTCACCGACGGACGAAGTTTTCCCACCCCGGCAACGCTGGCGGCATTTAGTGAAACTATCAAAACGATCCTCCAAAGCTATGCCCGTCAAGTTTCTTTCACGAAAGTGGCGATCGCAGTCCCTGGTTCAGTTAATGAAACAGGGACGGTCTTCTTTGGTGGTGCCTTGCCATACCTTGATGGGGTAAATTTGCCAGAATTGATCTGCCAGTTAAGCGATGGCATGGTGACAGAGGTTAGTGTCGAAAACGACGCAAAAGCCGCCGCGCTAGGGGAAATGAAAGCTGGCAATCTGCAAGGGATCCAAAATGGTGCGGCGATCATTTTAGGAACCGGCGTGGGAGTTGGTCTTTGTCTCAATGGAAAACTCTATCGTGGGCATCATGGACAAGCTGGTGAAGTCAGTTTTATGATTCGTGACCGACAAATGAGAGGCGCGGACTCTTTTGTGGGGATCGGTCTTTCGGCTGTCGGATTAATTGAGCGTTTGGCTGCTAGTATGGCTATCGCGCCTGATGGTCCTTTGGTCTTTGATACCCTTACGAAAACTGCTGATCCTGAGGCAGAGGCTTTATTTTTAGCTTATACCAAAGAAATCGCTGTCTTGTGTTTCGATCTTCAGTGTCTTTTAGCTCTGGAGAAAATCGTTATCGGTGGCGGGATCAGCCGTCAGCCACGCTTGATCGAAGCCATAGCTAGCAGCTATCAAGCTATTTTTAAAACCGCACCAATCATTGAGAAAACGCTGCAGCCAGTTGCGATCCAAGCCGCTTATTTTCAAGCGGACGCCAATTTGATCGGCGCAGCCAAGGAGGAACCGTGGGATGAGTAAATTTCCGGAAGCATTTTTGTGGGGAGCATCCACTAGTGCTTATCAAGTAGAGGGCGCATGGGCAGAAGACGGCAAAGGTCCCTCAGTGCAAGATATCAAAGAGATTCCGCAAGGGACCACTGATTTTAAAGTAGCATCAGATCACTATCACCGATATGAAGAAGATGTGAAATTGTTTAAAGAATTAGGGTTAAAAGCCTATCGTTTTTCCATATCATGGAGCCGCGTCATGCCCGATGGTCAGGTCAACCCAGTAGGATTGGCGTTTTATCAAAAACTGATCGATCTGCTACTAGAAAACGAGATTCAACCGATCGTCACCGTTTTCCATTTTGACCTGCCCGTTGCAATCGCGAAGCAAGGTGGGTGGGAAAACCGAGAGACGATCCAAGCATTTGCTGATTACTGCCAAGTACTGTTCGAAAACTTTGGTCATCAAGTCCCGCTATGGCAAACCATCAACGAGCAAAATGTGATGGCACTTGCTGGTTCGGTCATTGGTACGAGTCAAAAATCCATGAAAGAAAAATTTCAAGAAAATCATCATATGCTGGTAGCACAAGCATTGGTCACCCAGCAATTTCATGCAGGCAATTTCAGCGGCAAGATTGGCCCAGCACCGAATATCGCCAGTGTCTATCCAGCTTCTGAAAAACCAGCCGATCAGCTGGCAGCTCTATATATGAGTGCGCTGAGAAATTGGTTATTCCTAGATGCGGCTGTTTTCGGCACGTACAATCACAACGCATGGCATTTATTAGAGAAGATTGGCGCAGCACCAACAGTCACTGAAGCAGATCGAAAAATTTTGGCAGCGGGTACCTGTGATTACATCGCATTGAATTATTATAATACGATGACCGTCAGCAGCTATTTTCAAAAAGAAACGAAACTCGATCAACAGTCTGGTTTCGGGATTCCAGGCTTTTTCCAAACAGTAGAAAACACCCATTTGCCAATGACTGAATTCGGCTGGCCGATTGATCCAGAGGGCTTTCGCTTTACGTTGAACGAAATCTATTCCCGTTATCGTCTACCGCTCTTGATCACGGAAAACGGGATCGGTGCCAAGGATGTTTTGACAACTGATGGAAAAATCCATGATGATTATCGCATCGACTATTTGCAGCAGCACATAAAGCAGCTGGCATTGGCGATCGAAGATGGTGTCGATGTGATCGGCTATTGCCCGTGGAGTGCCATTGATCTAGTCAGTACTCACGAAGGCATCGCTAAACGTTACGGGTTTATCTATGTCAATCGTACGGACGAGCAGCTGTTGGACTTGGCACGATACAAGAAAGATAGTTTTTATTGGTATCAAAACGTCATCGATAAAAATGGGTTAGGAGAGTAAGCGGTGTTTATTCAGGAATATCTATTTGATCCAGAAGCGCAAGCCGGTCTGACAGTGTATCTGCATGAGGAAAAAGCCGAGTATGAACGAGTGGGTGATCGTCCGTTTGTCTTGGTGATTCCCGGTGGCGGCTACTCCTTTTGCAGTGAGCGGGAAGCTGAGCCGATTGCTTTAAATTTTGCTGCCCAAGGCTTTCACGCCGGGGTCTTACGCTATCATGTAGGGACACATCGCAGTTTCAGCCATTCCTTAGCAGATGCCGAAAAAGCGATTACTAAAATCCGAGAACTTGCAAGTGAATGGGGAATCGATGCCGAAAAAATCGCTGTGATCGGCTTTTCTGCCGGCGGCCATTTGGCAGCGGCGTTATCAACACTCTCCTCAATGAAACCGAGCTTATGTATTTTAGGCTACCCAGCGATATTGTCTTCATTTGCTACTGTGATGAAGATCGATGCCCCTTCATTAGAGGAATGTGTCACAAAAGAGACACCGCCCACCTTTTTGTTTTCAACCTTTGAAGACAATGTCGTTCCTATCGAAAATTCATTGGCGTATCTGCAAGCCCTAGAAGAGCACGAGGTTCCCTTTGAAAGTCATATTTTCCAAAAAGGACGTCACGGTCTTTCTTTGGCGACCGAACGCTTCGGTAATCGGAAAGAGATGGTCGATCCACGCTTTGCCCGTTGGTTTGATGCATGCGTCGAATGGTTAGAGTTGAACTGGGCAGATAAAGCTGCCCAGCCAGCTTTGTTTCCTGATTTAGGGCAGTGGCCAATTCGAGCGTTGCTTGAATCTGGGGAAAACAAACGCTTGCTGTTGCAGGCTTTTCCATCATGGGCAGACAAAAGCCGCTTAAAAATCGCAAAAAACATCAGCTTGCAGCAACTACTAACGATCATGCCAGAAGCGTTTGAAAATGTTTCTTATCAAAAGCTTGTATCGCAGCTGATTGATCCTAGAAAGGAAGAGTAAAAATGAAAGCAATCCTGGTCCATGAAAGCTATAAGGCTTCAACAGAATTGATCACCCAAGAACCACAAGCGATTGAACAGTTATCAGCTGTTCGTAACAGTACTGCTGCTTGTCAGCTGCTGCTGCACGATGGCAATCGCAATCATTATATTATTGGCGACGAGTTTTCGATCCCCGATGAAATCGAAATTCCCATGATACGTATTGAGATTTTTAGCGAATTGCCGGTCAAAGCGCAATTCGTCGATTATTTTGTCGGTCAGCAGGAATTGGCGTACGCCGATAAATTGCTTGAACAAACTGCCAAAACCTATCCTGGCGATCGCTTTGCGCCTCTTTATTTGGAGTGGCAGGTCGATGAGACGATCAAACCGCAAGCATATCCCGTGAAAATCAAGGTCTATCGGGCACACTTGACTAGCCATGAGGAGTGCTTATTAGAAAAGAACCTAACGATTGAAGTGGATGGCTTTACTTTTCCAAAAGACTATTTAGAGACGTTCCACTTAAATATGTGGCAGCAGCCCAGCAATTTGGCTCGCACCTTTGACGTTCCGTTATGGAGCGATGCCCACTTTGACTTGATCAAGGAAATGGCTGAGAGTCTCGCTGCGATCGGACAAAAAGCGATCACAGTGATCGCCGGAGAGATCCCATGGAAGGGCTGGTTCAATTACATCGTCAAAGATTATCCTGCTAATTTATATGAGTATTCGATGGTCAAGGTCAAAAAGACGCCAGACGGAGAACTGTCCTGTGATTTTTCTGTGCTGACGCGTTACTTGGATTGTTTTTTTGCTGCGGGTATCAAAGAAGAAATTGACGTGTTTGGTTTATTAGGGGTCTGGGAGCCGCCATTTTTCCCGCTGGTCAACTTGGACCATCCAGAAAAGTTGGTGATTCGCTTTTACGATGAGGGAAAAGGCACCTTTGGCTTTCTCAATCAAAAAGCTGATTTGCAGGAGTATCTACGCCAAGTATTTGATTATTTTAAAGGGAAGAATCTATGGGAGAAGGTTCGCATCGTTTCTGACGAACCGAAGAAACAGCAAATCGACAGTTTCCGAGCCTCGTTAGCGGTCTTAAAAGAAATTGATCCGTCGATCCAGATCAAAGCTGCTTTTGATAAAGAAGACGTATTGTTTGAGCTGCTGCCAGTGATCGATCATCCTGTGACTTCCTATTACTGTACTTGCAACCATTACGAATCACTGATAAAAAGCCATCCAGGGAAGATGCAGTACTATGTCTGCAATTATCCCGACAAACCGAATACCTTTTTGCATAGTCCCTTGTTAGAAACGCGAATGCAAGGAATCTTATCGTATCAGTTCAAAACAGACGGCTTTCTGCGTTGGGCATACAATTGTTGGCCAGAACAGGCTCGGACCGATATTCGATACAACACGAGCTCACTACCGATCGGTGATCTTTGTTTCGTCTATCCTGGCAATCACGGACATATATTGCTGTCACTAAGATATAAGCAACTCCAACGGGGAATTGAAGATTTTTATCTTTTGAAGACAGCCCAAGCTGCTCAACAGAAGCAAACGGGCGCCTTAGTTGTAGATTTTCTTAAAGTTACAGACACCAAACACTGGATGATCGACAGCCACCACAGTCATCCCGATGTTTTTCTACAGACCGCAAAGGAGATGGAGGCCTTTCGTCGGGCACTGCTCGAACTGCTAGAAAATTAGCAAAATCAACCACTGCACACAGAAACTTCACTACGATTTCCCAGCAGAATGATGAGATGCCTGGGGGCGTTCTCACTACTGAGTCATGCAGCATTTTCGTTTTACTAAGCATCTGTTTTCTTACAGATGCTTTTTTTCTGGTGAGCGTTTCGTTTCTCATTCGCTCCATCTTCCTTTACACTTTTAAGTAAGGTCATAACAAACGATGACAAATAAGAAGTAGAAATAATCAAGGAGGAAACGAGCATGTCAGAAAAAATCAACAATCCGTTAACGAAGTATTATGATGGCACATTTGAAAAACAGGTGCAAGAAGCACCGGCGATTCAAGGAAAGATGCAGCCAGTACCTGATTGCGGGGAAGAAAGCTACTCAGGTTCAGACAAATTAGCTGGACGCAAAGCATTAGTGACCGGTGGTGATTCTGGTATTGGTCGAGCAGCAGCGATCGCTTTTGCCAAAGAAGGCGCCGATGTTGCAATCAACTATCTTCCTTTTGAAGAAGAAGACGCGCAAGAAGTCAAAGCAGTCATTGAAAAAGCTGGACGCAAAGCAGTCTTGATCCCAGGAGATTTGAAAGATGAAACCTTCGCTCGTCAATTGGTTCATGAAGCAGCCAAAGAATTAGGCGGGTTAGATACATTGGTTCTAAATGCTGGGATGCAACAAGCGGTGAAGGACATCAAAGAGTTGACTACGCAACAAATTCAAGACACCTTTACAACGAATATCATCTCGATGTATTGGACAGTCCAAGAAGCATTGGATTACTTACCAGCTGGTGGAAGCATCATCACGACCACTTCGATCCAAAGTGCGGAACCAAGCGCCCATCTTTTAGACTATGCAGCCACGAAAGGTGCCATTACTTCCTTTAGTAAAGGGCTAGCTGCGCAATTAAGTGAAAAAGGCATTCGGGTCAATACCGTTGCGCCTGGTCCAATCTGGACGCCACTTCAAATTTCTGGTGGACAACCACAATCTGCGATCCCAGAATTTGGTCAAAAAGAATTGATGAAACGTGCTGGACAACCAGTCGAATTAGCGCCAGTCTATGTTTTCCTAGCCTCTGATGAAGCAAGCTACGTAACTGGTCAAGTGTACAGTGTAACGGGTGGTAGCTTCTTCGCTTAACAATCCCTGGATAAATTTGTAGGAAAAAAGCTCGAGCAAAGATGCTCGAGCTTTTTTTTGGGATGAAAATGGAATCGGCAGCTTACTTTCCCTGTTTGGCAAACATCTTGGACATCATCAGTTGATTGATCTTTGCAAAAACGGCTGCCCACTCTTGTTCGGCTTGCAGGTTAGACAGTAAGACTAATTTTTCGGAAAAAATCACTTCTTCATAACTATCGGTGATCAATAGATCGGCTGCTTCCATCTGGTTAACAAAAGTCACTGAAGCTTTGGAATAAATCGAACGAATCCTTGTCTCGATCATTTGCTTCGTGCGGTATTGGATCGTCGTTTGAATATAGATCGACACGGTCGGGGGCGTATTCATCTGTGTTTCTAAAAACAAGAGATGCGCAAGATAAGGCAACTGTGTCTGTTCAAAATACTCTTTGTCCAAGTCAGCAAATGGATACCTTTCAACATGGGTCAGTAAAAGCTTGCAGATTGCTTCATAGGTTTTGTCTTTCGAAGGAGTGTTTTCGGTCAACAGTTGGTGTTCGAGCTGCCACACTTCCAGAAGATCGATGCCGATAATGATCGATAGATTGAAGACCAGCAGACAGCTGCTTAATAGTTTTTCAAATTCGGCGACTTCTTGACTTGGAGCAAAGGTATCGTGCCAATCTTTGATCATTGCGGTGAAAAAGCGCACAAGATCGGTGTCAGAATGTTTGATTTCTTGGATGATCGCTTGATTCTTCTCTTGGGGAATTACCCCTGGCAAAAAGACATGCAAAAAGAAATTTAAGTAAAGATATTCAGACTGAAGCGTCTTTTCTGAGGCATAATCGGCACTCAAAAAAAGCGATTCGAGAATTTCCTCTGGTAAAAAACAATAGAAATTCATCAATCCCATGTATTTTTCAGGAATCGCTGGCAAATATTTTTTCTGGATCGTTCGGCTGACCACTGCTTGCCAAAATGCAGCGAGTTTATTTTTCGTTAACGGATCAAAGTGAGAAATAGCAAAGAACGCTGTAAACTCTTCGACATTTTTATGGGAAACGCTCGGCAATAGCCACAAGTCAGCTGGCGCGCTTTGAGTCAAGAAACTGTAGGTGAAAATACGGATATCTAGCTCTTTTCCAGCAAGAACGATGCGATTATTCAGGTCTGTTCGAATTTGGATTTGAAATTTTTCCAATAGTTGGTTGATTTTCTTGATCAACCGATACATATGCGATTGGCTGACATGCAAATCCAAACATAATTGCGTCAAGGTCATTTGCGGGCGCCCAATCAAGTAGTGAATCAAGGTATATTGTGTGGAGTTGAGCAAGTAATGATACATCAATTTTGCATAGAATGGTTCATCATCCTCTGCTCGCTCAACAAAATACTGATTGTAATGATTTTTTGATAGAAGCAGGTGAGGGGAGAGCAGCTGCAAATCTTCATTTAAAAAATAAATATATTTTTGAAGACTTTTTTGTGGGATGTTCAAAACTTCTGACAGTTGGACCAATGTCACGCCATTGGAATTGCAGACAACTTTGAAAATCTCTAATTTCTTTTCTTCTGCGGGAGAAATGAATTCTCGATACATAAGGGATTCTCCTTTTTGGCGTTTTTTTTACGCTAAATCTGTGAACCGTATGATAACCATGATGGATTATACTTATGATAGATGAGAATAGAATGAAAAACTTATACACATCTAGATGTGTATAAGAGACAGATACATAAGGGATTCTCCTTTTTGGCGTTTTTTTTACGCTAAATCTGTGAACCGTATGATAACCATGATGGATTATACTTATGATAGATGAGAATAGAATGAAAAAACACCAATTAAATTATTATTTTTTAAGGCTGTTTTTTTCGATCAACCTCGGTTTCTCATTAAAAAAAGTGAAGGAAGAGATGAAAATGAACAAAAAGGCAGTAATGTTAGGTTTGGTCGGAATGGGTTTAGGAATGGCGCCCACTGCGGCAGCTGCAGCAGAAGCGAATCCAACGGCTTCAATGACGAGTCAAGCAACGCTAACGATCGAACAAGGAATCTTGTCACTGGATCAGGTGACCAATTTTAACTTCGGTACAAGCAGTATCCAAGAGATCGCTACCGATGAACAAGTGATTCAAACAACGTCGAATGAAGTGACATCGATCACGGATTACCGTGGACCAAATCAAGCTGGCTGGCAGTTGACGGCGCAATTATCGAAAATGACGAATGCCAGCGATAACGAGCTAGCAAATGCCAAAGTCACTTTAAATGGTTCAACGGCTTCTGGCGATGCAGCGCTAGTATCGGGCACCGAATTGATGGTAGGGGCAACAGAACCTACATTGATCGCTTCAGCTAATGGGACGACCGGCTTAGCAACCAATGACTTTAACTTTTCCAATGCTTCATTAACCGTACCAAAACAAAATGTGAACAGCGGCACTTATAGTGGAACGATCACTTGGACCTTATCAAACACCTATCAAGCAGAATAGCAAGGAAAGGGCGACAATGAAAAAACAAATCAAGTGCTTCGTACTCATTAGTTTCTTTATCAGTTTGTGTTGCTTTACGAAAGTCACCGGTCATGCACAGACCACACGGTTCACTGTAACCCCTGAACTTCCCCAAAATCAAGTCAGTGACGTCACTTATTTCGACTTACTGGTAAATCATGAGACCGAACAGAATTTGACCGTTGCCCTTCATAATACAAGTTCAGAGCCGTTGACCATTAAAGCAGCAGCACTAAATAGTTATACGGCCTCTACTGGGATCATCGCGTACCAAGCAGAACAGACCGCCGAAGAGAACAAAGGAATCTCGTTTAGTCAATTGATTGAAAATCCGAGACAGACGATCCAGCTTGACCCTGGAGAAAGTCGTCAGGTCCATTTTACCCTTTCAATGAAGGCAAAAGAATTTGCAGGAGAAATACTTGGTGTGTTTGACTTTGAAGAAAAACCGGCGGAAACAACTGAAAGTCAGCAAACAAATCTGCAAGCCAACTATAAAATTCAACAAGGGATCCGCTTGCGTCAGAATGTGGCAACCATGCCTGATCCTCAATTGTCTTTGATCAATTCTGAGGCGGTGGAAAGATATGGTTCTACAGCTCTCAAAAGTAGGATCCGCAATGATCAGCCCACAGCCTTTGGCAACATCACTGTCAAAACCGTGATACGCGAGCAAGACAGCGGCAACAAGGTCGGTGGGTTTTCTGCAGAGAATTTTCAAATAGCTCCGAATTCGGTTTTGGAGCTGTTTAGTGCCTTTGATCAGAACATTCTCGAACCGGGGACCTATCTGTTACGGATCGAGTTGAATGCGCCTAAAGGAACGTGGGTGTTTGAGGATTCGGTGGTGGTTGATCGCAAGCAAGCCAACCTTATCAACCGTCAGACAACATTAGGTGCAGCGTATCTTCAAAAACAATACTGGTTCTATGCAGGAGGGCTACTTCTCTTCCTGTTTGTTCTACTTCTCTTGTTCATTTTATATAGGAGACGTAAAAAAGCAGAAGCAGATGTTAGGCTGGCAGTGCAAGAAGAATCAGAATGAAGAAAGCGGAGGACAGTGATGAAAAAGTTTGGCATTATCCGATGGGGCTATGTGTTCTTTTTTAGCATTTTGCTGCTATGTGGGAAACAAGAAATCGTCCATGCTGCGGTATCTGCGCCAGATTTTCCTACGTTAGCGATTGACGATTCTCTGATCACTCCTGTGGGACAAGCGGGGTCGCCACAAGGAAAACCGGGCGTCAATTATGTTCAGATTAATGATGGAGCTACCACCAACTCCAGTGGTGGTGTCTGGTTCAATAAGCCGGTTTCTTTTACTCGTTCTTTTCGGTTAGAAATGGCATTTTGTATCGATAATACAGCAACGGACAGCGATGGGCTCGCTTTTGTGATGCAAAGCAATGGTTTAAATGCGCTGGCAGAACAAGCAGGACCGACGATTGGCGTCTGGTCAAATTCGGGAGGAGCGACTCCTTTAAGTACGGGGGCAATCCCGCAAAGTTTTGCGATTGAATTCGATACATTTTATAATAATGCAGGGTTGACGGGGGACGGAATGATGGATCGTGATGTTCCTTCCGGCCATCATATCGCTTGGAATTTTCCAGGTTCAAATGACGCATATACCACCGATGGTTGGCTGATTATTGACAAAGTCTTAAACCATCGAGATACGGTATCCGTACCAGATATTTCCGATGGGCAGTGGCATATTTTTACAGTAGTCTTTGATCAGCCGACGCAAACGTTGCGTTACACCGTACCAGATTTCGGTGTTGATGTGACGGTTCCTGTTGATGACACCTTCAAATCGAATTTGAATCTCACCAATAGTGCACCGGTCTATTTTGGTTTTACAGGTGCAAACGGGGGCTATGTTCAAGAAAAAGCTGTGGCCTTTGTCGATGTTGAAGGACTAGTAGAACTTGATATGCGAACCGGTGTTTTTGAAAAAGACCCAGTCAAACTATTGTTGGATACTGGTACGGCACTTGCCCAGCCAGCCACTGTCGACAATAGCAAAACCATTACTTATGCGACCTATCTCTCCTATAAAAGCACCAGTGATCTAGCTGACTTGGAATCGGGAATCTTGCTCTCATCGCTTTTTCCAGAAGGACTATCATTAGTTCCCGAGGCGGTTTATTTTGGGAAAGCCAGTGAAATCATGGTTAATGGCATGCCTGAAGGCGGAACTGCCTTGCCCTTTGCCATTGAAAATGGACAATTGGTTGTGACACTGCCCGACATGGTCAATGGGAATGAATACATCGTTCACTTTTCCGTCAATTACACAGAAGCTCCGCTCGATCAGAATTTAGATGTAGCCATCCCTGTCCAAACTGTTTTTAATGGAAATGCGTTTGTTTCCAGTATGACAACAGGTGATCCAGAAACTCATTATTATCAAATGACCGGATCCTTTCCACCGACTCTTTCAACAGGTTCGGCGTCATTGGCAGAAGCAAAAGCAGACCTGCAGATCGTGCGGCAAAAGCGCAATTCCTACATACCGATCACGATTGATGACCAAAATTCGACCCAAGCCAAAATATATGTCACGGATTTCTTTACGGAGGATAAGACAATCACCGAAACGGATTTCTCTGAAGCAGCGTTGGTTGAACGGGGAACATTGTCGGAGCCATTGTCGGATACATTGGCACTAGACACCTCAGATCTAGAACCGGGCACAACCTATTATCTTGCGTCTTATGTGATCGATACAGAAGGCAATCGATCGGCGACACGTTATTATGGCATTGACTTTCGAGGGATCGTGGTATTTGAGCGTGCGCCTGCTTCAATCAACGCAGCGGCAGTGACCTTGAATGAACTCGCACGATCCATCAGAGACGATGGCTTTGCTTATTTAACGATTTCTTTTGATCAAGAAGCCCTTTTGTCTGTCA
This sequence comes from Enterococcus sp. 6D12_DIV0197, assembly GCF_002174385.1. Classification (NCBI taxonomy): domain Bacteria; kingdom Bacillati; phylum Bacillota; class Bacilli; order Lactobacillales; family Enterococcaceae; genus Enterococcus; species Enterococcus sp. 6D12_DIV0197. The sequence goes on from NZ_NIBN01000001.1 coordinate 1,656,250, forward strand.
GCAATACCAGCGAAGGGACCTGGCAGTTAAGCGGCCAGATGACTGATTTTATGCAAAATCAGCAACAATTAGCGGATGAAATCCAATTGGTCCTCTATGATCCGGTGACCAATCAGCTGGTGGCTTCTGTCACTTCTGAAGAACAAGTGATTTTCCAACAACAGCCAACAGGATCAACGGACTTAACTCTGGATCTTCAGGAATATGATTGCTACTTTCGCTTTGTTCCCAAGTTGGATTTGATAGAACCTGGTACCTATTCAGGTACGGTCAATTGGCAGTTGGAGAGTACGATTGTAGACAAATAAAAAAACGCCATTACGGCGTTTTTTTTATTAAAGTTCTCAGTCGATCAATGCTAAGCTTGTCGACTTTTCGCAATTTTTAAAACTAATGATAGGCCTGCTAAAGCAAAACTGCCGTATTTAACGAATTTTTCCAAGGAATCTAAAGTTTGCTGTTTTTTGCGTTTGCAGTCCGGACAGCTTTTTTCATTGCCAGTTAACTTCTTGCCGCATTTACAATGGTTCTTCATCTTTGCTCCACTCCTCGTCTCGTTTATTTTGATGACTTTCTCTACTTTAATTATACATGTTGCTGAAGGTTCTGTCTGAAATTATGCTGTCTCCGTTTTTTGTGAAGGGCAATAAGGGCTGCTAGTTGTTTGTTTCAAATCGATCGCTGATAAGGGATGCGATCCTTGGCGGTTGATTTTTCGTATAGAAGAGAGGCAATCTATCTAAAAAAGGAGGGTAATCTGACAAATTTCTCATTTTCAGATGTTGCTGATTCGCTTTGCTTATCAGTTCAGCAAAATTTTGCTATTGTGGAGTAAGATTGAGGAATCAAAAAACGACTTCTCCTTTTTTTCTTGATTCTATCCTTAATCTGAGAACGAAAATCACCGATAATATGCTATATATAGGAACAGGGAGCCATCCTTGACGATGTCGAATATGGCATTTGAATGAAAGGATTGATGAAATAAGTGATTTCTTCAATAATCTATACGGACACAAAGGCTTATTTGGATAAGGTGGTCGATCAAGCACTGTTGGATTTGTTAAAATCTGATTATCCCAAAGTCTATGATCATGTACAACAATTGATTGCTAACTTTGAAGAAACGATCCAACAAATTGATCACTCAAATTTTTGGCAATTGTTGCCAGAGATTTTAGGCTATGATTCACGCTTTGTCTTGTTGAACTCGCTGCAATTGTCAGAAGACAAATTTTTGACGGAAATCGAGGTTATTCAGATGATCGAACGCGATTATCCGAATTTGAACAAAGAGTTTTGTGGCTATTCCTTAAAAGAAAAAGAGCACGAAAGCCTGATCTTCAACATCCAATAAGCGGTTCTTCTTAGGATCACTTGATAGAAAAGAAAGCGACTAGCGCATCTAGTCGCTTTTTTTTTATGGAGAAGAAGGAGAATTAAACGTGTTATTTATCATTAAAATAAAAATTATTTTGAAATTATGAATAAAATAGATTATTATTGGTATATAATCCTTTTAGTGAAAGAAAAAACAATCGTAAAATGAAGAGGATAGATAGCTTATGTCAATAGCTGCGATTGTTTTGATTAGAAAATAAGAACCAGCCTGATTGGCATGGAAAGGAGCAGTTATGGATTACTTGAGTTTTTCAAAAAAAGAGTGGGAAGTCTTAGTTTGTTTTTGGGCTGTGGATGAGCCGCTATGCTGTACCGAATTTAGTGAACGCTTCGGCTTGAATCGCAACACGTCATTGTCAGTGATTCGTAAGTTAGTCAATAAAGGGATACTTGAGATCGCAAGTATCAAGATGAGTGGGTCAGTTTTGGCTCGTCGTTTCCAACCAGCCGTCACCGAATTGGAGATTTTGCAAAGTGGTTTGACGGAGGAACAAATTTTTGAACTGGTAAAAATTGCGATCAAAAAAATTGAAGACCCAGAACAATTAACTCAGTTGCGAAATGTTATTGGCGAATTGAAAACCAAAGCTTCTTAAGTCATCCACGTTTTCTTCGCTGTTTGTTAGTGAAGGTTTAAAAGATAAAAAAATGATCCACTGTGAAAACAGCGGATCATTTTTCTTGTTCTTGAAATTTTTGGACCATTTTGGTCGTCAATTCGTGGAGGACTGACAGTTCTTCCGGTTCAAGGGGCAAGAATTCAGTTACTTTGTAGGGGATCTCTAGTGCTTGTTCATGGAGTCTTTTGCCTGAATCAGTCAATGTGACCCGCAAGGAACGTTCATCGTCTTGATTTCGATTTCTTACTAGGTATCCTTTTGCTTCAAGCTTTTTTAAAACCGGTGTCAGTGTGCCAGAATCTAGACATAATTGCTTCCCCAATTCTTTGACACTGATCGCTTCATCTTCCCATAACACCAACATCACTAAATATTGGGTATAGGTCAAATTCAACGGGTCCAGTAAGTCTTTGTACTGTTTGATAATTTCTTTTGAAGCGGCGTATAGAGGAAAACACAATTGGTTTTCTAACGCTAAGACATTCATGTTTTCACCCCTTTTTCTAACATCCGCCTCTTATCATAGCTGTTTTTTCAACGAAAGTCTACTCGCTAACGGCTTTGACAGACACTTCAATGTTGCCAGCTGTAGCTTTTGAGTAAGGACATACGGTATGAGCGATTTCAAGCAATTCTTGTGTTTCCTCTGTTGATAAACCTTCGATTTGACCTTCGATCTCAACGCCTAAAACAAAGCTTGATTCACTTTCTGCGTATAACGTCACTTGTGCACTGACAGTCGAAGCACCGTCGATTCCTTTGTTGCTTTTTACTAATTCAAGGGCACTATTGAAACAAGCACTAAAACCAGCCGCAAAAAGTTGTTCTGGATTGGTGGCATTTTCAACACGTTTGCCAGGTGCAGTAATATTTAGTTCAAATGAATGATCGGGACTATGAACTTCTCCTGAACGGCCACCAGTGTTGATCATTTTTGTTGAATACATTTTTTTCATCATTTCTTCACTCCTGATTTTTATATTTTGTACAATTAGATTGTATGCAATTTAATTGGTAAATGCAAGGGATTTGTTTTCAGCTCGTCTTTTTTTCTAAAAAGGAGGGAATTATGAAATGTATACTGTCCTCTTGGGTGAAACGTGCTATTATAGTTAGTAACACTTGTCATAGAATGAACGAATCAATTGAAACGAAAAATAACCTGCACGAAGGCAAAGAGGGTGGAAAATCATCGTAGACTACATGGAACAACGAGCGGTTGGACGTTATTTTCGATCGCTGACGGATCATTATTCAGGCTATATCCGTCTTTATGGCACCTACACAGAATATCGAGTGATTGCAGGGATTCCTGCTGAAAATGTCATGTTAGAGATTATCGGGGTTGAAAACGGTGTCTTATTGACCCGTGTTAACAATACATTATTTGAAAATGGAAGAGGGTTTTTACAATGATCATTATCCAAATTATTTTAGTTATCTTCGTATTAGTGGTTCTGATTTGGCTGATCGCAAGCACTGCTGTGATCGTTCGTCAAGGGGAAGTCAAAGTTGTGGAAAGTTTTGGGAAATATGTTCGAACGTTGGAACCAGGTCTTCATTTTCTTGTTCCGATTTTATATACCGTAAGAGAAAGAGTGTCCTTGAAACAGATTCCTCTGGAGATCGAACCGCAAAGTGCAATTACAAAAGACAACGTAATCGTGCAGATCGATGAAGCAATCAAATACCACGTCACAGATGTTCGTGCCTTTGTTTACGAAAATGAAAACTCCGTTATCTCAATGATTCAAGATGCCCAATCAAACTTACGGGGGATCATCGGGAAAATGGATCTGAACGAGGTTCTAAATGGAACTGAAGAAATCAACGTGGCTCTATTTACTTCAATCAAAGACATCACTGCTGGCTATGGGTTAGCGATCGACCGGATCAATATCGGGGAAATCAAAGTTTCCCAAGAAATCATTGAATCAATGAATAAATTGATCACAGCTTCAAGAGACAAAGAATCTATGATCACAAGAGCCCAAGGGGAGAAATCTTCTTCAGTCTTAAGTGCCGAAGCCAAAGCTTCTCAAATGACGATCGACGCGCAAGCTCGGGCAGAACAAACCCAAATCGATGCAGAGGCGCGGGCAAAACGTGTACGGATCGATGCTGAGGCAGAAGCGGAACGAATCGCGAAAATCACTGAAGCTGAACGCAAACGGATTTTAGCTATCAATGAAGCAATCAAAGAAAGCCAGCTAGACGAGCGCTCCTTATCTTATCTAGGGATCGAAGCCTTTAAAGACGTGGTCAACAGCAATACCAACACGGTCATTCTGCCATCCAATATGACGGAACTAGGAAATATTCCAGTCGTCAAACAACTTTGGGAAAACGCACCATCTAAATCAGCAGAATAACTTCTAAGCGCAACAAATGAAAAAAGCTCAAATGCTCCGAGAATAAACCGGCGCATTTGAGCTTTTTTATTTCGTTTTGTCTGCCGCTTGATTATCGACAATCAACAGGGCAATCATGACATAACCGATCCAACTGTCCCGAGAATATAAGATGTAGCGAGGGGACCAAGAAGCGGCATATTTCTGTTTGTATTCCCGCAATCCTTCAAAGGAATAGAAGCGAGACCCGAAGGTGTAAACGAGATAGGCGATCCGCTCTTGCAAGAAACTACTGCGGAAAGTACCAACATTGGCTAATGGTGCCATACCTAAATCGAATTGTTGGTAGCCTTGTTCTTTAAAATAATCAAACAGCTGAATAAACAAGAAATCCATCGTTCCGTTCGGGGCTTTTTCAGGATCGTGACGCATCAGATCAATGGAAGCTAAGCCTGTCTGATAAGTTGGCATAAAGGAGGCAAACGCGACGATCTCTTGTTGCTGATTACGGACGACTGCAATTGGTGCGGTACTCAGATAGGATTCTGAAAAGAATCCAAGGGAGAACCCTTTTTCTTTCCGTCCATCTAGCCAGTTGTCAGAAATTTCCTTAAGGGTTGCAAAGGTTTCGGCTGAAAAGGGTGGGGTGAGCACATCAAAGGTAAAGCCTTCTTTGGTGATCTTGTTGTTCAATGCCCGCTGTCCCTTCATTTTCTTTCCTGAGAGGGTGAAGCTAGGCAGATCCACATAGGCTTTCTCACCGAATTTGATAAAGTCATACCCGAATTCATGCAGCAGCATCACCATTTCTTCACTACTTTCATAAAAGACTGGCAAGTAATTCCACTGATCCATCTCTGTTAGAAAGGTTTCCAGTGCCTGGGGAAAGTCTGCTTGCTTCCCAGAAGGATCCCCCATGACTAAGCATTTATTATTAAAGGTCGTAAATTGAAAAAAGACCGTCGGCTCGCCGATTTCTGGATAAACGTACACTTGCTTGTCTTTTAAATAGACAAGATGGCTATCGCTATTGCCGCCATAAGTGTTCAAAATATGCTTCACTTTATCGGTGGCGGCACTGACACCGAGTTGGTGCTTTGGTCCCATCAAGTAGCGGGCAAACAGCAGCATCGCAACGGCGACGAATAAAATCGCAACGAAGCCTTGGAGCCATAATTTTTCAGAAGGGAAAAGCAAAAAATCCATCGAATGGTGATGCGTCGGATGCCGATTGATATGGGGCATATTGTAGACCCCGATAATGACATAGAGGATCGTCAATGAACCAATCAGCAAACCATCGATCGTTAGCCATTCCCAAGCGAAAACCAGTTGCTTTCGGAATAACTCGCTTTTTGAAAAAATCATGATCGCCAGTAATAATAGAAGAAACAGCATGGTCGAAAAGCGGAAACCCGCAAAAATAGCATAGCCGATCGTTGCTGCAATCAACAAAAGCGTCGGCACATACGCGCGACTGACACGGGCAGAGATGCCGCGACCGGCAATCAAAAAGAGATAGCCGAGAAAGATACTCGGGTACTGCATTACAAAATTCAAGCGAATCGGATTGAGGTGGGCTAACCATTTGATTTGATCAAAGGCTTCTGGGATCGTGGCGGAAAGCACCAACATCGTTCCAGTCAGATAAAGCAACAACACCTCGATCTTGTGGAATACTTCCAACAACAAGCTTTTTGGAATACCAGAAAAGCGCTGGTTGAGGGAGACACCGACATTTTTTGAGAAAAAAAGCAAACCGATCAAAAAGGGAATGATGTAATAAAACAGACGAAACAGCAAGAGCCAGGCAATGACACTTTCACGGGGAATCTGTAGTGAACCCATTCCCATGATCATCATGACATCAAAGGTTCCCAGTTCCCCGGGAATCATCGAGACGATCCCAATCACGGAAGCAGCGATGAAAAGCGGCAACAGTTGAAACACATCGACCGAGAGACCCATCAACAGACCCGTCGTAAAGAAGGCGGCAAAAACACCTAGCCATTCCAATAAGGAAGCGGCGATCAGCTGCAGACGATCGCGTCGTTGCAGCCCACCTAAGTAGGCATTTTTTTTGGAAAAACTAAGCGCATAGACGATTGGAAAATAAAGACTGCCGCCTAAAAGCCAGATCCAATACTGTTGGAGATAATCGGTCGTGGGACCGAAGAGGACGAATGCCAGCGCAGCAAGCGATAAAATCGAAAGACCAGACATCAAATAGATAAAAATCTTCGATATTGCTTGGGCAACGTCTTTGCCTTTTTTTCCTTTGCCATAAAATTCCGACCGTAACCCGATACTGATGAAACCGCCAAAGCCGATCAAATTGTTCATGGTATTGATGATCCAGCTGGTTTCTAGTAAATAACGGCGATCAGGTTTGTCCCCTAGCAAGCGATTCAAGACGATATCATATAAGACCATGGGAAAGACACACAGTAAGCCAATGACAGCCATTAAAGCCACTCGCCAAAGGGATAGCTGCGCAAACAATTGTTTTAGTTGATCAATCGAGATCGTCTTGCTTAACGAAAGCAGCTCGCCGAATACGATCACGGCGACTGCAATTAAGAAGAGGGTTTTAAACAGTGAGCGGTGGTCGCGGAGCCAAGTAAAGATTCTCATAGTTATTCACCGACCTTTTCTAAAAAAGATAAAACTTTCGTATTAAAAACTTCTGGATTTTTTCGTGCAAAACTATGTCCTTGTCCTTTGACAACGATAAAATTGGACTGAGGGATACTGTTTGCAATATAAAAAGAATGGGAAAGCTTGATCGAATCACGTTTGCCGACCAAAATCAATGTCGGCACGCTGAGGTGATTCAAATCGGCTGTAGATAAACCGATTGGACGAAACAACAATCCCAAAATAGGCAGAAAGCCCCGCATGCCTTTGGAGAATGGGGAACAAAGCCAAACGATCAGATATTGCAAGACACTGCCGATTCGAGAAAAGAGCCTCACACCTCGCGGTTCCGTGTTGCCAGAGTTTAAAATCATGCAGCTGACATGCTCTGGGTAGAGATGGCAAAAGACCATCGCCAGATTGGCACCATCGCTAAATCCTAGTAAGGCGATTTTCGTTAGCTTTTCTTGCTGAATAATTGCTAAAAGATCTGTTGCCATTTTAAAAAAATCGATTTTCTTCTGCGTATTAGTGGATTTGCCATGCCCTCGACTATCGATTAAATACAGTTGATGTTTTTGACGCAAGGCGTCGACCTGCTTTGAGAAATAGGCACTGCTGCCGCCATTTCCGTGCAATAAAAAAAGAGGGCGTCCTGAACCGGTTTTCTCGTAATAGAGGACAGACCCGTCCGGTAAGGGCGCGTAACATTTTTCAACTTCCATTTTTTCACCTACTTTCTAAGAGTATACCTTGAAGTCAGGGACGATCACAAATATATCACTAGATAAAATGAGAAAAAATAACAATCTGCTCATCTTTTTTTTACCAGAAGTTCAGGAAAAGGCTTTTTTCTTTACAATGTAAAGAAAAATAATTGGTAAATATAATTAATTTGTTTTCAGAAAATTCTTTACAAATGGACGATCGTTGTCTATAATCGAACTAACTAATTGAGAATGATTTTCATTTACGAAAGAGAGGCTAGCCAATGACCACTATAGCAGATGTTCTAATTATCGGCGGAGGACCCACTGGACTCTATGCGAGTTTTTATGCTGGATTACGTGATCTATCGGTCGTATTGTTTGAAGCACAAGCCGAATTAGGCGGGAAGATCAATTTCTATCCTGAAAAAATGGTCTGGGATGTGGGTGCACTGCCGCCCACCAAGGGAAAGAAAGTCAAAGAACACTTGATTGAACAGGCCAAGTTGTTTGATCCAACAATCTATCTGAAAACGAAAATCATTTCATTGACCAAGGAAGACGACCTTTTTTATGCAGTGGATGACCAAGGGAGGACCCATGTTGGACGCACCGTTTTAGTCTGTATCGGCGGCGGTGTCGTTTCTCCGCAAAAATTGCCATGTTTCATCCATAATAATGTCGACAACTATATCCACTATCAGTTTCCTGACCAGCAAGCGATCCAAGGCAAGCATCTAGTGATCTCTGGCGGCGGTGATGCGGCAGTGGATTATGCGATCGAAGCAGTGTCTTATGGTGCCAAAGTCACCCTGTGTTACCGAGGAGAAAAATTGAAAGCTCATGAAGCACAAGTAAAGAAGATGAAAGCAGAAGGGATTCAAGTGCTGATGAATCACACCATCGATGGGGTGAATCAAGCCGAAACATTCAATATGGTTCTACGACTAAAAAACAGTGCCAACCATGAAACGATCGATTTTTTATGCGATCATCTACTGATCCAACACGGGTATGACCGTGACAGTGGCTTGTTAGATAAAGTCTCCTTTGATCTTGCACGCCATGAAGACTTTTACCTCAATTGCGAGATTCCTACAAAAACTAGCCATCCTGGTGTTTTTGCGGCAGGCGACATTCATTATTTCAAAGGCAAAGTGAATCTTTTGGCGGGAGCCTTTCAAGATGCTGCGCAAGCAGTCAACCAAATCAAACACTATTTAGAGCCGACCAGTGTCCCACAGGCGATGGTTTCATCCCACAATGAGAAATTCAGTGAAAGAAATCGCCAGTTGTTGGTGAATGAGTAGCCATGCTTCTTTGTGAAAGAAAAAGTAGAAAAAGCAGGAGTCCCTTATGGGTCCTGCTTTTTTGGTGTCCTCAGAACAGAAATTCGTTTCACTAGAAGTGAATGTTTGCCGCTCCTAAAAAATAAAATCTCTCAAATAAATGATGCAAACTGTGAAAATTTCAGCTATTATTTTCAAGTTGACTATTTGGAGGGGATGACATGAATCAAACAAGATACGCAGAATTAAAACAAGCAGAAAGAGGCGCCATCTTAAGTATCGTTGCTTACATTTTGGTTTCCATCGCCAAACTTTCCATCGGTCGTTTGGCAAACTCTGAAGGACTATGGGCAGATGGGTTGAACAATGCGACGGATATCGTAGCGTCGATCGCTGTCTTGATTGGTTTGCGTTTGGCTCAAAAGCCAGCAGATGAAGACCATAAATATGGTCATTGGAAAGCAGAAAACGTGGCAAGTCTCGTAACATCCTTGATTATGCTGGCAGTCGGTCTGCAGGTCTTATGGTCCTCCATTCAAACGATTCTACTCGGAGAAACGCAAAGTCCCGATATGATCGCGGCAGTCGTCGGTATCATTTCAGCTATTTTGATGTATGGCATGTATTACTATAATAAGCGATTATCCGCTCGCGTAAAAAGCTCCGCTCTGCTAGCAGCTGCTAAAGACAACCGCAGCGATGCGTGGACGAGTATTGGAACGGCGATCGCTATTTTTGCCGCCTCATTTGGTATCGGTTGGTTGGACAGTTTGACTGCGATCGTGGTAGCTCTTTTGATTATCAAAACCGCCGTCGATATTTTTCGTGAGAGTGCCTTTTCACTTTCTGATGGGTTTGATGAATCGTTAGTCGTGGAGTATGAAGCGGCAATCGCTGGTTTTTCTGAAGTGAAATCTGTCAAATCGATTCGAGGAAGAATGTATGGCGCCAATGTTTTTCTCGATGTCGTCGTGACGATGGACAAATCTTTGACGGTTGAAAAGAGTCACAACGTTGCAGATGCTATTGAAGATCTCTTAGCTGATCGTTTTCAGGTGTTTGATACTGACATCCACATCGAGCCTGCTACCGAATAAATTTTCTGGCAAAACCTTGATAGGACAAGGATGTAAACCACCCGTTTCCTGTTTGTAAACTGAAAAGTTCTTACGGAACCTGCTCATTCATGGCAAACTAGAGGTAACAAAGGAAGAAAGTAGGGAGCCCTATGAATAATAAGCAGGTAGTAGAAAATGAATTAGTTATTTCTTTAGATAAAATGGATGAAACAGAAATGATGGCACTTTGCCAACAATATATTGCGGCTATTGATGATAGCCAAGTCCTCTTCGCTTTACTGAAAAAAGTTCAAGCCTCAAAAGCAGCAGTAAGTAAATAAAAAACAAACCGGCATCTTATGCATTGATGTTCCCCTCAGCGAAAGCGAAAGGCGCATTGATCAACAGGAAAAGATGCCGGTTTTTTTAAAATTTGTTTGAGTCTTTTTAAAAACTTTTAAAGGACGTTTAATAGTGCGATTAACCCATAGATGATCAAAGAGGCTATTCCTAGAGGAACAATGCGTCGGAATATAATCTCTTTCAAGCGCTTGCCTGCTTGTCGTTCTTTTTCATAGTTAGGATCATGGGCATGCGCTTTAAATTGCTGAGGAGAACGAGAGAAGATCAAGCCGTTGGTCATCGATAAAACCCAGCCAATCAACGCCATGAAGAACGAAACAAAAATGATTGCCAGTAAAAGTAGTTGCAAGAGCTGCATCGTGTTGCTACCTCCTTTTCGTCACCATTTTTTCACTTCTAGTTTACCATCTTTTGAGACATTTTGGGGTCTTTGTTCCACGTGCCCTTTCTTTTTTTTCCTTATCCCTTATAATAGAGATATTTATAAACGATTTTTTGTTTCGTGCAGCAGAAAGAAGGGGTTCTTATGGCAATCACAAAAAAAATCATTCAATCACCTGAAGATTTCCAAACGTTGGATCGTTTAATCAAAGAAATCTGGCCAGAAGTGTTTACACCTATCATTGGGTCCGATCAAGTCGCGTATATGCTGGCTCATTACCAATCACCAGCAGCGATTCAAAACGAAGTCCAGCAAGGAGCAGTCTATCTTTTGTTATTAGAAGGAGACCGAGCAGTAGGATATACAGCGTATGAAGAAACGCAGCAACAGATTTATTTAAGTAAATTGTATCTCCATCAATCCACTAGAGGCAAAGGCTATGCCAGCCAAGTCTTTGATTGGTATGAGGAGATCGCCTCAGGCAAAACACTGCATTTAAACGTCAACAAACAAAACCAGCAGGCGATCGCTGTTTATGAGCATCGCGGCTTTACGCGTGTTTCTGAACGCACCGTTACGATTGGTTCAGGATTTGTGATGGATGATTTTATTTATGAGAAGGAAGTATAATTAAGTAGGAAATTTATATGAAAAACTAAAAAACATTAAATGAATCAAGAATACTATTTTTGATTTTAATATCGTGCCTATTGGAAAACATTGCCAATAGGTTTTTTTGTATCAAGCTATTCAAAATTCCCTTATCAACACATAAATTTTTAAGTTTTGATATTGTGTAAAATTACGATGAATAAATGTTATTTTGAGTTGTTAAAAATAGTTTCGTCTATTCGTAAAAAACATATTTACTCCCAGGAAGCACTGTGCTATTATCCTTGTATAAACATTATAATGTTATAAACTAAGGAGGCAATTATGAAAGGGTTTGTGGAATTTATTGAACAGAAGTTGATGCCGATTGCAAATAAAGTGGGGATGCAACGGCACATGGTAGCGATTCGTAAGGGGATCATCGCTACGTTACCATTAACGATCGTTGGGTCTTTTTTCACGATCTTACTGAATTTTCCCATCGAATCAGTCGCTGCGGTGATCGAACCGTATCGGGAAGTTTTGGATATTCCCTTTCGTTATACAGTCGGATTATTGGCATTATATGCAACGTATGGGATTGCTTCATCGCTAGCCAAAAGCTATAAGCTGGATTCATTGACTGCGGGTATCTTAGCAACGATGTCCTTTCTTGTAACCGCTGCACCACCGTTGCGAGTCTTTGATTCTGTGGAAGGCATCATTGATGCGGGACGTTATATCAATGTGGCAAATTTAGGGTCAGGCTCTTTGTTTGGCGCGATCGTCACGGCGATCTTGTCCGTTGAAATCTATCGTTTCTTTATCGTAAAAAACATTACCATCAAAATGCCAGATGGTGTGCCACCAGAAGTGACGAATTCATTTATGGCGTTGATTCCTGGAGGAGCGATCCTGATTTTGTTCTGGGTGATCCGTCATATGTTAGGCTTTGATATCAATGGCTTTTTAAGTAACTTGTTGATGCCGTTAAAAGACGTGCTAGCTGGTAACAGCTTGTTTGGTGGCTTATTGACTGTCTTCTTGATCTGTTTCTTCTGGGTACTGGGGATTCATGGACCAGCCATCATGGGTCCTGTCATTCGTCCATTCTGGGATATTTCCATTGCCGAAAATATGGAAGCGTTCCAAGCATCTGGCAATGCGCATGAATTGCCTAATATTTTTACGGAACAATTTTTACAATGGTTCGTCTGGATCGGTGGAGCCGGTACGACCTTAGCGTTGGTCGTTTTGTTCTTCTTCTCCAAATCAAAATACTTGAAACAATTGGGCCGTTTGTCCATCTTGCCAGGCCTATTCAATATCAATGAACCAGTGATTTTCGGTGCACCGATCGTAATGAACCCAATCTTAGGCATTCCGTTCTTGGTGGCACCATTGATTACGACAACGATTTCTTACTTCGCGACCATTACGGGTGTCGTACCGATGATGGCTGCCAGACTTGGGTTTGCCATTCCAGCACCAATCGCCGCCTGGATGAGTACGGACTGGAGTATCGCAGCAGCGATTTTAGTGATCGTCAACTTCTTTATCACACTTGCAATCTACTACCCATTCTTTAAAGTCTTTGAGAAACAGCAGATTGCCCGCGAACAAGAAGAAGAAACAGCCGCTTAAGCAAGACAAAAAAGAGTGAGGTGCAAACATGGGGATTTATGCCATTTGTTTATTTTTTGGTTGTCAAATTTGGTTAACAAAATCAGCACAAGGGAAAAAAATTCAAGAAGTGCCGTTTTGGCGGATGCTTTTGTTCGGGATTCTTGGCGTTGCTGCAGCGATCCTACTGAGCCGTCAGTTTCCGTGGGGACCATTTTTGACGATAACGGCGACGATTGTTTGCAGTTCGCTTTTACTGACACGTTTTACTGCTTTTTATGAAGAAATGAGGATGAGATAAGTTGAAAAGACAACTAGGAGTATCGGTGTATCCCGATCACAGTGATTTTGAAACAGACAAAGCCTATCTGCAATTAGCCCATGATTATGGCTTTAGCCGCATTTTTATGAGTATGCTGGAAGTGAGTGACGGCAAAGAAAACGTGCAGAAAAAGTTTAAAGCGTTGATTGATTTTGCCAAAGGATTAGGCTATGAAACGATTTTAGACGTGGCACCAGCCATCTTTTCGGAACTAGGCATCTCCTATGATGACTTGACCTTTTTCCATGAACTAGGTGCCGATGGGATTCGTTTAGATTTAGGCTTTGACGGCAATAAAGAAGCGATGTTGACCTACAATCCCTTTGGCTTAGCTGTTGAATTGAATATGAGCAATGATGTGGCGTATTTAGACAATATTTTGACCTATCAAGCCAACATTCCTTACTTATACGGCTGCCACAATTTCTATCCGCAAGAAGGGACTGCCTTGCCCTATGATTTCTTTGAAAAATGCAGTCGTCGTTTCAAGGAAAAAGGCATTCGAACCGCCGCATTTATCTCTTCTCAAACGGGAACGATCGGACCTTGGGATATCAATGATGGCTTACCGACCTTAGAAATGCACCGGAAAATGCCTGTAGAAACTGCCGCAAAGCATTTGTTTGCCACAGGCCTGATCGACGATGTCATTATCGGAAATGCTTATGCTTCTGAAGCAGAATTGGCAGCGCTAGGAGCGATTGATCGCTACCAGACCGCATTTGCTATTGAATTTGTGCCTGAAATCAATGAAGTTGAACGCCAAATCGCCCTGGACGAGCAGCATTACCGTCGAGGCGACATCACCGATCGGATGATCCGTTCCACAGAAGTTCGTAAAAAGTATAAGAACCATGACAATCCTGTCCATGACCACGAAGGCGTCTTTCAACGAGGGGACGTTGTGATCGGCAACGATCGTTTTGGCAAGTACAAAAACGAGCTGCAAGTCGTGCTGGAGCCTCACTCAGACCCACGAAAAAATAAAATCGGTTCGATCGTCGAACAAGAGTTAGTTCTGCTGCCCTTTATCCATCCTTGGTCGAAATTCACTTTCACAGAGAGGAAGGTGTAATGAAATGTTTGATATGATTATTCGTCAAGCCCGCACGATCGATGAAGAAGTATTTGATATTGGGATTCAAGACGGCAAAATCACTGCTCTGGCACCCACATTGCAGGAGCAGGCGAAACAAGAGCTGACCTTAGCAGAAGGGGAGTTCTTGTCAGCTGGTTGGATCGATGACCATGTCCATTGTTTCGAGGAAATGACGCTCTATTATGATTATCCAGACGAGATCGGTGTCAAACAAGGCGTCACGACTGTTATCGATGCGGGGACGACGGGCGCTGAAAATATCCATCGGTTTTATGATTTAGCCAAAGAAGCCAAAACCAATGTCTTTGCTTTAGTCAACATTTCCAAATGGGGGATCGTAGAGCAGGATGAACTTGCGGATCTGTCAAAAGTCAAAAAAGAATTGGTCAAAGAAGCACTGCAGAAGTTTCCTGACTTTATCGTCGGGATCAAAGCCCGAATGAGCAAAACGGTGATCGGCGAAAATGGCATCACGCCGTTGAAATTAGCGAAAACGATCCAAGCTGAAAATCAACCGCTGCCTTTGATGGTCCATATTGGTTCAGCACCACCGAATTTAGCAGAGATTCTCGCTGAATTGGAAACAGGCGATGTGGTAACCCATTGCTTTAACGGCAAAGCCAATGGGATTTTGGATCAGACAAACCAAACCATCAAGCCTTTCGTCTTTGCTGCCTATGAAAAAGGCTTGGTCTTCGATATTGGTCATGGGACAGACAGTTTCAATTTTGACGTGGCGGAGACAGCATTTGCCAATCAGCTGAAGGCTTCTTCCATTAGTACAGATATCTACATTCGCAATCGTACTAATGGACCAGTCTTTGATTTAGCGACGACTATGGAAAAATTAGCGGTCGTAGGGTATGATTGGCGTGAGATCATCGAGAAGGTGACCAGTGCCCCTGCGAAGCAATTTCATTTACAGAACAAAGGCGAGATCGCATTGGGATATGATGCTGATTTTACGATTTTCCGCTTTGAAGCGGGCGAAAAGGAATTGACGGATTCTAACGGCAATCGCCGAATCACGACACAACAGATCGTGCCGCAAAAAGCGGTGATAGGAGGGGAACTTTTTGACACTGAATATTGAAGAATTAGGCTTGAAAGAAGTCATCAATGCTTCTGGCAAAATGACGATTCTAGGTGTCTCGAAAGTCAGCGAAAGCGTGCTTGCAGCCCAGCGCTACGGCGGGGAGCATTTCTTTGAAATGGCAGATCTAGCAGAAAAAACCGGAGCCTATTTAGCAGAATTGTTGAAAACGGAAGATGCACAGATCGTTTCTTCCGCTTCAGCGGGGATCGCCCAATCAGTGGCGGCACTCATCGGTCAAGGCGACAGCTATCATTTGTATCATCCATATAGTGAGAAAATCAGTAAGCGGGAGATCATTTTGCCCAAAGGCCACAACGTAGATTATGGCACACCAGTGGAAGTGATGGTGACACAAGGTGGTGGGAAGGTAGTAGAAGCAGGCTATGCCAATATGTGTACACCCGAGCACATTGAACAGATGATTACACCCGAAACGGCGGCGATCCTCTACATAAAGAGTCATCACACCGTTCAAAAAAGTATGCTGACGGTAGCAGAAACGGCCCAAGTTGCCAAGGCACACGATCTTCCATTGATCGTTGATGCGGCTGCTGAGGAAGATTTGTTTGCCTATACCCAAGCTGGTGCTGATTTAGTGATCTATTCAGGTGCCAAAGCATTTTCAGGACCGAGTGCTGGCTTAGTGATCGGCAAGCAGCCCTATGTCTCTTGGGTGCGCCTGCAATCCAAAGGGATAGGTCGAGCAATGAAAATCGGTAAAGACAATATTCTCGGATTTACCCAAGCCGTGACGGATTATCTAGCGGAGGGAACAGAGTCTGGCGCTTCGATGCAAGAGCGTCTGCAACCATTTATTGCGGCAATCAATGAAATCACTGGTTTCGAAGCAAAAATCGTTCAAGACAGCGCTGGCAGAGACATTTATCGGGCGAGTGTTAAAGTGAAAGAACCAAGTGCCAAAGCAGTGATCGACGCGCTAAAAGCAGGAGAACCAGCGATTTATACCCGTGAGTACCAAGCCAATAACGGCATTATTGAATTTGATATCCGAGCAGTCAATGAACAAGAAATGGCAGTGATCACTGATCGCTTACAAGAAATTATGTTAGGAGCAACCCAAAAATGAAAACTTCACCCAATTATTTCGCTGACCGTGTCTGTCTAAATGTGTTAGCAAACTCCATCGACAATGCGAAAGCTTGTTACGAAGCAGCAGAGGGCAACATCGTCCTAGGTGTTTTATCAAAAAACTATGATAGTGACGAGGCGGCTATCGCTGACATGAAGAACTATCAAGTGGCAACAAATAATGCCCTTTCTGTAGGGCTTGGTGCTGGCGACCCCAATCAAAGTGAAATGGTCTCCCGAATTTCCGCTGTTCTTCAACCACAGCATGTTAACCAAGTGTTCACGGGAGCGGGGACCTCACGAGCTTTGCTAGGACAATCTGAAACGATCGTCAATGCCCTTGTTTCACCAACGGGAAAAGTCGGCTATGTCAATATTGCGACTGGTCCATTGAGTTCACAAACTCCAGCTGCAGAAGTCCCAGTTGAAACAGCGATCGCTTTATTAAAAGACATGGGCGCTAGTTCTATCAAGTATTTTCCAATGAAAGGGTTGGCTCATAAAGCAGAATATCAAGCGGTAGCCGAGGCTTGTGCCGCGAATGATTTTTATTTGGAACCGACCGGCGGTATCGATTTAGAAAACTTTGAAGAAATCTTGCAGATCGCTGTTGATGCAGGAGTGAAAAAAATCATTCCACATATTTACAGCTCGATCATCGATGGAGAAACAGGGGACACACGCCCTGGAGATGTACAGACATTAGCAGAAATGACGAAAAAGGTGTTGGCAGCAGCCAAATAGGGGGGATCAATGATGCGGATCGGTGCTTACGGTGAGGTAATGATGCGGTTGACGCCACCAGAATATCGAACGTTGGAACAAACCCACTCTTTGCGGATGGATTTTACGGGAACAGGGGTCAATCTGTTAGGCAATTTGGCGCATTTCGGCTTGACGACGTCGATGCTGACGCAGGTGCCAGCCAACCGATTAGGAGATACGGCAAAAGCCAGCTTGCGTTCCTATGGAATCCAGACGGCATTTGTTGGCAAAAAATATAGTCATATCGGCAGTTATTTCGCCGAGATCGGCTACGGCGCTCGTCCGACCTATGTGACGTATCAAAATCGCCATCATAGTTCCTTTGGCGTTTCAGGTCCAGAAGAATATGCTATCGATGGGTTTTTAGAAACGGTCGATCTCATTCATATTTGCGGGATCTCTCTTAGTTTGACTGAGAAAACCTGGCAAACAGCTTTGGCTTTGGCCAAACAGGCCCATGCCAAGCAGATTCGCGTCTGCTTTGATTTCAACTTCCGTCCAAGCTTGAATGAAGAATTCAATCGGGAGGTACTGAAACAACGGTATGAAACGATCCTACCCTATTGTGACCTAGTTTTCGGCTCTGTCCGTGACTTGGAGGAGCTCTTGGCTTATCCCTTAGAGGAAACAGAAGGTGCCGAGCTTGCATTGATCCAATCCTTTATTGACCAGTATCAACTAGAATGGTTCTGCGGGACACGGCGTCTAGCCGTGGAAGACAAGCAGTTTATCAGCGGAAGGATCATTACGGCACAAGATACCTACGAAACGGCACCGCAGCTGCTGCAAGTATTGGATCGGATCGGGGCAGGGGATGCCTATGCTGCTGGCGTATTATTAGGCTATGCCGAAAAATGGTCGCTCCAACGCACCGCTGATTTTGCTATCACCAATGCAGTATTGGCTCATACGATGCTGGGGGATGTCCCCTTAACCACCAAAGAACAAGTTGAACAAGTCTTGCAGGCACCTGGGAAAGACTTGATTCGCTAGAAAAAACACTTGCGTCCTTCTCTTGATGGATGACTGTGCAAAAGTAGACCAATCGGCTGCTTGTGCGCAATCATTCACCGCTTTTAGGAGAAGGACGCAAGTGTTTTTATTGTTTTAAAAAGGTTTCTACTTTTTTCTCAGGGATCACCCACAACAATAGTACAAGACTATCCAGTGTGATGATAAATAGGGGATGGATCAGCCAGCCGAGGAGCAATGCCAGCACGTTGATAAACAACGTAAAGTAGAGTTTCTTGTATCCGCGAAACAGTTCCACGATGGCTTGATTGTCAGGATTGGCACGAACCAAGGATTTTCCAACTAGGAAATAGCTGAAATCCGTCAATAAAATGACAGCCCCGTATAGCAGCTGTGGGGCAAGAGCGACTGGATAACGACTGACCCATGACGTTACAAAAGGAAAGAGGGTCAGTGCCAGAATCAACAAATGATTCGCCCACAAGGTCCAACCGTCGATTTTAGACACTACTTGAAATAGATGATGGTGATTGTTCCAGTAGATCGCTAACATCACAAAGCTGATCAAATAAATAATAAATTGCTGTTCCACTCCTAAAAAAGAAGCAAAGGTATCGCCTTCGGGCTGGTGCAATTCCAATACTAATAAGGTCATTACGATCGCAATGACCGCATCCGTAAAGGCTTCGATTCGATTTTTTGACATGTACATCCATCCTTTTAAGTTTCTGTTTACTGGATCAGTGTACGCGATTGTCAGAAATTCGTCGAATGATTATTCTCGGGACAAAAGCCAACGTTCCAGCTATTTCGCAATTGGCCCATTGCCTAGTGCACCGAATAAAAACAAATCGATCGCTTCTGGCATCTTGTCTTCTTTTTCTGGTGAGTCCAAATGAGCCGCCATCAGTACTAACAATTGACTGGTGACAAATTCTGGGTCGACATCCGAACGGAGATTGGAATCACTGCGACGAAACAAGTCAAGAAACGGTTCTTTGTAATTTTTCCGCCAAAGCAAGTACAGTTTTTTAGAAGTGTCCTCAGAAACGGTATGCTGAATGTCGTGCATCATCATATAAAAATTGATCCGATGCCGACTTCTTAAAAAAAGAAACATGT
Source organism: Enterococcus sp. 6D12_DIV0197 (assembly GCF_002174385.1). Lineage (NCBI taxonomy): Bacteria > Bacillati > Bacillota > Bacilli > Lactobacillales > Enterococcaceae > Enterococcus > Enterococcus sp. 6D12_DIV0197. Next base: position 1,675,737 of record NZ_NIBN01000001.1, read on the forward strand.
TCAAGATTTTTTCAGAGATCGTCAAGGAAGTATCTTCAACGGTCTGATTTAGCTTTCCAGAAACCTCTTGTGCCAAAGAGACCATCACTTCATAATAGATGGCTTCTTTGCCTTTGAAGTGATAATAAAGATTGGGTTGGGTGATGCCGACGGCTTCTGCGATCTGTCTAGTAGAAGTTGCTTGATACCCCTGCTGCATAAACAGGTTCTCTGCCACTCGTAATATTTTTTCTCGCAAGTTCAAAGTCAGCCCTCCCAACGTTCCTGACGAAGCATTTTTTTCGCGGTAAACAAAAGTTGGATTTTCCGTTGTTTCGGTACCGCTGTTTTTTCAGCAAATACTTGATAGTTGTTTTTGCGAATCACAGTCAAAATTTCCCGATAGATCAAAGCAGCTGCTAATAGAGCTTCACGGCAATCTTCATCGATTTGCGGCATCATGACAAAAGATTCTTGATAAAGCGTCTCTGCCAGTTGCGCCTCGTGTTCCCACATCTCGATAAACTGCGGGTTTTGATTGCCAGCTGCTAAAGCCTCTCGCGAAAGGTTGTATTGCGCCAAGACCGTTTGCGGCAAATAGATGCGGCCCATCCGCAGATCCTCGCCAATATCACGTAAAATATTGGTGCGCTGCATCGCTTCACCCAATTTGATGGCAGGCTCTTGAATCGCAGCGGCTGCTTGTGAGAGAATCGGCAAGAGCATCAGACCTACACTGCCAGCTACGTAGTAACTATAGTCAGAAAGCTCTTTTTCAGAGGTGGGCTGCTGGAAGTCAAGGTCTTGTTTTTGCCCCACCAATAGGTCGAAAAAGGGTTGAAATTGCAGATCAAACTGTTGGAAAGAAAGGGTCAATGCCCGCCAAATGGCTTCATCAGGATCTTCTTCCTTGACGGCTTGCGGCAAGTCGATCGTATCGTCTGATACTTGTTTTTGCATTTCTTCCAAGCGTTTTTTCATGGCTTCGATCAACAATGGGTCTTGCTTTTCATCGACGGCATCATCGGCACGTCGGCAAAAGGCGTAGACGGCATAGACGGCGCGGGCTTTGTCTTTTGGCAATTGAGAAAAGGCGGTATGAAAATTTTTCGAATGCTTTTTTATGATGGCCTCACAGTATAAAAAATCGTTGTCGTATTCATCAAAGACGCTTAATGATTTAACGGTCATCTTTTAACAACTCCTCCACAGCTAACTTGGCACTTTGCATCACGATTGGCACACCCGCTCCTGGATGCGTACTGCTGCCGCAGAAGTATAGGCCTTCTGCATAATCAAATTTATTATGGGGACGATAGTAATTGCTTTGGGCTAAGGTCGGTTTCAAGCCAAATGTCGCACCGTTGTAGGCATTGAACCGATCATTGAACGTATCTGGCGTATACATTTTTTCATACACGATGTGTTCATCGATATCCGTAAAGATCGTTTTTTCTTTTAATAATCCAATGATCTGCTGGCGGTAGCTTTGGATCGTTTCATCCGTCCATTGATCAAATTTAGATAATTCAGGTACTGGGACTAAAACATAAAGACCTTCTTGACCATCAGGTGCTAAGGAAGCATCTTTCAGGGTTGGGCGATACAAGTAGAAGGAAGGATCTTCTGGCAGCTTACCAGCCTCGAAAAGATCATCTACATTGCGTTTGAAATCATTGGCAAAATAAATGCTGTGGAGTGCGCTATCCTCATATTTTTTGTCCAGACCTAAATAAAGCAAGAAACAAGAACAAGAGTAATCCATCGAAGCGATTTTTTGATTGGTGTATTTGCCGCGTTTTGATTCATCAGGAATCAAGCTTTCCATGGCATAAGGAAAATCAGCCGCACAAATCACGGCATCTGCGGTGATCGTTTCTCCATTGACACGAACGCCTTTGGTTTGCTTGTTTTCGATCAATAATTCATCGATCGGCGTATTGTAATGGATCGTACCGCCTAATTCTTGGAACAAACGTGCCATACCAGTGGCTAACGTATACATGCCGCCTTTGATGAAATAGACCCCATACATCAACTCGATCATAGGGATGATCGTATAAAGGGACGGCCCTTGGTAAGGGGAGACACCGATATACAAGGTTTGAAACGCCAATGATTTACGCAGGCGATCATCTTTGACAAATTTAGAAATGGAAGAGTAGGCGTCACTAAACGTTCGCAGCTTTAACCCTGCCCATAATGATTTGGGATTGTAAAAATCTCGCCATGTCCGAAACGACTTGGTGATGAAGGACTCTTTGGCGATCACATAGCGTTTGTAAATATCTGCTAAAAAGGCAAAATAGCCTTGAGCATCTTCTTCTGAGATCGCTTCTAGCGTTTTGGTCAATTCTACTAAGTCATTTGAGAAGGTCAGCGGTTCGTCTTGGGCAAAATACAGCTGCAGCATCGGATCGACTTTCTCCATAGGAATATAGTCATTCGGATCAACGCCAGCAAATTCAAACACTTCACGATAAATTTCAGGCATCATCACGATGGTGGGGCCCACATCAAAGGTAAAGCCGTTTTCCTTGATCTGATTCATTTTGCCCCCAGGTTGACCTTCTTTTTCGTAGAGGGTGACGTCATAGCCAAGTTTTTGCAAACGGACAGCAGCAGCTAATCCTGACACGCCCGCACCGACAACAATAATTTTTTTCATGCTTGCTCCTTCTGCGAATCATCTGATTCGGCTTCTTTTTTCGTGTGTTCTTTTTCTTCTAAAACGCCATCTTTCATGACGAGAACCCGATCACAATAATCTGTTAAACGGGTATCATGGGTCACCATAATGGTGGCTTTTTGTTTTTCTTTGGTTTCTTTTGCTAAGATTTTGACGACTTCGACGGCTTTTTTTGAATCAAGACTCGCCGTTGGTTCATCTGCCAATATGATGGTGGGATCATGATAGAGCGCTCGGGCAATAGCCACACGCTGTCTTTCACCACCAGAAAGTTCATCGGGGTATTTGTTCTGCAGCTTTTCGATCCCAAGTTGTTCAAACAATTCAGTTGCTGATTGCTCTTGGGTTTCTTTGCTGACCTTATCCACTAATTGGAGTTGCTTTTTGACCGTCAAAAAAGGGACAAGGTTGGAAGCTTGTAAAATAAAGCCGATTTTTTTGAAACGAGTTTTTGCCCGTTGCTTTTCTTTTTGTTTACTGAAGGGTTCGTCATTGATAAACACTTCGCCTTCAGAGGGGGCTTGCAGACCACCGGCGATCGTTAGAAAGGTACTTTTCCCAGAGCCAGAAGGACCGATGATGGCGACAAATTCGCCTTTTTCTACCGAAAAGTTGGTTTCTTTCAAGGCTTCAATGGTCGCGTCCCCATCTTTAAATGATTTTTTGACTTGTTTGAATTCAATGGCACTCATGTTTTTTCCTCCTATCCGATTGCTTTCAATGGGTCGATTTTTACAATCGTTCGCACCGAGAAGAAAGCACCTAGCATCGCGATCAGAATCATCATGACACTGATACTAGCAAAGAATAATAGATTGATTTGGAATGGCACTGCCGCAGGTAACACGAGGGCGGTACCGATCGTTGCCAAACCACCGATCAAAACACCCGAGGTTGCCAATAAGAACGTTTGGGCGATCACCGAAAAAGCAATGTAGCGGCTAGAAATCCCTTGAGCTTTCATGACACCAAAAATTTCTGATTTTTGCATCGTTAGCACATAGATGAAAATTCCGATAACGATGGCAGCGATCACGATCAAGAACCCGATCATAAAGCCAAAGGTCAGCACTTGTGCGTTGTAACCAGGCAATTCATTAATAAATTTGCTGATATCCGTAGCGACCAAATCATCTGGCACTTCTTTGATTTTGCCACGAGTCACGATCGCGTTGATACGGGCATTTTCAGAATCATCTTCTTTTTCAAAACGAATTTCTTGATAGGCACCGATCGAGGTGTAGAGGACCGGAGCGACACTGAAGCGGGCGTTATCTGTAAAACCGACGATTTTCAATTTTTTGTCACTGCCTGCTAATTTGATGGTGTCACCAATGGAAATACCGTATTCTTCCTCAATACTGCTGTCGGCGACCGCTTCATCATCTGAAGCAAACATCTCGCCATCGGTAATATTGGGTGCTAAAAATTGATCTGGATCAATGCCGAAAAAGGTGACATCGACTTTTTCACCGTTGTCTTCTTTGGTCACAACTCCAGCGGTTTGCGCCAAAACTGCTTTTTCTGGTGCATCGACTTCATCATAAAGACTGCGAGGAAGCATCGACATGTTTAAATTATCATTTGCTTCTTCGGTCAACAAAATTTGATCTGCCTCCCATTTGTCGACCGCCATCCGATTATCTTGAGCCAACCCATAAGCTAACCCAGTTAAAAAAAAGACCAAATAGGCGATTAAAAACATGACCCCTGTGACTAGGGCGTAACGCAATTTGGAATGGCGTATTTCATTGATTGCCAAAAACATAACGATTCCTCCTAATATTTTATCACTTGATAAAATAAAAATACCATTTTTTTTATTTTCAGCAAACTATCTTGCTTACAAAGAGTAAATTCGGTGAAAAAAGGAAGGGTATTTAGAAGGGGCGTCTGTTGATTGAAGAAAACCACTTGCTGCCCTTTGATTTGAATAGGAGCGTAGGAGCAGCGAAGGGGCGGGGGATTTTAGTGGAGAAAGAACGTTTAGAATAACAGTAAAAGCCCTCTGATTCAGTGCAGACACAACTGCGGCGCTGAATCAGAGGGTTCCTATTTGAAGTCTGGTGCTGGATCAAAGTGTCAATCGTCAGTTTCTTTGCTTGTAGCGATAACTAACGGCACGATTTTTTCAAAGGAGTGACGGAAGCTTTCAGGTTGTGCTAATTTTTGATAGATGATCGCCAAACCGTCTTGGTTTTTGCGATAATCCAACCAAACCTTCAGCTCACTTTGAGGACCGTATTTCTTTGAAATGTACTGATACGCTTCATGATGCAATTGTTCTAAATCTGTCAGCTGCTTTTTTTCATAAGCAAAAAGCAAGGTTCGCTTGAGGATTCGCTCAAAATCTAAGTCGCGATCGGCTTCGGAAATAATTTTGCCATAAAGCGAGCGAGGCTCATAGGGCAGCGAGGCGCGATGATCTTCTACAGCTTCGCCGATCATTGAAATGACTGGAGGAGAGAAAAAGCGTGGCAACACAGCATCTTGTTCAACGATCTTGCGGGAATTGCTTTCGTGGTTTTTGCGGCCATAGAGCAAGCCGATATCATGGTAGGCAGCTACCGTATAGACGATATTCAGGTCAACGGGCAATGTTTCAGCAATCTCAAAACTATTTTGGATCACTTGGTGGACGTGCGCTGGGGAGTGACTGCTATCCAATTGGTTGTATTGCGGGATGATGGAGCTTTCAATATAGTGCTTTAGTTGTGGATCAATCGGTGCATCAATCTTCATTTGTCTGGTTCTCCTGCCTTTCATGTGCTAGATGAGGGGGAATTGAGCCAGTGCCAAACCGATCAATTGTTGCTAGACCTAGCGGCTGACGACAAAAGCCAAAGGGCTGTCCATCAATGGTGATTTGCTGCTTGAGCCACGGAAGGTAACTGATGGTATTGGTTGGATCGCCAGCAGCTGCTTGTTCCACATTCTGCCATTCATTCGACGTAGAAATCGTTGCATCACCTTTCAATAAGCCCTGCCAAATCACCTGGATCTCCTTGGGACAAAGGTTTCCTGCCATTGATGACAGCCCGTTAAACCCTAGTGCGACCTTTTCCGCCAAGTCCGCTTCACCACCAGCATAAAAGCGAAAATCGGCAGCCGTCTTTGTTTTTAGTTGAGGCACTCGCTCCTTCCTGCCAGCTTCTTTTAAGCCGATCACCCGAGGGGCAGCGATCAAGGTCAAGATACTTTCTGCAGATAAATCAAAGCCCGTGCGGCGGGGATTGTTGTATAAAATAACTGGTTTTTCGCAAGTATGGATCAATCCCTGAGCATAGAGCACGGCTTCCTTTTGCGTCAGGCAAAGATAAGGGGGAAAGCCTAAAACCACACCATCGATTCGGGGATTTTTGCTGATTGTTTCTGCCAACGCGAGTGTTTCATGAAATACAATGCCAGCTAAACCGAAGAGGACTTCGAAACCGGCTGCCCAGCTGGTTTCTTGCGCTAAGGCATGTAGAAGCTGTTTTTTTTCTGTTAAGGTCAATGAGTGCTGTTCACCGGTGGAGCCGCACACCAAAACCGATTTGATCCCTTGCTTTTGCAGTTGCAAGATATGAGCGATCGTCCTTTTCGTGTCAAGTCTTTCTGCATGATCAAATGCTGTTGGGACGGCAACATGCAGTGAGTGATTCAATGAAGTCATCCGATTCATCCTTTCTTGTGATACGTTTAGCCAGCGATGTTCTTCTTGCTTCTGGTGCAAGCCAAGGAAGACGAAACAACTGATTATCCACTAAGTGTAGCAAACTTCTCGTTTCAGCAAAAGGCTTAGCAAAATATTTTTAAAACGGTGGTTGCGTTTTCAAATAAAGCATGGTATTATGCAAGTAATAAAACAGGCATGTGACTGGTAATGCAGGCAGGACCTATAAAAAACATGGAAGGGATCGTTGGATTCCGTTCAATGTTTTTGTAGGTGCTGCCTGCTTTTTTCTTTGTTTGGCCAACAAAGGAAAACTAATTAAAGGAGAAGAAAATTATGAATGTAAAAGAAACGGCAACTGCCATCGTTGAGTTGATTGGCGGAAAAGAAAATATCGCACATTTGGAACATTGCTCCACACGCTTGCGCTTTACCTTAAAAGACAATAGCCTCGTACAAAAAGATGCCTTGGAAAAAGTCGATGGCGTGATTGGGGTGCGACAAAATGTCCAATGCCAAGTCATCATCGGCAATGATGTCGTCGAAGTGTATGATGAGGTTATGAACGTGTTAGGTCATGAGCTAACAGCGGATGGAGGAAGTGAAGGCAAACAAAAACAATCGTGGGGTGCGGTCCTGCTTGATTTTATTATCTCGATTTTTCAACCGTTGATTCCAGCAGTCGCTGGAGGGGGCGTCTTGAAATCCTTACTGTTACTTGCTTCTGTCACTGGATTGATGGACAATACCAGCCAAACGTATCAAATTTTGAATCTGATCGGTGGCGCACCATTGTATTTCTTACCGATTTTAGTGGCGATCACCACGGCAAATAAATTAAAGGTCAACCAATTGGTGGCGGTTTCCGCTGTCGGTGCCTTGATTTTGCCTGAACTAACAACACTATTGACAGATGGCGCAGCTTTCATGGGCTTCGGTTTACAAAATATCGCTTATGCGTCACAAGTATTTCCAGCAATTTTAACGGTTTTATTTTACGCTCAAATTGAAAAACTGTTTACCCGAATCTCACCAAAACCGATCCGTATCTTCTTTGTTCCAATGATGAGCTTAGTTATTACGGTTCCAGTTGCTTTATTGATTTTAGGCCCATTAGGCTTTGAAGTCGGAACGATTTTTTCAGCAGCGATCATTTGGCTGTATGCCCATTTAGGTTGGGTGGCAACAGGGATCTTAGCCGCTGTTTTACCATTGATGGTGGTTACCGGTATGCACAAAGCCATGATTCCCTATGCTGTTTCGTCCATGAGTGAGATGGGGGCAGAGCTGTTATACTTGCCTGCCTCATTGGCACATAACATCGCAGAAGCTGGTGCTTGTTTTGCGGTGAGTGTTCGGACCAAAGACCAAAAACTTCGTTCAACCGCTGTTTCTGCAGGCATCTCCGCCCTTTTTGGCATCACCGAGCCTGCTTTGTATGGGGTGACGATCCTGCATAAACGAGTGCTTTACGGCGTGATGGCTTCCAGCCTAGTTGGTGGTGCGGTGGCTGGTTTGTTTGCCATCAAGGCCTTCGCATTAGTTGGCCCTGGTCTAGCAAGTATCACTATGTTCGTGGATGAAGCCAACCCGATGAATCTTGTGTGGGCATTGGTCACGTTAGGGGTATCCTTTGCTGTTTCTTTTGTCCTTGTCCTTTTCTTATTCAAAGACAAAGTGGTAGAAAATAAGACGACGGTTGCCGATCCCAAAGCCGAAGTATTGAGCAAACCAGTAGATGGGCAAGTGGTAGCTTTATCTGAAGTCAACGATGAAGTCTTTTCAAGCGGCATGATCGGAGAAGGGTTCGGGATCATTCCGACGTCTGGCGAATTGATCGCACCTGAAGATGGCGAGATCACGATGTTGTTTGAAACCAACCATGCGATCGGGTTAAAAACCCGCAATGGCGCAGAATTGCTCTTTCATATCGGCTTGGATACCGTTCAACTAGAAGGCAAACACTTTACCCCTTACGTAAAAGCGGGGGATCAAGTGAAACAAGGGCAACCGCTGATCCAATTCGATCTAGATGCCATCAAAGCAGCTGGGTTTGATCCAATCGTGATCTGTGTGGTCACCAATCAAGAAAACTTTACGGTCAAAACGATCGAATCAACCGATGAGCAAAGCGACCAAGGTGTCCTATCGATCGCACCGCTCGTCTAAACCAATGAGCAATGCAACAAAAACAATGTAAAAGGGGATTGAAAAAATGACTGAAACAACTTTTCCAAAGGACTTCTTATGGGGTGGCGCTATCGCCGCAAATCAAGTAGAAGGAGGTTGGAATCTTGGCGGCAAAGGCTTGTCGGTGGCGGATGTGGCTACTTACAAACCGCATGTCGACGTGAAAAACTTTGCAGCACATATGAGTGTGACTGTTGAAGCCGTCAAAGAAGCAATGGCGGATTCAACGGATACCATCTATCCAAAACGCCGAGGGATCGACTTCTATCATCGCTATCCAGAAGATTTGGCTTTATTTGCGGAGATAGGTTTTAAAGTATTGCGTTTATCGATTGCATGGACCCGCATGTTCCCAACTGGGGAAGAAACGACACCCAATCCAGAAGGGATCGCTTTTTACCGCAATGTCTTCCAAGAAATGCAGCGTTTGGGAATCAAACCGATCGTAACGTTGTCTCACTATGAAATGCCGTTAGCGCTGAGCTTGAAGTACAATGGCTGGGTGGAACGCAAAGTGATCGATGACTTTGTCCGCTTTGCAACCGTCTGTTTTGAAGAATTTGGGGAGTATGTGGAGTATTGGCTGACATTTAACGAAATCGACAGTATCCATCGTCATCCCTTTACAACAGCAGGTCTCATTCCTGAGCAATCAGAAGCTGGTAAGGAAGAGCAAGACGTATATCAAGCCCTCCATCACCAATTTGTGGCCAGCTCATTAGTGACAAAAATCGCCCATGAAATAAATCCCGACAACAAAGTCGGCTGTATGATCACGAAGTTGATGACGTATCCATTGACTTGTGACCCATTGGATGTTGAATTAACTTTAAAGAAAAACTTGGAAAATGATTTTTATGCGGACGTTCAAGTCAAAGGTGCTTATCCGCGAATGATTGAAAAAGATCTCGAAAAACGGGGCATCAAGATTGAAATGGCACCAGAAGACCGCCAAATCTTAAAAGATCACACCGTTGATTTTCTTTCTTTCAGTTATTATATGTCTATGGCTGAATCAGGCGACCCACATGCGGAACGGACACCGGGCAATACGGTTTTAGGGGTAAAAAATCCCAAGCTGCCGTCAACTGAATGGGGCTGGCAGATCGATCCTAAAGGCTTGAAAATCTCCTTGCTTTCATTGTATGATCGGTATCAAGTGCCATTGATGATCGTTGAAAATGGTATGGGTGCCGTGGATGTCCTTGAAGACGGTCAAGTGCATGATCCGTATCGGGTCGATTATTTCAAGGCACACTTCAAACAAATGAAGGAAGCCATCGATGAAGGAGTCGATTTGATTGGTTATACTTCATGGGCACCGATCGATCTGGTCAGTGCGGGGACGTCACAAGTGACGAAACGCTACGGCTTCATTTATGTGGATGCCGATGATGAAGGAAACGGCAGTTATGACCGTTTGAAAAAAGATTCCTTCGATTGGTACAAAGAAGTGATCGCTACCAATGGCGCAAGTTTGGCAGAATAAACAGTGAGGAGCGAGAGTGCATGATTTACATCAAGAAAGTCTTAAATTCAAGTGTCGTACTTGTTGATAAGGAAGGCCAGGAAATGATTGCACTTGGGAAGGGGATCGGCTATGGAAAGAAAGTCGGCGACAGCATAGCCGATACCCAGATCGATCAAGTTTTTCTGCCAATCGATGAAAAAAAATCGGGTCAGTTTGCCGATTTGGTGGATGAGATTCCGTTGTACTATTTTGAAATGACCAAAGAAATCGTTCAGCTGGCGCAAAAAATGCTGCCGTATCCGCTAAATTCAACGATTTACCTTACCTTATCGGATCACTTGCACTTTGCTGTGGAACGTCAGCAAAAAGGCTTGAGTGTGACGAATCGACTCTATTGGGAAATCAAGAATTACTATACGGAGGAATTTCGAGCCGCCGAACAGGCACTACGCTTGTTGAAAGAGAAGTATCAAATTGATCTGCCGGAAGAAGAAGCCTCAAATATCGCGTTTCATTTGATCAATGCCCAGTCGAACACCGAGGAAAATCAAGATGGGTTGAAAAAAGCCAAATTGATCGGGTTGATCGTCAATATGGTACGCTACTCGATCCAGCAAGACGTCAACACCAATTCGATCCATTATAATCGCTTTATCACCCACGTGCGTTTCTTCGTTGACCGGTTCTTTTTGGATGGTCTGCTGCAAGAAGAAGACGAAGGACTATACCGTCAAATGTGGGCTCTTTATCCAAATGCTATGGAGATCGCGACAAAAGTCAAAGCCTATATCGATAAAGAATATCAAACGAAGATCCCTGTCAATGAAATCGTCTATCTAGGCGTTCATATCAATCGGTTGATGAACCATTCAGCGATCAATTCCTAAGCGTCCTCATTTTTAACAAACACAAACAAGCCGTTTCCCTTTGCTGGAAGAAACGGCTTGTTTGTATTTAGTAGGCTTGCTTGTCAGGAATCACGCCTCGAACGCCGCCTTTTGGTTCCTCCACGTCGCCTTGGTAGCGTGGGATCAAATGACAATGACAATGAAAGACCGTCTGTCCGGCAGCCTCCCCGCAATTGAAGCCGATGTTGAAGCCGTCTGGTCGATAAGTTTCCAATAAATAGGCTTTGCCTTCCTGCAATAAAGCCTGCAAGTCTTGTAATTCCTCTTGGGTGAGGACAAAATAATCCCTTCGATGTTCTTTGGGGATCAATAGCAAGTGTCCAGGGGTGACGGGAAACTTATCAAAGATCGCATAAAAGCGTTCGTTTTCAATGATCGCATGTTTTGAGGCAGTACAAAAAATACAAGTCAAAATCTTTCGCTCCTTTTTCTCGGCTAGATAGCGTATCAATACTTATCTTTAGTGTACCAAAAGCTGATTTGAAATGAAACGCACGAAAAAAAGCATGTCCTTTTGAGTCAATTGACAGTAAAATAAAAAAAAGTTTATAGATTCGCTTGACTTAGAGTGCACTTCAACCTGTATGCTTAGTGTAACTTGAAAAACAGGAGGACGAGCAAATGAACTATGTAAAATTTGGCAATACGGGACTTGATGTGTCACCTTTATGTTTAGGGACAATGGGATTTGGCGATCCCAATAGTGGCTTTCATGAGTGGGTGTTAGAAGAAGCCGACAGTCGGGAAGTCATCAAAAAAGCCTTGGATCTAGGTATCAACTTTTTTGATACGGCAAATGTCTATTCTTATGGAGCGAGCGAAGAAATCGTCGGTCGAGCATTGAATGATTTTGCGCCGCGAGATGAGATCGTGGTTGCCACAAAACTGTATTCAAAAATGAAGCAACGGCCAAACAGTGGAGGGCTGTCTCGAAAAGCGATCTTTTATCAAGTCGAACAAAGCTTAAAACGCCTACAAATGGATTACATTGATTTGTATATCATCCATCGTTGGGATTACCACACGCCAATTGAAGAAACCATGAAGGCTTTACATGATTTGGTGGTTTCTGGAAAAGTGCGCTATATTGGTGCATCCGCGATGTACGCTTGGCAATTTGCCAAAGCACAAGCAGTTGCAGAGAAAAATGGCTGGACCAAATTTGTTTCGATGCAAAATCACTTGAACTTGCTTTATCGAGAAGAAGAGCGAGAAATGATGCCCTTGTGTGCCGATCAAAAAATTGCCGTGACGCCATATAGTCCTTTGGCTGCTGGACGTTTAACCAGAGATTGGGGTGCAGAGACCAAACGGTACTTAACGGATAAAACCGCCAATCAAAAGTACGACAAAACGATGGAACAAGACCGGGAGATCGTGGCACGAGTCGCAAAGATCGCTGACAATCACCAAAGCAAACGGTCGCAAATCGCCTTGGCTTGGTTATTGCAAAAAGAACAAGTGGTCGCACCAATTATTGGCGCAACAAAAGAAAGCCACTTATTGGATGCTTTACCTGCCCTTGATCTAAAGCTGACTGCCGAAGAGATTGCTTATTTGGAAGAGTCTTACTTGCCTCATGCAGTGGTAGGAGCGGAATAACGAGTAACAAAAGGGCTTCTGGCTCGTAGCATACAAAACGATCTAGGAAAAAATGCAAAACAAGGAAGTGAAGCCATGAATATCAAGAAAGTCAGTGAACTGAGCGGTGTATCAGCTGATACCATCCGTTACTATGAAAAAATTGGGCTGATTCCGCCGGTCAAACGCAATAAAAACGGTGTTCGTGAATTTGATGATGACGACTTAAAATGGATCACCTTTACTAGGCAAATGCGTAATGCCGGACTATCGATTGATGGGTTGAGTCATTACCTGGCTTTATTTGAAGAAGGGCGAGGGACGGTTCCTGAGCGCAAGCAGCTCTTAGCAGAACAAATTGCGGTACTCAGGGAGAAAATCTCAGATATGACGGAAGCTGTTGAACGTTTAGAATACAAACTGGAACATTACGACGAGCATGTTCTGCCGACCGAAGAACGATTGCGTCAACGCAAAGCCAATCTCGTCAACAAGACTTAATGACAAGCCATTTTTTCTACTCAAAAAACGAGGCTTGAATTTTTCAAAAATGAAAGGGAGCTTATGAAACGACTTGCGATTTTAGATGCTGCTGGCACGATCGGTCAGCGATCACGGCAAAAACTTTTGGAAAGAACCAATCGACCACTCGTACTCTATGCCCGCCGTGCAACGGAGCGTTTGCATGAGATCGATGCTGCGCGTGAGACGATCATTGATGGTGACTTTCTTGATTTAGGACGACTCGTTCGGGCATTGCAAGGCTGCCAGTCGGTTTTTTTGACGGATATCCATGATCCTCGGGCAACGCTGCGGGTGATCGAGGCAATGAAATTAGCAGAGGTCAACCAATTGATCAGTGTCGCACCCGAAAAAAGACTTTGTACATCGGAGGCATTGAAGCAATTGGCAGACTTAACAGCGCCTTTTCTTGCCCCTGAAAAGCATCAGCTGCTCTTGCAGCAAAAAAATCGCTTAATGTCCTACCAATTGATTGTAGGCTCAGAGTTGGCTGTTCGCTTTGTTCATTTGCCATCAATGGAAGAATGCATGTTACAGCCAGGGGGATGGCAAGAAGCAGTCGCAGAAGAAATGCTTGCGATGTATCACTGCTATACAGCCTAAAGCCTGTGCATTTGTGATGAAAACCAACATGCTTTCTTGAAGTTCAGAATCATTTTTTTCATGTTTTCATGAAAAAAATGGTTCTTTCTTTTGAGCTTTTTTTGATAGAATAGACAGAAGCTTTTATCCATAAAATTAGTTGCCAGATTGAAAGGAGAACGTTGATGGAATCACTTATCAAAAAAAATCTTGCTTTATTGCTTGGGGTGCTGTGGATCTGCATCGCATTAAACTTTTTCCTTTTGCCTCACAGTATTGCTTCTGCTGGTGTCGGGTCGATCGGCTATCTGATCGAAACCGGCTGGTCGATCAATCGTCATATCGTTGTCTGGGGGATTAATTTATTGATGCTGGCGTTGGCATTTTTGCTTTTAAAGCGAGAGGTCTTTGTCAATACGGTTATCGGCAGTCTGGCATTTCCCGTTCTTCTGGCGCTTTTACCAGAGATCATGCTCTTGCGTTTTTATTCTGTTTCCTTGATTTTAGGTAGTTTCTTCTTTAGCTTCGGTATTTTTTCACTTTATAAAATCGGTGCTTCCAATGGTGGGGTCACGATTCCGCCGCTGATTTTGGAAAAATACTATGGCATTCGAAAGTCTAGTGGTGTCTTCTTAACCAATCTGATCATCATCTTGTTGAATCTCCTGATTTTTTCTTGGCAAGAAGCCCTCATTTCCGCTTTCTCTATCTATTTGATTGCCTTTTTCATGCGCTTCTTTATGCGGATCGAGCAAAAAACACAGGCAAAAAAAGCAGTGAACGTTCAAGAAACAGCAGAACTAGAATAAACTAGCAGAAGCAAACCATCGGTGCAACAGGTAGTGACCCCCAAGAGTTAGACGAAACGTCTACCTATAGGAGGTCAGTCCAACATTTGCACCGATGGTTTTTTAATAGTTTCTTTTTCTCAAAACAGCAATAGCCCCCGCTAGGCAGCTGATGATCAATAAGCAACTCAGCAGCAGCGCTGGCAGCAGTTCCCCTAGTTTGATTTGGTCGGTTAAGTAGTTAGGAAATTGGCTGGAAAGGGAATAAGGATTCCAGTTTGTTACTTGACTCCATAGGTTGCCTAACATGCCCATCAGATAACAGACGCCAATAAACAACAAACCTTGATAGATACTTTTAGCAAAGCTGGAACCTAGCAGCAGGATGCTGATTGCTAGTAAACCAAACAGCCAATAGCTGAACAATGCGCTAGGGACTTGAGCAGCGCTGGAATCATCGAAATAAATCATCGTATAAAAAGCACTGACACTGGCACTTAGGAGGTAACTCAAAGACCACAGAATCGTTAAATAGCCAGCTTTGGCACAGACGATCGTCGTTTTCGGTAATCCTTTCGTAATCAGCTGAATAAAGGTCCCTTGGGCTATTTCGGCAGAGAGCGTATCGGTAAAAAGAACCACAAATACCAGCAGACCAATCGTTCCAATATTGCTGTAAAACTGCAGCCATGCATCGATCGCAGTCGGATCAGCAATCGTGACCTCAATCGATTCTGGCATCATACTGGCCATCAAATCGGGCATGATTTTCGCGGTAAAGGGAGAGAGCATACCAATCAGCGCAAACAGAATCAAACAAATCAGCAGTTTTTTGCTGTGAAGACCACCGAGAAATTCTTTTTTTAAGAAAACAAGAAACACCTTCATTTGATCACCTCCAAATAAATCGCCTCTAAAGTCGGTTCGATCCGTTGAAAGGATTCAGGTACTATCTGTTGTTCATTGAGCAATCGCAGCAACTGCTTTCCAACATTCGTGTCGGCAGTTTCGTCGATCAGTAATTGATTGTTCTTTCTTTCTGCCGCAATGCCGTGGGATGCTAACAGATTGGCAAATTTCGAATGGTCACCTTCGTTGGTAAAGACAATCCCAAAGGCGGTTTTTCGATAACGTTTTTTTAAGGAATCCATCGGATCAAACGCCTGGATCTGGCCTTTGTGCAAAATCGCAATGTAATCTGACAGCTGCTCGACATCTGCGAGAATATGGGATGAAAAAAGAACTGTCGTTTCTTCTTTGATTTTAGCCAATACATCAAGAAAGGCCTTGCGACCTAAAGGATCAAGTGCAGAGGTCGGCTCATCGCAAATCAAGATAGCTGGTCGGTTGATCAATGCTTGAGCTAATCCAAGACGCTGCTTCATGCCTCGAGAAAAGCCAGCGATTTTTTGTTTCGAAGCTTCCAGGCCTACCAACGCTAAAACTTCCATCACCCGCTGAGGCTGAAAAGGTTCTTGATTGGGCTGGATCTTTCCGCAAAAAGTCAAATATTCTACAGCTGTCATAAACGAGTAAAACTGCGGTACATCTGGTAAATAGCCGATCCAGCGATTGGTCTTGGCTGAGCCGAATTGCACCACTTCGCCGCAAACGGTGATTTCGCCTTCATCAATGGGGAGCAATCCTAAAATCGCTTTCATGGTCGTTGTTTTGCCAGCACCATTTTCCCCGACAAACCCCACAACGCTGCCCTTTGGAACCGAAAAGGTTAGGTCTTGCAGCACTTGTTTGCGCCCAAAACGCTTGGATAAATGGTTGATCTCGATCATCTTCATTGTTGGTCCTCTTTTCCGAAAGCAAAATAAAGGATAGGACCGATCAGGCTAACAAAACAGGCGATGAAAAGCCAAAGAATACGGGAGCCGAATTTAAACTGTTCTTGTTTTAAAATATCGCGAACCGCCAAGATGATCAGGACCAATTGCAAAACAATCAAGGGGATCAGTACGGGCAAATAATCAGATATATTTTCTGGTATATTTAGTGAAACACTATTCATGTGAAGCCCTCCTTTGTGGCTCATTTTCTTGTTCGGACAGTTTTTGCAGCTGCTGAAATAATTCTTCAAATAGTGGTTGCTTCAGATAAGGTTCAAATAATGGTGTGAACTGCGCGATTTCGAGAAATTGCTTTTTGACATTGTCTGAGTTCCGCGGGATCTGACTGCCTAATTCTAATTCGCTGATCCACTCATCGATGCTGTTGAAATAATCGTCTCCTTTCAAAACGATTTCCTCAGGCGTGTCTGCTAATGTTTTGACATACAGTGTTAATGCTTGCAGCAATAAGCTTTCTTTTCCTAAAGCCGCAAACGAAACCATCCCAGCGGCTAGAAAATTCAGTAAAGAGAGGGGATGCAGCTGGGCCAGTTGGAAGCTCTCGCTGAGTGCCAGCCCACGTGCAAAGGTTTTTTCCAGTTGCTCCTCGTCTTGTGTGAGCATTGCCAAATAATTTGTCAGTAAGCTCATAAAAAGGATCAAGTATTGATAAATCGCACTTTGCGTCACAATCTCAGCTTGCTGCAACTGATTTTTTTGCTGAAATGCGGCGGCAATCAACGGTTCGCTAGGTAAGAAAGAGAGAGTTTTCGTGCCAAGGATCGCCAAGACCTCATCGGGCTTGTTTCTCATCAACAGACAATAGGCTTCGATTTGTTGCGCTTGTTGTGCCAACGCATTGTCACCATGCGCAATGATCCGTTGATAAAGGATTTCTGCTTCTTTCAAATAGGTAGTTTTCTTCGCTTCCATCAAGGCTTCTTCAGAGGGGTGCCCTTCTGTGCTATCTGCTACAGGGACATCTGGCAAAAGATCCCAATGATTTAAGTAAAAGGAGCCCATCTGTAACAAGAACGGGTAACAAGAGTAATACCGTTTGGTAAAACTTTGTGCCAGCGCGAGGACTTCGCTTGGTGTTTTTGTTTGAAAGGCGTCTTTTAGTAATTGATAGATTCGCTGGATCTCTTTAGGAGATAGCTGCGAGTCCAAAATCAATAATTCATCGACGCTGCAATCAAAATACGCTGCTAATAAGGGCAGCGAGGTGATATCTGGATAAGACTGTCCCGTTTCCCATTTCGAAACGGATGCTTTGGACACATTCATAAACACTGCTAATTCTTGCTGGGTAATACCTCGTTGTTTTCTTCTCCGAGCGATTTCCTCGCCAATTGGTAAGTCCATAGTGCACCTCCGATAGGTTTGTTTGGTATACTTCTATCATAAGAGGATAAGAGATGACTTACAATGGATTGCTAGTTAATTTTTGGTTGATTTAATTAACTACAAGTTGATTATAAGGCGAAGTATTCCAACTTTTGGGAAAGAGATGATCGTAAATGAGAGGTAGAAAAATGAAAGTTGTAGCAGCGATCGATTCCTTCAAAGGAAGTGCCACTTCCGCAGAACTAAATCAAGCGGTCTTAAGCGGGTTTTCAGACCAGTGGGAAACACGCAGTATCCCAATCGCTGATGGGGGAGAAGGGTCAATGGCAGCAGTCATTGCTGCGCTGGGAGGCAATTACGAAACGGTTTCAGTGACCGCTCCATTAGGCGGTAAGTTGCAAGCCCGTATGTTGATCACAAAAATCAAGGAAGAAAAAATTGCCCTGATTGAATCTGCAGAAGTGATTGGGTTGCAACTCGTGGAACCTAGTGACGAGACCACCCGCAATAGCTCTTCTTTTGGTTTAGGCCAAATGGTCTTAGCAGCTTGCAGGCAAGGTGTGAAAAAAATTTACCTGACCCTTGGCGGTAGCGGCACTTCTGATGGGGGTGTAGGCTTTTTACTTGCGCTTGGAGCAACCATTCAAAGAAACGAGCGGATGGAAAACAATCCTTTGCTGCAAGCAGAATCTCTGGCGCTCAGCCAGTTGAACCCTCTGCTTGCACAAATTGACCTGTTTGCATTAGCCGATGTAACGAATCCCTATTTTGGCAATCAGGGATTTGCGCAGGTTTTTGGTCCGCAAAAAGGGGCATCCCAAGAAACGATCCAGCAGTTGGATCAGCAGGCAAAGCGCTTGGCTGAGCACATCAAGCGGACCGCGGGGATCGATCTGGAAGTCCCTGGTGCTGGTGCGGCAGGTGGGCTTG
The DNA here is from genome assembly GCF_002174385.1 of Enterococcus sp. 6D12_DIV0197. Taxonomy (NCBI): domain Bacteria; kingdom Bacillati; phylum Bacillota; class Bacilli; order Lactobacillales; family Enterococcaceae; genus Enterococcus; species Enterococcus sp. 6D12_DIV0197. The sequence continues at coordinate 1,694,217 of NZ_NIBN01000001.1, forward strand.
GTGGTGCTGTTCGTTTGGCAGGTGGTCAATTGGTTCCTGGATTTGCGACGATCGCTTCATTGGTTGGATTTGAGGAAAAAATCAAAGAAGCAGATTTGTTGATCACGGGTGAAGGACGCATCGATGGGCAAACCGCTGGGGGAAAAGTACCCTATGGCGTCACGTTGCTCGCCCACAAACATCAGGTCCCGGTTGTTGCCATCTGCGGCTCCCGAAGCGACGATCTAGGAAAACTGCCGCAACTACTATCTGCCGTCTTTTGTATCCAGCAAGGTCCGATTTCGTTGACAGAAGCGATGGAGAAAAAGCGAACCTTAGTGAATGCTCAACAGACTGCTCAAGCCATCGCTGGTTTTGTGGAACAGTGGCAAAAAAAGACTGAATCAGACGCTTCAAATAGGACTGAATAAGAAGATAACACCAAAAAAACTTCGTATTGGCTACTGCCTTTTGTACGAAGTTTTTTTGGTGTTTCTCTCTGTGCTTAAGCCAAGGTAGCTTGTGCTTCAATCTCTACTTTAAATTCAGGGGCAACCAAGCCGGCAACGATGACGAGACTCATGGCTGGTTTGTTTTCTGCCAAAATAGTTGTAAACGCCGTACGGACAGCAGCTAAGTAGGCTGCATCTGTTAAAAAGACGGTCATTTTGACCACTGATGACCAAGTCAACTGATTGGCTGATAGTAGCTGTTCGATCTTTTTCAAAACGATGGTTGTTTGCTCTTGCGGGTCCTCAGGTGTGGCTCCGTCTTGCGACGGCGTTTGACCAGAAATGAAAAGAAAAGGTCCTTGAGCGATTTTTGTATCGGTATAGATTGCCATTTCTTTGGCTCCTTTCGTCTATCTTGCCTTTGGATGATGGGACAGATAGAAATTGATTGGGTGTGTCCTAGTTTACTTGATTCCACCTGCAAAAACAATCAACGGACGTTTTCAGTTGGTTGTGTGAAGCCACGCGACCAAGCCGCTCTTCCCCTTTAATAAAAGCACTCATTTTTTTCAGGCCCCGCTGAAATTATCGCCAGAATTTTATGGTTTCAATGTCTTATACTATGTTCAGATCAAATAAATAAACAAGGAGGAAAAAAATATGAATTGGTACAAAAACACAATAGAAGAACTATTACACACCTTGCAAACAACACGGCAGGGCCTTTCCTCCGAAGAACGCAACCAGCGTTTAGCAAAGCAAGGTGAAAATAAAATTACGGAGGCAGCGCAGATCCCCACATGGAAGAAATTCGGCAAGCACTTTACCGACTTACTGATGTTGGTCTTGATCGTCGCAGCCGTCTTAAAAGGGATTTCTGGTGATTATATCGAAAGCGGCATTATTATGGCAGTCGTCGTCATCAATGGATTCGTCGGCTACTGGCAAGAGCGCAAAGCCCAAGAATCACTGGATGGATTGAAGCAGTTCATGGGGCAAGAAGCAACGATTTATGTTCACGGCCGCAAGAAGAAAATTGCTGTTTCTTCCTTAGTAAATGGAGATTTAGTCGTTTTAGGACCAGGAGATGTTGTACCAGCAGATATGCGCTTGATCGAAACCCATGATCTTGTGATTGAAGAGTCGATTTTAACTGGCGAATCTGAGCCTGTTCAAAAAATGACCGAGCCTATTACTCAAGAAAGTACGATTGGCGACCAGCGAAACATGGCGTTTTCTGGTACCCATGTAGAAAGCGGAACTGCCAGCGGGATCGTCGTTGAAACAGGAGACGATACACAAATCGGCCAGATCAATCAAGCAATTCAGTCTGTGAAAGCGCAAGAAACCCCGTTGATCAAAAAAATGAAGCAATTGAATCACCAAATCTTTAAAGGAATTATCGGATTAGTGGTTTTCTTGATCTTCTTTACTACCTTCCGCTACGGCTTTGATCTTGATCTCTTGTTCTCATCAGGTATCGCCTTAGTGGTAGCGATGATTCCTGAGGGCTTGCCAGCCGTGCTGACCATGATTTTATCGATGGGTGTCAAGGAAATGTCTGAGGAGCAAGCAATCATCAAAACGATGCCATCAGTGGAGACACTAGGTGCCATGACGGTGATTTGTTCAGACAAAACAGGAACCTTGACCAAAAATGAAATGACGGTCGTCGATGTTTTAGTTGAGTCAAACGTGGATAAAGCAACGGTGCTTGATATCATGGCAAATTGTCAAGACTTGAAGCATGACGAAGGACAAAAGGCTGCGGATCTCGTTGGGAACCCAACCGAAAAAGCCTTGTTACAATACGCAGAATCAGCGCAGCAACCATTGCGTAAAACAGTCGATAAGATTCCTTTTAGTTCCTCTTACAAGTACATGGCAACACGCCATCAAAATCAAGAAGAGCCGAATGCCTCGGTAGTTTTTGTCAAAGGTGCACCCGAAGTGTTGCTTGAGAAAAGCCAACTGACTTCAGATCAAAAGCAATGGTGGTTAGATGAAAGTGCAAAATTAGCAGCGAAAGGGCAGCGGCTGATCGGCTTTGCGCATCTGACGCTGTCGGCACAGGAGTCCTTGTCCCACGAAGGGCTAACCAATTTAACCTTTGTCGGGATCGCTGGTATCATTGATCCTCCGAAAGACAGTGCCATCAAAGCAGTAAAAGAGTGCTTGCAAGCGGGCATCCAAGTCAAAATGATCACAGGAGACCATGGCAAGACCGCTCAAGCCATCGGCAAGCAAATTGGCTTGAAGCACACGAATCACGTGTTGGAAGGGCTAGAAATCGATCTGTTGTCGGAGGAAGAATTGCAGCAAGCAGTCCAAAAGACAGACATCTTTGCTCGAACGACCCCTGAGCATAAATTACGGATCGTTAGTGCTTTGCAGGCGAATGAAGAGATCGTCGGAATGACCGGTGATGGCGTAAACGATGCACCAGCGCTGAAAAAAGCCGATATTGGGATCGCTATGGGGATCAAAGGCAGTGAAGTAACCAAGCAAGCAGCCGATATGGTTTTGGCAGACGATAATTTTCATACGATCGCCAATGCCGTCCGAGTGGGTCGTCGAATCTACGATAATTTGAAGAAAACCATCAACTTCTTCTTACCAACTGCGGTTGCTCAAGGATTGATCGTTATTGCGGCACTCTTGTTGAACCGACCACTGCCACTGACACCTGTCCAAATTTTATGGGTAAATATGGTGACAACGATCACGCTTTCTTACGCACTCGGTTTTGAAAAGGCAAGTGCGGATGTCATGAATCGACCACCACGGCCAATCAAAGAAGGCATCTTGTCTTGGTACAGCTTGTTCCGCATCTTCTACGTCTCGCTGTTGATCATGATTCCTTCTTACGTCTTAGCGGTTCAATTTGAGGGAACGGTCCTTCAGCAAAGCATGCTGCTGCAAAGTATCGTCTTTGCCCAAGCGGTCTACTTGTTGAACTGTCGGGAGCTGGTCAAGCCAGCCTTGAATCGCCAACTGCTTGCCAACCGAGCGCTATTAGTTTCTCTTTCACTGCTGATCGTATTACAGGCAGCGATTTTCCTAACCCCTCTAGGACACCAGCTTTTAGGGATCGGTTCTTTGACCTTGATGCAGCAGTTGAGTATCGCTGCTAACGGCGCACTCCTTTTCGCAGTCGTTGAGGGTGAGAAATTTATTACGAATAAGCTGCAAGGACGGCAAAAAGCCGCTCCAGTGAAGCAGTAGCGGCAGCTTGATGATTCTAGCGATAGCTTAAATAATAGGTTTGGATGAGCTCAGTCACTTGATTGAGCTCATTTTTCGTTGGTACCATCGATAAGTAAAAAACTGGAACAGATACTTCCTCTAAAGGGAAATTTGAGAGAATAAAATCAACCTCGATTTTCGCCAACGCTTCTAGTTGACCAGGCTCGATCGCCGATAAAAGGATGCGGGCACCGAGGAAGTCATTCAATTCTTGCAGGAGGTAAGCTTTCCAAGCAGGCTCACCTTGGAAAACAAAATATCCTTTTGCGCGAATGGGATTGATTTGTAAAATCGCTTGTTGGATCAGTAAGGTGGTGGTTGACCATAATGGAAAACTCATTTCCGATTGACTGGCTGTTTGCTCTTCTAAAAAGTCATGGATCGTCGCTTCGATCGATAGCGAATAGGGTTGATTTAACCGTTGGATCTCGTGAAATTCTAGCCCGAACAATTCTGAGAGCTTGGCTGACTCTTGCGATTTGATCAAAAGCAACAGTAGATTCTCAATCAGTTGTGTATCACTAGCTAAAGACAACTGCAACAAGCGGTCTAGTTTTCCAACAAAATGGGTCGTTTTCTGATAAATGGTTTGGTAGGATTCAAGGGTTGCTTGGATCGTTGCGGACCAGTCGTTATTGTAGTTCCAACTTTCTAAGAAGCAGTAGAAGCTAAAGAAGTGTTCGCTGCGTTCTAAATAAACGCCTTCTTTTTGATACAGCTGGCTTAATGGCTGTTGGAAAAGGCTATAAAGGGGATCGTCCCCCTGAAATTCAAAGGAATCGATACGGCAATTGGCTTTGATGCGAATCGTATTGATAAAAAACCAGCAGGTACCGTAGATTTGTTCCACTTCGATCTGCAGCTTGGCTTTTGCTAAGCGATCCAAGAAATGATAATAGTGGGACTCATGAATCGTATATTCCTCAAAAAAGTAATTGTTATGGGTGTATGGCAGTAACAGGCGATGAAAAAAAACACGGATGTTGATCTCACTTCCTTCAAAGCGGATCATGCGATTGGTGATCCGAATCCGCAACGAAAAATCAGTGAGACTTTTGTTTAATTTTGTCACATGTCGTCGCAAGGTCTCATAGGATGTCCCTGTTTGGCTAAGAATATCTTGCGTACGGAGTTCGCTGGAAAAAAGCAATGCTTTCATCAAAGAAACACCGATCGATTGAGGGAAAAACGTTTCCCAGAGCTGACTCATCAACAATGGCCCATCATGGGTCAGAGCAAAGCCACTACTGGCAGCATCGATCTGCCAACCATCAGGCAATTGTTGGCGAATATAGGTTAGATCGGAAAAAACGGTTCGCTCCGTCGTATCGATCAATTTTGCTAGTTGCTTGGCAGTGATCATTTTGTGATTCGCCAGTTGTTCCAAGAGAAGGATCTGACGTAATAAATCCTTCTCCGTAATGATTTTTTTCATCATCCCATCCATGACAAAAACTTCCTTTCCGAGTCCTGAAGGTCAAAAGAGTCACATTGACTGTTTTGATGAAAGACAACTCTTTCGTGTTCTTTTTGATTTTATACGAAAAAGGCAAGTTTTGCTATTTCCAATTCACTGGATGATGTTTTTTTTATTAAAAAAGCTGGGATCGACAACCTTCTGAGTAACTGTCTAAAGGAATGCGTTTGTTTTATGTGTTTTAACGGTTAGAGGTCTATCATGTGTTCGTATTTCTTCATTCGCAAATACATAGAATAACTTTCTTTCGACAATTTTATTTTTGAGGAAAAAAGACTCTTTTTGCGAGAGGCGTAGAGTTTTCGATGGAGCGCAGAATTGATGATCCATTCAATTTCTGCTTGTTCTTCCTCGGATAATTCGACTTTTTTCTCATTGGATTGAATGAGAGAGTAAGTAAATTCTAAGCAGCTCATTTTATAAATAAAGGTGGAAAAATATAATTTGTCTATGTGCATTTAATCACCCTTTCTTACATTCGGTTCAATCATATAGAAGAATATTTCAAATAACAATTCTGTTTTTTCATGATGTTATGAAAATTTTGGATAAATGTCGATTTTTTGGCAAAATTATAGCAAAGCTTTCACTCTTTGATCTTCACGTAAGGGTTATAAAAAAACAAATATTATTTAAATGGAGTAGCAGCTATAATTAAGTACGCTGAAAGAAGTGAAGGAGATTTTTGTCCAAAAGAATGTCTTTTTATTTTGGTTAAGGCAACCCATTGTAGGTTGTTTTCTTGTATTGTCAAAAGGAGACAAAAAAATAAAATTCGCTTTTTTCTGTTGACAGATCAGCAAAAGCCACGTAATATAGCTACCAATAACTAGTAAAGACCAAACAAAAGAGAAGTATGAGGACGTTCGTCTTGCAGAGAGCTGATGGTGGTGTAAATCAGCAGATTGACGCTTCAGAAATGGACTTTTGTGTCGAAAGGCTGAAATCAGTAGGCTTTTTTCGGGATCTCCCGTTACAGAGAACGATTGTTGATAGACGATCTAGAGAACCAATTGAGGTGGCACCGTGAGTAATCGCCCTCATGCAGACGAGTTTGTTTGCATGAGGGTTTTTTTGTTTTTCTTGCCCTTCAACCAATAAAAAAATAAACGTAAAATCAAACTAAGAGAAGTACTTGAGTCTTTTTTGGTTACAGAAAGTCGGCGGTGATGAGAGTCCGATACCAAGAAATCAAGGAAATGGCCTTAGCCGATCATTTTTTGAACCCTTTTTTTGGCAGTAGGAAAATGCGGGAACTCCCGTTATAGAGGAAGACCGTTGTTAGACGGTTGATAGAGAAGAAGTTGTTTTTTTAGGCAACTTTCAATTGAGGTGGTACCGCGGTCATTCGCCCTCAAGCAGACGTTTTTATGATGTTTGCTTGAGGGCTTTTTGTTTACAAAGAAAGGAGCAGCTTATGTATCGAATGGAACGAATCAACAGCGATTGTTTGACACCTGTCTCAGTGTTTTTACGGATTCAAGGGGCGCATAAATGTTTACTGGAAAGTATTCCCAGAGAAGAAGATACGGGACGCTATTCGATCCTCACCTTTGATCCTGTTCAGAAACTGACCTTTAAGGATGGTGTTTTTCAAGTGGAGGATCTTTTGGAAAAAACGGTCAACAAGTATCCCTGTCAGGACCCTTTAAAAGAAATGGAACGGTATGTAGTCAAAAAAGAAACCACCGCTTTACCGAATCTGCCGTTGCAAAGTGGGGCGATCGGGTATGCGGGCTATGATATCGCAGCTTGCTATGAAGACATTGGACAATTGCCAGCAGATGAATTGCAGGTGCCTGATATGGCCTTTTGGCTTTTTGAAACCTTTCTCGTTCTGGACCATCAAAGGGAAACCTTGACGATCATCCTTGAAAATTGCTACAGCCAAAGGGGGACCGCCGAGATGGAGCAGGTACTCCAAGCGGTGCAGCAGCAATTAAGGACACCAGTCGCAGCTGAGATCCGTGGGTTATCGAATGAAAAGCTGCATTTTACAAGTAATGTTACTCAACATGCCTATGAAATGATCGTTCGTGAGGCAAAAGCCCGAATTACGGCAGGGGATATGTTTCAAGTGGTTCCTTCCCAACGTCTGCAAGCAGCATTTACGCAAGATCCTTTTGACTATTACCGAAAACTGCGAGTGACGAATCCGTCTGCCTACCTCTATTATCTTGATTTCGATCACGGATTCAAAGTGATCGGCAGTTCACCTGAAAGCTTGATTCGGGTTCAAGGAACAACGATCACCACAAATCCAATCGCTGGTACCCGCAAACGAGGGGCAACCAAAGCAGAAGACGAAACTTTGGCGGCGGAACTATTAGCAGATGAAAAAGAACGTGCAGAGCACCAAATGCTGATCGATCTGGGGCGCAATGATTTGGGCCGAATCGCTGAACATGGCACGGTTCATGTTCCTTTATACATGGTGATTGAGAAATACCGCTATGTCATGCATATCGTTTCGGTTGTGGCTGCCAAGCGCAGAGCAGGTGTGACGGCAATGGATGCCTTGAAAGCAACCCTGCCAGCAGGCACGGTCAGCGGGGCACCAAAGATTCGTGCCATGACTCGCATCTATCAATGGGAAGCTGTTCGAAGAGGGGTTTATGCGGGAGCTGTTGGGTATTTTTCTCGAAACGATCAAGCGGATTTTGCCATCGGGATTCGGACAATGGTTTTGAAAGACGCGATCGCTTATGTCCAGGCAGGGGCGGGTGTCGTTTATGATTCTGATCCCTCATCTGAATACCACGAAACCTTACACAAAGCCAAAGCACTATTGGAGGTGTCAGCCAATGATCTTACTCGTCGATAACTATGATTCGTTTACTTACAATCTTCTCCAGCTCTGTCCAGAAGAAACAGTCGTCTTGCGAAATGATGATCCAGACCTTTTCCTTGTTGCTGAAGAAGCAGATGCCATCATTTTTTCCCCAGGACCAGGCCGTCCCGCAGAGGCAGGATTCATGATTCCTTTGATCAAAACATATCACAATAGCAAGCCGCTTCTAGGGATCTGCTTAGGTCATCAAGCCATTGGAGAAGCGTTTGGTGCCAAAGTGGTCCAAGCACCAGCCATTATGCACGGCAAGCAATCGAGCCTTACGTATCAGAAAAAAGGCGTATTCGAAACCTACCTAGGAGACATGACTGTCATGCGCTATCACTCGCTGGTCATTGAGCCAGCGACCCTTCCTACACAATTTGAGGTGTTGGCTGAAACAAAAGGGATCATCATGGCGATCCAGCATCGACAAAAGCCGATCGTAGGACTTCAATTCCACCCTGAATCAATGGGGACAAACGAAGGGGTATTTTTTATCCAACGGTTTCTTGAACTCATTCCAGAAAACTCAGCAAAAAGCAGCAAATGAAAAAGGAGGAACATTTATGGAAGCAGTCAAAATACAGCAGCCGCAGCAAATCACCCAGCAGCTTTTTAATGGCAGTCATTTAAGTTATCAGGAGATGCGCCACTTTGCTCAAGGAATTTTAAGCGGGATGTTTTCAGAAAGTCAATTGGGGGCAGCGTTAGTTGCGATGAAGATCAACGGCATCACAGCCGCCGAATTGACCGCTTTAGCGGAAATCATGTTAGAGCATGCCGTGACCATTCCTTATGAAGGAGGAGACGCCATGGACAATTGCGGTACTGGCGGCGACCACTCCAATAGTTTTAATGTCTCCACTACGGCGGCTTTCGTGTTAGCAGCTGGGGGAATCACGATGGCAAAACACGGCAATCGCAGTATCTCTAGTCGTTCAGGCAGTGCCGATGTCTTAGCCTGCTTGGGGGTATCGATCCAAGCATCACCAGAAAAAATCGCTGAGCTATTAACGACTGTCGGCATCGCGTTTCTCTTCGCTCCCTCGTTGCATCCCGGCATGAAAGCAGTGATGAAGATACGGCAAGAATTAGCAACGCCAACGATTTTTAATCTATTAGGCCCCTTGATCAATCCTGTTCCGTTGACTACGCAACTGATTGGGACTTACGCAGGCGAGAGCTTGGCCGACACCGCTCAGGCGTTAGGCAGTCTTGGTCGGCAAAAAGCAATGGTGATCCATGGATGCAACGGAATGGATGAAGCCAATTTGGCAGGTGAAACTGCGATCAGCTTTTATCAAGGAGGAGAGGTAGCCAATTTTTCTTTGGATCCACAAGCGTACGGCTTTACGCCAGCGCCGATCGAGGCGATCGTCGGCGGGGATGCCGCTCAAAATGCGGCGATCTTAACTGCGGTGTTGAAAAATCAACCCTCCGTTTATCTAGAAACGGTGGTCTTAAATGCAGGGTTAGGCTTTTACGCTAACGGCAAAGCCACCACGCTAGCAGAAGGGTTTGCGATGGCACGGGCGTGTATCGCTTCGGGCGCCGCCTATGACAAACTGCAGGAGTTGATCCGCCAGTCAAATAGTCAATAATTACGAAAGCTGTAAGGAGGAGAATCATGGATTTTTTAGAAACGATCATCCAGAAAAAAGTTGAAGAAGTTGCCGCGATGCCACAAGAAACCGAAAAGGTCGTAGCGAAACGCCCATCATTTTATCAGCAAGTCAAGGAACGACCACAAAAGATGCACCTCATTGCTGAAATCAAGCGAGCTTCACCTTCAAAAGGAGACATTAATCAAGCGATCGACCCAATCACGCAAGCGCAAGCTTATGAAACCGCGGGTGTCAGCGGGATTTCCGTTTTGACCGACCAGCAGTTTTTCAAAGGCTCGCTGGCAGATCTTGAAGCAGTCAGTAAGGCTGTTTCGGTGCCTATACTATGCAAAGACTTCATTATCGACAAAAAACAATTGATTCGCGCCAAGAATGCAGGTGCCAGTATCGTTTTATTGATCGTGGCTGCGTTAGAGCCAGCCCGTTTCGTCGCGCTGTATCAAGAAGCCGAAGTACTAGGGTTGGAAGTACTCGTTGAGACTCATAATGCGGCTGAATTTCAACAAGCCCAAGCATTAGGTGCCAAAATCATCGGTGTCAACAATCGTGACCTAAAAACTTTTGACGTTTCCTTGGATGTCAGTGTTGCTATAGCACCTCAGCCATCAGAGGCGGTTTATATCAGTGAATCTGGTATTCGAACTGCCGCAGATGTGCTGCAGCTTGCACCGTTTTATCATGGAGTCCTCGTTGGAGAAACGTTGATGAGAAGCCATCGAATTGCTGAAACAGCGGCAGATTTGCAGGTGAGCCGCCGATGACCAAAGTGAAAATTTGCGGACTCACCGAACGCCTGCATGTCGAAACTGCCATCAATGCAGGAGCAGATTACCTTGGCTTTGTTTTTGCCGAAAGCCGTCGGAGAATCGATCCGACCCAAGTCCGCAAGATAACGGAGCAAGTACCCGAAAATGTAGGGAAAGTGGGGGTTTTCGTTTCTCCAAGTGTTGAAGAAGTGCAAGCGGCAATTCAAGCCGCCCAACTGACAGCGATTCAGCTCCATGGAACGGTTCTGCCATCTTTGCAAACAGCCATTCAGAAGGGGGTTTTTGCTCATCAAAAGATCGCAGTGATCCAAGCCTTTGATGGAGAAGCAGAAACTTTAAAGCAAGATTTCCTGAGCTGCGATGCAGATTTTGGTTTATTGGACGCTCCAGTAAGAGATCACCCTTATGCTGGCGGCAACGGCCAGTCCTTTGATTGGCAAAAAGTGGCGAGAGAACCGTTGCCGTTGTCTGAGCGATTTTTTATTGCTGGCGGGTTGCACGCGGAAAATGTAGAAGAGGCGATCCAACTTTTTAGGCCTTATGCTGTCGATGTTTCTTCAGGCGTTGAAACCCAGGGCAAGAAAGACAGTCGGAAAATCGAACAATTTATTCATTTAGTAAAGGAGAAAAAAAGATGACTCAGTATCCCACAAAAACAGGATTTTATGGTTCTTTTGGCGGACAGTTTGTGCCAGAGACATTGATGTATGCAGTCAAGCAATTGGAAATTGTCTATCGTGAAGCACAAACGGACGCAAGTTTTCAAGCTGAATTACAGGAATATTTACAAGAGTATGTAGGAAGAGAGACCCCCCTTTATCATGCCCAGCGCTTGTCACAACACTTAGGCGGTGCCAAAATTTATCTGAAGCGAGAAGATTTGAATCATACGGGTGCCCATAAAATCAATAATGCACTTGGCCAAGTCTTATTAGCAAAACGGATGGGGAAAAAGAAAGTGGTAGCAGAGACCGGTGCTGGGCAGCATGGCGTCGCCACAGCAACTGCGGCCGCGTTGTTCGGTATGGAGTGCACGATTTTTATGGGCGCGGTAGATGTTCAGCGGCAAGCACTAAACGTCTTTCGAATGGAATTGTTGGGAGCAAAAGTGGTTTCAGTCACATCAGGCAATCAGACATTGAAAGATGCTGTCAATGAAGCGCTGCGCTACTGGGTTGCAACCGTCGAGGACACTCATTACGTGATGGGTTCGGTACTCGGTCCGCATCCTTTTCCAGAGATCGTTCGAGATTTTCAAAGTGTGATTGGGAGTGAGACACGGCGGCAACTATTAGAAAAAGAAGGACAACTGCCAACGACAGTCGTTGCGTGTGTTGGCGGCGGCAGCAATGCGATGGGAATGTTTTACCCTTTTATCAACGATCAGACCGTTCGTTTGATTGGCGTTGAAGCAGCTGGAAAAGGCGTGGATACTACCGAGCATGCGGCGACTTTAACGAAAGGGAGTATCGGTATTTTACATGGTACCAAAATGCATTTGCTGCAAAACGATGATGGGCAAGTGATCGAACCTTATTCGATTTCAGCCGGCTTGGATTATCCTGGTGTCGGTCCCGAGCATTCTTATTTGAAGGAAATTGCGCGAGCGGAGTATTTCGCGGTCACTGATGAAGAAGCTGTTGACGCCTTTTATCTCTTGTCTCAAATCGAAGGCATTATTCCCGCTTTGGAAAGTGCTCATGCCGTTGCCTATGCTTTAAAGTTAGCGCCAACGATGACAGCAGAAGAACGCTTAGTGATCTGTTTGTCTGGGCGAGGGGACAAAGATGTTCAACAAATCAAAGATCGGAAAGGAGCAGCGAAATGACCAGCAAAACATTGACGATGAAACTAAAAGAGCGCCAAAAACAAGGCACGCCTTTGTTTGTACCTTATATTATGGCGGGTGCCAACGGACTGGAACGCCTGCCGGCAGAAATCGAGCTATTGACGACACATGGCGCAGCCGCCATTGAAATCGGCGTGCCCTTTTCAGACCCAGTCGCAGATGGAGCGGTCATCCAAGCGGCTGGAATGCAGGCATTAGCCAATGGCACCACTTTAAAAAAGATCATTGCTGCGCTGCAAACCATCCATTCCGAGGTTCCACTGGTATTGATGGGGTATGCCAACTCATTCTTTCATTATGGGATTGAACAGCTAGCAAATGAGTTAAAAACGACAGATGTGAAAGGGTTGATTATTCCAGATTTACCATTTGAACATCGATCACTAGTAACGCCTACGTTTGATGCGGCGGATCTCGCGCTGCTCACGCTGGTCTCTTTGACCAGTCCTCCAGACAGAATTCAGACGCTGATCGAAGAAGCAGAAGGGTTCGTCTATGCTGTGACAGTGAACGGTGTCACTGGAGAAGATCGCCAATACAACGAACAGCTGGATCAGCATTTGCAAGCCATTTCGGAAAAAAGTCCGATTCCAGTATTGGCTGGTTTCGGAGTCTCGACCAATGCAGACGTGCAGCGCTTTGCCCAAGTGTGCGATGGGGTAGTGATCGGTTCAAAAATCGTAGCAGCCTTACAGAACGAGCCACTGCCTAAAGTCAGTGAGCTGTTAGCAGAACTTGTTGGTAAGCCATAGAAAATCAAGGTGAAGGAAAGAACCCAAGTTGGGTTCTTTTTTTTATGAGAAAACTAGTATTCGAGATACTGATGGGCTGCTATGGAAAAAGAGCACGATGTGTGAAGAGGAAAAAGGCTGATGGAAGATCAGCCTAAATTGTTGTGATTATGCCAGTGTATCGGTGTCGATGGTGACTGTCTCGCAAAAATGCCCTCTGCCCCCAACATAAACACGTTGGATTTCCTTTCGCGAAGTCGTAACTAGTTTGACAAAGATTTCAGAAGGTTCACCTAAATTGCTGCCTTGTTCAAAGCGATACACTTCTTTTTCAAGGGAACATTTTTGATGCAAGAAGCAAGCCAAAGCGGCATTGGAAGTACCTGTGGCAGATTCTTCATTGATGTCAAATAATGGGGCAAAGTTACGGCAAACGATTCGTTCTTTTTCCATTGCATATAAGTGCATGCCAACTACTTGTTGCAGCGCACTTACTTTTTTTATTTCCTCAAAATCAGGTGCAACATGCTGCAACTGGGCCGTTGTTTTGATTGGAACAAGGATATCTTTTAATCCTGTAGAAACGATTTGAATAGGAATTTGATCATTGATAGCACTGGTATCGAAACAGTCAGCTAATTGTTCTAGTGAAAGGACATCTGAAAACAGCGGTTTGTTCTGTTCCATGAAAATGACACCGTCTTTGATGGTGATCGACAAACGTCCGGCGTTGGTGTCGATGCGATACTGTTGCTTGGAAAGTTTGTTCAAATATGACAATAGAGCAAAGGAAGCAATTGTTGCATGTCCGCATAAGTCAACTTCTTCTTTTGGTGTAAAATAGTCAAATCGGAAATCGGCCTCAGGGGATTTCGATAAAAAAGCTGTTTCTGAAAAGCCTAACTCTTTTGCGATGGCTAACTTTTGTTGTGGTGTAAGGGGCTGTTCCAGCAAAACGACTCCAGCCTTGTTGCCACCTGTTTGATTTTTACTAAACCCGCTTGCGATATATACCGTTATCTCCATAGGACACCTGCTTTCTTTATTCTTGTCAAGCATAGCATAATTTTTGCAGGGGGAGGATAAGAAAAAGGATTGGTTGAGCGTGTTATACTGAAGGTACGACAGAGGAGGGACTTCATGAAGAGAGGGAAAGTAATTGTAGTCAGTGGTGTTACAGCGTCCGGCAAAACGACATTGGTTCGTGAATTGAGTAGATTGGCAGATGGAATAGTGATCTCCTTTGATGATTATAGTATCGATGCATTGCCCTCAGCACCATCTTTTGATTATTTTTTACAAGATCCCCGCGCAGCGATCAATCAATATGACATCAGTCTTCTACTGAAAGATCTGAAGAGAGCGATGCTACTTTACCCAATCATTTTTGTGGACTTTCCCTTCGGATATGAGCACCAAGATTTGCGTCAGTTGATCGATACGGTGATTTATTTGAAAACACCACTAGATATTGCTTTTGCTCGTCAGATTAAACGGGATTATACGAACGAATCAAAAGAAGCGATTTTGACTTGGGCAGATACTTATCTTTCCTATGCAAGGGAGCTATTTGTTTTACACGAACAGATCATTGCTGAAACAGCCGACTATGTACTGGATGGTGCTCGACCAGCTGATCAGCTAGCAGAACAAGTAAAGTATTATCAAGTATTTTAAGAAGCGCTTTTAAGTAAGATTTAGTCTACTGAGTTTTGTTTAAACTCCCTTACTATCTGTTTCAAAGGTCAAAAATGCCGCTGCTTCCTCTAAAGAGAGCGCTGCGCCATTGAATGTGGGCCACGCATTGATACCGTCACATTTTTTTCTCGGAATCAAGTGAAGATGAAAGTGAGGGACTGATTGACCCGCTGCTTGATTTGCTGCGCTTAGCAAATTAATCCCATCAAATCCTAAGCGAGTGACACAATGATCTGCTATTTTTTGAACCGTTTGAATGAGGTGAGCAAGAAGAACGGGGTCGCAGTCTAAAATACTGGTGTAATGTTTTTTAGGAATAACCAGCATATGATAATCCACGTCTTTGGCATGATCAAGGAAGGCGCAAACACTGTCATTTTCATAGATTACATGGCTTTTTATTTTTCCAGAGACGATACGGCAAAAAGGACATTCTTCCATCAAAATTCCTCCTATGGAATAAATTTTGTTAGTTGTGTTCGAGAAGTATAATATCTAAAAACGTGAAGCTACTGGATTATGGGAAACCATAAACGAGCTTTGCAATTAAGCCGCTCTTTGAGAGGATAATATCATATTTATTTAGCAGTTAAAACTATATGTTATAATTAATGATGTTTTAGATAATTAGTTAATAGATTGTTTGCAAAAGAAAAGCACCGTGCTGCTGATTTGTGGTAAAAGTGACGTTTGAAAAAAGTGGCTTTTAAAAAATTTGTCAAAAAAAATCGCTAGGAATCAAGATTCCTAACGATCTGCTAGCGCTATGCACGATAATATAACGTTCCAGGAGGGATTCGAACCCCCGACCGTTCGCTTAGAAGGCGAATGCTCTATCCGGCTGAGCTACTGGAACAAATAAATTTCAGCGAATGCTCACTTCGCCTAAGCTGTTGAAATCAATCAGCAACAAATAACATTATAGAAAAAGGGCGCAGCAATGTCAATCTCTTTTCGCCCTTTTCTTATTTTTTCTTTGAAAAAAGGAAGCGCAGCTGCCCTCAACCTTTCTCAGGTTCCTCAAGGATTACGCTATCTGCTTCTTTCGTAATGAGAATCACACCATCTCCTAAAGGGACGAGGGTGGAGGTCAGCTGAGGATGGTTCATCACGGTATCCAAGAAAAGATTCAACTTGCGATGGATCGCTCGCTGGTTGCGAGGGATGTCTTCGATGGGTTGTAGAATCGTTCCAGCTTGGAACACGTCATCCACCATCAACACGCCACCTTTGCGTAACAGACGCAGACATTCTGGCAAAAATTCAATGTATTTCGATTTGGCACTGTCCATGAAGATAAAATCATAAGGCCCACTCAATGTAGGCAGGACATCTGCCGCTTGTCCTTCTAAAAGCGTGATTTTGTCTTCATTTCCTAAGCGAGCATAGGTTTCTTTGGCTTTGCGGATCATGACGTCAAAGCGATCGATTGTTGTGACATGACCCTCTTTCACACATTGTGCCATCAAGCTTGAAGAAAAACCGATCGCTGTGCCGATCTCAAGGATTTCTTTTGGCTGAAGCTGTCCCAATAAAAACTGCAAAAAGACCACAGTTTCATGTGGGATGATTGGCACTTCTTTTTCATGAGCGGCTTGCTCGATTTCACCAAGTTCGCCGGGTAATTGTTTTTGTTTTTCACGCATAAACGCCACTAGTTCTGGTTTGACTACTGGACGATGCATCATTTCGTTGCGCATCTTCATCCTCCTCATTTATCGCTGCCCCTTATTATACGAATAACTCACCTTAAGTTCAATCTTTTCGAGTCTTTGGAACAACAAAAAAACCAGTCATACGACTGGCAGGATAAAGGGGTGAAAAATATTTTTGGGATATTTCTATCATAACGGTGTTATGTGGAGGTTTGGTTAAAATCCTGTGAAGATCTCGTCAGGTTCTGCTTAAATTTTCATCAAGGATGAAAAGCAACCCATCATCAGGGCGAAAACGAACTTTTTATCGAAATATTCAGAAAATTCAGGGAAAAGTGTTGACAGAGGAACCTGCTGTTTGGTATCTTCATAACAAGATAAAAAAAGTGATAGGTGACGACGATGGATAAACGATTGAAACAAACAGCTGCATTTTTATTATTATTATCGTAAGGACTCTTTTTCTATGACCCGCCTTTTTAAGGCATCATTTGAAGAGTCCTATTCGCATTGCATGAAGGAAACCCTTTATGGAGTGCTTTTTTTATACCATTTTTTCAATTTGTTTGAATGAGGTCGCGCCAAGCGTGCCCCTACCACTGCCAAGGAGGAAATAGTGATGAGAAAAATCCAGTTTTTTGACACCACATTGAGAGACGGTGAACAGACGCCGGGAGTCAACTTCAATACAAAAGAGAAGGTTCAACTGGCGCTGCAATTAGAAAAATGGGGGATCGATACGATCGAAGCAGGCTTTCCGATTGCATCAGAAGGAGACTTTCAAGCAGTCCAAGCGATTGCTGGGGCGGTGACGAAAATGACCGTTGCAGGACTTGCCCGTTGTCAGAAAAAAGACATTGATCGTGCCTATGAAGCTCTTCATCAAGCCGTCGATCCCCAGATCCATGTCTTTCTAGCAACGAGTGAGGTGCATCGCCAGTACAAGCTGAATATGACGAAAGCAGAAGTACTTGCTTCCATCAAAGAACATGTGGCTTATGCCCGTGAACGCTTTGAAAAAGTTCAATTTTCGCCAGAAGATGCCACCCGCACCGATAAGGCCTTCTTGCTTGAGGCGGTTCAAACAGCGATTGATGCCGGCGCGACGATCATCAATGTGCCCGATACAGTAGGGTTTACTAATCCTACGGAATATGGTGCGCTTTTTGCCTATTTGATCGCCAATATCAAGAGTGAGCAGCCGATCATTTTTTCTTCCCATTGTCATGATGACTTGGGGATGGCGACAGCCAATGCGCTGGCAGCTATCGAAAATGGTGCTGATCGGGTGGAAGGAACGATCAACGGGATCGGCGAACGAGCGGGCAATACCGCATTAGAAGAAGTGGCGCTGGCGTTGCATATTCGCAATGATTTCTATCAGGCTACCTCCAACATCAAGTTAAACGAAACAAAACGCACCAGCGATCTGGTGGCACGTTTGTCTGGGATCACGGTACCGAAAAACAAAGCAATCGTCGGCGGCAATGCCTATGCCCATGAATCTGGGATTCATCAAGATGGCGTCTTGAAAAATCCTGAAACTTACGAAATCATTACCCCGCAACTGGTAGGCGTACAAACCAACTCACTGCCTCTAGGCAAACTTTCTGGCCGCCATGCGTTTGTCGATAAAATGCAGCAGCTGGGGTACCAGTTTGACCAAGAAGAAACCAACGAATTGTTTAAACGTTTCAAAGAGTTGGCAGATAAGAAAAAGCAAGTGACCGAACAAGATTTGTTAGCGTTGGTGGCTGACCAGGGACGCAGCCAAGAAGATGGCTGTGAGTTGGAGTCAGTTCAGCTGCAATACGTGTCCAATGGCCATCAAGGAGCGGTGGTTTCTATCATCAAAGACGAGGAAAAACAAGTGGCATCAGCAATCGGTGCCGGCAGTATCCAAGCAATCTACAACTCGATCGATCAGATTTTCCAGCAGCAGCCGAAGTTGTTGAACTATGAGATCACTGCCTTGACCAGTGGGGAAGATGCGCAAGCGGAAGTGCACGTGGTTATTGAATGTCAGGAAACCAATGAAAAAATCAGCGGGATCGGCTTAGACTTTGATGTCTTGCAGGCGTCAGCTAAAGCTTATGTACAGGCTAGCGCAGCTTTAAAGAATCGAGGTGTCCTTGTTTGAAAAAGATCGTGGTTTTAGCAGGAGATGGCATCGGACCAGAAATTATGGCCAGTGCGCTTGCGGTATTGAAAGCGGCTTGTCCAGACCATCTTCAACGCTTTCATTTTGACCAGCGGCCATTTGGTGGTGCGGCGCTGGCACTTACTGGAGAGCCATTGCCGCAAGAAACACTACAAGCTTGCCAGCAGGCGGATGCGATCCTTTTAGGAGCCATTGGTGATCCAGTTTGGGAAAACGCACCGATAACACCCGAGAAAGGACTTTTGAATTTGCGTCAAGCGTTAGGGCTATACGCCAATATTCGACCCATCAAAGTAGTTGATGCGGTGATTGCTTTATCTCCCATTAAAGAAGCGATCCTTCGGGGGACAGATTTTGTCATCGTTCGTGAGTTGACTGGCGGTATCTATTTTGGCGAAAAAGCAGAAAAACCTGAAGAAGCCTACGACATCAATCATTATCATCAAGCAGAGATTCGACGGATTTTGCGTAAAGCCTTTGAGATTGCTCGCACGCGGAAGAAGCGGGTTCTCTCTGTCGATAAAGCAAATGTGTTGGCGACTAGCCGACTTTGGCGCCGATTAGCGGAAGAAACGGCACAGGAATTCTCAGATTGTCAGTTGACCCATCAATATGTTGATTCCGCCGCTATGAAAATCATCCAAAATCCCAAAGACTTTGATGTAATCGTGACAGAAAATCTCTTTGGCGACATTTTAAGTGATGAAGCCTCGGTTTTGCCAGGGTCCTTAGGGGTGCTGCCTAGCGCAAGTCATGGCGCAGAAGGGGTTTCTTTATATGAACCGATTCATGGCTCTGCACCTGATATCGCTGGGCAAAATTGCGCCAATCCGGTTTCCATGATTTTATCTGTCGTCATGATGCTAAGAGAGTCCTTTCAAGAGGAAGAGCTGGCGGATACCATCGAAAGTGCTTGTTACGAGGTAATGAATGCGGGGATCTTGACCCGTGATCTAGGTGGTACAGCAACGACAACTGCCTTTACAGAAGCGGTTATTGCACAGTTAGGAGTGAGCAATTATGGGGAAAACGCTGTTTGATAAACTATGGGATCGGCATGTCATCACAGGAGAAGAAGGGCAAGCGCAGCTGCTTTATGTCGATCTGCATATGATCCATGAAGTGACGACACCGCAAGCCTTCGAAGGATTACGGCAAGCGGGACGGACCGTCCGTTGTCCCGAAAAAACCTTCGCAACGATGGATCACAACGTGCCTACCAAAGATATTTTTACCATCACTGATCTGGTTGCAAAAAAGCAAATGGACACGTTACGTAAAAACTGTCGAGATTTTGGGATCGAATTGTGTGACAATGGCTCTGCCAACCAAGGAATCGTCCACATGGTTGGCCCAGAAGTTGGCTTGACCCAACCAGGGAAAACGATCGTTTGCGGGGATTCCCACACTGCCACCCATGGTGCTTTCGGTGCGATCGCGTTTGGGATCGGTACGAGTGAAGTAGAGCATGTCTTTGCGACACAGACGATTTGGCAGACAAAACCGAAACGCATGGGAGTTGAGATTACCGGTCAGCTGCAGCCGGGAGTGTACGCCAAAGATATTATTTTGGCATTGATCGCGACCCATGGCACTGATTTTGGTGGTGGCTATGCCGTAGAATTCTTTGGCGAAACGATCCGTAGCCTGACGATGGAAGAACGCATGACCATTTGCAATATGTCGATCGAAGGTGGGGCGAAAATGGGCTTGATCGCCCCTGATGAAACGACCTTTGCTTATGTGAAGGATCGACGCTTTGCGCCACGAGCGTTTGCCAGTGCGGTGGCTGATTGGCAAAGCCTTTATACCGATGAAGATGCTAACTATGATGCCCTGATCACCCTAGACGCAACAACCTTAGAACCCTATATCACTTGGGGAACCAATCCAGAAATGGGGGTACCAGTCAGCGAAGCGTTTCCTGAAGTGCGGGATCACAATGATCAGCAAGCCTATGAATATATGGCGCTGCAACCTGGACAGACAGCTGCTGATATCCCCATTGAATACATTTTTATTGGATCGTGTACCAATGGTCGTTTGTCTGATCTGCAAGAGGCAGCGGCGATTTTGAAAGGTCAGACCATCAAAGAAGGTGTCACTGGTATTATCGTTCCTGGTTCACGCCCTGTTCGTAAAGCAGCGGAAGCGATCGGTTTAGACAAAGTCTTTATTGACGCTGGTTTTGAATGGCGGGAGCCTGGCTGTTCCATGTGCTTAGGAATGAATCCTGATAAAGTACCAGAAGGCGTCCACTGTGCCTCCACATCAAACCGCAATTTTGTTGGACGGCAAGGGAAAAACGCGCGGACGCACCTCTGTAGTCCAGCGATGGCGGCAGCAGCTGCGATTCATGGGCGCTTTGTCGATGTACGAGAAGTGGTTGGAGGTGTTGGTTAATGGAAGCTTTTACGCAATTTGAAGGTACGACGCTGCCTTTGATGAATGACAATATCGATACCGATCAAATCCTACCGAAAAATTATTTGAAGCGCGTTGAAAAAACGGGCTTTGGTGAATTTTTATTTGACGATTGGCGCTATTTGCCGCAACGCAAGCCTAATCCAGCATTTATCTTGAATGATCCAGCATATCAGACCGCTCAAGTCCTCGTCACTGGTGATAATTTTGGTTCTGGCTCTTCTCGAGAGCACGCGGCATGGGCGCTGTTGGATTACGGCTTTAAAGCCGTGATTGCTGGCAGCTTCGGTGATATTTTCTATATGAATGCCACCAAAAACGGGCTGCTGCCCATCGAGCTGCCTTTGACTGTTCGCCAAAGGATCGCTTCGCTGCCTGCTTCAGAAAAAATCAGCATTGACTTGCCAAGGCAATGTGTGACCGTTGCCGGGGAGGAGCATTTCTTTGCAATCGATGCTACCTGGAAACACAAATTGATCCACGGTCTCGATGAGATCAGTATCACGTTGCAGGAAGAGGCGAAAATCACCGCCTATGAGCAGACGATTCCAGCGTATTGGCAGTAGGGCTAGGGGACTGGTCGTTATTCGTCGGCTGGTATTTGTGAGAGGATGTTTCTTAACCCTCGCCAATCGGCTTCGATTTGCGGAGTCAACGTTCGATTGTAAAAGATCGCAGCGGGATGATACATCGGCACGATCAAATATTCTTTTTCCGACCATTGATAGCCATCTTTTGTTGGATTGCTTTCTTGTATTTTGGAACGGATCACTTCGCCATGGTGATCTTTGATATAATAGGCGTTGCCTAATAATCGCTGCAGTCCGATATTGCCAACAGTTGCAATGACAGGCGGATCTACAACGGACAACTCGTAGTCAAGCAGCGGTGCGTGTAGCAAGACTTCTTTTTTGGTAGGTGTCCGATTGGGATGGACGATCTCATGGGCACCGCTGCGCTTGTTGATCCGTTCTTTGACGGAGTATGGGCGGCTGCGAACAGCGCTGGTGATGTAGACATCCTCACGGGTCAAACCGGCTAAAGCCAACGATTTCATCAATTCTTTTCCTGCTTGTCCGCTAAAAGGAATAAAATTCTCGATTTCGGTTCGTCCAGGGGCTTCCCCAACGATCATCAATTTGGGCTGCAGCGGTCCTTGACCGGGAACAAATCCTTCCAACGGATAACTGCGGGACGCCTGTTGAACGGCAGTGGCTAATTCTTTGGGGTATTGCATGAAAACTCCTCCAATTCTGTTTCACTTGTGCTCTTTCTTCTATAGTAATAGAAAATAAAAAATGCACAAAAGGAAATGACTAGTAGCAAAAGAATTCTGTCTTTTCCTTAATTAGTGATTGACTTTAGGAAAACATTTTGATAAAGTTAATCTGTTGTAATTGTGGACTCCACAGCTACAACCGCACAGAACAAGTAGTAAGTACGAAAGTCACTTGGGATGGCGAGTCTAAGTATATTATAAGGAGGTGCTGTAGAGCATGTACGCAATTATCAAAACTGGTGGGAAACAAGTAAAAGTTGAAGTGGGTCAAGCAATCTACGTTGAAAAATTAGACGTTGAAGCTGGACAAAAGGTTACTTTTGATGAAGTTATCTTAGTAGGTGGCGAATCAACAAAAGTGGGTGCCCCAATCGTTGCAGGAGCAACTGTTGAAGGAACTGTTGAAAAACACGGCAAACAAAAGAAAGTCGTAACTTTCAAATACAAACCTAAAAAACATTCACACCGTAAACAAGGTCACCGTCAACCTTACACAAAAGTTGTTATTGACGCGATCAACGCTTAATTCTTACGAAAAGCAGGGTAACGAATATGATCAAAGGGACATTCAAACGAAATGACTCTGGTCGGATTGTTTCTTTTGAACTAGCTGGACACGCACAAGCAGGAGAATACGGCAAAGACATCGTCTGTGCTGCAGCATCCGCTTTAGCGATCAGTGCAGTCAATGGGATCGATGCTTTGGCTGGCGTTGCGCCAAAAGTTGAAGCAGATAACGAAAATGGTGGGTACTTATTAGTCACACTGCCTTCTCGTTTAACCCAAGAGCAGTCGAATATCGCACAAATTCTTTTAGAAAATTTGTTGATCGGCTTGCAATCAGTTCAAGAAGAGTACAACGATTATATCCAAATCAAAACTACTAAAGAAAACTAGGAGGTGCATCTCATGTTGATGAAAATGAATTTGCAATTCTTCGCTCACAAAAAAGGTGGGGGTTCTACTTCTAACGGACGTGACTCTCAATCAAAACGTTTAGGTGCGAAACGTGCTGACGGTCAAACCGTTTCAGGCGGATCAATCCTTTATCGCCAACGCGGTACTAAAATTTACCCAGGGGTAAACGTAGGTATCGGTGGAGATGATACATTGTTTGCAAAAGTTGACGGCGTTGTTCGTTTCGAACGTAAAGGCCGCGACAAAAAACAAGTATCTGTTTATCCAGTAGCGCAAGAAGCATAAGAAAATGACATCCAGATTACGTAAAAGTAACCTGGGTGTTTTTTTATACACCAATGAAACCGTTTTAACGAAATAGTTATTTGTAATGGCTTAGATAAGGAGCGAAGCAATGATTCAATTAAAAGAAATCACGAAGGAAAACTATCGTGCGTGCATGAATTTGAAGACAACGAAGGAGCAAGAAGACTTTGTTGCGCCCAATTGGTACTCAATGTTAGAGGCGATCTATGAGGAACCTCGTCAGGCATTTGCCCTATACAATGGTGAGGAAATGGTCGGCTTTATCCTATTTAGTTTTTACGAGGCGGATGAGGATTATCCAAAAGCTTCGTGGTGGATCGAGCGGTTTATGATCGCAGAAAATTTCCAAAATCAAGGGTTAGGCACTCAGGCGTTTCTTGCTGGGTTAGATTGGTTCAAAACCCATATCCAAGCGCAAGAATTAAGGATCTCCGCTGTGGATGGCAACGAGATCGCAACGAAGCTTTACGAACGCAATGGCTTTGTTTTGACGGGTGAAATGATTGAGAACGAGCATGTACTCTTGTTGCAGCTCCCAACGGACCAAGGGTAAATGACTCTTTCTACAGTAAGAGAATGAGGTCAAAAGCAGAGGTTCTTAAGGGAATCCTCTGCTTTTTTTGTGTTGTTTCGTAAAAAAAAGTGTGCGGTCATCTTCTGGCTAGACGTTTCAAGAAATTTTGTGCACTTGGGGTAAGAATGACGAGTATGTCCATGCTTTGTTGTTCACAAAGTTCCTTTTGCTGTTAACAGAATCTTTACACGTTGACAACACAAACCTTATATTCATTTGATACTCTGAGGAAGTAGAACAAATGGAAAGAAACTTTCGAAAAACGTTGATTATTGAGAATGTGCTCACGAATGATTTTGGTCAAAACACGAACATTATCAAAAAAGAAAACGTTCGTAATTCGAAAAAGATTGTTTTTAATTCGTTGGTTTTTTATAATCAAAAAGGAAAGTTCGGAATTCCATGAGTTCGATTTTTTTAATGAAAAGGAGAAAAAGTGATGAAAGTTTGGAAGAAAACGGCAATGTTTGGTTTAGGTTTGGTGGCAGCAGTTACGCTGGCGGCATGTGGCTCAGGTGGAGCAAGTACTGACTCGGCGGCTGAGGACGCAGGATATGTACCAGAAAAGTTGACCGTTCAATTTGTCCCATCACAAGCAGCAGAAACATTAGAAGCAAAAGCAAAACCACTTGAGCAATTGTTAAGTGATGAATTGGGGATTCCAGTCACAGTGAGTGTTTCCACTGACTACAATACAATCGTCGAAGCAATGGCTTCGAAACAAGTAGATGTCGGCTTTTTACCGCCGAATGCCTATGTTTTAGCAAATGAGCAAAGCAATGTAAAGGTGTTATTGCAAGCACAGCGTTATGGCATCAAGCAGCCTGGTGGCGAATCAACGGATGAATTGGTTGATAGCTATCGTTCAATGATCGTCGTAAAAAGCGGCAGCGACATCAAAGAGTTGGAAGATTTAAAAGGCAAAACGATTGCCACGCAAGATGTTACTTCTTCTGCCGGTTATGTTTGGCCAGTAGCAGAAATGAAAAAAGCAGGCATCGATATCAATACGGATGTGACGACTGTTCAAGTCAAAGGCCATGACCAAGCGGTCTTATCAGTCTTGAATGGCGACGTTGATGCGGCGTTCGTTTTTGAAGATGCCCGTAACACGGTCAAAAATGATTACCCAGAAATCATGGATGAGGTAGAACCAATGTACTTTACCGAACCGATTCCGAACGATACGATCAGTGTTCGCAGCGATATGAGTGAAGAGTGGGACAAAAAAATCCAAGATGCCTTTATCGCGATCGGAAAAGATGAAGAAGGAAAACAAATCATCTCTGATATTTACTCTCATGAAGGATACGTTGTTTCACAAGACAGCAATTTCGACATCGTAAGAGAGTATGCGGAACAAGTCGGACAATAATTAATAGATGAATAGATCGGGAGGGTACCGGTAGTTGAGGTACCCTTTTCGAATGGACAGCAATTTTTACCTAATGGAAAGAAAGTAGGAGAATCATGGCTCTAGAGAACGAAACGATTATTTCATTTCAGAATGTGACCAAGCAATACCCAAATGGGGTGTTGGGGTTGAAGGACTTGAACATCGATATCAAAAAAGGGGAATTTGTCATCGTAGTGGGCTTATCCGGTGCAGGGAAATCGACGATGCTGCGCTCCATCAATCGACTGCACGAGATCACAAGCGGAGAGATTTTAATCGATAACAAGTCGATCACAAAAGCAAAAGGAAGAGAGCTGCGCTTGATTCGTCGAGACATTGGCATGATTTTCCAAAGCTTCAATTTGGTGAAACGTTCGAGTGTCTTGCGAAACGTCTTAACGGGGCGGGTGGCTTATCATCCCACGATCAAAATGCTGCTGGGTCTGTTTCCGCAAGCGGACAAAGAGTTGGCGTATCAATCACTGCAGCGGGTCAATTTAGCAGAAAAAGTCTATACCCGAGCCGATGAATTGTCTGGCGGTCAGCAGCAGCGGGTTTCGATTGCCCGGGCGTTGACGCAAGAGCCGAAGATTATTTTAGCGGATGAACCAGTTGCTTCATTGGATCCGTTAACCACTGAAAAAGTCATGAATGACTTAAAACGGATCAATCAAGATCTGGGGATCACCATCGTAGTCAATTTACATTCTGTCCAATTGGCTAGAGAATACGGCACGCGGATCATCGGGTTGCGAGACGGAGGCTTGGTTTTTGATGGACCTGTCAGTGAAGCGACCGATCAGCGATTGAAACAGATTTATGGCAGCGAGATCATGGAAGAGCAGGAAGGGGCGGGACAATGACGACAAATACGTTGCCGAAACGCAGCGGACTATGGAAAAATGTTCTTTGGCTCGTCATTTTTTTAGTGGTATTGTTCGTTAGCGGCTCTATTTCAGGTGTTGATTTGGCACGGTTCTTTAGCAATAGCAGTCAAATGAATGTCATCTTACAAAAGATGGCTCATCCTGATTGGGCATATGCCAAAATCATTGTTGAGCCGATTTTGCAAACGATCCAAATGGCGATCATCGGCACAACCTTTGGTGCACTGGCGGCCTTTCCGTTTTCACTTTTAGCAGCACGAAATATCATGACCAATCATTGGATCAGTGGTTGTTTCCGTTTTGTTTTGAATATCATTCGGACGGTACCTGATTTGATGCTGGCGGCTTTATTTGTCGCCATTGTCGGAATTGGTCCCGTTGCAGGGGTGATCTCCATCTCTGTGTTTTCTTTTGGGATGATCACCAAATTGTTTTATGAATCGATTGAAACGATTGATGAAGGTCCGATCGAAGCGATCACGGCTTCTGGAGGATCGAAGTTTGATATCATCCGCTATGCAGTCGTACCGCAAGTCATGAGTCATTTTCTTAGTTACTTGCTTTATGCCTTTGAGATCAATGTGCGGGCATCGACGATTCTTGGGTATATCGGCGCAGGCGGAATCGGTGTTTTCTTACAACGATCTTTAAGCCAATTTCGATATGACCAGACGTCGATCATCGTCTTAGTGATTTTTGCAGTTGTTTTGGTGATTGATACCATTAGTAATAGATTAAGGGAGCGATTATTATGATGTTGCCAGCAGAACCGAAAAAGAAAAAAATACGGAATTGGCTGATCGCTGTAGTCGTTATCCTCCTTTATATCTGGGCTTTTGCTGGCGTGCCCTTTGCTGGTGTTAAAGAAAATGTCGGTCAAATTGTCGGCTCGATCTTTTATGGCCTGATCCATCCTGATTGGGGCTATGTTTATACCGGTGATGGCGAAGATTTGATCAGTCTGATGATCGAAACCGTCGCGATTGCCTTTGTTGGGACCTTTTTGTCATCGATTTTAAGTATTCCTTTTGCCTTTTGGGCGGCGCGCAGCAAAAACAGCCCTCGCTGGTTATCGGGATTTGGGAAAATCGTGCTGACGGCGATTCGAACGTTTCCAGAAATCGTCTTAGCCATCATGTTTATCAAAACGGTAGGTCCGGGCTCCTTTGCTGGTGTCTTGGCGGTCAGTGTCCATTCCATTGGGATGCTGGCAAAGCTTTACAGCGAAGCGATCGAAAACATGGACCATGGTCCCTCGGAATCCGTCATTAGTGCGGGAGGAAGCCGCTGGGATGTATTAGGCTTTGCGACATTGCCGCAACTGATCCCAGAATTTCTTTCTTTTACCTTGTATCGATTTGAACTGGCTGTCCGTTCAGCTTCGATCTTAGGGATCGTAGGGGCAGGTGGGATCGGTACACCGATGATCTTTGCCATCAATGCGCGTTCATGGAGCCGTGTAGGGATCATTTTATTAGGGATCGTGGTGACGGTCACGATCATTGATTTTATTTCTGGGCGTTTGCGTAAACGATTGGTTTAATAAAATGAAGTGAGTACTCGAAAAAAACACAGTCTGATTAGGCTGTGCTTTTTTTTGTAGGGGATAGGCGGAGGTCGTTTAAGACAGGTTTCGTGAAACTTGTTATACTGGATTCATAGAAAATGAACCCAAACAAGGAGGCTGTTTTATGAAAGCATTATTGATCGTCAATCCAAGCTCTGGTGGGGAACAGGCCCAAGAATATGAGCAGCTGGCAGAAGAAAAGCTGCGGGAAGCTTTTTCAGAAGTCGTGGTCAAGCATACCGAAAAAGAAGGAGATGCCACACGTTTTGCCTCTGAAGCGGCAGCAGATTTTGACAGTGTCTTTGCAATGGGCGGTGATGGTACCGTCAATGAAGCGGTCAATGGCTTAGCCCCTCATGACAAACGACCAAATTTTGGTTTCTTCCCGCTGGGAACAGTAAATGATTTAGCCAGAGCATTAGCGATTCCACTAGATCCTAAGGAAGCCATCGAATCATTTGCAGTGGATCACACCCGCAAAATCGATATTGGTCAGGTTAATCAAGCCTATTTTACCAATGTGGTGGCGATCGGTATGATTCCAGCAGCGATCAACAACGTAGAGGTCGAAGAAAAAACGAAGCTGGGAAAAATGGCCTATTTTGTTTCTGGTCTGCGGGAAGTGCGGAAAAATGAAAGTCATCCGTTTGAAGTGACCGCCGAAAATAATGGCGAAAAAACGACGATCGCTGTGGAAAGCAGTACGATGATCGTTGGGTCATCCAATACGATCGGCGGTTTCGAATCTCTTTTGCCTAAAGCGAGTACCGATGACGGCAAATTACATCTGATCTACTTGAAGGATACGAATCTTTGGGAGACCGTCAAAAGTGTCCCAGAGCTTCTCAAAGGGGTGACAGAATCAAATGATGTTCTTGGCTATCAAACCTTTGATAAAGCTGCGATTCGTTTGACGGATGGGGCAACGATCGAAACAAATGTCGATGGTGATCCGGGACCTGAATTGCCAATCACAGTAGCGGTACTGCCACAGCATCTTACCGTGTATTGCGGAGCTGAAAAAGCCCGCTAAATCATTTATCACTAGGAAACGATCCGTCAAAAGCGGATTGTTTTTTTTGTTCAGAAAGAGTATACTGGGAAAAAATTTACTGAAAGAAGGGATTCTATGACGATACGTTCTGCCACGATTGCAGATGCCCAAGCCTTGACAGCGATCTATGCTTATTATGTAGAAAATACACCGATTACCTTTGAAACGGAGGTGCCATCGGTTCAAGAATTCGCGGAACGCATCGCCAAGACCTTGAAACGTTACCCGTATCTCGTTGCAGAAGAGGCTGGTGAAATCGTCGGTTATGCCTATGCGTCAACCTATAAAGAACGGGCTGCGTACGATTGGACCGTTGAAGTAACCGTTTATTTAGCACCGGATGCCAAAGCAAAAGGGCTCGGCACCGCTCTTTATCAAGCGCTTGAAGAAAAATTAAAAGCGCAAAACGTGGTCAATCTGACTGCATGCATTACAGGAGGCAATCAACAAAGCGAGGCTTTTCATGAGAAGCTTGGGTATCGGAAAGTTGCTGATTTTGCGCATGTCGGCTATAAGTTCAATCAATGGCACGATGTGATTTGGATGCAAAAAGAACTGCAATGGTTTCCTGAGAAGGTACCAGCGTTCATTCCCAATGAAAAAGCCTAACGCATCCTGACTTTTGAATATCTTTTTTTGGCAAAATGCTTTATGCTGAGAGTAGCATGTGATAGGACGTTCTATTGCTCTTTCGAACAAAGTATTTTGCTTTTTCTGTACGGAAAAAAAGTTGCTTTTTTATAGAAAAATGAGTAAAGTATTCAAGTGGAAAAAACAAGGAGGCGAAGCTGTTGGGCAAGCGAATCGAACGGATTTATCAATATATCGTCGAAAATACGATGAGCGGCTTAGGGGAAAAGAAAGGGTTGTCTACTTCAGAAGTTGCCGATCATTTAGCCATTCAGCGCAGTAATGCCAGTAAGGATTTAAATAAGCTTGTCAAAGAAGGGCGCGTCGAAAAAAGCGACTCGCGGCCTGTTCGCTACTGGGCGGCAGGGGTCGATCCCAGCAGTAGGGAAAAGTATGTGCCAAGCTACAAAGAAAGTCGCCCGCAAAGAGAAAAAGCCTTCCCTCAACGGGTACAAGGAAAACCCTCTGACCGAGATATTTTTGCGACGATCATCGGTGCCAACGGAAGTATGAAAAATGCCGTTGAGCAGGCAAAAGCAGCGATCTTGTATCCGCCAAAAGGGCTAAACTGCTTGATCACAGGGCCTACTGGTTCTGGGAAAACCTACTTTGCCCATGCAATGTTTCAGTTTGCCAAAAGCAATCAAGTAATTGCCGATGACAAAGAATTGATCGTCTTTAACTGTGCAGACTATGCAAATAACCCAGAGCTTTTGATGAGCCATTTGTTTGGTTATGTACGGGGGGCCTTTACGGGTGCCGATCAAGAGAAGATCGGTATTATTGATCAAGCGGATGAGAGTATGTTGTTTCTCGATGAGATCCATCGATTACCGCCAGAAGGGCAAGAAATGATTTTTTACTTTATGGACCATGGAACGTTTAGTCGTTTAGGGGAAACGGGCAAAAATCATCAAGCGAATGTCCGAATCGTTGGAGCCACTACCGAAGACCCCAACTCAACGCTATTAGATACCTTTACCCGACGCATTCCTATCAATATTCAACTGCCCTTCTTTGAGAAACGACCCGCATCAGAAAAAGTCGATCTCGTTCGGGTGTTAGTCGGGCAAGAGGCGTCCCGTATTCAGCGGACGATCACCTTGACAGAAGATGTAGTCAAAGCGTTGATCGGCAGTGTCAGTTTTGGGAATATCGGTCAATTGAAATCCAATGTCCAGCTCGTCTGTGCTCGGGGCTTTTTGAATCATATGCAACAAGATGAGATTGAGATCGATTTGATCGATTTGCCAGAAGGGATTCGTTCGGGATTGATCGTTTTGGGGAATCGCCGCAATGAGCTGGCGGAGCTTTCTAAAATCCTTGAACCGAAGATCAGCATTCAACCGAATCAAAACTTAAACAATATTCAATCAGATTCCTATGAATTGCCTTACAATCTCTACGACATCATCGGGGATAAAGCAGCCTTATTAAAAGCAGATGGTTTGGATCAAGAAGCAATCAATCATTTTATTTCAACCGATATCAATGTTCATTTGAAATCTTTTTATAAAGATCACGGCTTCTCTTTTAATTCTGTCAATAAACTAAGTGAATTTGTCGATCAGAAAGTGATCAGTGTAACAAATCAAATTTATGAGATGGTTCGGAAACGGTTAAATTACGATTTCCAGCAAAACTTTATTTACGCGATGAGTTTGCATATCAGTTCTTTTTTGAAAAAGATCCATTTGGGAGAAGAACGGCAAACCAACGACAACATTCGTCAAATGGTGGCGGATTACCCCCAAGAGTTCGAAGTTGCCAAAGAAGTCCGCGACTTCATCGGCGACAGCTTTCACGTGGCGATTCCTGAAAGTGAATCCTATTACTTGGCAGTTCTATTGGTTTCACTGCGTACGACACATTCCTCTGGGAAAATTGGTGTCGTTGTGGCAGCTCACGGCAACAGTACGGCTAGTAGTATGGTACAAGTAGTCAAGCAGCTGTTGGAAGTCGATCAAGTGACAGCGGTGGACATGCCATTAGATATGCCACCGGCTGTGGCGTTGAAAAAAATCGTGGATAGTGTACGAGCAGTCAATGACGGCAGTGGGGTGATCCTCTTAGTCGATATGGGGTCCTTAGCGACCTTTAATAATGAAATCCAGCGAGAAACGGGTGTGGCTGTTCGAACAGTCGATATGGTGACTACCTCCATCGTCCTTGAGACGGTCCGTAAAGCATCAGTGATCGGCACGGACCTCGATCAGCTCTATGATTCATTACGGAAGTTCCGCGGATACGGGGCGGTCACTGTGGAAGAACCAGTGACACAAAACCACCACCCTAAAGCGATTCTAGCGGTCTGCGCTTCGGGAAAAGGGACAGCGCAGCGCATCAAAGAATTGATCCAAAGCTCATTGTCAAAACGCCAAAATCAAAATGTTGACGTAGTGACCTTATCGGTGGCGGATCTGAGAACGGACTTGGATCAGATTCAACAGCGCTACCGACTGATTGCCGCAACGGGGATCATTGATCCGCATATCGATGCACCGTTTATTTCATTAGAACGTTTTATCGACCAAGATGTTGATCTTTTGTTGGATGATATCTTATTGGAAAACGATTTGAGTTTTGAAGATGAAGTGCAGCTAGATGATCGGCAGGCAAAGGAAATCTGTGTTCGGTATTTAGAGGAAAACTTTACCTATATCAATGCGAAAAAAGTGGTAGAGCCGTTGTGGAAATTTGGCGAAGAGATCATTCACGATTTGGATTTGGTAGGGGCGCAGCAAGGCTTTCAGATCAATTTTGTGATGCATGGCGCAGGTATGCTGGAGCGGATCTTATTGCGTCAACCATTGACTGTTTCTGAAATTGATTTAGCAGCGATGGAGGAGAATCCTCTTTACGGCCAATTGCATGTGCATGTCCAATCATTTTCGCGCTTGATGAATATCGAAGTGCCGAAGACAGAAGAGTATTACCTGCTGGAGCTGATCAAAAACCATCACGAAAAAGAAATGTATTTTTAAATCCTGCAAATAATACAGATACACTAAAAAAGATACAGTATTTTTTAGTGTATCTTTTTTAGTGTATTGTTCGAATGCTGATTCTTAAGGTTTTTTCAAGAATAGTGTATCGAAAAAACTTGGCACGCTTCTTGCTTCTATATAAGTGGATACAGGAGGTGATTGAAAAAAGAACAGATCCTCAATATGAAAAGCGGATCGATGGATGTAGGAGGCTTGCACAATGGGAATGGATATACGTCTTGCCCGAATCGACGATCGGTTGATTCATGGTCAGGTCGCCACAGCTTGGTCGAAAATGACTGGTATCAATCGAATCATCGTGGTCAGTGATGAGGTCGCAAATGACCAATTACGAAAGTTTCTCTTGAAAGAAGCTGCTCCACCAGGAATCAAATCCAATGTGGTGACAGTAGCAAAAATGCTTGAGGTGGCGCATAACACATTATTTAATACGCAAAAAGTCATGTTATTATTTACCAACCCTCAAGATGTCGTGACTCTGGTCAAAGGAGGCATTGACATTCGTTCCGTCAATATCGGCGGCATGAGCTTTTCAATGGGAAAACGGATGATCACTAATTTCGTGTCAGTCAATGATCAAGATCTTGCTTCGCTGCTTTATTTGCAAAATCAAGGCATAGAAGTAGAGATACGCAAAGTTCCAGCTGATCGTAAAATCTTTTTGAAGGATATTTTGGAAAAAGAAGGTAGTCACCCTTAATTTTTTCGATGTTGTTTTTTCTTTCGTATTCGTGTCACATTTTTCAATTTTGATATAGGAGGTAAAAAGATGGTAGGAATTATCCTAGCAAGTCATGGAGAATTTGCTAACGGCATTTTGCAATCTGGTTCAATGATCTTCGGCGAACAAGAAAATGTTAAAGCTGTTACATTGATGCCAAGTGAAGGTCCAGATGACATCAAGGCAAAAATGCAAGAAGCAATTGCTACATTTGACGATCAAGAAGAAGTATTATTCTTAGTTGATCTTTGGGGTGGTACTCCTTTCAACCAAGCAAACAGCTTGTTTGAAGATCACAAAGACAAATGGGCAATCGTTGCTGGTATGAATTTACCAATGGTGATCGAAGCCTATGCTTCACGTTTTTCAATGAACACTGCGCATGAAATCGCTGCGCACATCGTTGAAACAGCTAAAGAAGGGGTTAAGGTCAAACCAGAAGAGCTTGAACCAGAAGAAGCGACAGCACCAAAAGCTGTGCAAGACGATCAACCTAAAGGATCACTTCCTCCGGGAACTGTTCTAGGCGATGGCAAAATCAAAATCGTGCTTGCGCGTGTGGATTCTCGTTTGCTACATGGTCAAGTCGCTACAGCTTGGACAAAATCAGTTAATCCATCTCGGATCATCGTTGTTTCTGATGCAGTGGCAAAAGATGATTTGCGTAAAAAACTGATCGAACAAGCAGCTCCTCCAGGAGTAAAAGCGAACGTCATTCCAGTGGATAAAATGATCGAAGTTTCTAAAGACCCTCGTTTCGGGAATACGAAAGCTTTACTATTATTTGAAAACCCACAAGATGTGTTGCGTGCAGTTGAAGGTGGCGTTGACATCACTGAGGTGAACGTTGGTTCAATGGCTCACTCTGTTGGGAAAGTTGTTGTAAGTAAAGTATTGTCGATGGGTACGGACGATGTGAAGACATTTGAAGATCTAAAAGGACGCGGCATCAAATTCGATGTGCGTAAAGTGCCAAATGACTCTCGAGACAACATGGACGAAATCTTACGCAAAGCCAAAAATGAATTGGCGAATAAATAGAAACGTATTCAACTAAATAGGAGGTCTATCATGACTATTATATCTATGGTATTAGTAGTACTCGTTGCCTTTTTAGCTGGTATGGAAGGAATCTTGGATGAATTCCAATTCCATCAACCGCTAGTCGCGTGTACTTTGATCGGTTTAGTGACCGGTAATTTGGAAGCATGTATCATTTTGGGCGGATCATTACAAATGATCGCACTTGGATGGGCAAATATCGGTGCCGCTGTTGCACCTGATGCTGCATTGGCGTCTGTTGCATCTGCAATTATTTTAGTTTTAGGTGGACAAGGAACTGCTGGTGTTGATACAGCGATTGCCGTTGCGATCCCTCTAGCTGTTGCTGGTTTGTTCTTGACAATGATCGTTCGTACATTGGCTGTGCCAATCGTTCACTTTATGGATGCTGCTGCTGAAGAAGGCAACATTCGTAAAATCGAAATGTGGCATGTGATCGCTGTATGTATGCAAGGGGTTCGTATTGCGATTCCTGCAGCTGCATTGTTGGCAATTCCTGCTGCAACTGTTCAAAACTTCTTAGAATCAATGCCTGCATGGTTAACTGATGGTATGGCTATCGGTGGTGGTATGGTTGTTGCCGTTGGTTATGCAATGGTTATCAACATGATGGCAACTCGTGAAGTATGGCCATTCTTCATTATCGGTTTCGTTATCGCAGCTATTTCTCAATTGACATTGATCGCTATCGGTGCTTTGGCAGTAGCAATCGCATTGATCTACTTGAACCTAACTAAAATGGGCGGATCATCAAATGGAGGCGGCGGCAGCAACACTGGCGACCCTCTAGGCGATATCTTGAATGACTATTAGAATCGAAGGAGGAGAAAAAAATGGCAGAAAAAATTCAATTAAATAAAAAAGATCGTTTAGCCGTAGCATGGCGCTCTACCTTCATTCAAGGTTCATGGAACTATGAACGTATGCAAAATGGTGGTTGGGCATTCTCAATGATTCCAGCAATCAAAAAATTATACAAAACAAAAGAAGACCGTGCCGCTGCATTGAAGCGTCACTTAGAATTCTTTAACACTCACCCATATATCGCATCGCCAATCTTAGGGGTAACATTAGCCTTAGAAGAAGAACGTGCCAATGGCGCGCCTGTCGATGACGTAGCGATCCAAGGGGTAAAAGTTGGGATGATGGGTCCTTTAGCCGGTGTCGGTGACCCTGTGTTCTGGTTTACTGTACGTCCGATGTTAGGTGCTCTAGGTGCTTCTCTTGCTTTAGCTGGAAACATCTTAGGTCCAATCATCTTCTTCGTTGCATGGAACATCATCCGTTGGGCATTTATGTGGTACACACAAGAATTCGGCTATCGTGCTGGTTCAAAAATCACTGATGACCTTTCAGGCGGATTGTTGCAAGATGTAACAAAAGGCGCTTCAATTTTAGGGATGTTCGTATTAGGGTCACTCGTTCAGCGTTGGGTATCGATCTCATTTGCGCCAGTTGTCTCAAGCGTACCGCTTGATGAAGGTGCTTATGTCGATTGGGCGAACTTGCCTTCTGGCTCTGCTGGTTTGCAACAAGCCTTCCAACAAGTTGCTGAAGGCCGTGCGTTGACTGATACAAAAGTAACAACATTGCAAAACAACTTGGATCAATTGATTCCTGGTCTAGCTGCACTATTGCTTACTTTATTATGTATGTGGTTATTGAAGAAAAAAGTTTCTCCAATCATCATTATTATCGGTCTATTCTTAGTCGGTATCGGTGGACACTTGATCGGATTGTTATAATCTTTTCAATGAAAGGTGCTTGGGGCAACCCAAGTACCTTTTTATTTATTCGCCAAACCTGCTGCAAACACGTATAATAAGATAATAAGTCGATATAGAATGGAGTAAGCGCAAATGGTACAATCTCTTAATACAAAAGTGGATTTGACGATCGATGCTACGTCTTTTTTAGGGATCAATGAGTACGGCAAAATCATGATCGGCGATAAAGCCTTTGAGTTTTACAATGACCGTGACAAACGCAAGTTTATTCAGATCCCATGGGAAGATGTCGACTATGTGATCGCTTCGGTCATGTTCAAAGGCCGTTGGATACCACGCTATGCGATCCGCACCAAAAAGAATGGCACGTATACCTTCTCCTCAAAAGAACCAAAAAAAGTCTTGCGAGCGATTCGTGAATATGTCGATCCAGACCATATGGTGCATTCATTAGGCTTTTTTGATGTATTGAAACGAGCCTTCACTCGCAGAAAATAACAAGAGAGCATATATTTTTCCAATTGATTCTCAATATGGTACCCTTTTTATAAGAAAGTTTAGGAGGGGTTAGTATGCACTTTTTATGGACATTGATCGTAGGAGCGGTCATCGGTTCAATCGGTGGTGCCATTGCAGGCGAAAAACGCGGTTGTATTTTTGATATCGTTGCGGGACTTGTAGGCGCATCGATTGGTCAAGGCCTTTTTGGCACTTGGGGACCGCAAGTAGCAGGAATGGCTATCGTGCCAGCGATTATCGGTGCGGTCATTTTCGTGGCAGTCGTATCGTTCTTTTTGGGACGTAAAAGATAATCTAGTAAAACGGAGTAAAAATGATCTAAATATACTCCAAATTGCATGAAAGACTAAACCTGATTTCAACCAGTCATACATTGGTATGTCTGCTGTTTGAAATCAGGTTTTTTTGTTGTCCAAATTTTCTTAATTACAGGAAAATGATTATTTGTAAACATCTATGCGACTGTATATTAACTTTTTGAAATCTTCAAATGATTGACAATTACGAACTTCCTGAATTGTAGGCTGGTCGTTAAAAAGCGCAATCAGCGATTCATATAATTCACGAAACGTTTGTTTGTCTGCTTTATTGATCGCAATTAACAAAACTAAATAAACCGTGTGTTTCCCCCAGCGGATTCCTGTCTTGGAA
This sequence comes from Enterococcus sp. 6D12_DIV0197, assembly GCF_002174385.1. Taxonomy (NCBI): domain Bacteria; kingdom Bacillati; phylum Bacillota; class Bacilli; order Lactobacillales; family Enterococcaceae; genus Enterococcus; species Enterococcus sp. 6D12_DIV0197. The sequence goes on from NZ_NIBN01000001.1 coordinate 1,731,413, forward strand.
ATAGTAACAGCGATACTAGTTTTTATTGCATCCATCTGTACTGAATGAGGAATGGCAATATTTTGAAAAGCAGTCGCAGCAGCTTCTTCTCTTCGATAGACTTGTCTTTCAAAAGCAGGATCGACATATCCCTTTTCTTCCAAACGTCTGCAAAGAAGTGAAAGAACTTGATTTTTGTTTTTCATGCTTGATTTTGCCACAAATAAATCGCTCTCGAAAAACTCGTCAAAATGTTCTCTTAATTTCTGGTTTTTATAATTATTTTGGTTTTTTAGGATGGCTTCTTGAATCAGATCATACTGTTCATGAAGGTTAAATGGAGAGATATGAACGATGGTATCGCTTTTGATCCTTGTGACTGGAATCGTACTGATGATCATATAGTGTCGACATTCGGATACCTCTGATTTAAGTGATTGCAAAGCTTCCTCAGATTGAATACTGTGGACTATGTTTATTTGGTTGCCAAAATCAAGTAATAACGTATTCAAAAGATTAGTACGCAATGAATGATAATCAGGGCACAGCAAAATAACCGGGATCTTCGATTTGTTTTTATTTTGGCGTTCGATTTCAGCACCGATATGCATAGCGATAAAAGCAGTTTCATCTTCATTGATAATTACTTCGTAGGATTCCATTAAATCCAAACTAATATATATAGCCATGTCAAAAATTATCGGGCTATTCAACTTGATATAGTCAGCCATTGGATTGTTGGTGAAACGCTGATTTATTGATCGAAAAAGCAGTCCTTTGATATGGAGTGAAAACGGTATGGTGAAATCTTCACTTGAAAGATCAATCATATACATTGTGTTGATATCTTGCACATAGCGATTAGTCAAAGAAAGAATTTCCGTTCCAATCAGCTCAGTCACTTCTTGTTTTGTCGTAGACAATGAATAATTGGCGTTTGCTCGAAATAAAATTGACAGTTCTGCTAATTCATAAGGATTTAAATGAATATCAAATTTTTTTTCTATAGAAAGATATAAATCATCCAGTAAGTTTTGTTCTTGTTCAGTTATTGTTGGCAGTAAATATTCATTAGAGCGTAATG
>NZ_NIBN01000001.1:1732575-1780231 GCF_002174385.1 Enterococcus sp. 6D12_DIV0197
TTTTTAAAGACATCTTTAATAATACTGTATAAAGCATCGGTATCAAAGTCAGGAAAACAATGTTTAATTTGTGTAATGTCCGTAAAACTGTTGCCTGATTCTTCGCTTATGACATAGCGAATGAGTTTTCGTTTGTCCTTTTCATCGCCAATAATCTGTAAACAATCATTGTTAGATGTAAATTTAACATTGTAGGTTTTGTACATTGTGTTCATTTTTGTCAGTAATGATTTAAGTGTCGAATAGCTGATGCAAAGTGATTCACATAAATCAAATAAATGTAGTTCAGTTGAGGAATGAAAAATTAGCTGCTTAATTATATAAAAGGATCGATCTTCATTGGATTGGGGAATCTGTTGATTAGTTTGCGCTAATAAACTTGGAATAAGCGAATGATTGCTGAGTAGATAACCGTTTCTTGAAGAGATGATAATTTTACTTTCAAAGAGTGTATTTAGTTGAGATACATAATTTTTAATTGATCTTGTTGAAATATTTAGAGCATTTGCTAACTCAATACTGGTTACAATTCGGTTTTCATTGCTGAGGTATTTCAGCAGTTCTTGCTGTTTTTCATTAATCATGATGCTCCCGTTCCTTTCTTCATTTAATTCTAACTATAGTTAGAATTGGAAAGCTGCGTCAAGCGTACTTTTGCCCCTTAATGGGAAAATGCTTAGAAGATTCCTTGCCCTTTAAAGTGAAAAAGTTCGGTTGAAGGTCGTAGTACATATTTCCTATAGTGGAGCTATCAAGAAGGAGGAATAAATATGACTAATTTAAAAATACTTCTATGTTGTGGAGCTGGAATGTCGAGCGGATTTCTTGCTAGTAACGCCCGTAAGACTGCAAAGAAAAGAAAATTATCCTTAAATGTAGAGGCAAGGAGTTATACAGAAGTGAATGATTATTTATCAGCTATTGATATTTTGATGATTGGCCCGCATTACGCAAGTGAATTATCAAAATATGAAGCATTGGCATACCCCTACAATGTTCCTGTTGTGGTAATCCCGCAAGATGTATACGCGCAGTTAAATGGAGAAAAACTTCTGGATATTGCTCTTCATAAAATCAATGAGCGCAAGAGTTGATCGTTTCTAAAAGGCAAAATATCTGTTTTTACTGAAACTAAAAAAGGAAGTTGTGAATATGAAAAAATTTATGAACTGGCTGACGAATTCGTTTGCCCCAACCATGAACACTTTTTTCTCAAAGCCTTGGCTGGCTGCTCTTTCAAGCAGTATGCAAAAAATCATTCCATTTATTTTAACCGGGTCACTTATCTATTTTTATAATGTGTTTGTATCGTTTTTTCCAGCATTACCTGATCTTTCTCCGATTTTGAATTTTAGCTTTGGACTGATTTCATTAATTGTCGCTTTCATGATGGCAAATCAGTGTATGGAGAAACTTAACCATCCGTTTTATATTACCAATGCGGGCATTACTTCAGTCTGCGTATTATTGATGGCGGTCATTCCACAAGAAGAAAATACAGATAGTTTGTCTGCCTTTCTGGGAAACTTGGGACCATCTGGAATTGCTGTTGGGATGGTTATCGGTCTTTTTGTATCGCTCGTGTTCCATTTATGGGCTAAGGTTCGTTTCATGGAAGGGAGCAGTGTACCCGACTTTGTGACTGGTTGGATAAACACCATTGTGCCGAACGTTATTGCTCTAGGAATTACAATGGTTTTGGTGAATGTTCTTCATGTGAATCTCTTTGAAGTGATATTAGCTGCTTTTCAACCAGTTGCCTCAATAGGACAAACCTTACCTGGGTTTATATTAATCTGTTTTGTTCCGGCATTCTTCTATACGATGGGGATTTCAAGTTGGCTTTTTGGTGCAGTTACCACACCAATTTTTCTAGCAGGTATCCAAGAAAACATCGAGGCTGCTGCTGCAGGAGGAGTGGCTCAAAATATTGCAACAAGTGAAGCGGTTTTTACGCTAGCGTTTATCACAATGGGTGGTATGTGTGCAACATTAGGTCTGAATATCTTGATGTGCTTCTCAAAATCCAAGCAGCTGAGAACTTTAGGTCGTGTCTTTCTTGCCCCGTCAATTTTCAATATTAACGAACCAGTTATGTTTGGGGCCCCAGTGGTATTCAATCCGCTGTTGATGCTTCCAGCTTGGATAAACTCTATTGTCGGAGCGTTGTATGTTTGGTTTCTGATGAGCACTGGCTTACTCAACATCCCTTCTAAAATGATCCAAGTCGGACAAGTGCCTGCGCCGATCTCAAGTGTGATGGTAACAGAAGATTTACGAGCTGTGTTGTGGTGGGTACTTTTATTTATTTTATATTTGGTTATCTGGTATCCATTTTTTAAAGCTTATGAAAAAGAAAAGCTCTTAGAAGAATCACAAGCAGTAGAACTAGAAATTTAGGGATTGGAGACGAGCAAGTTTATGGAAGAGCAAAACGAAAATGAACTAATACCAATAGCTATGCAAATCATTATTCATGCCGGAGATGCTAGAAATCTATTAGTTGATGCAATGAAAATGGCAAAAATATTTGATTTTTCTGCTGCAGAAAAAAAACTTTTTGAAGCAGAAAAAAAAATCGTGTTAGCACATAAAGCACAAACAGAAGTTATTCAAAAAGAAGCCAACGGACACTATTATGAGATATTTTTATTGTTTGTTCATGCACAGGACACCTTAATGACAATAAATTCCGAAGTTAAGATGACAAAAGAGATGATTGATATTTTGAGAATAGTTGAAAGAGGGCAAAAAGAATGAAACAATTTCCAAAAAATTTTTTATGGGGCGCAGCCACGAGTGCTTATCAAGTGGAAGGCGCGGCATTGTTAGATGGCAAAAAAGCATCTCAGCAAGATGTGATCAATGAAAAAAGCTTTGAAGAAAAGGGGTTTGCTTCTGCAGAGATCGCGAGTGATCATTATCATCATTACAAAGAAGATGTTGCATTGATGGCAGAAATGGGGTTTTCAACCTACCGATTTTCAATTTCTTGGTCTCGAGTTTTTCCTGATGGTGTTGGCGAAGTAAACGAAAAAGGAATTGAGTTTTATCGAAAATTGATTGATGAGCTTTTAACTTATGGAATAGAACCAATCGTTACACTGTATCACTATGATTTACCATGGGCTCTTGTCGAAAAGTATCAGGGGTGGCTGGATAGACGAATTGTTACAGATTTTGAATATTATGCGAAGTTTGTTATCAACGAGTTTAAAGATAAAGTTAAGTATTGGACGACTATTAATGAACAGAGCATTATCGTCCAGTATTGGACACAAAAATGCTATATCCCGAAAGAGCTTCAGTCACAAAATCAGTTGCGTTATCAAATCAACCATCATATGAACCTTGCACATGCGACGGCCTGTAAATTGGTGCATGAATTAGTGCCCGACGGATTAGTAGGAGCTGCTTTGGGGTATGCACCGATTTATCCTCTTACATCTAAACCAGAAGACGTATTGGCTGCTTTAAATGCCCATGACTTAAGAAATGCTTTCTACTTAGATATTTATTTCAAAGGTATTTATACAGAGTCGGCAATGACCTATCTCCAAGAAAATCACTTGGCACCAATTGTTGAGCCAGGGGATATGGACTTAATTAGAGAAGGATATTCAGATTTTCTTGCATTAAACTATTATGCAAGTGAATGTGCAAAAGCTTGCCCTAAGGAGTCAGGGAAAGCAATACGATACAGTGGCGTTAATCTTTCTGGAAAAAAAGGCGAGATTTCTGGTTTTGAAACACATCCTGGTTTTTACGAAATGTGTAAAAATCCCCATCTTGATACAACTGATTGGGATTGGGCGATTGATCCAATTGGATTAGAATATGCGTTCAGAGATATTTATACTCGTTATAATAAGCCCTTGATGATTACAGAAAATGGCTTAGGAGCATTCGATGAACTTACTCCAGAAGGAAAAGTACATGATGAGTACCGCATCTCCTATTTAAGAGACCATATTAAAGCGATAAAGAGAGCAATGGAAAAAGGGGTTGAGGTCTGGGCTTACTGCCCTTGGTCAGCGTTGGATTTACTGTCCACAAGTAACGGAGTCAAAAAACGTTACGGTTTTATCTATGTTGATCGGACTGATGATGATCCGAAAGATTGCGCTCGTATCAAGAAAGACTCTTTTTATTGGTATCAAAAGGTTATCCAGTCTAATGGAGAAAATTTATGATTGTGAATCATTTAGGAGGAGAAGAATGACAAAAAAAAGTTTTCCAAAAAATTTTTTATGGGGCGGAGCAGTTGCAGCTTGTCAAATTGAAGGTGCTTTTGACAAAGATGGTCGCGGTTTATCAACTTCTGATATTCATGCGTTTGATCCTGAATTAAATAGAAGCAACATAAAAAAAGAAGGCGGAGGGACATTAGCTGAGATAAAGTTTGCTACAACAGATTGTACCAACTATTACCCTAAACGGTTCGGAATTGATTTTTACCACACGTATAAAAAAGATCTTGCCTTGTTGAAAGAGCTGGGATTAAAAGCATTTCGAACAAGTATCTCTTGGTCAAGAATTTTCCCTAATGGCGATGAAATGCGGCCAAATGAAGCTGGGTTAGAATTTTATGATGATCTGATAGCTGAAATTATCAGTTGCGGTATGGAACCAATTATAACAATGAGCCATTACGATATGCCGCTTCATCTGGTGACAGAATATGGTGGTTTTGCAAATCGTAAAGTAATTGATTTTTTCGTACGCTACGCAAAAGTATTACTAAGTCGATACAAAGGAAAAGTTAAATATTGGATTATCTGTAATCAAATCAATTTGGTACCAACCGTTCAGTTTGGTAGTTTAGGTATTTATGATGACCAATCTGATAATATGGAACAACTGATGTATCAGGCGGTACATCATCAATTTGTAGCTGGAGCCAAAGTTATCGAATTAGGGCGAGAAATTGATCCAGATGCTAAACTAGGAACAATGGTCGCAGATGCAACATTTTATCCGGCTAGCTGCAAACCAGAGGATATAGTCTTAACGATGAAAAAAAACCGTATGCAGTACTATTTTACTGATGTCCAATTGCGAGGAACATATCCAGAATTTGCGTTGCGCTATTTTAAAGATCAAGGGCTTTCTATCGAGATGCATCCGGCAGATCTGCCATTACTAAAAGAGAATACGATGGATTTTCTAGCGATTTCTTACTATTATTCACGTATCGTCGACGCATCCAAAAATACGATGGCACCATTTGACGGTGAACAAAATCCATATTTGAAGCCCACTGCATGGGAATGGCGAGCAGATCCTTTAGGTTTTTACAATTGCTTATCTCAATACTGGGACCGCTATCAAGTTCCTCTCATGATTGCCGAAAACGGCTTAGGTGCAATCGATACAATCGAACAAGACGGAACCATTCGAGATCAATATCGTATTGAGTATTTGAAACAACATATTGTACAACTAAAAGAATGTATCAAGGACGGTGTTGATATTCTTGCTTATTTGAGCTGGGGCCCTATAGATTTAGTCAGCTCTTCCACTGCAGAAATGAGCAAACGTTATGGGTATATTTATGTTGATTTAGATGATTATGGTAAAGGAACCAGGGAACGCATCAAAAAGAGCTCCTTTTATTGGTATCAAAAAGTAATTGAAAGCAATGGAGAAGAATTGTAGAGCAAAGACCGTCTAGTTTTCTAGATGGTCTTTTTGATAACTTGAGGTCCCAAGTTTCTGAAGGTTCATTTTTTAGAAAACTTTTCGCTTGCTTTCCGCTTTTTCTGGAAGTTTGTTATAATACTATCGTATAGAACAAGAAAGTAGGGAACGATACATGTTAAGAGTTGAAAAATTACGTGAAGCAATGAGAAAAGATTCGATTGATGGGTTCTTGATCACCAGCCCATACAATTTGCGTTACTTGACAAACTTTACTGGGACAACTGGTTTAGCAGTCATTACGTTGGACAAAGCTTTTTTTGTAACAGATTTCCGCTATACAGAGCAAGCAGCTGCCCAAGCTCAAGGATTTGAGATCGTAAAAAATAGCGGACCGATTTTTGAAGAAGTTGCAACTATCTGCCAAAAGGAAGAAATCAATGTCTTAGCATTTGAAGAAAGTTTCGTCAGCTTTGCTGAATACTCCGTCTTAGAAGACTTGATCGAGGAATCATCCCTTGCCCCTGTATCGGGGATGATCGAGGCTTTGCGGGAAGTCAAAGATGAGGAAGAGATCGCATTGATCCAACAAGCCTGTCATATCGCCGATCAAGGATTCGAACATATTTTGAAAATGGTCCGCCCAGGAATGACAGAAATCGAAGTGGCGAATCAGTTAGATTTCTTTATGCGTTCATTAGGTGCCACAAGCGTATCTTTTGAAACGATCGTTGCTAGTGGGCTGCGTTCAGCAATGCCCCATGGGGTTGCGAGTGAAAAAGTGATTGAACAAGGCGATCTGATCACGTTAGACTTTGGCTGTTACTATCAAGGCTATGTGTCTGATATGACTAGAACCTTTGCAGTAGGAGATCCTGGCGATAAATTGAAGGAAATCTATCAAATCGTACTTGAAGCGCAAGAAAAAGTCTTGGCCGCAGCAAAACCTGGAATGACCGGAATTGAACTAGATGCGATCGCTCGGGATCACATTGCTTCCTTTGGCTACGGAGATGCCTTTGGTCATTCAACAGGTCATGGGATTGGTTTAGAGATCCACGAAGGACCAAATGTATCCTTCCGCGCTGATAAAGCATTTGTTGTCGGAAACGTCATTACAGATGAACCAGGAATCTATCTTCCAGGAATTGGCGGCGTTCGTATCGAAGATGATCTTTTGATCACCGAAACTGGCAATAAAGTGTTGACACATTCACCGAAAGAATTGATCATTCTCTGATTCATCGACCTTGTTTTTCAGAAAATTCATTGAGAATAGTGGGTTATTATAGATTCTCAGTGCAGAAAATGATAAACTTAGAGCGAGAAGAAACACTGTGCCATGGATGTTATTGATTGAATCAAGCGTTGGTTTGCTTCAAACGGAAAAAACGAGCGGTTTTTTTACAAACAATACGGTACAGCTGTTTAGAATGGAGGCAAAAACGTATGAATGAAGATAAAAACCTTGTATTAAATGCAAGTCCTGAATTAGGCGAGATCGTCATCGCACCAGAAGTGATCGAGATCATTATTGGGATCGCTGCTTCTAAAGTGGAAGGTGTCTATGGGATGCGAGGAACACTGGCAAACAGTGTCACTGAATTATTAGGTCGCGCAGCTCATGGCAAAGGGGTCTACTTAACGATCGATGAAACAGGGATCAAAGTGGACATCTATTGCTATATCACTTATGGGATGTCAGTGCCTAAAGTGGCAATGGAGATCCAAGAACGGGTCAAGCAGCAAGTCTTATTTATGACAGATGTACAACTGGCTGAAGTAAATGTTCATGTTGTGGCAGTCGTGCCAGAAAAAGTAGATTTACCAGACATCGAAGAATTATTTGGAAACGATGAGGAAGAAAATGAGTAAAGAATTATCACGGCATGAAATACGGAAAATGGCGTTACAAGCTTTATTTCCACTAGACTTTAATAAAGATTTAACGAAACAAGATGCCATCATGCATGCCATCGAGTTGGAACACCATGAATTGATCGATGAAGAACAAGAGCATTTTGTGCCTGTTTATTTAGATCAATTAGTGGCAGGTGTCTGTCATTACAAAGAAGCCTTGGATGAAGTCATTCAAAATCATTTAAAAGCTGGTTGGAAAATCCAGCGTTTATCAAAAATGGACGTGACGATATTACGAATTGCTTTGTATGAAATGATCTATGTGGATAATGTGCCGAATCGTGTGGCTTTGAATGAAGCGATCGAGTTAGCGAAAACTTTTAGTGATGATCAGTCCAGAAAGTTTGTCAACGGTATTTTATCGACAGTCAATCAAGAGCTAGAAACAAAAACCAACCAGGTAAGTGAGTAATTTTCAGCCCTAACACGATCGATCAAAAGAGATCAGCTTTTTTTCGATCGAGTCAGAAACCGAACGATTTATGAGCAACCGCCTTGTTTTGACGGTCCTGCTTGATCGTTCGGTTTTTTTGCACGCACTTTGTCGGTTTACCCTCGTTTTTTCCGAAAAAAGGGAGCCTTAGACGGTGTTTTTCTTTTCAGAAAATGCTATGATAGAAAACATGAAGAAGCATATCGACAAACGATTGGTGCGTTTCTTTTTACAAAATAAGTCCGTATAATCAGGTTGGAGGAGTTGTCAGAATGGGTACATTAATCAATGGAAAAGAATTGGCTGAAAAAATGCAAGCAGCGTTTCTTTCAGAGACAGCAACACTAAAAGAGCAGGGTGTGACACCGGGATTAGTTGTTTTGCTTGTTGGAGAAGACAAAGCAAGTCAGACTTATGTGAAAAATAAAGAACTAGCTGCGGCGAAAATCGGCATCAATTCCCGTGTTGCCCGCTACCCTGAATCCATTACTGAGGCAGAATTATTAGCAGAAATCGAACAGTTCAATAACGATGATGCCTTTCATGGAATTTTGGTTCAACTTCCTTTGCCAAAACATATCAATGAAGAAAAAGTACTGTTAGCCATCAAACCAGAAAAAGATGTCGACGGCTTTCATCCAATCAATTTAGGAAAATTATTCGCAGGTGTACCTGACCGAATTCCTTGTACCCCTTATGGCATTATGAAAATGTTTGCTGCGTATGGGATCGAATTGGAAGGGAAAAATGCCTTAGTGATCGGTCGCAGCAACATTGTCGGAAAACCAATGGCGCACTTGCTCTTAGGGGCAAATGCCACCGTGACTATTGCTCATTCAAAAACCAAAAATCTGCCCGAGTTGGCAAAACAAGCGGACATTTTAGTCGTGGCGATCGGCCGCGGTCATTTTGTCACAAAAGACTTCGTAAAAGAAGGGGCTGTGGTGATTGATGTTGGGATGAATCGTGATGCCAACGGCAAGTTGATCGGCGATGTGAAATTTGATGAAGTCGAACCGATCGCTAGCTATATCACACCGGTACCTAGAGGTGTAGGTCCAATGACGATCACGATGTTGATGGCCCAAACGATCGAGGCAGCAAAGGAGACAATGAAAAACTAAATGGCGCAAGAATATTTAACGGTAACCGCATTAACAAAATATATCAAGCGTAAGTTTGACGTCGATCCGTATCTAGAGCGGGTTTATTTGACGGGGGAGATCTCCAATTTTCGTCGTCGCCCCAATCACCAATACTTTAGTTTGAAGGATGATGGTGCAAAAATTTCGACCGTCATGTTCAAAGGCGCTTTTGACAAGTTGCGCTTTCAACCAGAAGAGGGCATGAAAGTCATGGCGGTTGGGCGTATCACTCTGTATGAGGCAAGCGGAAATTACCAGATGGTGATCGAACATATGGAACCAGACGGTGTCGGCGCTCTTTATCAAGCCTATGAACAATTAAAGCAGAAATTGGCAGCAGAAGGTTTATTTTCTGCACCGAAGCAGTCCTTGCCGAAATACCCGAAACGCATCGCAGTTTTGACCAGTCCTAGTGGGGCGGTGATCAGAGATATCATCACGACGACACAGCGGCGTTACCCCATTGCTCAGATCGTTTTGTATCCAACCGTGGTACAAGGCAATAAAGCTGCGGATGATGTGGTGAAAAATATCCAACGAGTCGAAGCCGATGGGTCCTTTGATACTATGATCATCGGACGTGGGGGTGGATCGATCGAGGACCTCTGGCCTTTCAATGAAGAACGAGTGGCAAGAGCCATTTTTGATGCAAAAACCCCCATTATTTCTTCAGTGGGGCATGAAACCGATACGACGATTGCCGATTTAGTGGCGGATGTACGGGCGGCAACTCCGACCGCCGCTGCCGAATTAGCGGTGCCAGTGCTGTCGGAGGAGATTTTGCGGATCGAAGAAAGACAAGCCCGATTAGAGCAAGCATTTATGCACCAGATCCAGTACAAACAAGAACGCTATCAGCGAGTGATTGGATCGTATGTTTTTCGACAACCAGAGCGCTTGTATGAGGCACAGTCCATCAAACTCGATCAGTTGCAGCAGCGGATGCAGCAAGGCTTGCAAACCTTGCTTTATGACAAGGATCGCCAGGCACAGCAATTGATTTCACGGTTGGCCCAACAACAACCAAAAGCGCGATTACAAGCCAGCAATCAAGAGGTCAGCTATCTTTCTCAACGCTTAACGAAAGCCATGAAAGATATTTATGCGGCAAAAGAAAATCAATTTGCAAATGCAGTCCAATCCCTTGATTTGTTAAGCCCACTAAAAATCATGGGACGCGGCTACAGCTATACCACGAAAAATGAGCAGGTGATCAAATCGATTGATGCGATCGAGCCAGAAGATCAGCTGACGATCCATTACCAAGATGGCCAAGCGCTTGTCGAAGTTATTAGTACAGAAGGAGTTAATCATGGCAAATCCAACATTTGAAGAATCATTACAAGAATTAGAACAAATCGTAACCCGTTTGGAACAAGGTGATGTTCCATTGGAAGAAGCGTTAGATGCTTTTCAAAAAGGCATGGTTTTGAGCAAGCAATGCAAGGACACCTTGAGTAAAGCGGAAAAATCCTTAACAAAAATGATGACTGAATCCAATGAAGAAGTCCCCTTTGAAGAGGAAAGCCAATGAGTGCTTTGAAGGAATTTACGAAAGAACACGCCCCATTGATCGAAGAAGTTATGGAACGTTTTGTCAAAGAACACACTTCTGATCAACGACTATTTGAAAGCATGCAGTATTCGATCCAAGCTGGCGGCAAACGCATTCGCCCGCTTTTATTGGCAGCAACAGTCGCCGCTTTTCACAAACCCATCAATACCGCGGTGTACCAGTGTGCAGCAGCCCTAGAAATGGTGCATACGTATTCGCTGATCCATGATGATCTGCCAGCAATGGACAACGATGATCTGCGTCGAGGCAAACCCACCAACCATAAGGTTTTTGGTGAAGCTTTAGCGATTTTAGCTGGAGATGGTCTTTTGACGGCTGCGTTTCAATTAGTCGCTATGGCGGAAATCGAAGCCAATCAAAAAGTCTTGCTGCTGCAGCAGTTGAGTAAAGCAGCGGGCACGCAAGGGATGGTTGCCGGCCAAGCAGCTGATATTCAAGGGGAGAACCAAGCGCTTCGTCTTGAGGAGCTGATGTCAATCCATGAACGAAAGACTGGAGAATTGATCCGCTTTGCGGTGATTGCTGGTGGTGTCTTAGCCGACCAGACGGAAGAGGTTCTGCATGAATTGGATCGCTTTGCCCAGCATATTGGGTTAGCCTTTCAAATTCGCGACGATCTGTTAGATGCCACTAGTACAACCGAAGAACTAGGCAAAGTTGTCCGCCGAGATGACGAGTTGGCGAAAAGTACCTATCCTGCTTTACTTGGCTTAGCAGGCGCGCAGCAAGCCTTGACTGAAGAATTGGGCAAAGCCAAAGAAATTCTGGCACAATTAAGCCAATACGGTCAATTTACGCAGGATGTTTTATTGGCATTTGTGGAACGATTTGAGATTCGAGGGAACGCATGAAGAAAGAACGAGTAGATGTTTTAGCTGTCCAGCAAGGCCTCTTTGAGACACGCGAGCAAGCCAAACGAGGAGTGATGGCTGGATTGGTGTACAAAGAAAAAAACAATGAGCGCTTAGATAAGCCTGGAGAAAAAATTGCCGCAGATACACTGCTGCAGATCAAAGGGAAGAAGCTGCCTTATGTTTCTCGTGGTGGTCTCAAGTTAGAAAAAGCACTCAAAGTTTTTGATTTTGACGTAACCGATAAAATCATGTTAGATATCGGCGCTTCCACCGGTGGCTTTACTGATGCGGCGCTGCAAAATGGCGCCAAAAAAAGCTATGCACTGGATGTCGGTTACAATCAGTTGGCATGGAAGCTGCGGCAAGATGAGCGAGTGATCGTAATGGAACGGGTCAACTTCCGTTATGCAAAACCAACAGACTTCCTGGATGGTCTTCCTGAAGCTGCTACGATCGATGTTTCTTTTATTTCACTTAAACTGATCTTACCTCCCCTTTATGATATTTTGGTAGCGGATGGCGAAGTGATGGCGCTGATCAAACCACAATTTGAAGCGGGCAAAGAAGCGGTCGGAAAAAATGGGATCGTTCGTGACCCCAAAACCCATGAACGAGTGTTGGAGGAAGTACTGGCATTCGCTAAGAAAACAAAATTCGATGTATTAAACCTAAGTTTTTCACCAATCACTGGTGGCGAAGGGAATATCGAGTTTATCGTACATTTAAAGAAAAGCCTGCAAGAAGGCACCGCAGCAGGGATCGACATCCCGAAAGTTGTTGCATCAGCACATGAGACCTTTCATCAACCAAAATAAAGAATGGAAGAGAGTGGACATTTTACTTGTCGGCTCTCTTTCTTTCTTGCGCAAAATAGGATAAAATTAGTAGGAATTCATTCAGGAGGAACAAGAGATGAGAAAAAAAGAACGGCATCGCTTGATTACACGATTGTTAAGTGAACAAGATATTCAGAAACAAGAAGATTTTGTCGAGTTGTTAAAAGATCGCGGCGTCTCAGTCACACAAGCAACCATATCAAGGGATATCAAGGAATTGAAGTTAGTGAAAGTTCCTTCCCAAAAAGGCGGCTATCGCTATAGTATTCCACAAGAGACAACGGAAGACGTGAGTGGTAAACTAGATAAAATCCTAAAAACGGCGTTTGTTTCTGTCGATCGAATGGACAAATTTGTGATCCTGCGCACACTGCCTGGCAATGCTTCGGCTTTGGCGAATTTGATTGATAAGCGTTATGCCAAAGAATTATTTGGCACGCTAAACGATGATGACAACGTCTTGATGATCACTAGAACAGAAGCAGATACCGAGAACCTATTCAAGGATTTCCAACGTTACGTATAAAAGAGGAGGCAAGGGATGCTTTTAGAATTGTCGATCCAAAATTTTGCGATTATCTCCAACTTGCACCTGTCTTTTCATGAGGGGATGACGGCTCTAACAGGTGAAACAGGTGCTGGGAAATCAATCATTATCGATGCGATGGGCTTACTAGCAGGTGGCAGAGGATCCAGTGACTATTTGCGTCAAGGCGCAGAAAAATGTCGTTTGGAAGGGATTTTTGAATGGCCGAATCAGCAGGAGTTCAAAGAGCTGACCGCAGATCTGGGTATTGATGAAGAGGAAGTTCTGATCGTACAACGGGATATCTCTCAATCGGGTAAAACTATTTGTCGTGTAAATGGTCGAACCGTTACCTTGTCGGTTTTGCGCCAAATTGGCTTGTTTTTAGTTGATATCCAAGGACAAAATGAGCATCAAGAGCTGCTGCAGCCAGAAAAACATTTGGCGTTGATGGATGGTTTTGGAGATGATGCCTTTAAAGCAGAACTTGCAAGTTACCGTCAAGCCTATCAAGCCTATCGCTCCTTAGAAAAACATGTGCGGACCATTCAAGAAAATGAGCAGCTCTATGTGCAGCGAATGGACATGCTGCGTTTTCAACAAGAAGAGATCGCCCAAGCGGAATTGATGGAAAATGAAGAAGAGCAGCTGATCGATGAACGAGAAAAACTGACCAATTATCAAAAAATCGTGGATGCTCTAGGGCAAAGCTATGGCGCTCTATCTGCCGAAGAAGTTAATAGCCTAGATGGAGTCAGTGTGGCATTATCAGAGATCCAGTCGATCGCCCATCTTGATCCTGCGTATGAAAAAATCAGTGAAGCGATCCAAAGTGCGTACTACCTGCTACAGGATGCAGCCACTGATATTTCTCGTCAAGTCGACAACCTTGAATTAGATGAAGGTCGTCTAGAAGAAGTCATTTCACGACTAGAAACGATTCGTCAATTGAAGCGCAAATACGGGGAGTCAATTCCTGTGATTCTTGCTTATTATGATGAGATCAGTAAAGAAATCAGCGAGTCTGCCTATACAGAAGGTCAGTTGGAGCAATTAGAAGAAGAGCTTGCCCAAAAAGCTGAAGCAGTTTGGCAGCTGGCGGAAGCCTTGCACGTCAAACGACGTGAATTGGCTCATCGTTTAGAAAAAGAAATCGTTCAAGAGTTAAAAGAGCTGTATATGGAGCACGCGCAATTTGAAGTACGGTTTGCATCTGGTTCAAAACAATTAAGCAGCAGCGGCTTTGATACCGTGGAGTTTTATTTGACCACCAACCCCGGTGAAGGCATGAAACCGTTAGTGCGAGTTGCTTCTGGAGGAGAGCTTTCCCGGATCTTATTAGCGCTTAAATCGATTTTCTCCCGCAAGCAAGGAATCACTAGTATTGTCTTTGACGAGGTGGATACTGGGGTCAGTGGCCGAGTAGCTCAGGCGATCGCCGAAAAAATCGCCAAGATCGCTGCGAATTCGCAAGTCTTGTGTATCACCCACTTGCCGCAAGTAGCGGCTGTGGCGGACAATCAATATTTTATCGAAAAAGCAATTCAAGAAGGTCGGACAGAAACCCATGTCCGTAAATTATCAGAAGAAGAACGAGTGGCTGAGATCGCCCGTATGCTCTCAGGTGCAGAAATCACCGATTTAACGATCGAACATGCACGAGAACTATTGGCGCTGGCTCACCGATAAAAATTGGAAACACTTATAGAAAGATTCAGGAGATGATGGACCCGCAACTTTCGTCTGCCATCCTTTCCTGATCTTCTTTTTTTGCAGGAGGATATGATGAGAAAAAGAACAAAAGTTTTGATTGGTGTATTGATCACCGTTGTTATTTTAACTATTGCCGGTTGGGTCGGTTGGCAACAATTGCATTACCCAGCAGTGGATGCTGCAGTTGCAGCAGCGAAAGAGGCAGATGATGAGGGAAATGTCCTCTATTTTGCTGGAGATGAAGAAAAGCCTTTGGTTATTTTCTATCCTGGTGCGCTTGTCGATGCCGAAAGCTATAGTGTATGGGCAGCAGGTTTAGCGGAAAAAGGCTATCCTGTCGCGATCGTTAAAATGCCCTTTAACATGGCTGTTTTAGCAGGCAATCGAGCAGAAGAGGTCTTGAAAGAAATTCCCCATAGCTCCTATGTCATTGGTGGTCATTCATTAGGTGGCGTCATGGCCAGCCGTTTTGCAGCGAATCAGTTGACTGAAAACGACAACGAGTTAAAAGGCGTCTTTTTCTTTGCTAGTTACCCAGATGAAAAAGGATCCTTAGCTGATCAATCGATTGCTGTGTTGTCACTCTCAGGCAGTCAAGACCAAGTAGTGAATCAAGAAAATTGGCAAGCTGCCCGCAGCCTCCTTCCAGAAACTACGACGTTCCAAACGATCGAAGGCGGCAATCATGCTGGCTTTGGTACCTATGGGTTACAAAAAGGAGAAGCAGCAGCGGATCTACCAAATGAAGCACAGCAAGAAGCCATCATTGAGCAGATGGCGACATGGTTAAGTGAATTAGAATAAAAAAAGACGGCAGAAGATGCATAGGAATGCTTCTTTCTGCCGTTTCGATTCAACAGACATTTTGGGGAAATGTTGATGAAATCGTGAAAACGCTGAACATAACAACATATTGTACTTGATTGGGGAAGCAAGATTAATAATTATGTTCTTTTTAAAATACGTTTCCTCTCACAGTATAGCACAGCATACCTTCTGGATGCACGTAATTTAATTAAGAAATCTTGTCATTTTATTTACAAAATAGTTATTTTGTAAAAGAAAAAAAGCGTTTTAAATAAAGGGGCAGACTCAACTCAAGAAAAAAAAGCAAATAATAATTTTCATTGATTTCAACTAATGGTAAAATGAAAATAATTGATTTTTATAATCAATGACTTTCGAAAGTACAAGGAGCGTTATGATGAAAAAATTAAAACTTCTAAGTCCTATCATCGGATTGGTTATTTTACTCTCAGGATGTGCAAGCTGGGCAGATCGAGGAGAATCGATCACAGCAGTCGGGTCTTCTGCCTTGCAGCCACTCGTAGAAACCGTTGCGGAAGAATTTCAAAACTCAAATCCTGGGCGATTTATCAATGTCCAAGGAGGCGGGAGCGGCACTGGGTTAAGTCAAGTCCAAGCAGGCGCAGTCGATATTGGGAATTCTGATTTGTTTGCAGAAGAAAAGCCAGGGATCGATGCGGATGCACTCGTTGACCACCGAGTGGCAACGGTGGGTATCACACCGATCGTCAACAAAGGCGTCGGGATCACGGATATTTCAACAGAGGACTTAAAAAATATCTTCTTAGGAAATATTACAAATTGGCGTGAAGTTGGCGGAAATGATCTGCCCATCGTTTTGTTGAATCGGGCGACTGGAAGCGGCACGAGAAGTACGTTTGAAAAATGGATCATGGATGGTGAAACAGCGATTCCTTCCCAAGAGCAAGATTCTAGTGGGATGGTCCGTTCGATCGTTTCAGATACACCAGGCGCCATCAGTTATGTTGCATTTTCTTATGTGACAGATGAAGTCAACGTCCTTTCCATCGATGGGGTTCAACCAACGATTGAAAATGTAACGACCAATGATTGGAAAGTTTGGGCTTACGAGCATATGTATACAAAAGGAGAACCAACGGGATTAACCGCTGAATTTCTTGAATATATGCTTTCTGATGAAGTACAAGAGCATATCGTCGGGGATCTGGGTTATATTCCAATATCCATCATGCAGGTGGAAAGAGATTGGGAAGGCAACATCGTCGAGTAATCTTTACACAAAATTTACACAAGCTTTAACAGAAATTGATGTTGAACCGATAAACTAATGGTTATGAGTTTAGTTTGATTTTTGAGGAGGAACCCTCGTGGAAAATGTAAAAGAAGTGTTAACAAAAAAATCCAAGCGCGCAAGAATGGAACAAAGAGGAAAGCTGGTTAGCTTTCTATGTATTGCGTTGATTGTATTGGTTGTGATCTCCATTTTTTATTTCGTTGCTAGCCGTGGATTAGCGACATTCTTTGTAGACAAAGTCAATGTTTTCGACTTTTTGTTTGGTACGCAATGGAATCCAAGTGCTGTTGGTCCTGATGGCCAACCATTAGTAGGTGCTTTACCGATGATCCTTGGTTCGTTCTTCGTAACCTTCCTATCAGCGATCGTCGCAACACCATTTGCGATCGGTGCAGCAGTCTTTATGGTGGAGATCTCCCCTCGTAACGGAGAGAAGATTTTACAGCCCGTCATCGAACTATTAGTCGGTATTCCTTCTGTAGTTTATGGTTTTATCGGTTTGTCTGTCATTGTACCAGCAGTCCGTTCTGTTTTTGGCGGTACAGGGTTTGGGATCTTGGCGGGGACCTTTGTCCTATTTATCATGATTTTGCCGACAGTGACTACGATGACTGTCGATGCGTTACGGGCAGTCCCTCGGCACTACCGTGAGGCATCCTTAGCTTTAGGTGCAACACGCTGGCAAACGATCTATAAAGTTGTTTTACGAGCAGCTGTCCCTGGGATTTTAACGGCAGTTGTTTTCGGAATGGCTCGCGCATTTGGGGAAGCATTGGCGATCCAAATGGTTATCGGTAATGCGGCATTGATGCCGACGAGCTTAGTGACACCTGCATCAACATTGACATCGATCTTAACCATGGGTATTGGGAATACGATCATGGGAACAGTCCAAAACAACGTTCTATGGTCATTAGCCTTGATTCTCTTATTGATGTCCTTACTATTTAACATTGTCATTCGCTTTATTGGGAAGAAAGGAGCATTGAAATAATGAATGCAAAACGTTCAGATAAAATTGCTACCGGCGTCTTGTATGCTGTTGCTGGAGTCATTGTTTTGATTTTGGCTTCCTTACTATTGTACATTTTGGTACGTGGTATTCCCCATATCAATTGGGAGTTTCTGACTTCTTCTTCAAAAGCGTATCAAGAAGGTGGCGGGATCGGCATCCAATTGTTCAATTCCCTATACTTGCTTTTAGTGACAATGATCATTAGTTTTCCGATTTCTTTAGGAGCGGGGATCTACTTATCAGAATATGCGAAGAAAAACTGGTTGACGGATATCATTCGGACATCGATCGAAATCTTGAGTTCACTGCCTTCTGTGGTTGTCGGTCTTTTTGGTTTCTTGGTCTTTGTTATCCAGTTTGGTTATGGCTTTTCGATCATTTCTGGTGCCTTGGCATTGACTTTCTTCAATTTGCCACTATTGACTAGAAATGTGGAAGAATCTCTACAAGCGATTCATTATACGCAGCGTGAAGCGGGCTTGTCTTTAGGCTTATCCCGTTGGGAAACTGTCACACGCATCATTGTTCCAGAAGCAACACCAGGGATTTTGACTGGGGTCATTCTAAGTTCTGGTCGGATTTTTGGTGAAGCGGCAGCGCTGATCTACACTGCAGGACAAAGTGCACCGGCCCTTGATTTTACAAACTGGAATCCATTGAGTGTTTCCAGCCCGATCGGTCTTTTCCGACAAGCGGAGACGCTGGCAGTCCATATTTGGAAAATCAATACAGAAGGTACGATGCCTGATGGCGCTCAAGTTTCAGCCGGGGCTTCGGCGGTATTGATCATTGCCGTCTTGCTATTTAACTTTGGCGCCCGTGCAGCTGGCAAACGGTTGTACAAGAAAATGACGTCAGCATAAGGAGAATGACAGTATGAACGATTACAATTGGGACGATCGAAATATCATTACCTTCGATAAACCAGAAGATGTGGCGCTTTATACCACTGACTTGCATGTATGGTATGGATCAAATGAAGCCATCAAAGGCATTGATCTACAATTTGAAAAAAATAAAATCACCGCATTGATCGGACCTTCCGGTTGCGGTAAATCAACGTATCTGCGTTCTTTGAATCGAATGAATGATGGGATCGCAAACACGAGAGTCACAGGAAACATCATGTATAAAGGAGTCGACGTCAATACAAAAGAAGTCGATGTCTTCGAAATGCGCAAGCGTATCGGCATGGTTTTCCAACGACCAAACCCTTTCAGTAAATCGATCTATGACAACATCGCCTTTGCTTTGCGACGTCATGGAGAAAGAAACAAAAAGAAACTGGATGAAGCAGTCGAAACCAGCTTGAAACAAGCCGCACTTTGGGATCAAGTAAAGGACAGCTTAGACAAAAGTGCTTTGGCATTGTCCGGTGGACAGCAGCAACGTCTGTGTATCGCTCGAGCAATTGCGATGAAACCAGATATCTTACTTTTAGATGAACCAGCTAGTGCCCTTGATCCAATCTCAACAGGGACAGTGGAAGAAACTCTTATCAACTTGAAAAACGACTATTCAATCATCATCGTGACCCATAATATGCAGCAAGCTGCTCGGATCAGCGATTATACAGCCTTTTTCTACTTAGGAAATGCGATCGAGTACGATGAGACCCGTAAGATATTTACTCGTCCAAAAATTAAAGCAACAGAAGATTACGTATCCGGTCATTTTGGCTGAGCCGATTCGATCAGTAAACGGAGGCAAAACAATGGCAGAAGAAATTATTACATCGAAAGATCTGCATTTATACTACGGAAAAAAAGAAGCATTAAAAGGAATCGACCTTTCCATCAAAAAAGGCGAGATCACTGCAATGATCGGACCTTCAGGTTGTGGGAAATCGACCTACTTGCGTTCTCTTAATCGAATGAATGATTTGATCCCTGGTGTGACAATTACAGGAAGTGTTGTCTATAAAGGGAAAGACATTTATAGTCCAAAGCAAGACATCGTTGATTTGCGCAAAGAAATCGGGATGGTTTTTCAACAACCGAATCCTTTTCCCTTTTCAATTTACGAAAATGTGATTTATGGGTTAAAATTAAAAGGAGTCACGGACAAGGCGATTCTTGATAAGACGGTAGAAGAAAGCCTGAAAGCAGCTTCTGTCTGGGAAGATGTCAAAGACAAACTTCACCAAAGTGCGCTTTCTTTATCAGGTGGACAACAGCAGCGGGTTTGTATCGCTCGGGTATTGGCTGTCGATCCAGAAATCATTTTGCTGGATGAACCAACCAGTGCGTTAGACCCCATTTCATCAGGGAAAATCGAGAATACCCTTCTAGCACTGAAAGAACGCTACACCATGATCATCGTGACCCACAACATGTCACAAGCTTCAAGAATCTCAGATAAAACCGCGTTCTTTTTGGACGGCAACTTGATCGAGTTCAATGACACGAAAAAAGTGTTCCTAAGTCCAAGCAAAAAAGAAACAGAAGATTATATCTCAGGAAGATTTGGTTAGGAGGAAAAGGGATGTTGCGTACACAATTTGAAGAAGAATTATTAAATTTACACAATCAATTTTATGAAATGGGGATGCTAGTCAGCAGTGCCATTCATAAATCTGTGCGAGCATATGTCAGACATGACAAAGAAATTGCGCAGGAAGTAATTGAAAATGATTTGGCGATCAACAATATGGAAGTTCGTTTAGAAAAAAAGAGCTTTGAGATGATTGCTTTGCAACAACCAGTAACGACCGATCTACGAATGATCATTACTGTAATGAAAGCCAGCTCTGACTTGGAGCGGATGGGGGACCATGCGGTATCCATTGCGAAGTCAACGATTCGGGTCAAAGGCGAAACGCGGATCGCCGAAATCGAAAAAGAAATCTCAGATATGTCGGATTACGTCAAAAAAATGGTTGATAATGTCTTAGTGGCGTATGTAAAAACTGATCAAGATGATGCCCGCATGATCGCTCAAATGGACGATCGGGTCAATGAATATTACAAAGACATTTATTACAAAACGATCGAGAGTATGAAAGAAAATCCAGAAACAGTTGTCAGTGGGACCGATTATTTATCCGTTGCTCAATACTTGGAACGAATCGGTGACTACGTAACGAATATTTGTGAATGGATCGTGTATCTTGCTACTGGGAAAATCAGTGAATTGAATACAAACCGTACGGAAATGATTTAAGAAACCAGCTTGGGTTCTTGATCACATATCTCTTTAAAAGAGATGGGACGGACCGTCGAAAGCAGTTGTCCTTTAAGGAGTAACTTCTCTCGGCGGTCTTTTTGATTTGAAAGAATCGCTTCAATCGATGACGTGAATAGGATAGGCAGAATAGAAAATGGCTCCTCCATAAAGATGGCCAATGGAAATCGATTCTATCGTCCTTGAAATTTACTAGTTGAGCCGTCTATGCTTTTCGTCGCCGACCTGCAGTGAAAGGAGCAATCACTCATTTACTCTAGCAGGCCTATTCCTTAAGAGTTCTACTAGCTGAAACTTTTGTTTCTATTGGTTTTTCGTGGTACTGTTAATAATAGGAAGATCGTTTTGAGCCTAGTGTAATGAAGAAAAAGTGTCGGTTTTGCTTGCCAATCTGCAGATTGAGAAAAACTTGGTACTTAAGACCTATGACACTTTTGCAAAAACAAGGCATAATAGGTTCGTAAGCTAAACTTGCAATCACACATTTGCTGAAGGAGGCAATTTCCATGAACGAAAGAGAACGTATATTGGATCTAGTAAAAAAAGGTGTGCTTTCTACAGAAGAAGCCTTGGATTTACTAGAAGGTATGGCAAAAGCCAAAGACGAAAAACAAATTAACAAAGCTGCTGCTGAGGTAACCGCGGATAAGAATGCGACAAGCCCATTTGATGATACTGAAAACGACGATGAGATGTTCACGTTTGACAGCGAAGAAAAACTTCGTCAAAACGAAGCGCAAGACAAAGAAAATCTTGAAAAAATTCTCGATGGTTTAGCAACGGAAGCCAACCAAGCATCTGCTGAGTTGGACGAAATCAATGCTGAAATTCTTGGCGTCAAAGAAGAATTAAAAGAAGCACAAGAAACACTGATGCAATTGAACACCAAAGAAGAGTTGGATCAATTGTCAGAAGATGAATTGGCTACGCGTCACGAAACAGAAGCGACCATTACTGCCTTGGAAGAAACCTTAGATGGTTTATCTGAAGAAAAAGCAGAATTGGAAGCAAAATTAAAAAATATTCGCAAAGACCAATGGTCTCAAACAAAAGAAAAAATTTCTCAAAAATTAGATATTCCAGAGGATTGGAAAGAGCAAGCGACTGACACCTTTAACCAAGTAAGTGAAAAAATGGTCGATGCCAGCACACACTTCGGACACTTCTTGAAGAAAACGGTTCGGGCAGTGACAGAGTCAGTCAATGACAACATGGAATGGAAAGACATCAACTTGAAAGTTCCTGGTGTTGCAGCGACAAAATTTGAGCACACATTCAGCTATGATGAAACGGCAGCGACATTGATCGATGTGAAATTGGCAAACGGCAATGTTTCCTTCCAATTATGGGATGAACCAGGTGTCAAAGTAGATGCCAAAATCAAACTATATGGTAAAATGGATGCGGCGGAGCCTTTCGATGCTTTTGAAGCAAGAAGCCAAATCAATGTCGATGATGAACGCATCTCTTTCCAAATTCCCAACAAACGCATTCGTGCCGATCTCGTTTTCTACTTGCCAAAACGTACCTATGATCATGTGGCAGTGAAATTGTTGAACGGCAATGTTACATTCAATGAATTGGATGCGAAAGATGTCTATACAAAATCAACAAACGGCAATATCGATTTCCGCAAAGTAAACGCATCGATGTTAGAGATTGAAGGCGTGAATGGAACGATCACTGTTCAAGAGGGTGAGATTTTAGATGCCATTATCGAAACGGTGAACGGCGACGTTACGTTGACAGCAACGCCACAAAATACCGGCATTTCTTTAGTTAACGGCAATATCCGTGTGACCTACAAAGAAGAAACGGTCCAAAAATTAAACGCCAGCTCTGTAAATGGGAATGTCAAAGTAGCATTACCGACAGGAATCGGTTTTGAAGGGATCGCAAAAACAAGTTTAGGTAGCATCAACAATCGTTTAAGCGAGATGGAAGTTGTGCGTGAGAAAAAAGAACGCCTAAACCAACTATTGCAATTCCGTCGGGTTGCCGATAAAGTCGCTCAAATCGATCTATCCACAACAACAGGAAATGTCTTTATCAAAGATACAGACAAATAAGAATCGCTGGGTTTACACTCATTAAAGAAAAGAAGGAAGGTGTAGATAAATGAACAAAAAATTAACAAAATCAGCCAATAACGTTGTCATTACAGGTACTCTAGGGGGGCTGGCAGAATACTTGCGAATTGATCCAACCATCGTTCGCGTGATCTATGTCTTTCTATCTTTAGTGACTGCTGCGTTTCCTGGAATCACTTTATATATCATCATGGCGGTCTTGATTCCTTCTGGTCGCAAGAGCACCTCAGGATATGGCCACGACAATCACTACTACAAACAAAACAAATACAATGAAGCAAATCGTCCCCGTAAAGAAGCGGAAAAGGTGGAGGATGAGGACTGGAGTGACTTCTAGTGTCTTATTTTCAACGGCTTATCATGAATACACTGACGTTTGTCACATTGGCGGTTCTATTACCAAATATGATCCATGTTCAAAGCATTATGACTGCAGTGATCGCCAGTTTCGTACTGTCGATCCTGAATGCTTTGATTAAACCAATTCTGATCGTCATTTCATTTCCATTGACTTTACTGACGCTTGGTTTCTTCACTTTTGTGATCAATGCGCTCATGCTGAATTTGACTTCGTATTTTGTTGGGTCAGCCAACTTCGGCTTCTCCTCGTTTGGGGCAGCGCTATTAGTGGCACTGATCATGTCAGTGATCAATATGATCGTGACTGAACACCATATCGAAAAATATTCACGTTAAAAAGACGTTTCACGTTTTCTCCCACTAGCTATGAAGCTAGTGGAGAAACGGAAACGTCTTTTTTTAGTTTAACTGTTCTTCTTTGATAGCAGCAAGGTACGTATCTACTGCCTGTAACGTCTCATCAAGCGCCCCTTTTTCAAAAGGTGAACGTAAATGAGCAAGAGACAGGATCTCAAGGAATGTTTTCGTGCCGCCGACTTCGCAGATGGCCAAATAATCTTGCCAAGCGGTTTCGTCTTTTGCCACGATGAATCGATACCAAAATTGGAACGCACACACTTGTGCCAATGTGTAATCGATATAGTAGAAAGGTGATTCAAAAATATGCCCCTGTCTGAACCAATACAAGCCACGATCAAGGTCAGGATATTCTGAATAATCCCGTTCTGGGCAATACTGGCGCTCTAATTCCCGCCAACGGGCTTTGCGCTGTGCTGGTGACCACTCAGGATGCTCATAAACCTCTTGTTGGAAGTGATCCACTAAAACGCCATAAGGCAGAAATTGCAGGCTGCTAGCAAGATGCGCAAATTTGTATTTTTCTGTTTCTTCTTCGAAAAAGGCATCCATCCATGGCCAGGCGATAAACTCCATCGACATTGAATGGATCTCGCAAGATTCATAATTGGGAAAGAGAATTTCCGGTTCTTTGATCCAACGAGAGCGAAAGGCTTGAAAGGCGTGGCCAGCTTCGTGGGTCAAAACATCGACATCGCCCGAAGTACCGTTAAAGTTGGCAAAGATAAATGGCGATTGATAGTCTTGGATAAACGTACAGTAGCCGCCAGATTGTTTGCCTTTTTTGCTTAGTAGATCAAGTAGGTCATGCTCGACCATAAAATCAAAAAATTCGCCAGTTTCAGGGGATAGTTCCTGATACATCACACGGGCTTTTTCTACTAGTTCTTCAGGAGTTCCTTTAGGCTCTGCGTTACCACTAGGATAAACAAGTGGCAAGTCGGTAAAGGTTGCCTGAGTCAATTGATTACGCTGCGCCTGTCTTTGGTACAGCTTTTGGGTAATTGGGACGACTTTTTCTAAAATTTCCCGACGATAGGTCTCGATCATTGAACGATCATAGTCCCAACGATTCATTTGGGTATCCGCAAAGGCAACATAATTTTCAAAGCCGAGCTTGTGGGCGATCTCGGTACGAACCTTGACCATCTCGTCATAAATTTGATCAAAACGGTCTTCATTTTCCGTGAAGAAAGCCGTTTGTTTTTCAAACGCTTCTTTTCGAACACCGCGATCTTTGTTTTCGGTAAATGGTCGCAGTTGTGCGAGGGTATAGGTTTCTCCTTGGAAGTCGATTTGGGCAGAAGCGACCAATTTGCTGTAATCAGAAGCCAATTGGTTTTCTTTTTGAAACAATTCGATCAAGGCCTCATCAAAAAGCTTCACACGGCTTTCGGCATATAAAAAAAGTGTTTCTGGATATTCGGCTTTTAATTCATCTAAGACCGGTGAAGCCAAGAGTGCTTGATAGAATTGAAAATCCAGAGCTTCAAAATGAGGCTGGTATTCATTCCAGAAAGTGTCTTCTGTTTCATAAAAGGCATCGTTGGTATCGATCGAATAACGGATCGAAGCCAAGTTCATTGCGGTATCGATCGTTCCTCTTAGTTCGTTCAAAGCATCAAGAGCTTGCTTCGCCTCCGAGAAGGTATCGGCTGACTGAAGGTTTGCTAATGCTTTTTTGAATGTTTCTTGATAGACTGGAAAATCAGGGCGTTGATACTTGTATGCTGAAAATTTCATTAAAAATCCCTCCTTAGTAAAATAATAACACAAACGAAAAAGAATGAGGACTTCTATTGGCGAAGGTAGTAACTTTACTGATAGAATGATAAAATAGAACCAGAGTGTCGTTTACAAGAAACAGCGGCAAGAATCATTGAGAAAAGAGGGAAAACCTATGGCAGAAACCGTCAAAGTCAGCGAGCTGGCGGAGGCTTTAAATTTAGAGATAGTTGAAGGAACTGAAAACAGTTTAGAAAGAAAAATCATTACCGGCGATATTTCCCGACCTGGTTTGGAATTGACGGGTTATTTTAATTACTATTCCCATGATCGTCTGCAATTATTCGGCAGCAAAGAGATCACCTTTGCGGAACGGATGATGCCAGAAGAACGCTTGATGGTGATGCGCAAAATGTGTGCCGAGGATACCCCAGGGTTTATCGTTTCTCGCGGCTTGGAAGTACCAGCAGAAATGATTCAAGCCTGCAAAGAACATGAGATCACAATTTTGCGTTCGCCCATCTCAACCTCACGTCTGCAAGGAGAGCTTTCTAGTTTCCTCGATGGACGCTTAGCCACAAGAACCAGTGTCCATGGGGTATTAGTGGATGTCTATGGGCTAGGTGTTTTGATTCAAGGCGATAGCGGAATTGGGAAAAGCGAAACAGCCTTAGAGTTAATCAAACGTGGGCATCGATTGATCGCTGACGATCGGGTGGATGTGTATAAGCAAGATGAATTGACTTTGGTAGGGGAACCGCCAAAAATCTTGCAGCACTTGATCGAGATCCGCGGAATCGGGATCATCGATGTCATGAATCTTTTTGGTGCCAGTGCCGTACGAGGGTATATGCAGGTTCAAGTAGCGGTGTATTTAGAAGCTTGGGCGAAAGACAAAAAGTATGATCGACTAGGAACCGATGATACGACGGTTGAAATTGGTGGCGTCGATGTACCACAAATCAAGATCCCCGTAAAAACTGGTCGAAATGTTGCGATCATTATCGAAGTCGCTGCCATGAATTTCCGAGCGAAAACGATGGGCTACGATGCAACGAAGACCTTTGAAAACCGATTGACGCAATTGATCGAAGAAAATTCTGGAAACTAGAGAGGATAAGATAGATGTTAGGTTTAGTAAATCGAGTCGCATTTGAACTATTTGGTTTGCCGATTTATTGGTATGCGATCATTATCGTATCAGGCGTGATCATTGCTATGTGGTTAAGCACGAGAGAGGCGGTTCGTGTCGGGCTCAAGCCAGATGATGTGACTGATTTTATGTTGATTGGATTGCCAGTAGCGATCATTGGTGCGCGGCTTTATTATATTCTGTTTGACTTGCAATACTACATTGATGACCCAAGTCAAATTTTCAATATTCGCTCTGGTGGGATCGCGATCTACGGCGCACTGATCGCCGGGGGGATCTGGCTATACTTTTTCTGCCAACGAAATTTTATTTCTCCCTGGACCTTCTTAGACATCGCCGCACCAAGTGTCTTATTGGCACAAGGCATTGGGCGTTGGGGC
The DNA here is from genome assembly GCF_002174385.1 of Enterococcus sp. 6D12_DIV0197. Lineage (NCBI taxonomy): Bacteria > Bacillati > Bacillota > Bacilli > Lactobacillales > Enterococcaceae > Enterococcus > Enterococcus sp. 6D12_DIV0197. Next base: position 1,759,565 of record NZ_NIBN01000001.1, read on the forward strand.
AACTTTATGAACCATGAAGCATTTGGCGCTGAAGTCAGCCGCTCCTTCTTAGAAAGTTTGTATATACCGAAATTCATTATCGATAATATGTATATCGATGAAGCGTATCGGCAGCCGACCTTTCTTTATGAATCGGTTTGGAACGTGATTGGATTTATTGTTTTGATCTTCTTGCGTAAGAAAACTGGGTTATTAAAAGAAGGCGAAGTCTTCTTGAGCTACTTGATTTGGTATGGATTCGGGCGCTTCTTTATTGAAGGAATGCGTACCGATAGTTTATACTTATTTGGTGGAATCCGTGTGTCACAGGCACTTTCCGCTTTATTGTTCTTCGGAGCGATCGCTTTAATGATCTGGCGCAGGAAAAAACAAGCGTTAAAGGATTACAACCGCAGCTTTGGTAAGAACCAAGCGATTATCTAAACAGTTATTTTATCGAAATTATGGTAAAATGATGAAGTGCATGAATTTGCGAAAAGGATAGAGGAGGTTTCCATAGTGAAACAGAAAATCGCCGTCTTAGGTCCCGGATCATGGGGGACTGCTTTGGCACAAGTCTTGTCTGAAAATGGACATGAAGTGACTATTTGGGGGAACAATCCCGCCCAAATCGATGAAATCAATACGTATCATACGAATCGGCATTATTTGCCAGATCTGAAGCTTCCTGAAAATATTCTAGGCTGTAAAGATTTAGAAGAGGCGATCCAAGGGGCAGATGCCGTCTTGTTTGTCGTACCAACTAAAGCGATTCGTGCCGTGGCACAAGAATTCACTAAGAAAACAACTGGCAAGCCAGTCATTATCCATGCCTCAAAAGGGTTAGAACAAGGCAGTCATAAACGAATCTCAGAAGTACTTGCCGAAGAGATCCCAGCTGATAAACGGCAAGAAATCGTTGTCTTGTCAGGACCATCTCATGCGGAAGAAGTCGCTGTCCATGATATCACCACAATCACGGCAGCTTCAGAAAATGAAGCGGCTGCTAAGTATGTACAAGAGCTATTTATGAATGATTACTTTAGAATCTACACGAATAACGATGTGATCGGTGTCGAAACTGGCGCCGCTTTGAAAAACATCATCGCCATTGGTGCCGGTGCTATCGCAGGACTTGGCTTTGGGGATGATGCGAAGGCAGCGATCATGACCCGTGGGTTAGCAGAAATCAGTCGTCTTGGTGTGGCAATGGGTGCCAATCCTTTAACCTTTATCGGATTGAGTGGGGTTGGCGATTTGATCGTCACTTGTACCAGTGTCCATTCACGGAACTGGCGTGCAGGAAACCTATTAGGAAAAGGCCATAGCTTAGATGAAGTATTAGACAATATGGGGATGATCGTTGAAGGAGTTTCAACCACAAAAGCTGCCCGCGAATTAGCAGAAGCTTTGTCGGTGGAAATGCCAATAACAGAAACGATTTATTCGGTCTTGTATGAAGGCAAAGACATCAAGCAAGCAGCGAAAGATATTATGCTGCGAGACGGCAAAGAAGAAAACGAATTTTCGGTAGATCAATCATTATGATTAAAGGAGCGAGTCACATGAATGTCAAAAAAGCAGTTATCCCAGCAGCCGGTCTGGGTACCCGATTTTTACCAGCTACAAAGGCAATGGCAAAGGAAATGTTGCCGATCGTTGACAAACCAACGATTCAGTTTATCGTGGAAGAAGCTTTACAATCGGGGATCGAAGATATTTTGATCGTAACAGGGAAAGCAAAGCGTCCAATCGAAGACCATTTCGATGCCAATTTAGAATTAGAGATGAATCTAAAAGAAAAAGGCAAGATGGAGCTTTTGAAATTAGTGGAAGAAACAACTGACGTAAATCTTCATTTCATTCGCCAATCTCATCCGAAAGGATTAGGCCATGCCGTATTACAGGCTCGGGCATTTGTCGGAAATGAACCGTTTGTAGTTATGCTAGGTGATGACTTGATGGAAGATCAAGTACCGTTGACGAAACAGTTGATCGATAATTATGAAAAAACGCATGCATCAACGATCGCTGTCATGGATGTTCCTCATGAAGATACATCAAAATACGGGATCATTGATCCTGGTATGGAAGTTGAAAAAGGCTTGTTCAATGTCAAAAACTTTGTTGAAAAACCAGCGCCAGAAAATGCGCCAAGTGATTTAGCAATTATTGGCCGCTACTTGCTGACCCCTGAAATTTTTGATATTTTAGCCAATCAAGAACCAGGTGCTGGTGGCGAGATCCAATTGACGGATGCCATCGACACATTAAATAAAACCCAACGCGTGTTTGCTCATCAATTTACCGGCAAGCGTTACGATGTTGGAGACAAATTCGGTTTCTTAAAAACAAGTATCGAGTATGGTCTAGTGCACCCTGAAGTCAAAGACAGCTTGAAAGAGTATTTGATCGAGTTAGGAAAAGAACTAGCTCCGGCTCAAAAAGAAGTCAAAGAAGCACCGAAAGCGTCAAAAAAATAACAAAAACTCCTAAACAAGGCGATTTCTGATGAAATTGCTTTGTTTTTTTATTATTTCTCGTTGAAAGCGGATAATTTTCTTAAAAATGCAGTCTTTTATTTGTAGAAAGTGCAGTGAAATGCTATTCTTAATATAAGTAAATGGGGAAAGGAGCCATTCTATGTCAGGAGGAGAACTAGCTGCATTGATTGCTGCGATCGCATTTGTCGTATTGGTCATTTTCGTCGTTCGTTTGTTGATGCAAGTCAGCAAGACAATGACCAAAGTAGACAAAACGGTCGAAGAGGCAAATACAACCATCCGTGTCATTACCAAAGACGTTGATATTCTTTCAAAAGAGGTTGAAGGTCTATTGGTAAAAACGAATGAGCTTTTACAAGATGTGAACGGAAAAGTCGCAACCATCGATCCTTTGTTCACAGCAGTTGCAGATCTAAGTACCAGTGTTTCAGAACTAAATGTTTCTGGAAAAAATTTAATTACGCGCGTGGGTAGTCTTGGCCGGACCACTGCCAAAGCAACGGTAGCTGGAAAAGTCGGTCAAACAGCCATGAAATTTTTCAAAGACAAAAATAACCAAAAATAAAAGGAGGACTTTCAATGAGTAAAAAAGGCGGATTTTTATTAGGAGCAATCATCGGAGGAACAGCGGCAGCAGCAGCAGCACTTTTGTTGGCGCCAGAATCTGGTAAAACATTAAGAAATAAATTAGCAAAACAAGCAGACGATTTATTAGATAAAGCATCTGATTATGGTGATTTAGCCAAAGAAAGAAGTACGGATCTTGTCGATATCGCTAAAGATAAAGCAGCAAAATTAAGCGAGCAAGCATCTGACTTCACCGGTTCTTTAACAGCGAAAGTCGATGACTTAAAAGAAACAGCAGCTGGTTCATCAGAAGAAACCGTTGAAGAGTTAAAGAAACAAGCAGGTGACCTATCAGAACGCTTCAAAAAATCAGCGAACGAGGTCAAAGAATCAGCGAAAGATGCCAAAGTAGACGCTGATGACACGGTGCAAGATATCATCATTGATGCAAAATCTTCTGCAGCGGATATGAAACAAACCGTCAAAGAAGGAGCACAAGAAGCAAAACCTGTAGTTGAAGAAGCCAAAAAAGACGGTCAAGCAGCCGCAGCTGATTTGAAAAAAGAAGCTGGAAAAGCAGCAGATGATGCCAAAAAAACAGCGAAAGCAGAAGCAAAAGATGCCAAAGCTGACTTAGAAGATGCGAAAGAAGAATTAAAAGATACATTAGAAAAAAACAATCCTGAAGCATAAGTAAGGATACAAAAATTTGATTACTTCAAAAGATAAAAACGTTCGCCAGTTAAATCGGCGAACGTTTTTTGTGATTTTGGTAGTTATTCGTTTGATGCTTGGGTGATTTCCCAATCGCAAAGTTGATAGAGCCAATCCTGCAGGTGACTGAATGGAAAGCCAATTTCCTCAGCGAGACCAACATTGATCGAATAAGCAGGTGTACCATTATAAGGGCCTTGATCGCCTGTTTCTGAAAAGAGCGGGGAAAGACCAGTTTTTTTCGTTACGTATTGCAGCACTTCTTCTAAGGAAACTGTACCTTTTGACGCACCATTGATGGGTCCTGTGAACGAGCTAGTACCTAGAAACGCTAAAAATTTACCAGCTTCTTGGGCATCCACAAAGCCCATTTGATGCGTTAGATTATCGACAGCCATTGGCTTTTGCTTTATCAGATGGTCGATGTAAAAGGCAAAACGTTTTGTATAATCATCTGCACCGATCACGTAAGGAAAGCGGACAAAAACGGACGGGATCTGACTGTATTTTTGGGTCAGGATCTCTTCCACGGTTCGCTTGCCTTGTGCATAATCGACCTCCTCAGAGCTGACCAGTCTGAAGGGTTCTTTAGCAGGGTCAAAATCCGCTTCAATCAAATCGAAGTGTAATTCATGATACGCAGACATTGAGCTAGTAACGATGTAGCGCTTCGGTGTGACATGACGCAGTAGAATCTCAATGTCGTTGGAAGTATAAGCAATATTGTCAAAAATGACCTCATAGGTTTCTTTTGTTAATGCTGTTTTGATACTTTCTTCGTCCGTGCGATCGAAGATGATTCTGTTGACTTGATCGCCAAAGGAATCTTTCGTGTTCCCTCGAGTAGCGATCGTCACGTCCAATCCTTGATCAATTAGTGATTGGACCAAATATTTACCGAAAAAACGCGTACCGCCTAAAACCAACACTTTTTTACTCATAAGAACACTCCTTTTCATGTAATGCCAACATGTTGCACCGTTTCATTAGGAAAATCAAGATAAGATCAATAATTCTTTTGCTGTTTTGGTAAAAGGTACACAGCCATCTGCTGTGACATACACACAGTCTTCAATGCGGACACCGACCTGATCTGGTAAATAAATGCCCGGTTCGATAGAGAAGCACATGCCTTCTTCGATCACTAAATCATTGCCAGTGATCAAAGAGGGGAACTCATGAACCGTGGTCCCGATGCCGTGACCTAGACGATGGTTGAAGTAGTCGCCGTAGCCATAGCCAGTAATCACATCACGAGCAATCTTGTCTAATTCTCCAGCGGTAATCCCAGGTTTGACCGCTGCTTGCGCTGCTAGTTCAGCTTCAAGAACGATGTCATAAATTTTTCTTTGTAATGCAGTCGGTTCTTTATAGGCAACCGTTCTGGTTGCATCACTGCAATATCCTTTCCAAACGACCCCTAGGTCAAACAAGACAAGTTCATTGGCAGTCACTTTGCGGTCACCAGGTACGCCATGAGGACTGGCTGCATTGGCACCAGCTAACACCGTCGTATCGAAGGACATATGGGAAACCCCACGCTTTTTCAACTCGTACTCAATTTCCGCCACGATTGCCATTTCGCTGACGCCTTCTTTGATGGCAGCAAATCCAATCTCAAAAGCAACGTCTGCCCAGTTGCCAGCTTCTAGCAAGGTGTCAATTTCAGCAGCCGTTTTGGTTAACTGCATTTTTTGAATGACCGGAGTCACATCTAAAGAAAAATCGGTCTGTGGCAAAAACCGTTTCAATGCTTCATAGCGCTCGACGGAAAGGTCATTTTTTTCTAGTGCGAAGGAAGAAACTTGGTAACGAGAGGTCAATTCCTGACAGATTTTCGCCCAAGGGTCTTCGCTATCGAGATAACCGATAATGTCAAAAGGCCAGCCACTATTTTTTGCTTCTTCTACTTCCAGAGCTGGTGTGAAAAGAAAGGGATCTTTTCCAGGTGCGACAAACAAAGCAAGGACCCGTTCATGAGGTTCACTTTTAAAACCTGAAAAATAAGCGATCGTTGCTGGATTAGAAATATAGGCAACATCTGCGCCATTGGTTTTCAACCAGCCATTTAACTCATTGATTTTTTTATCATTCATTTGATAAAACCTTCTTTCAAGTATTCTTTTTCTATTTTATCATGCTTTCGAAGAGAATAGGGGAGGGGAAAGTAGGAAATTGCTAAGTTTTCATGAAAACAAAATTAAAACGGTTGCAAATACGGAAAAAATTTGCTATCCTAACAAAGAAATGTAAATAAGATTTTCTGAAAATAGAATAAGGGAGATATATCATGGAAAAACAAACAATTACGATTTATGATGTTGCACGGGAAGCGAATGTATCGATGGCAACTGTTTCACGGGTAGTCAACGGAAATCCAAATGTAAAACCAGCAACTCGTAAGAAAGTGCTGGAAGTGATCGACCGCTTGGATTATCGTCCAAACGCAGTTGCTCGAGGGTTAGCAAGTAAAAAGACCACGACTGTTGGTGTCATCATTCCTGATGTCAGCAATATGTTCTTCTCATCACTTGCTCGTGGGATCGATGATGTAGCGACCATGTATAAATACAATATCATCTTAGCCAACTCTGATGGCGATACGATGAAAGAAGTCAACGTTTTGAACAACTTGTTAGCAAAACAAGTGGACGGCGTTATCTTCATGGGTCATCGCATCACGGATGAAATTCGCGGGGAATTCTCTCGCTCAAAAACACCAGTCGTTTTAGCTGGTTCGATCGATCCTGATGAACAAGTAGGAAGTGTCAATATCGATTACACAGCAGCTGCCAAAGATGCTGTTTCATTATTGGCGAAAAACAATCAAAAAATCGCTTTTGTCAGCGGTGCTTTGATCGATCCAATCAATGGCCAAAACCGCTTGAAAGGCTATAAAGAAGCCTTGAAAGAAAACAACCTTGACTATTCTGAAGGGTTGATCTTTGAATCACCATACAGCTTTAAAGAAGGCTTAGCCTTAGTTGATCGCATCATCAACAGTGGTGCAACAGCAGCTTATGTCACAGACGATGAGTTAGCCATCGGTGTCTTAGATGGTTTGTTAGACAAAGGTGTTAAAGTTCCTGAAGATTTCGAGATCATCACCAGCAACAATTCATTATTGGCTGAAGCAGCTCGTCCACGCTTATCAAGCGTGACGCAACCATTGTATGATATGGGTGCCGTTGCGATGCGTCTATTGACAAAAATGATGAACAAAGAAGATGTAGAACAAAAAACGATCGTCTTGCCTTACGGTATTTCAGAAAAAAGCTCTACGAAATAAGCAGCAATTTGATCAAACGATCAGTGGAACAACGCCTTGTTGTTCCACTTTTTGCTTCAACGATCGTTCGTGTGGGGAGAAAATCTATGGATTTTCTCCTCACACTTTTTTTGCATAAAAAAACTGATCAGCACAAGGCTGATCAGTCATCATTATTGTTGGTATTTTGTTGATTATTGTCTTGCTGTTCCTCATCGTCATCCTCATCATTTGCCGTAGGTGTAACATTGTTGGATGCGTTATTCGATGATGTATTCGACGAACGATTTGTTGAACGGCTAGAAGATGCTTTTCTCCAATAGTCAGCGTAGTTTGCATCTGAACCACCGAGTCCAAATTTGAAATCGACCGTATCTGGTCCGCCAGTGGCCCAATACGAAGTAACGGTACTGCTTGGATTGGTATAGGTTCGATTATCGACTCGCACGGTTCCTCCTGGTTGGGTACCAGTAAACTTGGAAACTTGAGCTTTTTTGACATCACTAGAAAGTTCAAACTTCTGATTCACACCAAAGACTTCTTGGTTTGTTTGATAAATACGATTGATCAAGTAAGCCATATAGTTGGCTGTCCGAGTTCCTGCAGCACTATCGGTCCCTTTATTGTCATCTCGACCTGACCAGCTGCTGATGGTGATCGATGGGGTGGAGACGACTAGCCAAGAGTCCGACCAGTTGTTGGTGGAACCAGTTTTTCCGACCCAATCGGCATTTCCGAGGTTCCAATCCAATCCGCTGATAACCGATTTAAAGGAACTGGTTTTTTGCTCATCGATGACACTACGCATCATGTCGGTCATGATGGAAGCCGTCGCTTCTGAAAAGACTTGGACAGGTTTGGCTTCATGCTGGTAAAGCACTTCGCCTTCATTGTCTTTGATTGATTCGATGATATAGCCTTGCTGATAAACACCATTATTGGCAAATGTTTGGAAGCCATTCGTTTGATTCAAGACTGTGACATCTGTAACCCCTAATGGCGCTGATTCATACGCCCAGCTATTATCTTCGGGATAGCCCATTTTGCTTAAATAATTTGTGTAGGCATAAAAATGATCGCCTTCTTTTTCCCAAAGATCTTGGAAAATATTTGTCGCTGCGATATTACTGGAAACCTCCAATGATTCACGAATCGACATAAAAGTATTGGTTCCACGGTTTGTGGCATTGACGATCGGCTCACCGGCGTTTTCTCCTGTCCGCCATTTTGCGGCATAGTCAGAAACCATCGATTCAGAGCCCATTAAGCCACTTTCGATCGCCGGTCCGTAAACCAGCATGGGTTTGATACTTGAACCTGCTTGGCGTTTGGCATCAAAGGCATGGTTGAATTGATTGTCAGCATAGTTACGACCGCCAATAAAGCCTAGTACTTTCCCAGTGGCGTTGTCCATCATGACATTACCGACTTCGATGGTGGAGTCACCCCAGTTGTCTAGCATATAGCCGTATTTGTCGACGGCATCTTGCATCGCATTATAAATATCTTTATCGATCGTTGATGTGACGGTATAGCCGCCATTAACAAGTTTTTGCTGCGCCAATTCGAAGTATTTTTGATAGGTTTCCTCTTTGGCGTATTCTTCGTCACTGACATCATCTTCATCTGCCAGCTGTTTGGCAATAATGTCTTTTGCTTCATTTAACACAGTGTAATAAAGGAAGCTTTGATCCGTTTGTTCAATGGCTTCTTGTTTTTTGAAGTCTTGCTTCAAGTCATAATTAAGCGCCTCTTCGTATTCTTCTTTCGTGATATCGTGGTTACGATACATACTGAAGAGCACGAAGTCTTTTCGTTCTAAGCCAGCGGTCAAGTTTTCCTTGATCTCACCCGTATTTGTATAAGGGCTGTAGACGATCGGGCTTTGTGGCAGACCCGCAATAAAGGCTGCTTGCGGTAAAGACAGGTCAGCTGCGTTGACGCCAAAAATTCCTTGCGCCGCTTCTTGCACACCTGCGATATTTTGCCCTTTATTGTTTCGACCAAAAGGGGAGATGTTTAAATACATAGTGACGATCTCATCTTTATCGAAAAATTTCTCCACTTCCATGGCTAATAAAATCTCATTGGCTTTGCGTTTAAAGGTCGTTTCACTGGAAAGGATTTGTTGTTTTACCAGCTGCTGGGTCAAAGTGGAACCCCCGCTGCCGCCAAAGCCTGTCGCTTCTGATAATAATGCCCGCACGACTGCTTTTGGTACGACCCCATTATGAATATTAAAATATTCGTCCTCTGTTGCGATGATCGCTTTTTTCAAATAATCTGAAATTTGATCGGAATTAACCGACGTTCGCATTAGATCCGAGCGAATCGTTGCGATTTTGCTGCCATCAGCGTATGCGAGTTGAGAAGTTTCTGTGATGTCGGTCAATTCTTTTTGTAACTCATCTTTAGAAGGAGCTGCGGTATCTTCCACAAGAAAAGCAAAGTAGCCGGCACCGATCCCTAAGGCTAAAGAACCGCCTAGAACCAGCAAAGAAATAGCAACTAAGAACAAGGCATGTAAAACCCTAAGACTGATGTTGAAATAGAACCAGCCTCTATTTTTGTTTTCTGTATTCTTTTGATTTTTCGTTTTCTGGGACAAAAAGAGTCACCTCAATAAATTAGAATAGATTCCGTGTAATTATAGCAAAAAACAAGGCGCTTGGGTAGCACCCTATCTGTTATCGAAAGAAGTGTGCGAGAAAATACCAGTTGGTGTTTGTATTGAACCAGCGATAATAAAGGAAAATGAACGGATTTGCCTAAAAGTTTCTTTTTTGGTAAAGGACTTTGAGAGAAAGACTTTTCATTGACCTCTTTTTCAGTTAAGATGAACAATGAAGCAATTATTAGGAGGAGAAAGAATGAGTACAGACTTTTTTGAAGAGCTAAAGCAACGCGGATTAGTTCATCAGACCACAGACGAAGCAGCCTTGACCAAACAATTAAATGAAGAGTCTGTGAAACTATATATCGGCTTTGATCCTACCGCAGATAGCCTGCATATTGGTCATTTATTGCCTATTTTGATGTTGCGCCGTTTCCAACAAAACGGACATGTGCCGATTGCATTAGTAGGCGGTGGTACAGGAATGATCGGTGACCCATCCTTTAAAGATCAAGAACGTCAATTAAACACACTAGATACCGTTTTAGAATGGTCACAAAGTATCAAGAGCCAATTATCTCGCTTCATTGATTTTGATGACCAAGAAAATCCTGCCATCATTGCCAATAACTATGAGTGGCTAGGGGAATTGAAACTGATTGATTTCTTGCGCGACACTGGGAAAAACTTTACCATCAATTACATGATGAGCAAAGAAAGTGTCAAACGTCGGATCGAAACTGGGATCTCCTACACGGAATTTGCATACCAGCTATTACAAGCCTATGACTTTTTGAATCTTTACGACAACCACGGTTGCTTGTTGCAATTAGGCGGTAGCGATCAATGGGGGAATATCACCTCTGGGATCGAATTATTACGTCGTGAGCGTGAAGTCCAAGGGTTCGGTTTGACTATGCCATTGATCACAAAAGCAGATGGAACGAAATTTGGGAAAACAGAAGGCAATGCGGTTTGGCTAGATGCCAAGAAAACGACGCCTTACGAGTTCTACCAATTCTGGATCAATACGGATGATCGTGATGCAGTCAAATTCTTGAAATATTTCACCTTCTTATCATTAGAAGAAATCGCTGCGATCGAAGCAGAATTTAACGCTGCACCAGAATCTCGAGCAGCACAAAAAGCTTTGGCAAAAGAAGTCACTACTTTGGTTCATGGGGCAGAGGCTTATCAACAAGCCTTACGCATCTCAGCAAGTTTATTCAGTGGCAATATCAAAGAATTGAACGCTGAAGAGATCGAACAAGGCTTCAAAGGGGTGCCAAGCCATCAGGTAACAGCAGATGATTCTTTGAACATCGTTGAAGTGTTGACGACTGCTAAAATCGAACCATCAAAACGTCAAGCAAGAGAAGACGTTCAAAATGGTGCCATCTACATCAATGGGGAACGCGTCCAAGACCTAACGTACGAGCTCCAAGCAAGTGATCGGATCGGTGGAAAATACGTCGTGATTCGTCGTGGCAAGAAAAAATATTTCTTATTAACATTTTAATCGCAAAAAGCGAACCGCCTTGTTGGTTCGCTTTTTTCAAATTTTTGTAGAGGAAGGGTTTTTGTTGGAATGGGAAATATAGTGTTGAATGCCGCCGGTTTATTTGCCATGATCTTCTTAGGGTATTTTCTTAAGCGGCTAAATGTCCTTTCAAAAGCGGATGGCTCGATCTTATCCAAAATTATTTTGAATGTGACGTTGCCGGCAGCAATCATTTTGAATTTAGCTTCAATGCAAGTACAAGTCAGTGCGCTTAGTTTGATTGTGATCGCGTTGATCATTACGATCGTCCAGATCCTCTTCGCATTTTTCTTAACCAAAAAAGAATCGAACACGCTGCAGCAGTTTGCGATGTACTGCGGTTCAGGCTTTAATATCGGCAATTTTGCGATTCCTTTTGCCCAAAGCTTTTATCCTTTAGGGATTCCGCTGATTTCGCTGTTTGATATGGGGAACAGTATCATGTTGGCAGGGGGAACGACGATTTTCATCGAATTCTTGATTGGAAAGCGGACGACGTTTGAACCAGGGAAAATCTTTTTGAATCTCCTGCGTTCGCCAACGTTTACTATTTATCTAGTGATGCTGATTATCCGCAGTGCGGATTGGAGGATTCCCGAAGCGGCATTGGCGCTTGTCCAACCAATCGGGATCGCAAATACGTTTTTGTCCATGTTTATGATTGGCTTATTTTTGGATTTCCGCTTACCGAAGCACACCACCCAAACAGTGATCAAAATTTTAAGCTTGCGGTACGGACTGGCATTCGTGCTGTTCGCAGCTTTCTATGTTTTACCAATCCCAGTTTTATTAAAGCCAGTTCTTTGTTTGTTAGTGTTTGCTCCAATTCCTTTATTCGGTGTCATTAATTCCGTGATTGCTGGAATGGAGGAAGAAGCGGTGGGGTTCGTTTCTTCCATTAGCTTTTTGATAAGTATGCCGCTAATGACGGGTGTTCTGATGTTATTTGGACTCGCTTGATAAAAAAATACGGCAATGAGCAAAATAATCGCTTTACAAGGCGCTTTTATCGATAATAGAGAAGACTAGATTTAGGAGGAAAAGAAAAATGTTGATTGGTTCACACGTTTCAATGAGCGGCAAAAAAATGCTTTTAGGAGCAGCAGAAGAGGCAGCTAGCTATCAAGCTACTACGTTTATGATCTATACCGGAGCTCCGCAAAACACGCGGCGCAAACCGATCGAAGAGATGCAGATCGCAGCTGGACAAGATTTTATGACGGAAAAAGGAATTTCGAATATCGTCGTCCATGCCCCGTACATCATTAATTTAGGCAATACCATCAAACCAGAAAACTTTGGCTTTGCTGTTTCGTTCTTACAAGAAGAAATCCAACGAGCCCAAGCTTTAGGTGCAACTCAAATCACATTGCACCCCGGTGCCCATGTCGGTGCAGGACCAGAAGCTGGGATCAAGCAGATCATTAAAGGCTTGAACGAGGTCCTTGAAAAAAATCAAACTGCCCAGATCGCATTAGAAACAATGGCAGGTAAAGGCACCGAGATTGGTCGCAGCTTTGAAGAATTGGCAGCAATTATCGATGGTGTCACCTTAAATGAAAAATTATCCGTTACACTAGATACTTGTCACACGAACGATGCTGGCTACAATGTCAAAGAAGACTTTGACGGCGTGTTAAACGAGTTTGACAAAATCATCGGGTTGGATCGCTTGAAGGTCATCCATGTCAATGATTCAAAAAATCCACAGGGCAGCCACAAAGACCGACATGCGAATATTGGTTTTGGCACGATCGGCTTTGAAGCCTTGAATAAGATCGTTCATCATGAGCAATTATCAGCGTTACCGAAAATTTTGGAAACACCTTATGTCGGCGAAGACAAAAAGAATAAAAAAGCCCCTTATGGCTATGAAATCGCGATGCTGCGGGAAAAGACCTTTGATCCTGAGCTATTGACGAAAATCATGGCGGGTGCTTAAACGGTTCATTTAACCATGAGCCAGCTTATTATTGGAGGAAGAAAAATGAACTTTCAGTTGCTGATCGATGCCGCGAAACAAAAACTGGGATTCAGACAGCTCTCTCAATTTGCAGAAGCAGGGAGTGTTGCGGCAGCTCTGGCTACTGCAGATGGACAGATTTATACAGGGATCTGTATCGATACCAGCTGTTCTATGGGTTTTTGCGCCGAACAGGCTGCGGCTGCGCAAATGATCACTGATGGTCAACAGCGGGTGTTACAGATGGTTGCAATCAATTCGGTAGGTGAGCCGATCCCACCTTGTGGTCGTTGCCGTGAATTCATCAGCCAGCTGGATCCTGCCAACCATAACACGCAGGTCATGATCGCAGCAGGAAAAATCATGACGCTAGAAGAGCTGTTGCCTGTTGATTGGAAAGCATCAAAATAAAAAGAGTCCCCTTAGACCGCTGTGTTCTAAGGGGACTCTTTGTTTTATCGATCCATAGACGAGCTACGTTTTTGGATAAAAAAACTCCTCAACAAGCAATAGCGCTTTGTTGAGGAGTTGATCGATAGCAATGATTAGAATTTTTTCGCAGCTGCTGCTACGCGTTCTAAACCTTCAGCAATGATTTCTGCTGTTTTAGAAGGATCTGCATTGTGGCCTTCAATGATTACTTCTTCTGTGATGTTCATGCCGAACATACCACCGAAAACTTTTTCCATAAAGGTTACAGCGTTTTCCATTGCGCTCATTTCGCCTGAGTAAACACCACCACGGGCATTCAATAGAACGATTTCTTTGTCTTTCAATAATTGGTTCATTGAACCATCTTCGTTATAAGAGAAAGTAAAGCCAGCTTGGAAGATGTAGTCGATGAATGTGTGCAAGGCAGCAGGAATCGTTAAGTTCCACATTGGGAAAGCGAAAACGATGGTATCCGCTGCTGCGAATTTGTTCATCACGTCTTGACGGACAGTCATCAATTCTTGTTCTTCTTGGTTTAATTCTTGTTCTTGTGAAAGTTTGCCAAATGCTTCAAATAACGTTTGACCGATATAAGGCATTGGTTGTGCGTACACATCAAAGGTTACAACGTCCACATTGTTGGTATCAAGATTTTCAACGAACGTATCAAACATTTTTGCAGATACTCCATCAGGACGGTTATTGGCTTTAACAACTAAAATATTTTTCATTTTTTTCCACCTTTACTTTAAGTAAGTTTTAATCACAAAATGTAGTATACTATAAAATAATTTTGCTTACAATAAATAAGTACACTTTTTTTAAAAAAGCTGGAATTTTGCAGTTTTTTTCACACAGATTTGGTAAACTTTAGAGAAAACAGGAGGATTTATATGAAAATATTCGTGGTCGAAGATGACAAATCGTTAGTCAAAATGATGGAAAATCAATTATCCCGCTATGCGTATCAAACCTTTGTTCCAGAAAATTTCGCTGCGGTTTTAGATGAATTCTTGATGATCCAACCTGATTTGGTTTTGTTGGATGTCAATCTTCCTTATTATGATGGGTTTTATTGGTGCCAAAAAATCAGGGAACGCTCGTTGGTTCCAATTCTCTTCATCTCCGCCCGTGACGGCAATATGGATCAAGTGATGGCTCTAGAATATGGTGCTGATGATTATCTAGTCAAACCTTTTTCTTATGATTTGCTGCTGGCAAAAGTAAAAAGCCACATTCGTAGAGTCTACGGGGATTATGCACAGTCTGATCGGGCGAGAAGTTTGAAAGCTGGCGAATTGATCTACTATCCCGAAGCATTGAAGATAGTCTATCGTGAAGCCAGTGAATGGCTGACTGTTCGAGAAGGAGAATTATTGACCCTGTTAATGTCGGCACACCCAGAGATGGTCAAACGGGAACGGATCTTAAATCTATTATGGGATGATGAGCGCTTCGTTGATGACAATACGCTTTCTGTCAATGTCGGCCGTTTGCGAAAAAAACTGGCGGCAATGGGCATCAATGATCCGATCCAAACGATTCGCGGAAAGGGCTACGCTTTATCAGTGATAGGTACGGAAGAATGAAAGCATATGCAAGTGTTCATTTACCTAAACTACTCGTTACGTTCCTAGCCATTTCATTGTTCGTTTTAGTGATTTGGTTGGATGGCTATCGAAATTACCTCGTAATTGGTTATGGTCTGCTTCTATTCGGGCTGTTCATTGTTCTTATTTATTTGGTAGATTACCTTTCCAATACTGCGTTTTATCAGTATATCAAGCATGGAAGAGCGACACACCGAAGCAATGGCTACCTTTCCAAGCAATGGCGCAAGCAGTTCGATGCCCATGAACAGCAAGAGCAAGAGCGGCTGACAGAATTAGATCAGCACCATCAAAATCATATTCGTTTCATGAATATCTGGGTTCATCAAATGAAAACACCTGTCTCAGTTTTGGCGCTAATGGCTGAAAGTGAAGAAGTCGATAGCTATGATCTTTTGGCTGAAACAGATCGCTTAAAAAGTGGCTTGGCGACTGCGCTGAATTTTGTGCGCTTGGAAGATTTCACGGAGGACTTCGTTATCGAATCAGCCTCATTGTTGGAATTGTTAAAACACAGTATCGGTGACCAGAAGCGAAATTTTATTCGCAGTGAAGTCTATCCGAAGCTGATGAGTGAAGCAGATATCACGGTGACAACAGACAAAAAATGGCTAGGTATTTTGCTCTTTCAACTCATCAGCAACGCCATCAAGTACTCAAAGCCAGACAGTAAAGTCTATTTTGAGATCGATCCTTTTTCTAGAAGCTTAACGATCGCAGATGAAGGCTGCGGGATTGCAACAGCGGATCTCCCGCGAGTTTTTCGCCCCTTTTATACAGGTCAGAATGGGCGGCAAACAGGAGAGGCAACTGGGATCGGTCTTTATTTAGTTGAAACGATCAGTACGCAATTAGATATCGATGTGTCGCTTGCCTCTAAGGAGAATCAAGGCACGACAGTTACCTTAACATTTCGGAGGTGAAGGCTTTCTTACAATTTTGTAAGCTTTCTATCATGAAATCGATAACTGATTGCGGTGCCGCCTGCTAAACTGGTAGCAAAGGAGTGAAGATGATGGCTTTACTAGAATTGAAAAATGTATCGAAAACCTATACAGGGGAAGTGTCTGTTGAGGTTTTACAACAAATCGATCTCAAAGTGCCAGAAGGAGAATTTATCAGCATTATGGGTCCATCTGGCAGTGGCAAGACCACCATGCTGAATTTGGTGGCAACATTGGATAAACCGACTTCAGGTTCGGTGATCCTCAAGGGAGAGCAGCCACTAGAATTATCTAAGCAAAAACTCGCGGAGTTTCGTCGTCGGCAACTAGGCTTTGTTTTTCAAAACTACAATTTACTTTCGCCATTGAGCGTGCTTGAGAATGTGATTTTACCACTGACATTGGATCGGGTGGCAGTTCCTGAGATGAAAGAACGTTCGGAGCAGCTATTACGTGAACTTGGGATCTATGAGAAAAAAGACAAACGCATCTATCAGCTTTCCGGTGGAGAGCAGCAGCGAGTTGCGATTGCTAGAGCTTTGATCCATCAACCAGAATTGCTTTTAGCAGACGAACCGACGGGTAATCTTGATTCCAAGGCAGCACGAGATGTCATGGAAATACTAAGTCAGATGAACAAACAGCGAAAAGTCACCACTATGATGGTCACCCATGATCCGTATTCCGCCAGCTTTTCTGATCGGGTCGTTTTCATCAAAGACGGAAAGCTGTATAACGAAGTCTATCGTGGTGCTGATCAACAGCAATTTTATCAAAAAATTCTTGAAGTCCTAGCACATTTAGGAGGTCGCCGTCATGAATTTCAGACAGTTGATCATTCGTAATCTGCGGGGAAATTTTCGAACCTATGCAGCATACTTCGTCAGCAGCGCTTTTGCAGCGATGGTGTTTTATATCTTTAGTCTTTTGCTCTTTCATCCGCAATTGGAAGAAAACTTATCTAATAGCGATACACTTTCAAGCTTAGCTAAGGTCGGTCTATCCGTCGCACTCGTGGTGATCGCCTTACTGTCGCTGTTGTTTTTATGGTATACATTTGTGGTCTTTTTGAAACGACGCAAACGTGATCTGGCGATCTACTTGATTTTGGGGATCGAAGAAAAAGATCTGCGAAAGATTTTGTTTGTCGAAAATGCCCTTTTAGGAACCTGTGCCACAGTGACCGGTATTGGGTTGGGGATTTTAGTGACGAAATTGTTGCTGCTGATTGCGCAAAATGTCATGTATCTAACAGAAGGACTGAAATTTATGGTTCCTATGGAAGGTTTAGGATTGACCTTTGGGATCTATGTCTTTATTTTCCTCTTGATCTCCTTTTTCAGTACTCGGACCTTGCAAGGAGAACAGATCATCTCATTGATCAAGGAAAATGAAAAACCACGTCCTGAGCCAAAAAGTCATTGGGCATTGGCATTTTCAGGAATTGTGCTGTTACTAGTTGGCTATGGATCGGTCTTTTATTTTAGCTACCAAACGTACTCAATGCTGCCACTTATGCTAGGAGTCTTGTTGACTGTTGCAGGCACGATTTTGTCATTCCATCAGTTCAGCGTATTTCTGTTGAAACGATTAAAAAAACGCCCGACCTTCTTACGAGGGACTCGGATGCTGACTATCAGCGAATGGATCTTTCGCATGCGAGACAATGCGGCGATGTATAGTCTGATCGCTATTAGTACCTCCGTGGCATTCGTTGGGATTTCCGTGATGCTGGCGATCGGCAGTTCTTCTTTTTCTTCGATCCAAGGAATCAGTGTAGCCTATGTGTTCCCGTGGTCTGGGCCAGAAGACCTCGATCATTCTGAGGGGAAAATGAATGAAATTAAAACTGCCATAGAAGAAAAAGGGTACTCACCTGTAACGGATAGTGTTTCCTTACTATGGGCCTATGCGAATCTTGATGAATCTGCAGTTATGAATGATTCATTTTATACGACGAATGGCTTTTCAATTATGCGAGAAAGCGACTATCAGAAAATGATGAAACAAATCGGTGAGGAAGCTGATTCCGTTGCAGATAATCAAATAATGACACTTAGTGCTAATTATTCACGTCGAAAACAGCTTCTAGAAGTCCCTGAGAACGAACGCACAAGTATCTATCCAATCGAATTGGGATCAGAAACCGGTATAAAAAAGGATATTACGATTGTCCACAGCCCCTCAATGCTTTCTCTGAATCACTTTGGTTTGTCAGTTGTGACAGATAAGACCTTTGAGGAATGGCAAGCTCTCTTACAAGAATCTAACGATGATATGGAATCTGGTTTTATTTGGTTAGACTATCCAGAATGGGCTGAAACACCTGAATTGGTATCTGATTTCAATGGAAAGTTAGATAAAGAAAATGCCTTGATCGATCAGCAATACGAAGAACTCAGTCGGGAGTTTGAAGCCAAAGGTGACTATACAGATGAAGAGTGGTCAGAAGCGGCAAAAGACATTCCGATGCGTACGTCTTATACCTCGAAATACCAAGTTTTCCAAGAAAATCGTCAAGGAAATGGCATCATTTTAATGATCACGGTATTACTAGGTTCGGTTTTCTTTATTTTCTCCGCTTCGATTATCTATTTCCGTTTATTTGCAGATTTAGATAAAGATGGTGCGTATCATCGTTCCTTGCATATTTTAGGTGTGTCGCCCAAGGAGCGTCACAACGTTCTGAGACGCCAGCTGCAAGTGATGTACTTCTTGCCAACAGTCGTGGCAATGATCCATTTTGCGGTGGCAATGACCGCTTTGCGTATTTTAGTAGAATTGCCTGTTTGGCAATACTATGGCGTGATCGTTAGTCTCTTTTTGATTTTCCAAATCGTTTTTTACTTTGTTTGTCAGTACCGGTACTTCCAGCAAATTGATCGAATCGCCGATCCGACAGAGTGATTTATTTTTTAGCCAAATCCCTTTCAATCCACACGGATTGGGATTTGGTTTTTTGCTTGCTGCATTGTTATTTTCTTTCACCAATGAAGCGTTTTAATTGTGTAAATCACCGAAAAGCAGATAAAATTAGTTAACACTGATTCTATTAGGCAGTCGCTGATACGCGGCAAGAATGTGGCAACTGGAAGTCTATTTTTCTCACCGTGAAACGAAAAGACAACTGTTAATGAAAATATTCATGTCGAGTACAGTAATTGCTGTGACCGATGGGGTTAGCTAAGCGCTCACTTAAGGGAGGAAACCAATGATCAAACGTTTAGGAAAAGCATTTGCTGTCTTGCTGCTGTTGATTCCTGTTTTTGCTGGTATGCGGGTTGTTTATGGGGAAACCGATGTGGGTGCCAAGCTGATCACAAATGTATCGATCGTTAATAGCCGCAACGAGGTCATCACAAGTATTGAAAAGGATGATTCCTTCAAAATAGATATGACCTGGAGTTTGGAGGACTTAGGTGATTTAAAAGCAGGTGACAAAGCGACCGTCACCTTGCCAGCTGAGATTGAAGGCGTTAATAATACGTATGCTTTATACGATGAAAATAACAACTTAGTGGTCAATGTTTCCCAAGTTGGCAATCAGCTGACCTTTGTTTTCACGGAATTTGTCGAACAAAATACCAATGTACATGGGGACTTTTATTTTTGGACAAAGTTCAGTGATGACGTGATAGAAAATCAGATCAACAACATCAACTTTGAAACGGCAAATGGGACGCAATCGGTGCCTATTTTTATTCAAGCAGTGGATGATTCAGGGGAGGGTGCCTTACTCACCAAACAAGGACTGTATTTAGGTACGCAACAACCCAAACGGATCATTGATTGGCGAGTGTATATCAACTCGTTTGACACGGACCAAGTGACGATCAAAGATGGAACGTTTATTGACTTTTTAGGTCCTCATCAGACACTAGTCAGTACGAGTGCTCGAGTGGTCTATGGACCCAGCGTTTCCAACCCAACGTATGTCGAGCAAGTACCGATCGTTTTAAATAGTGACGGCTCCTTTGAAATTCCTTTGCGGGATACAGAGGAACGGATCTACATTACCTACAAAACAGAAACGGATGGTTCATTGGAACAATATACCAATCGGGGCATCCTTGATGCTTTGGTCAATGATGTGCCAAGAACAAGCAGTATTACTGGCTATACGCCACGCTATGGTGGCGGTGGTGGCGGAACCGGTGAACCAGGGGAGTCCAGCAGCACGGAACCAAGTAGTGAAAGCAGTACGAGTAGTAGTACGGAACCAAGTAGCGAAAGCAGCACGAGTAGTACTACGGAACCAAGTAGTGAAAGCAGCACAAGTAGCAGCACGGAACCAAGTAGCGAAAGCAGCACAAGTAGTAGTACGGAATCAAGTAGTAGTACGGAACCAAGTAGTGAAAGTAGCACCAGCAGTAGCACGGAACCAAGTAGTGAAAGCAGTACAAGTAGTACTACCGAACCAAGTAGTGAAAATAGCACCAGCAGTAGCACGGAACCAAGTAGTGAAAGCAGCACCAGCAGTAGCACGGAACCAAGTAGTGAAAGCAGCACAAGTAGCAGCACGGAACCAAGTA
>NZ_NIBN01000001.1:1780331-1903351 GCF_002174385.1 Enterococcus sp. 6D12_DIV0197
ACGGAACCAAGTAGTGAAAGCAGCACAAGTAGCAGCACGGAACCAAGTACTGAAAGTAGCACCAGCAGTAGTACGGAACCAAGTAGTGAAAGTAGCACCAGCAGTAGCACAGAACCAAGTAGTACAAGCAATACACTGGAAGGTTTGCTAAATAATAGTGGGTCAAGTCACTCTTCCAGCTCGGCAAGAAGTGATGATGCCAACCATAATAAGCAGAAACTTCTCCCGCAGACGGATGAAGTCTTGAATGATCGGTTGATTTTCTTAGGAATAGTCATACTGTCTATCGTTAACTATGTGACGCTAAAAAAATCAATGGGGAAAAGTCCCTTCAACAGATAACAAAAGTCTATAACGGGCAAAACCAAACATAATTATCCAATGGGGACTTGGATTAGCAGAAAACAGAATAAAAAGTAGCGACAAAACCGTTCATGTGTTTTGATCGACTGATTCAGTAAAATTTAGTTCTTTATACTGAAAGAGGTCATCAAGGGCATTATCGGTTTTTTTGCTATTTTCTCGATGGCTTGACCTACAGTTTTTTCGCTTGTAGCCCGTCGATTATAGAAAAAATTTGGCTGTTTTGGAATTCTTAAAATGGTTTCTGTAACATTTATCAAGCAAAAACGATGCGGATAACTATCTCACATACCCTTTTTATTCGCGAAGAATATTTGTATTCTTAGAGCAAGTTAATGATCATAAACCGCTTCCATACGCTGACGCTTTTTCGACATATGACTGGAAATGTGCGAGAACTATCAGAAGTTCCCTTAGTCTAGTTAGTGTTTCGGACCCTTCTTTCTAGAAACTGATTTTTGTTTCGATTGCTCGAAAAATGAGCAGAATTCTTCAAAAACATTTACTGACCAAAGTATTGTGATTTTGTTAACAAGAATGAGCGAAGAAGGGTTTAGTGGTATGCACAGGAAGCAATTTATAAAAACCTAAAGCGTTTGGATTACGAATCATGTTTTTTCTTCAAACTGAACAAACCAAAAATAATAGAGAAGGTGGAATGAATATGAGTAAAAATGGTTCTCCAAAAGTGACAAAGATGCAGGTGTTTCCGATTGCTGGGTATGACAGTCCGACCCTTACCTTAAGCGGGTGTCATGCACCTTATTTTACGAGGAATATTGTTGTATTAGAAGACGAAACTGGGAATAGAGGCATTGGTGAGATCCATGGCGGTGAAGACATCACCAAAATGCTGGAGAGTTACATTCCTTTTGTCGTGGGTCAAGAAATTGCCAATTATCGTAATGTGATTACAACGATTCGCAAAAATGCAGCGGCGATGAAAGGAAACGATGGGGAAGGACTTCAAGGGTTGGATTTAAAAAATCTGAAATTTGTCGTCCAAGCGGAGGCAGCGGTTGAATGTGCGATGCTGGATCTGCTTGGCAAGTTTCTAAATAAACCGATGTGTGCGTTATTAGGTGATGGTCAGCAGCGTAATGAAGTTGAAGTGTTGGGGTATTTGTTTTATATCGCCGATGCAGGGAAAACCGATCTACCTTATCGCATAGAGGAAGAGCCAAAAGATGAGTGGGAGCGCATTAGAAGACAGGAAACATTAACACCAGAGGGAATGGTGCAGCAAGCAAAAGCACTTGAGGCACGCTATGGGTTCAAAAATTTCAAAGTCAAAGGTGGCGTGCTGAAGGGAACAGAGGAAATGGAAGCAGTAGTTGCTTTACATGAGGCGTTTCCAGAAGCGCGGATCAATATTGATCCTAATGGTGCTTGGTCGTTAGCAGAGGCAATCGAGCTTTGCAAAGACAAACTAGACACGATTTCTTATGTGGAGGATCCATGTGGTCCTGAAGCAGGTTTTTCAAGTCGTGAGATCATGAATGAATTCAAAACAGCCACGAGACATCAAGTGGCAACAAATATGATTGCGACCAACTGGCGACAATTTTATCATGCATTAAATTCAAAAGCAGTAGATATCGTTTTGGCTGATCCGCATTTCTGGACATTAAACGGAAGTGTTCGCATGGCCCAAATTTTGAATGACTGGGGATTGACTTGGGGTTCTCACTCCAATAATCATTTTGATATTACGTTGGCAACGTTCGCACAGTGTGCCGCAGCTGCACCAGGAAATATTACACCAATCGATACACACTGGATTTGGCAGGATGGACAAGAACTTTGCGATGACACTGTCTTGATTCAAGATGGCGTGATCAAAATCACCGATAAACCTGGCCTAGGTATTGAAATCAATATGGAGAAATTGCTGGAAGCACATCAATTGTACCAGTCAATGGACCCAAAATACCGTGACCGTGATGATTCAATTGCGATGCAATACTTTATTGAAGATTGGCAGTTTGACTCAAAAAAACCTTGCTTTGTGCGCTAAAGGTATTTATTGAAGGACTACTTGATGTCAGAGATATAGCTGAAATTTTTGATTGAAGTTTCGGCTATATTCCTCTTTGACTGATCTATTATTCGGAGGGATATAAAAAATGAGCTATTTAGCTATTCTTGGCTTTGTCATGATGACATTGATCACGGGTTTATTACTAAGAAATAAAATAAATATACTTGTCTGTTTTGCATTGATACCTGTCGCATTTTCTTTCTTAAGCGGGGCAAGCTGGACAGCGACGGAAGGATATATCGCTGACGGTCTTGATATGACACGAGACATCTTTTTGATGATCATGTTTTCATTACCTTATTTTTCTCTGATATCTGATGCAGCAGTCTTCGATATTATGGTATTCAAGTTTTTGAAAAAAGTAAAAATCAAAGCGCCGATTCTCTGTAGCTTGACTGTGTTTATTTCTGTGATCACCACATTAGATGGAAGTGTCATGTCGACCTATCTAATTGCGATCCCGTTGTTTTTGCCGCTATTTAAGAAGTTGAAAATCGATCCGGTGATACTCGTCTTTCTTTGCTCAGTCGGTATCATGTTAGGATCGATCACACCATGGAACGCACGGATCTTACGGGCTGCAAGTCTGCTTCCGGATGTACCCAATGCACCGATGACCTTATTTACCACCTTGCTACCTGTTTGGATCACTGTCTTTATCGGAACGATGATCCTTGGTTATTTCTTAGGTTTAGGTGTCCATAAAAAGCATCTGGCAAATGGAGAAAAGTTTGATGGGATCGCTGATTCATTAGCGAAAGAGCAAAACTATGGACCGCTTGCTCGTCCCAAGCTATTTTGGTTCAATCTGATCTTGACCATCCTCTTAGTGATCGCTTTGTCGTTTTCAAACCTGCCTTCTTACTATATTTTCGCAGCTGGTTTGATCATCGCTTTGTGCGTGAACTATCCGGACTTCAAAGATCAAAATCAATTGATCAGTAAATATGCTTCAAAAACATATCCGATTGCGCCCATCGTTTTGCTTTCTGGGGTTGTCGTGGGGATCTTGCAAGGAACGGGCATGATGGATGCGATGGTTCAAGTTCTCGTGAATATTATTCCCGCAGCTGTTGGTCCCTATGTTCATATTGCGATCGCTATCTTTAGCACGCCATTGATGCTGTTGTTTACCAACGATACTTGGTTTTTTGCGCTCATTCCGATCATTGCAGCTTTAGCAGGTGAATATGGCGTTGCTCCAGATATTGTTGCCTTGACATTATTCTTTAATATTGGTGCGTTTGCTTCACTGATTGCCCAACCACAAATCATTATGGCTTGTGATTTAGGGGAAACCAATGTACGAAAATTCTTGCGTTATTCCTTCTTTAAATTCTGGGGAATCAGCTTGGCATGGACGCTAGTAGGGATCTTATTGGGGATCTTTATTTAAAAATGTTCTTTAGCACAGAAATTCACTGTTTTTCGACGAAAAGTCTGCACTCGATACTATGTATTCTTTTTTGGGGAAACAGTATATTAAAAACTATCAATTTGACTAGGAGAGATTTTGATGATTCCAAAAATCGTAAAAATGGAAGTTGTCCCTGTAGCAGGACATGACAGTATGCTATTAAATCTAAGTGGAGCCCATGGCCCTTTCTTTACTAGAAATATCGTTATTTTAACTGATGACACGGGTAATACAGGTTTAGGAGAAGTGCCAGGTGGTGAGAAAATTCGTCAGACATTGGAAGACTGTCGTGAATTAGTTGTGGGTCGGACTTTGGGCGAATACAAAAACATCGTGAAAGAGATTCACGAACGTTATGCGCAGTTGGATGCTGGTGGGCGCGGGAACCAAACATTTGATTTGCGAACGACGGTTCATGTTATGACTGCTGTTGAAGCGCCATTGTTGGATTTACTAGGACAGCACATGCAGGTGCCCGTTGCCGCTTTGTTAGGTGAAGGACAAGTGCGCGAATCAGTGAAGTTTTTAGGTTATCTGTTTTATGTAGCAGATCGCGACAAAACAGACTTGCCTTATGCTTCTGACAATACGCTCGATGATTCATGGGGAGCCCTACGTCGTGAAGAAGCGATGACCCCAGAAGCAATCGTCAAGTTAGCGAAAGCTGCCTATGAGCGCTATGGTTTTGAGGACTTTAAATTAAAAGGCGGCGTGTTATCAGGGCAAGAAGAAGTACAAACCGTCAAAGCGTTGAAAAAAGAATTTCCCAATGCTCGGATTACCCTTGATCCGAATGGCGGATGGTTACTAGATGATGCAATTGCGCTTTGCAAAGACCTTCATGGCGTATTAGCGTATGTAGAAGATCCTTGTGGTGCAGAAGGTCGCTTCTCTGGTAGAGAAACGATGGCAGAATTCCGCCGAAAAACAGGATTGCCGACGGCGACGAATATGGTAGCAACGGATTGGCGAGAAATGAAAGCAGCGATTCGCTTAGATAGTGTGACGATTCCGCTGGCAGATCCGCATTTTTGGACGATGCAAGGCAGTGTGCGTGTGGCACAGTTATGTCATGACCTAGATTTGACTTGGGGTGTGCATTCCAATAATCATTTTGATATTTCTTTGGCGATGGTCGCTCATACTGCAGCGGCAGCACCTGGGGAAGTAAATGCCGCAGATACCCACTGGATTTGGCAAGATGGCGAAGGCTTGACCAAAAATCCGCATCAAATCAAAAACGGTGAAATTACCATTCCAAGAAATTCCCATGGCCTTGGGCTGGAACTTGACCGAGAAAAGCTAGATGCAGCGCATCAACTGTATTTAAAAGAAGGCTTAGGGGCGCGCAATGATGCGATTGCCATGCAGTATTTGATTCCTGGCTGGACATTTGACAATAAAAAACCAGCTTTAGTCAGAGAGTAATCGAGCGAATACAAATTAATCGAAGCTTTGAGTGAGAGGATTGACCATAATGGAAAAAGAAAAGATTAAAGGGATCATTGTTCCTTTACTCACGCCAGTGAATGAAGAAGAAATGATTTGCGAAACTAAGTTGCGAAAGATCGTACGGCATGTGATCGATCATGGTGTTCATGGCATTTTGGCTTTTGGCAGTAATAGTGAGTTTTATATGTTCGAACATGATGAAATGCTTGCAGCAACAGAAATCATTTTAGATGAAGCCGCTGGAAAAGTACCTGTTTTCTTTGGGATGGGCCCAATACGTACGAAACATGCGGTGGCACTTGCCAAACGGGCAGCAAAATTGCCGATCGCTGGTATTTCCGTTTTACACCCAATGTTCATCAAACCCACAGAAGAAGCACTGTACAATCATTTTAAAGCAATCGCAGACGCGGTTTCCGATACGATGGTGCTTTTGTATAACAATCCAGCAAGAGCTGGGTATTCGTTGAGTCAACCATTGATCGAAAAGCTGGCGCATACCGTTGAGAATATCGTAGGGATCAAAGATTCGAGCGGAGATTTGACCTTCCTAAGCGAATTGGTTCGACGGAATGCTGATGTTGGCTTTCGAGTGATTGCAGGAAAAGATAGCATTGTTTATCCTTCACTCTGTGTGGGAGCAGTCGGCGGTGTGTGTTCAACGGCAAATATTTATCCTGAATTGGTTTGCGGTATTTATGACCAGTACGTATCTGGTGATTTCCAAGGCGCGCTAAAGAACCAATTTACCCTGAACCCGATCCGTTTATCGCAAGATGCAGCAAGTTTCCCTTCAGCTACCAAAGATATGGCAAACTTGATGGGCTTGAATGTGGGACCTTCGATCTTGCCGACGGAAGCAAGTAAGGGCGTTGTGTTAGACAAGATGATTGATGAAATGAAGAAGGCGGGTTTCTTATAATCAAGCCTAACTATAGAAAAGGGGGTGGATTCATGGAAGAACAGCGAATTGTGATTGCAGCAGATTCTTTCAAAGGAAGTGCCTCCAGTAAAGATATCTCAATGTGGTTAGAAAAAGGGATTCGTCGGGTTTTGCCTCATAGTCCTATCGATAAATTTTCAGTCGCCGATGGTGGAGAAGGCACAGTCGAAGCTTTAGTTGATGCCTTGGCAGGAAAACGAAAAAGGATAACTGTTCAAAATCCATTGGGAAATCCTGTGAAGGCGCAATATGGTGTTTTACCTAATCAAATCGTCGTATTAGAAATGGCAGAAGCAAGTGGGATTACTTTGATCGAGCAAAATGCTGAGAATGCCTTAAATGCTTCGACTTACGGGGTAGGGGAGTTGCTTTTGGCTGCCCTCGATGAAGGCGCAAAAGAGATCTACCTTGGCATAGGCGGCAGTGCAACAAGTGATGGCGGGACTGGAATGGCAAAAGCATTAGGGGTCTCCTTTTACGACGATCAAGGAAAGGACATCCCGAGAGGATTAGCTGGATTAGCAAAGCTTGCTTCGATAGATATTTCTAAGATCGATCCACGATTAAAAGATGTAAAAATCAATATTTTATCGGATGTAACGAATCCGTTAGTCGGTGAAAAAGGTGCCATTGCTATCTATGGTCCTCAAAAAGGCATTCCGATTGACCAAACGAAAACCTATGATCAGTGGATGAAACATTATGCCTCTGTGATCAAAAAAGAGATGCAGATTGATATTGCTGACGCACCAGGTGCAGGCGCAGCAGGCGGTCTAGGGGCTGCATTGCAAGTGTTTTGCCAAGCCAAAACGTGCAACGGTATTGAAACGATCTTAGATTTAGTAGAAATTGAAAAGAAAATTGCCCAAGCTGCTCTCGTCATAACTGGCGAAGGCAAGCTTGACCAGCAATCGCTGAACGGCAAAGTTCCTGTGGGAATTGCCGAGCTAGCCAAAAAGCACGATAAACCGGTGATTGCTGTGGTCGGTAGTCGGGAGAAAGAGGTTTCGGCAGCTTATGCCGCTGGAATTGACCTTATTTTGCCAATTATCCATCGACCAATGAGTTTGCAAGAAGCAATGACACAAGTAGAGGAAAATGTGGTGATCGCTGGAGAAACCGCGATCCGAGCATATTTATTAAATCAACGAAAGTAGGAGAGGGTATTGATGAAAGTAGGATTTGTCGGTTTAGGAATCATGGGAAAACCAATGGTGAAAAATATAGTAAAGAATGGCTATGAGGTTATTGTGTATGATTTTAACCAATCCGCAATCGATGAAGTTGTTTCAGCTGGTGCACATGCAGCAGAGTCAGGCGCCAAGGTGGCAGAAGCAGCAGAAGTGATCATTACGATGCTGCCGAATTCTCCAAACGTAGAAGCGGCGCTATTCAATCCTGGAGGGATCGCTGAAGGCTTGTCAGCTGGTAAAACAGTCATTGATATGAGTTCAATCGCACCAAAAGCCAGCCAAGACTTTGCGGCTCGTTTGAAAGAACAAGGAGTCCATTTTATTGATGCGCCTGTCTCTGGTGGAGAACCAAAAGCCATTGATGGAACGATCGCGGTAATGGTTGGCGGAGAAAAAGCAGTTTTTGAGAAATATGAAGCTTTATTGAAGACGATGGCTTCTTCTGTGACACGAGTCGGTGAAGTAGGGGCTGGAAATATTACGAAACTAGCCAATCAAATGATTGTAGCGATCAACATCGCAGCTATTTCTGAAGCTTATTGTCTAGCTAAAAAAGCAGGTGTTTCTCCTGAAGCAGTTTATCAAGCCATTCGCACAGGTTTGGCAGGAAGCACAGTCATGGATCAAAAATCAGAAAAGATTTTTTCTGGCAACTTCGATCCTGGTTTCCGTATCGAATTGCATATCAAGGACTTGCAAAATGCATTAGACACCTCACATGATAGTAATGTTTCTACACCATTTACAGCATCTGCAATGGAGATTATGCAATCACTGAAAGCCTACGGATTAGAAAAAAGGGATCATTCTGCAATCGCAAACTATTATGAAACGATCAATGATTTAAAACTGCAAGGTTAACAGTAACGAATCGAGGTCATTTGTTTTCCTTTTCATTGAAAAGAGAGCACGAGCTGTTCACAACTAAAGGACATAATAAAAGAGCGTTTCTTCTCACAGGAACGCTCTTTTTGTTGCGTGTATTGAAACTCAAAAATACAGTGTAAAAACAATTTTTCGTCCACTGGAAGAAAGAAAACAGGGAAACGTTGCTGGTGCTATGAGTTAGGCTGTTGATGGATAATCAGGCTGATTGGAAACAGATGACTTGAACAACAAATGATACCATCAATTTTAAATGCGAAGTTTGTTACGCTGAAGCATTTGCTTGTTCAACAAATCATCTCTCTAGATTAGACAAGCGATAACTCATAAAAGCAGCCGACAACACAGTAAAATCACTCAAATTACGTGGATTGTAGCCCGTCTTTTCCGTGATGCGATTCAGTTTGTTTTGAAAAGTATTCTTGTGTAAAAAAAGTGCCTCGGCACACTTCATAATACTACCATTGTAGCGTTTATACGTTTCAAAGATCAATTGGAACTGCTCAATCTCCTCAACAGTCAGACTGCCAAGCACTTTCTTTTGCAATTGTTTATTATCTTCTGCAGAAATCCCGACAAAGAGCAACCCATAATCCATTTCTTGATAAGAAGAGATGGTCGCACTTTTTTGATTGATCAACCAATTGACGGTTTTTTGCGCCTTTTCATAACTAGACCAATACTCATCGATGGTTTCTGCTAAACCGCCGATCCCAAAGGACATTTGACGATCAAAACGCTTAGAAATATCCTTTTGCATTTGCATCAGTAGGGGGATCAGCGAAGCTTCTTCCTGCTTTTCGAAAAACAGGCAAATTTCTTGATTGATCAGCGAGAAGAAACTACCTGGAAAAATGTGCAAATGCGATTGGATGGTATGGAGCAGTTTTTCATAATTCAGATTATTTTTTTCTCTAGTAAAAAGGAATTTCCCTATCACGAGGATGCGAGGTCGTTCCAAATCAATGTCCAAGAGCGAGGCTAAATAAGCCGCCAAGCTATCATCTCTTTGAGGAGCGATCAGCATCGTAGCTAGACTGTGGTAGTTTTGCCGTTGATGGAAATTTGTCAATTGAATCCAGTTTTCTCGGATCAAAATCTCCGTCATTTTTTTGATAATATTCCCCAAAGGCTCTACCTTTGTACGCTCGCCAGTAATTCCAATAATTGCTACAACGGATTGATTAAAAAGGACCGGGATATTGATTCCTTTTTTTGCTCCTTTAAACTGATTGTCATGTTCAATCGTTAATGTCTGTTGATTTTTGGCTGCTAAACGGGCGCCTTCATGACTGGTACCAATCCGCACGGTATCTGTACTAGCTATGATCGTACCCGAGGTATCAAAAAGATTGATTTCATGGTTGATGATATCTTTTAAGCTTTTAACAATCAATTTTGCTACTTTTGGCTCTAATTCCATCGATCACGTACTCCTAAAAGTTGATTTGCTTATACTTGAATTTTATCACAAAAATGGTCATATATTATATATAATATATATTTAAATGATAAATATTAAACTGTTTTATTGGCGGTTTATTTTGCTTAGGGTTCATTTTATTCACAATTTCTATCGTGTTTTTATGTATGGAAACATTTCCTGATGTTTGCTGAATCGCTGAATCCCAATTAGCAAAACTACCGTTGTATTTTCTCTATCGTGCATAAAGAGATTATTCATTGGCACGTGTATACTAACGTTTTATTCACAAAGGAGCGAGAACTTTTCAAATACCTTTTTGGGAACTGGATACACAAAGCTAACTTTATATATAAATGGTTCGTTTTTATTTGTTATCGTTAGATGCAATGAAAATTGAACAATCAAAAAGTCGCTGAAAACAATATAGTTTCAACGACTTTTTGATTATTCGTTTTCTTTCAGCGATTTGTAGTATTTGTTTCGGTATTGTTGCGGAGACATGTTGACCCACCGCTTAAATTGTTTGCTGAAACTTGCTAGGGAGTTAAAACGCAGTTGTTCACTGATTTCCTCAATCGAAAGGGAGTGGATCTTAAGCAAATTTTTTGCTTCTTTTAAAATCAAGGATGATTCATATTTTTTTGGAGAAAGACCATACACTCTTTTAAAGAGAGTACTGCCATAAGATGCTTGGATACCAATCTCTTCAATCAGCTCCTTGATTGATATATCAGACAAACAGCGCTGCTTTTGAGGATCTTTCCAAATTTTCTGTAATTCCAACTGAATTTTTTTTGAAATAGTTTTTGCATAGTGAATCGTTAAGTTGCTGTTTTCTTGGAAGAGCTGCTGTTGCTTTTTTTTCTCAATCTCATGATTCAATATAAGCAGAAATTGGGATAATAAAATTTGAATGTGCATTTTCTTTTCGAATTCTTTGATAGCGGGGTTATTGATCAATTGAATCCAACGTTGGATCACTTCTTTGATTGCTATAAAAAAACTACTTTGTGGTGTAATCTTAATGTCGCTGTAATTGATCATGTCAGAGACGAAATCTGGGTCGTCAATATCAAAATGCGTGCAAAAATAATGAAGCCTAGGACCGGCCTGGATTTTGTGAAGGCTGTTTGGGGGAATAATGACCATGTCACTTGCTTCTAAGTGGTAACAAGTCTTATCTATAATAACATCTTCACTTCCTTGAATGACATAGATCAATTCAAAAGCCAAGTGCTTGTCCTCAGCTACAGACCATCCCTCATCGACTTCTTGTGTATGCCCCCCGAAGAACGATAATTTCCAATCAATTGCTGGTAATCGCTTAGCATCTTTTAATATACTCATAGATCCACCACCTGAAAAATGTACAAATTCTCTAAATATTTGTCCATATACAGATTAGCAAATGTTTTATAGAATGTAAACACAAATATAAAAGCGGTTTCAAAGAGAGGGGAAGTTTTATGAGTAAGATTCACTACGGCGTTGCTTATTATGATGAGTATATGCCCTACGATCGGTTGCAAAAAGATATTGAAATGATGAAAGACGCGAATATCAATGTTGTGCGCATCGCGGAAAGTACTTGGAGTACCCATGAACCACAAGAAGGAGTTTTCGATTTTCAGTCGGTCCATCGTGTTTTAGATGCAATGCATGCAGCCGGAATTGATGTAATCGTAGGAACACCGACGTATGCTGTACCGACTTGGCTAGTAAAAAAATATCCGGAGGTATTGGTTACTACGAAAGAAGGAAAGAAAACGTACGGCGCGCGACAAATTATGGATATAACAAATCCTCAATACCTTTATTACAGTGAACGAATTATACGAAAGCTGATTGAGGAAGTCATTGATCATCCAGCGGTGATTGGTTTTCAGGTAGATAATGAAACGAAACATTATGGAACTGCAGGAGAAAATGTCCAGATTCAATTTCAAAAATATGTAAAAGAAATGTTCAGTCATGATTTGGAGGCAATGAATCAAGCCTTTGGTTTGTCTTATTGGAGCAATCGCATCAATGCTTGGGAAGATTTTCCATCTGTTAATGGTACGATCAATGGGAGCTTAGGCAGTGAGTTTTCAAAATTCCAAAGAAAACTTGTCACTGATTTTTTAGCATGGCAAGTTTCGATCGTCAATGAATATAAGAAAGATCATCAGTTTGTCATGCACAACTTTGATTTTGAATGGCGTGGCTATTCTTTCGGCATTCAACCAGACGTCAATCATTTTGAAGCTGCAAAACCTCTCGATATTACTGGAATTGATGTTTACCATCCTTCACAGGATGAACTCACGGGAAGAGAGATTTCATTTGCGGGAGATGTTGCTAGGACAACAAAAGATCAAAATTATTTTGTTGTTGAAACAGAAGCACAGGCCTTTAAGGAATGGGTTCCTTATGAAAATCAATTGCGATTGCAAGCGTTCAGCCATATTGCTTCAGGTGCATCAATGATCTGTTATTGGCACTGGCATTCGATTCATAATTCTGCTGAAACCTATTGGAAAGGTTTGTTAAGCCATGATCTGCAACCAAATCCAGTTTATAACGAAGCGAAAATTATTGGCTCAGAGTTGAAAAAATACCAAAAAGAACTTTCTGGGTTACAACAGAAAAATCAAGTTGCCTTTGTTGTCAGTAATGAAAGCTTGACAGCCATAAATGACTGGTTCCCGTTTTCTGGTCATGAATTATATAATAACGGTGCGCATGGCTACAATGATATTTTTCGTCAACTATATGACGAACTTTATAATTTGAATGTTGGCGCTGATGTAATAAGTGTTGGTGATGAACGAATCAACCGTTACAAGTTGCTGATCGTTCCAGCTTTATACACTGCTTCTGACACAGAACTGGCACAGCTAAATCAATTTGTGGAAAATGGAGGACATATTCTTTACACCTTTAAGTCTGGCTTTACGGATGAGCATGTGAAAGTTCGGACCACCGCTCAGCCAGGTTATATCTCGGAAGTTTGTGGGGTCCACTATCAGCAATTTGTTAAGCCAAAGAATGTGACTCTGTCATTCGCGGATGACGAAGCAACAACGTATGATATTTCTGAATGGATGGAACTGCTGGTCCCAACTACTGCAGAGACGATCGCTTCATACAATCATCAGCACTGGGGAAAATATGCAGCCATCACAAAAAATCATTATGGAAAAGGCACAGCAACATATATCGGGTGCTTTGCTTCAAATGAAGTAATCCGTAAATTATTCATTGAAACGTTGACCCATGCTCAAATTGAAAGACCCTCAGAAGCTTTCCCTGTAATTATCAAAAATTGTTTAAATGAACAAGGACAAAAAGTATCTTTCTACTTTAATTATTGTAATGATCCTCAAAAAATTTGTCTCACCAAAGAATATTTTGACCTTTTTGAAAATAAGACAACGATTGCCGGAACGAGTGTTGAGCTAAAACCTTGGGACGTCAAAATATTCATTCAAAAGTAATGAAAGCAATCAAAAAAAGGAGTGTTTTTATGGAGAAAACAAGACCGAGAAGTGCCAGCTTTAAGCTAGCACTTCTCTCAATTTCATTGATGCTGCAATCGGGCGGAACAATTGCCATAGCCGTCTCTAAAATGAAAGAAACCTTTGTTGATCATTCGGCGACTGCCGTTGAATCCTTAGTAACTGCACCAAATATTACCATCATGATCTTTGTTTTACTAAGCACATTTCTAGTTAGAAGTTTAGGGACAAAGACGGTTGTATTATTAGGATTGACGATTGCTGGGATCAGTGGAATGGTTCCCATGATTACAGAAAATTATACAATTGTTTATCTGTCGCGTTTAGCGCTTGGTGCGGGGTTAGGAATGTATAATTCATTGGCTGTGAGTCTGATTGATTATTTTTATGAAGGGGAGCTTCGTAATAAAATGCTAGGCTACCAAACTGCTTTTCAGAGTTTAGGTCAGATGATTATGACCTTTTTAGCAAGTCAGTTGGCTGTGATTAGTTGGCAGTATGCATACATCGTTTATGGTTTAGCCTTGGTACCAGTTGTTTTGTTTCTTTTCTTTATTCCAACAATTCACACGAAGACTGAAGGCGATGAGAAAGATAAGGGAACGATCAGAATAAATTCTTTTACCATTCTATCGGCGCTAGGCTTCTTTTTCACCTTTGCATTTATTATGAATTTATACACGAAAGCAACAACGTTTGTTTTAGAAGCGAATTTTTCGAATGCCGAGTTTTTAGGCACTGCTCTATCATTGGCGACGATCGTCGCATTTATTTGTAATTTTTTGTATGGAAACATTGTAAAGTACACGAAACATTACACAATGCCTATTAGTTATCTTATTTTGGGGATCTCATTCTTTTTAATCTCGAACAGTTCGAGCATGTTCTCATTGACCGTAGCAATCTTTTTAGCCAGTGCGGGAGCAGCATTATATACACCCTATTCTTTTGGGATACTAATGCAAAAAGCACCGAGAAATGCGGCAAATTTAGCAGTATCAATTGGCATGGTAGGCGTTAATTTGGGTGTTTTCTTTTCCCCGTATATTATGTCTGCTATCAGCAACTTTTTTACTAACCAGTCAGCAGCATTCAGTATGCTTTCGTCAGGCTATGTCTTTACGGGCTTTGCTTTGATCACATTCTTCTTTAGTAAACAATTGAGAGTGTCAGAAAACTAACAAACTGAACGATTAGTTATGAAATTTAAAAACCAGTTCGATTAAAGAGCAGGAGTGGATAGATGAATTATTTAGGAATTGATGTTGGTGGTTCAGCAATCAAATATGCATTGATCGACTACACAGGAAGCATCGTGGAGAAAAAACAACGTGTAACCCCGAATGATCTGACCGATTTCCTCGAAACGATTTCTTCTATTATTCAAAGCTATCATGACCAAATCAAGGGGGTAGGCATAAGTCTACCAGGTAAAATTGATACCAAAAAAGGAGTTGTGTATTTCGGGGGAGCACTAACGTATCTTCATGAATACCCACTAAAAAAATATATCGAAGAAACACACGGACTTCCTTGTGCATTGTCAAATGATGGAAAAGCCGCCGCGTTAGCAGAATGGTGGATTGGAAATCTAAAAGACTGTTCACACGGGGCAGCGATTGTCTTGGGTACAGGCATTGGTTGTGGTTTGATTCTCGACAACAAGCTTTATCAAGGAAGCAACTTTCAGGCTGGTGAGATAAGCTTTTTAGCAAATATGACTGGAGAACTATCTTTGGAACAACTAATTGGGTTGAAAGGTTCCGCTGTAGGCTTCGTGCAAAGTGGGGCAGCACTTTTAAATATGGACGATCAGTATGACGGGAAAACTGTTTTTGATGAACTAGTCAAAGGTGAGAATGTGGCGTTAAAGAAATTGTTTGTGGACTATTGTCAGCTGATTGCACGGATGATTATTAATTTGCAGGTGACACTTGATCTTGACAAACTAGTGATTGGTGGTGGCATTAGTGCCCAACCGATTTTAATACAAGAAATAAAACACCAGTACCGTTCAGTTCGAAAACAGTTACCACTTTTGGAAATGAATTTTAAAGAAATTAGCATCGAAGCTTGTCTTTACGGGAACGAAGCGAACCTTCTTGGTGCGGTTTATAATTTATTACTATCTATCGAACAAAGGTTTTCTTGAATAGTGGTTTCGATTAAATGGAAGTAGAACAATCGTAAAATGTGTGAATAAGCACGCCCAATTTGATTCCGTGGAAGATTATAAACAAATTCAGATGCTTTATAGCAAAGGGAAGATGCCATTTTATTGGGTCTTTCCTTTTTTTTTCGGCGCATGTTTTCTCTGAGAATTTATTATAATTTCCTTATCAAGTTATCTTGAAATATTCATTTAGGAAGTGAGGAAATGAGAAAACTGGTTGGAATTGTGTTGATTTTGCTGTTAGCGGGATTATTGCTGCTGGTGTTTGGTTTCGATCATACTTCAGCAAAAGAACGAGCCGGAGGGAATTTATCGTTTTCTGTTCAAACGAATCGAGTGATCTATGATGAAGCCTTGAAAGTCATTACGATCCCGGTACGGCCGAACAAAACGCTGACTTCACAAAACGTTTGTATCCGATTAACTTATGGTTGGGATGGCAATGGACACAGTGAAAAGGTGATTGGTGAAACGTATCTAACAAATGTCGATTGGTTTTCAGGTGTTGAAAACTACTTAAGGATCTATGCTGAGATGGCCATCGATGAGATCAAAAGTGTGGATAAAGTAGATTTAGTTGTGATTTATGACGGTGAAACAACGATTACTGAAAACTTGAAGCCTAGTCAATGGCAGGTAATAACACCCCCGAGCTCTAGTGAGCGCACGAACTCTGAGATAAGCGCAAGCTCTAAAGTGTCTGAAGAAACAGGCTCTTCCTTTAGTAGTATCGAACCGAAATTTAGCGACTCTCAATCGACGGATCCAAGGACTTCTACTACGGAAAACACAAGTCAGGATTCTCAAAGTATCGAAAGTAGTCACAATGCAAGTGAGTCAGAAAACTTCAACACCCAACCAGTTAGTGAGAGTGAATCGAGTCAGACAATTAGGAGTCAAGAAACCACCGCAACAACAGGAACAATGACCGTTAGTGAAGCGGCATCTGAGAATCTTTCAGATTCAGAAACGAAACCAAACAAATTAGCGCCGAACCAAAGTCAGTCAAGCAAGCGAAGTGTTTCCTCCAATGATCCCGCAGGCAAACAACTCGCTAAAGCATCGTCTTCAGTGAAAATGGAACAGGAACAACCTACGGAGACAAGCAGTGCTAAGGAGGTCAATGGAGCCGTACTACCGAAAACCGGCAGCAAAAATACGAGTATTCGCTATTTACTCTTTGGTCTAGGCGTGGTTATCCTTACTGTCTTCCTTTACTGGCTGAATCGAAAGTTATTTTCTGATGAGAGACAGTAAAGAAAAAAGCCGAGGATAATGAGAGAATTGATAACCCACGATTGGAATTTTCTTCCCCAGAAAGCACAATCACGTTTTGTTTTACCGTTTTTAACAAAAAGTCTGACGATCGTTTTGAGACGTCAGACTTTTTTTATGAAAATATACAGATAACGAAAGGAAAATTTGTTAAAAGTGATTTGACAGAAAAGAGCGCACGGTGGTACGATCACCAAACACTGCCAGCTTACAATTTTGTAAGATGACAAATTTAGGACAAAAACAGCGTTTGCTGATTATACAAGCGAGGGAAATTTCATGTTACAGGCACTTTTGGATACGACAGAAAAACAAATTTATGCGTTTCTAAGTTATTGTTACGAAACGAACAAGAAAGACTATACAATTAAAGAGCTCTCAGGTGTTTTCGATAGGAAAACCAACAAAATGCAGTCGATCGTTCAGCAAGTAGAGGTGTTTCGTGCACGCTATCCTCAGTTTACTTTGACCTATGATCGGCTGGAAAAAGAAGTGTCGATTGCTTTTTCTCCACGATTTCTATTGAGCCAAGCCTATAGTGTATTGTTGCAGGGAACCGTTGGGTTTATCTTGCTGGATGCACTCTTTCAGGGGGATTATCATTCCCTTGAACAACTCAGCCACAAAACCTTTAGCAGTCCCCGCACGATTCAACGAAAATTGCAGGAGTTAAATCATGTTTTGGCGAACTATCATTTGTCCTATAGTTTAAAAAAAGGTGATCCTTTAGCAGGTGCTGAATATGCGATCCGCTATTTTTATCATCTTACCTATTGGCAAATTTTTGATGAGAAGGACTCACAAGTCTTGGCATCGATCAAGGAGAAAGCGCAGGCTGAAGCGTTGCTTGAAACCCATGCTTCTTATATGAGAAAAATCGATATCGATAAATTTCTTCATCTATTCGCTATCTCCGTGCAAAGAATCCATCAAAAGCATCCGCTTTCGTTTTTACCCAACGAAGTACTAACCTTTGAGCACCCATTAATTGAAAAAAATCAGTTTGATCAGGTCTTTTTGAACCCACTGTTTAACAGGAATCATCTGCCGTTTTCTGAAATTTCGGAGGTTGAACGCAGCTTCTTGTATTATATGTTTGGGGTAATGAACACCTATCTTGAGGAGGATCTCGATGCTGCTAACATCTCGTGGCTGACTCAGCCAAGGTACCAGCAAGAAGCGCAGCTCGTTGAAAAACTAGCCGTGTATTTTCGGTTGACGTTTACAGAAGCCGAAAAAAACTATTTACTGGTTAATCTGGTCATGATCCATTCCGCCTCTGGCTGTTTTGGTACGCGACAAAAAAGCGATAGTTTTGGCAAAACAACCGACGAGCAAGAGCTGCAAGCCGCTTTTCCAGTGCTTTATCCAACCATGAAACGGTTTTTTTTGGAAGCGACTGTTTCTTTACCAGCGTTGCGTAGATTACTGCAAATGAATGATCGTTTGATTTTCCAATACTGTATGTTACTGAGAGTTATTTTTATCAAATATGAACAGCCGGTCACGTTCTCGATCCATTCGAAATACGGAAAAACGCAAGAGCTTTGGATCAAGAACCGCTTGATGAATGCCACGCATCGAGCGATGGCCCATTATTCGCTGTCTCAAAAACCAGGTTTGGTGATCAGCGATTATCCGATCCATCAGGAATTTTCCGAGGAAGAACAGCCTTACCTCTTTTATTGGAATGGTCACCCAAGCGCAAAGGAGTGGAAACAGCTCAAGCAAGTGATCAAACAGATCAGAAGTGCCAAGAACAAGGCAGCGTTCGCCCAACTGGCGTTCACCCAAACGGAGTGACCCCGCTATAAGATCGAGCAAATAGAACTTATAATTTTGCCAAGCTTTTGACCAGCAGCAATAGGGCAAACGTGAAAAGCATCAGTGATAAACGAAGTTGTCAAGAAGCAAAAACAGGAGCATCGATGTTCCTTTTTCGCTTCTTGACTTTTTTTTACAGAGATGGCATGGTATACATATTATCATAACGTTTTTTATTTAAAATCGTTGCAGAAATGGTGTTAGGAAGAAGGGGTAACTTTGACAGAAGTATTAGCACTGCAAAATGTTTCCAAATTGATTGGGACCAAACGAATCATTGATGATGTTTCCTTTGTGGTGGACCAAGGACAAGTCGTTGGTTTATTAGGGCCCAATGGGGCTGGGAAGACGACGATCATCCGAATGATCGTTGGCTTGATGAAGCACAACACAGGATCGATTGCCATTATGGGAAATTTATTGGATTCTTCTTTTAAAACAGCGATTGCCTCAGTCGGAGCGATCGTTGAGAATCCTGAGTTTTATAATTATATGACCGGTTATGAGAATTTGATGCAGTATCAGCGTATGGCGAAGAAAAAAGGCACAGCCTCTGAGCTAGAAGCCCTGATCCGTCAGGTGCATTTAGAAGGACATATCCATCAAAAAGTCAAAACCTATTCATTAGGGATGCGTCAGCGTTTAGGTGTTGCCCAGGCATTGGTCCATCAACCAGATCTATTAGTTTTAGATGAGCCGATGAATGGTCTGGATCCTAAAGGCATGCGGGAGTTTCGGGAAATGATTCTTTCTTTGCGAGCAAAAGGGGTCTCTGTTTTAGTTTCCAGTCATCAGTTAAGCGACATCGAGCAAATTGCGGATCATTTGATCGTGGTGCAAAAAGGAAAAGTCACCCATCAAGTAGCAATGGCAGAGTTGAAAGCAGAGAAAAATGTGTTGATCATCAAAACCGATGATAACTTGCAAACAGAAGCACTGTTAAAAGCTTCCTTTGAGGTCGAGGTCTTGCATGTAGAAGACGAATTGCAAGTCACGTTGCAAACAGATCAGCGTTCAGAAATCGCTGCAGCGATCGTGACGGCGGGTATCGGCTTAAAAGAACTACGGACAAAGCAATCTTCTTTAGAAGATACATTCTTGGCTTGGACCGAAGAAGGAGGTTTGTAAGCATGCTGACATTGATTAAAAATGAATGGATCAAATTAACCAAAAAGCGTTCTACTTGGATCATGCTGCTTTTATTGGTTTTAATGACGTTTGGCTTGACCTATGTTGTACGCTTAGGTAGTCCAGAAATTGGGGCCAATGATTTATTCGCTTCTTTAAGCGATATGACGTCGTTCTTAAACTTATTTGTAGTGATTGTGGCGGCTTCTTCAGTGGCGGAAGAGTTCAGTCGTGGAACGATCAAGTTCTTATTGATTCGGCCTTTTTCCAGAAGCCAAATCTTAGCAGCAAAAGCGATCAACACGTTTTTATTTGCGCTGTTAGGGACCGCTGTTTTACTGATCAGTAGTTTAGCAGCTGCCAATTTATTTTTAGCAGCTGAATCACCTTTTGCTGCTACTGGCTACAACGGGCTAGCGGCGATTCTCGTTGCCCTTGTTTTTGCGGGAACCAACTTGCTATTGATTGTCTTTTATATTGCACTGACCATCTTTATCTCCGCCGTCATTCGCTCTCAAAGCCTGGCGGTAGGATTAGGCTTGGGTATGTTGTTTGGAAGCAGCATCATCAACTCGATCATGCTTTTTGCGCAAGAAAAATACCCATGGCTGAAGTGGAATCCATTTAATTTTATGAATATCAAAGAGCAAATACCGAGTTTATTAAATAGTCCTGACATGCAGATGACTGCCTTTGATCCAGGATTGGGCTATTGGGAAATGGCGATCGGGATCCTTGTTTACAGTGTTTTAATCTACCTTTTAACAAATTGGTTATTCAACAAAAGAGATGTCGCATTAAGTTGAGGAAACGAGTGAAAGTTTTTGGATAAATCCAGCTTTCACTCTTTCTTTTTGTGTTTTTTTCTAGTAAAATGATTCATTGAGAGTACAAGAGAAAGGAGAGTTTTCGAATGGTTAGTGTAGGAATCGTAATCGTGATCGCTGTTGTTGCAGCATTACTAGGCGCTGTCGGCGGCTTCTTTTTGGCGCGTAAATATATGCAAGATTATCTAAAGAAAAATCCTCCCGTTAATGAGGATATGCTTCGCTCGATGATGATGTCAATGGGTCAAAAACCTTCTGAGAAAAAAATTCGTCAGATGATGCAGCAAATGAAAAACCAAAAGTAGGTTTTTTTCTAAAAAGCGGGCTGATTTTATCAGCTCGCTTTTTATTGCGGCAAAACGCAGCAACGAATAAAAAATGTCCTCCAGGCTACTTTTTCTATTTATGTTCTGTGAATAGCGGGGTAGCAATTGTAACTGAATCTAATGAATATTCGGAAAAATCGCAAAATTTAAGCAACAGGTCATAAAGAAATGGAGAGTGTTATGTCAATATTTAGGAAGTTAGGTTGGTTTTTTAAACAAGAAAAGAAACATTATTTGTTAGGCGTAGGCTCTTTAGTCTTGGTCGCCTTGGTACAGTTGGCCCCTCCCAAAGTTATCGGGATCATCATCGATGAGATTGCGGAAAAAGAGATCTCGATGCAGACGATCTTTTTTTGGGTCATGATCTTGATTGCTTCAGCCATCGCTCAATACGTGTTTCGTTTTGTCTGGCGAACGCATATCTGGGGCAGTGCCGCTCGGCTAGAAAAAACGTTACGCAGACAGCTATTTGCACATTTTACAAGGATGGATCAGTTGTTTTATCAAAAGCATCGGACAGGTGATTTGATGGCCCATGCCACCAATGACTTGAATGCCATCCAAAATGTGGCAGGGGCGGGGATCTTGACCTTTGCCGATTCTTTCATCTCGGGAGGGGCAACCATCATTGCGATGGTTCTCTTTATCGACTGGCGGTTAACGATCATTGCTCTATTGCCGCTGCCTTTTTTAGCAGTCATGGCAAGGGTTCTTGGCAGCAAATTGCATGATGCGTTTCGTGACTCGCAAGAAGCATTTTCTTCCATCAACGACAAAGCCCAAGAAAGTATTACTGGGATGAAAGTCATCAAAACCTTTGGACAGGAAAAAGAGGACATCGCTGATTTTCAAACCAAAATCGACCATGCCATCATCAAAAACCGCAAAGTCAATTTTCTGGATGCCTTGTTTGATCCGTTTATTACGATCATCATCGGAATCTCCTATGTGCTGACGATCATCGTCGGTGGCAATTATGTCATGGACGGTACCATCTCGATCGGTCAATTGGTATCTTTTATTAGTTATATCGGCATGTTAGTTTGGCCGATGTTTGCCATCGGACGTCTGTTTAATGTGCTGGAACGAGGCAATGCTAGTTATGATCGGGTTGCCGAATTGTTGGCGGCCAAGACCCATATCATTGAAGCCAAAGATGCGGTCGATGCCCCAGCCCAAGGAACGGTTGACGTTCAAATCAATGATTTTCACTATCAAGGAGATGATTTTGCTCTGCAAGACATCCACTTTACTTTACCAGCAGGTCAGACACTAGGTGTCGTCGGGAAAACCGGTGCTGGAAAAACCTCTTTGATGAAGCTCTTGTTGCGAGAGTATGATTCATTTGACGGGGCGATCACCTTCGGGGGCATCGACAGCAAGCAATACTCCTTGAATGCTCTTTTGGGGTCGATCGGTTATGTTCCGCAAGATCATTTCTTATTTTCCATGACGATTCGAGACAATATCCGCTTTGCGCAACCACGGGCTTCTCAAGCAGAAGTGGAAGCAGCTGCTGGATTGGCAGTGATCCACGAGGATATCAGTCAGTTTCCTGAAGGGTACGAAACGATGGTGGGGGAACGTGGTGTTTCTCTTTCTGGTGGACAAAAACAGCGTTTATCCATTGCCCGTGCTTTGATCACTGATCCAGAATTATTGATTTTAGATGACGCCCTTTCAGCAGTAGATGCCAAAACAGAAGAAGCTATTTTACAACAGTTGCGGACGTTCCGTCAGAATAAAACAACGATCATTGCTGCCCACCGCCTAAGCAGTGTCAAGCACGCAGAAGAAATTCTCGTGATCGACAATGGGAAAATCAGTGAACGTGGGACCCATGAACAATTATTGGCTGCAAATGGCTGGTATAAAAAAATGTGGGACAAACAGCAACTAGAAGCCAAAATCGAAGGGAGTGAAGCCTAATGCAAGAATCAGAATGGAGTAAATCGATTCCCTTTAAAGAACAAAAAAACATCATCAAGCGAATGTTTCTTTTTGCCAAGCCATTTCGAAAAACCTTCTATGCAGCGATCTTTTTTGCTTTTGTGCTATCGATCGTCAATATCCTGTTGCCTTTGATCATTCAAACCTTTATAGATAATTATTTGACCAATCAAACGGCGACCCAGCAAGTCATTTATTTCTTTGCTGCATTGTATTTCTTTGGGGTGTTGGTAAAAGCTGTGATTTGGTTTTTCCAATGGTTCCTTTATTCGATGGGTTCTTTAAAAACCTATCAATATATTCGAGCAAAATTATTTGAAAAATTGCATAGTCTTGGGATGCGCTATTTCGATCAGACGCCAGCGGGTTCAATCGTTTCACGGGTCAGCAACGACACAGAAACGTTGTATGAATTTTGGTATGTCTTCTTGATGGTATTGACAGGGATTTTTGCGGTGGTTTCTTCTTTTGCCGCCATGTTTCGCATCAACGTCAAAATTGCTTTACTGAACTTGATTTTTCTGCCAATCCTAATGGTAGTCATCTGGTATTATCAAAAATTCAGCTCTCGTATCTATCGTCAAATGCGGGAAAAACTGAGTCAGCTGAATACGAAATTGAATGAATCGATTTCTGGCATGCAGATCATTCAGCAATTCCGCCAAGAGGCGCGGCTGAATGAAGAATTCGAAGCGACCAACGATGATTATTTGAAAACTAGATACGCCATGATCCGCACGAATGCGCTGCTACTATCACCAATCATTAGTTTGTTGTATGCCTTAGCGATCGCCTTGTCATTGACGCTCTTTGGGTTTGATGCTTTAGAATCGCCGATTGAAGTTGGGTTAATTTTCGCCTTTACGACCTATATTCAAGGATTCTTTAATCCAATGACACAGATGATGGATTTTCTCAGCGTCTTTACTGATGGGATGGTAGCCGGCAGCCGGATTTTGAAGATTATGGATAACGAAGAATATACGCCGCAGCAAAACTCCGATGCCAGTCAAACCATCACCAAAGGAAAAATTGAATTTCGCGATGTCAGTTTTTCCTATGATGGAAAAAACAACGTATTGAATCATATTTCTTTCATCGCCTATCC
The DNA here is from genome assembly GCF_002174385.1 of Enterococcus sp. 6D12_DIV0197. Classification (NCBI taxonomy): domain Bacteria; kingdom Bacillati; phylum Bacillota; class Bacilli; order Lactobacillales; family Enterococcaceae; genus Enterococcus; species Enterococcus sp. 6D12_DIV0197. Next base: position 1,804,163 of record NZ_NIBN01000001.1, read on the forward strand.
AGGTGAGACCGTGGCTCTAGTCGGTCACACAGGAAGTGGCAAGAGCTCGATCATCAATGTGTTGATGCGTTTTTACGAATTTGGGGAAGGGCAAATTTTGATCGATGATCAAGATATCCGCGACTTCACGATGGAAGAGCTTCGGAAAAAAGTCGGACTCGTATTGCAAGACGCCTTCATGTTTTATGGGGACATCGCTGACAATATCCGCTTATTGAATCAGGACATTCGTGAGGAACAGATCGAAGCAGCAGCAAAATTTGTTCAAGCAGATGCCTTTATTCAAAAACTACCTGGTAAATACCATGCCAAAGTGATTGAACGGGGCGCCAGCTATTCAAGTGGGCAGCGACAATTGATTTCCTTTGCCCGCACCATGGTGACCGATCCGAAAGTGCTGGTCTTGGATGAGGCGACTGCCAATATCGATACTGAAACAGAAGGACTGATCCAAGAAGGGTTGTCAAATATGCGTCAAGGGCGAACCACGATCGCGATCGCCCATCGCTTGTCTACCATCCGCGATGCCGAGTTGATTTTGGTGCTTGATAAAGGCTCGATCGTCGAACGAGGCACCCATGATGAACTTTTGGCTCAAAAAGGGTTGTATGCCGATATGTACCGTTTGCAGGCAAGTGAAGTTTAATAGTTTTGATAGTAACGCTAACCTTAAAGACTTTCGTTTTTAAGGTTTTTTTGTACGAAAAAAGAAAGAAGGGATGAATATAAAAATAACGAACAACGATTGACAGCGCTTTCTACCTTTGCTATGATAAAGATAATAGAACTGGTTCTAATGGATAGTGATTGTTGATTTTTAACAAGCTAAACCTGATGAAGCTGCGGTATTTGCGCTGCTTTCATGAGGTTTTTTCTGTGTTGACTGTTGGCTCAGCAATAAAGACAAGCAATGAACCATATCCGCAATGATAAAGTAAGTGGGGTTAGGACATGAAAATCAGTAAAGTGTTAAACAATAATGTTGTGATCACTACCGATCAAAGTCAAAACGAGATTATTGTTATGGGGCGGGGGATTGCATTTAAGAAAAAAGTGGGAGATGAAATTTCTTCAGAAACGGTCGATAAAGTATATCGCTTAGAAAATCAGACGATCTTATCTCAATTTCAAGAGCTGCTTGCTGACTTACCACTGGAATATCTTGAATTATCCAATGAGATCATTGAGTATGCTCGGCGAGAATTGTCATCCCCCATCAATGATTCCATCTACATCTCGCTGACAGATCATATGCACTGTGCCATTGAACGATCAAAAAAAGGAATGACGGTCAAAAATGTCTTATTGTGGGATATCAAGCGTTTTTTCCCCGATGAGTACCAAATAGGCTGCAAAACAGTAGAAAAAATCAAAGAACATTACGGGATTCAGCTGCCAGATGATGAAGCTGGCTTTATTGCTCTGCATCTGGTCAATGCGCAAACCGAAAATGGTGACCAAGGCAATATTGCTGAGCTAACCCAAACGATGCAAGACATCATTAACATTGTTAAATATTTTTTCAAAACCACCTTTGATGAAGAGTCCGTTTATTTTTATCGCTTCACTACGCATTTGAAATTTTTTGTCTCAAGAATGCAAAACCATACCCCTCATGCGGATGAAACTGATGAAGATCTTTTGGCTATGGTCAAAGTGAAATACCGAAATGCGTATCAATGCGTACAAAAAATCGCTGAACTATTAGAAAATCAGTATCAGTATCAAATGTCCAGTGACGAAAGTTTGTATTTAACGATTCATATTGCCAGACTTGTGCAAAAAAATCGTTGATTGAAAAAAAACAAGAAAGGAGAAGGATTTCTTGATTCATGAGAAGATGTCGAAAAAGAAGAATTTCTTCGCAATGTTTCTTACTAAACGTCAGCTTCAAGACATCTGACCATGCAGCAAGAAATCAAAAAAAGAAAACATTTTGGATAGTGACATTCAGTTGGCTAAACCTTCAATACAAAAAAATTGGAGGAATCAAAAATGGGAAAATATCGTGAATTAGCAGAAAAAATCGTAGCAAATGTTGGTGGGAAAGAGAACATCAATAGCTTGACGCATTGTATCACACGCCTGCGTTTTAAATTAAAGGATGAAGGTGTCGCAAATGATGAAGTCTTAAAGAACATGGATGGGGTCGTGACGGTCATGAAGAGTGGCGGTCAATACCAGGTGGTTATCGGAAACCATGTACCTGATGTCTATGCAGAAGTGATCGATGTAGCAGGAATCAGTGGTGATGCTGAAGAAACAGCTTCAGGTGGCAACTTGTTTGATCGTTTGATCGATATTTTGAGCGGCTGCTTCCAACCCTTCTTAGGGGCTTTGTGTGCGGCGGGGATGATCAAAGGACTAAACGCACTGTTGCTTTTTATTGGTACAACAGGCTTGATCGATTATACAACGACGACTGGTACCTATGTGATGTTCAATGCGATCGGCGATTCGATCTTCATGTTTATGCCAGTGATTTTAGGGTATACGTCAGCGAAAAAGTTTCGCTTAAATCCAATGGTGGGAATCGTGATCGGGTCAGCGCTTTGTTACCCAACGATTCAAGGATCTGCTTTGCAAGCCGCATTTCTTGCAGGCGCTGGCGAGGGAGCTGCTGCACCGTATAGCTTGTTAGGCTTGCCTGCGTACGAAACGTTTTTAGGAATTCCGTGGGTTGGCGCAACGTATACTAGCAGTGTGGTGCCGGTCATCTTTATCATTGCCTTTGCTGCGCAAGTTCAAAAATTTGCGAAAAAAATTATTCCTTCTGTTGTCCAAACGTTCTTAGTGCCGTTCTTGGTTCTCTTGATTGCATTGCCAATTGGGTTTTTGGTGATTGGACCTGTAATCAGTATGTTGACGGACCTTTTGAGCTCAGGATTTGAAGCGTTGATGGACTTCTCACCAGTTGCCTATGGCTTGTTGCTAGGTTTCTTCTGGCAAGTATTGGTTATTTTCGGTCTTCACTGGTCAGTTGTTCCGCTACACATTATGCAAGTGACACAACTAGGCTACAGTCAGATTTTGGTAGCTACGTTTGGTGCCAGCTTTGCTCAAACAGCCGTAGTGATGGCGATGTACTTTAAACTGAAAGATAAAAAACTGAAAGCACTATGTCCACCAGCTATTATCTCAGGGCTTTTCGGTGTAACGGAGCCAGCGATTTATGGAATCACGTTACCGAAAAAAATGCCGTTCTTCTACTCAATGATTGGTGGTGCGGTCGCAGGTGCCTTCTTGATGATCAATGGAACAACGAGCTACACCTCTGGTGGGTTAGGGGTCTTTGGCATTTTCAACTACATCACTCCAGAAGGCGACGCTAGTGGCATGTGGTTCTCTGTCTTCGGAATCTTGATCGCTGCAGCGATTGGCTTTGGTTTGACCATGGCTTTCTGGAAAGATGATGCAGTGGAAGAAGAAATCGCAGAAGGACAACCAGCGATGACTGTTCGAAAAGAAGTGATCACTTCTCCTGTGGAAGGAACGATCGCGCCACTAAGCAGTGCCAAAGATGAAGCCTTTGCTCAAGGAGTGCTAGGAAAAGGTATCCTGATCCATCCTTCAAAAGGCGAAGTCGTGGCTCCTTTTGATGGTACTGTGATGACATTGTTCCCAACCAAACATGCCATTGGGTTGATTTCTGAGAATGGTTTAGAACTTTTGATCCATATTGGTTTGGATACTGTTCAATTGAATGGTGAGTTCTTTGAAGCGCATGTGAAGCAAGGCGATAAAGTCACTCGTGGACAAAAATTGATCAGCTTTGATAAAGATGCATTGATCAAAGCAGGATTCAATATTGAGACCCCAGTGTTAGTGACCAACTCAGCGGATTATTTGGATATCATCGAGTCTGACAAACGAGAAGTTGGTTGTTCCGATGACTTGATCACGGCTTTAGTTTAGGAAATGTTTACTTGCAAAACAGCTATATAAGGATAAAAGCGATCGGTCGTGAAGGCTCGATCGCTTTTTGACAGTCATTTAATTGGGAAATAGTGAGTCTTTATAATGAAGGTTTTTATCATAGGTTGGTTCAGCGATTATCGTTGATGAAGTGGGGCGCTTATCATACGCCATCCCGATATCGATCAAATGCTGCAGATTTTTCTCATAATGTTCCGAAAAGACGACTGCATACAACAAATCTAGCAAGTAGCAAACCGAGGTATTGATCGTAAAATTCGCAATCTTTGAATAAAGCCTTTCTCTTGTTGTGATATTTAAGACACAATCGCTTAATTTCGCTAACGCATTCTCGCCAATACTAGTCATCCCAATGATGGAGACTTGCCGTTCGGCAAGGATCTTACCGATTTCTTTAACCATTTTGTTTTCACCTGTGTAAGAAATCAAGATTGCGGTCGTATCGGAGGTACAGTTGGATGCCTCATAGGCACTTTCGCCGAAGGTATCGCAGACGTGGATACTTTTTCCTAAACGCCGCATCTTCAAAACAAAGTCTTGAGAAATCAAGGTGTTGGCATTGCTGGCGAAAATCCTGATATGGTTGGCATTGAGCAACGATTGTTTCGCTTTTTGTAATTCATCATGATGGATCAAGGAAAGCGTATCTTCGATCGTTGTTTGTTCAAGCTTTGCCAACTTTTTGGCGATGGTCATAATACCGTCATGGGAAGAGAAGGGAAAGTTCGCATCCACATCGGTAAAATGGCTGCTCATATATGTTTGCTCTTCCACAAAGGCCGTTTTTAAGTCGAGCCAACCATTGAAGCCTAATTTTTTTGCGATCCGAATAAAAGTAGAAGGATGAACATAGGTTTTTTCAGATAATTCCTTGATGGTTTGATCCGCCATCGCGGTCGGATTGGCTAATAAATAATCAATCAACGATCGTTCGGCGGGTGCTAGTTTGATTTGGCGCATTTTTTCTTGTAACAACATGGTATATATTCTCCTTTTTACATTTTTTTATGATTATTTGTAAATGGTTTTTACAGAAGTTCGTTTTTATTCAGTACCTAGCGAATCGTTTACATCCTAATTATTCCTTATTTGATGCTCTTTGTAAATCTTTTTTACAAAACACCTGCAAGAAGAAGCGAGATTTGCAAACGCTTTTTCTAAATATGCTATTTACATTGAATCAAATGTTTTTATGAATGATAATAAGAATGTAAATAAAATAGCAAAGGAGCAATACAATGACAAAAGGAATTAAAATTGCAACCATTGGTGGCGGCAGCAGCTATACCCCGGAGTTAATGGAAGGCTTTATCAAACGCTATGAAGAATTGCCGATTCGTGAGATTTGGCTAGTAGATATCGAAGCAGGAAAAGAAAAATTAGCAATCGTTGGTGCGATGGCACAACGGATGTGGGATGCGTCACCCTACGATGTAAAAATCCACATGACATTGGATCGAGAAGAAGCGTTAAAAGATGCTGATTTCGTTACGACTCAATTCCGAGTAGGATTGCTGAATGCCCGTATCAAAGATGAACGAATTCCTGCCTATTACGGCATGATTGGTCAAGAAACCAACGGCCCTGGTGGTATGTTCAAAGCGTTTCGTACGGTTCCAATCATTCTTGAAATCGTTGAAGACATGAAACGCTTGTGTCCCGATGCCTGGTTGATCAACTTTGCGAATCCAAGCGGTATGGTGACTGAAGCAATCGTGCGTTACGGAAAATGGGACAAAGTCATCGGGTTGTGTAACGTGCCTGTCATGGCAACGATGGTTGAACCTGCGTTGCTTGGCAAAGAACCTGACGAATTGATTTACAAATTTGCAGGATTGAACCACTTTCACTGGCACAAAGTTACCGACTCACACGGCAATGACGTTACGATGGACATTATTGATAAAATGTATGAAGAAGACAATGGCTTACCGAAGAATATCTTTGATGTACCATTTTACAAAGAACAGCTGGAACAAATGAAGATGATTCCTTGCGGGTATCACCGTTATTACTATCGTCAAGAAGAAATGTTGAATCATGCGATCGAAGAGTACAAGACTGTCGGTACACGCGCACAGCAAGTGAAACAAACCGAAGCCGAATTGTTTGAGTTGTACAAAGATCCTGAATTAGATCATAAACCAGAACAGCTGCAAAAACGTGGTGGTGCTTACTACTCAGATGCAGCGTGTGAAACGATTGCTTCCATTTATGCTAATAAAAATACCCAAATCGTCGTTTCAACCAAAAATGAAGGCGCCGTTCCAGATCTTCCTGCCGATTGCGTAGTCGAAGTAACAGCTTACGTTGGCGGACAAGGGGCTAGAAATGTTGCCTTTGGTGAGTTACCGACAGCTGAAAAAGGTTGGTTACAGGTAATGAAAGCAATGGAATTATTAACGATCGAAGCAGCTGTGACGGGGGATTACAATATCGCATTACAAGCCTTCACCATCAACCCATTGGTTCCATCAGGTGATACGGCAAAACGTGTCATGGACGAACTGTTTATTGCCCACAAAGATCACTTGCCTAAATTTAAGGAAACGATCGCACGTCTTGAAAAAGAAGGCGTAGAAGTACAAGATGAAGTAGCCCGCGAACTTGATCGCGAACTAGTTAAATAAAGAGAAAGTAGGAAAGAAACATGGCATTTAGAAAAGACTTTTTATGGGGCGGCGCAACAGCTGCCAATCAATGTGAAGGAGGCTACCAAGAAGGCGGACGCGGCTTGGCAAACGTTGACGTGGTACCGATCGGCAAAGATCGTTTTCCAGTCATTACTGGTCAAATGAAAATGTTCGATTTTGATGACGAACATTTCTACCCAGCAAAAGAAGCGATCGATATGTATCATCGCTACAAAGAAGACATCGCGCTATTTGGCGAAATGGGCTTTAAAACCTACCGTTTGTCGATCGCTTGGAGTCGGATTTTCCCTAAAGGGGATGAAACAGAACCAAATGAAGACGGCTTGAAGTTCTATGAAGATCTTTTCAAAGAATGCCACAAATATGGGATCGAACCATTAGTAACGATCACTCACTTTGATTGCCCAATGCATTTAGTTGAAAAATACGGGGCATGGCGTTCTCGTGAATTAGTCGGATTCTATGAAAACTTGTGTAACGTGATTTTCAACCGTTACAAAGGATTAGTAAAATACTGGTTGACCTTCAACGAAATCAACATGATTCTCCATGCGCCATTTATGGGAGCAGGTCTTTACTTTGAAGAAGGCGATAACGTTGAGCAAGTGAAATACCAAGCGGCTCACCATGAGCTATTGGCCTCTGCGATCGCAACGAAAATCGCTCATGAAGTCGATCCTGAGAACAAAGTAGGCTGTATGTTAGCTGCTGGCGCATACTATCCATATACAAGCAAACCAGAAGATGTCTGGGAATCACGCAAAGCAGATCGCGAAAACTATTTCTTTATTGATGTTCAATCACGTGGGGAATATCCACAATATGCGCTGAAAGAAATGGAACGTAATGGGATCGAAATCAAAATGGAAGAAGGCGACCTTGAGCTGTTGAAAGCTCACACCGTAGACTTTATTTCCTTCTCTTACTATTCTTCCCGCGTATCAACCACGGACGCTGAATTATTAGAACAAACGGCTGGCAATATTTTTGCCTCTGTGAAAAACCCATACTTGGAAGCAAGTGAGTGGGGGTGGCAGATTGATCCACTTGGTTTGCGCATCACAATGAATGACATTTATGATCGCTACCAAAAACCATTGTTTATCGTTGAAAACGGCTTAGGAGCTGTGGATACACCAGATGCAGATGGCTATGTGGAAGATGACTACCGGATCCAATACTTGGCAGAGCATATTCAAGCAATGAAAGATGCGGTTGAACAAGATGGTGTCGACTTATTGGGCTACACCACATGGGGTTGTATCGATTTAGTTTCAGCTGGAACAGGTGAAATGAAAAAACGCTATGGTTTCATTTATGTGGACCGTGACAATGAAGGAAACGGCACCTTGAAACGAACAAAGAAAAAATCATTTGATTGGTACAAACAAGTGATTGCTTCAAACGGTGAAGATTTATCGAATAACTAATTATAAGAAGCTGCAGTTGATCCCTTAGAGAAATCTAAGTAGATCGACTGCAGTTTTTTTAAAGTCTTTTTAAAAACTATTGAAACGAATGATTTGTATAAGTAGAAATGGCTGTTCAGAGATTATTGATAACCGACAATGAGAGTGCTGTAAAAGGCTTGCGTTGCAGCAATTACAAAAAAAGGCGACCTTAAGCATGACATGTTTTGTCCTTAAGGTCGCCTTTATTCATTTTTTAAAGAACTTTTTCAATCTCTGGAATCATTTTTTGAGGATTGGTTTGTGGAGCAAAACGCTCCACGACTTTACCTTGGCGGTCCACCAAGAATTTCGTGAAATTCCATTTAATGGCTTTGCCTAATGTACCCGGTGCTTCTGCTTCCAAATAGCGAAACAAGGGATCTGCGTCTTTGCCATTGATCACCGTTAACTTGTGCATCGGAAAATCAACACCATAGGTGGTTCGGCAAGCGGCTGCGGCTTCTTCGGCTGAGCCGACTTCTTGTTTGAACTGGTCAGAAGGAAACCCTAGAACGACCAACCCTTGGTCTTTATAGGTTTCATAAAGACTTTGTAATTCTTTGAACTGCGGGCTCAACCCGCACTTTGTAGCTGTATTGACGATCACCAGCGGTTGACCTTCGTAGTTTGCTAGCGAATAAGTTTCGCCGTTTTCTAATGTTGCTTGGTAGTCATAGATTGACATAGCAAACGCTCCTTTTAATGTAAATCATAGTCGATAGTTTCTGAGATAAGTATAGAGCAAAGTCTTCAAAAAAACCAAGCAAACTTCTTGGCGCATTTTATTTCTTATAAAAAACAAAAAATCCAGCGGCCGTTGGGACCACTGGACTCTTATTATGCTTCTGGTAAGACTTCTGGTTCTGCTTCTTGTGGATGAACGACAGATTTAGTTTTCCATACCCCAGAATGCCAGCGATAGATCATTAAGACGCTGCGCAATGCTTCGTCAATGGCATAAGCGATCCAAACGCCGATCAAGCCAAACTTAAAGACGATGGCCAGTGAGTAGGAAAACGGTAAGCTGATGACCCATAGAACAATTAGGCTGCAGATCAATGGGAACTTCACGTCACCACTTGCATTTAATGAACCAACTAGGATCATATTGACTGCACGCGCTGTTTCTAAGACGATCTCTACTAAAAAGACACCTTTAGCAATCTCGATTACTTCGGTATTGGAAGTAAAGATCCCCATGATCGGTTCAATAAATAGATAGGTCAATAAGCAGATCGTTACCGAGGCGATGATCCCGATCACCATCGTGCGCATGCCTCGCTGATGCGCACGATCGAATTCACCCGCACCGACATTGCGGCCAATCATGATTTGGTTTCCTTGACTTAATGCGGAGGCGATCAAATAAACAAATTGGGTGATAGCTGTTACGTAAGATTTTGCAATCAAGACACTTGCGCCAAGTTGAGCCACGATCATCGTCACCACGACTTGCGCTCCTTGATAGGAAAGAGACTCGCCAGAAGAAGGCAATCCGTAAGTCAAAATGTTTTTCATCACGCCCCAAGAGACATTCGAGAAACGGGCAGATAAAACAGAAAAATTCACATGTTTCTTCAGCAACATGGCGGCAATTAGTAAACCGATCGAATTACCAAAGACGCTAGAAAATGCCAATCCAGTCACACCGAAATTCGGTAAACCAAAGGGGCTGTATAAGACAAAGTAATTGCCAATGACGGCTAGGATGCTAGCAAACATCGGTACCAATAACGCTGGTTTTGTGAAACTGTGGCTACGCATGACAGCAATTATGACCGCCGTGATCGATGAAAGGAACAGACTTCCGCCATACACTTGTAAGTATCCATGACCTAAAGCAACTAATTCAGCATCTAAGCCCATGAATCGCAAAAGGTAGGTTGAGCCGAAAAGAAACATCAAGCTGATCAAAATCCCGATGAACAATGACCCAAAAAGAGCGGTATTGATGACTTTCGGTATCTGGTCGCGTTTTTTCGCACCAATCAATTGTGCGATAATGATCTGAGTACCCACGGTGATGAAACCGTAAATAAAGACCGTTAAATTCAATAGTTGATTGGCAGCACTGACGGCCGCTACTGCTGGCTCGGAATAATGAGAAATCATCCAAACGTTGACATTCCCAATAACGACCCGCAAAAATAGCTCAACAAAAATCGGCCAGCTGAGAAAAATCAGTTCACGGTCTGATTTTCCTAAAAGTTTTTTCTTATTCAATTGTAAGGACTCCTTATTTTCTATATAATAGACGTATCGTGAAAATTTTACAAAAATTGAAAAGAAAGTCAATGTAATTTTCAAAAGTAAAAGCAGGAATATCTTATTATTTTTTGTAAGCAGATGAGTTGAAAGAATTTGCTTTTGAAAGTAAAGTATGGGTAGTCCAAATTGGAGGGAAATATATGTATGATGTAATTATCATCGGCGCAGGCCCTGCGGGGATGACAGCAGCGCTTTATGCGTCAAGATCGAATTTATCAGTACTAATGATTGAACGAGGAGCACCTGGCGGACAAATGAACAATACGGCTGAGGTTGAAAACTATCCTGGCTTCGAATCAATCTTAGGCCCTGAATTAGCATTTAAAATGTATGAAGGTGCCATTAAATTTGGTGTTGAAAATGCCTATGGGATCGTTCAAAGCATCACGGATCAAGGTGAGTTCAAAGAAGTTGCCACCGAAGACAAAACCTATCAAGGGAAAACAGTCATCATTGCCACAGGATGTGTACATAGAAAGTTAGGCGTCAAAGGCGAAGAAGAATTCGCAGGACGCGGAGTTTCATACTGTGCGGTTTGTGACGGTGCCTTTTTCCGTAACAAACGCTTGATCGTTGTTGGTGGAGGCGACTCAGCAGTCGAAGAAGCGATCTACTTAACGCAATTTGCTTCTGAAGTAACGATCGTTCACCGTCGTGATGAATTACGAGCACAAAAAATCATCCAAGACCGCGCATTTGCCAACGAGAAAATCTCTTTTATTTGGGATTCTGTTGTGGAAGAAATCAAAGGCAATGAGATGGTCGTAACTAGCGTGCAAGTCAGAAACGTAAAAACGGATGAAGTGACAGAAGAAGCTGCTGGCGGTGTCTTTATCTATGTTGGTTTAGATCCGTTGACAGAACCATTCAAAGCTAGCGGTATCACGAATGATGCTGGCTGGATCTTAACAAATGATCAGATGGAAACTTCAATTCCTGGTGTTTACGCGATTGGCGATGTTCGTGAAAAAGGCTTGCGTCAAATCACAACGGCAGTCGGCGATGGCAGTATTGCTGGTCAACAAGTGTTTGATTTTATTGAAACACAAAAGGATGCGCAATTAACAAAATAATCTAATGGAATTAGCTGTTATTTTTAAAGTGTCAATCACTTTCGATAGCAGCTTTTTTTATTTTTCGTTTGGTTATTCTTTGAGAAATCTGTAAGTAGTGTTATACTAATTTTAGAGCATTTTAACGGAAAAAGGAGAGGTTATTTTATGGCATGGGAACAAACATTTAATCAATGGAAAAACAGTGAACACTTAGATCCACAATTAAAAGAACAATTGACCGCATTAGAAGCAGATCCTGCGATGTTAGAAGACGCTTTTTATATGCCTTTGGAATTTGGGACTGCTGGCATGCGAGGGATTTTAGGACCTGGTATCAATCGGATGAACATTTATACGATTCGTCAAGCAACGGAAGGCTTGGCTCGCTTTATGGATACACAAGATCCCGAAACAAGACGTCGTGGCGTAGCGATTGCCTATGATTCCCGTCATTTTTCACCTGAGTTCGCGATGGAAGCAGCAAAAACATTGGCAAAACATGATATTCCAGCCTTTGTCTTTGAAAGCTTACGTCCGACGCCAGAATTATCTTTTGCTGTGCGTTACTTAAAAACCTTTACTGGAATCATGATCACTGCTTCTCACAATCCAGCCGAATACAATGGCTACAAAGTATATGGGGAAGATGGTGGGCAAATGCCACCAGCAGATGCGGATGCATTGACAAAATTTGTTCGGGAAATTGAAAATCCGTTGGAGATCCCTGTATTAAGTGAAGAAGAAGCCAAAAACAGCGGCTTGATCTCTATTATTGGCGAAGAAATCGATACTGCTTATCTGAAAGAAATCAAAGAAGTCACGATCGATCAAGAATTGATCGATACGGTGGGCAAAGATTTGAAACTTGTCTATACACCACTTCACGGAACAGGGCGGATGCTTGGCGAGAAAGCGTTGAAACAAGCTGGTTTCCAACAATTCATTATTGAACCCTCACAAGCGGTTGCTGATCCAAACTTCAGTACAGTAAAATCACCGAATCCAGAAGAGCACTCTGCCTTTGAATATGCGATTGCTTTAGGAGAAAAAGAAGGTGCTGATCTATTGATCGCAACAGATCCAGATGCCGATCGCTTAGGGGCTGCAGTAAGAATGCCAGATGGCAACTACCAAGTCTTGACAGGTAACCAGTTAGGTGCATTGATGATCCGTTACATTCTAGAAGCCCATAAAACAGCTGGAACATTGCCAGAAAATGCAGCAGTCTTAAAATCGATCGTTTCTAGTGAATTGCCAACAGCGATCGCTAAATCCTACGATGTTGATATGATCAATGTTTTAACTGGCTTTAAATTTATTGCCGAAAAAATCCAACAATTTGAAACAGACCATTCTCAAACTTTCATGTTTGGCTTTGAAGAAAGCTATGGCTACTTAGTTAAACCATTCGTACGGGATAAGGACGCGATCCAAGCGCTCGTTTTATTAGCAGAAGTGGCTGCTTTTTACAAACAATCAGACAAAACATTGTATGATGGTCTGCAAGATATTTTTGAAGAGTACGGCTACTATGCAGAAAAAACGATTTCTGTAACGATGAGCGGCATGGAAGGGGCAACTAAGATTGCTGCCTTGATGAAGACTTTCCGTGAAAAAGCACCTTCCGTCTTCGCAGGAACCCCTGTCGTGCAAACAGAAGACTTTAAATTGTTGACTCGTGTGGGCTTAGATGGTCACCAACAAAAAATGACCACACCGCCTTCTGATGTTTTGAAATACACCTTGGAAGATGAAAGCTGGATTGCTGTTCGTCCTTCTGGGACCGAACCTAAAATCAAGTTTTATATTGGTGTAAAAGGCGATACGGCAGAAGCAGCAGAACAAAAAATTGCTGATCTGCAAGCAGCGATCGAAGAAATCACAGGTGAATAAAGTCATCTGATGTCTTCATAATCAAAAAAATTGCAATTGACTGAATGATCCGAGTGGTAGAAAAAGAAGCGTTCGCTTCCCCCAGTAAACAGGTGTTGAGGGACCGAAGCTTCTAAAGGGAATTTTCTGACGCTTGGATCTATTCTTGTCTTTTAGCTCGTTTCTTCTCCTTGATCGTCGAGCATTGATTGACAAGCTGTCTATCAAGGGCTAAAATGCAAAAGGAAATAAGAGAGGATGTGGCGCGATGACTACGCCGAAACTAGAAGAAATTCAGCAAGTAACACAGATTTTTAAAATGCTTAGTGATCCCACTAGACTAAAAATTTTGTTGTCTCTTCAAGAAGGAGAGCGCAATGTCACTTCGATTGCAGAACAAGTACATATGGAACAATCAGCAGTTTCTCATCAGCTGAAACTTTTGAAAGATAATCGGATCGTAAAGTCGGAAAGACAAGGAAAAACCATCCTTTATAGTCTTGATGACAAACATGTTGTGGATATTTTGCAAAAAACATTCGAACATATCCATCACCGTTAAAACTAGGGCGAGAATTTCTCAAAAGTCCTAGTTTTTTCTTATTGTTTTTGGTATGCTAGTGGAAATATTAAAATTAGATGAACGGTTTTTAATAACGTTTTCAGTTAGGGGGCATTATGGGTAAGCAATTGAACATTGGATTATTAGGAATGGGTGTTGTCGGCAGCGGGGTATGCCAAGTGTTGGCAGAGCAAAAAGAAGCCATTCTGGCACGCACAGGAGTCAGTGTGCAAATCACGAAAGCATTAGCTTCGCCTTACGAGGATAAGTCTGCGTTAGCGGCTAAGTACGGGTTTGCGTTGACGAATGAGGCAAATGAGTTGTTTGAAGATGAGACCATCGACGTAATTGTGGAATTGATCGGGAAGATCGATCCGGCAAAAGCGTTTATTTCAGCTGCTTTAGAAAATAAGAAGCACGTTGTGACGGCAAATAAAGACTTGATTGCCACCCATGGACCTGAACTGCTGGCAATCGCTGAAAAAGCCGGGGTGTCTCTTTATTATGAAGCCAGCGTGGGTGGTGGCATTCCGATCTTGCGTACATTGAGCACCCACTATCTGCCTGATACCATCACAGGGATTTTTGGTATCGTCAATGGGACGACCAATTATATGCTGACAAAAATGACGGAAGATGGCATGACCTATGAAGATGCTTTGTCACAAGCCCAAGCAAAAGGTTTTGCCGAATCAGATCCTACTAATGATGTTGACGGTATCGATGCGGCCTATAAAATGGTGATCCTGACCAAATTTGCTTTTGGGAAAACGATCCATGTTGCTGATGTGGCAACAAAAGGCATCCGCGGCTTAGCTGTGGCAGATATTAAGCAGGCACAAGCCTTTGGTTATGAAGTGAAGTTGATCGGTGCAGCACAAAAGACAGTTGACGGTTCCCTTACTGTGTCAGTTGGACCTGTATTAGTGCCGAAAAACCATGCGTTAGCGACGATCCAAAACGAGTTTAATGGCATTTTTATCGAGAGTGAAGGCATCGATCAATCAATGGTTTATGGACCAGGAGCAGGATCGCGACCGACGGCCACCAGCGTGGTAGCGGATTTGACCGTTTTAGCAAAAAATAAAAGCTTTGGGATCGTTGAACCTTTTCTAACTTTTGAAAAAGAAACAGCATTAGCATCTGTAGAAGAAGTCCCTAGCCAGCATTATGTGTCTTTTTCAAGTCAAGAGATCAAAGGGAACGCTCTTCCAGAATGGTTTGCGTTTGAGCAAACGGTGTTCAACGAAGCAGACCAACGAATAGCTGGAATCACCAATCCAATGAGCGAAAAAGAGTTAACAGAAAAACTCGCAACTTATACCGATGCACAAGACATACAAATAATGAAAGTGATGGAGGAATAAACATGTATCAAGGATTATTGCATCAATACAAGGAATATCTGCCAGTCAACGAAAATACACCAGCATTGTCGCTGGCTGAAGGCAACACGCCGTTGATTCCCTTACCAAGCCTTTCCAAGGAATTAGGGATTCAATTGTATGGAAAATACGAAGGGCTGAATCCGACAGGCTCTTTTAAAGACCGAGGGATGGTCATGGCGGTGGCAAAAGCGGTGGAAGAAGGTGCCAAAGCAATCGTCTGTGCATCGACAGGAAATACCAGTGCGGCAGCAGCAGCTTATGCGACCAGAGCGGGGATCAAAGCCTATGTTGTTATTCCAGATGGCAAGATCGCTATGGGAAAATTGGCGCAAGCAATCGTTTATGGAGCCGACATCATTTCGATCCCAGGAAACTTTGATGAAGCGTTAAAAGCAGTACGAGATATTGCAGAAACCGAAGCCGTGGCGCTAGTAAACTCAGTCAATCCTTATCGTTTAGAAGGACAAAAAACAGCGGCCTTTGAAGTATGCGAACAATTAGGACAAGCACCGGATGTTCTTGCGATTCCTGTCGGTAATGCAGGGAATATCTCGGCATATTGGAAAGGGTTCAAAGAATGGCATGAGAAAAAAGGCACCGCGTTGCCAAGAATGCATGGGTTTGAAGCTGAAGGTGCTGCTGCGATCGTCCGTGGTGAAGTCATCGAACAACCAGAAACGATTGCTACAGCGATTCGGATCGGCAATCCAGCCAGCTGGCAGTTGGCAGAAGCCGCTCGTGATGAATCAAATGGACACATCGATGCAGTAACCGATGAGGAAATTTTGAATGCTTACCGTAAAATTGCTGCGCAAGATGGTGTGTTTATTGAACCAGGCTCAGCTGCCTCGCTGGCTGGTGTCATCCAGCACGTGAAAGCAGGTAAAATCAAACCAGGTGAGACTGTCGTTTCCGTCTTTACTGGAAATGGTCTGAAGGATCCTGATACAGCTATCAAAGCGACAGAAGTAACCATCAATAAGATGAGTGATTTAGAAGAAATGCGTCAGCATCTTCGTGAAGGAGTTGCCAATCTATGAAGATCCGCGTTCCTGCAACCAGTGCGAACTTAGGGCCTGGTTTTGATTCCTGCGGGATTGCCCTGTCAAAGTATTTGTTCATTGAAGTTTTAAAAGAAAACGATACGTGGGAAATCATCCATGAGCTAGGTTCAGAGATCCCAACGGATGAAACCAACTTGCTTTTGCGTGTGGCATTGAAATTAGCACCAAACATGAAGCCTTTGAAAATCCGAATGAGTTCGGACATTCCTTTGGCAAGAGGCTTAGGCAGCAGTTCCTCGGTGATCGTCGCCGGGATTGAACTAGCCAACCGCATGGCCCACATGAATCTGAGTGCAGCACAAAAGCTTGAGATCGCAACTGCCATCGAAGGGCATCCTGACAACGTTGGACCAGCGATTTATGGAGATTTTGCGGTTGCTGCTTACGACCATCAGCACAAGCATACGTATTTAGTCAAGCATCATTTTCCAGAGTGCGAGATCATTGCCTATATTCCTCATGAAGAACTGTTGACTGAAGCAAGTCGTCAAGTCTTGCCGCAGACCCTTTCGCACGAGCAAGCTGTCGAAGCCAGTGCGATCGCCAACGTGATGATCGCAGCGGTCATCAATGGCAATCTGCCTCTTGCAGGAAAATTGATGCAGCAGGATCGTTTTCATGAAGCCTATAGGGAAAAGCTTGTGCCGCACTTGTCGACCATTCGCCAAATCTGCGAAGAAGAAGGCGGCTATGGCTGTTTCTTAAGCGGCGCAGGTCCTACGGTCTTAGCGATCGTCCCAGAGGAACGGGCAGAACGAATCTCAAAACTTTTGCATGCCTTGGAGAGCAATGCGTATATCGAACAATTACAAATCGATCGTGAAGGGCTGCAAGTGTTCTAAAAGAGAATAATAATAAATGAGCCACAGACCAAAAACGGTGAGCAGAAGATTTTCTGCTCACCATTTTTCATTGCTTCATCGATGTTAGTCTTTCGTTTCTGACGTGTAATAACTATGATCTTCTAAGTTTAATGCATTTAAAATCATAGAGGCGGTTTCTTCGATGGAAAGAGAAGCGACATTGATCACGACACAGCCTAGTTTCTCGTAAAGATCATTGGCAAACGTCAGCTCCGCTTTGATTTTTTCTATATCGGAATACGCAGAATCTGGGTTCAATCCGTAGGAGCGCATCCGTTCTTTGCGAATACTGTTTAACACATTCGGATCGTTTGTTAGCCCGACGATTTTTTTCGGATCGATTTCCCAGAGCTGTTTTGGGATGTGGGCTTGCGGGACTAAAGGCAGGTTAGCAACTTTTAAATTTTTGTTTGCTAGAAATAGACTCAAAGGCGTTTTTGACGTCCGAGAAACCCCTAGTAACACGACATCTGCTTCCAAGAAGCCACGAGGGTCTTTCCCATCATCGTACATAACCGCAAATTCCATGGCTTTGATGCGTTTGAAATAATTTTCGTTTAAGTGGTGCAAAGCCCCTGGCTCTCGTGAAGGTGCTACGCCAGTTCGTCGTTCTACTTCACTTACTGGAGGGGTCAATACGTCGAAATGGTAAAGGTCAGCTTCTTCACAAAAATGATTCGTCAAATCCACAAGTTCTTCTTTGATCAAGGTATGAAGAATAATGGCGTTGTGTTTTTTTGCATCAGACAAAGCTTTGATCAAATGCTCTTTTGTGTGGATAAACGTGCGTCTAAAAAGGTTAAATTCGACGCTGGGGTATTGGGCCATTGTCGCTTGTGCAAGCTTCGATGCCGTTTCGCCGGCAGAGTCCGACAACACGAACATCGTCACTGCGGCACTGGTTTGCAATTTTTCTTGCAAGTCTGGTTGTTCAGGTTCAGTTGGCTTCATAAGAAAAATCCTCTCTTGCTTTTTTATTGATTTCATTATACCATACTTAAGATCGATAGAATCGGAATGATTTTGATTTATCAGGAGGGCCTACGATGAAAAATCAAACACTTATTGAGCATGCCATGACTACATTGAAAGAAAATGGCTTTAAATACACCAAAAAAAGAGAAGCGATCATTACTTATTTAGTGAAACGCAATCGCTATTTGCCAGCCAAGGAAATTCATGAATACATGTCAGAAAAGTATCCGGGCTTGAGCTATGATACGATCTACCGTAATCTGCATGATTTTTCTGAGATCGGTATTTTAGAAGAAACAGAGCTGAACGGGGAGATGAAGTTTCGCTATAACTGCTGTGCAGAATTAGAGGACCATCATCACCATCACTTTATTTGCACGGTTTGTGGCAAAACAAAAGAACTGCATATTTGCCCGATGGACTTCTTCCAAGAACAGCTTCCTGGCTGCTTGATCGAGGGACATCGCTTCGAGATTTTGGGCCGTTGTGAAGAATGTCAATGAAAACCCAAACAAACTTGATGGGATCGAAGACTTTTTTAACAGAATGCCTTGACACTTTTTCAGGGGTTAGCTATAATTTTTAAAGGACAGTCGTGTTTTTTGGGATTTTATTTCAATAACAACTACGGTTACTTTTTAAGCTCGGAGGGAGGGAATTTACATGTCAAAAACAGTCGTTCGCAAAAACGAATCACTTGACGATGCTCTTCGTCGCTTCAAACGTTCCGTGTCAAAAGCGGGTACTTTACAGGAATCTCGTAAACGTGAATTTTACGAAAAACCTAGCGTAAAGCGTAAGAAAAAATCTGAAGCAGCTAGAAAACGCAAAAAATTCTAATTTTCTACTGTTTTGAGAATTGGAGCTGGTAGTGTGACACTACTAAGTACACTGAATGATGACATGAAGACAGCGATGAAAGCCAAAGACAAGGAAACCTTGCAGGTGATCCGCATGTTGAAAGCATCAATTCAAAATGAGCAGATCAAAAAAGGTTCTGACTTGAATGAAGAAGAAGAGTTGACCGTTTTGTCTCGTGAGATGAAACAGCGTCGTGATTCTTTAAATGAGTTTGAGAAAGCTGACCGAAATGATCTAGCAGAGAAAGTCAAAGTTGAAATTGCAGTTGTTGAAAAATATTTGCCAGCACAACTCGATGAAGCGGAAATCCGCCAAATCGTCGCTGGAGCGATTGAAAAGACTGGTGCTTCTTCTTCCAAAGAATTTGGAAAAGTGATGGGTGCTGTAATGCCACAAGTTAAAGGCAAAGCAGACGGTAATCAAGTCAATGCGATCGTTAAAGAATTATTGGATCAAATGTAAGCTCACGCCGCAAGTATGGATGACATGCTTGCGGCTTTTTTTTCTGATTTCGAAAACTTAAAAAAAGCATAAGGACAAGGGGAAACGACTGTTGTGCTTGATAAGTAATTTTTCTTTTTTCCATCTTATGTTATTATTAATAAGAACGCCAAAAAAGGAGCTGTAACATATTTGACAGACAAAACAATAACGATCGAGATAACACTTAGTGAAAACGATGACGTTCGTTTATTATTAGGTGCCCACGATAAGAACATCAAAATTATTGAAGACTCCACAGGAACGGTCATTCACACTCGTGGTGAGCTGATCCAAATCGTAGGAGAAACTGAAGCCGCTGAAAAGGCACAATCCGTGATTCGGGCTTTGCAAGAGTTGATCAAACGAGGCATCAATATCAGTACCCCTGATGTGATCACTGCGTTGAATATGGTGAATAAGGGCAGTCTTGATTATTTCAAAGATATGTATGAAGAAGAGATCATCAAAGACCGTAACGGCAAACCGATCCGAGCGAAAAATGCTGGGCAAAAAAAATATATCGAAGCCGTCCGTAAACATGATGTAGTGTTTGGTGTCGGCCCCGCTGGAACCGGAAAGACCTTCTTAGCAGTCGTAATGGCAATTGCAGCTCTAAAGAAAGGCCAAGTGCAAAAAATCATTTTGACACGTCCCGCCGTTGAAGCAGGAGAAAATCTTGGTTTCCTACCAGGAGACTTGAAAGAAAAAGTTGATCCTTACTTACGCCCCGTTTATGATGCGTTGTATCAAATTTTTGGGATGGATCATACGAACCGTCTCATGGAACGAGGCGTCATTGAGATCGCACCCTTGGCATATATGCGTGGACGTACGCTAGAAGATGCCTTTGTCATTTTAGATGAAGCGCAAAATACGACGATCGCTCAAATGAAAATGTTTTTGACCCGTTTAGGATTCAACTCTAAAATGATCGTCAATGGCGATACCAGCCAGATCGATTTGCCAAAAGGGACTTTAAGCGGCCTGATCCACGCCGAACGAACGTTACAAGAGATCCCTAAAATTGCTTTTGCTAATTTTGAAGCAGGAGATGTCGTGCGGCATCCAGTTGTTGCCGAGATCATTCGCGCATATGAAGAAGCAGATCTTAAAGACAAGCGCTGATCGTCTTTTAGGAGGAGAACTATGATCATTCAACCACTACGGAAATTTAGAGAAAGACTTGGGAAATTCTATCTACCAGTTTTGATGTTCCTTTTCTTTCTTTTTTCGATTGGTATCATGTACACCAGCGTCAAACAAAACAATGTCGATTATAGCGAAGGTCAAGTGGCGGAAGAAAATATCCGTGCCAATAAAACGATCGAAAATACCGCTGCGACGGAACAAAAACGTAAACTGGCTGCCGAAGCTGTACCACCAGAGTACACGTATCAGGATACACTGGCGCAAACGCAGCATGATCGTATCGATCATTTATTTGACTTAGTTGCTTCAGTCAAAAAATCAGTGGATGAAGCTCATGAAAAAAAAGTGGCTGAAGCCGATGAGGATGAAAATATCCCTAAACCTAGTACAGATGAATATATCGCAGCCTTAAAACAAGAATTTGAAAAAATGAGTGATGATGAACTAGATTTTTATCAGTCATTTACCAATAATTTTTTGACGACGATGTTCTCATTAAGTGATGATGAATTAAATACAGTGCGTACCTATGCGCTACAATTAATAGATGAACAAATGGCGAAACAGATCCGCCAAACGGAATTAAGTACGTTCCGTTCTGAGGCGGAAGATAAGATCCAGTTCTTAGATGTTAGCTCAGATATGGCTTCTGTCTTACGTTTCTTAGTCAATCAAGGAATCGTCGTGAACGATATCCCAAATGAAAAACGGACAGAAGAAGCACGGCAAACCGCCATGGATGCTGTTCCTCCAGTGATGATTTATCAAGGAGAGATCATTGTCCGTGAGGGCTCGCAGATCGATGCCAATGCCCTAGAGAAGCTGCAGCTTTTAGGAATGACTAATCAGACCTTTTCTGTTTTTCCATTGATCGCTTTAGTGTTAGCAACAGTCTTACAGATGCTGATGGTGTTTTATTACACGAAACAGACGAAAGACGTGGAAAAACGGATGAATGCAGTCACGTTTTATATTTTGGCAATGGCATTCAGTATTTTGATCATGAAGTTTTTCCAACTTTTCCAATCTGAATTAGTGACCTTTATCCCGCTGTTTTTCCCAGCTGCGTTTACACCGTTGATCCTGAGTATTTTCTCCAGCCGTCGTTTGGGGATTTTGTCTGCGATTTTCCAAGTAATCAGTGCACTCTTTATTTACTTTGATTCTAGCGGAACCAACTTGTTGACGACCGTCTTAGTCACCTATTTGTTCTCTGGCTTGATGGGAACGATGATCAAGCGCGCCCGCATCGCTAGTCAAGGGAAAACGGCAGTAGCGTGGGTGATCGTCTTTCCGCTCTTACTGAGTTTTGTGCTGGTGATTTTCCAAGGAATGGATTTTGCTCGCGGGAACACTTGGACCACGATCATTTGTGGTTTAGCAGGCTCTCTCTTAAGCTATTTGCTAACGATGGGACTACATCCTTACATCGAATTGTTGGTGACGGATGAGAGTATGATCGTGTTAAATGAATTGAGTAACCCGAATCATCCATTGTTAAAACAGTTGCTGGAAGAAGCGCCAGGAACGTATCATCACAGTATGATGGTTGCCAATCTTAGTGCCAATGCCGTTGCCGAAATCGGCGGGCAAAGCTTACTGACTCGTGTGGCTTGTTATTACCATGATATCGGCAAGGTCAAACATGCCAATTTCTTCGTAGAAAATTTACCTGCTGGTGCCGAAAACCCGCATAATTTCTTGTTGCCTGAAGACAGCAAACAAATTATCTTCGGTCACGTGATCGATGGGGCGGAAATTCTCGAAGAAGCCAAAATGCCCCGCATGGTGATCGACATTTGTCGTCAACACCATGGCACGACCTTGATGCGTTATTTCTATGTGAAAGCCAAAGAGCGTAATCCCGAGGTGACGGAAGAAGGTTTCCGTTATCCTGGTCCAAAACCGCAAACACGAGAAGCTGGCGTTGTGAGTATCGCGGATAGTTGTGAAGCAGCTGTTCGAGCGATGGAAAATCCAACAAATCAAAAGATTCAAGAATTTGTTGCAAATCTTATCAATGATCGGATCTTAGACGGTCAACTGGATGAAACAGGCCTGACTTTGAAAGAAATCCGAATGATTGAAAAATCACTGGTCAACGGACTTTGCAGTACCTTCCATTCACGGATCAAATATCCAAAAATGAAGTCGGAAGCAGAGAAAATGAAAGAAGAACAAGAAAGAAGAGAGCGCTAATGGAGATTACCATTTTAGATGAGACAAATTCAGTGGGGGAAACCAAGATCAAAGAGATCGAAGGACTGTTGCAATTTGCTGCAGGACATTTAGAACTTCCAGAGGATACAGAAATGTCCGTCACATTTATGGACAATGCGGCGATCCAAGAAATCAATCGGGAGTACCGCGGCAAAGATATGCCAACAGATGTCATTAGTTTTGCCTTTGAAGAAGAAACAGATGAAGAGCTGTCGATCATTTTTGACGAAGCCCTTGAAGAGCTGCCGCGTGATCTTGGAGATATTATGATCTCCATTGAACGAGCGAAAGAACAAGCTGCTGAATACGGGCACACCTATGATCGGGAGCTGGGTTTCTTGGCGTTACATGGTTTCTTGCATATCAATGGCTATGATCATATGACACCTGAAGATGAAAAGGAAATGTTTGGATTGCAAAAGGAAATACTGGATGCCTATGGACTCAAAAGATAAGAATATTGGGAAAAACAAACAATTTATTTCGTCGATCGAATTTGCTTTCACTGGTATAAAAACCGTCTTTAAAGAGGAACGCAATATGCGTAAACATGTTGCACTAGGAATCGTTGCGATCATTGTAGGCTTTATTTTCCGTTTGAGTCAAATGGAATGGCTCTGGTTGCTGCTAGCTGTTTTCTTAGTCTGGATCGTTGAGATCATCAACACCGTCTTTGAAAACGTCGTAGATATGTTTACAGATTTCCATTTCCATCCTATCGGAAAAAAAATCAAAGATATGGCAGCTGGTGCCGTGCTGATGACCGCATTTTTTGCGTTAGTCGTCGCAGCGATCATCTTCTTGCCAAAATTGCTGCAGCTCTTCTGATGCGCACCAAAACACAAGATAAAGGGGAACAACAATGACAACACACAAATCAGGCTTCGTTGCGATCGTCGGGCGGCCAAATGTTGGGAAATCAACACTACTAAATCGAGTCGTAGGACAAAAAATCGCGATCATGAGTGACAAAGCGCAAACGACCCGTAACAAAATCCAAGGGGTCTACACGACGGATGACGCACAGCTGATCTTTATCGATACACCAGGGATCCATAAACCCAAACACCGTTTAGGCGATTTTATGGTTGAAACCGCCTATAGTGCACTGCGAGAAGTTGACGTGACGCTATTTATGATCAGTGCGGACCAAAAGCGTGGCAAGGGCGATGATTTTATTATCGAACGATTGCGCCAAAGTCAGACACCGGTTTTCCTCGTGATCAATAAAATTGATAAAGTCCATCCAGATGCCTTATTGGCAATTATTGAAGACTACTCCTCACAAATGGACTTTGCTGAGATCGTACCGATTTCCGCAACAGAAGGCAATAATTTCGAAACGTTAATGAAGCTACTGATCGATGAAATGCCAGAAGGGCCTCAGTACTTCCCAGAGGATCAAATCACGGATCATCCAGAATACTTTATCGTTTCCGAATTGGTGCGGGAAAAAGTCTTGCTACTGACCAGAGATGAAGTACCTCACTCAGTAGCGGTCGTGGTTGACTCCATGAAACGAGACCACAATGACAAGGTGCATATTCAAGCGACGATCATTGTCGAACGTGACAGTCAAAAAGGCATTATCATCGGTAAAGGCGGAAAAATGCTGAAACAGATCGGTACGAAAGCTCGTTTAGACATTGAACACTTGTTAGATGACAAAGTCTTCTTGGAATTATGGGTAAAAGTTCAAAAAGATTGGCGCGACAAGCAAACATTCTTAACAGATTATGGCTATCGCAAAGATGAGTATTGATGACATGCAGATCAAACATGATCTGTTTTAATGAAGAAAAACTGATGCAGTTAGCGAACTGGATCAGTTTTTTTAAAGAAATGGGGTGCGACGATGAATCTTGTTGAAACAAAAGGAATCTTGCTTTTTTCAAAAGACCATAAAGAAAAAGACAAGCTAGTCAAAATCTTTACGGAATCTGCTGGGAAGCAAATGTTTTATGTCAAGGGTGCCCATCGGAAAAATAACCCCTTGGCACCAGCGCTGCTCTCCTATACTGAAGCCACCTACATGGGAACCATCAAAACGGAAGGCTTGTCCTTTTTAAACAATGCCAAAGACATCCATCCTTTTCGTACGATCCAAAGTGATATTTTTATTGCTGGTTATGCAACCTACTTATTGAATTTGGCTGATTCTGCTATTGATGATCGAGTCTATGACCCACATCTATACCAATTTTTACATGAGGCCTTGCAATTAATGGATCAAGAAAACGACGCAGAGATCATCACCAATATTTTTGAGATCCAGATTTTGCACCGTTTCGGGATCACCCCGAATTGGACCCATTGTGCGATCTGCGGAAAAACCGACGGTCGGTTTGATTATTCCTCAAAATATAGCGGTATTTTATGTGAACAGCACTGGGGGATGGACGAACGTCGTTATCATGCTGATTCTCGGGCGATCCATTTTATTCGCTTATTTTCGCAAATATCCTACGAGCAGATTGCTTCAATCAAATTAAAGCCAGAAACGAAAGCCGCGATCCGACGAGTGATTGATTTATTATATGATGAATATGTGGGCATTCATTTAAAAAGTAAGAAGTTTATCGATCAGATGGGGCAATGGCAAGACGTCTTAAAACCGAAAAATCAATGATAGAGTTGGCGAAACTTCAATGGAGTTAAGCCGACTCTTTTTTTGAATAATGCTGTAAAGTGACTTGCATCTTGAAACCCCACTGCGAAGGCAGCTTGTTGAATGGGCAGATCTGGCTGTGCCACCAAAAGCTCTTTGGCTCGGGTCATGCGGTAGTTCAATAAATATTGTGCAGTAGATTGCCCCAAAAAACGTTGGAACAGACGTGAGAGATACTGTGGTGACACATAGACGAGCCTTGCTAGTTCTTTGATCGTGATCGCCTGATCGTAATTCGTTTCGATTTCTTGTATAACGGGAACCAGATATTGTTGGAACAGCGGGTGTTTTTCTGTTGGATTGCCTGAGCGTTCTTGCATGATCGCCAATAAAAAGCGGTAACATTCGCTAGAAGCCCGTAGCGGGTCCCAACTGATTTGTTGGTCTTCTTTGATCCGTTGATTGATCCAGGTGACATAAGAAAAGGTTTCTGACTCTTCAGCTAATATATAGGGCTGATTCGTGTACTGCTTTAACACCTCAGCTGCCAAAGGGCCTTGGAATGTGGCGAAGGATGTTTTCCAGTTAGTCAATGGATAATAGCGATGGGGCGTAAAAGGAAAAATCAAAATGCCTTCATTCGGACGTAAGATAAACGATTCCTGACCAAATGTGATTCGGCCTTCCCCTTGCTCGGTTTGCAGCCAATGGAAGTAGGGATAGCCATCAGGACGAGCGACGTCATCTTGCGCCCAATCGTTGCCGATGCTTTCCAGAGATAAAGGCAGCTGCTGATTGGTTTGATAAAAGTAGATAGGCATAGTGTACCTCCGTGTTTCGAAAAGTTATAAAATAGTGTTTCATGTATTATACTACAACAGAATGAAAAGCCTTACAATAAGAGAGTAGAAATCATTTTATTTTAAAGGAGCGTTCACTTACATGACAAAATTTTTTGATAGAATTCTATTTGGCGGCGATTATAATCCAAATCAGTGGCCGAAAGAGATTTGGGAAGAAGACATTCGGATCTTTAAAAAAGCAAGTATCAATAGCGCGACCGTCAATGTTTTTTCATGGGCAAAGATCCAACCCTCTGAAAATTGTTATGATTTTGAGGAATTGGATCAAATCATCGAAAAATTAAGTACGGAAGGTTTCGACATCGTCTTAGCCACTTCCACAGCTGCTTTGCCAGCTTGGATGTTTAAGAAGTATCCAGAAGTCGCTCGCACCGATTATGATGGACGCCATCATAAGTTTGGGCAACGGCACAATGCCTGTCCCAACAGTTTGGTTTATCAAAAATACGCAGAACGCTTGGCAACGAAATTAGCCGAACGTTACGGCGAAAATCCACAAGTGACTTGTTGGCACATCAATAATGAATACGGCGGCGAATGTTATTGCGACAACTGTGAAAAAGCGTTTCGTGTCTGGTTAAAGGATAAATATCATACGATCGAAGCACTGAATAAAGCCTGGAATATGGAATTTTGGGGTCATACCGTGTATGAATGGGATGAAATCGTGTTGCCAAATGCGCTGTCAGAAGGAATCGGCTATAACAAGACGGCATTTGCAGGAATTTCTATTGACTACCGGCGGTTCAACTCGGATAGTCTTTTAAAAAACTACATGATGGAGCGGGACGCTATTCGGAAAATCGATCCCACAACACCGATTACAACGAATTTGATGGGAACCTTTAAAGGACTGGATTATTTCAAGTGGGCAAAGGAAATGGACCTTGTTTCGTGGGATAATTATCCATCGTACAATACGCCATGGAGCTTAGTAGCCATGACCCATGATTTGATGCGCGGGTTAAAACAGCAACCCTTTATGCTGATGGAACAAACACCTTCCCAACAAAACTGGCAGCCTTATAATTCATTAAAAAAACCAGGACAGATGCGGGCGCAAAGCTATCAAACGATTGCTCATGGGGCAGATACGATCCAATACTTCCAATTGCGACGTTCCATTGGTGCTTGTGAGAAATTCCATGGTGCGGTCATCGAACATGTCGGTCATGAAGACACGCGGGTTTTCCGAGAAACAGCAGCTCTTGGGGCTGAATTAGCGCAGCTTTCAGACATCATTGGCACGCAAACCCAAGCACAGGTTGCTGTGATTTTCGATTGGGACAATTATTGGGCTTTAGAATATACGAGTGGTCCAACCGTTGATCTGAAATATGTGGAACAGATCCATCGCTACTATCGCTATTTTTACGAACAAAATATTGCGGTCGATTTGGTTCCCGTGGATGCTGACTTATCAAAATACAAGCTAGTCGCAGCTCCGGTTCTGTACATGATCAAAGAAGGGATGCAAGAGCGGCTAACTGATTTCGTTAAGCAAGGTGGTGCTTTACTTACAACGTATATGAGTGGCATCGTTGATCAATCAGACAATGTTCACTTAGGCGGTTACCCTGGCCCCTTGCGGGAGTTAGCTGGCATCTGGGTGGAAGAAATCGATGCATTAGCCCCAGAACAATCAAACGGGGTTTCGTTAGTCAATGAAGATCTTTCAGGAACAAGTAACTTAGTCAGCGATTTGATCCATTTAGAAAACGCCGAAGCGCTAGCGCATTACACGAGCAATTTCTATGCAGGAATGCCGGCAGTGACCAAAAATACATTTGGCGATGGAACCGTCTATTACTTTGGTGGACAGTTGGAAGATCAGCTGCAAGATCAGCTTTTCAAAACAATCGTCGAAGAGTCCGATATTACCCCAGTGATCGAGGAGGCAACAAAACTAGAAATTGCCTGTCGTGAAAATGCAGAGGCGAAATTTTTCGTCATCATCAATTTCCACGAAGAAGCACAACCGCTGCCAGAAATGTTTGTTGGAAAAACGGATCTTCTGACGGGCGAGGTTCTTTCTTCAGAAATGATGCTGACGCAATACACCACCTATATCGTCAAAGAGGAGCGTAACTGATGCGAACTTTTGCTATTGAAGATGACTTTTATTTAGACAACAAGCCTTTGAAAGTGATCTCTGGAGCGATCCATTATTTTCGTGTCGTTCCTGAATATTGGCAAGATCGTTTAGAGAAACTACGCTTGATGGGCTGTAATACCGTTGAAACCTATGTTCCTTGGAATCTTCATGAAGCACAGGAAGGTGTCTATCAATTTGATGGGATCCTTGATTTGCGGCGATTTATCCAAACGGCACAAGAAGTAGGGCTTTATGTCATTTTGCGACCAGCACCTTATATTTGTGCGGAGTGGGAATTTGGGGGACTGCCTTATTGGCTATTGCAAGATCCTATGATGAAGCTTCGGTTTGATTATCCCCCATTTATGGAAAAAATCACTCGTTATTTCGCCCATTTGTTTCCACAAGTGCGGGATCTGCAGATCACCCAAGGCGGTCCGATTATAATGATGCAAGTAGAAAATGAATACGGCAGCTACGCCAATGATAAAGAGTACTTGCGGAAAATGGTGGCTGCGATGCGGCAGCATGGTGTAGAAACGCCGTTAGTGACCTCCGACGGACCTTGGCACGATATGCTAGAAAACGGCAGTATCAAAGACTTGGCATTGCCTACGATCAACTGCGGCTCCAACATCAAGGAAAACTTTGAAAAACTTCGAAGATTTCACGGAGAAAAACGGCCACTGATGGTCATGGAATTTTGGATCGGCTGGTTTGATGCCTGGGGTGACGACCAGCACCATACGACCTCAACACAAGATGCAGTAAAGGAATTGCAGGATTGTTTAGCATTAGGTTCTGTCAATATCTATATGTTTCATGGCGGGACCAACTTTGGCTTTATGAACGGATCAAACTATTATGAACGCTTAGCGCCGGATGTCACTAGCTATGATTACGATGCCTTGTTGACAGAATGGGGAGAACCTACTGCCAAATACCAAGCCTTCAAAAAGGTGATCGCTGACTATGCGGAAATTCCTGAGTTTCCCTTGAGTATGGAAATTGAGCGAAAAGCTTATGGAACATTCTCAGTGAAAGAACGAGTCTCCTTGTTTTCGACGATCGACACGATCAGTCAACCGATTATAAGTAATTACCCGTTATCGATGGAAGCCTGCAATCAAGCGACAGGTTATATCTATTATCGCTCACTGATTGGGCCTGCTCGGAAGATTGCCGACTACCGTCTGATCAATACGATGGATCGTGCCCATACGTTTATCAACCAGGAACTTTTGCGCATCGATTACGATCAAGAAATCGGTCAAACCTACAGTTTCGATTTATCAGAATCAGAAAACGAGTTGGGGATCTTGGTGGAGAATATGGGGCGGGTCAATTATTCCGTAAAAATGAACCATCAGCACAAAGGCATCAAAGAGGGTGTGATCATCAATGGCGCCTTCCAAAGCAACTGGGAAATCTATCCCTTACCGATGGATAATTTGCATGCCATTGATTTCCAAGGAAAATGGCAAAAAGGACAACCAAGTTTCTCACGCTTTGAATGTGTTTTTGATGAATGTGCAGATACCTTTATCGAATTGCCAGGCTGGGGTAAAGGGTTTGTCCAAGTCAATGGTCATACGATCGGCCGTTTCTGGGAAAAAGGACCGCAGCAGCGCTTGTACGTCCCAGCACCGTTTTTAAAAATCGGAATGAATGAGATCATTGTTTTTGAAAGTGATGGGAAAATCGCTGATGAGATCGTCTTTCATGATCAGGCGGATTTAGGCCCAGAAGCATAAAAGTTCAAATTAATCATTGACAAACCCTAGCTTCAACTACTATCATAAGGGTAATCGAATCCGTGCTATGATCGGAAGAAAGAAAGAAGACCATTCCATGAAGCGAACTTGGGAGAGTGAAAGCCAAGTTGGAACCTTATTTCGCAGGCGTCCGTGAGCATGATCAATGAAGCTGCCGACTTGTCGGAAGTAGGGTGGAACCGCGAATTTATCGTCCCTATATCTATACAAAGTGTATAGATATAGGGACTTTTTTATGTTTCACACCAAGAATAGCCAAAAACAAAGGAGGGTTTTTATGTTATTTGATATGATGATTCCAGCAAGTGCGTTTACCGAAAAAAAGCTCAAAGTATTAGCAAGTATTCCATTGCAAGTTCGCCTTTTAAAGGATGAACAGCTTTTACATGAATTTACAACGAGTCCAGACCAAATGCTTTACGACTTATCGGATGTTTTAGAAGCAGATGTCGTGGTCGAAGTGAAATTGATCCCTGGATCAGTTGTCGAATTTTATCCTGTTGTCAATGCGTTATAAGAAAGGAAGAAAAAGATGAGTAAACTAACTGTGCAAGAGATGATTTTGACCCTGCAAAAATTCTGGTCTGAAAACGGCTGTATGCTGATGCAGGCCTATGATACAGAAAAAGGGGCTGGGACCATGAGCCCATACACATTTTTACGTGCAATCGGTCCAGAACCATGGAACGCCGCTTACGTAGAACCTTCTCGCCGTCCAGCTGATGGCCGCTACGGGGAAAACCCAAATCGTTTGTATCAGCACCACCAGTTCCAAGTCGTGATGAAGCCTTCTCCTGAAAATATCCAAGAGCTTTATTTAGAAAGCCTGCGTCTTTTAGGGATCGATCCATTAGAACATGATATTCGTTTTGTCGAAGATAACTGGGAAAATCCTTCGATGGGTTGTGCAGGTCTTGGTTGGGAAGTTTGGTTAGACGGGATGGAGATCACTCAGTTTACGTACTTCCAACAAGTCGGCGGCTTAGCATGTAAGCCAGTGACATCAGAGATCACTTACGGCTTAGAACGTCTAGCATCTTATATTCAAGAAGTTGAGAGTGTCTACGATCTTGAATGGTCTGCAGGTGTCAAATATGGTGAGATTTTCCGCCAACCTGAGTATGAACATTCAAAATATTCCTTTGAAGTCAGTGACCAAGACTTGCTTTTAGGGAACTTCGATCGTTTTGAAAAAGAAGCAAAACGCTGTATCGATGAACGCTTAGTTCATCCAGCTTACGACTATATCTTAAAATGCAGCCATACCTTCAATTTGTTGGATGCACGTGGTGCAGTCTCCGTCACTGAACGTGCTGGGTACCTCGCACGTATCCGTAACATGGCACGTCAAGTAGCAAAACTATTTGTAGCAGAACGGGAAAACCTCGGTTATCCATTGCTTGATCCAGAAGTGGCGCAAAAACTGATTGAGGAGGGAAAATAAGATGGCACAAAACCTATTATTAGAAATCGGCTTAGAGGAATTACCTGCGCATGTCGTAACCCCAAGTATGAAACAATTACAAGAAAAAACGGCAGCTTTCTTAGATGCTCATGCGTTGCCTTATACAACGATCGAAGCCTATTCCACACCTCGCCGCTTGGCTGTCTATGTCACCGGTATTCCTGAAAAACAAGCGGATACGCAAGAAGAGGTCAAAGGACCAGCGAAAAAAATCGCGTTAGATGATGCAGGCAATTGGTCGAAAGCAGCTCAAGGGTTTGTTCGTGGACAAGGATTGACAACCGATGACATCACCTTCCGTGAATTAAAAGGTGTTGAGTATGTCTATGTAACAAAACATACCCAAGGTCAACCAACCGTTGAGGTATTGAAAGGATTGCAGGAAGTAATCACGAGTTTGACGTTCCCAGTAACGATGCACTGGGCAGACTACGATTTTGAATATATCCGACCAATTCATTGGATCGTAGCACTCTTTGGTGAGCAAGTCATTCCTTTCCAAATCCTTGATATTGTTACCGGTCGCGAGTCAAAAGGTCATCGTTTCTTAGGTGAGGCGGTCACGTTTGATCATGCGGACGACTATTTGGAAAAAATGAAGCATCAATTTGTCATCGCTGATCCAAGCGAACGTCAACAAATGATCACCGCACAAATCAATGCGATCGCTCAAGAAAACAACTGGCGGATCGATTTAGATGAAGACTTACTAGAAGAAGTGACAAATCTAGTTGAATACCCAACAGCCTTTGTAGGGGACTTTGAAGAAAAATATCTTTCTGTCCCTGAAGAAGTATTAGTTACTTCTATGAAAGAACATCAACGTTACTTCGATGTCCGCACCCTTGACGGAGAATTGCTGCCGCACTTCATCTCTGCCCGCAACGGGGATGCTGTGAAAATCGATAATGTTATCAAAGGAAACCAAAAAGTCCTGACCGCTCGTCTAGAAGATGCTGAGTTTTTCTACAATGAAGACAAAAAGCTGACCATTGACCATTGCGTAGAAAAACTTAAGCAAGTCACCTTCCACGAAAGAATCGGCAGCTTATATGAAAAAATGCAACGTGTCGGACTAGCAGCGCAAATCATCGGGAAGACCGTTGGTTTAACACAAGAAGAACTGACCGACCTTCAACGGGCAGCTCAAATCTATAAATTTGATTTAGTGACCAATATGGTAGGGGAATTCCCTGAGTTGCAAGGGATCATGGGGGAAAAATATGCCCTGATCCAAGGAGAGAAACCAGCAGTTGCCCAAGCGATTCGTGAACACTACATGCCGATCTCAGCAGAAGGCGAGCTGCCACAATCAAAAATCGGGGCTGTTTTAGCGATTGCGGATAAATTAGACAGCTTACTTGCTTTCTTCGCTGTTGATATGGTTCCAAGCGGTTCAAACGATCCTTATGCTTTACGCCGTCAAACCTACGGGATTATCCGCATCTTAGCTGAAAAGCGCTGGTACTTCCCATTTGCTCAGTTGCAAGAAGAAATTCGTGAAGCCATTAATGCTCAACCAGAAGTTTTTGGGATTCAACTTGCCGCTGGTCAAGAACAAGTGACCGATTTTGTGAAAGGTCGTCTGCGTCAATTCTTACTCAGCAAAAATACGCGTCATGATGTCATCGAAGCTGTCTTAGGCGCACGTCAAGCAGACATCAGTACGTTGTTTGAAACGGCTCAAATGTTAAGAGAACATCTGCAAGACACCGACTTCAAACCATCGATGGAAGCTTTGACACGGGTGATCAATTTAGCGAAAAAAGCCGAATTGGATCAAGCAGCAATTGATCCTGCCTTGTTTGAAAACGACTCTGAAACTGCCTTGTATGAAGCGGTCTTAACAGTAGAGGACAAGTTCCCACATCAAACGATGGAAGAAAACTACCAAAGCTTAGTGGCACTGCGCCCATTGATCGAAGCTTATTTTGATCAAACAATGGTCATGGTGGAAGATGAACAGATTCGCCGCAACCGTTTTGCCTTGTTGGATAAAATCGCGAAGATGAGTCTGGCAGTGGCTAGTTTAGATGCTTTGATTACGAAATAAAAGAAGCTTGCAG
Organism: Enterococcus sp. 6D12_DIV0197; assembly: GCF_002174385.1. NCBI lineage: Bacteria > Bacillati > Bacillota > Bacilli > Lactobacillales > Enterococcaceae > Enterococcus > Enterococcus sp. 6D12_DIV0197. The sequence goes on from NZ_NIBN01000001.1 coordinate 1,837,836, forward strand.
TTGCACGTTTCTAAATAAAAAAAGCTGGAACTGAAAGTGATATGCTCCCCCTATATAGGACACTGAAATATAAAGTGGCTTATATAGGGGGAGTTTGTATGTCTAGAGGAAAAATGAAATTAAGTTCAGAAGAACGGCTAGCTTTTGTAGAAAGAGCTTTAAAAAATGAAGCTAGCATAAACAGCCTGGCCAAAGAAGCACAAGTAAGTTTCAGTACGATAGAAAGGTGGATCACTCTTTATGAGAATGAAGGACCCACAGGTTTACTCCCTACAAAAAGGAATCAATCATACTCAACAGAGTTGAAACTGAATGCGGTCCATGATTATTTAGCTGGAACACATGGTAGCTTAAGAGCTGTCGCCAAGAAATACGGGCTTCGTAACAAAAAACAATTAGAAGACTGGTTAAAGATATATAATACTCATAGAAACTTCAAATCAGAAAGTGGTGGAAGTAGAATGAGTAAATCCAGAAAAACAACATTGAATGAACGAATTAAAATTGTGCATGACTGTATTATCAACGGTCGAGACTATGGGAAAACCGCAATTCAGTACCAAGTCTCTTACCAACAAATTCGGAACTGGGTGTTGAAATACGACGAGATGGGAGAAAAAGGCTTAGAAGACCGTCGAGGGCAACGAGCGGGAAGTAAACCTGCCAGAACACCCGAAGAAGAAATGCGCGATAAACTGGCTCAACAAGAACGACGGATCAAGTTGCTTGAAATGGAAAATGACCTGTTAAAAAAAGTCAGCGAGTTAGAAAGGAGGCGGGATTTGAATTAGTTCGTCATACGTTTGAATACCAATCGATCAAAGAGCTGCACGAGACAAAAAGCTATCCAATTAACACCATGTGTACACTGCTCCATGTCACAAGATCGGCCTATTATTGTTGGTTAAAAAATCCCAAACTGCCTGAAGTGGTGTTGAATGAACAGTTGGCAGACCTTGTTCGTTATATTTATGAAGCAGACAACGATAAAGGATATCGCAGAATCTGTGAAGATCTCGTGAATGATTATGGCTTTCAAGTGAATGACAAGCGTATTCTTCGAATCTGTCGCAAACTTCAAATCCAATCAACCATCAAGCATTCAGGGAATAGTATCACTAAGGCATCCAAGACTCCGTATCATATTGCGAAAAATTATTTGAATCGAAAGTTCTATGCGGATCAACCGAATCAAAAATGGCTAACAGATGTGAGTGAATTCAAGTATTATGAAGGGGCCGAAGTGAAGAAAATCTATTTGAGCGCTATTCTCGATCTCGCCGATCGTCGCATTGTTTCATTTGTCATCAGCGACAAAAATGGCAATAAATTAGTCTTTGATACCTTCGATCAAGCAGTCGCCGCCGAACCAACCGCTCATCCGCTATTTCATAGCGATCGCGGATTTCAATATACAAGTAAAGTTTTTTGCACAAAGCTAAAGAAAGCGAAAATGAAGCAGAGTATGTCTCGTGTCGCCCGTTGTACCGATAATGGTCCAATGGAAGGTTTCTGGGGAATGCTTAAGCGAGAAAAATATTATCGGCGAAAGTTTATCAGTAGAGAAAGTCTCGTTGAAATGATCGAGAAATACATGAACTATTACAACAATGGTCGCTATCAACGATGTTTGAAGAGCAAAACACCGATCCAAGTTCATCAAGAATTATTAATGGCAGCTTAATCACTCCCCCTCTTAGACAAGCGAATAGAATAAATCCGCTTAACCAAGAAGGAGACCAGTCGAGCAAAGTTGAGGTTAAACAAAGTAAAAAACATAAAAACTGCCTACCGAATTTCGGTAGACAGTCGTCAAAATAATTTTATTCTATTTCATTGTCCACTTGACGGGGAGCCCAGCAAAGAATCAGTTCTGGCTTTTTTTTATGTTTCTCGATTTACTTGTGTTCAGTCCCAAGAAAACCGTCCTTTTCGTACAATGAAAGGACGGTTTTTGGTGTTAAATTTTATAGCCGATCCCCCAAACGGTTTTGATATAAGAGGACTTCTTGTGGGTATCGTGCATTTTTTCCCGAAGGTTTCGAACGTGGACCATGATGGTATTATTGGAAGACGTGTAATATTTTTCGCCCCAAACCTCTTGAAACATTTCCTCAGAGCTTACCACTTGGCCTTTTCGCTCCATCAATAATTTTAAAATGGAAAATTCGATCGGCGTCAGGGAAAGTTCTTCTTCTTGCAAGAAACATTTTCGCTTATTGACATCTAATTCCAACTCCCTCACGATCAATTTGTTTTGATCTGAGCCGTTGTATTGAGTCGAGCGGCGTATCTGAGCTTTCACCCGAGCGATCACTTCCAACGGACGAAAGGGCTTGGTGATGTAATCATCGGCACCAATTGTCAAACCAGTGATCTTATCGATCTCCTCAGATTTAGCTGTCAACATAATAATTGGGTAATGATGCTTTTTGCGGATGATTTTACACAGGTCAAAGCCTGTGATATCTGGCAGCATGACATCAAGAATCGCCAAAGAAAAGCTGTTTTGCTCGATCTGTACCTGAGCCTCATTCCCATCTGCACAAGTGATGACAGAAAAATTTTCGTTTCGTAAATAAAAGGCAATCAAATCTGAGATTTCTTTTTCATCTTCAACTAAAAGTATCTTTTCCACTCGTATTGACCTTCCTTTTCAGTTAACTGACTTTCTAGTTTTTTCATGTTGATTTGTCGCTAAAGGCAATGTGACGATCATTTGAATCTCATTGTTCTTGCTAGCAGCTCGGATCGTTCCCTGATGCGCCAAAATAATTTCTTTGGCGATCGCCAATCCGAGACCTGCTCCACCTGTCTTGGTTGAACGAGCTTGATCCAGACGATAAAATTTTTCAAATAATGCCTCCAATTGTTCTTGTTCGATCGGCTCACTTTGATTCGCTAGGATAAAAGTTGCTGCTTGTTCGTCCACGGTTAGCTGCATTGTGATCGTGGTTTGATCAGGCGCATAGGCAATGGCATTTTTTAACAGATTGTTTAACACTCGCGCCAACTGTTCACTATCGGCTTTTAATTTCAAGCTCTCTGGTCCAGAGTAGCAGATGGTTTGTTCTTTTTCTTTCAGCAGCGGATAGAATTCTTCTTGGATTTGCTTCAGTAAGAAGACGAAATCAAGTTCCCGTTGATACAATTGGATGTCTTGCAGATTAAAACGGGTGATGTCGAAAAATTCATTCATCAGCGTTTCCAAACGCTCAGACTTTTCTAAAGCAATCGTCAAGGATTGCGTCATTTGTTCATTGGTCAAGTTTTTCGTATCCAACAATAGGTTGAGATAGCCGATCACTGAAGCTAAGGGAGTCTTTAAGTCATGCGCCAAATAGGTGATCAAGTCCTTGGTGCGCTGTGTTTCTTCCTTTAAAAGAGCCTCATTGCGGTTCATCGAATCTTTTATTTTTAATAATTCATGATCGATCGCTAGGCTGCCCGTCGAACTTGCTTCCGATTGAGAGAAAAAGAGCTGAATTCCTTCGGCGATCCTTGCAATTTTTTTCCTTGAAACATAACGATAACTAAAATAGCAAATCAAGGTAACGGCAAAAACGAGAAAGAGGGAGAATGCCAAGAACAATTGTTTAACAGGGCGCCAGTCGACAAATGTACCAACGATCATCCCGCCTTGGCCATCACTTGATTCCACAACTTCCTGTAAAACGAGGTTTGAAAAAAAATTATCCAGCACCATTTGAATGAGTCTCGTTTCCTTTAATAGCCATAAGGCTCCTACCAATAAGAAGAAGCCAACCAGAAAAAAGACAAATGAAGAATATTTACTACGCATGAAACAGTCCTTTCTAACTCGTTCTTGATTCTTTCTTGATTATAGCAAAGAGGAGTAGGAGCGAATAGCTAATTCTTCTTAAGAATTCTTCATATTAATAAAAAAAGAATGGAAAAATTTTATTTTCTTAAGAAATCTTCAGCAGATATTAAGAGAAACGTTCAAAACGGAAATTGATTCAATGGTTAAATAAAGGTGGTCATTCGATTAACCAATCAGGAAGGTGAGATGTTTGAGAAAGCATATGAACAAATCAAAAAAGAGTTTCATGATCATCAGTAGTTTACTGATCATCGGCAGTTTAGGCTGGACGAGTGCCTGGGGGGTTGCTCGTCGTGAAGAACCTTCCATCACTCAAATAACTTTGCAAGATCTGCAACCGAGAGCAGATTTTTACTTAGTAGGAGTCGTTGAACCAGCAAGAACGGTTGAAGTCAAGGTGGATAGCTCAAGAGGATCAGTTGTTGAGAAAAAAGTAGAGGCAGGGGATCAAGTCAAAGCAGGGCAATCTCTTTTTGTTTACTCTAACCCTGAGGGGGCTTTGGCCATTAAAGAAGCAGAACAGGCGACGGCAAATCGCTCGAGAGCTGTGGAACAAGCAAGACGGCAAACGAATCAAAAATGGGAACAATACAATAAGGTAACGAATCAGCTGGAGGAGACGAAACAAAAAATTGCCAGTGCGGAAGAAGAGGACAAAGAAGGGCTGGAAGATCGTAAAACCGATTTGGAAATGCAGCAAAGTCAATTACTGTTAGAAGCGCAAAACTTGGAAAGCAGCATTGGCGATGCCGAATTAGAGCTGGAACGGGCAGAATTAGAACTACGTTCAGTCAAAGAGCAACATGGCTCAGACGTCGTGGAAGCCGAAATTGATGGAATCGTTAAAGACGTGGACGAGCGACAAATGAATCGAAGCGCAAGTGAAGCGGCCCCAGAGAATCCTTTTATGACGATCGTTGATACCAGTCGGCTTTTTTTAAAAGGGACTGTGGATGAATTTCGCCGCAATCAACTTGAGCCTGGTCAAAAGGTTGAACTTAGAGACCGTAATGGCGGCAGTCAGCGATGGACTGGAAAGATCACCCGAGTTGGGGATATGAAAGAGCCTTCGGTAGTGGTTGAAGAACAAGGCGCAAACCCCAATTTGTCGCAATTTAGTTTTGAGGTCGTTTTAGATGAAAGTGAAGAGCCACCTAGTATTGGCATCCATTGTTTTGTAGAACGCATTGAGGAAGAGCAAACCGCGATCAAGCTGCCCAAATCTTTCGTGTTTTATGAAGAAGATAGGCCCTTCATCTACGTCGTTGAGGACCATAAAATCAGTAAACTATCCGTGGAAATCATGGAAGATGAAACGGATGAAGCCATGTATCTGTTAGAAAGTGAACTGGGTATGCAAGTGGTGCTCGTCTTCCCAACAGTTCGGATCCAAGAAGGAATGGATGTGAAACCAAATGATCCAACTGATTGATGTCTGCAAAACGTTCCCACAGGGCACTAGCGAAATTCACGTTTTGAAAAAAATCAACTTAACAATCAATGCTGGCGAGTTTGTTTCCATCATGGGCCGATCAGGATCAGGCAAGTCGACCTTGATGAATATTATTGGCTGTTTAGACACGCCAACAACGGGTAGCTATCTACTTGATGGTGAAAATACCAGTCAATTGAGTGAAGACGAACTGTCCGAGATCCGCAATCAAAAAATCGGCTTCGTGTTTCAAAATTTTGAACTGTTGCCCAAACTATCCGTTTTACAAAATGCTGCCTTACCGCTCTTGTATGCTGGTGTCAATCAGGAAGAACGAACGACTCGAGTTATTCACGCTTTAGAAAGTGTCGGATTGAGGGATCGGATCGATTTTAGGATCAATCAGTTGTCAGGGGGGCAAAAACAACGAGTAGCGATCGCTCGGGCATTAGCAGGAGAAGCAAATGTGATCTTAGCGGATGAGCCGACGGGTTCTTTAGATATCGCTAATAGTCATGAGATCATGGCGCTATTTACTAAGCTGAATCATCTAGGAAAAACAGTGGTTTTGATTACCCACGAACAAGAAGTCGCGGACTACGCAAAGCGGCAAATCGTCATTAAAGATGGTGAAGTTGTTGAGGAGGGCACAAGATGACGGAAAATATTCGCTTAGCCATTCAAGCAATCTACCAGCATCGTTTGCGTTCCTTGTTGACGATGCTAGGAATCATTGTCGGGATTGCCTCCATCATTTCCATTGTGAGTATCATCAACGGAAATACTGAGAACATGAAAAAGCAGCTGATTGGTGGTGATACTAACTCGATGCGGATTGAATATGACGCCAGAAGTGCTTTTTTAGCGGGCGAAAGCGGCAGAAATGATCGTTTGCCTGATTATGCCCCGCAACTATCAGAAGGAGAGCTGCAAAAGCTGTTGACTATTGATCACGCCAAGAACGTTAGCTTGTTCTATGAAGCCAATCTGACAGTTTTCCAAAGAGATCAGCAAACCGATACGACAGTGTTAGGCATGGATGGCGGGTTCTTTGAAATTTTGCCCCATACGATCCTTGCTGGCAGAGCAATGACTGAAACCGAATTGCAGACACAAAAGCAAGTTGCGGTGATTACGAAAGATTTGGCGGAAATTTTTTTCTCGTATCGTGATCCTATCAATCAACTGATCGAAATCAATGGGACGCCCTTTCGCATCGTTGGCGTAGCTGTTTCTGACACGGAGCAACTGTCAGGGAAATATGTCTTCATCCCTCGAGGCAGCCAAAGTTTCGTCGAAGGAAAGCTCAACCAAAGGCCAACAGTGCTGTTTCAGGCAACGAATGCGGACGTCTTAGAATCAGCAGTCGTTCAAGCCAGCCATGAATTGACCAAGAGTATTCCGCCTTCAGATTTTGTTTTTTCCATCCGCAACTATGATGAAGTGCAGAAAATGACCGATGATATCAATCGATCGAATATGATTTTACTGGGGGGAATTGCTAGCATTTCCTTACTCGTTGGTGGGATCGGAGTAATGAATACGATGCTGGTCAGTGTGACAGAGCGTACCAGAGAGATCGGTTTGAAGAAAGCATTGGGTGCCAAACGTAAAGTGATTTTGCAGCAATTTTTGACAGAAGCAATCGTTTTATCGGTGATCGGGGGGCTGATTGGCATCTTCGTCGGTCTGTTGATCAGTCTGATCGCTTTGCGTCTGTTAGAGTATCCGATGACGATCTCATTGTTATCCATTTTGATCAGTGTGTCATTTTCAATTCTGATCGGTACTATTTTTGGTTACTTGCCCGCTTATAATGCGTCGAAATTAAAACCGATCGAAGCATTACGCTATGAATAAAAGGAAGGTGTTTTTTATGATAAAAAAACAAACAGCAATTATTTTGTTTGTGGCATTACTTAGTGGTTGCGGTGTTGCTGCGAATGACCCACAGACAAACAACGACAACGTACCCATCAACAACCAAATCAATACGCCGCAAGCGCAAACACAATCAAGTCAAAGTGGAGACGAGACGCAAAATAATCACGATCAAACCGATCAAACCGATCAGACAAAAGCGCAACAAGTGACTCAGACAGATGCAGAGCGAGCGAATGAGGAATTGGCACAAGCAGATGAAACGGGCACACTCATTCTTATTGATGATGATCGTTTTGAGATGGAATTGACGAACATTTCTCAAGGAACAGGGGAAGACGGCGAAGTCTTTGATATGGCGATCGCATCTGAGGAAAGATTATCCTTTACGATTACTAGCGAGACTGAGATAAAAGTAATTCTATATGATGCACAATCGCATAATTCTCGAATCGTGGAGGGGTCACGTGCGGATCTGCAGCTTGAACGATCGGTAAGTCTTTATGGGCAGCGAGTAGGGGACACCTTTATTGCCACGAAAGTCCTCGTCTTACAAATCAATTAATCGTTATGCTTAAAAGACAACGAAAACAATATTCGCCTGACAAATCACAAGATGATTTGTCAGGCGAGTGTTTATTTTCTGGTCAATTTTACCACTACTTCGCAGCGGGCGGTTTGTGGAAACATATCTACTGATTGCAGATATTCTACGTGAAACACTTTGGCTAATTGGACCAAGTCTCTTGCTAAAGTAGAAACATTACAAGATATATAGACCATCTTCTTCGGTGGTTGTTTCAGCAAAGCTTGCAATAATCGTTCATCCAAGCCTGTCCTTGGCGGATCAACAATGATGCTATCAGGTTTGAAGCCTTCATTGAACCATTTTGGTAAGAGCTCCTCAGCAGTTCCCGTTTCATAATGGGTATTTTGGGCACCAATGCGGCGTGCATTTTCTTGGGCATTTTCAATTGCTTGAGGAATAATGTCCATGCCGCGGACTTCTTTGGCATAAGGAGCCACGCTCAACCCAATCGTTCCCACACCGCAATAGGCATCAACGACTGTTTCATTTTTGCTCAAGTCAAGGGCTTTTAACCCTTCTTGATACAAGATGCTGGTTTGCTGTGGATTCAGCTGGAAGAATGCGCGGGCGGACAAGTCGAAGGTCAGTTCATTCAACCGTTCTTCGATCGCTTCTTTGCCCCAAAGATGAATCGTTTCCTCTCCCATGACGACGGACGTTTTTTTGTTTTGCACATTTTGCATGATGGAAACGACTTGCGGCAAGCGCTGATTGATCTCGCGAATCAGCGCATTTTTTTGCGGCAGTTTGACAGAGTTGGTAATAAACACGACTTGAACTTCGCCAGTCGCGATCCCGATACGAACCATCAATGTCCTTAGAATCCCGCTGTTCTTGCGTTCATCGTAAATCGGGATCTGGTATTTATTCAACAATTGGACAATGCCGTTGATCACTTTTTGCGTATCTTGTTCTTGTACGAGGCAATCATCAATGGCGACTAAGCGATGAGATTCCATTTCGTATAAACCCGCTTCGATTCGTTTGGTTTGACTGTTGTAACGCAATTGAAATTGTGCTTTGTTGCGGTAATGCCAAGGAACATCCATGCCTAAAGTATCTCTTAGTTCAAACTGTTGGTAGCCTTTTGGCTTGAATTTTTCAAGTGCTTGTTTCAAAAGGTCTTTTTTGAAGTCTAATTGTTTGTCGTAGACTAAGTGCTGCAATTGGCAGCCGCCGCACCGGTCGTAAAACTTGCAGGGTGGTTGGATGCGATCGCTGCTTGGCTTGATGATTTTGGTCATCTTGGCTTCAGCAAAGCGGGGAGATGCTTTGGTGACTTCGGCAATGACCTGTTCCCCCGGTAGAACACGGGGAACAAAGATGATCAACTTTTTGTAATACCCAATGCCTTCTCCGTTGATCCCCAAGCGTTTGATCGTTAGTTGTAGTTTTTGTCCAAGCTGGACTTGTGTATTTGCCATGTGAACTCCTTAAATAAAATAGTCAGTTCATTTTACCACATTTTTTCAGCTTGATTAGAAGGAATTTCATCGTAGTTGTGGTAAAATAGAATGTACGTTCGCGAGGTGAAGAAGATGAATACAATTATTCGTATCAATAAAGGAAAAGGACCATTTTATGAAGTGGCGACATCAGAAGGTGAAACGCTGCGGGTCTCAGAAGATCTTTTGGTCCGTTTTCGGCTATTAAAAGGCAAGGAACTGAGTGAAGAAGAATTAAAAGAAATCAAAAAAAGTGCGGGGTTTGATTTAGGATTGCAGCAAGCCATGAACTATATCAGCTATCAGCTGCGTTCTGAAATGGAAGTCCGTACCTATTTGAAAGACAAAGAAATCGAAAAACAAGACCGAGACTTAGTCGTTGAACGTCTGAAAGAGTTGAATTTGATCGATGACAAAAACTACGGAGAAAGCTACATTCGCACCCAAGTCCGTATGAGTGATAAAGGACCCGTGGTCATCAGTCAGCAATTGAGAAAAAAAGGATTAAAAGATTCCGTGATTCAGGAAGTATTGCCTTTGTATACCGAGGAAATGCAGTTTGAAGTCGGTTATCATACGGCTGAAAAAGCGATGCGTCGTTTTCACAATAAAAGCCATAAAGAAATGATCCAAAAGATAAAAATGCATTTGATGCAAAAAGGTTTTCATCAAGGAGTCATTCAGATGATTTTGGATGAATTACCGATGGAAAAAGATGAGGACCAAGAAAATGAAGCGCTCCAAAGAGAAGGTGCCCGACTTATACGGCGGCATCAGCGGTTAGCGTTGATGAAACGAAAAATGAAAATCAAGCAAGGCCTTTATCAAAAAGGGTTTGCCATCGATGATATACAACGATTCTTAGATGAGGAAGTAATGGATGAGTAAGCAGTGGGAAACTTGGGATGAAGAAAAAATCAAGACGTTCCAAGAAACATTTTTAACTTGGTATCATAAAGAAAAACGCAATCTCCCTTGGCGGGCGACCAACGATCCGTATGCAATCTGGATCTCAGAGATCATGCTTCAACAAACACGAGTGGAGACAGTGATTGGCTATTTCTATCGTTTTATGGAACAATTCCCGACGATCCAAGACTTGGCGGCAGCCGAAGAACAAAAGCTTTTAAAGGTTTGGGAAGGTTTAGGTTATTACTCTCGTGCTCGTAATCTTAAGGCTGCCGCCCAGCAAATCGTTGCCGAATTCGACGGAGAAATGCCCCAATCAATTGAAGAGATTCGCTCATTAAAAGGAATTGGTCCCTACACAGCTGGAGCCATTGGCAGTATAGCTTTTGGCTTGCCAGAACCGGCAATCGATGGAAATGTGATGCGGGTCGTCAGTCGGTTATTTTGTATCGAAGCAGATATTGCGAAAGCCAGCAGCCGAAGACCATTCGACGAGGCGATGAGAACGATCATTTCTCCCGATGAACCCGGCGAGTTTAATCAAGCCTTGATGGATCTTGGCTCACGAATCTGTACACCCACCACACCGAAATGTGAAGAGTGTCCCATCAGTCAGTATTGTCTTGCTTATGCGGAGAATCGACAAACAGACTTTCCAGTGAAATCGAAAAAAGCAAAGCCAAAAGATGTCTATTACATCGCAGGCGCCATCGAAGATCAAGGCTCGTTTTTACTCGTGCAGCGACCTGAAACAGGCTTATTGGCTTCTATGTGGCATTTTCCGTTGGTAGAAGTGTCGAAAGAACAGTACGAGGCTCTGCAGCGAACATGGGCAAAAGAGGAGCAGCTGCAGTTGGATTTGATTGCCGAAGATGATGCGCTCGAAATTTTTCCTGATCTGCCTGTCGTTTGGCAAAAACGACATTTTGGCGAGATCACTCATATCTTTAGTCATTTGAAATGGCACGTCCTTTTATTTTACGGCAGAAAACGTGGAGAGCTCACGTTACAAGACAGCGAATGGGCAGCAAAAGAATCCTTTCAAAACTATGTTTTCCCAAAACCCCAGCAGAAATTGGTGGATCAATTAAAGAAATATCAGAAACTCGATAAAGATTTCTAGGCAAAGCTTTCTTTTATTGCTATAATATTAACGATGTCGGTGTAATGAACACCCAAACAAAACGCAAGTTTTCTTGCTGAGGGAAGGGTTGCTATGCGAGTTCCAAAAGAAGGAGAGTTTGTCAGCATTCAAAGCTACAAACATGACGGCAATTTGCATCGAACGTGGCGGGATACGATGGTCTTAAAGACCAGTGAATTCTCAGTGATAGGGGTCAACGATCATACATTAGTGACCGAATCAGATGGAAGACGCTGGGTTACCCGTGAACCAGCAATTGTATATTTTCATAAAAAATACTGGTTTAATGTTATTGCAATGATTCGAGAAAAGGGGGTTTCCTATTATTGTAATCTTGCTTCACCGTATTTACTTGATGAAGAGGCATTGAAATATATCGATTATGACCTTGATATCAAAGTATTTCCTGATGGCGAGAAACGTTTACTAGATGTGGATGAGTATGAATTGCACAGTAAGATTATGCAATATCCACAAGACATTGATTTTATCTTGAAAGAAAATGTCAAAATTTTAGTAGATTGGATCAATAATGGCAAAGGACCCTTTTCGCAAGGGTATTTGGACATTTGGTATGATCGCTACAAGCAGTTGTCTCAAAAATAAGTGAAATGGGTCGGATCGCTCATTTTTCCCGAGAAACTTCAACCATTTCGGTTGAAGTTTTTTTGTGCTGTGAGAGGGTTGCTTCTAGCAGTTGCCTTTAAGTTCTGTTTAAGCTGCTAGTCCCATGATAGAAAGACCAAGAAAAAAGTGGGGGAAGCAAATGAAGAAAAAAGGGAAGCTTGTTATCGGTACTACCATGATTCTACTTTTTGCGGCAGGTTTTGCTGTGTTGAGAAATGATCATTTTGTTCAAGAAGAGACCCAAGAAAGCACGGCTCAAACCGAGTCGGACGCTCAAGCAGAAGAGGTCGCACAAACGGCAAGCATGGTCCAAATTTACGTGGATCCCTCAGAATACGATGCAGCGATTGAAAGTGAGAACGATTATGTATCGATTTATCAGACAACAAGTCAAGAAACCGTCATCGGGAAGATCCACCGTGGAAGTTGGGCAACCGTACTTAGTCAAACAGAAGAGATGGTTGAAATCCAAACTGACGATGGAATAACGGGTTACATTGAAAAGCATTCTGCATCCATCCAAGAAGTTCCACTTTCGGAGACTCCAAAAAAATTGTCAGACTTTAAAGTCGTTCTTGATGCGGGGCACGGCGGCGAAGATTCTGGGGCACTGTCAACGGATCAAACGATCATGGAAAAAGATTTGACGTTAGCCACCGTCCAAACGATCGGCGAAGTACTGACCCAAGCGGGAATTCAAGTCAGATATACACGCACCGAAGATCGCTATTTAGCGCTGTCTGAAATTACTGCAGCTTCACTCTCGGAGGAACCAGATCTATTTATCAGCATTCATTTCGACAATTCAGAGCTACCAAACAGCAATCAAGGACTGACAACTTACTATTACTATACTGGGGCAAAAGAGATGGCAGAAACGATCACTTCCAGTTTGAGTAGTTCAGTGGCATTGAGTTCCAACGGCACTCGTTTTGGTAACTATTATGTTTTACGAGAGCAATATATTCCAGCAGTTTTGTTGGAGTTAGGTTATTTGAACAGTGACAGTGATTTAGCGGTGATTACAAGTGAAGGCTATGATCAAAGGGTGGCGCAAGCGTTGCTTACAGCGATTGAAGAGATCGTTGAAGCAGAGGAATAAAAAGCAGCGACCCCAAAACAGAGAAAGGATCTGTTTTGGGGTCGCTGTTTTAAGTAATCACAGCTCGTTAAAAGGTTTTGCTCATTTTGATATGGGGCATATCCGCGTCTAAAAAGACATCGCCTTCAGGCTGATAACCTAACTTCAAGTAAAATTCTTTGGCAGTTAACTGTGCCCCTAATGTGACTTTTTTGATTCCTTGTTTTTGAATGAAAGCTTCCGCTCCCTCGATCAACTGCCTGCCGTAGCCTGAACCTCGATGAGCAGCTGGCACCGCCATTCGCTGTAATTTCACCTCATGATCAGAGATCGGTAAAAAACGTAAGGTTGCGACTGCTTCATTGTCATCGTCATATAAGACGAAATGAACAGCCAATGCCTCATTTTCATCTACTTCTAATGCTAATGGAACCCCTTGCTCTTTCACGAACACTTGATTTCGTATTTTCAATGACGCCAAATAGATCTCACTTAGCGTATCTTTTGTTTGTGCGATATGCATAAAAAAAACTCACCTCAGCTATGATTTCTCCGTTATTTTTATTAGTATACCACTTTTTTTACAAATTTCTTTTTTTGCGGCTAAAGTCGCAAGCTTTTTTTTACAAAATCAACTATAATGTTATAAAAAAGGGAGGGAATCTTTTGTTCGACAAATTCAAACAATCAAAACTGTTCTTTTGGTCATTGGAAGCATTGGTTTTAGTGACACTCGTGTTTGTGTTAAGTAAAGTCAATTTTCTATTTGCACCGATCGGCACGTTTTTTTCTACTTTATTTGCACCAGTATTGATTGCTGGCTTTCTGTATTATCTGCTAAATCCAATCGTCCTATTTTTGATGAAAACGACAAAAATAAAACGACTGTTTGCTGTCATATTGGTTCTATTGTTATTAGTAGCAGCAATCATCTTGATTTTTGTCAGCGTTATTCCTAATCTGGTGAGTCAGATTACTTCATTGGCGGAAAATATTCCAACATTTGCCAAAAATATGGAAAGCTGGATCTCAAGAATCGCAGATGATCCATTTTTCAAACAAATCGATATCGCGCAGCAGTTAGAAAACCTAAATCTTTCTTATGGTTCTTTGCTGCAGCAGTTTCTTAGTGGGTTATCCACTAGCTTAGGATCGATCGTCAGTACGATTGCTTCCGCGACGATGATCATCGTTACAGTCCCATTCATCCTTTTCTACATGTTGAAGGATGGAGAAAAGCTAGTTCCTAATCTGAAAACTGTCTTTCCAGAAAGAAGACGAGACCAGATTGTTGGGTTGCTAGGTGACTTAAACAAGACTCTATCCAATTACATCAGTGGGCAAGCGATCGAATGTATTTTCGTCGCTACCTTCACGTTTATTGGGTACTGGATGATCGGCGTCAACTATGCCTTTCTTTTTGGGGTGATCGCAGGGGTCACAAACTTGATTCCTTATTTAGGTCCGTATCTTGGCTTGATTCCAGCAGTCTTAGTGACGGTGTTTGATGAACCGTTCCGCGCATTGCTGTGCTGTGTCGTGGTACTAGTCGTCCAACAATTAGATGGAAATGTTATCTACCCGAATGTGATCGGAAAATCATTAGCGATCCATCCATTAACGATCATCTTGGTTTTATTGGTCGCTGGAAATCTGGCAGGTTTGCTGGGAATTTTCTTAGGAGTACCGTTTTACGCAATTTGTCGGACGATCGTGGTCTTTATTGTTCGTCTGATCAAAGATGACAAAATCAAGAAAAATCAAGAACGGTTGATCGAGTAATCAATGACTGGTGTTTTTTATTGCAAAGAAAAAAACTTTGTGATAGGATTTTATCGTGGGCTAAGCCCACGATTTTTTTTAGAATATGAAAAAATAAGGAGAGAATGCTATTATGAATGCTGACCCCGAGAGTCAGTCGCTTCTAGCGCAAATTTTATTATTGATCGTTTTGACATTGATCAACGCTTTTCTAGCGGCCTCTGAGATCGCAGTCGTCTCAGTCAACAAAAACCGTGTGGAGCAAAAAGCGGAAGAAGGAAATGTCAAATCACAAAAATTATTGAAAATCATTGATAATCCAACAAATTTCTTGTCAACGATCCAAGTTGGGATTACCTTGGTGAATATCTTATCTGGGGCATCTCTGGCAGATACCTTGTCGACCCGTCTGGCACCTTTATTAGGTGGAGGAACGGCGGCTAAAAGCTTAGCGAACATTATCGTTTTAGCGATCTTGACCTATGTGTCGATCGTTTTCGGTGAGTTGTATCCAAAACGTATCGCCATGAACAAATCAGAAGAAGTTGCCCAGTTCACTTCTGGTGTGATTCGAACGATCGGGATTATTGCAAAACCCTTCGTCTGGTTCTTATCTGCTTCAACAAGCTTATTGGCGCGGATCACTCCAATGGAATTTGACGATGAAGACACAAAGATGACCCGTGATGAAATGCGGTATATGTTGGAAACAGAAGGAGTCTTTGAAGAAGATGAATTAGAGATGCTGCAAGGGATCTTTTCATTAGATACGAAAGTCGCCCGTGAAGTCATGGTTCCCCGAACCTCTGCCTTTATGGTGGATATCAATGACTCAGTAGAAGAAATTTTGACTGAAATTTTAGCAGAAAATTATTCTCGTATTCCTGTATATAATGAAGATAAAGACAAAGTCGTTGGGATTTTGCATACCAAAAACCTTTTGAAATGTGCCTACAAATACGGCTTTGAAACAATGGACATCAAGCAGATCTTGCAAGAACCACTGTTTGTTCCAGAAACAGTCTTTATTGATGATTTGCTTTATGAATTAAAGAAAACCCAAAACCAAATGGCGATCTTGCTTGATGAATACGGCGGAGTCGTTGGGTTAGTTACGTTAGAAGACTTGCTTGAAGAAATCGTCGGTGAGATCGATGATGAATCCGATGAGGTCGAAGAGCTTTATGAAAAAATCTCTGATAAAGAATACGTGATCCAAGGTCGGATGCTGATCGATGATTTCAATGAAGCTTTCAATATGAGCTTGCATATGAGCGACGTCGATACGATGGCAGGCTACCTGATCACTGCTTTAGGAATGATTCCAGATGAAGGAGAAAAACTTTCCTTTGAAGTCGATAACGTGAAATTGATTTCTGAAGAAATGGAAGGATCACGTGTCTTGAAGATCCGTGTAATCTTCCATGATCCAGAAGAAGGCGAAGTGGAACCAGAAGAAGAACGCCGCTATTTCCGCAAAGATTTTGAGGAAGATGAGCCTCGCCGTTAAAGTTACGCATGAATGAAATGAGAAAGACCAAGGCATCTGCTTTGGTCTTTTTTGTTCCTTTTTTTTACTTATTCCCCTTGATTTGTTTGTAAGAAACGGTTACGATAAATCTAATCAATAATACAGTTTGAAAACAGATAAAAAAACACGTGTATCTTATCGTTAAGCAGTTTGATTGCAATTTTCCGTAAGAAAAGCGAGAATATCCATAGAAATCTAATGAGAACGAGGGGCTTGAAATGAAATTTTACCGTATGCTTAGTGAGGATATCCGTTACAATTTGGCAACTGAAGAGTATTTAATGAATAACGTAGATGTTTCAGAACCTTGTCTTCTGTTATACATACAAAAACCATGTGTTATAATCGGCAGAAATCAAAATGCGTATCAAGAGATTGATTTTGACTATTTAAGGAGTCGCAATATCGTGTTGACTCGCAGGACATCTGGCGGTGGAGCAGTTTATGACGATCTAGGCAACATGAGCTTTAGTTTTGTCACCAAAAAAGATGCCACGAGTTTTGGTGACTACCAAAGTGCAACACAACCGATCATGAAAGGCTTAGCGGCAATGGGAGCCAAGGAGGTAGAAGTACATGGCCGCAATGATCTGTTCATTGATGGGAAAAAGTTTTCTGGCAATGCGATGTATACAAAAAAAGGTCGAACGTATTCTCATGGCACATTGATGTATGATGTGGATCTAGAAGAATTAACAAAAGTCCTACACGTTGCCCAAGAAAAAATTGCCTCTAAAGCAACGAAATCCGTACGGAAAAGTGTGACGAATATTAAACCGTATTTGGCAGAACAATACCAATCAATGGATACCAAGGCATTTCGAGATACACTCCTTTGCCGAATCTATGAAGTAGAATCGATTGATGAAATCAGTGAGCAAGAGATCGTCTTGACGGATGCGGATCGCCAAGCAATCCAAACGTTGTTTGAAGAACGTTACGCGAACAATGAGTGGATTTTTAATGAAGCGCCTGCTTTTGAATGGCAAAAAAGAAAGCGGTTTGCGCAGGTTGGGATCGTTGAAGTCGATTTTACTGTCAACAAAGGCAAGATTGCAGCGATTCAAATTACCGGTGATTTTTTTGGACAAAAAGAGATCAGTGAACTTGAAGCGATGCTGCAAGGTATTGATTTTGAACAAAACACCATCAGCCGCTTGCTAAAGGATATTGCCATCGAGCAATTTATCCATCAGATGACTAACGCTGAATTTCTTGCGTTGCTGTTTGATTAGGAGGAAAAAAGATGCTAGAAGCCATCAACATCACAAAGCGTTACGATCGAAGCGTCCTAGATGGTCTCTCTTTTGCTGTTCAGCCGGGGGAAATCGTTGGGGTCGTCGGCAAAAGCGGCTCGGGGAAATCAACGTTGCTTCGGCTTTTGAACTTAATTGAGACACCTGACAGTGGGGAGCTGCTCTTTGACGGGAAACGAATCGATCCCTTAAACAAAAAGCAACTGCTACATGCGCAGCAGGAAATCGGCATGATTTTTCAAAATTACAATCTGCTACACAATCGAACCGTTTTTGAAAATGTCTATTTGCCCTTGAAGTTAATGGGGAAATCATCGGAGAAGGTGTTGGAGATGCTTTCATTTGTTGGGATGGAAGACAAAGCTGACAGTTATCCAGCCAAGTTGAGCGGTGGGGAGAAACAACGAGTAGCTATCGCACGGGCGTTGATCCGTGAGCCGAAAATCTTGCTGTGTGACGAACCCACTAGTGCGCTGGATGAAGATACGAAAGCCGATGTACTTGCTTTACTGCAAAAAGTTCAACAGACGTTTCAGCCAGCAGTCATTTTCGTTAGTCATGAGCTAACCGCAGTCAGACATATTTGTCAACGTGTGTTTGTATTGGAAGATGCCGTCTTTGCGGCGGAATTTGTCAATCATCCGCAGCCAATTGTCCGCAAAGAAAGCTCTTATGTGGACAAAGTGGAGAGGAGTTTGCTGCATGACGATCAGTGAGAGTATTTTGTATTATCTGCCTGAATTACTTCAGTCTTTGAAAGAAACAGCGATCATGATGGGGATTTCGATGCTCGCAGCCATTGTCTTAGGACTACCGCTAGGTGTCTGGCTCTTCCTTAGCCGCAGTCGTGGAAAAAAAATCTCATTTCTTTATGAGGGTTTGAATCTCGTTGTGACGATCATCCGCTCGTTTCCGTTTCTATTATTTGTCGTAGCCTTGATCCCACTGACGCGAATGCTTTTAGGCAGCTCATTTGGACCGATTCCCGCCAGTTTCCCTTTGAGTATCGTTGCTATGAGTATTTTTGCTCGCTTGACGGAGCAAGTACTGCTGGATGTCCCAGAAGAAGTTTCTTATTTGGCGAAATCCCTTGGCGTCAGTCAATGGCAATACGTTTGGTCGTTTTTACTAGTGGAAGCTAGAAGCGGCTTGATTTTATCTTTAACGACGACAGCAGTCAGTATGGTTTCTTATTCGACGGTGATGGGGATCGTCGGCGGTGGTGGTATCGGCGATTTTGCGATCCGCTATGGCTATCAACGATATGAATATGGCGTCATGTATTTTGCAATTATCATCATGATTCTTTTGGTCTTTATCCTGCAAGGGATTGGCAATCAAGCAGCAAGAAAACTTGATAAACGAAAATAGGAGGAATGAAAGTGAAAAAAGGATTTGTTTTAGGATTGAGTGTATTGGCATTAGGTGTATTGGGGGCTTGCGGTACGGGTTCGGATGAGGCGAGCGAAGAGAAAATCATCAAGGTCGCTTCGCAAACGACGCCAATGACCGATGTCGTAAAAGTTGCAGCGGAAGCAGTGGAAGATGGCTGGGAAATCCAGTTGGTCCAAGTCAATGACAATATCCAGTACAATGAGCTGCTGAATAATGACGAGGTCGATGCCAACTTTGCGCAACATGAACCATATATGCAAATGTATAATGAAGAAAAAGATGCAAACCTAGTGGCATTAGATAAAATCTACAACGCAAAAGTCGGTTTTTATTCCAAAGAGTATACGGATATCAATGATATTCCAGAAGGAACAAAAGTTGCATTGCCGAATGATGTGTCTAACGAAGGTCGAGCGTTAGCGATTTTAGCAGAAGAAGGATTGATCACTCTTAAAGAAGGCGTTGGTGTCAATGGAACACTTAAAGACGTTACCGAAAATCCCAAAAACTTTGAATGGTTATCTGTTGATTTACTGAATCTTGCGGAAGCCTATGATGAACCGAATGTATCCTTGGTATACAACTACCCAACCTATATCGCGAAAATCGGTTTGAAACCAGCCGATGCCCTTTTCTTAGAAAAAACGATCGATGATCGCTTTGCTATCTCATTGGTTGCTCGAGAAGACAATCAAGATTCTGAAAAAATCGCCGTTTTGCGCCGTGCCATGACTAGCGATAAAGTTCGCGAATTTTTAGAAAACGACCATAGCGATACCTTATTGCCAGCATTTTAATTTATTTCCATCAAATGGAAAGAACGCCCTTTGCCTAACTCTGTAAAAGAGAGTAGTCAAATGCTGGGCTCCCCGTCAAGTGGACAATGAAATAGAATAAAATTATTTTGACGACTGTCTACCGAAATTCGGTAGGCAGTTTTTATGTTTTTTACTTTGTTTAACCTCAACTTTGCTCGACTGGTCTCCTTCTTGGTTAAGCGGATTTATTCTATTCGCTTGTCTAAGAGGGGGAGTGATTAAGCTGCCATTAATAATTCTTGATGAACTTGGATCGGTGTTTTGCTCTTCAAACATCGTTGATAGCGACCATTGTTGTAATAGTTCATGTATTTCTCGATCATTTCAACGAGACTTTCTCTACTGATAAACTTTCGCCGATAATATTTTTCTCGCTTAAGCATTCCCCAGAAACCTTCCATTGGACCATTATCGGTACAACGGGCGACACGAGACATACTCTGCTTCATTTTCGCTTTCTTTAGCTTTGTGCAAAAAACTTTACTTGTATATTGAAATCCGCGATCGCTATGAAATAGCGGATGAGCGGTTGGTTCGGCGGCGACTGCTTGATCGAAGGTATCAAAGACTAATTTATTGCCATTTTTGTCGCTGATGACAAATGAAACAATGCGACGATCGGCGAGATCGAGAATAGCGCTCAAATAGATTTTCTTCACTTCGGCCCCTTCATAATACTTGAATTCACTCACATCTGTTAGCCATTTTTGATTCGGTTGATCCGCATAGAACTTTCGATTCAAATAATTTTTCGCAATATGATACGGAGTCTTGGATGCCTTAGTGATACTATTCCCTGAATGCTTGATGGTTGATTGGATTTGAAGTTTGCGACAGATTCGAAGAATACGCTTGTCATTCACTTGAAAGCCATAATCATTCACGAGATCTTCACAGATTCTGCGATATCCTTTATCGTTGTCTGCTTCATAAATATAACGAACAAGGTCTGCCAACTGTTCATTCAACACCACTTCAGGCAGTTTGGGATTTTTTAACCAACAATAATAGGCCGATCTTGTGACATGGAGCAGTGTACACATGGTGTTAATTGGATAGCTTTTTGTCTCGTGCAGCTCTTTGATCGATTGGTATTCAAACGTATGACGAACTAATTCAAATCCCGCCTCCTTTCTAACTCGCTGACTTTTTTTAACAGGTCATTTTCCATTTCAAGCAACTTGATCCGTCGTTCTTGTTGAGCCAGTTTATCGCGCATTTCTTCTTCGGGTGTTCTGGCAGGTTTACTTCCCGCTCGTTGCCCTCGACGGTCTTCTAAGCCTTTTTCTCCCATCTCGTCGTATTTCAACACCCAGTTCCGAATTTGTTGGTAAGAGACTTGGTACTGAATTGCGGTTTTCCCATAGTCTCGACCGTTGATAATACAGTCATGCACAATTTTAATTCGTTCATTCAATGTTGTTTTTCTGGATTTACTCATTCTACTTCCACCACTTTCTGATTTGAAGTTTCTATGAGTATTATATATCTTTAACCAGTCTTCTAATTGTTTTTTGTTACGAAGCCCGTATTTCTTGGCGACAGCTCTTAAGCTACCATGTGTTCCAGCTAAATAATCATGGACCGCATTCAGTTTCAACTCTGTTGAGTATGATTGATTCCTTTTTGTAGGGAGTAAACCTGTGGGTCCTTCATTCTCATAAAGAGTGATCCACCTTTCTATCGTACTGAAACTTACTTGTGCTTCTTTGGCCAGGCTGTTTATGCTAGCTTCATTTTTTAAAGCTCTTTCTACAAAAGCTAGCCGTTCTTCTGAACTTAATTTCATTTTTCCTCTAGACATACAAACTCCCCCTATATAAGCCACTTTATATTTCAGTGTCCTATATAGGGGGAGCATATCAAAAGGGGGTTCTTGTCTTTTTTTGCTTTTTTATCACCCTTATCCATGATATACTGATTTGGTCAGAAAACTAGCGACAGTCTAAAATGGTCACTGTTCGCATTGTAAATACAAGAAATGGAGCAATAAAATCAATGGATAATCCAAAATTAAAACAACAAGTAGATAGTCGCCGTACCTTTGCGATTATTTCCCACCCGGATGCGGGGAAAACAACCATCACAGAACAATTATTATTATTCGGTGGCGCGATTCGCCAAGCTGGTACGGTCAAAGGGAAAAAGACTGGGAATTTCGCAAAGTCCGACTGGATGGAAATTGAAAAACAACGGGGGATCTCCGTTACCAGTTCTGTTATGCAGTTTGATTACCAAGGCAAACGGGTCAATATTTTAGATACCCCTGGGCATGAGGACTTTTCTGAAGATACCTACCGTACCTTGATGGCGGTGGATAGTGCGGTCATGGTGATCGATAGCGCAAAAGGGATCGAAGCGCAAACGAAAAAACTCTTCCAGGTCGTTAAAAAACGCGGTATTCCGATCTTTACCTTTATCAATAAACTCGACCGTGATGGCCGTGAACCATTAGAACTATTAGAAGAACTAGAAGATCTTTTAGAGATCGAATCATTTCCAATGAATTGGCCGATCGGCATGGGGAAAGGCTTGGAAGGACTGTATGATATCCATAACCAACGGGTCGAATTTTATCGTCCAGACAATCACGGTGGGGAACGTTTAGTTGCCCTAGATGAAAATGGACAATTTCCTGCAGATCATCCATTTGCCGAAGATGGGCTGTTCCAACAAGTTTTAGAAGAAGTGGAATTGTTGCAAGAAGCTGGTGATGCCTTTGATACAGAAAAAATCGCACGAGGCGATCAAACACCCGTGTTCTTTGGTTCCGCCCTTACGAATTTCGGAGTGCAGACCTTTTTGGAAACCTTCTTGTCCTTTGCACCAGCGCCTTACGGTCACAAAACTTTGGCTGGTGATGAAGTCAGTCCTTATGAACCAGAAATGTCTGGGTTTGTGTTCAAGATCCAAGCAAATATGAACCCTGCCCATCGTGACCGGATCGCCTTTGTCCGTATTTGTTCAGGAACCTTTGAACGAGGCATGGACGTGACACTTGAGCGTACTGGCAAAAAAATGAAACTCAGCAATGTGACACAATTTATGGCAGATACCCGAGAAAATATTGAAGAAGCAGTCGCTGGAGATATCATCGGGGTTTATGATACGGGAAATTACCAAATTGGCGATACGATCTATGAAGGAAAACTAAAAGTTGCTTACGAAGAGCTACCATCATTTACTCCGGAACTCTTCATGAAAGTCACTGCAAAAAATGTGATGAAGCAAAAATCTTTCCACAAAGGAATCTATCAGTTGGTCCAAGAAGGGGCTATCCAGTTGTACAAGACGTATCTTAGTGATGAGTATATCATCGGTGCTGTCGGGCAACTGCAATTTGAAGTTTTCCAATATCGCATGATGAATGAGTACAATGCGGAAGTCATTATGACCCCAATGGGCCACAAGATCGCTCGCTGGATCGATCCGAAAGACTTAGATGAGCGTATGAGCTCCAGTCGTAACATTTTAGCGAAAGACCGTTTCGACCAGCCATTGTTCTTGTTTGAAAACCAATTTGCGATGCGTTGGTTCGCTGACAAGTACCCAGATGTCGAATTGAAGAGCTTGATGTAAGAGTCGTTTTCCGCCAGACTATCTACGTAGGTGCAAGTTTGTACGTTAGGCTAATCATTTTTAATTGAACGATCGTAGAAAGTCCTTTCTTATCCAAATGGATAAGAAGGGGCTTTTTTTGCTGAAAACGTGCTTTTGATACAGAAGGAAGGTTGCATGATTGGGGGCAATCGTCCAATGATCAGACAATTATCCTAATTCATAAACATTCTTTTAAAACAAGATAAAATGAGTCGGAAAAAGAGCGTAGTATTAAAGGTGACCACAAGGAAATGCATTTGAAATGAATAGAAAAATGTTATAGGCACATTTGATGATTCAGGAAATTTTCACTTGTTTGAAAGTAGGGGGAAAGCACAGAATAGATTGCCAGTGATAGAGGTCGTTTAATCATTTGATCGAGGGACATGTTCTTTTTGTCAGATGCTACTAGTGAAGCCTAAGCTTTCTTTATCTGAGCATGAATCGGTGATTGCCCTTGAAACTTCATTTGAAGCACTTCTAACAGATGGTTTAAGTTTTCAGTTGGTGTACCATGGCTTCGCGACTCAAAAAATGAATTAGTCTTATTGCTAGTTTACAGTTATCTATCTATCGATTTTGCTAAAGCAAATGATTATTTATTAAATAAAAGTGATTTCTGAAACCAGAAAGGGGACCATGTAGTGCTAAAAAGTTTGTTATTCATATTTTCGGCGATATTTTTCTTTCCAACAATAGAGGCTGCAGCTGATGAGGTTTCCGAAACGTTGATTTTTGATTTGAACACGATTGACTTTAAGGACGAACACTATTATTTGTTGAAAACCACACAAGATCTTCAGCTGTCTGTCGATAGCAACGGCAGTGAAGGTGCTTTTGGCGTAACGATCACAGCTGTCGGAGAAGCATTTTCAGCAGAATTAAACAGCGTGAACGGTTCGGAAGAGAAGATCATTCAGATTGAGGATACTGATGAAACATCAATGATTCTTAACGTAGCTGCAACATTGAACATAAAGGAATATCTTGATGCCAACTCTGAGTACTACCTATCAGTCACGTTTACAGCAATTGATGATTCAGAGACCTTTACGAAAGATATAAAAATGAATCAGACGGATGAGGAAAAAGAAGAGATTCCAGACGAAAACTTGACAGATGAAGACCAAGACGATGAAAAGCAAAAAGACAATGGCCTCGAAGATGAATCTGAACGCCCAGAGGAAGAAGACTCATTAGAGAATGATTCATTCAGCCAAGAAGAATCACTTGAGGATATCAATGATGATACTGTCCATGAGGATCGTTTAGAGGAAGAGTGCCAGTACGAGATAGCGACAATTTTTATAAAAGAAGTGATTTTTGATAAAAGATATGTTTAAAACTAGTGTAGGAAAAACCGCTTAGCTGAATAGGAGCGGTTTTTTGCTGCACATCTTTTTCTAATACTAGGTGATAAGTGCTTTTGCTGGAACAAGTTTGTGACTAATTGGTGGTACTAAAAAAGGAGCTTTGAAGCGACCTCCAAAAGTTAGTCCTAAAAGCTAACTTTTGGGGTCACAACACTAGCCCTCTCTTTTTCTTTTCGATTTTAAGATGTAAATGATTGCAGCTGCCAACGCTGCAACGAGAACAAAGATGATCCAGATAAGAATTTGATTATTTGTCTGAACATCGGCAGTGTTCGTTGGAGGGTTCTCTTTTTTGAAGTTATCCATGTCTTCTTTCTCATAAGAAAAAGTAGTCGTGATCGCTTTTCTAGTTGTTTCTATTGTCAAACGGTATTCGCCTTCAATAAGTTCACTATTGTCTAGTAAAGGGATCTGCATTCTTGATTTGGTTAACGGCGTTAAAAGAACGGAATCTGCTAACTCCCCAGAGGCAATTGTTTCTCCATTTGGATTTATTAGTTCGTAAAGAGCATTGTTCAAGTTGCCTAAAATAGGATTATAGTTGAGTGCGTAAAATTGTAGGTTTACCGTGTCCTGAAGAGCAACAAAGGAGAAGTCTTCATAAACGACGTCTTTGAGCTCTTCTACATCACTAAAAAGTAAGTTGATAAAAATAAGTGACTCATACACAGATTTGATACCAACTGAATCTTCTGCTGTTTCAAGACCCATGATCTGACTAAAATTGATTGCTCCCATCACGGTTCCTTCACGTGCAGGCTCCTCTGGAAGAGCAATCGTTACAGTCACAAGAACGGATTCATTTGGGAGAATCTCAATTTGATCATCATCATCTAATGCTTCTGATTCGATCAATGCATAATTGGAAAAGTTATACTTGTCATCTAGCAGTAAGTTTAGGTCATCGCTATAGATGATAGCTGATTCTCGTGAGAGAGCAGTAGAGGTGTAAGGCGTGACAACAATGGATGAATCACCGGATCCAACATTTTCTAGTGTAATTTCAACAATATACGTCGTCTCCATCTCAGGAGAAATACTCAAGGTATTATCAGAAGTTTTGTATTCTGTTTCTCTAAGAGTAAGTTTCAGTGAGTTCGTCGTCTCATCGGCATTTGCATTACGGATGTTTGTATTGCTGATCAGTGTCAGTAAGAGAAGCAACACAGAAATCCTTAGAAAAGAATTTCTGTGTTTGAATGTATGATTCATGATTTTTTTCCTTCTGAAAATTATAAAGGTGGAGTTTCACCAGTATCGGTACCATCTTGAGCAGTTACAGTGATCACAGGAGCGTCTGCACCTTCTGCTAATGCAGCAAAATCTTGTGCAAATTTTTGATTGATTGTAAATGTTATGTCTGTACTTAAGGAATCAATAGCAACGGGCTCAGCAGTCAAAGTGTTAGGATTAGTGGCGTCGACAATGATGTCATCAGGCGCGTTAACATAAATATTAACGATTGCTGTAGAAGCAGTTAAATTGGTCAAAGTACCACCTACATTTAAGATAGTTCCTTCCACAGTTCCGTCGGTTAATAAATCTTTAGTAATCTGTACAGATTCTTCCAATTCGATGTCGTCATTAAACTCGAATGTTGCAACTCCATATTCGAGTTCAATCGGAATCGTCATCGGGTCAGGGATATCTGTCACAGCAAACGCGTTGACTCCTCCGGCTAACAACAAAGATGCAATGAATGTAGTACCCAAAATAACTTTTTTCATAATAAAACCTCACTTTAATTTTTGCAGATGATTTACTGCTTAAATAAAGTATACAATGATGGTGTATTATGTTATTATCCGTTTTTTCGCTATTTTTAATAAAAAAGTAGAAAGTATTTTATTAATCTGATTTTTTATAAAATAATTTAATTAAATATTCTAGTGGTCAAATGATGTTGATTATCAAGTCGACCGATCTTTCTGTCTACCAATTATCAATTCGGTAATAATGACTATGAAACTAATTTTGTTGCAGGGGTATATTTTGGTATTACTTTTAAGTCAACGTCTTCTCAGAGTTGAAAGAATTGTCGTTCCAACTAGGATTGGACCTAAAAAACGAAATATAATATTATTCGTAGTCTCTGAGAATTTGCTCTGAATCAGTCGCTGTCAGAGAAACGAGTTCTGAAAATTCATGTCTGATATTTTTTTAGTGAACCCCTGCAATTCAATAGAAACCAACTTTCTATCATTTTTAAGAAACTATTTTGGAAGTAGCTTTACGCGTATGAACAGTTGCGTAGGGTGGGGATTGAAAAGTATGATTCTATTTATGCGTTCCTATTAGATAGGTATATCAAAGTTACTTATGAAAAAATATCAATTAACGTTTTCATTCAATTAGTAATCTGCACCTACAATTCTTCTAGCTTCACGCGACAGAGACATCAAGGTTACTCCTGTTTTGATAAACGTTCATGTTTGTTTCATTATAAAGATATCTCAAAAAACTAACTGTGTGGGATGGCTATCTCATGAACCCTAGATTTTAATAGGAAGCATATTTTTTTAGGAATATACAATCAGACTCTTTGAAGAAACCTTTGAAAGAGTTTTTTTCTTTCTTAATTTTATGAAGTTGCCCCTCGTTTCTAATCGTCAGGTCTTTTAGTCAGTAGAAAGAAAAAGAGTGACAATGATTATTTTATTTGTAGTTTTTTTGAAAAAAAGACGATAAAAATCAGCTGGTTCTTACTATATCCTTAATAGCAGAGGATCAAAGTTCTTTTAAGGAGTGAATCAAAATGCTGCAAACCAGAATAAATTTCAGTGGACAAAAGAATGCTACCATGTTGACTGTGCGCTTTTTCAGCAACAAGACGAACACGATTTTAGAGAGAAATTTAATTGTGGATCAAGAGGATGATCGGCAATCGGTTCTTGACTACTTAGCAGAATCACTAGGGGAAATCAACATCTTGCAATACTCTTCGAAAAACGTTTTGTGTATCGCTGAACGTTCAAGGCTAGAAAAAGCAGGAGGCACGCATCGATTGGAACATTTTTGGGGAGATGTCATCAGTTATATCGTTGAGTGCGTGGATAAATCGGGTATTCATTATGATTTGCATGTCATTGGCAATGTTGATTCGGATGATGAAGAAATTATGCGGGCAATTAATGAGATGAGCGATGAATTGTCGATTATCAACATTTATGAATACAAAGATTGCTGGCTAAAAAAAGAAGATATTTTATTACAAGCTCTTTGAAATGAACTTGATTCCTCAAAGAAGTTTGTCCAGCTAGAAAATGATTTTATTCTCCAAGTTACTTACCAATCAATGAAAGAATACGAATTTTTTCTAAGTCTATGGAAACCGCTAATTCCCAGGATCTTTTAATGGTTTCCAACACTTTTTTGTTACAAAAGGTAAGAATCGTTTCACAAGTTTTTCTCACCCGTTCTGTTTTAAAGAAGCGGGGATTTTTCTGAAGTTTTTATTAAAATTGTCCGTTTAATGAAAAAAGAGGCTCAAATTTAAGTTTATTTTACTATAATTGGAAACTAGGATACTTTTTAAATAAGGCGGGTAAAAAATTTTGGAGTATATAGAAAAGTTGTATAGGTTTTATTTAACCAAAAAACAGGTAGATAAATTAACTATTATTAGAAATATCATTTTGGAGAAGCAGCTGTCTCTTGATAAAATATGTGAAACGATAAACAAATCCTTGTATCAGGTGAAAATATTGATCAATGAAATCGCCGAAGATATGAGAGAGTTTACGACCTTTGACGAGTCTATTTTTTTGTTGAAAAAGAGAACCGTTTATTTGTCACGAGAATTAAACGAAGAACAAAGCCTGCATATTTTTGTGAATCTAAAGAAGAAGTATTTCTTAGAATCTCCTTATTATCGTCTATTATCCTATTTGTTAAGAAAAAGAAAGACCCGTATGGTGGACATCTCAGAAGAATTGATTTTTAGTATTTCTTATTGTTATAAATTGATCAGCTATCTGAAAAAAATGCTGGTTATCCAAAATGTCCCGATTACTATCAATAACAACACAGATTCCATTGATCTGACAGGGGCAGAGCCTTGTGTGCGGATGTACCATTATTTAGTTGAGATCATGGCTTGCAATGTTTACATCAATCAGCGCACCCGTGCAAGCGTTGAATTAGCTGCGAAAGAATATGAGCCGTTGAAAACTACAAAAGTGAAGCACGACATTATGTTTTCAATCATTGAGAATGCGGTGTTGAGGGGCTATATCGTCAATGAATTAGACGAAGCTTCCATCGCTATTTATGAGCAAATCAAGCAACTCAATGGGGAAAAGCAAGTGATCAAGCTGCTGCCGATCAGAAGTCAGCAAGATATCGAGAAAGAACAGATTTTTTATCATTTCTGGGTTTTTCTCTTCATACCTGAAACGATCTCGGATCAAGAGAAACTTCTTTTGGGGAAACAGCTGCGAAACCTCTCGGGGAATCCATTGGTCGAATTTTCTGCCGATGTTGTGGCTGTCTTGTCGCAAAAGTATGATCTTTCCAAAGCGATCGAAGCGTTTCTTACCTATGAATTAGTGATGAATACATGGGGCTGTCTTCATCTCTTTTTGGATAGTTTTGTATCTACTGAAGATTTGTCCTCTACGAACGAACGCGTATTAGAGGTGGAGGAGCTGATTGCGACCGTCTTGCAGCGCCATTCGTTTGTAATAGAAAAAGAAGCCCTTTTCTTAAGGAAAATCGCTCAGATTACAGCATCTTATTTACCTATCCAAAAAGAGGAACCGATTCGCATTGGTATTTCTCTTTTGAACCACCCTGAATATATTCCGGTCATTAAGAACAAACTATTGAAAATTTACAATGAAAATGTGATTCACTTTAGTTCGAACTTAGGAGACTCAGACATACTGGTTTCTGATGGCGTGCTGATCCATAATGAGTCACAGAAATTTACATTTTTTGGCAATGTTCATAGTACCAAGGATTGGCATAATCTACATGTGATGATCCAGTCGATGATTTCTAATAAATATACTTGAAAAAGAGAGCGTAACGCTCTCTTTTTTTGCTTGACTATCAGGTAGCGTTGGTCGAAGTACTAGGCGAAAGAAAGAGGAGAGAAGACAAAAAAAGATATCTATAAAAGAGGGCTGCGACAGTCACCTTTTATAGATATTTTTTAAACACGTGATTAGGCAAAGCTAACGTGAGGAAGACAACGTTTTTTTGATGGAGATTTCTACCACTTCGGGCATTTGGATCACAGAGATCGTAGCAGGATCATAGGAGCCATCAGGTAATTTTTTCAAGAAGTAATTTTTGATTTCTTCTACTTCCGTCGGGCGAATATTCCGTTTTTTATTGATCAGCAAAATTTCATTGTGGTTCGGCGCTGAGGTAAAGATCACGGTCGTGTCTCCGGCAGTGTAAACCTTTACAAGTTCTGCATCGGTATTTTCAAGTTGATTCAATACTAGTCGAGAATGGCTATTTGTAACGTTGATTAATTTCACCAGACTCACCTCACATTCTATGTATTTATTAATAACATTATAGGTCGTTTTTTTTCAAAAGAAAAGCCAGACAACTCGGAATTACCCAATTTTTTGGCAAAACATGGTTGTCTGGCAAAACGAACGGTTTGGTCACCGTTTTGACACGTTATTGCTCATCTGTTTCCGATGGTTTTTCCTCTTCAGCAGAAGGTGTTTCTTCAGGAAGTGCAGAGGATTCGGCTGAAGTTACAACGATTTTATCGGAATCCTCCAATTGTGCTTTTAATTGACGAACTTGAGGATGCTCAAGATAATATTCAGCAATCCCGTCTTCGATTTGATCTTGGATGGTCCTGCGCAATGGGCGAGCACCCATCGTTGCACTGTAACCTAGATCGACCAGTTTTTCTTGCACGTCTTGTGGAACATCGATATGCAATTTTTGATGACTAAGTGTTTGATTGACATCATGCAGCATAAGGGACACGATCGATAACAAGTTTTCCTTGCTAAGTGCCTTGAATTCGATGATCCCGTCAAAGCGATTGAGAAATTCTGGCGTAAAGTAATTGTTCAATTGATTTAACACGGAACGAGTGATGCCTTCACGCGCTGCGCCAAAGCCAACGTTGGCTTCAACTTTGCCGGTTCCCGCATTACTAGTCATGATGATCAGCGTATCTTTAAAGCTGACCGTACGTCCTTGGGCATCCGTCAAACGACCATCATCGAGAATTTGCAAGAACATATGCAATACATCAGGATGGGCTTTTTCCACTTCGTCTAATAAAATCAGGCTATATGGATTCCGACGAACTTTTTCAGTCAATTGACCCGCTTCTTCATAGCCAACGTAACCAGGAGGAGAGCCAATCAGTTTGGATACACTGTGTTTTTCCATGTATTCTGACATATCGAAACGAATCATCGATTCTTCAGAACCAAACATCTCATAGGCTAATTGTTTTGCTAATTCGGTTTTCCCGACGCCGGTTGGCCCGACGAATAGGAAAGAGCCAATTGGACGATTTTGTTTGCCTAAACCGACCCGATTTCTGCGGATCGCTTTGGCTACTTTATCGATCGCTTCATCTTGTCCGATAACTTTAGCTTTCAAGTCATCCGCAAGATTTTTCAATTGCGTTTGTTCTTTTTCTTTCAATTCACCAACTGGAATATTTGTCCGTTCTTCAACGATTTGTTCCATGTCTTTTTCGGTAATGACTGGCGTTTCTTCTTCGCTGATTTGGCGTTCCTTCATTTTTTGCAATTTATTGATTTGATCGCGATAGTAAGCAGCTTTTTCGAAATCTTCTTCTCGAGAGGCAGCTTGTTTTTGTTCTTCTGCTTCTTGTAATTTCTTTTCGATCGTTTTTGGATCAACGATTTGGATCGTCAAGTTTTTCTTAGAACCTGTTTCATCTAGTAGATCGATTGCTTTATCAGGCAAGAATCGGTCTTGGATGTATCGGTTAGAAAGGGTAGCGGCAGCTGCGATCGCTTCATCAGTATATTTCACATGATGATAATCTTCATAACGTGGTTGCAAACCTTTTAAGATACGGATCGTTTCTTCCACAGAAGGTTCATCCACACGTACTGGTTGCAAACGGCGTTCTAAAGCAGCATCTTTTTCGATGATGCGGTATTCATTTAACGTCGTTGCTCCGACCATTTGTAGTTCTCCACGGGCAAGAGCTGGTTTTAAGATGTTTCCAGCATCCATATTTCCGTCGCCAGCTGCACCAGCGCCAACGATTTCATGAACTTCATCAATAAACAAAATCACGTTTTCTGCTTGCTTGATTTCTTCAATCAATTTTTGGATGCGTTCTTCAAATTGTCCACGAATACCTGTGCCTTGAACAAGAGACGCAACGTCCAAACGAATGACTTCTTTGTCCATCAGTTTTTGTGGTACATCACCATCAACGATTTTTTGGGCTAACCCTTCAACGACGGCAGTTTTCCCAACCCCAGGTTCACCAATAAGCACAGGGTTGTTTTTTGTTCGACGATTAAGGATCTCAATCACTCGTTTGATCTCTGAATCACGACCAACGACTGGATCGACTTCGCCATCACGAGCCATTTGGGTAATATTGATACCGTATTCTCCTAACAGACCTGCAGGTGCTTGGTTATTGCGTGGAGGCTGACCGCCGACAAAACCGTTACCACCGGTTTGCGTCGGAGGGGTTTGTTCATAAGGGGTATTTCCTTGCTGCATCTGGCGAGACATTTGACGAAATAGATCATCAATATTGCCGAATCCAAAAGGATCTTGCGCCATTGAAGCTGCAGCATTCCCAGATTGAGCTTTTAATTTTTGGTAACAACTTTGACAATAATCGAGTTGTTTTCTTTGACCATTGACACTGGCATATAAATGAATAGACGCTTCATTTTTACCGCAATTTTGACAAAGCATAGATTCACGACCTTTCATATTTGTTCCAACACCCTTATTTTACGGCGCTTTTTTACACTTGTAAAAGAAAAGGGGCTGTGTGTATAGAAACGGTCATCTTCGAGGTAATGTGTTATTGACCTTTACTGACCATAATTCTATTATACTAACTTTTTGTCAGACTGCAAGAATTTTACTCGCAAAAATTTTTGCCGCTCTTTCATTAGCAGAAGCGTCTTTTAAATAAAAAGTAATTCCATTATAATAGAAAGAAAGAGGTGAGAATTGAGGATGGAGAACAGAGATTTTGCTTCAGAAATAACGCGTTTGCGCAATGGAGAGATCCAAGAATTGATTGTCCAACAGCCAGAATTCCTGGCGTTTAGAGATGTCTGGCTCCAGTTGGAAGATCGGTCTTCTTTTGTCGGAGAAGCGGGCTTAAATGGGAAGATCATCTACCGTTATGTGCAAGAAAATAAATAGGACATTTATTTCAATCGTTTATTTAAGAGAAAACGGTTGTCTATCGAGGAAAAAAATGGTAATCTTAACAGTTGAAAGGGCGATTTTTTTCGGGTGTCATTGCATGCATGGAAATTTTGCCTTCACACAAAAAAACGTATCATAAAGGAGATTGATCAATATGGAAAAGAAAGATTTTCACGTAGTTGCTGAGACAGGGATTCACGCACGTCCAGCTACATTATTGGTTCAAACAGCAAGCAAATTCAACTCTGATATCAACTTAGAGTACAAAGGTAAATCAGTAAACCTTAAATCAATCATGGGCGTAATGTCATTAGGCGTTGGCCAAGGTTCTGATGTAACTATCACTGCTGAAGGTGCTGACGAAGCAGATGCAATCGCTGCAATCGTAGAAACAATGAAAAAAGAAGGTTTGTCTGAATAATGGTTGAGATGCTAAAAGGAATTGCTGCTAGTGATGGTGTAGCCGTTGCGAAAGCCTACCTGTTAGTACAACCTGATTTATCTTTTTCAAAAGTATCAGTTGAAGATACTGCAGCAGAGGAAGCACGCTTAGATGATGCGTTAGCGAAGTCAACAGCGGAATTACAACAAATCCGTGACAAAGCAGCGCAAACTTTAGGTGAAGCAGAAGCACAAGTATTTGATGCTCATTTAATGGTTCTTTCAGATCCTGAGATGATTGGTCAAATCAAACAAAACGTGACAGATAACAAAGTCAATGCAGAAGCTGCGTTGAAAGAAGTTACTGACATGTATATTGGTATGTTTGAAGCAATGGATGACAATGCTTACATGCAAGAACGGGCAGCTGACATTAAAGATGTCGCAAAACGTATCTTGGCGCATTTGCTGAATGTGACTTTGCCTAATCCTTCAATGATCAACGAAGAAGTAGTCGTTGTTGCGCATGACTTGACACCAAGTGATACTGCACAATTAGACCGCAACTTTGTAAAAGCTTTTGTAACAGATATCGGTGGACGTACTTCTCATTCCGCTATCATGGCACGTTCTCTTGAAATCCCAGCAATCGTTGGAACAATGGAGATCACTGCAAAAGTGAAAGCGGGCGACATCTTAGCTGTTAACGGTATTATCGGTGACGTTATCGTCAACCCGACAGATGACCAAGCAGCTGAATTTGTTGAAGCTGGGAAAGCCTACGCAGAACAAAAAGCAGAATGGGAAAAATTAAAAGATGCTGAAACAGTTACCGCTGATGGCAAGCACTTTGAATTAGCTGCGAACATTGGAACGCCAAAAGATTTAGAAGGTGTCCACAACAATGGTGCAGAAGCAGTCGGTTTATACCGTACTGAATTCTTGTACATGGATTCTCCTGATTTCCCAACAGAAGAAGACCAATACAAAGCATACAAAGCAGTTTTAGAAGGAATGGCTGGCAAACCAGTGGTTGTCCGTACAATGGATATCGGTGGCGATAAAGAACTTCCTTACCTAAAATTGCCTCATGAAATGAATCCTTTCTTAGGCTATCGTGCATTGCGTATCAGCTTATCTGAACTTGGGGATGACATGTTCCGTACCCAACTTCGTGCGTTGTTACGTGCTTCTGCTCACGGCAACTTACGTATCATGTTCCCAATGGTGGCAACATTGAAAGAGTTCCGTACTGCGAAGAAAATGTATGAAGAAGAGCGTCAAAAATTGATTGACGAAGGCGTTGAGGTTTCTAACGAGATCCAAGTCGGAATCATGATCGAAATTCCAGCAGCTGCTGTCTTAGCAGACAAGTTTGCGAAGGAAGTTGACTTCTTCAGTATTGGTACCAATGACTTGATCCAATACACCATGGCTGCAGACCGCATGAACGAGCGCGTGTCTTACTTGTACCAACCATACAACCCATCAATTTTACGTTTGATCAAAAACGTGATCGACTCAGCGCATGCTGAAGGCAAATGGGCTGGTATGTGTGGAGAAATGGCGGGCGATCAAACTGCTGTGCCGCTTCTTGTAGGTATGGGCTTAGATGAGTTCTCAATGAGTGCAACATCTGTTCTGAAAACACGTAGCTTAATGAAACGCTTGTCAACGACTGACATGCAAGAATTAGCAAAACGTGCTTTAGAAGATTGCGATACAATGGAAGAAGTTGTTGAGCTAATCGAACAGTATGTAAACTAATCATTTCTAGGCAACAAGCAATTTTGCTTGTTGCTTTTTTTTTTGTTATAAGAAGCCTTCTTGTTCGATTTGACTTGCAATAGCCTGCTCGTTTTTTCAGAAAACGAACAATTTTGTCATATCTTTGTATAAAGCTATGATTCCGTAAGTTTTTCACGTATCATGATTAAATGGGGAACAAAATCTAGGACCATGGTAGGAGTATGTCTCCGATTGCCTATGGTATACTAATATCAGATATAAGCATTTCCAAGGAGGAATCATCTTTGAAAGTACTTCTTTATTTTGAAGGAGAAAAATTATTAGCTAAATCAGGTATCGGTCGAGCGTTGGCCCATCAGCAACGAGCACTGGCATCTGTCGGGATTCCTTTTACTCTTGATAAAAATGATGAGGACTATGATATCCTTCATATCAACACGTATGGGATCAATAGTATGCACATGGTCAACAAAGCCAAAAGACAAGGGAAAAAAGTGATTTACCATGCCCATTCTACAGAAGAGGATTTTCGGAATTCATTTATCGGCTCAAATCAGCTTTCGCCATTATATAAAAAATATTTGATCAATCTTTATTCTAGAGCCGATCAGTTGATCACCCCGACTCCTTATTCGAAAGAACTTTTGGAAGGGTATGGTATCCAAGTACCGATCGAAGCGATCTCAAACGGCATCGATCTTGACAAATATCAGCCGGATCAAGAGAAAGAAAAAGCCTTTCGCGAGTATTTCAATCTCTTACCAGATCAAAAAGTCATTATATCCGTCGGTTTATTTTTTGAACGAAAAGGCATTCTTGATTTTGTAGAGATAGCTAGACAGTTGCCTGAGTATACGTTTATCTGGTTTGGTCATACACCAATGATGACGATTCCTAAACAGATCCGCGACCTCGTCAATGAAGACCATCCAGAAAATGTGTTGTTTCCAGGTTATATCAAAGGAGACATTATCGAAGGCGCATATTCCGCTGCCGATTTATTCTTCTTTCCTTCTTATGAAGAAACAGAAGGGATCGTAGTCCTTGAGGCGTTAGCCAGCCGCCAAAATGTGCTTGTTCGGGATATTCCTGTTTATAAAGGGTGGCTAAGTAATGGGCGCAATGCATACATGGAAAAAACCAATGAAGGATTTATTGAGAAAATCAAAGGAATCGTGGAAGGCACGTTACCACCATTGAGTGAAGCGGGTTATGAAACAGCAAAGCAAAAGAGTATTGATGAAATTGGGTTTAAATTACAAGAGGTTTATACAAAAGTGATGAATACGGAATGAAGAAACTAATGTAAAGTTTGGAGGTACCGTTTTGAAAATCGGATTTTTTACAGACACCTACTTCCCCCAGGTAAGTGGTGTGGCGACATCGATCAAGACATTGAAAGAAGAGCTTGAGAAAAAAGGCCATAAAGTGTATATCTTTACAACGACCGATCCAAATGCTGATCTGGATGAAGAAGATATCATTCGCATGCCAAGTGTCCCGTTTGTGTCCTTCAAAGATCGGCGAATCGTGGTTCGCGGCATGTTGTATGCCTATTTGATCGCCAAAGAATTAGAATTGGAATTGATCCATACCCATACAGAGTTTGGTTCTGGGATGTTGGGGAAAATGGTGGGGCGTAAATTGCAGATTCCTGTGATCCATACCTACCATACAATGTATGAAGATTACTTGCACTACATCGCAAACGGAAAGGTCTTACGACCATCTCACGTGAAATATCTTTCACGGCTATTTGCCAACCACTCGACAGGTGTTGTTTGTCCAAGTGAACGAGTCATTGATACGCTGAGAGGGTATGGTGTGGTTTCACCAATGCGGATCATCCCCACAGGGATCGAAGTTGAGAAGTTTCGCCGACCGGATATTACAACTGACATGAAAAAAGAATTGCGGGAGAAATTGGGCATCACTGAGAATCAACCCATGCTGCTTTCCCTCAGTCGTATTTCTTATGAAAAGAATATCCAAGCAATCATCGACGGCATGCCAGAAATTTTAACGAAGATTCCTGATGCGCAATTAGTGATCGTTGGGAAAGGTCCGCATAAAGAAAAATTAGAAGAAAAAGTGGTGGATATGGCTCTATCTGACCATGTTCAATTTGTCGGCGAAGTGGCAAACGATAAAGTGGCGATCTATTACCACGCTGCGGATTACTTCGTAAGTGCATCCACATCAGAAACACAAGGACTGACTTACACGGAAGCAATGGCTGCTGGAACGCCATTAGTCGTTGAAGGCAATGACTACTTAAATACCTTGATTGACGATCCGTCTTTAGGCGTCACCTATGAGAGTGATCGGGATTTCGCAAAAGCATTTATTGATTATTATGAACGAAAGATTCCTGCTGATCCCGAAGTTCTTGCTAGAAAAATGTACGAGATCTCGGCATTGCGCTTCGGTGAGTCGATGCTATCTTTCTACCATGACATGGTCGCTTATTATGAAACAGAACGCATCGAAAAAGAAACCGAGCAGACGCTAGAAAAATTCAAAGTAAAATTAAAGGCCTTTCGCCGAACGATCGATTAAACAGAAAGTTTTCGCAAGTTCATGTTTTTAGCGTATACTAAAGACATGAACTTTTTTATTTTGGAGGGATCTGCATGAAATTAGGATTTATCGGTACTGGTGTCATGGGTCAAGCGATGGTTGGTCATCTCTTAGCTGCAGGACATACAGTGAATGTTTACAATCGGACGAAAGAAAAAACTGATGAACTCGTTGCGAATGGAGCAATTTGGTGTGACACCCCAACAGAAGTTGCATCAGAAAGTGAAATCATCTTTACAATGGTTGGTTATCCATCCGACGTTGAAGAGGTTTACTATGGGCCTCAAGGGATTTTTCAAACGGCTGTGACGGGCAAAACATTGGTGGATTTTACCACCAGTACACCTGATTTGGCAGAACGAATCTACCAGACAGCGAAGGAAAAAGGAGCAGCGAGTATCGATGCGCCAGTTTCTGGTGGGGATCTTGGTGCGAGAAACGCTACGCTAACAATCATGGTTGGTGGCGATGAAGAAGCTTACCAACAAGTAAAACCACTTTTTGAAGTATTAGGTAAGACGTTTCAACTTCAAGGAGGGGCAGGGAAAGGTCAGCATACGAAAATGGCCAATCAGATCATGATTGCCGGAACCATGACGGGGATGACAGAAATGCTGGTATATGCGAATCAAGCCGGTCTTGATTTACCACGAGTGATTGACACGCTTTCTGGCGGTGGGGCAGCCAATTGGTCCATGACGAATTACAGTCCTCGTATCCTAAAAGAGGATTATTCACCAGGCTTTTTTGTCAAACATTTCATCAAAGATTTGGGGATCGCTTTGGATGAGGCCAAGAAGATGGGATTGGATTTGCCAAGCACCGCTTTAGCTAAAAAATTGTATGATCAGTTAGCTGAAAAAGGCTTCGAAAATGACGGAACGCAGGCGCTGATTAAACTTTGGTGGCAAGATGGAAAAAAATCTTAAAATGACAAAAAAAATACGAAAAATCAATGCAAGATAGAGGATGTTTTGATACAATATAACGGACAGAAAAAGGAGGCTTACGAATGAAAAGTTCGCAATTAGTCGCTATCATCAAACGTTTAGAAGCGATGGTCGAAGCGCAAGACAATGAAGTTCAAGTACGTCGTTTTGAAAAAGAAGGCGTCGAAAAATGTACCGTTACTTATGACAATTCGACAGAAACGTTTGAATTAACGGAAGCAGAATCAAGTCAATCTTATCAATTTGATAATGTTGATATTGTAGCCATGGAAATCTATGATTTGATCCAATAAGAATGAGTGGGACGTTCGTCGTCGCTTTCTCATTTCTAAACAGCAAGCCTACTTGGGCTTGCTGTTTTTTATTTATCTGCTGCTTTTTCTTGGCGATACAAGTGATTAAGGATGATCCCTAATGGATCGAGATCTTCCGGGGCTAAAGGAAGCGCAGCGCTTGCTGGCGGGAGTGGCTGGAATGTTTCCTCGGGAGAAAGAATGTTTGTTTGGATCAACTTGCCAAAGCTAACTTGATAGTATTTGATTTGAGTCGTCTGTGATCCTGGCTCCTCTAAGTCAAGGGGAATAGAAAAAATCACTTCTGGTTCTTGAATAAACTGATTGACCCTCACGATTTCTTGGTAAAAGCTTTGTGCTAAATGGATCTCGCGCTGCAGTACACTAGCTTGCTCAAACAATAAGTGATCAATCAGGTATGCCAAGCGTTTTTTAAGGAGTGGAAAACAGTCGGTCTTCTTTCCAGCAAAAAAACAGCCGATTTCTCGCCACTTCTGTTCCAAGGGATACGCATCCATTTGAGGGAGTTGCTTACGTAAGGCTAATAGCGTCAGTTCGTTGACAGTCGGCAATTGAAAGGTTTCTGACAATAACTGAAACAACGCTGGCAATTTTTTCGTTTGCCGAAAGGGGCCATAACTGCCAACTTGTGGTGTTTGAGTGATCGTGAAGGTATGATTCGTCAAGTCAACAAAGCAATAGTTGGCTGAATGGTTCATTTGTCGGTTGTAGATAGGATGAAAAGCTTGGATCAAACGACATTCAAGTAATAGTGCATCCAATTCGGTATCTGTTTCGATGGTTTCAAAATCAACGACATTATAAACAAGTCGAAGCACCTTATTGGCATGCTGCTGATTTTTTCGGAAGTAAGAAACGACACGCTGTTTCAATGATTTGGCTTTTCCTACATACAAGACTTCGTTGTGCTGATCTTTCATTAGATAAACACCAGGCTTTTCAGGCAGTACATTTGCTTTGTTTTTTAGAAACTCTTTGTTTGGATTCATCGATCGTTCCTCTCCTTCCTCCAAAGAGTAGCAGATGAAGCGTAAGAGAGCAACGCTTGCAGGCCATCGACAAAAAAAATTAGAAATAGAGTGGAGGCAACGCAATGATAAACTTTGACATTCAAAGGAAATTTTTCTATAACGGAAACGGATTATTTTGTCAACTCGCAGCTTTTAAAATCTTAGAAAATCAATTCTTAAATAAAAATGCGCTTAAAAATCAAAAAAGTTCGAAAAAATTCTTGCATTTCTCAATAACTTCCGATATAGTTTGACTATCAAATGATTTGATTATCAAAGTATTCGGATGGTGAAGGTTATGGAACCCAATTTAGAAACAGTTAATGACTACTTAGTCAGCGTCTTTAATGACATCTTAGTGATTGAAGAATCTGAATTGAAAAAATCTCAATTCAAAGACCTTTCAATTACCGAAATGCATACCATCGAAGCCATCGGGATGTACAAAAAAAAGACCACGACTGAAGTTGCCAAAGAGCTTTCGATCACTGTTGGGACTTTGACCATCGCGATCAATCGTTTGGTGAAAAAAGAATATGTAGAACGGATTCGCAGTGAAGATGATCGGCGAGTCGTCAAACTAGGTTTGACGAAAAAAGGAAAACTCCTTTATCGTGTTCATCAGCATTTTCATCGTGAGATGGTGAAAGGTGTCTTGAGTCAGATGTCTCCTGAAGAGGAACAGGCACTGTTGAAAGCACTGAAAAATCTGCATGACTTTTTACAAGATTATAAGTGAGAATAATGGATGAATATGTTTGGAAAAATTACCGCGACTGCAAGTTATGTTCCAGAAAAAATCGTAACAAATGATGATCTATCAAATTTGATGGATACTTCAGATGAATGGATCCATTCTCGC
The DNA here is from genome assembly GCF_002174385.1 of Enterococcus sp. 6D12_DIV0197. Lineage (NCBI taxonomy): Bacteria > Bacillati > Bacillota > Bacilli > Lactobacillales > Enterococcaceae > Enterococcus > Enterococcus sp. 6D12_DIV0197. The sequence continues at coordinate 1,878,738 of NZ_NIBN01000001.1, forward strand.
ACGGGAATCAAACGAAGAAGAGTCGCTGTTGGCGAAAACACTTCAGACCTTTGTATTCGCGTCGCTCAAACGCTCTTGCAAGATGCTCAGCTTTCAGCAGAAAGTCTAGATTTTATCTTGGTAGCGACGATCACACCGGATTTCAATACACCGGCGGTTGCTTGCCAAGTCCAAGGAGCGATTGGAGCAGTCAATGCCTTTGCTTTTGATATCAGTGCAGCATGTGCTGGTTTCGTGTATGCATTGTCTATGGCTGAAAAACTGATTCGAACGGGCGCTAAAAAAGGATTGGTCATCGGTGGAGAAGTACTTTCAAAAGTCTTGGATTGGAACGACCGTTCGACGGCTGTTTTATTCGGAGATGGTGCCGGCGGTCTATTGCTGGAAGCATCTTCAGAGCAGCATTTGCTCAAAGAGTCTTTAAAAGCAGATGGGACGCGAGGCATGTCTTTAACATCTGGTTTTCGCACGAATGAGAATCCTTTTTCACAAAACGCTCCGGCGTATAGTGCTTGTATGCAAATGATTGGACGAGAAATCTTTGATTTTGCGACGCGTGATGTGGTCGCCTCGATCAATGATCTGACACAAGATGAAGCAATCGATTATTTTTTGCTTCACCAAGCAAATTCACGTATTTTAGACAAAGTTGCTCGCAAGCTGAAGCAGCCCCGTGAGAAATTTTTGCAAAATATGCAAGATTATGGCAATACTTCGGCAGCCTCGATTCCGTTATTGCTAGATGAAGAAATCAAACGAGGTACACTGTCACTTGGCAGTGGTCAAAAAGTGGTGTTCTCAGGTTTTGGCGGCGGATTGACATGGGGAACTATGTTAGCCACCTTATAACTTGTTCACGAAACAAAATTACTATTGAAAAACACATTGGAGGAATATACACATGGTATTCGAAAAAATTCAAGAAATCGTAGCAGAAGAATTAGGAAAAGAAAAAGAAGAAATCAAATTGAACACAAACATCCAAGAAGATTTAGAAGCAGACAGCTTGGATCTTTTCCAAATCATTAACGAGATCGAAGATGAATTCGATGTGAAGATCGAAACAGAAGATGGTATCACAACCGTTGAAGATCTAGTTAAATATGTAGAAAAACAACAAGCATAAAACAAAGGCTAGGCAGACAGCCTAGCCTTTCCTTTTTAAGAACGTGTTTTTGCTGATTCATAGACGAACTGCAAGAAGCCATGTTCTCCAACGACAACGATCAAAGTAATGAAGGAGTACAAGATGAAGACAGCCTTTTTATTTAGCGGTCAAGGCGCACAGTACCCCAAAATGGGAGAAGAGCTCTATCACCAAGAAGCCATCGTTCGTGAGACGTTTGAACAAGCCAGCACCATTCTAGGATATGATATGGCCGAGCTATGCTTTACTGAAAACGAACGTTTAAACCAGACGGAATATACGCAGCCTGCCATCTTAACGGTAAGTACGGCTTTTTGGCGACTTTTGGATGCGCAAGGAATCAAAGCAGATGCTGTTGCTGGCTTGAGTTTAGGCGAATATACAGCCCTAGTCGCTAGTGGTGCACTTGATTTCCAGACAGCAGTCGCATTGGTGCAAAAGCGCGGTCGGTATATGGCAAGTGCGGCGCCAGCAGGTGTTGGGAAAATGGTCGCTGTGATGAACACACCCGCTGAAACGATTGAAGAAATCTGTAAAGAAGCAAGTCAAGTGGGGATCGTGACACCAGCGAATTACAATACGCCGCAGCAGATCGTCATTGGCGGTGAAGCGCCGGCAGTGGATAAAGCGGTGGAATTGTTACAAGCTGCTGGAACCAAACGGGTGATTTCTTTAAATGTCAGCGGTCCTTTCCATACTGCTTTGTTGGAACCCGCATCGCAGCAATTAGCACAGGAATTAGCTCAAATCACCTTTGATGAGTTGCAAGTACCTGTCATCAGCAATACAACCGCGCAGCCAATGCAGCAAGACCAAATCAAGGAACTGTTGACGCTGCAAGTGAAATCGCCAGTGCGTTTTTACGACAGCATTGCAACACTGAAGCAGCTTGGCATCCAACAAGTCATCGAGATCGGACCAGGAAAAGTATTGAGCGGTTTTATGAAGAAAATAGACAAAGAAATCCATACTGCGCGTGTAGAAGATAGCCAAACGTTGGCAGATACACTAGCCCGATTCAACTAGGAGGAATTTATGGATCTGCAAAATAGAAACGTCTTTGTAACTGGTAGCTCGCGAGGGATCGGTTTTACCATCGCGGAAGCCTTTGCCAAAGAAGGAGCGAATATCGTTTTAAATGGACGAAAAGAAATTCCCCAGTCACTGATCGATCGCATCACCAGCTACGGCGTGAAATGTGTAGCGATCAATGGGGACATTTCTGATTTTGATCAAGCGGCAGCCATGCTTTTAGAAGCAGAAGCGGCAGTCGGACCGATCCACATTTTAGTCAATAATGCCGGGATCACGAATGACAAATTATTGTTGAGAATGAAACCCGAAGATTTTGATTCAGTGATCAAAATCAATTTGACTGGTACCTTCAATATGACGCAGCACGCGTTGAAAAAAATGATGAAGCTGCGAGAAGGTCGCATCATCAATTTGACGAGTGTGGTCGGCTTGACGGGAAATATCGGGCAAGCCAACTATGCGGCAAGTAAAGCTGGCGTGATCGGTTTTACGAAATCTGCCGCTCGTGAAGGTGCCGCTCGGGGGATCACCTGCAATGCGATCGCCCCAGGTTTTATCGAAACAGAGATGACTGAAGTGCTGTCGGATAAAGTCAAAGAACAATCATTGGCAAATATTCCATTACAGCGTTTTGGTTCCACACAGGATGTTGCGCAAACAGCAGTCTTTTTAGCAAAAAGCCCCTACATCACTGGTCAGGTGATCAGTGTAGACGGCGGGATGGCAATGCAAGGGTAGGAGGAAGAATAGATGAATCGAGTAGTAGTTACAGGATACGGCGTCACTTCTCCAATCGGAAATGACCCAGAAACATTTTTAGCAAGTTTACAAAACGGGACCAACGGCATCGGCCCGATTACAAAATTTGACGCAGAAGCAACAGGGATCTCAGTTGCTGCTGAAGTCAAAGATTTTCCGTTAGAAAAGTACTTCGTTAAAAAAGATACGAAGCGGATGGATCTTTTTTCCATTTATGGAATTTATGCGGCGTTAGAAGCGATGGAAATGGCGAAGTTAGATACAGAAACCATTGATGTGGATCGTTTTGGCGTGATGGTTGGTTCAGGGATCGGCGGCTTGCCAACGATTCAAGACCAAGTGATTCGGATGCATGACAAAGGAGCAAATCGGGTATCACCAATGTTCGTACCGATGTCGATCGTAAATATGGTTGCCGGCAACATTGCATTACGGGTAGGTGCGAAAGGTATTTGTACGACGACTGTTTCCGCCTGTGCTTCTGGTACCCATTCAATCGGTGAAGCTTTTCGGAACATCAAGCATGGCTACGCAGATGTCATGATCGCTGGTGGTTCAGAAGCGACGATCTGTGAAATCGGTATCGCTGGTTTTGCGTCTCTGACGGCGTTAACCACTGAATCAGACCCTGACAAAGCTTCCGTTCCGTTTGATAAAAATCGTAGTGGGTTTGTCATGGGTGAAGGCGCTGGCGTCTTCATTTTAGAATCATTGGCGCATGCGCAAAAACGTGGGGCAACGATTTTAGGTGAAGTCGTAGGATACGGTGCGAACTGTGATGCCTACCATATGACTGCGCCAAATCCTGATGGATCAGGTGCCGGAAAAGCAATGAAATTGGCGATGCAAGAAGCATCGATCACCCCGGCTGAAGTTGGCTACATCAATGCCCACGGTACAAGCACGCCCGCCAATGACAGTGCAGAAGCGACATCGATCCAATACGGATTGGGCGAAGACTATAAAAAACCATATGTTAGCAGTACAAAGTCAATGACTGGTCATTTGCTTGGGGCGGCTGGCGGAATCGAAGCCATTGCTTCACTATTAGCATTACAACATCAATTTATTCCACCAACCATCAACGTGACAGAACAAGATCCTGAGATCGACTTGAACGTTGTTATCAATCAAAGCCAACCAGCAGAATTGACCTATGCCATGAGTAATTCACTTGGGTTTGGCGGTCATAATGCAGTGATCTTGTTGAAACGTTGGGAGGAAGCGTAATTGGAAACACATGAGGTAAAAGAGCTGCTCAGCCAATTCGATCAATCGACGTTAACTGAGCTTCAATTAAAAAAAGAGACATTTGAACTTTATTTTAATAAAAATACGACAAGTGGGCTACAAAGTGCATCCTCTGCACCTGCGCCTGCTCCTGCAGCGAATGCTGCGTCAACTCCTGTTGCACCAACGCCTGCTGTCTCAGCAACACCGGACACAGTAGAAACGGCAAAACCTGTTTTAGAGGGCAAAGAAGTTGTCTCTCCATTAGTGGGTGTCGTTTATTTGAAACCAAGTCCTGATAAAGACAACTTCAAACAAATCGGCGATCACGTGAAAAAAGGTGATATTCTCTGTATCGTTGAAGCGATGAAAGTCATGAATGAAATCGTCAGCGACGTCGATGGCGAATTAGTTGAAGTCTTGGTTGAAAGCGAACAAATCGTTGAATACAATCAACCATTATTCCGTGTGAAAGAAGGGTAAAGCAATGAGCGCATTAACGATTCAAGAAATCAAAGAAATCATCCCTCATCGTTATCCGATGCTTTTAGTGGATCGGGTAGAGGAGCTAGAAGAAGGCAAACGGGTCGTTGCGAAGAAAAACGTTACTATCAATGAGCCGTTTTTCCAAGGTCATTTTCCCCATGAACCAGTGATGCCCGGAGTATTGATCGTGGAAGCAATGGCACAAGCAGGTGCTGTGGCATTGCTATCATTGGAAGATTTTCGTGGGAAAACTGCCTACTTTGGCGGTTTAGACAAAGCGAAATTCAGAAAAAAAGTAACACCAGGCGATACCTTGATCTTAGAAGTAGAAATAATCAAAGTGAAATCTGCAGCTGGCATCGGCAAAGGAATTGCCTATGTTGATGGGAAAAAAGTGGCGGAAGCAGAATTGACTTTCATGATTGGATAGGTGAGACATGTTTTCTAAAGTATTGATCGCAAACCGTGGCGAAATCGCCGTACGTATCATTCGCGCTTGTCGCGAATTAGGTATTCAAACGGTCGCCGTTTATTCAGAAGCAGATAAAGAAGCGTTGCATACAGAGCTTGCCGATGAAGCGATTTGTATCGGACCTGCCAAAGCAGCCGACTCTTATTTGAATGTACAGCAGATCCTAAGCGCTGCGATCGTCACAAAGGCTGAGGCGATCCATCCTGGATTTGGCTTTCTTTCAGAGAATAGCCGCTTTGCTGCGATGTGCGAGGAATGCAATATCGTCTTTATTGGGCCAAAGAGTGAGACTATCGATGCAATGGGAAACAAAATCAATGCAAGACGCTTGATGATCGAAGCAGAAGTACCGGTCATTCCCGGAAGCAAAGGCGCGATTTCTGATGTGGAAGAAGCTTTAACGATCGCTGAAGAGATTGGTTACCCAGTCATGCTCAAAGCTGCGGCCGGCGGTGGCGGTAAAGGGATACGGAAAGTCGCAGATAAAGAAGCATTGCCTCATCATTTTGCTTCGGCGCAGCAAGAAGCGAAAGCGGCATTTGGCAACGATGAAATGTACATTGAAAAAATCATTTATCCTGCTCGACACATAGAAGTGCAAGTGTTAGGTGATTCTTTTGGTAATATTATCCACCTTGGTGAACGCGATTGCTCGCTACAACGCAACAACCAAAAAGTGTTGGAAGAATCCCCTTCTGTGGTGATTTCTGAAAGCAAGCGAGCAGAACTAGGAGAAGCAGCGGTGCGTGCCGCACAAGCGGTAGGGTATCGTAATGCTGGCACGATCGAGTTTTTAATGGCGGACACTGGGGAGTTTTATTTCATGGAAATGAACACTCGAATTCAAGTGGAACACCCGATCACCGAAATGGTGACAAACATTGATCTAGTCAAAAAACAACTTGAAGTCGCTAGTGGTGAACCGCTAGGCTTGACGCAAGCAGACATCAAGATGACGGGAGCGGCGATCGAATGTCGGATCAATGCAGAAAATCCAGCCTTCAATTTTGCACCGTCACCAGGCAAGATCAACAATTTGTTTTTACCAAGCGGCGGTCTAGGCGTTCGTGTAGACAGTGCCATGTATTCTGGCTACACGATCCCACCTTATTATGATTCTATGATCGCTAAAGTGATCGTTCACGGCGAGAACCGTTTCGAAGCGTTGATGAAGATGCAGCGGGCGTTGGCCGAATTAGTGACCGATGGTGTCATTACGAATGCAGAATTCCAAATGGACTTGATCAGTCACCCGAAAGTGATTGCGGGAGACTATACAACCGCCTTTTTACAAGAGGAATTTTTGCCAAATTGGACACCTGAACAATAGGAGGGAAGATGAGTGGCTTTATTTAAGAAGAAAAACTACATTCGCATCAATCCTAATCGAGGTCAGCTGCCAACGAACGAACCAGTCGTACCAGATAATCTTTGGGCGAAATGTCCTAGTTGCAAACGAACGCTTTATACGAAGGAGATGGGGGTAGAGAAAGTCTGTCCTCACTGCGGGTATAATTTCCGAATCAGTGCCTGGGAACGGATCGCTATCACGATTGATGAGAAAAGTTTTGAAGAATGGGACACAGATGTAACCACAAAAGATCCTCTTGATTTTCCTGGATATTTGGATAAAGTCGCACAAATGCAAGAAAAAACTGGGTTGCATGAGGCTGTCCTCACAGGAGAAGCAAAAGTTCAAGGATTGCCGTTAGCGATCGGAATCATGGATGCGAATTTCATCATGGGCAGTATGGGAACGGTCGTGGGGGAGAAGATCACCCGTTTGTTTGAACGTGCGATCGAAAAACAGCTACCCGTTGTTCTTTTTACCGCTTCAGGTGGTGCACGGATGCAAGAAGGAATTTTGTCACTGATGCAAATGGCAAAAATCTCTGCGGCGGTAAAACGCCACAGTAAAGCTGGCTTGTTTTATCTAACGGTTTTAACGGACCCGACAACCGGTGGCGTCACCGCTAGTTTTGCGATGGAGGGGGATATCATCCTGGCAGAACCGCAAGCCTTGATCGGTTTTGCTGGACGACGTGTGATTGAACAAACCATTCGTCAGGAACTACCTGAAGACTTTCAAAAGGCAGAGTTTCTGTTAGATCATGGCTTTGTCGATCAAATCGTTCCACGGACGAACTTGCGGGAGAAAATCCACCATTTGATTTCTTTGCATACGCGGAAAGGATGGGATCGCAATGACTAGAGCAGCCCACGAAATCGTTGAACTCGCTCGCAGCAAAGACCGTTTGACGGCACTGGATTACTTTGACGGCATTTTTTCTGAGTTTGAAGAGTTTCATGGAGACCGTCTGTTTGGCGAAGATGAAGCCGTTGTTGGCGGCATTGCTTGTTTAGATGGCAAGCCAGTGACCGTGATCGGTATTCAAAAAGGCCGTAATCTGCCTGAAAATTTACGCAGAAACTTTGGCTCGCCACATCCTGAAGGCTATCGCAAAGCGTTACGCTTAATGAAGCAAGCAGAAAAATTTCAGCGACCTGTGGTCACATTGATCAATACAGCAGGGGCGTTTTGCGGTATTGGCGCGGAAGAGCGCGGAGAAGGCGAAGCGATTGCCCGTAACTTGATGGAAATGTCCGATTTAACGGTGCCGATCTTGGCAATCATCATTGGTGAAGGCGGCAGCGGCGGTGCCTTAGCACTGGCATTAGGCGATGAGGTTTGGATGATGGAACATTCGATCTATGCCATTTTATCTCCCGAAGGCTTTGCTTCGATCCTATGGAAAGATGGCAGCCGTGCCAAAGAAGCTGCTGGCTTGATGAAGATCACAGCTCAAGAATTATATGAACTCGGTGTTATTGAAAAAGTGATTGCAGAAACCCATGAAGAGGCCTTTTTACCGAAAGAGCAATTGATGGAACAGATGAAAGCGGCAATTTCAAAGAAACTTGCCGAACTTTCTACCTTGCAAACAGATGAATTGCTTGAGGCAAGGTATCAACGTTTTCGCCGATTTTAAAAACTAGGATATCCACTCTGATTAGAGGATGGGTATCCTAGTATTTTTTTATTAAAAGTGTTATTGAATAAATCGTACAAATGGCGAAGTTTTTAGTTTAAAATTTAATTATTCTGTGCTATTATGTATATATTCTGAATATAAGAAGATTATATTGCATAAATATTTGTTTTGAAGAGGAGCGTTTTTAATGAAAAAATTATTTGGAGCACTTGTTGTATTGACGGGGATTTTGGTTTTAGGAGCTTGTGGGAATGGCGGCTCATCGAGTACTGGAAGTTCTAGTGCCAGCGGTTCGGCGGATAATCAATTGGAAGCCATCAAAGCAGCTGGTGTGTTAAATGTGGCAACTTCTGCTGACTTTGCCCCGTTTGAATTTCATGCCTTGATCGATGGCAAAGATACGATCGTGGGCGCAGATATCGATATGGTCAATGAGATCGCTGATCGTCTTGGTGTCGAAGTGAATATTTTGGACCTTGATTTCAATGCTGTTTTGACTGCTTTGCAACAAGGGAAAGCCGATATCGCTGTTTCAGGCATCTCAGCAACTGACGAACGTAAACAGACTTTTGATTTCACCGATAACTATTTTACACCAGAACAAAAATTAGTTGTTAATAAAAACAATGAATCGACATTTGATTCAATCGAAAGCTTGTCTGGCAAAAAAGTAGGCGCTCAAAAAGGCTCGATCCAAGAAATGATCGTTCAAGATCAATTAGCTGATTCGCAATTGGTTTCCATCGCCAAAGTTCCGAATCTAGTCAATGAATTGAAACAAGGCTCGATCGACGGTTTGGTCCTTGAAAGTGCGGTTGCTGAATCGTATGTTGCACAAAATGATGACCTCGTGATCACTGATGTAGCATTAGAAGCATCTGAAGGCGATTCTTATGCAATTGCTTTACCTAAAGGGAGTACCGAATTACAAGAAGAACTAAACAGTATTTTGAAAGAATTGATTGAAGATGGTACAATCGATGAGTATGTACAAAAGAACACAGATCTAGCCAACGAAAATGCGGCGCAATAGATAGAACGGAGTAGACACAATTATGGATTTATCCTTTTTAGCGATATATTACCCTTATTTTCTTTCTGGTGTGGTGATCACCATCGTGATCTCTATCATCACCGTGATCTTTGGAACGATTCTAGGGGTGATTTTTGCCCTAATGAAATTATCAAAAGTGACGCCTTTGCGCTGGTTTGCTAATGCGTATATTGAAGTCATCCGCGGCACACCGATGCTGGTGCAGATATTGATCGCTTTTGGTCTTTTGCAAGGAATGTTTGCCTTGCCGACGGTCTCGATCGGCGTGTTGAGTCTTGATTTTGGGCGGCTATTTCCTGGGATCATTGCGCTCTCGCTTAATTCTGGGGCATATGTTGCTGAGAACGTCCGAGGGGGAATCAATGCCGTTGATTACGGTCAAACAGAAGCGGCTGGTTCTTTAGGGTTGCGGCCTTTTCAAACGATGCGTTATGTCGTATTGCCACAAGCACTACGCAACATTTTGCCGCCACTAGGCAATGAATTTATCGTTTTGATTAAGGATTCCTCTTTGCTTTCAACGATCGGCATCTACGAGCTGATGAACAGTGCGCAGATCGTTGTCACCAGTTCTTTCCAACCATTAACGCCTTTCTATGTGGCGGCGGTCATTTACTTCATCTTGACGTTTACGACTTCGCGACTATTGAGTTTATGGGAAAAGAAACTAGGCAAAGGCTATCGTCGTTAAAAGGAGAAGACAAGCTATGATGTTAGATATTCAAGATTTACACAAAACCTTTGGCAGCAATCAAGTGCTAAAAGGGATCACAACGACGATCGATCAAGGAGAAGTCGTAGTGGTGATTGGGCCATCTGGGTCAGGAAAAAGCACGTTTTTACGCTGTTTGAACCTATTAGAAGTACCGACAAGCGGAAAAATCTTTTTTGAAGGAACCGATATTACCGATCCAAAGAATGATTTGTATAAGATGCGTGAAAAAATGGGTATGGTATTTCAAAATTTTAATCTTTTTCCGAATATGACGGTTTTAGAAAACATTACTTTGTCCCCGACGAAAGTCAAGAAGGTAGCAAAATCGGCGGCTGATCAGTTGGCAAAACAACTACTAAATGATGTTGGCTTACCAGACAAAGCAAAAGCCTATCCTCAAAGTCTTTCTGGTGGACAAATGCAACGAATCGCTATCGCACGTGCCTTGGCGATGGAACCAGACGTGATGCTCTTTGATGAACCGACTTCAGCGTTAGACCCAGAAATGGTTGGCGAAGTATTGTCCGTCATGCAGCGTTTGGCTCAGCAAGGAATGACGATGGTCATCGTCACTCATGAAATGGGCTTTGCGAAAGAAGTCGCGGATCGGATTTTATTTATGGATCAGGGAATCATTATGGAGGAAGGAACGCCAGAACAGATCTTTGATCATCCGAAAAATCCACGAACCATTGATTTTTTGAGTAAAGTATTGTAAACTGCGAGAAGTTCGCAGTTGTTAGTGATAAATTTGGACCTTTCCTAAGCATCCTTTCAGTAAAAGGATGCTTTTTTGACGGAAAAAAGACTACTTTAAAGAAGTGATAGGACAAACGGTTGTCTTGGCAGGTTCCTTTTTCAGTTCTTTTACAAGAAACCTGCAGAAACTGGCGCACTTGCTAGTATTCAAAAAGATTCTATTGTATAATTACAGGTTGAAGAGGTCTGATCTTGATAGAAACCATCTGCGTGATTGTAGGCAGATCGGACTGTTTCTTTTTAAGGATCGACAATTTGGATCGATGACTAGTCGCCGATTTTTAATACGTGAAGAAATCATGCAGCAAAGGAGATTTTATGTTTTCAAATTATAAACCGACTTGGATGGTCGATGCGATTTATAAAATCACCCCTAGCCAACTAAAGGCACAGGGGATCAAAGGGATTTTGACCGATCTTGATAATACCTTGATTGCTTGGAACAATCCTGACGGAACCGAAGAACTAAAAAACTGGCTACTGGAAATGAAAAATGCTGGGATACCGGTAGTTGTCGTTTCCAACAACAATAGTGAACGAGTGGCACGGGCAGTTGCGCCCTTTGGTTTAAAGTACGTACACCGCGCATTAAAACCCTTTTCAAGAGGGATCAAACAAGGCTATCAACAATTAGGCTTGAAAAAAGAAGAGGTCGTGATGATCGGCGATCAAATCATGACGGATGTACGAGGTGCCAATCGTGCCGGTGTTCGCAGTATTTTAGTGAAACCAGTGATCCCAACGGATTCTTGGAAAACCCAATTTAATCGAGCCGCAGAAAGAAAAATCATGAACTATTTATTGAAGCACAACCCAGAGTTAAAATGGCGTGGAGGAATTTAATATGACAGAAGGAATCGAAGAAATTCACTGTATCGGCTGCGGGGCAGTGATTCAGACAACGAACCCCAATGAATTGGGCTACACCCCGCAATCCGCATTAGAAAAAGGACTTGAATCAGGAGAAGTCTATTGTCAACGCTGCTTCCGTTTGCGCCATTACAATGAGATCCAAGATGTTTCCCTTACCGACGATGATTTTCTGCGTCTACTGAATGAAATCGGGGAAAAAGAAGCCTTGATCGTTAATGTCGTTGATATTTTCGATTTTAATGGTTCATTGATCCCAGGACTGCACCGCTTCGTCGGCAATAATCCTGTTTTATTAGTGGGCAACAAGGTGGATATTTTGCCAAAATCTTTGAAAAAATCGAAGATGACCCAATGGATGAAGGAACGTGCTCATGAAGCTGGTTTAAGACCAGTGGATGTATTATTGACGAGTGCCAAGAAGCCAGGTGAAACGGAAGCTTTACTGCAAGCGATCGAAACGTATCGTGAAGGACGCGATGTCTATGTGGTGGGTGTGACGAATGTTGGAAAATCAACATTGATCAATCAAATCATCAAACAAACAGCGGGGATCAACGAATTGATCACGACTTCGCGTTTCCCAGGCACCACATTGGATAAAATCGAGATTCCATTGGATGACGGACACTTCTTGATCGACACACCAGGAATCATTCATCGTCATCAAATGGCGCATTATTTAGGTAAAAAAGATCTAAAAATCGTGGCACCAGCCAAAGAGATCAAACCAAAGGTGTATCAGTTGAATCCAGAACAAACTTTGTTTTTAGGAGGACTTGCCCGATTTGATTTCATTCAAGGAGAACGCAGTTCATTTATTGCTTATGTAGCAAATGATGTGGCGATCCATCGGACCAAATTAACGAAAGCCGATGAGTTTTATGAGAAACATGTTGGTGGGCTGCTGCAGCCGCCGCGAGCAGATGAAGTGGCGGATTTTCCTGAACTCGTCCGTTTCGAATTTTCAATCAAAGAAAAAACCGATATCGTTTTTGCTGGACTTGGCTGGATCACGATCACCAAACCGTGTGTCATCGCTGGGTGGGCGCCAAAGGGTGTCGATGTGCTTAGACGTAAAGCATTAGTATAAGGAAGAAGGAAGAATATGGACTTACGAGGAAAACAAAAAAGATTTTTACGAAGTGAAGCGCACCATTTAAACCCGATTTTTCAAATCGGCAAAGGCGGCTTGAATGACGCGATGATGGCGCAAATTGAAGAAGCGCTAGAAAAACGAGAATTGATCAAAGTCTCATTGCTCCAAAATACCGATGAGGTTGCTGACGAAGCAGCTGAAACGATCCGTGAGAAAGTCGGCTGTGAAGTGGTACAGATCATCGGACGAGTGATCGTTTTATTCAAACCGTCAAGCAAAGAAAAATACCAAACGATTTCAAGCAAAGTTCGTTCAATTTAGGAGGGAGAAGGCATGCAAGGACAAACATTTGGAAAGGTACAAACGGTTTTAGAGACACAAACACAAGAACTTGTACCGAAAAAGCAAGTGGGCATTCTTGGTGGGAATTTTAATCCAGTACACTACGCACATCTGGTCATGGGTGAGCAAGTAGGGCAAGCATTAGGGCTGGATAAAGTTTATTTCATGCCTGAGTATTTACCGCCTCATGTTGATGAGAAAAAGACGATCCCAGCTGAGCACCGCTTGGCGATGTTGGAGTTGGCGATCGCCGATAATCCGCGATTTGCTGTAGAGACCATTGAGTTGGAACGAAAAGGGAAGAGTTATACGGTTGATACGATGCGGGAATTGACAGCTAAGAATCCAGATACCAATTATTATTTTATCATTGGCGGGGATATGGTGAACTATTTACCAAAATGGCATCAAATCGATGAGCTGATGGAATTGGTGACTTTTGTGGGGGTTCGTCGTCCAGAAGTGCCGATCGATAGCCCATACCCGATTATTTGGATCGATATCCCGCTAATGGATGTCAGCTCAACAACAATTCGTAAAAAAGTGCAACAAGGTTGTTCGGTTCGCTACTTATTGCCAGATAATGTGTTACACTATATTCAAGAAAAGGGGTTGTACTTGGATGAAGAGTGAACACTACACACAAGCAGAACGTGAACTTTTGATGCAAAAGGTCCAAATGCAGATGAGTCAAAAGCGCTTTGAGCATGTGTTAGGTGTCGAAAAAACGGCCGTTGCCCTTGCGGAAAAATATGGTGCTTCACCGGTCAAAGCCAGCATCGCCGCCTTGACGCATGATTATGCGAAGGAACGCAGCGATGAAGAATTTCAATTAGTCATTCGTAGAGACGGATTCGACTTGGATCTCTTGAACTGGAACAATGCGATCTGGCATGGACTCGTCGGTGCTGATTTCGTTCAACGAGAATTAGAAATCGATGACGAAGAAATCTTACAAGCGATCCGTTTGCACACCACCGGAGCTGCTAAGATGAGTCTGTTAGATAAAATCATCTATGTGGCAGATTATATCGAACCCGGACGTACGTTTCCTGGAGTCGTTGAAGCTAGAGAGATCGCAATGATTGACTTAGATGCCGCTGTTGCTTACGAAACGAAACATACCTTGCTTCATTTGATCGAAACAGAAGCAGTTATCTACCCAAAAACGATCGAAACCTACAATTTTTGGGTAGCCAAATATAGGAGGGAATTACCATAGATAGTCAGAAAATATTAGAAATTGCTGTAAAAGCCGCCGATTCAAAACATGCCGAAGATATTATGGCATTAGATGTGCGGGAAATCTCTTTGCTAGCAGATTACTTTGTGATCTGTTCAGGAAATAGCGAACGTCAAATCAATGCGATCATTGATGAAGTCATCGATAAAGAAGAAGAAAATCAAGTATCTGTTCGCCGTGTCGAAGGAAAAGATGGTGGAAAATGGGTCTTGATCGACTTAGGTGACGTGATCGTTCACGTATTCAGTGCCTCAGAACGTGCTTTTTACAACCTAGAAAAATTATGGTCTGATGCGCCGCTTGTGGATCTTAATGAATGGGTCGTGGCGTAATGGCTTACGAAACCTTCGCATTTGTCTATGACGAAGTAATGGATTCCAGTCTCTATAAAAAGTGGCTGGATTTTTCTTGTCGTCATTTAGGAAAAAGAAAACAGCTGTTAGAATTGGCTTGTGGAACTGGTGCGTTAGCCGTTGAGTTTGCCAAGGCTGGTTTTGACGTGACTGGGTTAGATCTTTCAGAAGAGATGCTGATAATCGCTAGTCAACGGGCTGAAAAAGAAGAGGCGGCTGTGCAATTTGTTGCGGGTGACATGCTGGATCTCGTAGATGTTGGCACCTATCAAGCAATTACCTGCTATTCTGACTCCCTTTGCTACATGGAAGACGAGCAGAGTGTGCAGCAAGTGTTTGATGGTGTTTACAGTTGTTTAGAAGAAGATGGCGTCTTTTTATTTGATGTGCATTCCTTATATCAAATTGATGAAGTCTTTCCTGATTATAGCTACCATTACCAAACGGATGAATTTGCCTTTCTTTGGGAAAGCTATCAAGGAGAAAAAGACCATAGCATTGAACACTTCTTGACCTTTTTTGTTGCACAAGAGAATGGGTTGTTTGAACGCTTAGATGAGCTTCATCAAGAAAGAACCTATCCTCTTGAAAGCTATTTAAGAATGTTAGAAAATGCTGGTTTTGCTAATGTTGAATGCTATGCTGATTTTATCGATACGAAACCAAATGAAAAAAGCCGTCGCTGGTTTTTTGTCTGCCATAAGTAACCGTTATGTAAAACAGGAGGGATGTCGATGAAGGCTTGCGGACTAGTCGTAGAATACAATCCTTTTCACCATGGACACCAATACCATGTGGAAAAAGCACGGCAAGTAACGAATGCTGATGTCGTCGTTGCGGTGATGAGTGGAAATTTTTTACAGCGTGGCGAACCAGCAATCATCGATAAATGGCAGCGAGCTCAAGCAGCACTACAACATGGGGTAGACTTGATCGTCGAATTGCCCCCCGCTTGGGCCGTCCACTCTGCTGATTTTTTTGCATCGGGAGCGATTAGGATTCTGCAGGATCTGCAATGTGAGTTGTTATGCTTTGGCACAGATACGAAACACCCCTTCGACTATGCCAAGTTTGCTCACTTTGAAAAAGAAAATCAACTAATGATCGATGACGCATTTCAACGCTTAGCGAGGCAAAATGCTACCTATAGTCAAAAAATGAGTGCGGTCCTCAGTGAGCTATATCCTGAGTACCATGAAGAAAAAGACCAGCCCAATCATCTGTTGGGTATGGCCTATGCACGGGAAGTGCTGCATTATGAAAAACCAATGCGTTTGGTCCCCATCCAACGCGTTGCGGCGTCTTATCATTCAGAACAATTCGATCATCCAACAATCGCCAGTGCAACAGCCATTCGCCAAGCAATCAAACAAGGTGCAGCTGTTGTGGATTTTGTTCCTGAAGCCACACAAACCTTTCTTTCACAAGCAACAGTCGACTGGGAAGCCTTTTGGCCGTATCTTCAATACCAGATCATCTCTGCCCCAATCGAAAAATTAGCTGCTATTTACCAGATGGAAGAAGGATTAGAATATCGACTAAAACAATATGTGACGGCGGCGGATTCTTTTACAGATTTTATCAAGTTGTTAAAGACGAAACGTTATACCCAAACGCGGCTGCAGCGTCTTGCTTGTTATGTATTGTTCCAAGTGACAAAAGCTGAAATGAAGGAAGCTCAAGAACATTCCTTTATTCGAGTCTTAGGGTATACGAAGCAAGGGCAGCACTATTTAAAAGAGGTCAAAAAAGAGCTGACCCTGCCGCTGATCGCTAAATTTGGTAAGCAAGAAGCACAGCGCTATGGCTTGTCATTGCGGATCGACCAGATCTATCAGCAAGGGAATCCTCAAATCACAGAACAAAATTTTCGAAGAATTCCGCTTTTTATTGATAAATAAGTGAAAATTACTTCACAGAACGCCATTTGACAAGTATAATGAATAAGGATTTTTAAAAACAAGAAAGCGAAGTGAAATCATGGGTCGTAAATGGGCAAATATCGTAGCGAAAAAAACTGCTAAAGATGCAAACAATAGCCGAGTTTATGCAAAATTTGGAATCGAAATCTACGCAGCAGCAAAATCGGGTGATCCTGATCCTCACGCGAACCAAAAATTACGCTTTGTTATCGAACGTGCGAAAACCTACAATGTGCCAAAACACATTATTGACCGTGCGATTGAAAAAGCCAAAGGTTCTGGCGATGAACAATACTCAGAACTTCGATACGAAGGATTTGGACCAAATGGATCAATGGTGATCGTCGATACGTTGACAAATAACGTCAACCGTACCGCAGCCGATGTTCGGGCCGCTTTTGGTAAAAACGGCGGGAATATGGGTGTTTCAGGGGCCGTTGCTTATATGTTTGATAACACGGCACTCTTTGGCTTTGCCGGTGACGATGCGGATGAAATCTTAGAATACTTGATGGACAAAGAGATCGATGTTCGTGATGTCGTTGAAGAAGATGGACAAATCATCGTTCACGGTGAACCAAGTGACTTCCATGCCATTCAAGAAGCCTTGAAAGAAAAAGGAATCACTGAATTCTCAATTGCAGAAATGCAAATGATTCCTCAAAATGAAGTAACCTTGACGGGTGACGATCTAGAAAAATTCGAAAAAATGATCGATGTGTTAGAAGATCTTGAAGACGTACAAAACGTCTATCACAATGTGGCAGACGCGGAAGAATAAGTGTCACTTGGCAGCCTAGAGACAATCTGGCTGCCATTTTTTTAGTATGTTTTTTTATGTAGAAGCTTTATCGCTTATGCAAGAGAAATAATGAAGCGGTAGCGTTGCTCATTTACTGAAAATTCTTCTGTGTTGATCATCTTTTCAGTTGGTTTCTATACATTTTATGTGTTATGATTTACTACATAAGCAAACAAATCGTTAGGGGGGCAGACATGGAAGAAAAAATCGTTTTAGAGCCATTTAATCGAATCTTAAGTGGTTTTGAAAAGCTAGCAGAAGTGTCTGTATCGATTTCTGACTGCTCGGCTCTTTGTCGGAAATATCAAAAGTATGGGGTAGAAGGGTATCGTCTAGGTGATTATCGTGGCTCTTCTTATTTGAATCGTTATTTAAATGTCGTCGTTGATCGCGCACCCTTATTAATTTATAAAGAGCGATTCTTGATTCCATTAGTCTTTCGCATGTCGGAATACTCTGAACGGCTCTTTATCGATGAGTATCGAATGGAAGGGTTCTTCTTGCTGTTGGATTGGCTTTTAGAGCACCGACCAGAAAAAGCAATTATTGATTATAAACGAACGCGTGCTTTGCCTCATAGAAAAGAATTTGTCATCGACAGTTCCTATGTACTTTTTCGATTGACAGAAATTCTGGATGGCGCTGGCTTTCCTCTTAGTCGCTTTACGACGATTGAAGAATTTAGTGAGTGGAATCGTACCCATCGCTTGATCGATAACGGCAGCATTGGGCGACATACAAAATTATTCGTTCCAGAAGATCCCGAACACGTTTCTGAGCTGCAAATGATTTTAACCATCGTAGGGATGCGCTATCCAGAAACCCGTTTATTTATTGGCGAGTTAAAAGGCTAAAAAAACATCACGATCGGCTTGTTTCCTTTGGGAACTCGCCGATCGTGATGTTTTTTGTTATCCGATCGTTGATGCTTCTTGGAACTGATAAGTGGTAGGATCAGCTTTTGCTAGCAGCGGCAATTCCTCTTGGGTGAGGACGGTCAACTGATGCATCGCCCGTGTCGCCATTGTATAAAAAATCAATTGGTCTTGTTCAGTCACGAAAGTGGCACCTGGTGTCCAGACAAATACTTGGTCAAACTCTAGCCCTTTTGCTAAAAAGGCCGGGAAGATCATCACATTGCGTTTCATGAAGTCTTCTTCAGAGGTGATCAGCTGCACTTGTTCCTGCATTGTTTCTGCCAGCTGGGCATATAACTGCTGGCAATCCTTTGCGGTTTTACAAATGATCGCGGTGCGCCAACGCTGATTCTCAGCGGCGTCACGAATACTGGTTTCTAGGAAAGCCAGATTTTCAGTTGCAGTTCCTTTAACAATTGTTGGTACCGCCCCTTTACGAGCCGTCAATTCCACTTGATCACTGCCAACTAAAAATTGATTGGCGAAATCTGTGATTTCCTTAGTCGAACGATAGCTGGTTTTCAATTGATAACGTTTCACACTTTCGCGGGGGAATAATTCTGCTAATGCCCCGACGATCGTTTCATTGCCATACACTTTTTGATTCAAATCGCCGCACAGGGTGATGCCAGCCTTTGGATAAAGCTGACGCAGTAGGGCCACTTGTGCTGGTGGAAAATCCTGCATTTCATCGATAAAGATAAACCGAGCTTTTTCTTCGACATGAACAGGATAAAGCTGTTTGATCAGTAAGAAAAACAAAACGGCGTCTTCTTGTTTGATCTGTCTTTGGCGCATGCCTTGTCGAATATCGGCAATACTTTGCTGCCAAGCCGCAGCCTCGATGCCAGTTTCTTTGACTGCAGCAGGCTCAACCGATTGTAAAAAGTGTAAGTATTGCTTGGCTTGGTTGATAAACTGAAAGTTTTTCACTCCCCGCGTCAAGGAACGGAACTTCTTGCGGACGATCTGCTGTCTAAGTTTCTTCCGCAAACGGCGTTCGTTTTCTTCGCTGTATTCTTGATGAGGATCATTGGCAAATACTTGTTGCAATTGTTCTTCGGTCGCTTCTTTGACCCAGTCTTTTTTGGCTTCATCTTTTTCCAAGCCGCCGATTTTTTTTAATAATTTCGTTTGAAGCAGTTGGGTTCTTTGGTAAATCGGCAGTTCGTTATTGGTTTCTTGATACCAGCGGCGAATCTGTTCTTTTGTCAAATAGGTTTGCCCTTGGATTTTTAGATCACGGAACAAGGGACCGATTGGTGCAATCGAACGGACATAACGGTTGATTTTTTCCACCAAGAAAAGACTACTTTTGATTTTTTCAATGGCATCATCGTCGCCGCTTAAAAAGGTTTCTTCTTGTTGGGTT
Organism: Enterococcus sp. 6D12_DIV0197; assembly: GCF_002174385.1. NCBI lineage: Bacteria > Bacillati > Bacillota > Bacilli > Lactobacillales > Enterococcaceae > Enterococcus > Enterococcus sp. 6D12_DIV0197. The sequence goes on from NZ_NIBN01000001.1 coordinate 1,898,308, forward strand.
TCTTTCGTCACTTCATAGCCAGTCAGAATCAATTGGATAAAGTGGTGGAAGGTTCTTGTGGGCACTTCACTTTCACCTAAAGAAGGCAGGACCATGGAAATATAGTCAGAAAACAAATGATTGGGTGAAAACAGCAAGACTTGTTTTTCGTCCAACCATTTGCGATTCCGATAAAGTAAAAAGGCGACCCGTTGCAACAAAGCAGAGGTTTTCCCACTTCCAGCAATCCCTTCGATCAGTAAGAATTTATTGGTGGTATCACGAATGATTTGATTCTGTGCTTTTTGGATCGTCGAAACGATGTTACGCATTTGAGAAGAAGAGGCTTCATCCAATATTTCCAACAAAAATTCGTCATTGATGATCTCCGAAGTATCGACCATCGACAAGATTTCACCATTTTGAATTTTAAATTGGCGTTTCAAAAGCAATTCTACCGTAAACCGATCAGTGTCTGTTTCGTAGAAGGTCTCACCAAGCTCTCCTTCATAATAAAGATTGGCGATCGGTGCGCGCCAGTCGATGACGATCGTTTCTTCATCTTTGTCTCGCAATGAAGCGATCCCCAAATAGAGGGTCTCGGTTTCTTGTTCTTCTTTGAAATCGATTCGAGCAAAATACGGATTGCCCGCCATCGTTGTTAAGGTTTTGACGCGTTTTTCTTGTGATTCTGCGGTTTGGTATTTTATCAGCAATTCTTGTTCATGCTGCTGGTACTCGATAACTGATTCATAAAAGGCTTCACTGTCGCCCCCGCGAATTTTCTTATCGGCGATTTCTTTTAATTGATCATCCATTTTAGCGGCTAACTCTTGTTTTTGCTGCGAAAGGATCGCTTGTTCTCTGTGGATCAGAGCAATGGTTTCATTGACATGTTGTTGTTCTTTTTGACGTTCGTTCACGAAGGATCCTCCTTAAAAAAATTGCGACATAAAATTATAGCATATTTTCCCTGCGAATGTCGTGGAAAAAAAGAAACTATGCTAATATTTATAAAAAGAGCTTAGGTGTTCAAAAACGAAACGAAAAAGAGGTGTAGACGGTGAGGGAAGAAGCAGAATTGCACCAATTGATCCTGTCTGTGGGGCAACGTGTTGGGGCACGTGCCATCGGTTTATCTGGTTCACGGACCGATCCACAGGCGCCAAAAGATTTTTTACAAGACTTTGATGTGGTTTACGTAATGGATGATATTCAGCCCTTGGTCGATGATCCTTCATGGTTAGAAGCCTTTGGACCGATCATGATCAGGCAAACACCGGAAGCTAGCACCATCTATCCGCCAAGTTTGGGCGGGTGTTTTACGTACTTGATGCATTTTTTAGACGGAGTAAGAATCGATCTCATGCTATGTCCTCTTGTATTGGTCGATCGTCTGGCTAACGAACCAGGCTTGCAGCCGCTGCTTGATCCAGACCAAATACTAAGTTTTGCTAATCAAGCAAATCATTCGCATTACTGGATCAAGCACCCGACCCAAGCCGCTTTTCAGGAACACTGCAACGAATTTTGGTGGGTAAGCACGTATGTTGTGAAAGGGCTGCTTCGAAAGCAGCTGATTTATGCTGCGGATCATTTATATACCATTTGTTGGCAAGAGTTGTTATGGATTGAAGATTTGTTTGTTGCCCATGCTCAGCAATTTCAGGTGAGTACTGGGAAAAATCATAAATACCTGCAGTCGTTTCTAACGGAAAAGGAGTGGCGGGAATTGACCTCATTGCTTGATTTTTCCACGATCACTGCTTGCGGTCAGTCCCTTTTGAAGATGCAAAAACGATTTGATAAGCAAGCAAAGAAAATCAGCGAGAAATTTGGGTTGGCCTATGATTGGCAAGAAGCTGAGAATGTCCAAACATATACGAAGTATTGGAGTGAAAAAAATTGGCAGATGAGACCAGAGAACCAAAAATAAAAGACAGTCAGATTCAAGCGTTTTGGCAGCGGTTTTTAAAAGCAAATCCAAGAAATCAATCTTCTCTGACCTATGAAGATGCTTGGTCCTTTGGTGATACTTCAGAAATGGCGGATGAACTGGCAGCACTTGTTTTAGCTGGCAAAAAGACAGCGACGACCTCCGCCGCTGCGCTCTATGAAATCGAGCAAGAAGCATTGCCGCAATCAGAAACGTATAGTGTCCTTTTAGATGGTTCGGATGTACCAAGAGCTGTTCTTTATTTAGAGTCAGTGTCGATCGTGCCATTTGATGAAGTGACAGCAGCGTTTGCCTTTTTAGAAGGGGAAGGAGATCGCACTTTGGCTTATTGGCGCCGTGTTCATGAAGCTTTTTTTCGACGAGCTTATGCCTCAGCGGGGTTGTCTTTTCACGATCAAATGCTATGCGTTTGTGAAAAGTTTTCTGTCGTGTATCAGGAGGAATAAAGACACGTTTTTCTTTGGAAATCATGGGAATAGCTTTTGTCTTTTTGAAAAAGGTGTATAATCAAAAGCAAACAAAGGAGGAAATCGTATGCCATTTATTCATGTCGAACTAGTTGAAGGGCGTTCGCAAGAACAACTGACGAATATGATGAAAGAAATCACTGAGGCGGTCCATAAAAATACGGGTGCCCCTAAGGAGCATATCCATGTCATCATCAATGAAATGAAGCAAGGAACCTATGCTGTGAATGGCGATTGGAAATAATTCTCTTGCTTTTTCTTGTAGGTAGTGGTTTAATTGAGCCATAATCGATCAATAAAAAAGACACCTGAGTTTGAGAGTCTTCGATAAGAGAGGGAAATCTTGGCTGAAAATTTCCTGGAAGAAAACCAAAGGATGACCACTTTTTTAGACCTCTGTCGAAACGGAGGCGGTTGAACCGTTATCTCATGAAGAGGAAAACAGACTTTTTCTGTTTTCGAACAATAGGTGGAACCACGAGTGATCGTCCTAGTATCGTAACCGATACTAGGACTTTTTTATTGATTGAAATCATTCAAAGGAGGACATTCATATGTCATTATTTATTACATTTCCTGATGGCGCAAAAAAAGAATTTGCTGTTGGGGTAACAACTAAAGAGATTGCTGAAAGTATCTCGAAAAGTCTTGCAAAAAAAGCCTTAGCTGGAAAAGTCAATGGACAACTGATCGATCTTTCACGTCCGATCGAAGAAGATGCAACGATTGAGATCGTGACACCCGATCATGAAGACGCCTTAGGTTTACTTCGTCATTCGACAGCTCATTTAATGGCTCAAGCCATGCGCAGACTCTATCCATCGATCCATTTTGGAGTAGGACCTGCAATTGATTCTGGTTTTTACTATGACACAGACAATGGGGAAAACCCAGTAACTGCGGAAGATCTACCAGCAATCGAAGCAGAAATGATGAAAATCATTAAAGAAAATCTGCCAATTGAACGACGTGTATTAACAAAAGAGGAAGCTTTGGCTCTTTTTGCTGAAGATCCATACAAAGTTGAGTTGATCACAGAATTACCAGATGACGAAACGATTACTGCCTATCAGCAAGGAGAATTTGTTGACTTATGCCGCGGCCCTCATGTCCCATCGACAGGTCGTATCCAAGTGTACAAATTGTTATCAGTAGCCGGAGCCTATTGGCGTGGAAGTTCTGATAATCAAATGATGCAAAGGGTATATGGAACAGCCTTTTTCGATAAGAAAGACTTGAAGGAATTTATTCGTTTACGAGAAGAAGCAAAAGAACGCGATCATCGTAAATTAGGGAAAGAATTAGAATTGTTTATGTTGTCCCCTGAAGTCGGCGCGGGTTTGCCTTTCTGGTTGCCAAAAGGAGCAACGATCCGTCGTACGATCGAGCGTTATATCGTGGATAAAGAAGTTAGCCTTGGGTACCAACACGTATACACACCAATCATGGCAAACGTGGATTTATACAAAACATCAGGGCACTGGGATCATTACCACGAGGACATGTTCCCACCAATGGATATGGGGGATGGCGAAATGCTGGTTCTACGACCAATGAATTGCCCGCATCACATGATGGTTTACAAAAATGACATCCATTCGTATCGTGAACTACCAATTCGGATCGCTGAATTAGGAATGATGCACCGCTATGAAAAATCAGGGGCACTATCAGGGTTGCAACGGGTTCGGGAAATGACCTTAAATGATGGTCATACATTTGTTCGTCCTGATCAAATCAAAGAAGAATTCAAACGGACACTGGATCTTATGGTGGGCGTTTACGAAGACTTTAATATTACTGACTATCGTTTCCGTTTAAGTTATCGCGATCCACAAAACAAAGACAAATATTTTGATGACGATGCGATGTGGGAAAATGCGCAAACAATGCTAAAAGCGGCCATGGATGAATTAGAATTGGATTATTTTGAAGCTGACGGTGAAGCAGCTTTCTACGGACCTAAACTAGATGTCCAAGTGAAAACAGCTTTAGGTATGGAAGAAACCTTGTCAACGATCCAATTGGATTTCTTATTGCCTGAACGGTTTGATCTAACATATGTTGGTGAAGATGGCGAAAACAATCACCGTCCAGTGGTGATCCACCGCGGAATCGTTTCAACGATGGAACGTTTTGTGGCTTACCTGACAGAAGTCTATAAAGGGGCATTCCCGACTTGGTTGGCACCAATCCAAGCATCGATCATTCCGGTCTCAGTCGAAGCCCACAGCGACTATGCTTACGAAATCAAAGAACGCCTGCAAGCGCAAGGACTGCGAGTGGAAGTGGATGACCGCAACGAAAAAATGGGGTATAAGATCCGTGCATCACAAACCCAAAAAATTCCTTACCAAATTGTTGTTGGGGATCAAGAAGTCAATGATGCGACAGTCAATATCCGTCGCTACGGCAGCAAGGAGACCCAAGTCGAAGAATTGAATCTGTTTGTTGATGCAATGGCTGCTGAAGTGAAAAATTATAGCCGAGCATAGCTTTTGGTTCAAAGAAAACGAATGATTTTATAGTATAGGCACCTGCTTTCAGCAGGTGCTATTTACCTTTTTTAATCTATATAAAATAAAATGATTAGATTTTTTTTGTTTTTGTGAATAAAATCGTGTATAATTAGTATGTGATA